>JABARP010000006.1 GCA_019186825.1 Pyrinomonadaceae bacterium
GTGATCGATGACCTCAAGGCGTTCGACCCCTTTCCGCAGTCTCATCACGTCGAGACGGTCGCGAAATTGCGGCTAAATTAGCCAAAAAACCTTAAGCAACTGTTTTTTTGAGTTTCGGTTCGCGGGGATTTCCCTTAGAATCGGTGCAATAGCCTATGCCAAAGAAAAAGCCAGAGCCGTCGGAATCAGATTCATTAGCGACACGCCTTTCGGTGAAGTGTAGATATTGCGGGCAGAAGAATGCCGTTCGGGCCGACTACAAGGCGCACGATGCGAACTGCGGTAAATGCAAGCTGCCGCTCTCGGACGCGCCACGAAAGACGTTCGAGAATTTGGACAAGAACGAGTACATTCACCCTGCGGATGCGAAGGCGATGGCCGCGCTCAAGGCGATCCCGGGCGTGGACAGCGCGTTAAAGAAATTGCTCGCATGGACGGGCGAATCTGCAATACGCGTAATGTTCACGGCCTCTGCGGTTAAAGTTACGCCCAAGCAATGTCCCGACCTTCACGCAAAGCTCGAAGCCGTTTGTGCTTCGCTTGGCGTCGAAGTGCCGGATCTATTCGTACAGCAAAACCCGATCGTGAACGCCTTCACCGGCGGAGTCGAAAAGCCTATCATCGTTCTGCACTCGGCTCTCATCGAGCGCCTCAACGACGAAGAGACCTTTGCGGTGATCGCCCACGAGGTCGGGCATATCCACGCCGAACACGTGCTTTATCTGACGGCCGCAAGATTGATGGAATTTCTTCTGAATAGATCGGTTGCGGCCCTATTGCCAGGTGCCGAGATCATCAAGCTTATCGTTTCGATGGGCATCGCGAGTGCTTTGCTCGCATGGGCACGAAGGGCCGAGCTGTCCTGCGACCGCGCGGCATTGCTTGTGACCCAGGATGCGGGCGTGATCGGCCGAACGATGATGAAGCTTGCGGGCGGCACATTTGCGTCGAAGATCGACTACGAAGAATTCCTCGAACAAGGCCGCGAGTTCAAGAAAAACTACGATGCAAGCTCGCTCGACAGGTTCTGGGCGGACGTTACGAATGCGGGTTTGACGCATCCTTTTCCGGTCTGGCGCGTTGCCGAAGCGCTCGATTGGGCGGGGAGCGATCAGTACAAGAGATTAGTTGGTGTGTAATTTCGCGATAAATTCATCGAATTGATTTGATTATCACAAAAAACTAATCTAACCTCGCATTTACACTACGGAGTACGTAAGGCATACTTTGAGCCGTGTGCAATTTGCGGAATCTACGGGATTTAGTAAACTTGTCCTAGCTTTACGGCTCGCAATTTAATTTAACCTAACGCAGTCAAAAATTGAGTGGCCCACTACTCAAATGATTGGTCGCGAAAAATTCCACTTGAGCGGGGCGATATTTCACACCCACGCTTCGAGGATGAACGAGTTTTAAGATGGCACAGATCTTTAGAAAGAGCGCCAATAACATTGCAAAGATCAGCCTGATGTCTGTTGTTCTGCTGGCCGGCGTGGGTTTTTACGCCTGGACGCAGCTCGCGAGATCGTCCTACTTGACGGGGCAATATCTCGAGATCCAACAGCCAGTGCAGTTCTCTCACAAGCACCACGTGGGCGATGACGGTATCGATTGCCGTTATTGCCACCAAACGGTCGAGACGACGGCATCCGCCGGTATGCCCTCGACCCAAACGTGTATGAACTGTCACAGCCAGCTTTGGGCCGATGCTCCATATCTGGAACCTATCCGAGCGAGCTTCCGTGACAACAAGCCGATCCAATGGAATCGCGTTCACGACCTTCCTGAATACGTCTATTTCAACCACAGCATTCACATCGCAAAGGGCGTAGGCTGCTCGACCTGTCACGGACCGGTCGATAAGATGCCGACCGTTTACGAAGAGAATACGCTGCAGATGGAGTGGTGCATACAGTGTCACCGCGAGCCGGAGAAGTTTATTCGGCCGAAGTCTGAGGTTTTCAATATGTCGTACCGCCCTGAGGATACCGATCAGGCTGAGCGGGATCAGTTGAAGGTGGACTACAAGATCCGCAGCCGAGAGATGCTTACGAGCTGCTCGACCTGCCACAGATAAGAATTAGGTTTTCGCCCGATGAGATGATCCTGAGGGCCTCGAAAGTTTTAAGGAATAAGCAAAAATGCCCAGTCCTGACAGCAAAATAAATTTCGCTTTGCTCCGCGACCGCATATTGTCGCAGAACGGAAAAGAATATTGGCGCAGCCTAGAGGAATACGCCGATACGCCGGAATTCAAAGAATTCGTTTCCCGTGAATATCCGCACGAGATCGAAGAATGGGACAATTCGCTCAGCCGGCGAAATTTTGTCAAGGTGATGGGAGCCTCCCTGGCTCTTGCGGGTCTCACGGGCTGCGTTATTCAGCCGACAGAGAAGATCGTCCCGTACGTGAACTCCCAAATGGGGCTTCTGCCGGGTAAATCGAACTATTTTGCGACGGCAATGTCGCTAGGCGGCGTGGCAGTCGGCCTTCTTGCAAAGTCTTACGACGGCCGCCCGATCAAGGTGGAAGGGAATCCGGACCATCCGGGCAGCCGCGGCCGCACGGACATTCTCGCACAGGCATCAGTGCTCGGGATGTTCGATCCTGACCGCTCTAAAGAGGTCGTAAACCGCGGCAATCCAAAGACATGGCAAGCGTTCTCAACGGAACTTCGGGCAAGGATCGAGGATAATCGTGCGGACGGCGGGGCAGGGATCCGATTCCTTACCGAAACGATCACCTCACCGACGCTCATCGACCAATTCAACGGCATCAAAGCCGAGCTTCCGAATGCCAAGTTGGTCCAATACGAGCCGATCAATAGCGATAATGCTATGAACGGGGCTCGGGCGGCGTTCGGTTCGGCCGCTCAGGCGATCTACAAGTTTGATAAGGCGGATCGTATCCTCTCGCTCGATAACGATTTCCTTTCGAGCTTTAACGTTGCCTATCCGAACGATTTCGCAAAGGGACGGCATTTCTCGGAAGACAAGAAAGAGATCAATCGCCTCTACGTCCTTGAGACCACGATCACCATCACCGGTGCAAAAGCAGACCACCGGCTCGCAATAAAGCCAAGCCAGATGGTGGAAGCCGCAAAGGCGGTGGCAAAGGCGGTTGGAGTTGCAGGTGTCAACTCGACATATACGGACAATGCGGCGTGGATCGCGGCAATGGCCAAGGATCTGCAGTCGGCGAAAGGCCGCTCGCTCGTTGTTGTCGGAGACAATCAGCCGGCAGCCGTTCACGCTCTTGCGCACCTGATGAACGCGACGCTCGGCAACGTCGGGCAGACGGTCGTTTACGCAGAACCTTTCTTCCCGAACAGCGAGAAGGCGCAGCTTGACCAATATCGCGAACTTATTGCCGATATCGATGCCGGAAAGGTGAAAATGCTCGTCGTTATCGACGGCAACCCGATGTACAACACGCCGGCCGACGTTAGGCTGGATGCCGCGAGAATGGAGAGGATCCCGTTCCGTGCTCACCTAGGGCTTTATCGGGACGAAACTGCTGAATATTGCCATTGGCATGTTCCCGCAAAGCATTACCTCGAATCCTGGGGAGATGTTCGTGCATATGACGGTACGGCAAGTATCGTTCAGCCCCTTATCTCGCCGATATATGACGGGCACAGCGTTTACGAGTTGGTCCAGCTCTTCTTCAAGGAGAATTTTGACAAGAAGGACCTTGATATCGTCAAAGCCTATTGGGAAAAGACCGGCATCACTCCTGCGGCAGCAGTGAAAGCGGCTCCGGCTGCCGCTCCTGCGGAAGCGACCGTAAATGCGGGTGAGAAAACATCGGTCGTTGCAGCTCCGGCGGCAAAGACGCGTACGACACCCGAAGCGAAACCGGGTGCTACCTCTGAGGCCAAACCGGCGGCTGCCCCGGCCGCACCGGCTGCCGGTAAGACGTTTGAAGATATTTGGCGAAAGGCCGTTCACGACGGTGTGATCCCGAACACTGCGGCTCCTGCCAAGACGGTTACGGCGAACGCGGCATTCCTATCGCAGCCCGCTCAGGCGGTGAATGGCTCAGGCGACCTTGAGATCTCGATCCGCCCCGACCCGAGCGTCTATGACGGCAGATTCACGAACAATGGCTGGCTCCAGGAGCTTCCGAATCCGCTCAACAAAGTTACGTGGACGAACGTGGGTCTGATCAGCCCGAAGACCGCTGAAAAGCTTGGCATTAACCAGACGCGCGACGTTCGTGAGCAAGCAGGCGCGACGGAAGGCGTAACTTTCTTCAATACCAAGGGCGGCAACCTCTTCTCCGATCAGGTGCAGATCACCTATCAGGGAGCCGAGATCAAAGAGCCGGTCGCAATGTGGATCACGCCGGGACAGCCGGATGATACGATCACGCTGCACATGGGCTACGGCCGTACCAGGGCGGGCAACGTCGGCTCGAACATAGGCTATAACGTATTTAACGTTCGCCGTTCGGATGCGATGGATGCGGGATTCGGCTCGTTGAAGGCATTGGGGACGCGTGAAGAGGTTTCCTCTACACAGACGCACTTCAATATGGAAGGCCGCGACCTACTCCGCTCGTGGGATTACAACCATCTCGAGGAAGAGATCAAGGCCGGCCATCAGCACAATGAGATCGATATGTCGATGTTCCCATACGAGGAACACCAGGCCACTTATGCCAAGAACCATAAGTGGGCGATGACGGTCGATCTGAACTCGTGCGTGGGCTGCAACGCGTGTGTTATCGCGTGCCAGTCCGAGAACAACATTCCGGTCGTTGGTAAGGAACAGGTCGGACGCCACCGCATGATGCATTGGATGAGGATCGACGCGTACTATGGCGGCGACGATCTAAATGCTCCGGACGGGCCGCATTTCCAGCCGGTGCTTTGCCAGCAATGCGAACAGGCTCCGTGCGAGGTCGTTTGCCCGGTTCACGCAACTGCTCACAGTGCAGAGGGCCTGAACGATATGACGTACAACCGCTGCGTCGGCACACGTTATTGCTCGAACAACTGTCCGTATAAGGTTCGACGCTTTAACTTCATGCTCTATCAGGATTGGAATACGCCGCAGTACAAGCTGATGCGAAATCCTGAGGTTACGATCCGCAGCCGCGGTGTGATGGAAAAATGCAACTACTGCACGCAGAGGATCGCAGCCGCTCGTATCGCATCTGAGAAGGACGGCCGTGCGATCCGCGACGGCGAGGTCATGACAGCCTGCCAATCGGTATGCCCGACGAACGCTATCACTTTCGGTGACATGCACGATCCGGACAGCGCGGTCGCTAAGACGAAGCAGGATCATCGCAACTACAATCTTCTGAACGAGCTGAATACTCAGCCGCGGACGACGTACCTTGCGGGCGTGAAGAATTTTAATACCGAAATGCCTGACTATAAGGCGCCGGTCTTCCCGGCAAGCGAAACACCTGCGAAAGAGCAGAAAACGGGAGGCGACGCGCACTAGTTCATCCTAGTCTCGTGAGATCTATGCAGGATTCAAGAGAAGAACGACAGCTGCATCCGGTGATGGTCGAAGGCAATCATGACTTCGGAACCGTCAGCGACCGGATCGGCGATCTTACGCTCAAAAAACGCACACCGTTCCATTGGTTCATCGGTTTCGGCATTGCGTTCCTTGTGGCGCAGCTCCTGATGGTCACGATCATTTACCTCGTGACAAAGGGTATCGGTATCTGGGGTACGAACCAGCCGGTCGGCTGGGCGTTCCCGATCATCAATTTCGTTTGGTGGATCGGTATCGGCCACGCTGGAACCCTGATCTCGGCCATCTTGCTGCTTTTGAACCAAAAGTGGCGAACGTCGATCAACCGCTTTGCCGAGGCGATGACACTCTTTGCGGTCGCTTGCGCGGGGTTGTATCCGGTGTTCCACACGGGCCGTCCGTGGCTTGCCTATTGGCTGTTCCCGTATCCGAACACGATGGGTATCTGGCCGCAGTTCCGAAGCCCGCTGATGTGGGACGTGTTCGCCGTTTCGACGTATGCGACGGTTTCGCTTCTCTTCTGGTACGTCGGACTGATCCCCGACCTCGCGACACTGCGTGATCGGGCGAAGAATAAGTTCTTCAAGAAGATCTATGCGATCTTTTCCTGGGGTTGGAGAGGAAGCGCACGGCACTGGCATCGGTACGAACTTGCCTACCTGATCCTTGCCGGTATCTCGACGCCGCTCGTGCTTTCTGTGCACTCTGTCGTTTCGCTTGACTTCTCGGTCTCGCAGATCCCGGGTTGGCACGCAACGTTCTTCCCACCGTACTTTGTGGCCGGTGCTATCTACGCCGGTTTCGCAATGGTGCTGCTATTGGCGATACCGCTCAGGCACCTTTACGGGATGAAGGATTTCGTCACGAAGACCCACTTGATCCTGATGGGGAAAGTGATGCTCGCGACCGGATTGATCGTTGGCTACTCCTACGTGATGGAAGCGTTCTTCGGCTGGTATAGCGGTTCGCAGTACGAGTGGTTCATGATCAAGAACCGCATCTGGGAAGGCCCGTACTGGGCGTTCTACTGGATGCTGATGTTCTGCAACGTCATTTCGCCGCAGTTCCTTTGGTTCAAGCGATTCCGCGAGAGCGAATTCTGGCTCTTCATCATTTCGATCATCGTCAGCATCGGAATGTGGTTGGAGCGTTTCGTTATTATCGTAACGAGTATCCAGAGAGACTTTCTGCCTTCGTCCTGGGCGATGTATTCGCCCACGATCTGGGATTGGTCGATGTTCATCGGTACGCTCGGTTTCTTCCTCTGCCTGTTCTTCTTGTTCATAAGATTCCTGCCCATCATCTCGATCTTCGAGGTGAGGACGCTGCTGCCGCAGGCCAATGTCCACGGACGTCCGCAGGATTTTGACGAGAACGTGCTTGAGATCGAGTACACGTACGATAAGACGGATCCGCCGAACAGATAAGAGGGAGTTGCCCGGAAGAGTTGGCTTAACAACGGACTATATTTTTGAGTATGAGCGAGAATATCTACGGAATAATGGCGGAATTTGACACGCCGACCCAGCTGGTCGATGCGGCGGTCAAGGTCCGTGATGCCGGATATACAAAAACGGATGGCTTTTCGCCGTTTCCGATACACGACATTGATGAGGCTCTCGGCATTAAGCGCAGTGTGCTGCCGTATCTGATCCTGACGGGTGGGATCACGGGCCTTTTGAGTGCTCTTGGCCTGGTGTATTTCGTTCACGTCGTCGATTATCCGATCATCGTAGGCGGCCGCGGCCATTTCAGCCTTCCGGCGTTCATTCCGCCGATGTTCGAGCTGACGATCCTTTTTGCAGCTTTCACGGCAGTGTTCGGGATGCTTTTCCTGAACGGTTTGCCGTCGCCCTATCACCCGGTATTTAACATTCCGCGATTTGCTTTGGCGTCGAGAGAAAAGTTCTTCCTGCTGATCGAATCGCGCGATCCGCTTTATGATTACGAGAAGGTCCGAACCTTTATGGAAAGTCTTTCGCCTCAGGAGGTCTTCGATGTCCCTGAATAAACGAAACGAAAGACGCATCGCATTGCGAGCCGCTCTTATATTGACCGCGGTCTGCGGCCTTCTGCTTACGGAAGCCTGCGGCGTCCGCTCCGATATGCAGGACCAGCCGCGATACGACGCTTACGAAAAGAGTGATTTCTTTTCAGACGGCCGATCGTCGAGAGACTATCCCGAAGGAACCGTTGCACGCGGCCACCTTGAAGAGAACAAGGCCTTCTATACCGGAAAGATCGACAATCCAGACCCGAATGCTCAGGCCGCAACCTCCACGGACGCGAACGGCAACACCGTGGTTGCGAGCTTCCCGAACGCTGTTACGGAATTTCCACTTCCGGTTACAAAGGAACTGATCGATCGCGGTGAAGAGCGGTATAAGATCTACTGCATTGTTTGCCACGGCCAGTTCGGTGAGGGCGACGGAATGGTTGTCCGACGCGGATTTCCCAAACCGCCCACGTTTCATGACGATCGTCTGAGGAATGCACCTGTCGGCCACTTCTTCGACGTGATCACGAACGGTTGGGGCAAAATGAATTCTTACGGCTATCAGGTGCAGGCGGCAGATCGCTGGGCGATCGTTGCGTACATCCGCACCTTGCAGTTGAGCCGCAATCCCGACGCGAATTTGCAAATGACTTCATCTGCTAACTCAAATACGGCATCGCCAGCCAATGCTGCGAAGCCTACGGCACCGGCCGCTAACGCCGCGACTACAAAAGGAGGCGCGAAATAATGGCCGAAGCTCAAAATTACCGAGCCCCGCAATCTTTAGGTCATTGGGGCACCGTCTCTTTAGGGATCGGCGCTATTGCGTTGATTGCTTGGGGGATCGGGACGTACTTCAATGTCGAACAGGGCCTGAGGTCTTGGATCCTCGGATTTATCTTTTGGGGCGGGATCGCCGTCGGTTCGCTTGGGCTGCTGATGCTCCAGTATTTGACGGGCGGCGCGTGGGGGATCGTGATTCGCCGGCCGCTCGAGGCCGGAACACGGACGCTGCCGCTGCTGATATTGTTCTTTATCCCGATCGCGGTAGGCGTTGCTACGCATAGCGTCTATGAGTGGACGCATCTTCCGCCGACCGATCCGGTGATGGCACAACGCGGCATCTTTATGACGCCGTGGGCATGGATACTGCGCGGTTTTATCTTCCTCGGGATCTTCCTTGTCATGGCGCTGCTACTCAACAAATGGTCGGATAATCAGGATGCATCCACATCGTTCGACGATTCGGCAAAATGGCTCGAAAAGATGTCACGATTCTCGGGGCCGACGCTGGTCATCTATTGCCTCGTCGTAACGTTTGCGACCGTCGATTGGGTGCTTTCACTTGATCCGCATTGGTTCTCGACTATATGGGGCCTGCTTTATGTGGTAGGTTGGGGATTGAGCTGTTTGTGCTTCATGGTCGCGATCCTTGCATGTTTGATCGATCACGAGCCGATGAAAAAGGTCCTTGGAAAGAGGCATTTTCACGATCTTGGGAAGCTCATTCTGGCTTTGGTTATGGTTTGGGCATACTTCAGCTTCGCCCAGTACCTCGTCGTTTGGTCGGGCAATATCCCTGAAGAGACCGCCTACTACATCCCGAGGATCAAGGGCGGCTGGGGCTGGATAGGTGCTTCGCTGATCTTCCTCCATTTTGCGTTCCCGTTCCTCGTTCTTTTGCAGCAGGATTTCAAACGCCACGCAAAATGGCTTGCGGGCATCGCGATCTTCGTTCTCGTGATGCGCATCGTTGACATGTTCTGGCAGATCGGCCCGTCGGCCCGTATCAATTCGCTGGGCCTCGAGGCAGGTGCGTTCTATGTAAGCTGGCTGGATCTCGCGGCTCCGATCGCGATCGGCGGCCTTTGGCTCTGGTGGTTCTTCGGGCAGCTTGCGAAGAAGCCGCTTGTGCCGATCAACGATCCTTACCTGGAGGAAGCTATCGAGTTTGGCCACGGCCATTAGCCGTTAAACTTAGAGGTTCTTATGGCAAGCAAGAAAAAGGTTATGACGCCGGCCGATTTCGATAAGGCGTACGAAGAGAACGAAGTTCAACTTCGCGGGATCGTGTGGTTCGTCGGCTGCCTCTCCGTTCTTATTGTATTGGTCTCGGTCCTGATGTGGTTCTTCCTGGGCCAAATGGGCGATTACCGACGGGCAACGCAAGGACCGGCCAATCCGATGGCACTTTCTGAAAGAGAACGGCTGCCTGACGGGCCAAGACTCCAGTCCGCACCCGGTTTTGGTGTCGAAGGGCCGAACGGCTTTGTCAATCTTGAGTTGACGCAGCCTGCCGCTGAGTATTTAGAATTAAAGAAGCAGTGGGATTCGATGGAGAAGAACGGCGAGAAAGACCCGAAGACCGGGGCCGTAATTATGCTTCCCATCGAGGAAGCGAAAAAACGTCTGCTCGCCGCCGGCGTAAAGGCTCGGTCGGATGATGCAGCGAAAAATCTCTATGACGATTCGCGTCGATTCTACTCGGAATCCAGCGCGGGCCGCATGGAGTCAGAGATACGGAGATAGCAGTTCCGTAGGGTAAGAAGTTAGAAATGAAAGTTAAAGACACGATAATAACGATAGTCGCTGTTGCAGTTTTGGCGGCGGGAGCCGTCGTGTCTGCGAGCGCTCAGAAGGTAGAGCATTACAGTTCGCCATTATATTCACCTCGAACGTACGATCCGGCAGCGTCCGAGAGCAACGGAATGCCGGCAGCACTCAAGAAGGTCGGGATCGATCAAAAGCTCGGTGATCAGCTTCCGCTTGATACTGTTTTTAAGAATGAGGACGGCCAGGAGGTCCGGCTTGGCGATTACTTTAATAAGAACCGGCCCGTGATCCTCGCTCTTGTATATTACGAGTGCCCGATGCTTTGCAATCAGGTGCTGAACGGGCTAACGGGTTCGCTAAAGGGTATCGCCCTTGAACCGGGAAAGGATTACGACATTGTCGCGATCAGTTTTGACGCCAGCGAAAATAACAAGGCCGATCTTGCCAAGAATAAAAAGGCTTCTTACGTCGAGCGTCTTGCGAAGGCCGGTGCCGCCGATGGGCTCCACTTTTTGACAGGAACGCAGGAATCGATCGATCAGGTTGCCAATGCTGCCGGGTTCCATTACTACTGGGACGACAAGAGTCAGCAGTTCGCCCACGTCGGAGGGATCATGATCACCACGCCCGAAGGTAAACTTTCGCGGTACATGTATGGGATCGATTACTCTCCGAAGGATCTTAAGTTCGGGCTGATGGATTCGTCACAGAATAAGATCGGCGGAGTCGCGCAGCAGCTGCTGCTATATTGCTATCATTACGATCCGGCAACCGGAAAATACGGCCTCGCGATAATGCGGACGCTAAGGGTCGCAGGTGTCATAACGCTTGCGTTCTTTGGTGTGATGGCTTTCGTTTTTTACAAGCGCGGCAAGAAGCGAAGAGCCGACGAAGAAGGGTTTGGCGGACCCGACACAACCGCTGTTTAGTGGGACGGGCAAGCAGGCGATACTGACGCCCGCGGCTTTGTCCGAATCGAATTATGCAGGACTCATCTTTCGTACAGCTGTTTCCCGAACAGGCATCGACATTTGCTTGGCAAGTCGATGCGCTGTACGGCTATCTGATCTTGGTCAGCCTCGTCTTCTCTGTGCCGATCATTGTCGCGATATTTTATTTCTCGATCAGGTATCGCGAACGTGAAAAATATGCAGTGCCCAGGGAGATCCACGGCTCAATGGTGCTCGAGACGCTTTGGTCGGTGATCCCGTTCTTTGTCTCGATGAGCGTCTTTATCACCGGTGCGATCGTGTACTTCGGGCAGTATACGCCGCCTGATGACGCGATGGAGATCTACGCCGTTGGCAAGCAATGGATGTGGAAATTCCAACATCAGACAGGCCAGCGCGAGATCAACGACCTTCATATTCCGGTTGGGCGAAACGTGAAGCTCGTGATGACGACCGAGGATGTGATCCACAGTTTTTATGTTCCCGCGTTTCGAACAAAAGCAGATGCCGTTCCCGGACGCTATACGTACGTTTGGTTCAATGCGACGAAGCCAGGGAAATATCATCTATTCTGTGCTGAATATTGTGGTCTTAATCACTCGGGAATGATCGGGACCGTCTATGTTATGGAGCCTGGCGACTTTGATAATTGGCTCAGCGGAAATGCTGGCGGCGAAACGCCGGTGCAGGTCGGCAAGGACCTTTTTGAGAATAAACTTGGATGTGCCTCTTGCCACGCCGGCGGCCCTCAGCAGCGAGGCGCTAAACTCGAAGGTTTGTTCAATACGGAGGTTCACCTGGTCGGCGGGGGAACAGTTGTTGCAGATGAGGATTATATTCGCAACTCGATCTTGAATCCGGCGTCGCAAGTCGTCGAGGGTTACCAGCCGATCATGCCGACCTTCAAGGGGCAGGTTACGGAAGAGCAGCTGAATGGACTTGTTGCTTACATTAAGAGCTTGAGCCCGAATGCGGCCGCTGCTCCGGCAACAAAGAAACCGGACGAAAAAGCTCCGGCGGAAAAGAAGCCGGAAGAAAAGACTCCGGCAGCAAATAAGGCAGCCAAATAAGCAAGCAAGGTAGATCTAGATAGGGAAATATTATGGAAACGGTAGGAGCAATCGAAGCAGGAAGCTATGGCACTGCCAAGCTGAATTACCTGAACAACGGTTCGACGCTTAAGTCGTGGCTGCTGACTAAGGATCATAAACGGATCGCGATCATGTATTTGATCTCGGTCTCGGCTTTCTTCCTTATGGGCGGGCTGTATGCCGCCGCGATCCGGCTAGAGCTTCTCACACCGGCGAGCGATCTTTTCGAGACGGGGACGTACAACAAGGTGTTTACCCAGCACGGTATCTTGATGGTCTTTTTCTTCCTGATACCATCCATTCCGGCTGTCCTGGGGAACTTCCTTATACCGATCATGATCGGCGCGAAGGACCTTGCCTTGCCAAGGATCAATCTGCTGAGCCTTTATGTTTACTGGGTTGGCGGCGCGATCACGCTATGGGCGTTGATGCAAGGCGGTGTTGACACGGGCTGGACGTTCTATACGCCGTACTCGACGACATTCTCGAACACTTATGTGCTCGCCGTCGGGGTCGGGATCTTTATCAACGGATTCTCATCGATCCTGACGGGCGTCAACTTCCTTGTCACGATCCACACGATGCGTGCTCCCGGCATGACCTGGTTCCGGCTTCCACTTTTCGTTTGGGCCCACTACGCGGTCAGCCTGATCTTCGTGCTCGGAACGCCGGTCGTTGCGATCACGCTGCTGCTCGTTGCGATCGAGCGTGTAGCCCACGTCGGCATCTTTGACCCCGCACTTGGCGGCGATCCGATCCTTTTCCAGCATATGTTCTGGTTCTATTCCCATCCGGCAGTGTACATCATGGTGCTCCCGGGTATGGGAATTGTCAGCGAACTGATCGCAAATTTTGCGAGGAAGAGGATCTTTGGTTACGAGTTCGTTGCGTTCTCCAGCATTGGACTAGCTGTCTTTGGGTTCCTTGTTTGGGGACACCATATGTTCGTGAGCGGCCAGTCGATGTACGCGAGCCTAGTGTTCTCATTCCTGACGATGGTGGTCGCCATTCCGTCGGCGATCAAGATGTTCAACTGGACTGCGACGCTATATCAGGGAAGTATTTCATTCGAAACACCGATGCTCTATGGGCTCGCATTCATGGGCCTGTTTTTGATCGGCGGGTTTACCGGACTTTATCTCGGCGCTCTGGGTCTGAATGTTCACCTTACAGATACTTATTTCGTCATCGGCCACTTCCACTATGTGATGGTCGGCGGCCAAGTGATCGCCTACCTCGGTGGACTCCATTACTGGTGGCCGAAGATCACGGGCAAGATGTACTCGGAGTTCTGGGGCCGCGTCGCCGCAATGCTCATCTTTGTTGGGTTCAACCTTACGTTCTTCCCGCAATTGATCCTGGGCTACCTTGGTATGCCTCGGCGATATGCTGCGTATCCGCCGGAGCTGCAGGTGTTGAATATCTTCTCAACGGCAGGTGCGTCTGTGCTCGGCGTTGGGCTGACGATGCCGCTGTTCTACTTCATTCATTCGCTCATCAAGGGCAAGCCGGCACCGGCCAATCCATGGCTGCTGCCCGGGCTTGAATGGAGAACGAGCTCGCCGCCGCCGACCGAGAATTTTGACACGCCGCCGGTCGTTACCTGGGAGGTCTATGACTTTGGTGACGAAAGCGGGCTTGATCTGGAAGCTGCAAAGCGTGAGGCTGCTGCTTTAACTGCATGATCCGCTGTATGACGCGGGAAAGGGAATTAGTTTAGCTGACTATTAATCGATAAAGATGTCTGCACATTCACATTCGGACAAATTCGTCTATCACGAGCCAGGGCTTCAGCACCAGTTCGGTGACATGGGGCAGCAAGAGGAAAGCGTCTCGCTCGGGATGTGGCTTTTCCTTGCTCAGGAGATCATGTTCTTCGGCGGGCTTTTTACGGCCTATCTGGTCATGCGCTCAAAGTATCCGCTCGCGTTCGCCTCGGGCAGTAACCACCTAGATGCGTTCCTCGGCGGTGCCAATACGCTCGTCCTCATCGTCAGCAGTCTTACGATGGCTCTCACCGTGTATTACGCCCAGAAGGGCAATCGGAACATGCAGGTCGGGCTCATTGTGGTCACGATGCTGTTCGGTTTGACGTTCCTTGGTATCAAGGCGTACGAATATACGGACAAGTATAACCACGGCCTTGTCCCGATGGCCGGATTGAACCGGAAGGTAAAAGCGAATGCTGCTACTACCGAGCATGTCGGCCTTGTTCTGCCGGGCGAGACCACGGTCTCTGCGTCGGAGGCAAAGCCCGGAGCCGAGCCTTATGTGAATCCGTACGGAGAGTTTCAGTGGCACGAATACGAACTCGTCCAGCACATGATGGACAAGCAGAGGGCGGAACCTTCGGGGCATTACCTCACATACAATGAGCAGCTAACGTATTCCACGTCGCCGGGTTCGCTTGTCCTCGACAAGGATAAATTCCGCGACAAGGTCCGTATCTTCTTTTACATTTATTTTGTGATGACGGGCCTTCACGCGCTGCACATGATCATTGGACTCGGCGTAATGGCTTGGCTCCTCTGGATGGCATTCAAGGGGACGTTTTCGGCTGAATACTTTAGTCCAGTCGAAATGTCCGGCTTGTATTGGCACTTTGTGGACATCGTCTGGATCTTTCTTTTCCCGCTCTTGTACCTGCTTGGGCGGCATTATGTACATTTGGGGCTCTGATAAATGGCTGAACAAACTACCGAACACCACAATCCTCATGTTGAGGTTCCGAACGAGCACATCGGTATTCCGGGATATCTTGGCGTCTTTCTTCTGCTCGTTGTCGGCACGATCCTGACGTACTACGTTGCGCTAATGGATCTTGACTGGATCTTTGCAGGAGCAAATACGTTGGTCGCTCTTGCCATCGCGTTTACGAAAATGACCTTTGTCGGCCTTTTCTTTATGCACGTTCGCTGGAGCCCGCGGCTTGTATGGATGTCGGCGGTCGGTGCATTCTTCTGGCTTACGATCATGTTCGCTTACACGATGCAGGATTACCTGACCCGCGGTACGGGCTTTTTCGGCCACTAGAAAGATTCATTTCGGTCACCGAAACAGGACGCGTCTCTTTAACGGGGACGCGTTTTCTTGTCTTTAGATGCCGGCTGCAAATTAGGAATCGGCCTGGCAAAGGTGGTAATATTGTCGGTTTGGCGGTTCGGTTTTTTGCTGTCCTGCGCGTGGTTTCTTACGCAACCAGACATCGGAAAGTCGTCATCAGATAGGAATGGAATTTGTGCGTTCATCGCTCAGGAAGAGTGGGATATTGTTGTTACTTTCGGCCTCGGTGCTTCTTTCGGGCTGCCTCAGAGTAAAACAATCAAGCGATACACCACGGCTTTTGAAGGCCGAGGATTCGACGCGCGCGGAAATGCTCAACGAGGTCAACCGTTTCGCTCGTGTCGGGTCACTGCGGGCGAGGATGTATCTCAAGTTCGAGGACAACAGCTTTGCGGAGTTCGGCAATAAAGAGGTCTATCGGTCGGCAGACGGCGAGATCGTCGTTCAGCGGCCTGCGAAGATCTTTATGAAGGTGCAGGTGCCGGTTCTCCACAGCGACGTTGCTCAGCTTACGTCCGATGGAACGAGTTTTCGGGTCGCGATCTTGAAGGACGACGGTTCTGGAAAGCTCAAGAAATTCATAAAGGGAACGAACGCCGCGGACTATTCGCGTCTTCAAAAACGGTTCGACGAGTACGAGATCAAGGGCGGAAAGGAAGTAAAGGCGAGCGTGAACGCACTCGCGAATTTGCGGCCGCAGCATTTTACGGACGCGATGCTCGTTGGCCCGACCGATGACAAGCATTCGTACGTTCTTAGCACGACCTATCAGCCGGAAGAGGACACTACACAACAGAAAAAGTCGCCGTTGCGGAACGTAATTCGGCCTTATTATCTGCTTGACGAGGTGAAGACCGGTGCTGACGGAGCACCGCAGGTCACACGCAGATTTTGGTTCGACCGCGTCGGTGGAATGCGCCTTGCAAGGCTCCAGATCTTCGACAAGAATGCGGAGATCGAGTCCGATATTGTTTACGGCCTGCAGGGCAATCTGACCAACACAGGCGAGTATAACAATCTGCCGCTTGAGATCATTGTAACCCGGCCGAAAGAACATTATTCGATGCGGCTGAAGTATCAGTCGCCGGAAGATGTAACGATCGGCAAGACCTATCCCGACCGGGCATTCCTGCTTGAGAATTCGTGGGGCCTTGAGGAACTCGATCTTGACAAAAAGCTCGCCGAGCTGACCGCGCACCAAGCGCCGGCAAGTCCGAGTTCGACCCCGTTGCCGAATTCGGCAGTTCGCTTAAACTAAATGCCTCCCATTGTTTCAACAAAAGACCTGACAAAGGCTTACAACGTCGGCAAAGTAGATGTGCTTGCGCTTCGAGGCGTGTCGATCGATATTGAACGCGGTGAATTCGTCGCGATCATGGGACCGAGCGGTTGCGGGAAATCAACGCTGCTACACCTGCTCGGTGGACTATTGAGCCCGACCAGCGGCAGCATCATCATTGACGGCGAAGACCTCGCAAGGGTGAGCGATGCAGAACGCACGGATATTCGACGCCGCAAGATCGGGTTCGTTTTCCAGCGGTTCAATCTATTCCCGACGCTTACGGCGGACGGTAATCTGAAACTCGCTGAGAAGATCCACGCGGGCAACGGCGAAAGCGCCGAGCGCCGACGCGAGGTCCTTGCTCTCTTAAAACTCGAAGAGAAGATGCATCATAAGCCGCTTGAGCTTTCGGGCGGCGAACAGCAGCGTGTCGCGCTTGCTCGTGCCGTTGTGAACAATCCGGCGATCATTCTCGCGGACGAGCCGACGGGCAATCTCGATACGGAGAATTCTGAGGTCGTGCTGAGCATGTTCCGCGACCTTAACGAAAAGCTCGGGCAGACGATCGTGATGATCACACATAACCCGGAGGCGGCCGCGGTGTGTTCACGGACGATTCGTATGCGCGACGGTCTCGTGGTAGGTTAGAAGCGTATGAAACGGTGGATCTTATGGGATTTTTCGCGTGTTACGTGGCAGTATGACGTGCTGTGTCTGCTGATCATCGCGTTCATCTTTTTGACACCGCAGGAATGGTATTCGCCAAATAGACGTGCAACCGATCGACCGGCTGCGACCGTCCAATCTCCCGACTAATATCGCTTCTCCCCGCAAAATAGATCGAAATTTATGAAGTTCTCAATTTTAAGAAAAACGTTGCTTCCTGCTGCATTTGCAGCCGGCATCGTCCTGTCGGCCGCAGGTTTTGCGAGTGCGCAAGGTGTCAAACAAGAGATCCTCGACCGTATGGACGGGAACTATAAGTCCCTCACCTCGCTGACGGCAAGGGTCAAAATGGATTCGACGCAGGCGGTCCTGGGCGAAACTGATACGAAAACGGGCAGCGTCAGCTTTTTGCCGAAATCAAAGAAGCACGCTATGTACCTTCGTCTCGATTGGGATAAGCCGAACGAAAAGATCGTCGTGATCGACAAGAAGTACCAGATCTATCGACCCGAGATCAATCAGGTGATACAAGGTTCGAGCGATTCGGCAAAATCCTCTGAAAAGACCGGCAATGCCCTGCGTTTTGTGAGTATGTCCCGACGCGAACTGATGGACAATTACGACATCAAGTACATGGGACAGGAAGATATTTCCGGCGGCATCCCGACGTGGCATTTGTTTATGACCCCGAAGGGGAAGGCCAGCTATAAGTCGGCCGAGCTTTGGGTCGATAAGGACGGTATGCCGCGGCAGGCACGTGTTACGGAGCTGAACAACGACACGAACGTTATCCTGCTCACGGACATAAAGAAGAACCCGACGATCAAGGCTGATGTGTTTAGGCTCGACACAAGGGGTGCGAAGGTCATCGAAGGCTAGGCCTAGACTTCCAACAAATAGGTTCAAGCAGCCCCGAAACCGGGATCTTTGGTTCGGGGCTTTTTGATATCTGATTTGAAGTCGATATTGCCAGAATCTATAATCAAAAGTTCAGCGGGAACGTTTTTTTAAGATGCCAAAGGCGAGTTCAATGAGCAGATTTCTACGCGGTGTAAAGCACACCGTTAGGGCATTTGCGTCCACAAAACATCCCGTTCTCGTGCACATCGTGCCGATGCGGCGGTGTAATCTTGCCTGCACATACTGCAACGAATACGACAAGACGAGCGATCCGGTCCCGATCGACACGATGCTCGAACGTATCGACAAACTTGCAGAATTCGGCTCGTCGGTCATTACGATCTCGGGCGGCGAACCGATGATGCACCCTGAGATCTATCAGATCATCGAGCGCATACGCCATCACGGAATGATCGCGGGCCTGATCTCGAACGGTTATTATTTCCAGCCCGAGAAGATCAAGAAGCTTAACGAGGCTGGCCTCGATTACCTGCAGATCTCGATCGATAACGTAACGCCCGACGATGTTTCAAAGAAGAGTCTCAAGGTGCTCGACGCGAAGCTCGTGAACCTGAGCAAATACGCGAAATTCAAGGTTAATATCAATTCTGTTGTAGGCGGCGGCGTTGCGAATCCTGAAGAAGCACTGCAGATCGCTAATCGCGCACGCGAACTCGGATTCTCATCGACGGTCGGCGTAATACACGACGGCGACGGAATGTTGAAAGGCCTGACGCCGCGTGAAAAAGAGGTCTATAAAGAGATCAAGGCAAAGGGCACGCGTTCGTACGCACGCTGGAATTGGTTCCAGGATGCGCTTGTTGATGGCGGCTCGTACGAGTGGCGTTGCCGGGCGGGAGCGCGATATCTGTACGTTGATGAAGGCGGTATCGTTAGCTATTGCTCGCAGCAGCGTGGAACGCCCGGGATCCCGCTGCTCGAATACACGGCCGCCGATATGCACCGCGAATATCACACCGAAAAAGGCTGCGCACCCAATTGCACCATCCAGTGCGTCCATCAGGTCGGTCATCTCGATGCATGGCGCGACCGTCAGGTCTCACTCGCCGAATACCATAAACGCCAGGGCACCGGTATCAGCAAAGAGAAGATCGCCGAAGTTCTGAACGCGGAATAAAAAGTTTGCAATAAGCGAAGTGATACTTTAGTATCACTTTATGCGAGCCGAACTTGTTACAACACTGAAACGAAAGGCGACCGAGCTTCTCGACGAGGTCGAGAGGGAAAAGGTGCCGATCCTTATTACAAAACACGGACTGCCGAGCGCTTACCTTGTTGATGCCGAGACGTATGAGAGCGAAAGGCGTCGCATCAAGGTGCTAGAGGGAATTGCGCGCGGCGAAAGGGCGATCGCTGAGGGTGATATTCTGACCCATGAACAGTTCAAAAAGAGAATGGCCAAATGGCTGAAGTAATTTGGACCGCTCCCGCGATGCGTGACCTTCTGGAGATCGCAGAGTACATCGCCATTGATAACCTCGAAGCGGCCCGGACGCTCGTTAGAAGAGTCGAGCGGCATGTCGCACGGCTGGCACGGTTCCCACGTCTCGGGAGTCAGATCCCGGAGCTTGAAGCATCACAGAATCGGCAGCTGGTCGAGCCTCCGTGCAGGATCTTCTATCAGATCCGCGGCCAGAAGGTTTACATACTTCACGTTCTCAGGTTCGAGCGTTTGCTGCGGCCTGCAAATTTGGAGACTGACGAATAGCCGTCTTTGGTACTCACCGTCTTGCCATTTCTTCGCCGATGGTCCAGACGATCACTGAGCTCGAAAGGCCGAGGCCAGAGAGGCGGCCCGCCATCATTATCAGCGTCTCGCCCTTGGTCACGACCTTCAATTCGATAAGCGTTCTCTCGCCGACCTTCAGCATTTTACCGGTAGAATCTGCACTGTCATGAACAAAAGGCCTTACGCCCCAAACGAGCGCGAGTTGGCTATACGCATCGTTAGACGTCGTAAGAGCGAACGTCTGCAGGCCGGAACGCACGGACGATAAACGCCGGGCCATAAGCCCGGATTCCGTAAAAACAGCGACCTTTTCGGTCTCGATCTCTTTGGCAGCATATGCCGCTGCCTTGCAGAGCGCCTGGCTTGTGCGTCCGCTCGGCGGCTGTGCGAATTTTACGGGCCGTTTGAGCTGTTCTGGTTTGATCGTCTCAGCGGAATCGATGATCTTCGCCATCATCTTGACGGCTTCAACAGGATGACTGCCGGTCGCGGTCTCTGCCGATAGCATCACGGCATCGGTACCGTCCCATACGGCATTCGCAACATCTGAAGCTTCCGCACGCGTCGGGAAAGGATTGTCGATCATCGACTGGAGCATCTGGGTCGCAGTGATCACAAGTTTGTCATGCATTACCGCGAGTTCGATAATGCGTTTTTGATAGACGGGAACCAGCTCGACGCTTGTCTCTACACCGAGATCGCCTCGCGCGACCATCACGGCGTCGGCCGCTTCGATAATTTCGGCGAGGTTTGCGATCGCCTCGGCCTTCTCGATCTTTGCAACGAGTAGCGGCCGCCCGATGGTGCGTTTGTTCAGAGCCTTGATCCTGTTTTTTGCCTGGATACAATCGTCAGCGGTCCGCACGAACGAGAGCGCGATGTAATCGACATTCTGCGACATTGCCCATTCGAGGTCGTTGTGATCCTTCTCGGTCATCGAAGGTATCGGAAGCGGCGTATTCGGCAGATTGATGCCTTTTCGCTCCTTCAGCGTACCGCCAACGACGACCGTCGTGATGACGTCGGTCTCCGTTTCGGAATCAACGACGAGTTCGATAGCTCCGTCGTCGATCAGGATGCGTGCTCCGGGTTCGACCGCCTTTGGCAGCTCGGAAAAATTCGTCGAGACCTCTTGGTCCGAACCCTCGACCTCGCGAGTCGTGAGCACGAACTTATTGCCTTTGACTAGTTCGACAGGCTTGCCGTCTTTTAGGGAACGCGTGCGGATCTTCGGCCCGGAGAGGTCCGCGAGGATCGAGATCGGGACGCCGAGGGACGCCGCGGCCTCACGGGCCGTCTTGATGCGGGCCGCGTGCTCGTCGTAATTTCCGTGTGACATATTGATGCGGACGGCGTTGAGGCCGCCCGCGATCATTGATTCAAGTATCTCTCGGCTTTCGGATGCAGGGCCGAGCGTTGCAAGTATCTTGGCTTTTCTCACTATTTCTATTTTACAGCAGCGGGACGCTTGATGCGCTCTTATGGTTCTCGTTTGTAAGTTCGTTGTAACGACGCAGATAGCTCAGAACCGTCGAGACGAATGACGAATGCGACCAGGTGAGCGGCGAGACCGAGAGCGGGTCGCCGTTGCTCGGGTCGATCTGTTCCGCAAGAACGCCCGACGGGAAGGCATTCTTCGTGACCCACTCGAGCAGCGAGTGGGCGGGCTCAAGGTCGCCGACATTCTTGGCTATCGCGAGATAATATTCCGCAAGCCAAAGCGTGCAGATGATCCAGGAATTACCGGGAAATTCATCGCTCTGCCGCATATAGCCATCGTTCTGAAAGCGTGCGACGCCGCCGATAGGCCCCGGATTCGTTAGCTGATCGCGGACGGCGTCCATCGTCGTTGTAACGAGCGGATCGTCCGGCGAAAAGCATCCGAAATAGAAGACGCCGTAGAGCGATGCGTCTATCGTCGGATCGACGTAAAGGTTGTCGTCGTTGTCGCCGACGAGGCGGCCGCGTATGAACCGTTTGAAGTCATTGTCGTAAAGGTGCTCGCGCATTCCGGCAACGACGGCATCGGCGGCCTTTCGATACTTGTCCGCACGCTCCGCATCCTCGAACATTTCGGCGAAATTTGCTGCTCCGCGAAGTCCGGCGACAACCGTAGAGCACGTAAACGTATGCACGCCGCGGCGATCTTCCCAAAGATTCCAGCTTGGCAGCGGCAAGCCTGTGTCCTTATGCCGAAAACTCTCGATAAAGTCCGCAGAACGCAGGATCAAATTCTCGTAAAGCTCGGCAATAAGATCCTTGTCGTTCGTGATGGAAAAATACTCCCAAAGTGCCCAGAGGACGAGGGCCGTTTCATCTTCCTGGATCGGGATCATCGAGTGGTGATTCCGCGTGTCCCACCAGGCGTGCCAGCCGGATCCGACGGTGCCGTCAGGATTGTATTTTTGAAGGAAATAGCCGTCCGGGTGAATGATTCGTCCACAGAATTTGAAGAAATTCG
This sequence comes from Pyrinomonadaceae bacterium, assembly GCA_019186825.1. Classification (GTDB taxonomy): domain Bacteria; phylum Acidobacteriota; class Blastocatellia; order Pyrinomonadales; family Pyrinomonadaceae; genus OLB17. Next base: position 22,208 of record JABARP010000006.1, read on the forward strand.
CGGCGATCGAATGAAAGCCTGCACGTACGAGAGTGTCGGCGACGAATGCGCCGTCGCGCGGCCAAACGTAGCTGTAATGGTCGGTCGCACGTTCGGTCACGTCGTGATCGTTCGCAGCAAGGATCGCGCCGTCAGCGTCGATCTGCGTGCGTATGATGTGGAGGCTGCGGTCGTAGAGCGAGACGATCTCGTTCGAGACGGCGGAAAAGTCAACGTTCGTACGATGTTCGTACTGATCGGGCGGACAGCCGAATCGCGTTGCGGGGCGTTCGTCGATCACGATCGAATTCAGCTTGGTGACCTCGTTGTGTGACGTCGCGGCGGCGATCCAGTAATAGAATTCGCAAGAGCTGTTTGCCGCGACCTGGCAATGGATCCCGATCGTCGAATCGACCGAACCTTCGAAGATCGCGCTCCCGCTCAAGACGCCGTCCTCGGCGTCGCGCCACGTGCCCTGCATATTCTGGAACGCCTTTCTGCCGGTTGCGAACTGATCGAAGTGCGGTTCGGTGTTGATCAAAAAATATCGATGTTTTTGATAGTGGATGAGGCCGCCGCTTTTCGGATCGTAGAACGCGGTGTCGCCGACCTTGTTCTCGTAGATGCGAAAGTCGTGGTGGAAGAAGATGCGGACCTCGCGGTCGCTGCCCTTCGTGTCCTTCAGAAAAACGTGTTTGAGGTAGATATTTCGGTCCCTGCAGACCATATCGTGACACTCGAACTCGATACCGAGCGACTCGTTCACGAGTTTGACATCGGTTACTGCAGATTCCGGAAGGTAGCTGATCTCTCGCTGCCAATCGTCCTCAAAGATCCAGGAAAAAACACCGTCCACCCAGACACCTAAGCGAAAAGGGAAGCCCTCGCTGTGGTTCTCTTCACCGACATGTGGGAAGTAAACGTCGCGCAGCTGATATTTGTCGTCAAAATTTACGAGAAAACGTCCGTTGCCGACGGGAATATCACGCATAGGATCGCGAGGGAGCTAGTTCGAATTCACAGCGGTCTCGACCGCGAGATCGAGATCCATCTTGACCCGGTCGCTAAAGCCGACGACCTTTTTGACGATCTGGCCATTGCGGTCGATGATGAGCGTTTGCGGGATCGCATCGGTCGAGGCAAAGATGAAGCTGGTCAGGGCTTTTTCCGGATAGACGATCGGGTAATCAAGCTTTGTTTGAGCCACGAAATTCGGGATCTCGGCCTTGTCGGCAGCATCGCCGACGTGCATTCCGTAGATCGCGAGTTTGTCGCTGCCGTATCGCGCGAGAAGTGAATTCAGGTGCGGGATCTCTTCGCGGCACGGCGGGCAGTTGGTCGCCCAAAAATCGAGGATAACGGCCTTTCCCTTGAGGTCACCGAGCGTTTGCTTCTCGCCGGCGTCGTTCGTCCACGTCATCTCGCCCATCGGTTTTGACGGGGTTTCGACGATGTTGGTTGTCGGGCGGTCGTTTATGGATGCCGGCCGGTTCGAGATCGAGATCGGAGCTGCGCCCGTGTGGCACGCGATGCCTCCGGCGGTCACAAAAAAGAGAAATATCGCCCCTAACTTACTCACAACTATAATGTTAGTGTTAAAAAGGGCTGTTGTAAAAGCAACGTGTCCTCCGAGAAATTCAAATTGGCCGTCTATCCTGAGAAAATTGCCGAGAAACTTCGCGAGAAGCGCGTCGCTGCCGCGCGGGGGGACGGCGTTTGCGGGCGTTCGGCGAGTTTTGTCTGCGGCTGTTTCGCGGAGGCCGCGATCTCGGTCAACGGGGACGCGCAAGTTGTTGAGAACATTAGATTTGCGACGAACGGCTGCGGGTTTATGGCCGCAGCGTGCTCGGTGCTTGAAGATTCGCTGGACGGCCACGCACTTGCCGATCTGAACGGGCTTTCGGATGATGCTCTGCGGGATAAGGTCGAGGGCGAGCTTGGGGAATTTCCGGCCGAAAGGGTTCAATGCGCGGCGGTTGCGGCCGAGGCTTTGAAGGCGGCATTTGCAAAGTTGCGGCAAGCGAGAGCGTCGGAATTCGTTGGAGACTCGCCGCTTGTCTGCACGTGTTTCGGCGTATCGGAGGACGACCTGAACGCCGCGATCAATGAAACTCATGCCGCGAAGTTTGACGATCTGCGGCAGGCGACCAACGCGGGACGCGGCTGCGGAGCTTGCCGAATGCTGATCGAAGATCTTCTCGAACGCCCGAGGATACAGGCTTGAAGCACGCCTCTGTGCTATAATCCCCGCAAAACGTGCGTTTTGTGCATTTTGTATCAATTCGTGCATTTTGTGCATTTTTATACAATTCGTGCAAAATGTGGGTGAGATGTTCGCCCGAACTTGGTAGATTCTTATCGAGGCCTTTGGACAGGCTCTCGACATTTTGAATGGACGACCCTGCTAGTACCCTTTCTTTTTTCTTCCTTGCACAAGCTTCGGAGACTTCTGCCTCGCCGACCCTTTCATGGTCGGTGCTGAACTTGCTTCTCGTTGTGTTCCTGGTCGCGGCGAATGGATTTTTCGTTGCGAGCGAATTCGCACTCGTTGCGGTCCGCAAATCGAGGATCGAAGCACAGGCGGCCGAAGGGCATCGTGCGGCGAAGCGTCTGCTCGATATGCTCGAGCATCTGAACGTGTATACTACCGCGATGCTATTGGGGATCACGCTCGCATCGCTCGGGCTCGGCTGGGTCGGCGAACCGGCGGTCGCACGGCTGCTCGAACCGATGCTTATCTGGCTCGCGGGTGCGACGGGCGTTGAGGTTTTCACGACGCCGGCGGTCATTCACACGATCTCTTTCGCGGTCGGTTTTTCGTTCATCACGTTCCTGCACATCGTCTTCGGCGAACTCGCACCGAAGACCGCGGCACTCGAACTTTCTGAGAAGATCGCGTATCTGGTCGCCGTTCCGCTGCAGCTTTTTTACAAGGTCTTTTACTACCCGATCCGCCTTCTTGACTGGGCAGGGACGAAGACCGTGAGGCTCTTCGGCCTGGAAGCCGCGGGCGAGCACGTGTCGAGCTATACCGAGGAAGAGATACGAAATCTCGTACGAATCTCGGAAGAGAGTGGCCACCTGAATGTCGAGGAACGCACGCTCATCAACAAGGTTTTCGAGTTCTCGGAAACGACGGTCAAAGAGGCGATGGTGCCACGTACAGAGGTCGTTGCCTTGCCCGAAACCTCGACGTTCGACGAGATCGCGACGGCATTCCAGGAACACGGCTATTCAAGAATCCCGGTCTATCGGGCGTCGCTCGACGATATGGCGGGCTTTGTTCATAGCAAAGACCTTGTGAGCTACGTCGGCCGCAAAGACGAATTCCGCCTTGCGGATGTGCTGATGAAGCCGAGCTATGTCGTCGATACCGCAAGGCTCGAAGATGTTTTAAGGCAGATGCAGCGGGAGAAATTCCATTTCGGTTTTGTCGTCGATGAACACGGCGGCATCGAGGGAATAATCACGCTCGAAGACCTGCTCGAAGAGATCGTCGGTGATATTTCCGACGAACACGATGACGAGGTCAACGAACAGATCACGGAGCTTGCCGACGGTTCGTATCGCCTAGACGGCGGGCTTGCCGTACGCGATATCAACCGCCGCTTGGACGTGAATCTGCCGGTCTCCGAAACGTACACGACGGTCGCGGGCTTCCTGATGGCGGAAGCGGGCCAGATCCTCGACGAAGGCGATTCTCTCGCGTACAACGGCAACACGTTCCACATCGAGAAGGTCGATAAGCGGCGTATTTTACAGGTGCGGATGGAAAGGACATAATTCTTATTTCTAACAAGAAAAAATAGGAGCAAGATAACAGCAAAATGAGCATCATCGAACAAGTTTGGGCACGAGAGATACTTGATTCACGCGGCAACCCGACGGTCGAGGCAGAGGTGATCTTGGAAGATGGAACGCAGGGCCGTGCGGCCGTGCCTTCGGGGGCTTCGACGGGCGAGAACGAGGCGATGGAGCTGCGCGACGGCGAACAGCTTCGTTACCTCGGCAAAGGCGTTGAGAAGGCCGTTGCGAATGTACGCGAAAAGATCGGCCGCGAACTCGAAGGCCTCGACGTTCTTGACCAGACGCTGATCGATTCGACGATGCTCGAACTTGACGATACCGAGAATAAGTCGAACCTCGGTGCGAATGCGATCCTCGCCGTCTCGCTTGCATCGGCTCGTACCGCGGCGGCGTTCCTTGAGATGCCGCTCTACAGATACGTCGGCGGTGCGAACGCAAAGACGCTGCCCGTGCCGATGATGAATATCCTGAACGGCGGTGCGCATGCGGACAATAACGTCGATTTTCAGGAGTTTATGATCGTACCGGTCGGTGCTCCGTCCTTTTCGGAAGCGTTGCGTACGGGAGCGGAGATATTCCACAACCTGAAGAGCGTGCTGAAAGGCCGCGGGCTTTCGACGGGCGTCGGCGACGAAGGCGGCTTTGCACCGAACCTGACCTCGAACGAAGAGGCCATCGAGACGATCCTGCAGGCGATCGAAAAGGCCGGTTACAAGGCCGGTGACGACGTGATGCTCGCTCTCGATCCGGCGGCGAGCGAGTTTTACATCGACGGCAAGTACGTCTTTAAGAAGTCGGACAAACGCGAGCTTTCGAGCGAAGAAATGGCGGCGTTCTGGGCCGATTGGGCGGCGAAATATCCGATCATTTCGATCGAGGACGGAATGGCCGAGAACGATTGGGACGGTTGGATCAACCTGACAAAAATGATCGGCGAAAAGGTGCAGCTTGTCGGCGACGACCTTTTCGTAACGAACGTAAAATTCCTCGAAAAAGGCATCGAGAAGCACGCGGCAAACTCCATCCTGATCAAGGTCAACCAGATCGGCACGCTCACCGAGACGCTCGATGCGATCGAACTTGCACGCACGAATAATATGACGGCCGTGATCTCGCATCGTTCGGGCGAAACGGAAGATACGTTCATCGCCGACCTCGCCGTCGCAACGAACGCTGGCCAGATCAAGACCGGCAGCCTATGCCGCTCCGACCGTATCGCAAAATACAACCAGCTCTTACGCATCGAAGAAGACCTGGGCGATTCTGCAAAATATCCCGGACGCCGCGCGTTCTATCAGATCAAGTAATGGATCGTTCGGAGTTACGCCTTCAGGCGTGAACCCATTCTCACGCCTAAAGGCGTAACTCTAAACTCTAGACCGTAACTCTGAAATCTCATGTACCAATGGCGAAAAATGACGGCGGCTCAAAGATCCGAAGTCCTTCGAGAACGCAAGGGCAGGAGGGTCGCATGGCATGCGCCGCCACATTGGAAGTATGAGGGGAAAGTTCGGTTTATCGTAACTGCCGCCTGCTATGAACATAATCCGATCATCGGACACAGCGCGGCTCGAATGGCGGAGTTCGAAACAGAACTTGTAGAAGCGTGCCATGAGTTTGGCGTTCACGTCTATGCGTGGTGCGTCTTGCTCAATCACTATCATATTTTGATACAAACGGACGACATTCAAGGATTCAGGATCAGGCTTGGGAAGCTCCACGGCTCGACTTCGTTTCGCTGGAATGGCGAAGAAGACAAGCGCGGACGCAAGGTGTGGTATCAATCTTTCGAGCGACCAATGAGATCTGAGGCACACTTTTGGGCAAGCGTTAACTATATTCACAACAATCCCGTTCGTCACGGCTACTGCCGAAAATGGCAGGATTGGAGTTTTTCGAGCGCAAGCACTTTTATAGACCAGTTTGGACGAGAAGAGACTCTAAAGATCTGGAATGAGTACCCCACCTTGGATTATGGCAAAGGTTGGGACGATTAGTATTCACGCCTAAAGGCGTAACTCTGAACTTCACGCCTAAAGGCGTAACTCTGAACTTCACGCCTAAAGGCGTAACTCTGAACGGATGGCTGATATGCGAGACCGCGAGAGGTTTGCCGAGCTGATGCGGCTCTTTTTGTCGCAGGAGTATCGCGTCGTGCAGCGGGCGGCGTCGGACGTCATGATGGCGGTCGAGCGGGAACCGAAGCTGATCGCTCCGTATTTCAAACGGATCGTCGAGATGCTCGAGGATGATTCTGCACACGCGAGCGTGCATCGAAACATTCTCAGGCTGCTGCAAACGGCTCCGATCCCGGCAAGATACGAGGGCCGTTTGTACGACATTTGTATCGGGAAGATCGACGATCCCGCGGCTCCGACGGCCGTTCGAGCTTTCGCGATCGAGGTCGCGGCACGCATCGCACGCGGCGAACCCGAACTGCTCGCCGAGATCCGGCTCGTTACGGAACGCCACCTGAAAGATGCGAAGCCGGCCATTCGGGCGAAGGCCAGAAATGTCCTGAAAATAGCCGCAGAGAACGACGAAGATCGGTCTTCCACGCGGGGCGGCAATCGGATATAATCAAGGTTAGCCTTACTTCCTGCGGCATCTGCCCGCTCCGTAAAATGAGCCCAAAGAAAACTCCAATCAGACCGCCGATCGCGCTCATCATACTTGATGGCTGGGGAAGTTCTACGGAGATGCACGGCAATGCCGTTCTGCAGGCTCACACGCCGTATTTTGATGCCCTGAGGACGAAATTCCCTTCGACCGAGATAGTATCGTGCGGCCGCGCGATCGGGCAGGAGAAAGGTTCGGCCGGAAGCCCCGAAGCCGGGCATCTCGCGCTCGGTACGGGAAGGCCCGCGCAGGCGGAAGTTTCGATCGTCGAGAAAGCACTCCGATCGGGGAAGTTTGCGAAGAATAGGGTCCTGAAGGCGGCGTTGGAGTCGGCCGCGCAGCGAAAAGCTTCGGTCCATCTGATCGGCCTTTTGAGCGACGGCGGTGTTCATTCTTCGACAAACACGTTATTTGGTTTGCTGCGTATGGCGAAGGCCGTGGGCCTTTCGGACGTAAATATCCACGCGATCCTCGATGGCGTCGATGTGCCGCCGCGAACTGCCGACGTCTATATCGAGGCAGTCGAGATTAAGATGGCGGAGATCGGTGCGGGCCGCATCGCGACGCTCTGCGGGCGATATTTCGGGATGGACAGCCGCGAGAATTGGGAGCGGACAGCCCGCGTCTATACGATGCTCGTGCACGCAGAAGGCGAACGTTCGCATGACGCGGTAACGTCCGTGCGGAATGCTTTTCTTCGAGGGATCGCCGACGAATTCATCGCTCCGATCGTGATCGAAGGGCCGGACCACGAACCTCTGACGCGCGTCAAGAACGGCGACCTTGTGATCTATTTCAATCACAGGCCGGAGACGACGAGGCAGCTTGTGCGTTCGCTCTCGGTGCCGGATTCAACCGGTGCACAAAAACCGCTGATCGAGACGATCTGTTTGACGGAATACGATGCGAGTTTCGAATTGCCGATCGCGTTCCCGTCCGAAGAGAGTGTCGGCACGCTGACCGACGCGCTTTCTGCGGCGGATATCGTCAACGTGAAAATAACGCAGACGGAAAGGTTCCCACACCTCTCGTACTTTTTTAACGGTGCACGCGAATCGCAGAGCGCAAGAGAGCAGAACATTCTGATGCCGACGCCGAAGAACGAGACGCTTGACCTCACGCCGGAATCGCAAAGTTTTAAGATCGCGGATCGCGCGATCAGCGGCCTGGAGGCGAGAGGTTCCGGAGTCTTTGTCGTGAATCTGCCGGCCGCAACGCTTGTTGCCGAAAGAGGGAATCTTGAAAAGACGATCGAGGCCGTGCAGTTTGTTGACACGTGTCTCGGCGGCGTTTGCGACGCGATGATAAACGCCGGCGGCATCGCGGTGGTAACGGCTTCGCACGGGCGATGCGAGCAGATGCTCGCTCAAGAGGATTCGGATGCACCGCCGCGAAATTCCACGAACCGTGTGCCGCTAATTGTTGCAGGACAGGATGTTGCGGGCCTTACGCTTCGTTCGGGCGGCTCGCTCGTCGATGTTGCGCCGACCGTTTTGAGCTTGCTCTCGGTCGGAAAACCGGCGGAGATGACGGGCTCGCCCTTGTTCTAAAGATCTCTTTTTATTTCGGAGAATGACAACCGCGTGCGGGCGTGGTAAGTTCTCATTTTGCAAAAATTATGGTCGAAGAATTTGCGTTCGATAATTCGGAAGAACGCCGAAAGGCACGTGCGAACGGCACGGGTTGGATAGAGGTGATCGTCGGGTCGATGTTCTCGGGAAAAAGCGAGGAGCTGATCCGCCGTTTGAACCGCGCGAGGATCGCGAGGCAGAAAGTGCTCGTATTTAAGCCGCAGATCGACGCTCGATATTCGAAGCAGGAGATCGCTTCGCATTCGGGCCAGACGCACGATTCCATTCCTGTAACGACGACCGCCGAGATGCTCTCGCATATCGCGGACGACACGCAGGTCGTCGGCATCGACGAAGGACAGTTCTTCGACCTCGAGATAATCGACGCGGTGAACAAACTCGCAAGCGAAGGCAAGCGCGTGATCATCGCGGGTCTCGATCAGGACTTTATGGGCAAGCCTTTCGAGCCGATGCCGCAGTTGCTCTCGATCGCAGAATTCATTACGAAGACCCACGCGATCTGCGTCAAATGCGGGTCGACCGCAAACTATTCGCAACGGACGGTCGATTCGGACGCTCGTGTCGAGGTCGGTGCTGCGGACAAATACGAGGCACGCTGCCGCAAATGCTTCATCCCGCATTCGGACGCCCCGACGCTGCACAACACCGTCTGAGGGAATTTCACGAAGTTCGCTGTTTCTGTACCAAAATGGAATGAACAATCAGTATCCGATACGAACTCTCGCTCTTGTCGCGCTGCTTTTTGCGGCCGCTGCGGTTCCCGTTCTCGCTCAGAAACGGACATTCAAGTGGCAGACCGAAGCGTGTGAAATGTCCGGCACTTACAACGCGAAGAAGGTCGCAAAAGAAAGGCTTGCGGACACGGTAAAGTTGATGACGCAATATTCATCGGCGGGATTAAATGCGCCGACGACGGTCTTCAAGCCCGCAGACCTGCCGAGCCTGAGCGTTGCCGCATTGGATGCGGAATACAAGCAGAAAAGGGCCGAGATCGCGTCGCTCAAGGTTCTTGCGACGCCTTACTGGACGAAGCAGCAGCAGGAAAAGCTGCGCGAATTGGATCAATATTATGCTCTATCTCGGGTGACGATCCGCGGGCACAAAGAGCCTCGCGCACTGCTTGAATTTCCGGGAGCCGAGCTGTGTAAAACGAAATACGCACAGCCGTTAATAGCCGGTGGAGATGCCTTGCTGAACGCGTGGCGGACATTGACCGAAGAACAGGCGAAGAAGAATGCAGATCCGGCCCGGATCCGCCGCGAGTACGAAGCTCAGTTGGCATCGAGCGATCGTATGAAATTCGCGCTCGTCGAGGTAATGACCTTCGGCTGGTGGAATTGTGCGAACGAATCGATCGACTACGTTCAGTATGACGAAACTCAAGAACGCGAATTCGAAAAACAATTCACCAACATTCGCCGCGATTGCGACGAACCTTAGTTGAGCGGCTCTCCAAAGGTCCGCGTTCCCGGGTTCGCAAGCTCGATCATTTGACCGCGGTCATCGAATATAGGATCGCGGTGAATTCGTCGGCATGGCCGCCAAATTTCCCGTTCGAGGTCGATGTCATCACGTTGACCTGCTGCTTTTGGCCAAGGTAGTTGCGGTAGCCGATCCATTGATGACGGCGAATGTCGTCCTTGCCTTCGGTCGCGGCCTCAGAAAATTCCACGCCCGGAATGCCGTCGATCGTTACTTTTTTGGCATATTCATACTTGCCGTTCTTCATCTGCTGAAGTGCCTGCTCGTAATATGCATCGAGGCTGACATCCATCGGAAAGCTATCCGGCATCACGGAAATATTCACGAGAAGGAACGCTCCGTTCCCGGACTGATAGTTGAAGCTCTCCTTTTTCACGTCCATCTTCTTCCAACCGGCGGGCAGCCGCCACGCGAGGCCCTGATCGTCCCATTTCGTTTCGGTGCCGGCGTCGATGATCGCTTTTTGAGCGGCGGAAGGTTCGGCCTCGGCGATGTCGGAGCTTGATGACGGCGAATCGGATGACTTCGGCGTTGTCGAGTTCGCATTTGCGGACGGTGCACTCTCGGTTGCTTTCTTCAGCTTGTCCTGCAGACCGCAGAATGAAAAAGCAAAGGCAATGAGGGCAAGCGTCAAGATCGATCTCATAGAAATTCTCCTTGTGGTGGTATGGTTCGAGAAAACGGAACGTGATAATGATGCACCGAAAGGGAGCGAGCGGCAAGCGTGCGGAGGCTATTTTGCGACGGCGAGAGAACGCTGTTTGTCGAAGTGTGCGGCGATCTCGGCGGCGGCTTTTGCACCGACAAATGGCTGCATCTCCTCGGCGGACAACTTTGCGATCCGCTCGATCGAGCCGAATTCGCGAAGCAGCTTCATCTTTCGTTTTTCGCCGACGCCGGGGATCTCGGAGAGCTCGGACGTGAAATCACGTTTCTCGCGGCGTTTCCGATGGAATTCGATCGCGGTCTTGTGCGTCTCCTCGCGGATCTGCAGGATCAGGCGAAAGGCGAGCGAATTTCGATCGAACGGGATCGGCGAATCTTCGCGGCCGTAGATGAGCAGGTGCGATATCTCGTTATGACGCTTCGGCGGTTTGACGAGGCCGACGAGCATTATCTGCTCAAGATCGAGCAGCTGCATCGCGGCCGCGGCGGCCGAAAGCTGGCCTTTGCCGCCATCGATAAAGATGAGCTGCGGCAGCGCCGTCTGCTCCTCGACCGAACGCCGATAGCGGCGAAAGACGGCCTCGTGCATTGACGCAAAATCATTCGCTCCCTCGACGGTCTTGATGATGAAGCGCCGATAGGACGCACGCGCGGGTTTGCCGTTCTCGAAAACGACGATGCCCGCAACGTTCTCAGAGCCGGAGATATTCGAGATGTCGAAGGACTCGATGCGTTCCGGGAAATGCGGGAGTTCGAGAATCTCCTGCAGCTCTTCGAGCACCTTTGCAGAGTCGGGTTTGAGCACGCGGAAACGCTGTTCAAAAGCGATCTTCGCGTTTGTCGTAACGAGATCGACGAGATGCCGTTTGGTGCCGATCTTCGGATGAAAGATGTGAACTCGGCGGCCGCGGCGTTCGGTCAAAGCCTGTTCGAGAATGCCGCGATCCTCGAAATCGACGGGAACGTGTATCTCGAGCGGAACATAGTCGGTCGAATAATATTGAGCCAGGACCTCGCCGAAAAATTCGCCTGCGTTGAACGTGTCATCCTCGACGAGGTCTTCCCAAAAGAATTCACGGCGGCCGACTATCTTGCCTTCGCGCATTGTGAAAAGCTGAAGTGCAAGCCGCTGTTTCTCACGGTAGAAACCGAAAATATCGATGTCTTTTTCGGCGGTCATCGCCATCTTTTGCGTTTCGCTCAAGGCGAGGACCGTGTCGCGAAGGTCGCGGTATTTCGCGGCAAGCTCGTACTTTCCTTCTTCGGAAAATTGCCACATACGCGCTTCGAGGTCTTTGGCAAGCTCTTTGTTCTTGCCCTCGAGAAGTGCCTTAACATCGGCCGCGGCTTCCTGATATTCCGCTTGCGTGCAGAGCCCTTTGACGCACGGGCCGAGGCATCGTTTGAGATGATATTCAAGGCACGGACGCGCAAGCTTACCGTCGATCTCGATGTCGCACGTGCGAAGCTGGAAGGCTCGGTTGACGAGATTCAGCGTTTTGCGTGCGAGCGACGCGGGCAGGAACGGGCCGAAGTAAAATGAACCGTCGCGGACGATCTTTCGCGTGATGACGACCTTCGGGAAAGGCTCGTTCGTGAGCTTCAGATGCGGGTACGATTTGTCGTCTTTTAGGAGGACGTTGAAACGCGGCTTGAACTTTTTGATCAGGTTCGATTCGAGGACGAGGGCCTCGACCTCGTTGTCAACGACAATGAATTCGAAATCGTTGATAAGCCGGACGAGCTGACGCGTTTTTGGGTCGTGGTTGCGGCTCGAATGAAAATACGAGCGGACGCGATTGCGAAGATTCTTCGCCTTGCCGACGTAGATGATCTTGCCCGCTGCGTTCTTGTGGATGTAGATGCCGGCAGCGGTAGGCAAGGTTTTCAGCTTTTCGGCAATGGTCACGTCTTGATTTTAACGCATCGTTGAGGGCAAATAAACGATGCCGCTCCGAGCTAAGGCCGTTGACTTTCACAGCCGCGTTAGGCTAAATACAGAATTCTGCTTATGGAAACCCTGCTGACCGCCGACCCGAAGGAAGCTGCTGCGTTCATACGCCGCGGCGGTGTCGTTGCGTTTCCGACAGAGACGGTCTATGGACTTGGCGCGAATGTTTTTGACGAAGCTGCGGTCGCGAAGATCTTCGAGGCGAAGCGACGCCCGGCGGACAATCCGCTGATCGCACATATCGGCGACCTTTCGCAGCTCGAGGTCGTAAGCGAAGAGATCACCGAGGCTGCACGAAAATTGATCGAAGCGTTCTTTCCCGGCCCGCTGACGGTCGTCGTGAAAAAGTCCGCGCACGTTCCGCTGATAGCGACCGCGGGACTTGGGACGATCGGCGTCCGAATGCCGCGGCACACGCTTGCGCGAGCGTTTCTTGCAGAATGCGGAACTCCGGTCGTTGCACCTTCGGCGAATCTTTCGGGGAGGCCGAGCCCGACGACCTGGCAAGCCGTTCTCGAAGATCTTGACGGCCGTATCGACTGCATTTTACAGGGCGATGCGACGGAGATCGGGCTGGAATCGACGGTCGTAGATTGCACGGGCGCGGTGCCGATCGTTTTGCGTTCGGGGGCGATCGGCGTTGAGGAGCTTCGGCGAGTTTTGCCTGAGATAACGATCTTTGCCGGCGACACAAAAGACTCAGCGGCCAGCCCGGGAATGCGGCATAAGCATTATTCGCCGCGTGCGCGTGTCGTTATCGTCGGTGACGCGGGCGAGGCAAAAGGGCGTGAGAACGCGGCGTTCATCGGGCTTGATGCACGCGGCGTAGAGTTTGCAAAGTCAGCGATCTGTGCGTCAGCAGAGGAATACGCTCACCGGCTTTTTGCGTTCTTCCGCGAATGCGACCTTGCCGGCATCGACGTGATCTTCTGTCAACGGATCGACGAGACGGGCATTGGCCGCGCGTTGATGGACAGAGTTCGGCGGGCGGCCGAGGGCTGATTTCTACTTTGCTGAAGCGGCGACGAGAACGTCTTCGGGAGTCTCGTGGATGATCGTTGTTGTCAGGCCGTCGAACTTCTGCAGCTCGCCGAGATATTCGCGAGGCACGAGGACGAGAACGAGTTTTCCGCCGTTATAGACCACGATATATTCCTTTATTTCCGCAGGCCCAAGAAACCTTCTTTGCTTGCCGTCCGGCTGACGCACGAGTCTTTGCGGCGCGTAGAATTCGAGGTTGTGCGACGTCGTGTGCAGGCCGAGGACGGGCGCGTCCGCATAGCCTTTTGCATTGGCGTCGGCGATGCCCGCCTTGACGGAATCGGCGGCGGCAAAACCCGGAAGATAGAATAAGATCACGAGAACGCTTGCGAGCAACGTAAACGCGGCCGTGGCCGGAACAAGCCTTCGCAGCCGGCGTGGCGTGTCATTCCGCACGAGATAGACCGCCGCAAGAACGACCGCTGCCGGAACCGCCGGCAGTATGTAGCCCGGAAGTTTCGAACCCGAGAAAGAAAAGAAAAGCAGCGGCAAGAGCAGCCAGATGGCGGCAAAGACGGCGAGGTCTTTGTGCGGGTCTTGAGCTTCGTCGCGATGGGATAAAAGGCCGCGGAAGAGCTTCCACAATTCAGCGATCGCGAATGGTGCCCAAGGCAGTGCGAGTACGGGCAGCATCCAAAAAAAGAAGATGAACGGCTGCGGATGCTGGTACTTGTTCGACGTGAATCGCTGGAAATGATGCTGAACGAAGAACTGGTCGATGAAGTAATATCCATGCCGCAGATACATCGGCAGATACCAAACTCCGGCGGTCACGAGAGCGACAGCACCGCCCCACAGCAAACTTTCGAACGCAAACTTTGTCGGGCGTTTCCAAAGCACGAGGTGATAGAGAAACACGATACCGACGGGGAAGATCGCACCGACCAGGCCCTTTGCGAGCAGGCCGACGCCGAGAAAGAAGTATGCCGCGAGCAGATAGAAGCGAGGGGTTTTCGCCGTTTGGTGAAGGTAGTATGCGATGAGCGTCGCGGTAACGGGAAGCGTCAGAATTATGTCGAAGCTTGCTCCGTGTGCGAAGGCGATCAGCCCGACGGTCGATGCCGCGAGAGCCGCGAAGAGCCAACCGCGGTCGATGCTTTTTCCAAGCAGATAAAGGCAAATGATGACGCCGATGCCGAACAGTGCGGGGCCGAGCCGCGCGGCAAATTCATTTACGCCGAAAATGTGATACGCGATCTTCTCAAGCCAATAGAGCAGGACGGGTTTCTCGAACCAAAGGCTGCCGCCGAGCGTCGGAGTGATCCAATCGCCGCGTTCGAGCATCTCGCGTGCGACCTGTGCGTAGCGAGGTTCGTCCGGCCCCATCAAGGGCAGCGTCAAGCCGGCGAAATACGCTACGAACGCGAGTGCCGCGAGGGCTATGCGCAGGGTGCTCGAAATTATCTGCGGCGGTTCGGATGCTGATTTTGTAATTTTCGCCATTAAAGAACAGAATGTTAAGTATTACTCTAAAAAGAGCTTACAAGAAATGGCGAGTGATAAAAAAATACGGTTTGCCGCTATCGGAGTTGGAAGCCTCGGGCGGCATCACGCCCGGAATTATGCCGAGTTGGCACACGAAGGCCGCATCGAGTTCGTCGGAGCGTGCGATACGGATGCCGAGACCGCAAAACGCATCGCTCGCGAGAACGGCGCGATGCATTTCACGGACTGGCGTGAATTGATCGACAAAGTTGATGCCGTTTCGGTCGCAACGCCGACGGAAACGCACGCGGACATTGCGTGTGCGTTCCTTGATGCGGGCAAACACGTGCTCGTTGAGAAGCCGATCGCCTCGGCGATTCCCGATGCCGAAAGGATGATCGCCGCGGCACAAAATTCAGGTGTGAAGCTGATGGTCGGCCAGCTCGAAAGATACAATCCCGCGATGGTCGCGCTGAGGCCGCGTGTGACGACGCCGCTCTATTTTGAGATCCATCGCGTTTCGCCGTTTCCGAATCGGTCGCTCGACGTCGATGTCGTGCTCGATGTGATGATCCACGACCTCGATGCCGTGCAATGGCTAGTCGGCAAAGATGTCGCGGTCTCGGCGATCCACGCGGTCGGAATTCCCGTGATCTCGGACAAGGTCGATGCGGCGAATGCTCGGATCGAGTTCGCGAATGGAACAGTCGCAAATATTACGGCTTCGCGCATAGGGACGGAAAAGATCAGAAAGACGCGATTCTACCAGACGAATTCTTACGTCGT
Source organism: Pyrinomonadaceae bacterium (assembly GCA_019186825.1). GTDB lineage: Bacteria > Acidobacteriota > Blastocatellia > Pyrinomonadales > Pyrinomonadaceae > OLB17. Next base: position 37,556 of record JABARP010000006.1, read on the forward strand.
GCTCGATTACGCAACGAAATTCGCATCGCTCACGTCATTAAAACCCGATGCGGTGGACCTTCTAAATGGCATCTCGATCGATCGACTCGAGATCAAAGACGTCGAGCCGCTGCGGGCTGAGATCACGGCGTTCCTTGATGCGATCGAGAATGATGCGGAGCCCGCGATCACGGGAGAGGACGGCCTGCGGGCATTGACGCTCGCGGTCGGCGTGCTTGAGAAGATCGAGGCACATAGATCGCGCCTTGATCTTTAATGGATCGTCGCCGAGCAGTAAAGGAAGGCCGCAGAGTTCGCGTTGAACTTTGCGGCCGACGAAGGAAGATCGTGAAGTTTTCGGGTTACTGTGCCGCGGCTCGCTCGGCGAAAGCCTTGAGCCACTCTTGAGTTTTCCGAAGACGCGCGGTGTTCTCGGGCGTTGAGAAAATAAGTTTCTCAAGACTCTTGAATGCGTCGGGAGCCTGCATCTTTTCGCGAAGGTCTGCGAGGAAGGGCTCGATCTTTGCGAAAACGATGTAATGCTCGCCGTTCGTATCGGCGAACATATCAGCGTCGATGGCGTCGTGATTTACAAGCGCGGCGGCCATTTCCCAATAGGATGAGACCATACGAAAGTACGCTCCGACCTCCGGGTCCATCATTGTGTTAAGGATATCGTCCGCGCTTTTCGGTGCGAACATAAAGACCCAATCACGTCCTTTACGCATTTTCTCCTCGCGTCGCAGGTCGTAAAGTTTGAGGATAAGGTCAGCTGATTTTGACTTGCTCATATGCCAATGAAACCTCCAAAAAAAGTATAGTTAGACTGTATTGGTATCTTTGCGAGGTGTCAAACGGGTCCAGTTTATGGCGAATTTGCAGAATAAAATGATAAACGAGCTGCTGTTCGAGCGGATCGAAGCCGGCGATTTCCCGTCGGCGGTGTACCTTGTCGGACAGGGCAAAGATGTCGTTTTTGCAGACGCCGTGGGCAATGCGGTCGTAAAGCCGGAGCGGATCGCGGCCACGCTCGACACGATCTATGACCTTGCGAGTCTGACGAAAGTGCTTGCAACGACGCTTCTTGCGGCGAAATTGATCGACGGCGGGAGGCTGGAGCTTGATGCGAAGGTTGCCGATATCTTGCCCGAGGCGGCGAGGTCGGCTTATGGCGAGACGACGATCTTGCAGCTTGCAACGCACACGAGCGGGCTGCCTGCATGGAGGCCGCTCTATTTGCTCGCCGAAGGCCGCGAGGATGTGTTGAGCGTCATTCTTAACACGCCGCCGTCTGCTGAACGCGACGTTGTTTACAGCGACCTGAATTTCATACTGCTTTCGTTCATCATTGAAAAATTGACGGGGCAGCGGATCGACTGGGCCGCGGGCGAGCGTATTTTCGAACCGCTCGGCCTAAAGAACACTTTTTATTGCCCGCCGAACGCGGTGAGACGGCGGACCGCGGCATCCGAACTCGGCAATCAATTCGAACGCGAGACGTGCGAGAAGGAAGGTTATCTTGCGGCCGATGGTGCGTCGGAAAAGGCGGATCGGTGGCTCAGAAATGAGTTGATCTGGGGCGAGGTTCACGACGGCAATGCGTATTTTATGGACGGCGTTGCGGGCCACGCGGGCCTTTTTTCGACTGCCGCCGGCGTGTTTGTACTTGCACAACAGTTTTTGCCCGAGACGACCAAGCTTCTGCGGCCCAAAACGTGCGAACTATTTTCGAGGAATTTCACTGCGGGTAAGGCCGAGGACCGCTCATTCGGGTTTCAGCTTGCGAGCACAAAGGACTCGACCGCGGGAGGTCGAATATCACCGCAAAGCTTTGGCCATCTTGGGTTTACGGGCACGAGTCTTTGGATCGACCCCGTGAAACAAGCCATCTTTATCCTGCTGACGAACCGGACGCACGACCACGGCCTGCCGCTCGTTAACATTAACTCCGTTCGACGTAGGTTTCACGACCTCGCGGCCGCCGGTCTTGAGCGAAATTTTTAGCAACTCGCCGGGCGAACGCCTAATCAAAGAAGCACTCTCCTCTAACCAACGGCTGGAAGTGTCGGTTTTTTTGGAGACGTCGATGATCATCAAGAAGATTCTTTTCCTCTCGCTCGCAGTTTGTGTGTTCGGGTTTGCGGCATTCGGGCAGAGTGACCGTTCGAGACGCCCGCGTGTGGCGCCGACGCCTGTTCCAACGCCGACGCCGCTTCCGTCGGCCGATCGCGGCGGCCCGCCGGTGCTCGGCGGCGCGCGAAACGCTCCGACACAACCGACCGCCGAAGAAGTGATCGGCGGAGACGACGATGTCATTCGGGTTGAGACGAACCTCGTGACGATGCCCGTTTCGGTGCTCGATCGCGACGGCCGTTTTATCTCGGGCCTGCAGCAGCGGGATTTTCAGATCTTCGAGAACGGCACGCCCCAGAAGGTCGAATACTTTCAATCGGTCGAGCAGCCATTTACGGTGATCTTGCTCTTGGACGTTAGTCCTTCGACACAGTTTCGTATGGACGAGATCCAGCGTGCGGCGATGACGTTCGTCGATAGCTTGCGGCCTGCGGATCGCATGATGGTGATGTCTTTCGACGAATATATTCACGTTCTTTGCCCGATCACGAACGATCGATACGAGATGAAGAACGCCATTCGCCAGGCGGAATTCGGCGACGGCACCAGCCTTTACGATGCGGTTGACGACGTGATCCGCAGGCGTTTGTCAGGCGTTCAGGGACGAAAGGCGGTCGTGCTCTTTACTGACGGCGTTGACACGACGTCGCACCGTGCCACGATCCAGAGTACGACGGCGGCTGCCGAAGAACTTGACGCGCTTTTCTATCCTATCCGATTCGATACATCGAGAGATCTGGCTGGCGGCGGTATGGGAATGCCCGCACCTCGCCGTCAGAATCGCCGTATCACGATGGGCGATATTCTCGGTGCGATCCTGACGGGAGGAAACGTCCAGGTTGGAAGCGGTGCTCCGGGCGGCGGAACGCGTGCCGAATACGAACGCGGACGGCAATACCTGCAGGATCTAGCGCAAAAGACGGGCGGACGGGAATTCGAGGCGGATTCGATCTACAATCTGCAGGCGGCGTTTACCGGTATCGCCGAGGAGCTTCGTCGCCAGTACACGCTCGGCTATTATCCCGACAAGGTCGGTACGGTCGGCGAAAGGCGGCAGATCAAGATCCGCGTGCATCGTCCTAATGTCGTGGTCCGTGCAAAGAACAGCTACATCGTCGGCGATAGCCGGCGAACTCTCGCAGGCATCTGATAAGCAAAAGGCCATCGCGGACACCGCGACGGCCTTTTTCTTCCCAAGAGAGACGAAGTTTATTTCTTCGGCCTCTGGCCCGTTTCCTGATAAGCCCTTTCAGCCTTGATCTCGTCGATCGCGTACTGATCGAGGGTTACCTCCCAATCTGCAACGAAGCTCGAATCGACGGTCGATTCGATAACGCTTTGGATCGACGTCGGCACATTTGAAAGGAAATCGTAGCCCGTGAGGCTTTCGATATCGTCGATCGATGTGCGGAAGGTTCGCCAATCGCTGTTGATATCGTTTTGGTTCGGCATCAGAACGGCGATCGTTCGGGTCGATGTCGTAACACGGGAAACGTCGTTCGAACCGTCCGGCAGGACGATGATCACCTTCCATGTGTAGGTCGGCAAGGCGACATTTCCGGAACCGATATACCCGCTCGTTCCCCAACCGCCCGAGATGATATAGAGTTCGTTGCCCTGGCCCGCAAGCGTTCGGCAATAGGTCTCGAGCGATGCCCACGTGACCTGATTGTTGTCAGGCGCTTGAGGGATCATATTCGTCATCAGGAACGTCGAAGAATTGTCCGAGACGGTCTTTGTACGGTCGCCGGACGGACACATATGTCCGCGGTCATATCCCGAACCAGAATAGTCCGAACCGGTAACGCGATACCATCCGGACGGAAGCGTCGTGTCCGCACGGAAATCATCCTGCCGGGACGTTGAACCGAGCCAGGAAGACGCAAGGTGCCACGAAACCCAATTCGGCCTGCGGTCGGTGTTGTTATACGACAGCGCGTAGGTCGATTTTTCCATCAGGTAGTTCAGCGGCGTGTTTACGTTCGTTGCCGCGTTGGACGGGTTGCCCATCGTGAGATGAACGTTCGATGAAGGCGGCGGTGTTGGCGTCGGCGTCGGGGTTGGAGTCGGTGTGGCGGTCGGGGTCGGCGTGGGCGTTGGAGTTGCGGCGGTGTAGTTGGTGACCGAGATCGTATCGAAGTTTATTCGGTTCGAACCGCCGGAGACCTTTCGCAGCTCGAATCGAACCGGCGAAGCCGAGTTGACGGTGAAGCTCGCGGTCTTAAGCGACGTTGAGCTGGTCGTAACGGTAGAGCCTACCTTTGACCACGAGGAGCCGTTGTTCGTCGATTTCCAAAGCTCCCAGGTGCTCGTTCCGTCCGAGCCGTATTTTGCATGCTTTACGGAGAATGTGCCGGCTGAGGACACATTGAAATTCATACTGACCTTGCCTGTGTTGCGGACGCGTGCCGAATACGAGCCGCTCTTTCGATCGCTCGAAGAATTGCCCGTCAGGGCGTCATTCATATACCAGCTTCCGGTTCCGAGCGTAACGTTGCCGCCTGCGTATGCGGTCTTTCCGCCTGCCTCGAACCCTTCACTTAATATCGTTGCGGCCTCGATACCCGCGGTAACTATCGCGAGCGAGATGATGATGCCTATAAAGATCAAACTGCCGTAAGCGAGAAAATGTTTCTTGTTCACACGACTCCTCCAATCTAGGAAAATTTGAAATTGATCTAAAAACTAAGTAATGAAAGCGGCCATCGCTTCGCACGTACGGTTCGGGGAGTATCCGTAACGCATCGTGAAGCTCGGGGCCGTGAAAGGCTGATCTGAGACATCAGCCAAAAGTAAAGACAGTAAAACTATTCGTTGTAAGGCACGAGAAAATATCGTTCGCGATAATAGAACGTTTTGGCGCGCGAAGGCAAGCCCACTCCGCGCTCTATCAGATCACAGTACCATTCGGAATGATCGCATTCTTCGGAATGATGATGATCTTGTCGCGAATGTAGTAGGAGCGGTCGGGCGAATCGTAGTGTTCGATGCCGTCGCGATTAATGAGCTGAACGTCTTTACCGATGCGGACATTCTTGTCGATGATCGCATTGCGGATGACGGTGTTCTCATCGATGCCGATATGCGGCACCTGGCGTTCGAGATTGATGCGGATGTCCTCGATCGCTTCGAAAATATCCGAGCCCATCACGATCGAATTCTCGATGACGACGCCTTTGTCGATGCGCGCACGCAGGCCGACGATCGAGTTCCGAATTGTAACGCCGCTCAAGATGCAGCCTTCGCTGATCATCGAATTATCGACGGTGCAATCGTGGATCTTCGACGGCGGAAGGTAGCGGCTGCGCGTGTAGATAGGTGCCGCAGCATTGAAGAAATTGAATTTCGGCAAGGGCGACGCAAGGTCGAGATTCGCTTGATAGAAAGCGCGAATCGTTCCGATATCTTCCCAGTAACCATTGAAAAGATGTGCCTGGACGGAATATTTGTCGATCGCCGCGGGAATGATCTCCTTTCCGAAATCGACCCATCCGCGGTCCGTGTTCAGAAGCTCGACGAGCTTTGCGTAGTTGAAAACATAGATGCCCATCGAGGCGAGGAACGGACGCTCTTCCGCCTCGGCATCCGAAAGACCGAGCGAACGCGTATCGACACGCATCGCGTCCAGTTCGGCACCCTTCGGCTTCTCTTTGAATTCGATAATGCGGCCGGTCTCGTCTGTTTTGAGCAGGCCGAATTCCTCAGCATCCTCTCGGCGCGACGGAATTACCGAGACCGTAAGGTCGGCTCCCGATGTGAAATGCCTTTCGAGGAATTTTGAATAATCCATCCGGTAGAGATGGTCGCCCGAGAGGATGAGAAGCGTATCGACATGCCAATCGCGGACGTGCGGGAGCATTTGCCGGACGGCGTCGGCGGTTCCCTGGAACCATTCGGGATTGTCTCGTGTGAGTTCAGCGGCCAGAACCTCGACAAAACCGGTCGAGAACGACGAGAATCGATATGTCGTCGAGACGTGGCGATTCAGCGACGCAGAATTATACTGAGTAAGGACAAAGATCTGCGTGATGCCCGAATTGATGCAGTTGGAAACGGGAATGTCGATGAGGCGATATTTGCCGCCGAGCGGAACCGCGGGCTTTGACCTTTCACCGGTTAGCGGGAAAAGGCGGGAGCCGGCTCCGCCGCCGAGAATTACCGCGACGACGTTGTCATACTGGCCCATAGTAGAATAGTAATCAGTCCGCGAAGGGATGTAAATATTTTTGAATTTTACAGTCCGCTCACTAATTATTAACATTTCGCGGGAAAGCACAAGATGTGGTATTGGATCAAGCTGTTATTTTTGATTTTTGTCGGCGCGATATTGCTTTGGCTTGCTTACGAAGTGATCACGTTCCCGTCGATATCGAGCCTTAGGACCGAGAATCCGACGACATCTTCGCTGATCGAATACCGACTTTCGGAGGCACGGTCGGAAGGCCGCGAGCCGAAGAAATTCATGATCTGGACGCCGATCGACCAGATCAGCCCGAACCTGCAGAGAGCTGTACTCGCCGGCGAAGATGCGAGATTCTTCCAGCACAATGGTTTCGATTGGGACGCTATTCAAAAGGCCTGGGATGAGGCCGTAAAAGAAGGCGAAAAGGAGGCACGCGAAGAGGGCGATTACGACCCGAATGATTGGATCCCGCCGATGCCGAGCTTCAAACGCGGTGCATCGACCATTACGCAGCAGCTCGCAAAGAATCTTTTTCTTTCGGAAGACAGGAATTTCTTGCGGAAAGGACGCGAGGCCGTCTATACATACTTTCTCGAAAGGGAACTGACGAAAAAGCGGATCCTTGAGCTTTACCTGAATGTGATCGAATGGGGCGACGGTATCTACGGTGCCGAGGCTGCGTCGAGAACGTATTTTAAGAAATCGGCGTCGGACCTGACGCGTGAAGAGGCCGCGTTCCTTGCGGCGATGATCCCGAGCCCGCTGAATATCTTCAATCCGGCGAAAAATCGAAAGCGCGTGGTGCGGCGGCAGCGTGTTATATTGCGCGGGATGAATTCGATCAAGCTTGCATACACGGATAAATAAGCCCCCGGCGGCGTTAGCGATATCGGCTCAGGTGCGATAGACTTAGCATTTGCCGGTCGGGCCGGCGTTGAAAATTCAACATCATCTTGCAGATGAACCGGGAAAGCAGGTGTAACTCCTGCGCGATCGCGTCACCGTAAAAGTCGGGCCACCGGTACTGCAAGTTGCTGCCTAGAAAGGATGTTCGCGAAAAACATCGTAGGCCGGCACGGGTCAGATCGAAAAGAACCGCCCCTGTTTTCCTCGAGTGTTTTGACGCTCGAAAGAGGAATGATGCAGGTGCGGTTTTTTGAATTTAGAAAGTTTGTTGTCTTGGCGTTGGCGTTCGTCTTCTTCACGGGCGTCTCGTGCTCTTCTTCTCCGGTTTCCAATCAAAATGCGAATCCCGATACGCGTGTCTTTAAGGACGCGCTCGGGCGCGATGTCTCGCTGCCGAGGGACGTGAAACGTGTCGTGAGTCTTGCCCCGAACCTTACGGAGATGATCTATGCGGTCGGCGGCGGCGAAAAACTCGTCGGCGACACGACGTATTGCGATTTCCCGGAAGCGGCAAAGTCTGTCCAAAAGATCGGCGACACGATGAGCCCGAACATGGAGGCGATAATCGCACTTCATCCGGATGTTGTCTTTGTCTCGACTGCATCGCAGATCGAGGCGTTTATGCGGACGCTAGCCGAACGCAATATCGCGGTGTATGTAGTTGATGCGAAGTCGGTCGAGGAAGTTCTTGCAAGTATTCAGACGATCGGCGACATTCTCGGCACGAAGGCCGAGGCGGACAAGACGGTCGCGGCACTTAGGGAACGTCTTGACGCCGTCAGAGCTCAGGTTCGCGGCAAGGCGGTCCGGCGTGTGTTCGTTCAGATATCGAAAGAGCCGCTATTTACCGCGGGCCGCAATGCTTATCTCAACGAAGCGGTGCAGATCGCGGGCGGCGAATCCGTTACGCGAGATGTGCCCGGAGCGTATCCGAAGCTAAGCCGGGAGACCGCGTTAAAGCTCGACCCCGACGCGATCATCATCTCCGACAACGAAGGAAATCATGAGCCGAATTCTGCTTTCGCGAAATCTGCTGCAGTAAAGAACGGACAAGTTTTTCGCGTCAATGCGGATCTGCTTTCAAGGCCCGGGCCGCGGATCGTTGACGGGATCGAGGCCGTTGCACGCGACCTTCATCCGGAGGCTTTCAAAGAAAAATAGATGAAGCGTGCAGTGAATATCGCAGTCGTTCTGCTTGCCGTTCTTGCGGCGGCACTTGCGGCCGCGCTTCTTTTTGGCGCTGAGTGGGCGACGCCTTTCTCGACGGATGCGGGCGAGCGGGCGATCCTTTTCGACATTCGACTGCCGCGTGTCCTGCTCGGTGCCTGCGTCGGTGCGAGCCTCGCGGTCGCGGGTGCGGGTTTGCAGGCATTGCTGCGAAATCCGCTCGCCGAACCATATCTTCTCGGTGTCTCGAACGGCGCGGCGTTGGGCACGATGTTGGCGTTCGTTGTCTTCGGCAACTATGTGTTCGCAAGGCCGCTTCTTGCGTTTGCGGGTGCGGCGATCGCTTCGATGATCGTGTACAGCCTCGCAAGAACGCGTGCGGGAATGAACGTAGAGCGGCTCGTTCTATCGGGCGTGATCGTTACGACATTCCTCTCGTCGGTGATCATTATGCTGACGACGCTGCTTGATGCCGCACGCCTGCGGAGCTTCACATTTTGGCTGCTTGGCGATCTTTCGCAGGCGACGTGGAGCGGCGTTTATTTGAGTTTCGGGGCGGCGGTGATCGCGACGATCATTCTAACGACGCAGTCGAGGGCGTTGAATCTGATGATGCTCGGCGAACGCGATGCGGTCGATTTCGGCGTTGAGGTTGGGCGTGTTCGGCTGTTGGTTTTCGGGGCGTCGAGCCTTGTTGTTGGAGCGGCGGTTGCGGCAAGCGGCTCGGTCGGTTATGTCGGGCTCATCGTCCCGCATTTGTTGAGACTTGCCGTCGGCAGCGACAACCGCATCGTTGTACCGATGTCGGCGATCGCGGGTGCGGCGTTCGTTGTTCTCGCGGACCTTGGGGCAAGGGTTGCGATCGCTCCGCGTGAACTTCCGGTCGGGGCAGTTACGGCCTTGCTCGGTGCGCCGCTCTTTATTTATTTGCTGAGGAAGAATTGATGCTTGAGGCGCGTGACATATCTGTTGAATACAACGGCAACGCGGTCTTAGCGAGCGCGAGCCTCAAGCTTTCGCCCGGCAGAATAGCGGCGATCGTCGGTGCGAATGGTGCCGGGAAAACGTCGCTTATCAAGGCACTAAACGGTTCTGTGCCGGTTGCAAAAGGCGAGATCTTGCTCGACGGACGTTCGCTTGCATCGCTTTCAAGAGCAGAGATCGCACGCAACATCGCCGTCGTCGCACAGGAGACAGAATCGCGATTTCCCGTTACTGTTCGCGAATTCGTCCTGACGGGAAGATTCGCATACGGCAGCTCGTTCGGCTGGGAGAACGAGCGTGATATCGAGGCTGCGGAACGTGCGATCGCTGACTGCGAACTCAAGAAGTTTGCAGCACGCCGAATGAACGATCTTTCGGGCGGCGAACGCCAGCGAGTCGTTCTCGCACGCGCACTTGCAAGCGAAGGCCGCGTTCTGCTGCTTGATGAACCGACGGCAAACCTCGACCTTGCTCATCAGACGTTGATGTTCCGGCTCGTCGTTGAGCGTTGTGCCGAGCATCAATATGCCGCGGCGATCATCACGCACGATCTAAACTTGGCGGCGGAATTTGCCGATGAAGTTGTGATGCTCGCAAAAGGCAGGATCGCGCACATGGGTTCGCCCGCCGAAGTGTTAACGAGAGCGAACATTCGCGAGATTTTTAACGTCGAGGTTTTGCTCGACACAAATCCGTCAAGCGGGAAGGCCCGCGTGACGCAAGTTTACTGACGCAACCATCGTTTGGCCGTTTGAAAGAAGGAAGTTCGGTGAAATTCCGACGCTGCCCACGCAACCGTTAAAGCCGGGAACTTTTTTCCGACTCGGCCCTGGCATCTTGGACGACTCCTTGCGTGGACGCAAGGTCGGAGGAAAAATGAAACTCTTATATCTTACTTTTCTACTCATTGCCGCGGCTTTTACCGTCTCGGCACAACAAACAGGACAGATCAGCGGCAAGCTTACGACGCCCGCGGGTGCGAATTCGAGCGTTTCGAAAGAAGATGTGCGGATCCGCCTTTTTCGCGCAGCCGATAGAGCGGCGTATAGCGAGACGACAGCCGACGCGAACGGACAATTCGCCTTCAACGCCATTCCGGCAGGCTCATATTTGATCTCTGTCGAATGCAGTTCGTGCGTTCGAGCGGAGAGGAACACGGCGATCAGCGTGAGCGCTAACGCGACCACCGAGATCACGATCGAGCTGCCGATCGCTAGCATTAACGAGACAGTTACGGTTGCGGCAGACACGGCTCAACCGCTTGAGAATGTATCGAAGACGGTGAACGTCATCGGCGGGCAGGAGATGCGCGACCGCGCAGATTACACGCTGATCGAGAGCTTGCGGACGATCCCCGGATTCCGCGTGCAGCAGTTGGGCGGATTCGGGCGAACTGCGTCGATAAGGGCACGCGGGCTTCGCAATCAGGACACGGCGGTCCTGATCGATGGCGTGCGGTTTCGCGATCCGTCGTCGATCTCTGGCGACGCAACGCCGTTCTTGAGTGACCTGACGCTTACAAGCGTGAGTCGCGTCGAGGTGCTTCGCGGTTCGGGCTCGTCGCTTTACGGCACGAACGCGATCGGCGGCGTGGTGAGTTTTGAGACGCCATCCGCACGGAGCGGAACGCACGGCCAGGTGAGTGGGAATTTTGGCGGCATGGGCTTCGGACGTTTTCGCGGAACACTTTCGCACGGCACCGCGGACGGCAAATACGGCATCGGCGGCGGCATTTCGCGTACGGCGTTTACAAAAGGCATCGACGGCGACGACAACGCGGACAACACGAATTTCCAGATGCGGACCGATCTGCATCCGACGAAAACGACAACGATCTCGGCGGCATTTTTCTTTTCGAACGCAAAGGTTCGCTTGAATGTCGGGCCGGACACCGCGGGCACTATGCCGGCGACGAACAGCATCATTATCGACGCCGATCCGCTTGTGAACTTCACGCCGGATCAGGATGATCCCGATGCGTTTCAGCGTTCGAGATTCTTTTCGGGGCACGCAAATGTCTCGCAGCAGATCGGCGAGAAGGTCGTGCTTTCCGGTTACTATCACGTCGTCGATACAAGGCGGCGGAATGATGACGGTGTGCTCGGGCCGGGCTATCAGAGCGCTTCGACGAGCGTTTTTGACGGCAGGATCGACACCGTGAATGCAAAACTCACGTGGGTGGCGAACGGCTCGAACACGGTCTCAGGCGGCTACGAATTCGAGCGCGAGCGATTCGGCAACGAAGGCTTAACGCCGGCGGGAACGAGCGATTTCTTTACACGTGCGGCGCAATCGAGCGACACGATCTTCTTGCAGGGATTGTCACAGCCGCTCGGCGGACGCTTGCAGCTTGCGGGCGGCGTGCGTTATCAACGGTACCGCTTGGGACAGCCGTCGTTCAGCCTTACCGGTTCGCCGTATCAAGGCGTGCAGCTAAACTCGCCCGCGGGAGCTTTTACGCTAGACGGCGCGATCTCTTACTTTTTCCCGACGGGGACGAAGCTTCGCGCGCACGTCGGCAACGGCTATCGCGTACCGTCGCTCTACGAGCGTTTCGGAACATTCTATTCGACGTGGCCGAGTCCGTCATTCGTGGCGCTTGGCGACCCTTCGCTCAAACCGGAAAGGTCGATCGCGTTCGATCTTGGCGTGGACCAGACAGCCTTCCGAGATCGGCTGCGGCTCTCGGCAACATACTTCTGGACGCGTCTGACGGACATTATCGGGTACGGCAACGTAGTTCCGGATATCGGTACGACGCCGAGGCCGTTTGGCGGTTACGAGAATCAGAAAGGCGGCCGTTCATCGGGATTTGAAGGTAGCGTAGCGGCGAAGCCGACGCGTACGACGGATCTGTTTGCGTCGTACACGTTTACGGACAGCCGGAACCGAACTTCGCCCGTTGCGGGCAGCGGCGTGCTGCGTGCGTTCGGAATTCCGAAGCATCAGTTCACGCTCGTTGCGACGCAGAATTTCGGCCGTTTCTGGGTGAATTTCGATCTGCTGGCGACCAGCGATTACCTGGCACCGATCTTCAGCAACGCGACGTTCGGAACATATGTCTATCGCTTTCGCGGCAACCGAAAAGGCGACCTGACCGCGGGCTACACCTTCAAACTGAACGGCGAGGACTCGATGAAATTAAGGCTCTACGGAACGATCGAGAACGTTTTTGATAATGAGTATTACGAGAATGGTTTTCGTACGGCGTCAAGAACGGGAAGGCTCGGCGTGACGTTCGGGTTTTAAGAGTTCGAGGGAAAGATTGCCCGCGAATAGCACGAATCAACGCGAAATATGACTTAAGTTTTACCTAAGTCTATTCGTAAAAATTCGCGTCATTCGTGGGTAGAGAAAAGATAGCCCTCGAAGCGTGCGAAAGAATTTGCCCGCGAATAACACGAATCTGCACGAATTGACCAAGATGTAAATCTAGTCCTGATTCGCGCTGATTGGCGGTATTCGTGGGCAAAAGTTGTTGTGTCATTCGCGGGCAAAATTGCCGTGCTATTAGCCGACTCGCAGAACATCGAGCTGTGGTAAAATAGCCTTACGAGGGCTTAAGCTTTATGGGAAATGCGATATTTGTTGGCTTGATCGTTGCGATCTCGTATGTTTCGGCCGCCGCGCAGACGCGGCACACGATCACTAATCTCGACCTTGAAAAATATAGGGATTCGCGTGTTGCGGCCGAGAAGGAGCTTAGCGAGAATTATGCGAGCCTCGGCTTTCGTTCGCCCGAGGAACGAGCGAAAAGCGATGCGGAAGATGCTCGAGCATTGACGGCGTTGTCGGAAAAGCTTCGTGCCGAGCGCGTCAGCCAGGAGCAGGCCGCTGCCGCGTCTGAGGCCTGGGCGGCGTACTATCGCGGACGTGCTGCGTTGCAGAATGGCAGCGTCGTTTATTTGCCGCAGCCAACGGGCCTTTATTACGGCTACGTCTATTACGGCAACCGCTGGCATTTCAACAATATTCGACGTACATATCAGCAGCCCGGCTACTTTGCCGGCGGCAATTTTTGGACGACAGGACCGGCCACGCGTCCGCGTCCGCTTTTTGTAACGCCGGAACCGAGGAATTGATCGACTTTCTGTTATGAAACAAGGTTGGGAAGCCGTAATCGGCATGGAAATACACGCGCAGCTTGCGACCGAGACGAAGATCTTTTGCGGCTGCCGCGTTGAGACGGGCGGCGAGCCGAATTCGAACACGTGTCCGGTGTGCCTCGGCCTGCCGGGTGCTCTGCCTGTTTTGAATGCACACGTTGTCGATCTTGGGGCACGAGCGGCGATCGCTCTCGGGCTTGAGTTGCAGGAGACGAGCGTCTTTTCGCGAAAGAATTATTTCTATCCCGACCTGCCGAAAGGCTATCAGATCTCGCAATACGACAAGCCTTTCTCGGCGAACGGCGAGCTGACGATCTTGACATCAGAGCGCGATGAGCACGGGCGGGCGACCGAATGGCGTCCGATGACGATCCGCATCGAGCGTATGCACCTTGAAGAGGATGCAGGCAAGAACGTTCACGAGGGCCTTCCGGACACGGACAAGTATTCCTATGTCGATCTCAACCGTGCCGGAACTCCGCTTGGCGAGATCGTAACGGCGCCGGATTTTCGGACCTCTTGGCAGGCGTATGACTACGTGAATCACGTCCGCAGGACGCTGCAATGGGTCGAGGCAAGCGACGCCGATATGGAAAAAGGGAATTTACGCTGCGAGGCGAATGTCTCAGTTCGGCGCGTCGGAGAGACCGCGTTCAATAACAAGGTCGAACTGAAGAATCTGAATTCAGTACGCTTTATGCAGAAGGCGATCGAATTCGAGATCGAACGGCAGATCAAAGCACACGAGGCGGGCGAGGAAGTTCGCCAGGAGACACGGCTTTGGGATGAGAAGAACAGCGAGACGCGCGTGATGCGTTCGAAAGAGGACGCACACGATTATCGGTATTTTCCGGAGCCGGACCTTCAGCCTCTGAAGCTTTCGATGTCGTTCATCGAAGACGTTAAGAAGCAAATGCCAGAGCTGCCGGACGCGATGCGAGACCGCTTTATCGAGGTGTATCAACTTAGTTTCGCTGATGCTGTTCAGCTTACGAGCGATAAGGCGCTTGCGGAATATTTCGAGACGGTGTCGCGCGTTTCGGCGAATCCGAGAGCATCTGCAAACTGGATCCTGGGCGAACTTACGCGCGAATTGAATGCATCGGGCAAGGGAATTGAAGACTCTTTGGTCTCGCCCGAAGACCTCGCGGAGCTGATCGTTACCCTCGAAGGCGGCAAGATCAACAATAATCAGGCAAAAGAAGTATTGGCCGAGATGTTCGCAAGCGGAAGGCCGCCCGGCGAGGTCATCTCCGAACGCGGATTCGAACAGGTTTCGGACAGCTCGGCGATCGAGGCATTGGTCGATGCGGCGATCGCGAATAATCCGGCACAGGTCGAAGCTTACCGCGGCGGCAAAGAAGCGTTGTTCGGCTTTTTCGTCGGGCAGGTGATGAAGGCTTCCGGAGGGAAGGCAAATCCGGGCGTCGTAAATCAGATATTGAAAGAGAAATTGTAGTCTGGCCCGGTACCGCCGAAGAAGTAGATCGGGCGTATTTATCTAGCATGGAAAAGATCGAGGGCAAGGTCGCGATCGTGACCGGCGCAACCAAAGGTATTGGGTATGCCATCGCGGAATCTTTGGTGAAGAACGGTGCGAAGGCATTTATCTGCGGGCGTTCAAAGAGCGATGTGACCAAGGCCGTGGCGAATCTGTCCGCATGCGGCGAAGCGGCAGGCGAACCGTGCGACGTTCGAAGCGAAGATCAGGTTCGGCAGATGATAGAGCAGGCGGCCCGCGTCTTCGGCGGTGTCGATATTCTTGTGAATAGCGCGGGTGTCGGCTTCAACGGCACGACGGTCGAGGAAACGAGCGGCGATATCTTTCGCCAGACACTTGAGACGAACCTTTTCGGGATGTTCTACGCGTGCCATTATGCGATCCCGTTGATGAAGCAACGCGGCGGCGGTTACATAATCAACATCTCGTCCCTTATGGGACAATATGCCCAGCCGAAGGCCGCTGCCTATAACGCGTCAAAATTCGGCGTCAACGGGTTTACCGAGGCGCTTATGCAGGAAGTTCGCGCTGACAATATAAAGGTTACGGGCATCTGTCCCGGCAGCGTGAACACGTACTTTGGCGGTGACACGCCGTCCGATGAAAAGGCATGGCAGCTGCAGCCGGCGGATATTGGTGAGGTCGTGCTCGATCTTTTCAGAATGGATGAGCGAGTGCTTCCGAGCAGGATCGAATTGCGTCCGAGCAAACCGCCGCGAAAGTGACGCCTCAATTCAAGGTAACTGTAAGTTCCTTCAAATTTTCCACCTTCAACGGCTTAACGAAATAGTAAGACGCACCGAGTTCGGCAGCACGCAGGCGATGGTCGTCGGTGTCGAGCGACGTTACAAGTGCGACCGGGATCGCAGCGAGTTCCTCGGAGCCGCCGATCGTCTCGAGTAGCTGCCAGCCGTCCATACGCGGCATTTCGACATCGGACATAATGAGGTCAGGCTTCCACGAGCCTGAGAGCAGGACCTCGAGGGCTTCGACGCCGTCGTTAGCGGTGATCGTCCTGAATCCGGCATTCTCGATCAGCGTTGTATTGTGCTTGCGGATGCTCGCGCTGTCATCGACGACGAGCACGAGAGGTGCAAGGCTCTTGTCCTTGGTGAGCTTTTCGATCTTCGCTGCGGGGGCAGCGGCGTGGACCGGCACACGCAGGACAAATCGCGTGCCTTTCAAAGGCTCCGACATTATCTCGACGGTGCCGCCGAGATGCTCAACGCTCTCTTTTACGATCGACATGCCGACGCCTCTGCCGGCGTTCAAATTGATCTTTTCAGCGGTGGTCAAACCTTGGGCGAAGATCAGCTGGCGAGCTTCAGCGTCCGAGAGCTTCGCGGCATCTTCGTAAGAGAGAAGGCCGCTCTTGATGGCACGCTGCTTCAAGGTTTCCGCAACGATGCCGCGGCCGTCATCTTCGATCGAGATGAGAACGAGGCCGTCCGCCGCACGTAATTTTACGACGATGCTGCCTTTCTCTCGCTTGCCCAGGAGGCGACGCTGATCCGGCGGCTCTATGCCGTGCACGACGGAATTTCGGAGCAGATGGAGGAGCGGTTCGACGAGGGCGTCGATGAGCAGCGTGTCGATCTCGACGTCGCCGTTCTCGATGGTAAGGGCAGCGTACTTTCCTTCTTCCTCGCAGGTTACGTGGACCGCTCGATTCAGTCGCGTCTCAAGAGTTCCGAACCGCTGCATACGGACGCGACGCAGATTATCGACCAGTGCATCGGTGATCTCGTGAGCGTTGAAAAGGATCTCCGAAATGCGGTCGGAATCGGCCTCAGAGTGAGTGTCGCGGAGTTCGGCAAGCGCCGTCTCAAGCATCTCATTATTGGACGCAAGTTTCGTTGCGAGTTGGATCAGATCGTCAAGCCTTTCGAGCGAAACGCGAACGATCGGCGAATGTAGCTTCTTGTCCGGCTTGCGGAATGGCGAAACGGAACGCGGCTTTGGCTTTTCGGCCTTATCTGCGGAAGCGTCTAGGGACGCGATCGCATTTGCAAAACGTTCGCCTAGGTCGGTAACTGCATCGCCGGTGCTGTGCGTGCCGACGACGGAGCCGAGCTGGCTTAAGGCGTCGTAAAGAAGCTCTATGATCGACGGGTCGGCGGGCCGATCGTTCTCGACGAGCTTGTCGAGAAGGTCTTCCATCTGGTGCGCAAGCTCTGATGCTTTTTTAAGGCCGACGACGCCTGCGGCACCCTTAAACGTGTGGGCACTGCGGCGTATATCCCAGAGTGCGGATTGAGCTTCCGCTCCCGTCTGGAGACGACCGAGGTCGTTTGCGATCTGTGAAAGAAGGTCGGTCGCTTCGGTGCGGAAAATGTCTAAAGTTTCCTCGTCGATCTCAAACTCTTCCTCGACCCAGGCGGACGAGGCTTCCTCCGTTTCTTCGTTCGAGACGCGAGGTGCGATCTGATCGAAAGACGCGTCGAGAAAGCCGGTCACATCGTCGACAAGCCCGCCGGATAGGAGCGGAGCCTCGAGGAGCGCGGATTCGATCTTTGCGACGAGGTCGAGGATCTGATACGCATCGTTTGAAGAAGCAACTCCGGAGGAAAAGAGCGTATCGAGAGCGGTCTCACATTCGACAATCGTTGCGGTCACGTCATCAAGGCCTTGCTCGGCCGTCTGTGTCTTCAATTCGCGAAGGGCACGCGCGGCAACGGCCAAGTTACCCAATTCACCGCCTGTTTGGGCGACGACGAGTAAGCTTGACCGTGCAAGGGAGATCTGCCTTTCGGCAGATTCCAAAAATGATTGTAATTCGGAGGTTTCCATTCGCGGACACACAAGCTCGCGCGAGCTTGCCTGGGTAAGAGCGGCCTCACCCAGCCGCAGATTATTCTACAACAGGTTGCGCCGGTTGCGTCA
The DNA here is from genome assembly GCA_019186825.1 of Pyrinomonadaceae bacterium. GTDB lineage: Bacteria > Acidobacteriota > Blastocatellia > Pyrinomonadales > Pyrinomonadaceae > OLB17. Next base: position 55,398 of record JABARP010000006.1, read on the forward strand.
GATAAGTGTCCAGGGCCTTCATAAGGGTCTCGGGCCCGAACGGCTTCGTGATGTAGCCGGTGCAGCCGGACATCTTGCCGCGAACCTTGTCAAAGAAACCATCTTTGCCTGAGATCATCACGACGGGAACATCCTTCGCCGTCTCGTGGGATCGGATCATCTTGCAGACCTGATAGCCGTCCATCCGCGGCATCGTAATGTCGAGAAGAACGAGTTCGGGCGTGAAATTATCAATTGCCTCCATTGCCTCGACGCCATCAGCCGCGCAAATAACGGTGTGGCCGTGCTTCTCGAGTTTGTTCGAGATCAGCTTGCGGACCGTTGCACTGTCGTCAACGACCAGGATCGAGCAGCCTTTCGACTTCGAATCGGCCGAAGCGTCATGACGATGGATCTCGTCGAGCCGGATCGCAAGGGAATTGACCTGCGAAACGAGAATGACGTTGTCAGGGTCGAGACGAGCAGCTTCCTGCAAATAGCGAAGGCCACGGTCGAAATTTTTTAGGTTCAGATGGCCAATGCCAAGGTCGGTAAGCTCGCGAGCCGAGAATTCGCGTGTATTCCAGGAAGCTTCCATCTCTACGACAGCTTCGTGGATCTGCTCAAGGTCGCCCGTGTTGCTTGCCAGAATGCTCTCTATATCATCGAGCGAAAGGATCGCCCGGCAGTCTTTGCACGAGAAAGCTTGCGGTGCGATCTCTGCCGCACAGAACGGGCATTCGTACTCAGGTTTAGAGGCGATCAGCGGAGCGCCGACGGTTTCATGAATGGCGGCTTCTGCAGCGATCTCCTCAGCACTCTGAGGTGCTTCTGAGGGTTCTTCCGAGAATCTCTCGTCGTATGCCTTTAGAAAGCCTTCTACGCCATTCGAGGTTTCGGCCTGGGCAGGGAAATCGATGACTGTGCTTTCAAGGATCTTGTCGCCGTCATCGAAAAGCGGCTCTTCCGGCTGCTCGACCTTGCGGTCCTCGGCCAACTCGTTGAATGGAGAACCGTCGGGGATGCCCTGCAACTGTTCGACGTCGGCGTATGAATGGGGCCGCACGCTTTCGTCGTCAGAGGAAATGTGGATCTCGCCATCGAAGTGAGTTTCGACCTCTTCGATCGGATCGAGAACATCGGCTTTTTCGTTAGCTTCGAGCTCTGCAAGGACCGCCGCCATGATCATCGGATCGACCTCAGGCTCGCTCTCACTCTTCGGGATGTATTCCGGGGCAGGCTCGACCTTTTCCTCTTCTACGAAGAAGACCGGCGGATCGACACGGGTCTCGAGACCTGTCGGCCGAGGCGGTGCCTCCTCAAGCGGCACATCGGTCGGCATAGCGATGGCAGACGCATTGCTCTCACCCGCGTCTTCCTGAACGACCGGCTGTTCCGGTTCTTCCGCGACAGCCGGCTGTTCGGGAACTTCCGGTGCGACGGCTGCGTTCAATTTGGTCAGAAACTCACGGCCGGCGGCTGCGAATTCATTCGAGGGTTCCAGGCTGAGAACACGTTCGTAGCAGAGTAGTTTTTCTTCGATGCTCGACGAGATATGCGAGCGAAGCGTCCATGCTTCGACACTCGCGAGATTGTCCGCCAGGAAGTCATCGAGTTCGCTCAATGCCTCGTACCAATTGCCACCTGCGACCGTCTTCTGTACGGCGAGGTAACGCTGTTCGATGCGGGCATCGTCGATCGCGGCAAGTGCCGTGCGGGCGTCGTCGTTTTCGGGGTTGATCTCAAGGACGCGATTCAAAGACTCGATCACAACGGATTCTTCCGGAGCGATCGACGCCTTCCAGAACCATGCCATCTCACTCTTTTCGTCGTTGGCGATCGCCTTTTCAAAGCAATCCATCGCAAGCGCGAGGTTCCCTTCGTCCTTCGCGGCAACCCCGCGATGGACGAAATTCTTTGCGATGAGCGAGCAGGTCGATGCATGCCAATCCAGCGCACGCTGGTTCGACGGGTCACATTCGAGAACCTTGTTTAGAAAGACGAGAAGCTCTTCTGGGTACTCGCTTATCGAGGCGAGCCACATCCAGGCTTCGGAGTTTGCAGGATCCTTGTCCGTCGCTTGCGTCAGAAGAACGCGAGCGCGGGCGCGATCACCTGCTTGCGCTGCAGCGACGCCTTCGGCGACGAGTGCACGAAGGTCGGCTGCATAAGCTGCGGTGGGAGCAGATTCGCCAACAAGCGTCTCTGCCGAATTGGAGGCGGAGGGGTCAATTTTGAGTCTCATAGGTCAGGGTTTTTGGCTGATAAGAAGAATTCGCGAACTACGTTTCGGGCCACCAAGACAGGCTGCGCCCAATAAGACACTAATGCGATAAGCAACTCTAATGCCATCAAAAACGCCACGAAACGCAATTACGGAAACCGCACAAAAATCGTGTAAAATGTTGGGTGTAGTGGACTTATTGAAGGCGCGGTTGTTTAGCAACTCAGTGCAAAATATGGTCAAAATGACAAAATTTGTTACTTTAGGTTGACAAAAAAGTGCGACCTTCCGGCGGTATGGCGATGGGCAAAAAGGACGTGTTGATCATCGGCGGCGGGCCCGCGGGAATAGCCGCTTCGATCTGGTGCGCCGACCTGAAATTGACGCATTTGGTGATCGAGAAAGAGGCCTCGACCGGCGGCCAGCTTCACAAGATCTACAATCCGATAACGAATTATCCCGGTATAAGAACGACCAACGCACGCGAGCTTGCCGAGAACATTGCGGAACAGGCGGCGGCTCTCGGCGGCGAGATGCGGATGAATTCGAGAGCGGCCTCGATCGACGCAGGATCGATGTGCGTTGAATTGGCTTCGGGAGAAAGGCTGCAGGCGAGGGCGATCGTGGTTGCGACAGGTGTTCGCCGGCGTCGGCTTGGCCTGCCCGGTGAGGCGGAACTTGGCGGCGTTCTCGAATCGGGAGCGAAGCAGGCGGCTGAAACCGATGGTTCGAGCGTCGTGATAGTCGGGGGCGGTGATGCGGCATTCGAGAACGCGCTGATCCTTGCAAAACACGCTTCAGAAGTTACGGTGATCCACCATTCCGATAGATTCCGCGCCCGCGAACAGTTCCTGGAACCGGCAAGACAGGATCCGAAGATCAAGATACTTGAGAGTACTGTTATTCGAGAACTTGTTGGGCAAAACGGCGTGCTGAAAGAGATCGTTGTTGAAGGAAAGGGCGGGATTCAGCGCATCGCGGCGGATCATCTGCTCGTGAGGATCGGCGTTGAGCCGAATTCGGAGCTGATCGAAGGGATCGTGAATCTCGATGCGAGAGGTTACGCAGTCACGGACGCCAACTGCGAGACAAGTGCCGCGATGATCTTTGCGATCGGCGATGTTGCCTCACCGCTTTCGCCCACGATCGCGACCGCGGTCGGACAGGCCGCGACGGCGATAAAGGTGATCAAGGCTCGGATAGCTAATTCGTAAATCGATCAGCGTGCGGCGAACGCATCTTCGCCCGTGGTCTGCATCAAATGACGAGTATCGTTAAGGGCGACGACGCGAATGTTGCGGCGGCTACGGATCTCGAATCTGTTTATTCCGCAATTCGACGTAATAAGCCAAGGCGTTGTTTTCGTTCCGCGGTGGATCGCACCCATTAGATGTAGCGTCAGGTAGCAGATAACGCCTGTGTGCGAAAAGATCGCGATGCGGTCACCCATGTGTGAGTTCAAGATCTTCCACAATTCCTCAGTGCTTCTTTCAAGAAGCTGACGATAGCTTTCGCCGTGCGTGATCTTGTGGTTGAGGTCGCGGTTCACCAGGGCGTAAAAATCGTTGGGGTAAGCGGCTTTTGATTCGTCGAAGGTCAGCCCCTCAAGCACGCCGACGTTCCGTTCACGAAAGGCTGACGTCGCGACGATCGGCACATCGATCAAACGCGACAGAGGTTCGGCGGTTTGAACGGCGCGGAGCAGATCGCTTGAATAGATCGCGGTAATGCCTTCCTTTTGCAGGGCTTGTGCGGCGGCATCGGCTTGTTTTACGCCGAGCGTTGAGAGGGGCGTCGGGCTGTGGCCGCCGAAGCGGCCCTCGGCATTGCCGGCAGATTGTCCGTGTCGAACGAGAAAGAGTTTAGTGATCGGCATCTAAATTTTCAAAGTCGTAAGGTTCGGGAGTTCGGGATCAATGAACTTCGAACCTTTAACTTTCTCGAAGCTGCGGCTTAAACGCCAACGGCTTCGGCCTGGAGTTTCTCCGTTTGATAATGTGTCCGCAACGCGTCGATGAATTCATCGAGCTGGCCTTCCATCACGAGGTCGAGCTGATGCACTGTCAGGCCGATGCGATGATCCGTTACGCGATTTTCTTTGAAATTGTAGGTCCGGATCTTCTCGGAGCGGTCGCCGGAGCCGACCATAGATTTTCGTTCCGCAGAAAGCGCGTCGTGTTGCTTTTGCTCCTCGATCTCCTGCAGGCGTGCACGAAGGACACGCATTGCCTTTTCGCGATTCTTGATCTGAGATTTTTCGTCCTGCATCGAAACGACAACGCCTGTTGGCAAATGCGTGATTCGGACCGCAGAATACGTTGTGTTCACAGACTGGCCGCCCGGACCTGACGAGCAAAAGGTGTCGATGCGTAGGTCATTTTGGTTTATTTGAACATCGACCTCTTCGGCCTCGGGAAGGACCGCGACGGTGATCGCTGAGGTATGGATCCGCCCTTGTGTTTCCGTCTGCGGGACGCGTTGGACGCGGTGGACGCCGCTCTCAAAACGCATCTTCGAATAGACGTTGTCGCCCTCGATCATCGCGACAGCTTCCTTGATGCCGCCGACGCCGGTGTCGGACGCCTCCATGATCTCCATCCTCCAGCCTTGGCGTTCGGCATAGCGTACGTACATACGCAGTACCTCAGCGGCAAAGAGCGTCGCTTCGTCACCGCCGGTTCCGGCACGGATCTCGAGAATCACGTTCTTCTCATCGTTCGGATCTTTTGGAAGCAGAAGAACCTTTAGAGCCTCTTCGGCCTTTTCGAGGCGAGCTTCGAGATCAGCGGCTTCGAGAGTCGCCATCTCGCGCATCTCGTCATCATCGGCGATCTCCGCAAGGTCACGCGCACCTTCGAGGTCGGAGCGCATCTTCTTGACCTCGCGATATTTTTCGACGATCTCGCCGAGCGATCGATGCTGCTTCATCGTCTTCGCATAGGCCTTCATATCGGCCATGATCTCGGGCGAAGAGATCTGCTCGGTGAGTTCTTCGTAGTTTTTTTCGATCTGTTCGAGCTTTTCAAACATAGTCATTTAAATTGTTCGGAAGCCGCTGGCTTTCCTCACGCGGTTTCCGGTTCGAGCTTTAGCGACTCTTCGAGAGCACGGATCGCGACCTCGAGCTGTTCATCGTCCGGTTCCTGCGTCGTAATATTCTGCAGCCAGAGGCCGGGCATCGTCATCAATTTGAAGATCGCGCCGGATTCTTTCTTGGCGGCGTAACGGATAACCTCGTACGAAAGGCCTGCGACGAGCGGCATCAAGGCGATCCTGACGACGAGGTTCATCCAAAATGCGTCGAACTTAATGACCGAGAAGAGCACGATCGCTATGAGCATTACGACCATCAGAAACGACGTGCCGCAACGCGGATGCTGTCGCCGCTGTCCGGTAGCGTTCGCGGGCGTCAAGGGAAGGCCTTTCTCCCACGTGAAGACCGTCTTGTGCTCGGCTCCGTGATATTCGAATACGCGCCGAATGTCCTTTAACCACGACATCGTCAAGATCATCGTTACGAAAAAGATCATTCGAATGACGCCGTCGATCAGGTTGAAAGCAAGCCACGAATGAGGCTTGATCTCCCAGATGTAAGCCTTGAGTGTCGTCCACCAGCCGGCATCGGCGGTCAAAAGCGGAGCGTCGGCCCAGCCCAACGCTATGAACGCGATATTCGTCAAAAGCAGCGGGGCGGCGATGAATAAGAGCACGTTAAAAAGCAGTGCGAAGGTGATGGATCCCGCGGCACTAAGCGACGAAGCCGCGCCCTTCTTTTTCGAAGGTCCGCTCTCCGGCATCACGACCTTTGCCGGTGCCTTTGTAAAGTCTTCGTCGGTCGTGCCGGTGGCAAGTGCGGGCTCAAGCTCACTCGCCGCGACGTTTTCGGCCTGCTTCTCCTCGTTATCCTCTTCCCAAACACGAGCGGAAAAATTCAGTGCCTTTACGCCGAGGGCCATCGATTGCACAAGCGTTGCTCCGCCGCGAAGGACGGGGAGTTTCAGCCACCGATACTTATCACTCCAACGCGGCAAAGCTTCGGCAGTGGTCGTGATCGAACCGTCCTTTCGGCGGCATGCGATCGCGTACGCCGAAGGTGTCCGCATCATGACGCCTTCCATCACGGCCTGGCCGCCGACGATCAGATCGCGCTCAACGGCAAATATCGAGTGAAGTAATTTTAAGGTCTTCTTTCCCATTGTCTTTCCGGTAGATTGACGGTAAATCACCTGTTATCCGTTGCCTTCGGTTTTGGCATGCGCCCGTTGCGTCGATAAGATCACGCTGAAGTGGCCGCTGCTCTCCAAATAGCACTGTTTCACGGTCGCCTCGCTCTCGAGTCCGTGTTCGCGAAGCACGCCGAGCATATCGTCCTCGGTGAGAAATTCCTGCCGAAGGTTCCTATCAATGAACTTCCCGTTCTCTATCAGAAGCAGTGGAGACGGCTCGAGCACTTTCCTCGCCATTACCGACTTGAAACCGAGCCAGTCGAACAGAACGTCCCAAAGGACGATCGTCAGTATCAGGATCAGGGCTTCGGTGATAGAGTGTGTCTCGCCCGCCATCCCGTTCTGAGCGGCGTCGGCGATCACCACGATCACGAGCAGGTCCGCCATGCCGATCGCTCCGGACTGGCGGCGGAATAGTCTCAGAATGAAATACATTCCGAGGTACATTATCGTGCCGCGGATCACGACCTCGAGGATCGATTCCGTCGGCATGAACATCGAGTTCCAATCGATAGCCATTTCTCTCTAACCGGACGAAATGAATAACGCCGCCTTGATTCTTGGCCTTTTCCTGCGGTTTCTATCCTCTTTTTCAAAAAAAGGCGAACCAAGGACGTCGGCGCTTCAAGGACGGCGTCAAAAATTTGAACAGCTAATAGTTGTAAGTCTCGATCTGCAAAATCGCCTTCTTATTTGGCAGCTTCAGCTGCGGCACCGCGCTGATAGCGTTTGTTGAATCGATCGACGCGTCCGGCCGTATCAACCAGCTTTTGCTTGCCGGTAAAGAACGGATGGCAATCCGAACAAATTTCCACATGGAGGTCTTCGCCGAGCGTCGAACGCGTTTTGAACGTGTTTCCGCAGGCACAGACCACTGAGATCTCGTTATATGACGGGTGAATTTCTGGTTTCATAAGTCCTTTTCCTTCGCCGATTATAAGCGATGCGCAAGGGTTATAAGCGCAAACTAGCGATTTTAGGCACAAGAGGCGGAAAAGTCAACTTTTCGGCGGCAGATGCGTGTTAACGTCCGATATCCTCTATAATCGCAATATCTATGAAAAACCTCTTTCATTTAGCATTTCCGGTCAACGATCTCGAAGCGGCTCGTAGATTCTATGGAACGGTTCTCGGCTGCCCGGAAGGACGAAGTTCGGATCATTGGATCGATTTTGACCTTTTCGGCCACCAGATCGTCGCGCACCTGGCCGAGGGCAGCGGGCCGCGTTCGTCAAATGCGGTTGATTCCGACGATGTGCCTGTGCCGCATTTCGGTATCGTCCTGCAGATGGATGAGTGGAAAGCACTCGCCGAAAGGCTGCGTGCGGCGGGCGTCGAGTTCGTGATCGAGCCGAAGATCCGGTTTGAGGGCCAGGTCGGCGAGCAGGCGACGATGTTCTTTATGGACCCAAGCGGCAACGCCCTTGAATTCAAAGGGTTTGGCGATTTCTCTCAGGTATTTGCAAAATGATCGCCAAATCCTCTATGACCTTTAAGCTGACCTTCGTCTTCGCTTTCATCGTCGCACTCGGTGCGGTCGCGTTTGGCCAAACACGTACGATCGCCATCACGATCGACGACCTTCCTGTCGTCTCAACGCGAACAGATCTTTCGAATCGTCAAGCGATCACGAAAAAGCTGCTCAAACACATCCGAAAGGCACGTGTGCCGGTCGTAGGCTTTGTTAATGAGAGTAAACTTTACGCGAACGGCGAACGAAGTGAGGCTCAGGTCGATCTTTTGCGAATGTGGCTTGACGCAGGCATCGAGCTTGGCAATCACACATACTCACACGTGAGCCTTCATAGTGTGCCGGTCGAAGAGTACAAGGCCAACATCATAAAGGGCGAAACGATCACGAAAGAATTGCTAGCGGAAAAGGGTCTGAAGCTTCGATTTTTCCGCCATCCGTATTTGATGACGGGCCTGACGCTCGACGTCAAAGCTGACATCGCTAAGTTCCTCTCCGGCCGCAGCTACACGGTCGCACCGATCACGTTTGATAATGCGGATTATATTTTCTCGCGAGCCTATGACAACGCGTTCGACTCCGGGGATAAGGCGTTGATGAAACGTGTGGCCGCCGCGTACGTTCCGTACATGGAGTCAAAGCTTGACTACTGGGAACGGCAGTCGATGAGGCTTTTTGGGCGAGAAGTGAGCCAGACGATGCTCATTCACGCGAACTTCATCAATTCCGACTATCTTGCTGACCTTATCAAGATGCTGCATCGGCGTGGTTACAAGGTCGTCGATCTCGAAACTGCACTAAAGGATGAAGCCTACAACCTTCCCGATACGTACACCGGGCGAGCAGGCATTTCGTGGATCCATCGATGGGCAATGGCAAAGGGGAGAGATAGCGTCCTTCCCAACGAGCCGGAGGTGCCTGAGTTCGTCATGAAGGCGTCCGGCTTTGATTCGGAGTAAACGGGTGTGAGATCAGCGAAGATCGTCATTATCGGCGGCGGCGTGGCCGGAGCAAGCGCGGCGTATCACCTGGCGTTGGGTGGCGAGACCGACGTCATTCTGCTCGAACGCGGGCCGGTGCAGGGAACAGGTTCGACGGGTCGAGCGACGGGCGGCGTTCGCGAGCAATTCGGGACGGCGATAAACATCCGGATGTCGATGTACTCGATCGACTTCTTAAAGAATTGCGATTTTCATACTGGTTACGATCCGAAGGGCTATCTTTTCTTCGCGACAGAACAGCCCGTGCTTGACCTGCTGAAGCGAAATGCTCAAACGCAGGCGGAGCTTGGTGTCGAAGGGATCGAGATACTCGATCAGGACGAGATAAAGCATCGTGTCCCCGGAATGAATTGCGAAGACATCATCGGCGGGACGTTTGGGCCGCGAGATGGCTTTATCGATCCCGTAGCAGTGATGCGTGGGTTCTCAAAACTTGCGACGGATAAAGGCGTGAAGTTCGAGCTCGGACGGACAGTGGTTCGCATAAATGTTTCGGCCGGCCGTGTCGAGAGCGTTTCCACGGATGAAGGTGACATCGGCTGCGATGCGGTCGTTGTTTGCACAGGTGCGTGGACGAAAGGGCTTGCCGCGACCGCCGGTGTTGAAATTCCTGTCGAACCGCTCCGAAGGCAGATCGTTTGGGCGAGATGCAACGAGGTTCTCCCCGCCAACTTGCCGATGGTGATCGACGCGGCGAGCGGCTTTCATTTTCGGCCCGCGATCGATTTTTGGGAGCCGAGTGCGAATAAGGTCCCGACTCGCGATGTTCTGCTGGCGTATCCGGACCGCGACGAATCGACGTCGTTCAATACGCAATATGATCCTGCATTTGGCGAGAAGGTCTATGAACTTGCACGCGGACGGGCAAAATTCCTGTACGAATCGACGCCGGTTGCCACGAAATGTCGGGCCGGCTTATACGAAAATACGCCCGACCATCACGCGATACTTTGCGGATGCGAAGTTGACGGTCTCTATTTTTCCACTGGGTTCAGCGGGCATGGCGTGATGCACTCGCCTGCGTCAGGCCGTGCGATCTCGGAGATCATCATGGACGGTAAGGCATCGTTTCTCGACGTCTCTTGTCTTTCGCTTGCGAGATTCGCTCAGGGCGAATTGCTTACCGAAACCGGGTACATCTAGCCCGTTCCAACTACGAGAATGAAAACGGCATTCATCCATCACCCAATTTACGAAAAACACGACACCGGACCGGGACATCCCGAAACTGCGGCTCGCTATCGCGTGATCTTGGACGCGATAAAGTCCGATGAGGAGTTGTGGCAGCAGCTCCTTGAGATCACGCCTGAGAAGGCAAGCCAGGGGCTCATACAAGCGGCACACACGAAGGAGCATTTTCGACGGGTTGAAAATGCGGTCGAGAATGCTGAGGGTATGCTTGATGCAGACACGGTCGTCTCGATGCGTTCGTTCGATGCTGCGATGCTTGCGGCCGGCGGTGCCTGCCGTGCGGTCGACGCCGTAATGAATGGCGAGGCAAAGAACGCATTCGTGAACGTTCGCCCACCGGGCCACCACGCAACCGCGCAAAAAGCGATGGGCTTTTGCCTCTTTAACAACGTCGCGGTCGCTGCCCGATACGCGCAGAATGCTTTCAAGCAGGTCGAGCGTGTCGCTGTGGTCGATTGGGACGTCCATCACGGAAACGGCACGCAAGGCATCTTTTATGACGATCCGTCGGTGTTCTTTTTCTCGATGCATCAGTATCCGTGGTATCCGGGAACGGGCAGCCGAGGTGAAACGGGCGTCGGACGCGGATTGGGGGCAACGATGAACATTCCGCTAAAGGCGGCGACCAAGGCTGGAGATCAAAGGCGGGCGTTCGAATCGGCGATCGACGAGATCCGGAAGAAGATCGTGCCGGACCTGATCTTTGTTTCGGCAGGCTTCGACGCACATCTTTCTGATCCGCTCGGCCAGCTTTGCCTCGAGGATGAGGATTTTGTCGCGATGACGCGCGTTATCAAAGAATGGTCAGACGAGGCCTGCGAAGGGCGTGTTGTTTCGGTGCTTGAAGGCGGTTACGATCTTGCGACGCTGGGCCAGACCGTCGGGGCACACGTTGCCGAGCTCGCACGGTAACATTTCATTCAGTTTCTGTGGTAGAATTCTCCTACAGCCGACAACCATCGACTTTGGGAGTTTTAGCGATGCCGGATCTTGAGATATCGTGCGTGCAATGCCGCGAGACCTTTCTCTTTACAGAGAAGGAGCAGGAGAATTTTTATCAGCGGAATATGATGGCACCTCAACGGTGTCCGAAATGCCGCTCAAAGAAAGCAGGGATGGGCGAGAACGCTCCTTCTCGTTTTGAGATCGTCTGCGATAATTGCGGGAAGCACGATACAGTGCCTTTCCAGCCAAAGGTCGGGCGTTCGGTCATGTGTCGCGAGTGTTTTGAATCGAGCCGCTCACGTGCCCGCGCGGGCAGCTAACCTTTCCGCCGAATGAGCACACCGGCAACCGTTTATACTCTTGCGGATGAGATCGCAACGATCGAGATGGATCGCCCCGATACGTTGAACGCACTTTCCCTCCAGCTAGTAACCGAACTTCGAAATGCAGTTAAAAAGGCCGTCGATGACGGAGCCCGTGTTGCCATTTTAAAGGGCCGCGGGCGTGCATTTTGCTCAGGCGGCGACCTGCGTGAGATGCGCTCGATGTGGGAACGCGAAGGCCGCATTGAAGCCTTTCTGGGAGAGCCGCTGCGTGCACTCCACGATCTGATCGCGTCGATATGCGAGGCTCCGATCCCGTTCATTGCGGCGGTCAACGGCGTTTGTGCCGGTGCGGGGACGAATCTCGCTCTTGCGTGCGACATCGTCCTGGCGGCAGACAATGCAAAGTTCAGCGAGGGCTTTGTCAAGATCGGCCTTTCACCGGATTGCGGCGGAACGTACTTCCTGCCGCGGATCGTTGGTGAAAAGCTCGCGGCCGAATTGTTGATGACAGGCGATGAGATCGATGCAATACGGGCCGAACGTATCGGAATGGTGAATTACGTTGTTCCCGCGGAGGAGCTTGATGCGCGTGCCGCGGATCTTGCGCGAAAACTTGCTTCGCGTCCTGCCGGTTCGCTTGAGCATATTAAGCACTTGATGAATGTATCAGGTGGCAATTCGCTTCGAGAACAACTCGACCGCGAACACGAAGCGCAACTTGAATCCGGCCGCTCGGCGGATTTCAAGGAAGGCGTCGCGGCTTTTATGGAAAAGCGAAAACCCGAATTTCAAGGCCGCACTCGCTCGACGGATCTCGCTCAAGACGAAAAGTGATCATCTGCCGTTTGACACCAAAACCAAACGTGAATTATCTTATTATCTGAAATTGAAAGTCATTTTCAATAAAGGATTTCTCGATCCGAATTTTCAGTAACGAAACATAGCCCAAAAACGAATGAAGAGCTTTCGAAAAGTATTGTTCTGGATCCATCTCGTCGCAGGTGCGACCGGCGCCATCGTGATCTTCATTATGTGTGTTACGGGCGCGGTGCTTTCGTTCGAGAAAAATATCATCGAGTTTGCGGAACGCGACCAGCAACGAGTTGCTGCAGTAACAGGCGAAAGGCTGCCGGTGAGCCGACTGATCGCATCTGCGGCGGCAGCAAAGCCTAACGCAAAGCTTGCGAGCCTTACGATCCCATCCGACCCGGCGTCTAGCGCAACGATCTCGCTCGGGCGTGAAGGGCGGCTTTTTATCGACCCGTACACAGGCAACGTGCTCGGCGAGGGAAATGCGGCCTTGCGCGGATTCTTTTCGACGATGACATCGCTGCATCGATGGCTTGCTCTCGAAGGCGACGGGCGTGCGTGGGGCAAGGCGATCACGGGATTTTTCAATGCGATGTTTCTCGTGCTTGCGATCACCGGGCTTTACATCTGGATGCCGCGGAAGCTGAGCCTTCGCAATATCAAGCCTGTTCTATGGTTTCGGAAAACTCACACCGGAAAGGCGAGAGATTTTAACTGGCACAACGTTACGGGATTTTGGTGTTCGCTTGTTCTGATCGTCCTGACGGCGACAGGAATGGTCATTTCGTATCGATGGGCAAGCGATCTTGTTTATACGTTGACGGGAAACGAGCCTCCGGCTCAGCAGGCGAGAAAAGAGCCGGGAGAAAAGAAGGCCGAGGTGCCGGCAACGCCAGAGCAACTCGACTCGCTTTGGGCCGCCGCAATGACGCGGAACGATGGCTGGAAGTCGATGTCGCTGCGGCTGCCTGTCGTCGAAGAAGCCGTCTTTACCGTCGATGAAGGGAAGTATTGGAATATCTTTGGCCGATCGACGCTGACGCTGAACACAGCGACCGCCGAGGTCGCAAAATGGGAGCCATATTCTGACCGAAATGCAGGCCAGCAGCTTCGAACCTGGATGCGATTTACGCACACTGGCGAATCGTTCGGCTTTGTCGGCCAGCTTGTTGGATTTATCGCCTGCCTTGGGGGAGCGTTGCTTGTTTACACAGGCGTTGCCCTCTCGGCCCGTAGATTCGCACGCTGGCTGAAGCGGCGTCGTACAGCAAGGTCACCTCGGCGAGAGCTTGCCGAAAATAGTATTTGAAGTTTGCACACACCACCCACCTTTTAACCGTAAAGCACACACGCGTTCGCACTAACGGGCATGTTCTGGACAAGAACGTGCCCGCCCGCCTTTTTTTGTTAGAGGCAAATATTGAAAAGTTCTGAGGCATCGGTATTCTCTTCTAGTGCGGTCACTTTCGTATTCAGAGCTGATTCGTGGAAATCGCGATTTTCGAAACCTTCTTGCCGGGCAGTTCATTTCAGAGCTCGGTAACTGGTTCAACTTTATCGCTGCGCTCGGCCTCGTGCGTCTCGTCTCCGACGCGTCACCGCTCGCGGCCGGGTTATTCTTTGTCGCGAGACTGATCCCTTTCGCGATCATGTCGCCGATCGCCGGCACGTTCGTCGATCGATTTTCGCGGCGCAAGGTGATGATCGTAACCGACGTCTTAAGGACGGTTATCGCCCTCGCATTCTTGCTGGTAAAAGATCCGGGCGATCTTTGGATCGCATATCTTGCGACGGTCTTGCTGCACACGCTCGGAGCCTTTTTTGACGGAGCGAAGAATGCAGCCGCGCCGAACCTTACCGGCCGCGAAGGCCTGCTCGCGGGAACGGCCTTGCTTTTTTCGACGAAGTTCCTGTTGATGGCGATCGGCTCGGCGCTAGGCGGTTGGGCGTCGGCGGCTCTCGGCTATCAGATCGCATTCATTATCAACGCGGCGTCATTTTTGATCTCGGCCTACACGGTTTGGCTGATCCCGGAAGATGCTGTAAAGGAGGCGGAAGAAGGCGAAGTTCGCGAAAAGCGGAGCTTCATTTCCGATCTGAAAGAAGGGCTTGTCTATTCTGTCCGCAACCATTTCGCTCTGACGATCTTGATAATGAACATGATCTGGGCGACGGGCGGCGGTGCGATCAATGTAGTATACGAAAGGCTCGGCGGCGTTTATTTTGCGGAGACGGAAGGCTGGAATCCTGACGCTGCGGTCGCCATTTTGTGGACGGCATCGGGCATCGGGATCACGCTCGGAATGATGATCGCACACCGTACGTCGATCTACCTTGACAGCACGGGCAAGCATCGTTCATTCATCGGCTGGACGCTGATCGCACATGGCATCGTCTTCGCGGTCGGCGGGCTCGTGCCGACGTTGTGGCTATTTACGTTATTCAACTTCGTGTCGCGGGCCGTGGTAGGTGTTGAATACGCCGTCCAGGAGACGATGTTCCAGCGCAGTTTGCCGGACAAGATCCGCGGACGCATTTCGACGCTCGACCGTGGGGCAGAGATGACGGTATTCGGGATAATGGCATATGCGTCGAGCGAGCTAATGTATTACATCACGCCGCAGACGCTTACGATCGCATCGGGAATATTGTCTGCATTCGCCGGCGTGGTTTGGTTCATTCGTGAGCGGCCGGGACGACGAGAGGAAGCCGCGGTTTAGGCGATAACGATGACGGCCTTTGTGCCGGTAAGCTCGGAAAGATCCTTTGTGTAAACGGTCTCGACGCGGCGGAATTCACCGACCGTGTTGACGATATCCTGTGTCGATAAGAAACCGGTTTCCATGAACGCGATAGCCCATTTTTTCATATAGCCGGCACGATCGAGTGTGTTTTCCAACAGACGCAGATACTGCGAACGTGTCTCTGTGGCGGCTCCAAGGTTGTCGCCGATCGTGTTCTCAAGATCGTTCCAAAATGAAGTATCGTTGCGGATCCATTCCTCACGCCAGGCTTTGATCCCGAGTGCGTGACGAATGCCTTTCGAATGAGGTGCAGGCAGCCGCAGGAACATCAGATCGCTCGCCCGCTCGACGGTCGCGGGGTCGGCCAGGAATTGATCGACGGGTTTGTTCCAGCAGGTGGAATGCCCCTTGATCGGGTCCGGTTCGATCGACCAAAGCCGGCGAAATGCATTCGAAAGCGGCTGGCGAAGCTCGCGCGTTTGCTCGGTGAATGATAGTGCATAGCTGCCGGTCGCGATCGCCAATGTACCGGCAAGCGAGCGCGTAAACGCTGAGTTCAGCTTCTCGACGTTTCTTCGTACATTGTCGAACCACCAAGCGTCAACCTCCGAGAACCAGTTCAAGAGTCCGGGATTCTGAAGTTTATAGCCAGGCACGTAGGCATCCTCGAGTACCATGTTCACGTCGTCCGGTGAAAGACGTTCGTCATCATTCTGAACACGCCCGACGCCCGCGACCCACTCCGAAAGCAGCGGATCGTTCGCAGATACGCGAACTCGGCGGCGTTTCAGATAAAGCGAGAGTGCGGCATCGGCAGAGAGCGGCAGCGCGGCCGATGCAAATTTCAGCCGATGCAGAACATTCTGCTCGAAGGCGAGGCAGCCGTGAAAGGTCGGGTTCGCGGTCATACGTTGAATGGGTCTGCTGCTGCGGGCAGTGATAAAAAGACCTTTACGATCGTCGGGTCAAACTCGATGCCGGCCCATTCGATCAGATATTTCTTTGCGCTTGCTTCCGGGTATTCCGCACGGAATGGCCGAGCGGAACGCAACGCGCCGTAGGCGTCCGCGACGCGCAGGATCCGGCTCTTGAGCGGGATCTCCTCGCGGACCAATCCGTCCGGGTAGCCCGAACCGTTCCACCATTCGTGGTTCCAGCGGATCACGAGTTGGACGGCGCGGCCCGCACCTAGTTTTGCGGCCTCTTGTTCGCCGATAACGGAATGCCGCCGAAGGTCGAGACGCTCTTCGGCAGAAAGGATGCGTGCGGCACGAATGTATTCGCGATCCATTCGGAGTTCGCCGATATCGCGAAGGAACGCGGCCTGCTTCAGCATTTCGATGTCGTCCGGCACAAGATGAATAGCGGCTCCTATCGCGGCACAGAGTGATGCGACGCGGCTCGAATGGCCGGATCGAAAGCCCGTAAATACGTCGATCTCTGCAGCTTTTTCAAGCAGCTTGGCGTCAATGGTGCTTTCCGGGGCGACAAGAGTGTGCATCTTCGTTCCGTTATATAGTTTCGCTTTTTTATGCTTCGGAGTTCAACCCGAGATCGCTGGCTTCCGCTTCATTACTTGAGAGAATCAAGCATTTCGCGGGCCTCACGATGGTTCGGATGAAGCGCGAGCAGACGCGTCAATTCACCCTCTGCGCGCTTCAGCAATCGTACCTTGATGAAAAAGTGAGACAGCATCAGGCGGTATTCCACGGATGTCCCGTCGAGTCGGATCGCTGCCTGCAACTCGCCCTCGGCCTTGTGCCGATGCTTGTCATCTGCCGAGAGAGCAGAGCCGTAATATGCTCGGTACCTCGCGTTTTGCGGATCGGCATGGGCGGCGCGCGCCAGATGCACTTGTGCCGCGGCGGCGTCACCTTTTGCAAGAAGCTTCGAGCCTTTGTCGAATTCCTCTGCAGCCTGCCGCAGTTTTTGATCTGTTTCCTGAGCGCTGGCCGGCCCCGACGGAGCTCCATTCGCTGCTTCGATATCTTTGCGTACCTTAAAATCGTAGAGTTCGCGCGAATCCGGCGTACGTAGTGCTTCGTGAGCGGAGGCAAGCTGTGCGAAAGCCTTATGCACGCGTTTTGCAACCTCCGGTGCTTCTCGCCTGAACTTATCCGGATGGAAAAGCTTGGCGAGCGAGAAATATGCGTCTTTGAGTTCGGCCGAGCTGCACTTCGGGTCAACACCCAATACCTCGTAGAAGGTTTTTGCTGCTTCAGTCCGTTTCAGATAGGCTTCGAGGCTCATTTCCTCTTTTTCAGACGGAGCGGCATCTTCGACGACGGCTTCCTCTTCGGGTGCCACGCCCGGAAGGATAGCTTCTCGTTTGAGTTCGAGTTTCGCGGCCCGCAAGAACGGGATCTTTGCCGCGGGGATCGCAGATTGCCACCCGGACCTGATCACGAGTCCCCCAAGCCAAAGCGAATAGAGAGCAGCGAACACGTCGTTCCCTTCGAGAGAGCTATGAGCGGCAATTTCCGCAACGGAGAGTTCGGATGATGCAAGCGGGACGAGTACTTGGGCCTCCGTTGCAGTGCAGTCACGGATCGACGTCAACGCGACCACGAGTTTGAACTTCTCCTCGAACGACCTAAAACGGCCTGCTGCGGTCTCGGGCGGGAGACTGCGGCCGTACTCCTTCAAGAGCGAACGTTCATCGATCTCAGCGTTCAGGCCCTCTCTTACGCGTGCAAGCGGCGTGATAGTCCATTCGCCTTCAGTCCATGAAAGTACATCGCTAACTATCGCTCGGACCTGAGCCGTGAAGAACATATCCTTCTCGGCTTCCGTCAAAAGTCCGTCGGCGAGGAGCTGTTCAGCGAGCTGCAGATCGTTCGAGAAATTCGGGAGCTGGACGAGCTGTTCTTTCGAGAGCTTCTTTTGCTGGAGCACGAAATCGAACAGCCGCGTCATCCGCGAATTCGAGACCGCGAACACAAGGCGGCCGTCGCGAAAATAGACGATCACCTTTTTGTCCTTGTTCGCGAGGCGTATGCTGCCCGAAAGCTCGCCTTGAGCCATTTCCGCCGCCAGTTCGGCAAATGGAAACGCAAGGCAAGTTCCGCTTATATCGAGGTCATTCTTTGCTGTCATCAGAGCTTTGATCGAAGATGATCAACGGGGCACGAGGTGTGCTAAACCAAGTTTAACAATGGCGGCGAAAAAAGTTAAGTAAAATCTTTCGGCGTATCGGGGAAAAATGGGGAGAATTTCTTCGAAAATCATCTTTATCTGTAAATCTCCACTTCTCCGCGGACAATATCGGCTGGAAGTTGACAACTGATATTCGTACCTGCGAATGTTTTCTGTACAAAGGATGACACCGGACAATATCAAAATCCGCGAATGTGCTTCGATCGAAGAACTTTCTGAGTGCGTGGCGCTCCAACGTGAGGTTTTTGCGCTTCCTGAGGTCGAATTGTCGCCTGTACGTCATTTCATCGTTACGAAGAATGCGGGTGGATTCACGCTTGGTGCCTATGAGGGCGACCAGCTTGCGGGGTTTGTCCTTAGTGTGCCGGCCGTGATGCACGGTGAGAGAGCGTTGTATTCGCACATGACCGGCGTTCGCCCGAAGTACCAAAGCCTGGGCCTTGGTGCCGCGCTTAAATGGGCACAGCGAAAGCGAGCCCTGGCCGAAGGAATTCGCTATATCAAATGGACGTTCGAGCCGGTGAAAGCCCGAAATGCAAATTTTAACCTCGAAAAGCTTGGTGCCACGGTCAGCGATTTTCAGGTGAATTTTTACGGCACGGATTACGGTACAGCTCCGGCCCACGCCGGCAAGAAGTTCGGGCTCGAAAGCGATCGCCTTTTTGCAGAATGGGACCTTGCAAGCGACAAAGTGAAAGCTCTTGCGGCAGGCGAGAAGTTCATCGAACCAGGCTCGCCGACAGCAACCATACAGATAATGCCGGATTGGCTTGATCTTGTCGCCCGTGATCCGGAAAAGGCGAGGGCCGAACAACTGCGTATCCGCGGTGAATTTCAAACGGCGTTCGATTTCGGAATGGTCTGCCGCGGGTTCTTTCGAGACGACGAGCAGCCGGCGTATCTGCTCTATAAAACCTAACGAATGGCCTTTTTCGACATCGACCCTGACATCCGAAAGGCAAAGACGCACCCGAGCGAGTTCTACCTCGATCCGCAATTCTTTGAACTCTCAAAAATAAAGATTTTCGAGCGTTCCTGGCATTTTCTTTGTCATGAGAGCGAGGTTGATTCGCTAAAGCCGGTGACGCTCTTGCCTGGCGTGATCGATGAGCCGGTGCTGGTCGCAAGAGACGGCAGCGAACTTCGCTGTCTTACGAATGTCTGCACGCATCGCGGCAAGATCCTCGTTGAGGAGCCTTGTAAAGCCAACCTAATACGCTGCGGATATCACGGCCGCAGATTCTCGCTCGATGGTAAGTTCCTTTCGATGCCGGAGTTCGAAGGAGTTGAGGACTTTCCGTCGAAGGCTGACGATCTTCGGCAGTTGCCGCTAGCTAACTGGAACGGTTTCCTGTTCACATCGATCGAACCGTTGACCGATCTTGCAGCCTTCATTGGTGATGCCGCTCCGTTGATTGAATTCGATAGCAGCAAGCCACTCAAGCAAACCGCAACACGCGAGTACCACGTCAAAGCCCACTGGGCACTCTATTGTGAAAACTATCTCGAAGGCTTTCACATACCGTATGTGCACAAGTCTCTGAACGAGGTCGTCGATTACGGCAGCTATACGACCGAAACCTTTCGATATTCCAGTCTGCAGGTCGGGCTGTCCGCGGAACCGTCGCAGGAGGTCGCGGCCCGCTACCTGTTCATCTTTCCGAACTTGATGTTCAACTTCTACGAATGGGGCGTTTCCGTGAACGTCGTGAGGCCTGTTTCGCCAGACGAGACGGTGATCGAGTTCCTAACGTATGTGAGCGACGAGTCGAAGCTTGACGAAGGTGCCGGTGCAGACCTTCACGGTGTTGAAATGGAGGATGAAGCCGTCGTTGAAAGCGTTCAACGCGGTATCCGCTCTCGATTCTATTCGCAGGGCAGATATTCACCGACCCGCGAACAGGGAACACACCATTTTCACCGCCTGATCGCGGAGTTTATGGGTTGACGTGGGTATAATTCTGATTATTACTCAAAGTGTTAATTGCAGTTGATAGGATCGATCTTGTGAAATTCCTCGACACATTGCAAAAAGCGACAGTTGAGCAAGTTAATAGTGGATTACGGTTGGTTCTATCTTTAAGATCACGTGGAAATAGCTAAAGAACTACAACACTTGCGCAGCGAGATCGAGCGTCATAATGAGCTCTATTATCAGAAGGACGCTCCTGAGATCTCGGATTTCGAGTTCGACAAACTCCTCGAGCGTCTGATCGAGCTCGAGAAAGAGCATCCTGAACTCATCACTCCGGACAGCCCGACGCAGCGTGTAGGCGGCAAGGCCGACTCCTTACGGCCTTTTGAGCACAAAGTGCCGCTGATGTCGCTCGATAATTCCTACGATCTCGACGACCTTAAAGCATTCACCGAACGTTGCGAGAAGCTTGCCGAGGGCCGCAAGCTCGAGTATTTTGCGGAGCTCAAGATCGATGGCTTGAGCGTTTCGCTACATTACGAGAAGGGCCTACTCATGGTCGGAGCGACACGCGGTGATGGGCGAACGGGCGACGAGGTGACGCAGAACGTAAAGACGATTCGCTCGATCCCGCTGCGTCTGAAGGCAGATTTTCCCGAGCACGCAGAGGTGCGCGGCGAGGTCTACCTGTCACGTTCGCAGTTCAAACGCATCAACGATGAGCTCGAGATGCAGGGCGAGAAAACCTTTGCCAATCCGCGGAATTGTGCTTCGGGGACGCTCAGGATGCTCGATTCAAAGGTTGTTGCGTCACGGCGGCTTGAGATGTTTCCGTACGATGCCTATTCGGGCACGCGGAAGATGTTCGCAACGCACGAAGAGGTTTTCCTTTGGTGCGAAAAGAACGACTTTACCGTCAATCCGCATCGCCGCCTATGCCGGAATTTTGACGAGATCGCCGCGTTCATCGCCGAGATCGAATCGATACGCGACACGCTTGATTATGAGATCGACGGGATCGTCGTGAAGGTCAATTCGACGGCGTTGCAGGATGATTTTGGTGCGACGACGAAGGCTCCGCGTTGGGCGATCGCCTACAAATATGCGGCTCGCCAGGCAACGACGAAGTTACTCGCGATCGGTATCCAGGTCGGGCGAACGGGTGCTTTGACGCCGGTTGCTCACCTTGAGTCGGTTCTGCTCGCCGGCACGACCGTTTCGAGGGCATCGCTCCACAACGAGGACGAGATCAAACGGCTGGATCTGAAGATCGGCGACCATGTCTTGATCGAAAAGAGCGGCGAGATCATCCCTCAGGTGCTTAGCGTGGTCGCGTCAAAACGCGATGGCAGCGAGACGGAGTTCCGATTCCCGACGACGTGTCCCGTCTGCGGGTTTGATGCCGTGCGGCCCGAAGGCGAAGCCGTTCGACGATGCTCGAATCCAAGCTGTCCCGCAAAGATCAAGGCCCGCCTGCTCTATTTCTCTTCGCGAAAGGCAATGGATATTGAGGGCTTTGGCGAAGTGCTCGCCGACACGCTTGTTGACAGCGGGCGGATAAATGACGTTGCCGACCTCTATACGCTTACCGTGGATGAGATCGCATCGCTCGAACGCATGGCCGAGAAGTCCGGGGCGAATCTTATCGACCAGATCGAGGCGAGTAAAACGCGGGGCCTGCAGCGTCTGCTCTACGGCCTAGACATTCGGCATGTCGGCGAACGCTACGCGAAGATCCTTGCAAATCACTTCCGTGATATCAACAAAATTGCAACCGCGTCGGTCGAAGAGCTTGATGACATTCCGGAGATCGGACTGGCGGTTGCCGAGAGCGTTTTTGATTGGTTCAGGAACGAACATAACCGCGATGTGCTCGAACGGTTGAGCAGTTCGGGCGTGGTGATGGAAGTCGATGCGTCCGCGACGGCAGCGATCGACGAGCGTTTCGCCGGAAAGACCTTCGTTCTCACCGGGAAACTCGAGAATTTTACACGCGACGAAGCGGCCCGCCTTATCGAGGAACGCGGCGGCCGCGTGTCGTCATCCGTCAGCAAGAAGACGGACTTCGTCGTCGCCGGAAGCGATGCCGGCTCGAAATTGACCAAGGCCGAAAGCCTCGGCATCGCTCTCCTGGATGAGAAGGCCTTCTCGACTATGTTGGCTGACTCGTATGAATAAGGCTAATAGTGACCGTTGACGGTATGTATTGGGTTTTTGGACCTCAACAAAAGAGGACCTCATCATCTCGAAACTTAATTGGGCAAAGGAAACAATGTCTGAGCTTCAGATAAGAGATATTGCAAGTTTAACTGCCTCAGAATATGATTCAGGGTATGTAAATCACTGGATCGAACAGTTGAATCTGCAGAAGATCTGGGAAGCGGTCGCGCAATGGAAGACACTTCACAAGATGTAGCTGGCTTGGTGCGGACCGTCGTAATGTCGAAGTCCGTCGCTGAACGAATACTTCTTTGTGCGCAAATGTACGAAGATGCGAAGAAATTCGCCCGCATAATGATGCCAAAAGGCTTAACTGCGGATGAGCAAGAACTATATGTCTTCCAAAGGATACATGGAATGACACCTGCGGAGGCCGCGAACAGGATATACAGGACAAGTAATAATGAATAATTTTTTCACAGCAAGCGTATCGGAAGTTGATCCCGTTATCAGTGGTGCTATCGATAACGAGGTCAAGCGGCAGCAGAATGGGCTGGAGTTGATCGCGTCGGAGAACTTTGTCTCCGAGGCGGTTCTGCAAGCGATGGGTACGCCCTTCACCAATAAGTATGCGGAAGGCTACCCCGGCAAGCGGTATTACGGCGGGTGCGAGTTCGCGGATGTCGTGGAACAGACGGCGATCGATCGGGCAAAGGAGATCTTTGGTGCCGAGCATGCCAATGTACAGCCGCATTCCGGTGCACAGGCGAATATGTCCGTCCTGCTTGCCGCTCTCGAACACGACGATCCGATCCTGGGCATGAATCTTTCGCACGGCGGGCACCTCACGCACGGCCATCCACTCAATTTTTCGGGGCTCAACTACACGGTCTCGGATTATGGCGTCAACCGCGATACCGAGACGATCGACTACGACGAACTCCAGAAGATCGCTGAGGAAAAGCGGCCGAAGCTGCTCATTTGCGGTGCCTCGGCGTATCCCCGGATCATTGATTTCCAACGCATTGGCGAGATCGCGCGTTCGGTCGGTGCAAAGGTAATGGCCGATATCGCACACATCGCCGGGCTTGTCGCGACGGGTCTGCATCCTTCGCCGGTGCCGCATTGTGAATTCGTTACGACGACTACGCACAAGACCCTTCGAGGGCCTCGCGGCGGCCTGATCCTATGTCGTGAGGAATTTGCCGCGGATGTAAATCGGCGTGTTTTCCCGGGCGTTCAGGGCGGCCCGCTGATGCACGTGATCGCCGCGAAGGCAGTTTCATTCGGCGAGGCTCTAAAGCCGGACTTCAAGACCTACCAGCAGCAGATTCTTGCCAACGCGAAAGCCCTTGCGGAAACGCTCACAGACGCCGGCCTTCGGCTTGTTTCGGGCGGTACTGACAATCACCTTCTCCTCGTTGATGTGTTCATGGACGGAAAAGGAATCACGGGCAAGGCCGCCGAAAAGGCTCTCGACGAAGTTCACATCACGGTCAACAAGAACACCATTCCGTTTGACACGAACAAACCTTTTGTTGCGTCAGGAATACGTCTCGGCACGCCTGCTTTGACCACTCGCGGAATGAAGGAAGCCGAGATGCAGGCGATCGGTGGAATGATCGCTGCACTGATCCACGAACCTGAATCAGAGGAAGTCAAAACAAGGGTACGCTCGCAGGTCGCCGAATTGACCGCAAGATTCCCGATGTATCCGAGCAGGATGAAAGGTTAGTTATTTGGGCCTTCGGTCCCGAAAGAGTCGAATCTCATTCGCTCAAGCGCAGCGTTCGCCTCTTCCGAATCGAACTCGTAGGCCTTTTGCGACAGGGCGTTAATAGCGATCTCTCCGTAAAGAGAATCGTTCAGGAGGGGTTCGAGCGTTGAGACCGGCAGCATCGCGAGCGTTTCGTAGGCGAGGGCCCGGATCTGCGGTGAGTCGCTCTGGCGGATGATCTCGGCGATCTCGCTTGCAGAATATCGCTCTGCGAGACGATCGGCCAGGCGGTCAAGGCGTGCGTAATCATTGTTCCGGACCGCACGCGACGCAAGCTGGATAAAGATCTCAGCGGAGGCCGACTGCGTTTCGAGCATACGGACGCAAACGGCCGCGAGCTTTGACATCTCGCTCATCTTGTTAGCGTCGTTCTTTAGGTCTTTTGAAACTGAGAGTTCGTCAAGAGCGAAGAGCAGAGAACTCAGTTCCCAATCGGCGTGTGCATCGTACTGCGGATCAGAGGTTCTTGGGGCTGAGGGCTCGGACCGCATCTCGCCAACCAGCATCTTTTTTGTTACGGGCCGCAGCGTTTCCCAAACGCTGGCAACTCTGCCGCCCAGATCCTTGATCATAACTGTCAACAATCAGATTCTGAATCCGAACGCTCGTCTTGTCAAGATGTTCCGTTTTTCGCCGGCTCGGACGTTCGTTTTCTCGACATCATTTCGAGGAGCTTTTCCTGCTGGAATGTGAGCTCCTGTTCAAGGTCGGTGTCATCCGTAACTACGGAGACCAAGGCTATCGGTGACGTGCCGAGATATCGGAGTTCCCACGTTGTGGTGTTCGGCTTTGAGACGCGCGTGAACCATGCCGCATCGAGCTTCCACTGTTGGACCGGAACCTCGCCGATGATCGCAAGAAGCTCATCGCTCGGCTCGCCCGCCAATAGGAGACGCGTGAGCTCCCAGCCGTGCTTATTATAGAGAGCGATCGTATCGCGAAATGAACTGATGTCGATCATTTACCGGCTTTTGGTTTGGCGTTCTCATTCGCCGTAGCGCGTGTGTTTGCGGCCGGCATCGGAACTTTGACGACGTTGACATTTGAATTCATATTCGCAGGCGGCATTTCAACGGGATGTTGTCCGGCGGCATTTGCAGCCATCTTCTCCCGCTGGTCACGGCCTGGACCCGGCGATTTGTAAGAGCCTTGGTAAATATTGCCGACGGCAAGTTTCCACGCGCCGTCTTCTTTCATAAAGGCGAGGTCTTCCCACCGGCTGTCCTTTGAATTCCAAACCTCTACCGCGCCCATATCACCATTGACGCGCTCATCGCGGATCGGCGGCATCGACGCGGCGAACGTTGTTCCCGTAAAACCGTTCTCGTAAACCTGTTCGATGGGCTTTTTATATTTTTCGGCGGCTGCTGCGGCGAACTGCTGCGTTGCCTTCGTCATTTCGGCCTTGATCTGATCGGTGTTCTTTGCTTTTACAGCGAGGTAAAGCCGCTTGTAGGCTTCGGTCGGAGAATCCGAGGCCGAACCGGGCGCGGCCGGCGCCGAGCTGCAGGAGAACGTCATCGCGATGCAGAGTAGTGCGGTGATGCAGAGAAGTATTCTGAGCATAGATATTCCTAATCTAGGTTATTAAGGTTGAAGTATATGTTCCCGTGCGGAAAAAGCCAATTTTTGCAGTAAGATAATATTACAAGTGAAGGCGTTGCAGTTTAAAAACGGAGCACTCCACGTCGCCGACGCGCCCACACCGTCGCGGCCGGACGAAGCCCTCGTGCGCGTCCTTCTTTCCGGCATCTGCAACACGGATCTTGAGATCGCGAAAGGCTATGCGGGCTTTGAGGGCACACTTGGCCATGAGTTCGTTGGTGTCGTAGAAAAAGCCTCTGAACGAACCGATATCGTCGGTAAACGCGTTGTTGGCGAGATCAATGCGGGCTGCGGCAAATGTGCGCTTTGCCATGCAAGAGATCCGCGGCATTGCCTCGAACGTACGGTTCTTGGTATTCACGGGCGCGACGGTTCCCACGCAGAATTCCTTTCGCTGCCGGCCGAGAATCTCTTTGTGGTGCCGGACGAGGTCGCGGACGAGCAGGCCGTTTTTGTCGAGCCGCTTGCGGCTGCCTACGGCATTTACGAGCAGGTTCCTCTCGCGCACCACACAAGGGTTGCGATCATTGGCGATGGCAAGCTTGGTCTTTTAACAGCTCTTTCTTACGGTGCGGCTTCGAGCAATGCGCTGCTTGTCGGCAAACACGAAGGTAAGCTTGCGATTGCTCGGGATGCCGGGATCGCGACGTGTTTGTTGAGCGAATTGGATGCCTCAGTTTTGCGGACCTTTGATGTGGTCGTCGAAGCGAGCGGCTCGGAATCAGGGTTTGCAACTGCGCTCGATCTTGTGCGGCCTCGAGGCAAGATCGTCCTCAAGAGTACATTCAGCGGCGAACCGAAGTGGGCCGCGTCGCGCGTGGTTGTCGACGAGATCACGGTCGTCGGATCACGATGCGGACGGTTCGAGCCGGCGTTGAAGCTTCTCGAACGCGGCAAACTTGATCTTACGCCTCTAGTTTCCGATGAATTTCCACTCGCCGACGGTGTTGCCGCGATGAAGCGTGCGGCTGAGCCCGGCGTTCTGAAGGTCTTCCTCCGTCCGTAGATATCAATTTATTACAACTGATTTGGTAAAATCGTAATCTGAATCTTTATTGCGAGGATCCGCTTTTTCTATGCCCCGAATCTTACTGCGTCGGTCGGTCCACATAACGGCAATTTGCCTTGCCATTTTTTCGATCTCAGTATTTGCACAACAGGGCTTGGTGCCGCCGTCTTTTGCAGAGATCGCCGAGAAGGCCGAACCGTTTGTCGTCAGCATAGAGGCGAGGGGCCGCGTCGTCGTGAGCTCGCCGAATAGCGGGAATAATGTTCCCGATACGGAAGATAGTATTCTCGACTTCTTACGCCGACAGGCTCCGCAGCGTCCTGTATTTCACGTTGGCAGCGGATTCATCGTTGATCGGGCAGGTTATATTGTCACGAACAATCATGTTGTTTCCGAGAGTTCCCGGCTGACGGTAAAGCTCGACACGGG
This sequence comes from Pyrinomonadaceae bacterium, assembly GCA_019186825.1. Lineage (GTDB taxonomy): Bacteria > Acidobacteriota > Blastocatellia > Pyrinomonadales > Pyrinomonadaceae > OLB17. The sequence goes on from JABARP010000006.1 coordinate 82,366, forward strand.
CGAGGAGTTTACGGCGAAGGTCGTTGGTGTCGATGACGAGACGGATCTTGCCGTGCTTAAGATCGATGCGGGCCGCGACCTACCGACGGCAAAATTCGGTGATTCGGACAAAATGAAGGTCGGCGATTGGGTGCTCGCGATCGGCTCGCCGTTCGGCCTTGCAAAGAGCGTGAGCGCAGGTATCATTTCGCAGACGCAACGCGACACGCCGGGTTCATCGGCATTTCAGCGTTTCATTCAAACTGACGCAGTTATCAATCCGGGAAACTCAGGCGGCCCGCTCATCAATATGCAGGGCGAGGTAATCGGCGTAAATTCGCAGATCGCGACCCAGACAGGTGAATTCTCAGGCGTCGGTTTTGCGCTACCTTCGCGTGAGACGGCGCGAGTTTATGAACAGATCGTAGCCTCCGGAAAGGTTCGTCGCGGGTACCTTGGAGCATATCTCGAATCCGTAAAGCCCGAATTTGCAAAGGTTTACGGCCTAGGCGAACTTCGCGGAGCTTTTGTTACTGATGTTCGTGATAAAACGGGACCTGCGGCCATCGCGGGGCTAAAGCCCGGCGATGTAATTCTTGTCTTTAACGGACAGGCAGTTCAGTCCGCGCAAGACCTGATCGACAAAGTTGCCACGACTACACCCGACAAAACCGCAGTTATCGAATATCTTCGAGAGGTCGGTGAGCGTCTAGAGAAGAAGGTCGCGACGGTCAAACTCGGTGAGAGGCCATCGGCAACGATCGGTACTGGTGACAACGATGGCAAGGTGTTGCCGGTCGATGGAAAAGTTGAGCCTGAAAAGCCGTTCGGACTTACGCTCAGCACGGTTGCCGCGGCGGGCGAGAAATATAAGGTCTTTGAAGGCAATCCCGGACTCGTCGTAACAGACATCGACCCGAACAGCTACATCCTGGATGTGCGTGGTTCGCTCGGCGTCCAGGCTCTCACACGCGGCGACCTAATTCAGCGCATCAACCGACTTCCCGTCGGGAATGCCTCAGCGTTTGCAGATCTCGTTGCGAAACTGAAGGTCGGTGATCCGGTCGTGCTTCAGATCCTCGTTTATAATCCGACGCTCAAGCGTATGCAGACCGGCCTCGTACAGTTCACAGTGAAGTGATCGTGTTGGGCGAATTGTTTGAAAGAGGCTGATGCGGACGAAAGCTCGCATCGGCCTTTTAACTTTTTCATCTCGAAAGCTTAAACTACTTGTTTATGGCAACTGCAAAAAGAGCAACGCAAGCGAAATCATCGGCCACGGTCAAGAAGTACGCAAACTACATTGGCGGCGAATGGGTAAAGTCATCTTCAGGACAGTATTTTGATAACGTAAACCCAGCAGACACAACAGATATCGTTGGAAGATTCCCGGATTCGACCGAAGAGGATGTAAACCGTGCGGTCGAGGCCGCAAAAGAATCTGCCACGCGTTGGCGCCGAACACCGGCACCGAGACGCGCCGAGCTTTTGTTCACGCTAGGCGAGATCCTGCGTGCAAAAAAGGATCAGTTTTCGAACGAAATGACCCGCGAGATGGGCAAGGTCTTGAAGGAGACCGGCGGCGATGTCCAGGAGGCGATCGACTGCACGTACTACACCGCCGGCGAGGGCCGCAGGCTTCACGGATTTACAACGCCTGCCGAAATGCCGAATAAATTCGCGATGTGCGTCCGACAGCCGGTCGGCCTTTGCGGTCTGATCACGCCGTTCAACTTCCCGATGGCGATCCCTTCGTGGAAGCTCATCCCGGCGCTCGTGTGCGGCAACACAGTTGTCCTCAAATCGGGCGAGGACGTGCCGCTTTCTTCGCTCAACCTGGTAAAAGCGTGCGAAGAGGCCGGCATCCCGAAAGGCGTGGTGAATCTTGTCAACGGAGCTCGCGAGGCCGGTGCTGCACTTGTTGCAAATGACGATGTTCGGCTCATTTCGTTCACGGGTTCGACCGCTACGGGGAAGAAGATCGCCGAGGCCTGCGCACGCGATAATAAGATCGTTTCGCTCGAAATGGGCGGCAAGAACGCGATCATCGTTATGGACGACGCTGATATCGACAACGCTGTCGAAGGTTCTCTCTGGGGAGCCTTCGGCACTAGCGGCCAGCGATGCACGGCTTCCTCAAGGCTGATCGTCCATAAGAAGGTTTATAAGAAATTCTGCGCAAAGCTCGTCGAGCGGACGAAAACTCTGCGAGTCGGCAACGGAATCGATCCGAAGGTTGAAGTCGGCCCCGTCATCAACGAACGCCAAATGGAGAAGATCCTCGGTTACATCGAGATCGGAAAGAATGAGGATAAGGCTACGCTTGCGTGCGGTGGTTCACGATTGACAAAAGGAAAGTATGCGAACGGCTATTTCATCGAACCGACCGTCTTCACCGACGTTAAGCCGAAGATGCGTATCGCACAGGAGGAGATCTTTGGCCCGGTGACGTGCGTAATCCCATTCTCGACGCTTGAAGAGGCGATAAACATCGTGAACGGCGTGTCATACGGCCTCTCGTCCGCGATCTATACGCAGGACGTCAATCGGGCTTTCTACGCAATGCAGGAGCTCTATACGGGCATCTGCTACGTCAACTCCGCGACCATCGGCGCCGAGGTGCATCTGCCGTTCGGCGGTACGAAAGGCACCGGCAACGGCCACCGCGAAGCTGGTACTCAAGTGCTAGATATCTTCAGCGAGTGGAAAGCCCTCTACGTCGATTACTCCGGCAAACTCCAAAAAGCCCAGATCGACGAGGTCGAGATCTAATATATCGAATCAGCTGGCGTAACAAGTCCGTCTAGGTTTCTAGAACGGCTGGGGCTTCGGGAAGTTCCCCTCGGGGAGCGGAACGAAGCCTTGTTCGTTCGGGATCGGTTTAAAGTTGCCTCGGCGCCAATCCTCCCGGGCCTTCTCGATAAGGTCCGGCGAGGTCGAGACGAAGTTCCACCATATGTGACGAGGTTTGTCGAGTCGATCACCGCCAAGCAGCATAAACCGCGCGTCATTGTCGGCAGCAACGATGGCCTGCTTTTCGGCCTCGAACACGCACAGTTCACCTGCGTATATTGATTGCCCGTCGGCGGTCAAACTACCCGAAAGTACGTAAACTCCGCGTTCTTCGATATCCGTCGGAAGTTCGAGATCCTTTCCTATCCCAAGAGAGCAGTCGGCGTAGACGGGTCCCCCGAGAGTGGCAACCGGTGAGGTCTCGTCAAAAAATCCGCCGGTAATGACCCTCACCTCGATGCCGGTTTCTCTGACCGTCGGTAACTCGGTACCCGCGTAGTGTGCAAACGCTGGTGGGCATTCTTCTGCGCTTTCGGGGAGAGCGACCCACGTCTGCAGCCCATAGAGCTTGTCGTTGGGTAGGTTCGGAGCGTCGGAGACTCTTTCGGAATGAACTATACCGCTGCCAGCTGTCATCCAATTCACCTCGCCCGGAGCGATCGTTTGTACCGAGCCAAGGCTATCTCGGTGGGTCATTTGCCCGCTAAAGAGGTAAGTAACGGTTGCGAGGCCGATGTGCGGATGTGCTAGAACATCAAGCGAACCGTCACGAACGACCTCAACCGGACCCATCTGATCAGCGAACACGAATGGCCCGACACTGCGGCGTTTCCGATAAGGGAGCAAGCGTTTAACATCAAACGCTCCGCCGATATTCGCCGAACGAAATGGGATAATCATCTCGATCATATCTTGATCACCTAATGGTCAACACGGTCGTGCAAACTCAGCCAAGAATAGCCCTTACTAAAACGGCGCCGATTCCAAGCAAGCCGAGCAAACCCCACATTATCCAAAGCAGGACGCGGTTCCGTCGGCCTGTTGCGATCATCCAGAGACCGGAGATCAGCGAATTCAGCCCGAATGCGATCACGAGAGCGAAGATGCCATAAATGAGGATGAGCATCGGGATCTCGTCATTGAGCCGACGGGCAGAACTTGCATTTTGACTTGCCGAACCGAAGAGAAGGGCGGCAACGAAGATCGCTATTCCGCCCATAAACGCGACCAGAAATAGGCCGATGACAATAAGGATCGTTCCGCGCGTTCGAATACTAGATGCGTTCAGAAAATGATTCTTCCTACACCGCGGGCATGTGATATTTGTCCCCATGCCCTCAAAATTACATTTAAAGCATTGCCTCGGCTCGGGCGGCGGCCCGGCCGGGAGGAATGCGGGATTTTGGTAGTTTTGCATCGGCAGCTTCCTTGAGGATGTATTCTGCCACAGCAAGGGCCGAAGGCAGAATGGCCGGACATGGAACAAGATACCGAGATCGGTTTCGGCGGCAAGCCGCCTCCGGGATGTTGTTGGCGGTCGAGTTCTATAAATATTTGGTTCCTAAGGAGCTAGGACGGTTGCCATCGGATGGAAGATTCGCGGCAGCGTCTTTGGGGTCTTTGTGTCAGCCTTTGCGTTCTTTGCGGTTGACTCAACGTAAAAAATGCTAGCGAGAGGCGATGTGGCTTTGCTTGGCAGAAAACGCAAAGGCCGCAAAGCGAGGCCCGCGGAGAGCGCGAAGTGGAGAGTCCCGCGGCAGCACCTCTGCGAACTTTGCGAAATACCTTGGCGTTCTTTGCGTTAATACCAATGCGGAAAGTGGAACGACAAGACATTGCGTCTTAGATCGGCAGGAAACGCAAAGTTCGCGAAGGGAAGGCCGCGAAGGTTCGCAAAGTGGAAGGGTTTCGCGGTAGCGTCTTTAGGAGCCTTGCGAAATGGCTTTGCGTTCTTTGCGTTTGAATCAACGTGAAGAGTGCGAAAAGACAAAATGTGAATTCGATCGGCAGAAAACGCAAAGGTCGCGAAGAAGAGGGCTGCATCATTCCGGTAATTGTGCAGGATCGTAATTGCGTCGAGCCCTTACTGACGTACGGGCTACGAACACGTTTCGCTGCGGACATCGGTGCGAATACAACTATCGCTATTCCAGGACCTCGAAGACCTGAAGAGCGTATTTGACGTTGCCGAACGGGGCAGAGACCTGGACGCCCTGGATCGAATCGCGTACTTCGAGGAGCGACTCGCGGGCAATATTGATTCCTTCTTCTCGCGCGTGTTCCTTGCTCTGGTCGGATGCGATCCGCATTCTTTCAAGGATGTCGGCGGTAACGTTAACGCCCGGAACCTCGTTGTGCATGAACTCGGCGTTTCGATACGAGATGAGCGGCCAGATACCCGCAACGATCGGTATGCGAACGTGTGAGATGCGGTCGAGAAAGTGCATCAGCTGTTCGGTATCGAAGACCGGTTGAGTGATGGCATATTCGGCACCTGCCTCGACCTTCCATTCAAAACGCTTGATCTCTTCGTCGAGATTGACCGCACCGGGATTTACGCCGACACCGATCGAGAATTCCGTCGGCTTGCCGATCGGATTGTTGCCGAGGTCGAGGCCATGGTTGAGCTTGTTGACCATATTCGTAAGGCCGATCGAATCGATATCAAAGACGGCGGTTGCGTCAGGATACGGTCCCATTTTCGGCGGATCCCCGGTGATCAAGAGCAAGTTGTGAAGGCCGAGGGCTGCGGCACCGAGAAGATCGGACATCATCCCAAGAAGGTTCCGATCGCGGCAGCAGTAATGTAGCACCGGTTCGATCCCGACCTCTTCGTTGACGAGAACAGCGGTCGCAAGCGCGGACATTCGCGTCTGTGCTCGGGGGCCGTCGGGAATGTTGACGCCGTCAACGCCTGCCTCGTGCAGCAAGCGGATCGACTCGAGAGTTTTCTCGGCGTCGCAGCCTTTCGGCGGCAGAACTTCGACAGAGGTTACGAATTCACCGCGAGCGATCTTTTTTGACCAAAGGCTGCGGTCTTCCCGACGAACTACCTGAATGTCCGGCGGTTTGATCTCGGCGACAGCGACGATCTGGCTGCGTGCTTCGCTGATCGCTTGTCGTGGACTTATGGAACGGACGGCGTCGGCGATCAGTTTGATGTGCGTTGGCGTTGTGCCGCAGCATCCGCCGATGAATCTCGCACCTGCAGAGACAAATCGCTTTGCAAAGGTCGCCATATATTCAGGCGAACCCATATAGAACTGGCGTCCCTGCACGTCACGCGGAAGGCCCGCGTTCGGTTGTGCAGAAAGGTCTTTTGACGTAACCGCACGCATTTTTTCGAGTGCGTTCAAAATATGATTGGGGCCCATTCCGCAGTTGAGGCCCACAATATCGGCACCGAGTTCGTCAAGACGCGTCGCGATCGTCTCCGGCGTACTTCCGAAAGCGGTCTTGCCATCCATCTGGATCGTCATCTGGGCGACTATCGGCAGATCGCTCGCTTCGCGGACGGCTTTGATCGCCTGCTCGATGATCTCAAGTTCGGAGAAGGTTTCGAGGACGAACAGATCGACGCCGCCTTCGAGCAGGGCGTTCACCTGTTCGAGGTAGAAACCTTTCGCCTCGTCGAACGATGTCGGCCCGAAAGGTTCGATGCGAAGGCCAAGTGGGCCGATCGCACCTGCGACAAAGGCCTTTTCACCGGCAGACTGCCGAGCGATCTGGGCTGCCGCAACGTTGATCTCGTGCAGCTTTGATTCGAGTCCGTAAGGCAGTAGCTTTGGACGCGTTGCACCGAACGTGTTCGTCTCGATGATATCGGCACCGGCGGCAACATATTCGTCGTGAACCTCTTTGACGAGGTCGGGCTGCGTCAAATTGAGCTCATCATAACTGCGATTGATGTAAATACCTTTATCGTACAGACGTGTGCCGACGGCGCCGTCAAAGACGTAAACGCCTTCGCCGCCGATGAGGTCGCGAAACTTTCTCATACAGATACCAAAAAAGTCCCGCCAAACCAGCGAGACCTTTTTCAAAAACTTGAATATGCTTCAGCTGTTTAGCGGATTATTTAACGTGGTCGCAAGTCGCAATAACTCACCACGATCTTTATATTCGATATTGTGCCTTTCGACGCGTGGTGTCAAGGAGTTACGCGGGCCGTAACAAGTTCGGCACTAAACCTTTGTGTAGTCAGTTAGCTGCGTTTTGTCGCCAAGGATCGCTCCATTTGTCACCACCGCCTTGCGGCCGATATAGCAGCTTCTGCCGACGACGGAATTTCGGATCACGGCACCGGCGGCGATGCGTGTGTGCGGCCAGATCACGGAATTTTCGACCACAGCCCTTTCTTCGACGAGCACGCCGCGGCCAAGAACCGAACATTTGATCTCCGCACCAGGCTTAATGTTGCAGTCTTCGGCAAGCCTTGAAACACCATCGACGATCGCCGCTGTCGCGATATCAGAGCCCGTATTCTCGGGCAGTTCGAAGCCGCGGATCTTGCCCGTTAAAAGGTCGAGATTTGCCGTAAGATATGTCGCCGGAGTGCCGATATCGCTCCAGTATGTCGAATCGATCACATGGCCGAAGAATGGCATTCCGCGCTCGATGATCTCGGGCATTATCTGTGTTTCGAACGAGCGGTTCTCGCCTTTCGGAGCGAGAGCGAGAACGTCCGGTTCGAGGACATAGATACCGGCGTTGATCGTGTTCACTCCGAGCTTGGCGGCCTCCTCGGGTGAAGGTTTTTCAAGAAATCTTGTGATCGAACCGTCGTCTCTTGTTTCGACAAGGCCGTAGCGCGACGTGTCTTCGACGCGCGTTAGCGTGAGAGTTGCGATCGCATTTCGCTCTCTGTGCGTTTTTATTACGGCGGCAAGGTCGATGTCCGTCAGAATGTCGCCGTTAACGACGACCGTAGTTGTCTTGCAACCGTCGGCGGCAAACCGATACGCGCCGCCGGTGCCAAGCGGGGAAGCCTCCGTAATGTAGCTCAAGCGAACACCGAGATCGCTCCCGTCGCCCCAGAAATGCTCGATCTTGTCGGGCTGATAGCTCAGCGAGATCGTGATGTCGTCCACACCCGCCCGCTTCAGTACCTCGATCTGATACTCGAGGAACGGGCGATTGACGACGGGGACGATCGGCTTAGGTGTGTAGATGGTCAGCGGGCGAAGCCGCGTGCCTTTTCCGCCTGCTAGAATGACTGCCTTCATAGAGGATCTCGAGTTAAGAGTAGAAAATCGGCCCTAATAAATCAAAACCATTCAATTTGACCGATATGTCGTTCAACATTGTATAAAAAGTTTGACGACAGTTGTTTCTGTCTGCTAAGCTACACAACACGGGTCAATACGCTTTCTTGACCTTGGGTGTCCATCCAATTTTGCGTTTTTATTAGGCTTCTGGAGAGCCTTTTCCGGCAGGATTTCAATTTAAGATGAGTTTCGACAAGACAAAGGCGATGCGAAATGCTGAAAAGTATGTCGCACAGGGGAAGATTCGACTCGCAATTTCCGAGTATCAAGCCGTCGTAGCCCACGATCCGCGGGACATCACGACGATGAACATGCTCGGCGACCTTCACGCAAAGACGTCCGAAAGGCGGCAGGCCGTGGAATGTTATATGAAGGTCGCAGAACACTATGCGACACAAGGATTTGCCCAGAAAGCGATCGCGATCTACAACAAGGTCGCGCGGCTTCAGCCTGATTCGATCGAGGTCTCGACCAAACTTGCCGAGCTTTACAAGGTAAAGGGTTCGCTGAGCGAAGCGCGTTCTCACTACGAGACGCTTGCGAAACATTTTGAGGCTAGCGGCAAACGCATCGAGGCCCTTGCGATGTGGAAACAGATCGCACTGCTCGACCCGAACAACACCGAGGTTTGCGTAAATCTTGGCGAATCGTATTTGAAAGAAGGCCAGGCTGAGGATGCTGCCGAGGCGTTCGCCGAAGCGGGCGGGCGATTTGGCCGCCATGGCGCGCACGAAGATGCGATCAAGATGTATCACCGCAGCCTTGATATTCAGCCCGATGCACTACGCACGCTCGACGGGCTGATCCACTCTTATTCAGCTCTCGGACGCGTTTCCAAAGCGGTCGAGTTCCTCGAGGGAATTCTCGAAAAGGAGCCGTACAATCGCGACATCCTCTATCTCCTGATCGATTGTCACATTGATTCTCAGAATGCGGCCGGTGCAGAGCGTGCCGTTCTCAAACTTGTCGAGATAGAACCCGCAAACTACCCGAAGCTTCTTGACCTCGTCCGTCTCTATCTGAATACGAATGATCTTGATTCGGCAGCGCGGATCCTTTCGATGTCGTCCGAATACCTGCTCGCGGGCGGACAGGCCGATGAGTGCAAGCGTTGGATCGACGAGATTCTCGGGCACGATCCATCGCATGTACCCGCGCTGCGGCTGCTTGTGCGGTACAGTTCGTGGATCAAGGACGAAGAGGCGTTTCGCGTTTCGCTTGAAAGGCTTGCGGTGTCCGCACGTGCGGCGAACGAGGTTGACGATGAGAGATTCGCACTCTCGCAGCTTGTCGTTGTACGGCCGTTCGAAACGCAGTTCAGCGAAAGGCTCGCAGAATTGAAAGAGCTTCATGGCTTTTCCGACGACGATGTGGATGCGGAGCTTCTCCGGGCCGGATTCGACCAGCCGGAAACCGTCGCAGCCGAGATGGTTGCGGCTGAGGACCACACGCCGGTCGTCGTCGAGCCGGCTGTCGAAGAAGCGGCACCTGAACCCGTGGCATTTGCGGTCGAGCAGTCGAACGGCTTCGTCGCCGAGGTCGAAGCACCCGAGCCCGATGAACACAAGCTCGCAAAGGATCTTGAGAGCATTAGCTTTTACCTCGACAATGAATATCACGAGCTTGCGGCAAAAGCGATCGACGAGGTCGAGAAGGAATTCGGAGATCGTCCGGAGATCGTCGAGGTAAAGAAAAGGGTTGCGGCGCTGCGGAATAAGGCAGCTTCTCACCACGAACTGACGCTCGAAGACATGCGAAGCGAGTTCGGCTTGAACGACGAACTGCCATCGGACGAGGATTACGATACGAAATATCACACCGCCATTGCGTATCAGGAAATGGGATTGACCGAGGACGCGATCCGAATATTTCAGGAAGCGATCACCCTTGTTTCGCCGCTTGACGGCACGCGCAGATTCTTCCACTGTGCGAATCTGCTTGGTCATTGCTTTATGGCGACCGGGCACGCAAGCATGGCCGTAACATGGTTCTCGCGTGCTCTTGAGACGCCGAATCTGGATGATTCCGAGCGTCACGGCCTTTGGTACGAGCTCGCCACAGCCTACGACGCGGCGGGAAATTCGGTCGATGCTCATCGTTTTTACGAGCAGGTCTATACCGAGAACGTGGATTTTCGAGACGTGGCAAGCCGCGTCCGAAGCGAGATGGCCGTGCATTAGAGATAGTTTTCGAAATCGTGTTTAGTTATAATTTGACGGTATATGGTGGAACGCCTGACCGTCATTTTTTTTATCATCCTGTGTCTGCTCCTGGGGCTGTATCTCATTTTGTCTCCGTGGGACGCGCTCTTTGGCCCGTGGGCGGACAATTATTTGCTCGCGTTCGTAGCGGATAAGGCGGGAATGCCGGTCATTCAACGCGCCGTGGCATCGACGTGGTTTCGCGGAGCGGTAACGGGATTGGGCGTCCTCAACATTATCATTGCCGTCTGGGAGATCTTCAGCTTCAATAAGACGGTTGCGATGCTCCACAAACTAAATCCCACTGAGACGAAATGAACCTTGGCCGTCCCCTCACCTATCTGATCACAAGCGGACAACTTACCGAGGATAATTTTGCGACCGAGGCGAACGGATATGTAGATCGCCTCTTTGCGGCATCTACGGACGGCGTCGACGTCATCCAGATCCGCGAAAAGGCTCTATCGGCACGGAACCTGAGCGAACTCACACGCCGCCTCGTCGAGAAACTAAAGACTCTACCAACTAAGGTCCTTGTGAACGACCGTGCAGATATTGCTGCCGCTATGGACTGTGACGGCGTACATCTGACGACGGGTTCGTTGCCGATAGCGGTCGTACGCCGGATCGTTGGCGATGCTGCATTGATAAGCTGCTCTACGCACACTATCGAAGAGGTGGAACGGGCCGCCGCAGAGGGAGCCGACATAATTCTATTCGGGCCCGTATTTGCGTCGCCGGGGAAAGGCCGGCCTGTCGGCCTCGATACGCTTGTCAGGGCAGCGAAGGCGGCTAGACAGTCAAAACTCGTGGCTCTCGGCGGCATCGACGAACTGAACTTTCAAGAGGCATTGGGTGCCGGTGCGACAGGCGTTGCGGCAATTCGGGCGCTGAACGATGTGCGATCGCGGCGTGCGATAATCGAGAAGTTATGAACGATAATGGAACGCGGCCCGTTTGCATGACGATCGCCGGGGTCGATCCGTCCGGCGGTGCGGGCGTGCTTGCCGACATTAAGACGTTCTCGCGGCACGGTTGCTTCGGCACGGGAGCAATTACTTCGCTCACATTCCAAAATACGACGGGCGTTTTTGGGGCCGCCTCACAGTCCGCAGAAACGGTTTACGAGCAGATCAAGGCGGTTGCCGAAGATATGAAGATCGGGGCAGTCAAGACCGGAATGCTGCCGACGCGGGACGTGATCGAAACGGTTGCGAATTGCGTCGCAGAGTTTCGTTTGCAGAATCTCGTGGTCGACCCTGTCGTGCGTTCGACCTCCGGGTTCGATCTGATCGACGATGCGGCGCTTGCGGCACTTGTCGAGAAACTTTTCCCGATCGCGGTCGTCGTAACGCCGAACCTTGCTGAGGCCGAACGGATCGTCGGCAGCAAGATCGCGTCGGTCGATGAAATGCACACGGCCGGCAGGAAAATGTTAGGCCTTGGTGCGAAGGCCGTACTGATAAAGGGCGGACATTCGATTGAGGCAGTTCCGGAGAAGGCCGTCGATCGTCTTTATCTTGCGGATGAAGTGCGCGAAGTCGAGGCGGAATTCATCGCGGGCGAACCGGTACACGGCACGGGCTGTGCTCTTTCCGCAGCGATCGCAGCGAATCTAGCGCACGGCAAAGACCTTTTTGCCGCGATCGAAGATGCGAAAGCATTCGTTACCGGTGCTATCCGAAACGCGGTGATGGTCGGGCAAGGAAATCGTCCCGTGAATGTGTAGCTATTTTGCCGGCGTGAAGATCGATGGGCTAACGTAAGTTACGCCGAAGGTGATCCCGGTACGCGGAGTGTTTTTTGTGATACCGAAAGCGGCCGCCGTATCGAAACGCAATCCCGAAGCACGAAATTGAGCGCCGACCCTTAACTGACCGAGACTCTCCGTGCCGATCGGAGCGTTTCGCCGTGTGCTTGCCCGGCCGTTGATCTCGCTTACAATATTAACGTGGTCGGTGATCCGATAAATGCCGGCTAGTCCGTAAAGGATGACGTCATTCTGAGAGAAACGGTCAAGCGGCGCGGACATTAGGCCGATCCCGATGTTGCCCATCAAATTCATCCGCGGGGTGCCAGCAACGAAGCTGCCGAACTTCTTTTGCAATAAGATCTTGCTGAAAATGTTTATCTGATTCGTGCCGATACCCTTTGCCTGGTCGGTATTCGGCAATTCGTAACCGAATTTAAGGCCGAGAGCAGGCAGATGTTTCGTCTCGTTTCGAAGCTTTATCTTTGCCGAGACCGTGATATCGCCGAAATCGTGGGTCGAATTTCCGCGAATGTTCAGCGGAATGGAAGGTGATGTGATGGAATCGATCGAAACGTAATTCTGCAATACGCCTTCGATCTGAAGCTCTACGTTCGAGGCGATCCCCGTTTTGATCCGAATGTCGCCAACCCGGGTGAGGTCGCCCTCCATTCCCGCGAGAGGGAATCTAGCATCCTGATAGAAATCGACTCCCGCGCTGATCTCAAGTGAACCAGCGGGCGTGATGTCAATATCGTCGGTCAAAAGCGGCCTTTGCTGCGCGGACACCTGGAACGCGAACGCGAGCATTGAGATGCAGAAAATAATGGCCGTTCTCACGAGAGGTATTTTGCCACGCAATATTCGGATTCCGCAATGGCGATCAATGCCTAAAATGCCTGATGCCTGTAAAGACCATCGCAATGCCATGCTCATCGGCAGCTTCGATGGATTCGGCGTCCCTTACGGAGCCGCCCGGCTGAATGATCGCTGAGGCACCAAAACGTGCGGCTTCGTCAACATTATCGCGAAACGGGAAGAACGCGTCGGATGCGACCGCCGAACCTTTGAGTTCGAGGTCGAAGCGTTCGGCACGCGAGGCCGCGATCCGCACCGAATCAACCCGATTCATCTGGCCGGCGCCGACACCAAGCGTCTGGACGGCATTCGCAAAAACGATCGCGTTCGATTTGACGTGTTTGCAGACTGTCCATGCGAGCATTAGGGAACGCATTTCTTCGTCGGTCGGTGCGCGTTTTGTAACGACCTGCAGGTCGCCTTCCGCAATCACGTGTAGGTCGGCGGATTGCATTAGATAGCCGCCCGAGATCTGGCGAATTGCGTTCAGCTCGGGCGTGCCTTTGTCGACGCGGAGAACGCGCACATTCTTTTTCGTTGCTAATACCTCGAGGGCGTCAGCATCAAAATCGGGCGCGACGACCACCTCGCTAAAGATCTCGATGACAAGCTTGGCGGTTTCCGCATCGACCTTGCGGTTGAATGCGACGATGCCGCCAAACGCCGATACCGGGTCGGTCGAGAGGGCCCACTTGTAGGCTTCTGAAAGAGAATTGCCGACGCCGACGCCCGACGGATTCGTGTGCTTGATGATCGCTGCGGCAGGTTCGGCGAAGTCGTTCACAAGGCTCCATGCCGCATCGGTATCGACGTAGTTGTTGAACGACATCTCCTTTCCGTGGAGTTGTTCGGCGTTCGCGACACCAGATGCCTGCGTGGTGTAGAGCCCCGCTTTTTGATGCGGGTTTTCGCCATAGCGGAGGTCGGCGGCCTTCGTTGCCGAGATGTTCAATGCGGACGGAAATTCGCCTTCCCCAACATCGGCCGAGGCGTCAGAAAGGTATTTCGTGATAGCCGCGTCATATTCCGACGTTCGTTTGTAGGCGGCAGCGGCGAGTTTTGCACGCGTCTCAAGGCTGATCGAACCGTCGTTTTCGCGAAGCTCGCGAGCGATCTCGTCATACATTTTCGTGTCCGTGATGACCGCGACGCTTCGCCAATTCTTCGACGCAGACCGGATCATCGCGGGGCCGCCGATGTCAATATTCTCGACGGCCTCTTCGAGCGTTACGCCCGCTTTCGCGATCGTGTTTTCGAAGGGATAGAGGTTCACGACGACGAGGTCGATCGGCGTGATGTCGTGCTCCTTCATTGAGGCGATATGTTCGTCGTTATCGCGAAGTGCGAGAAACGCGCCGTGGATCTTCGGGTGGAGCGTTTTGACGCGGCCGTCCATCATCTCGGGGAAACCTGTAACCTCGGAGACGTCAGTGACGTCAAAACCGGCACTACGCAGGCTGTTCGCGGTACCGCCGGTCGAGATGAGTTCGACGCCGAATTCCGCAAGCACGGCTGCGAATTCATTCAGTCGGGCCTTATCGGAAACGCTCAATAGAGCACGCTTGATCTTTACTGGGTTGGACATTATGTGGATTCAAAGGTTCAAAAACAAAAAGGTCGAAAATAAAATGAAAAAGCGGCCTCAGATGAGCCGCCGTTAGCTAATTTCTTTAAACGCGCACCGAGATAGGCGGGATGCTTTGCGAAATCGCGTGTTTGTGATGCCGTACCCCAAGCCTTTCGTCCGTTCAGAAAAAAAAGCGGCCGATGAACAGCAGACTGAGCACCAACGCGATCGCGTAAATGACGACTTTGATAAGACTCATAAAGATAAAATACTCTAGGAAGAGGTATTACCAGTTCATGCGCCAACGGGAGAGTTCTTATCGCGAAACTATTATCTTATTTGTTCCGTAAGCCCAAGTCAATGCGTGGAAAAACGGGTTTTCGCCTGCTTGCGGCGGTTCTTTTGACCGCTGCGTCCGCGGTCGCATTCTACGGCCAGGCGGTCGAGGTCGAGATCAAAGTGAATCCTCAACGCACGGGCGTTGAGGTCACGGGCAAATTCATCGACGGCGGCGAGGTCCGCAATATCAGCTTCGAACGCGAATTTGCCGGCGTTTCGGGCCTTGCGGACCGTATCTCGGGGCTGAAGCTGTTCGATAGCTCGGGCGGACCTGTCGACCACAAGGCTTTTGTGCCCGGCGAATATCGGGCTTCGAGGCCCGTGAGCGGCTTTTCATACGCGGTGGATCTCAAGAATCCCACGAAGTATGACGAGACGCACGTTTCGTGGTTCCGCGGCGAACGTGGAGTTTTGTTCCTCGCGGATCTGCTTCCACTCGCGCTTGGGTCTTCGTCGCCTGCGGCCACGGTCCGAATCTCGGGCGAAAGAGGCATACTTCCTAACGCCTCCTGCACTTCAGAGAACTCCGGGATTTTTCGCTGCGCGGATCGCGCTAGGGCAGTGTTTGCTTTCTCGGACGCATTTCGCACGATCGATACGGGCGATCCGCGGCTATTGTTGCGTGTCGAGGGAGAACGGCAATTCGACGACGATGCAGCTGCGAAAGAAGCACGAGAGATCTTCGAGAAATACGTGAAATTGTTTGGCGGAGTGCCGAACGGCCCGTTCGCGATCACGCTGATGCGTTTGACCGATGCGACGCAGCCGGGCAGTTGGCAGGCAGATACGCGGGGGCAGGATGTCCTGATATTTTCGGCTGATCCGGCGTTTCGGTCGCAGGCGCTTCAGACGCTAAGTGTGCCGCTACGCCACGAACTTTTTCACCTTTGGCTGCCGAACGGCGTTGACCTTTCGGGACGATACGACTGGTTCTATGAGGGAGCGGCCCTTTATACGGCTCAAAGGCTTGGTGTTGCGATGAACCGCACACGTTTTGACGATCTTGTCTCCTCGCTCTCGGCGGCGATGGCGTATGACCGAACGGCACCGAAGGGCTTATCGCTTGCGATGGCAGGCGATACGCGTTGGAGCGGAAACGCCCGGACGCTGTATGCCCGCGGGATGCTCGCAGCATTCATTCTCGATCTAGAGCTTTTGAAGAGAAGTAAGGGAAGGCATTCGCTTGAGGATGTTTTGAGAAAACTTTTCAGCGAACACAGCCGTCGAAAAGGCTCAGGAGCCGAAGCGACGGCAGCGATCATCGGTGCTTTTGCTACTTTTGACAACACCGGGCAACTCGTAAAGGAGATTCTCAACCGAACTGAACCGCTCGATCTTGCGGCGGCGTTGGCGAATTCGGGATTTGAGTTTTCGGACTCGGGCCGCGGCCTAAAAGTCAAAGAAAAGCCTGACTCGAAGGAAAAGGCGATTTTGAATAAGCTAGGTTATAATAACTGGCGAAAACTTTCTTCGCGTTAACGTTTAATGATGCGTTTCAGATCAAGATATTTTTTTGCGGCCCTGGCCGTGCTTGGCCTTTTCCAGGTCGGCTGCACTTACATCGACCAGGCTTTCTCGGGCGTTACGAGTGCCCTCGGCGTAACGGATACCGCGACCGTGATAGCGAAAACCGCGCAGATCCGCACGTCCTATGCGGTCGTGGCGGCTGATGTTCTTGAAGTGAATCGCGGCGACCGACTCGATGTTCTCGACAAGATGGAGTTCGAGAAAGTGCTTTGGTTCCGGGTTCGCGCACATGATCCGGAAGCGACCGAAGGTTGGATCGAGGCGCAGAACGTCATTACGAGCGAGACGCTTGAAAAAAGCAAGAAACTCGCCGAGGGCTTTGGCGACCGCTCGCCTCAAGCATCGGGCATCATCCGCGCTGCTTCGAATCTTCGTGCGCAGCCGGATATGAACGCCGAGAATATTCTGTTCAAGCTCGCAAAAGGCTCGACGTTCGAGATAATGTCGTGGAAATTTGTGCCAAAGACGGAGGCTCCGGACGTAGACGACGGAGCTCCGGACGGGAATCCTGCATCGAAGAAAGAAAAGAATGAGGAGATCGAGGCGGCAAAGGTTGCAGGCGAACCCGAGAAGATCGACGACAAATACGACATTTGGTACGAGGTAAAGCTCGATCCATCGGTCTCGCCGGCTCCGGCGGGCTGGCTTTTCGGCCGGCAGGTCGATCTGCAGGTGCCGAGCGACATCTCGTTCTTCCAGCAGAATAATCGCAAATTCGTTACCTGGCAGCGGATCGACGCGGACAACGCCGATAAGAACCGCACAGGCCGTGCATCGACGCCGGGAAGCTACGTGATCCTGACGCGCACGAATCTCGTCAAAGCGATCGACGGTGTCGAGCCGGATTTTGACGGGATTCTCGTACTCGCTTTTGATAAATACGACCAGAATTACTACACCGTTTGGCGAAATCCGCCGGGGACGGACGTTTGGGGTCAACTGCCGCTACGGATGGAAGGACAGGGCGACAACAAGACGTTCAGCATCAAGCTGCGGAATCAGAATGGCCAGGTCGACGAACGAAAATTCGTGATCTTCAAGGATCGCAATCGTATGCGCGTAACGCCGCCGGAGGACATCGCGCAGTATCAGTTCAAGAGCAAATGATGGACGCCGAAGAGCCTTTTGAGGTCGAGATCACCGATTCGATCGACCTGCATGCGTTCCGTCCGGCGGACGTGCGATCGGTCGTTGAAGAATATCTTGCCGAAGCTCACAAGCGCGGATTTCGCGTCGTCCGCCTGATACACGGAAAAGGCGTCGGCATACAGAGAGAGATCGTTCGCAAGGTGTTGTCCGAGACGGATTTTGTGAAGGGATTTAAGAACGCACCGGAATTCTCCGGAAGTTGGGGAGCGACGATCGCAGAGCTTGACGTTTAGTTGCGGTCGTCAAGGATATCGGCCCAGGCTTCGTCGTTCTTTTCGATCTCGATGCCGTGCATTTCAAGCAGGGCATCCTTTTCGGCGAGGTTTTCTTCTAACAACTCTATCTTATGACGGAGGTGTTTTGCGTCCCGTTCCAGCAGACGCGTGTGATCCACACGCATCCTGTAAAGCCTCTCGAGATAGAAGATAAACGTTAACTGCAGGCCGATCACGCCAGCCAATACGAAAAGAAGTCCTAGAAGGATGTAGGTGAACATTGTCTGATACTGCTGTCTTTGTTGACCGTTAAAATAATTATACTCTTGACCGCAGCCATTTTGAAACGTAAAACTTAGGGTGATCCGACTTTGAGGTAAAAGCATTATGCGCGAGGACATTATCAACACATATCCGGAAACGACAGAATTCGACCGCCGCGAGTTCCTCGTACGGTCAATTTTTGCTGCCGGAACATTCGCTGCAGCCGTTATGCCGATCGCCGCGCAGACGCGGATCGTTACGGACAACAAAGGCCTTGTCGAAGGCGAGGTGAAGATCCCGGTCAAGGATGGCGAGCTTCCTGCGTATCGGGCGATGCCGGAGAAAGGCAAGGACTTTCCGGTCGTTGTTGTCGTCCACGAGATCTTCGGCGTGCACGAATGGATACAGGATGTGTGCCGTCGTTTTGCAAAGCTCGGATACATGGCGGTCGCTCCGGCACTTTATGCTCGCCTCGGCGATGTCCATTCGATAAAAGATGCGGGCGAACTCAACCGGCAGATCTTCTCAAAGATCCCCGACACGGAATCGATGGCCGACATAGATGCGACATACGGCTGGGCCGCAAAGAACAAGGGCAGTAAGAAGAAGATCTCGATCACAGGATTTTGCTGGGGCGGCCGCATCGTTTGGATGTATGCGGCACACAACCCGAAATTAAAAGCAGGAGCCGCGTGGTACGGCCGTGTCGTCCCGACCGAACGCTCACCCGTGAACGATGCCCAGCCGAAGTCGCCAATTGACTTTGCAAAGGATATGAAACCTCCTGTCATCGGCTTTTACGGCGGGCTTGATAAGGGAATTACGCTCGACGGCGTCCAGCGTATGCAGGAAGAACTGAAGAAAGGGAAGTCCGGTTCTGAGATCCTTGTATTCCCGAATGCAGACCACGGCTTTCATGCCGACTATCGTGCAAGTTACAATAAGCAAGCTTCCGACGAGGCCTGGGAAAAACTGCTCGCGTGGTTCAAGAAGCACGGAGCAAGGTAAATTTAATGCAAACTGAAAAACTCACGCTCGAATACACCTTGCTCTGCGACGATGTCCGTATCGAGATGGGCAATAAGATCTCGCTGATGGGAATTTTCCAGAACATCATGGTCGAGAAGCTGCCCGTCTCGCTCATTAAGTTCGCCGTGATCAATCACTGGCGAGGTGAGGGAAATCACCGCACGGAGATCCGTATACTCTCGCCGGATAAGAACAATCTCGTCGTAACTTCACAGCCGACGACCATCGAGCTTGCGCCGGGCGGATTTACCGACAATGTGAGCTTTTTTGTGAACGTCGTCTTCCCGGACGCAGGAACTTATTGGATCCAGACCGTTGCGAATGAGGTCGTCCTCGATGAACTTCCGCTGATCGTTACCGACCAGGCGAATCTGACCGCCCTCCAACATCCTGAAGAAATAACCGAAACGATCAATTAGT
Organism: Pyrinomonadaceae bacterium; assembly: GCA_019186825.1. GTDB lineage: Bacteria > Acidobacteriota > Blastocatellia > Pyrinomonadales > Pyrinomonadaceae > OLB17. Next base: position 101,724 of record JABARP010000006.1, read on the forward strand.
TCTGTGATATCGTGAACCGTTGATCAGGCATCAAAATCGTTGCGCCGATGGGCGCCCGTAGTTTTGTGCATTCTGTGCGTTTTGTGCATTTTGTATCAATTCGTGCATTCTTTGTCGATCTGTGCATTTTGGGCTCCAAATTCGGAGAGCGAATAAACTATAATCGTTTTCGGCTCGAAGAAAACGAGCGTTTTATTTGACCTATGAGACTTAAGATCCTTGCTCTTGCATTCACGATCGCGACCGCGGCATCGACGGGGACCTATTTTGCGACCGATTCTTCCGCGCAGAAGGCTGCACCGGCGGCTGATAATTCGTACCAGATCTCGGGCGTGCTCTATATGCAGAAGGCGGGCGAATATCGCGCTCTCTGCTATCAGGCGTTCAACATCGCACGGCTGCGGCTCGATGCTGACTTTGATAAGAAGAATCTCAAGAAACTGCCCAAAGCGATGCGTAAAATGCCGCGTGCGATCATGGTCGATATCGACGAGACGGTGCTCGATAATTCACCGGCTCAGGCTTATGGGATCAAGAACAACAAGAGCTTTAACCTCGCGGATTGGTACGCATGGGGCGATATGCGAAAGGCGAAAGCCATTCCGGGCGCGGTCGATTTTTTGAATTACGCTCATTCGCGCGGCGTCAAGATCTTTTACGTTTCGAATCGCGACGAAGTGCAAAAGGCCGCGACGATGGACAATCTCAAAAAGGTCGGATTTGAAGACATCACGGACGCAAACGTGATGCTCCGCCAGAAGGAATCAAGCAAGGAAGCTCGCCGCGACATCATCCGCAAGAATTACCGCATCGTGATGCAGATCGGCGACAACCTCGATGACTTTTCGAACGTGTTTGAGAAGAAATCGGTTGAGGATCGCTTCTCGGAGGTCGATAAAGCTCGAGAGCATTTTGGGAAAGACTATATCGCGCTACCCAACGCGATGTACGGCACCTGGGAAAGCGCGATCTATGGCTATCAGCGACTAACGGATGCACAAAAAGCCGAGAAACGCCTCAACGCTCTCGAAATGCCGTAAACGAGGATTCTAGCGAAGGCCGTACAGGCAAAGTACGGCCGCCCAGCCGGAGGGCAGTATTGTCGGAGGTTCGGTCAATTCGTCCGCTGCGGCGAGCATCCGCTCCAAGATGTACTTGGAGTTCCAGAAGGCGAGAAGCACCGGAGTAGTTACCTCGAACCAGTTCTCATTGGTTTCCGAGTCCTCGAATTTTCGGCTGAGAGCTGTGCTGGTTATTTGGATGTACCAAGGATCGAGCTCGCGTGAATCGGGCGCAAGCTTTTGAAGAGTTCGTCCGCGGAGCCGATCAAGGAAGTCATTATAAAGACCTTGAAACTCTGATGATAAAACCTGTAAACGAGGTCGGGCTCTTCTTTGCGAAACCAGGCAAGCACTCTTTCGATCGTCTCACGATGGGTCTTGATATTGTTCAAAAGTTGGCCAGCCAGGGCGTGTTGCTTCTGAAAGGCCGCGTCCAGCTCTTTCAATATCTCTTCCCTCGATCTCTTTACTTTTTGGGGTGCGGGCTCATTCATACGAAAAGGGTGTTGATAAGGCAATTATACGTTCATCCACTTCGGAGGCGCGAGACCGGAGGATCGTTTAACGATCTGAGAGCCGATCTATCTTTTCGTAGCGTTTCGCACGAGGCTGTGGCAATATAACTTGCGAATGAGGATACTTGTAACAGGTGGAGCGGGGTTTATCGGGTCGCATCTTTGCGAGAGGCTGATCGCGGATGGTGCGGAGGTGATCTGTCTCGATAATTTCTTTACGGGGCGAAAGGCGAATATCGAGCATCTTCTCGCGAACCCGAATTTCGAGCTTGTTCGGCACGACGTAACGCAGCCGATACTGCTCGAGGTCGATCAAATATACAATCTCGCGTGTCCCGCGTCGCCCGTGCATTATCAGTACAATCCGATCAAGACCGTCAAGACGAACGTGATGGGCACGATCAATATGCTCGGCCTCGCAAAACGCGTTAAGGCGAGGATCCTGCAGGCATCGACGAGCGAGATTTACGGTGATCCGATCGAGCATCCGCAGACGGAAAGCTACTGGGGCAACGTGAATCCGATCGGCCTTAGAAGCTGCTATGACGAGGGCAAACGGGTCGCCGAGACTTTGATGATGGATTATCATCGCCAGAGCGGCGTCGATACGCGTATCGTGCGTATTTTCAACACTTACGGGACGCGAATGCTCGAGAATGACGGCCGCGTCGTGTCGAATTTCATCGTTCAGGCGCTTCGCGGCGAAAAGCTCACGATCTATGGCGATGGCTCACAGACGCGTTCGTTCTGCTATGTCAGCGACCTTGTGGACGGCATCGTCCGGCTGATGAATACCGAGGCCGAAGACATTCACACGCCCGTAAATATCGGCAATCCGGGCGAATTCACGATGAACGAACTTGCCGAGAAGGTCGGCGAGATCATCGGCCGAAAGGTCGCGATCGACTACCTGCCTTTGCCGCAGGACGACCCGAAACAACGCCAGCCGAACATCGAACGCGCAAAAGCTCTGCTCGGCTGGGAGCCGAAAGTCGCACTCGACGAGGGCCTGAAGAAAACGGTCGCCTCTTTTTGCCGAAGCTATCGGAACCGGTTCAGCCGCCGTAAGCAAATGACCCGTTCGTTAAAGAGTTAAGCTCGCTACTACTCATTCGACCAATTATCAGTTACTAATTATTAATTGCTAATTGGTCGGAAGAATGGCGAAGATCGAGAATCATTATGAAGACTCTTATCACCGGCGGTGCCGGATTCATCGGAAGCCACCTTGCGGACAAGCTGCTTGCCGAAGGCAATGAAGTTACGGTCATTGACGATCTCTCGACCGGGCGATATGCGAACGTCGCTCATCTTGAGGACAAGCCGGGCTTTCGTCTGCTGATCGACACGGTCCTGAACGCGAAGCTGATGGAGAACCTCATTCGCGATACGGACCGCGTCTATCACATGGCGAGTGCGGTCGGCGTGCGGCTCATAATGGAGCGGCCTGTGCAGACGATCGAGACGATCTTTCGCGGGACAGATGTCGTGCTCGGTTTCTGTTCGCGATATCGCAAACGCGTACTTGTGCCGAGCACGTCGGAAGTTTACGGCAAAGGCGTTTCGGTGCCTTTTCGCGAAGAGGACGATCTGCTCACGGGTGCGACCGACAAGCATCGCTGGGCGTATGCCTGTGCGAAGACGCTCGATGAATTCCTAGCTCTTGCACACTGGAAGGAAACGCAGCTTCCTGTGGTCGTCGTTCGGCTGTTCAATACGGTTGGCCCGCGGCAGACGGGACAATACGGAATGGTCGTGCCGCGTTTTGTGCAGGCCGCGTTAAAGAATGAGCCGATCTCGGTCTATGGCGACGGCGAACAGCGGCGTTGCTTCGGCCACGTGGCGGACGTTGTCGGCGGCTTAACGCAGCTGCTCGATAACCCGAGCTGTTTCGGCGAGGTCATCAACCTCGGCAACAACGAAGAGATCTCGATAAACGGCCTTGCAAAACGCGCGATCGAGCTGACGGCAAGCACTAGCGAGATCAGGCATCTGACATACGACGAGGTGTTCGGTGCGGGCTTTGAGGATATGGCACGCCGCGTTCCGAGCCTCGAAAAGGCCGAGCGTCTTATCGGTTATAAGCCAACCCGAACCCTGGATGACATCATCAATGATGTTGCTGCCGAATTTCGACGCGAAAGGCCGGATAGTTCACAAAATGCTAAAGCGTAAGGTATTTTTCATCATTCTCGCGATCGGGCTTGTCTTTCCGCTCGCTGCGTTCGCACAGTCGAGCGGTGTAAAGGGCCGCGTTCGCGACATCGATTACAAGTCGATACCGAATGTCGAAGTTTCGGCACGCGTTGACGGAAAGGTCGTAAGGTCAACGAAGTCGGACAGCAAGGGGCGTTTTACGCTCGCTCTCGAACCGGGAACGTATAACATTGCGTTCGATGCGAAAGGTTACGGCACGGGCGTGAAATATGACGTCAAGGTCAAGGAAAATGACTTTCGCGACCTCGGCAGCAATCTGCTGATGACCCGCGACCAAGGCGCACTCGTTTTGGTCAAGGGAATTGTTTTTGATAACGCCAACCTGAGCGTACGCCAGGCCCCGGTCGATCTTTACGAAGTCAGAAGCGACGGCTCGACACGAAAGCTGCAGACGGTCTATACGAATGCGGCGGGCGAATTCGAATTCAACGGGCTTATGAATGTGGCAAAGGTACGTGTTACCGCTTCTGCACGGGGCGTTTCGGCTTCGAAAGATCTCGATACGGATTCTCCGCAAGTTTATCGCACCGTCATCAAGCTTCCGCTCGAACACGAAAAGCCGGATCATTGATCGCAAGGTCTCCGACGGAAAGTCATACGAATCGCAGTAAAAAGCGGCCTTTCGGCCGCCTTTTTGTTTTGACCAAGAGAGAACCCGAACTAATCGCCGAGCATTCTCATCGTGTAGTAGAACTGGCCGAAGTTCACGGCACCGGTCACGCGTACGCGAATACCGAACCTCAGCGACAGCTTCCTATTGAAGAGTTTGTTAATGACGCTGTCGGGTAGGCCGACCGCACGCCAATACGAACGTGAGAAACCACGGCCGCCGGCTCCCGCGTAGCTTCGGTACTCGCTGACAAAATCATTCGCGGCGAGCGTACGGTTCACGAGGTTGCTGCCGGTGAGCGAGACCGTGTATTGTCCGTTCATCGGCTGGCCGGTCGATGGGTCGATGGCCAGCGGATCGTTGAGAGCCGTGCTGACAAAGGTTACGACCGGTGCGTAAAACGTCATATACGGACCGGGATTCCCGTTCGGGTCTGCCGCATCAAAGCCCGGGTAGTTGTTCGTCAACACATAGAGCGTATTCCCAAGCGTGTTCTTCGGGATCGTGTATTCCCAGGCCGGATCGTAAAGCACCTGCGTCTGGTTCATCGGAGCCGTCGGCGGGTTGTGAACGATGCACTTGTCATCGGCGGCGAGCGTCAGACCAAGTTCGTCGAGCAGCACCTGCGGAGTACAGCTGTGATAGATATAGACCGTTCCGGCGTAGAGCGATCCGAGGAATCTCACGTTGTTGCCGAATGAATCCGGATCGTCATATGGCGACGGAATGGTAGCGAGGTTCGCAACACTTGGGTTAGCCGTCTTTGCACCGAAAGAGGGCAAAAGCGAGATCTCCTTTTTCGCCAACATGATCGGAGCTCGAGCCTCTGCACGGATCTGGTTCATCTCATCGCGCGAAAGGCGGCCGTCAGCAAGACGCTGCTGGCCGAATGCCGTCGCCGACATCGCCAGCGTTGCCGCAAATACGAGAATATTTCTGACTTTCATCTAGTTATCTCCTGTTTTTATAGAAGCAAAATTGGGTTGTAGGAAGTTTTACTTCGACAACTAGACGGCCACGCCAATACCTTTTGCTCAAATTCATCGGTCAATGTGACCGATATCAGCAATATCGGGCAAAAGGAAGAAAAAACGAACATTTGAAGAACCTTTGTCAAGGATTCTGAGGTGCGGAAAGCGGTATTTTCGACGGTGTCGGAATCTTTTTTGAAATTGGAGCGGGATCAAAGTCGGTCATGAAAGCCTGGCTCTGCACCGTGCGGGCAAGGTCCGGACCCGCTCCGATCGTTGAAATAGGCAGATCGCACTAAGGAGAAAACAATATGAACCGAATTATTCAAACCTTGATACTGTTAGCGGCATTGGCCGTTGGCATAACGACCGTCCTTGGGCAAAATTTTTCCGCGTGGTCGGATCCGGTAAACATGGAATCGATCCCGGGTACAAGCACGGAATTCAACACACCATACGGCGACGGCTGTCCGATACAGGCTCCGGACGGCCTGAGCTTTTACATTGCGTCGAACCGTCCGGGCGGACTTGGCGGCCAGGATATCTGGGTCTCGACCCGCGCGACAATAAACTCGCCCTGGGGAGCGTTTGTGAATGTCGGTGCTCCGATCAACAGCGCGTCAGACGATTTTTGCCCGTCGCCTGCTCCCGGCAACAACTTCTTTTTCATTTCGACGAGGCCGGAGACAGGTGCCTGCGGCGGAGCCGATATCTATTACACGAAGAAAAAGAACGGCAATTGGCAGACGCCGGAAAATCTCGGCTGCGAGATCAACAGTCCGGGGACGGAGTGGAGCCCGTCATATTTTCAGGATGAAGACGGCCACGGCGTGCTCTATTTTGCCAGCAACCGGCCGGACGGGCACACGCCGGGCGGCACCGACCTCGATATCTACTACACAGTTGATTTTGGGCCGGCTCAACTTGCACCGGGGGTGAACACTGAGTTTGACGATGCACGGCCGAATGTACGTCACGACGGACTCGAGATCGTTTTCGATTCGACGCGGCCGGGAACGCTCGGCGGCCCGGACGTTTGGACGGCAACGCGTTCAAGCACAAACTCGGATTGGGATGCTCCCGTACATCTTCCGGCACCGATCAACAGTGCGGCGGGCGACACGCGTGCATCGCTTTCGTGGGACGGCAAACAGATGGTCGTCGGTTCGAGTCGTCCGGGCAGCGAAATTGGGTCGAACGGAAACCCGTCCGGCGATGTTTGGGTGATGACGCGAGAGAGGCTGCCGGATCCGAAATCAAGTGATACGGATTTTGACGGTGACGGGACCGCGGACCTCAGCGTCTTCCGCCCGTCGGAAGGTACGTGGTATGTGCTCGAAAGTAGCCAGGGCAACTACGTCGTGCAGCCTTTCGGAATGAGCGGCGACAAGCCTGTTCCGGGAGACTATGACGGCGACAACAAGACGGACTTTGCCGTATTCCGCCCAACGGATGGCTTCTGGTACATCCGCTACAGCTCGGATTCCTCAGTGCATTACACGCATTGGGGCCTCGCAACCGACGTGCCCGCACCGGCAGATTATGACGGCGACGGCAAGACCGACATCGCGGTTTACCGCGGCGGAACGTGGTACATCGTCCGCAGTTCGGATGGTGCGATCGAATATCGCCAATTCGGAACGGGCAGTGACATTCCGGTCGCCTCTGCTCAATAGCGGCCGGATCTTAGGCAGTTTGCCGCGTATCAAGCCAGCGAGGCGGCAAACTGCATTTTTCTTTTTGCAGGCGAAAACGTCAGGCGGGTTGGCGGTCGATATTTACTTTTATCGATCGCCATTTGCCTTGATTGAATCGCACGACGCTAAGAATGCAGCGCGTGACATGGCCCATGAGTACGGCGAGCCAAATGTGTAATGGGATGAGCGTGCTCATTTCGCGGATCACGAAGCAGATGCTCAACGGCACGATCACCTGCGAGATGATCGAGATGTAGAGCGGACTCTTCGTGTCGCCCGCACCTTGCAGGCCTCCTGTGTATGCAAGAGCCGTCGTGATAAACAAACCCGATATGCTCAGGACGCGCAATAGGTTCGTACCCACCTCGACGACCACGGGATCCGTAAGCCCAAAGATCGCGAGCATAAGCTCCGGGAAGAACAGGAAGAAAAATCCCACAACCGATGCGCCGATCATCCCGAATCTAGATGCGATTCGAACCGCCTTTGCCGCACGGTCAGGAGAGCCCGCACCGATGTTCTGCCCGACGACCGCACCGGCCGCTCCCATCAATGCGTTCGAGGACCACGTGACAAGTAGAAAGAGCTGCCCGTAACCGACAGCGAAGGCAGCTTGAGCGGCCGCACCGTTCGTAACCGAGCCCATGAAGGTGAGCATCAGAACGCCGCCGATATTCATCGCCACGCCCTGGAATCCGGCAGGTAGGCCGAACCTGAAAAGTTCGCGAATGATACCCCAATCCGGCGCGTAGCCGCTCTTTGGAAAGCTTACGACCCAGCTGCCCGCGTAGAGTTTGTAGAGAGCGAAAAGCCCGACCGAGCCCGACGCGATGCAAGTGCCGATGGCTGAGCCCGCAGCACCAAAGGACGGGATCGGCCCGAGTCCGCGAATAAAGATCACGTTGAGGCTGAGGTTTAGCACCGTCATCACGATGCCGAGCGTCATCGGTGCCTTCGCGTCGCCCGCCGAACGGAGAGCTCCGCCCAGCATAAAATAGATGAGCATCCCGAAGCTGCACGTGAACATTATCCGCAGAAAGGGAAGTGCGTCCTCGATGACGGTCGCATCGTGCGTGACGAATGCGAGCAGATGCGGTGCGGCGAAATACCCGATCGGCGCAAGTATCCCGATCGCGAGAAAGAAGCACGTCAGGAAACCTTGATAGACCGTGCGGTTCACTTTCTCCTGATCGCCCGCGCCCGCAAAACGCGCGACCAAAACACTCATTCCGATAAAGATCGACGAGACGAATACGATCACCACGAGGAAGATCTGGAAGCTGACGCCGATCGCCGCGTTCGCTTTATAGCCGAGCAGATGGCCGACCATTATGTGATCGACCCAGCCTTGAACGCCGCTGATTATATTCGTAAAGACCGCGGGCCACGCGATCTTCCAGACGGCGGAGGTCAAAGGCCCTTCGACGATCGAGCGGTCGAATTTAGCGGGTTTCTTTTCTTCGGCGGGCGATTCGCTTTCGATCTGCGGTTCACTCGGGCTTTCATCCATAAAAGAGCATTAAAAAGAGGATAGGGAAGAGCGTAGCAAATCCTATGGTATTGAGCGAAATTGCAAAAAAAGAATACGCAGGGAGCGGCACGCGTTTCCGCTTCCTGCGTTTCGAGATATGTGGACGAGGCTATTATTTGCGTTCCTGATGCTCGACCATCCAGTTAATGCCGAACTTGTCCGTCAACATTCCCCAATACGAACCCCAGAACATTTCCTGCATCGGCATCGATGCATTTCCGCCCTCGGCCAGAGCGTTGTAGATACGGTCGGCTTCCTCACGGCTCTCGGCCGAGATCGACACTGAGAAATTGTTTCCGGCAACAAGCGGGAACGGACAAACGCCGTCCGGAGCGTCGCTTCCCATAAGGACGTTGTCCCCGATCGGCAGCGAAACGTGCATTATCAGGTTCTTTGCATGGTCAGGCACGGGCATTCCCATGTCGGTGTCGCCCATGCGCATCTTCGTCAAAAATTCACCGCCAAAGACCGAGCGGTAGAATTCGAACGCTTCCTCGCAGTTGTCTTTGAAGTTAAGGTACGGGTTCATTTGTGGCATTTGTATTTCTCCTTAAAAATGATCTCTCTTGTAAATGAGAATCAGAATCTAACACAAGTAGCTTGCATAATGCAAGTAAAGATACTTGCGTCGTGCAAGATATGTTAGAATGTCTATGTTATGGATGGAAAGGCAGATATCCCAATGCGTTCCGATTGCCCGGTGAATTTCGCGATCGAAAAACTCTGCGATAAGTGGTCGCTCGTAATAATGCGCGACATTCTGTTTTGGGGAAAGCGAACCTACAGCGACCTTCTGAATCGAGACGAGCGGATCGCGACGAATATTCTCGCCTCGCGGCTCGAGTATTTGGAAAATGAAGGCCTGATCGTGCGGACTCCGGATCCGAATGATCGCCGTAAAGAGCTCTTCGAGGCGACCGAACGAGGCATAGACCTGATCCCGATCATCGTCGAGATGGTCGCCTGGAGCGCGAAACATCCGGACTGGCACGCTCTCGAACCAAAAGGACTGCCCGGCCAAATGCGGCTCGTTCGTCGCGCCGTCACGACAAAGAATAAGTATCCAACGATCGAGAAATTCAAAGAAAAGGTCAGAAACGGCGGCTACATCTTCGAAGACATTGTCGAAGGGAATTAGGAAGTTTAGCCGCCGTTGTATCTTTGAGCGTTCTTTGCGTTTGAATCAATGCGAAAAGTGTAAGGAGCGAGACCGTGCGCGGTGGATCGGCAGAAAACGCAAAGGCCGCAAAGCGAAGCCCGCGAAGGACGCAGAGAGGAAGAAGTATGCGGCAGCGTCTTTGCGAACTTAGCGAATATCCTTGCGATCTTTGCGTTTGAACCAACGTGAATGATGCTAAAGACACGATGCTCGGTGGATCGGCAGAAAACGCAAAGGCCGCAAAGCGAAGCCCGCGAAGGACGCGAAGGGGAAGGAGTACGCGGCAGCGTCTTTGCGAACTTAGCGAATATCCTTGCGATCTTTGCGTTTGAACCAACGTGAATGATGCTAAAGACACGATGCTCGGTGGATCGGCAGAGAACGCAAAGGCCGCAAAGCGAAGCCCGCTAAGGACGCAAAGAGGAAGGAGTACGCGGCAGCGTCTTTGCGCACTTGGCGAATATCCTTGCGATCTTTGCGTTTGAACCAACGTGAATGATGCTAAAGACACGATGCTCGGTGGATCGGCAGAGAACGCAAAGGCCGCAAAGCGAAGCCCGCTAAGGACGCAAAGAGGAAGGAGTACGCGGCAGCGTCTTTGCGCACTTGGCGAATATCCTTGCGTTCTTTGCGTTTGAATCAACGTGAAAAATGCTGGAGAGAGACGCACTCCGGATCGCCAGGAAACGCAAAGGCCGCAAAATGAAGGCCGCAGGGTTCGCAAAGAGAGATATTCGCTGCGGCATTTTTTCCGGTTATTGTGGAGAGTGGAGGCGACGTTGAGCCCTTACTGACGTGTGGGCTAAAAACGCGAACGAGATCGTTCCCCGCTTGGCGGCGGGAGGGATCGTCAGCTTTTGGCGATCTCGAAACGGCATTTTGGGAGGCCGGTTCGATCGCAGCACTCGGTAACTTCCTCGCCGGTGATCTCAGCGACAAGGCTTTCGGCCACTTTGCACACTTCGGGGTGTTCGGCGACGACGTCCGCGAACGGGCAGCATTCGCTCGCAATGATGACCTTGCCATTCTCGTGGATGACGTCGGCCGAACCGCCGAGTTCCTTGAGCGTCGAGAGAACCTTATCGAGTCTCTTTGCCGGACTCGCATTTGAGCCTGCGGGCGCGTCTTTGCCGATGCCTTTGCCGACCTCGCGCAAGGTCGCAAGGAACGCCTTTGGCGAAAGATTCTTCTTAAATCCTTCGAGAAGTCGATTCAGAAGCGAATCGTATGCGGCGGGGAAAAGGTGCCTTGCATCCTCGGCAAGCCCGTAAGCGATATGCGGCTTGCGAAAGCCTTTGACCATCCCTTTCTGCATTACGAGACGGTCGCGTTCAAGTGCAAGCAGATGTGCGCGCACGGCGTTATCCGTAATGCCGAGCGCGTCTGCTAGGTCGTTGACCGTTCGGTCTCCGCCACGCAATTCCAGCACGATGCGGCCACGTGTGCTTGAGAAAAATCTCTCGTCAAACTTCGTCTGAACCATATTCCCTCGACTTCAAAAGTAACAAATCCGATCGAATATTACAATAAGTCAAAATAGTTCTTGACTTATTAGAGCGATAGCGATATTCTTCGAATACAGCATTGGAATTTCGCTGAAAACCTAAGGAAAAGAAAGGAAGGGAAAAATGGAAACAATAATGACAGCAGCTGGCACGTCCGCTAAGAGTTCGGCCGCAGAATCGACGTCAACTGCGGGGTATCAGGCATTTCATCTTTTGAAGTTCGCCTTTGTGGTGGCACCGATCGCCGCGGGGCTGGATAAGTTCTTTCACGTACTTGTGAATTGGGACCAGTATCTGCCCGCGTTCGTGAACAATATGCTTGGCGGCCATGGACACGAATTTATGTATGTCGTCGGCGTGATCGAGGTCGTCGCCGGCATCGGCGTGTTCTTTAGGCCGAAGATCTTCGCGTATGTCGTGATGCTTTGGCTGGTCGCGATCATCATAAACCTGCTGATGATCCCGGGCTATTTTGACGTTGCGTTGCGTGATCTCGGCCTTGCGATCGCCGCACTCGCTCTCGCACGGCTCAGCCGCGAGTATGCGTAAATCCCTTTGAAGAGGCATATACTCGAAATGACGAGGTAATCTCCTATGGCTTTGAGTATGAAAAGAGCATATGAGGCACCTGCGGCCGCGGACGGCAAGCGGATATTGATCGACCGCCTGTGGCCGCGGGGCCTCTCGAAAGAGAAGGCGCGTATAGATCTGTGGATGAAGGAGATCGCACCGAGCACGGAACTCCGGAAATGGTTTGGGCATGATCCTGAAAAATGGAAAGAGTTCCAGACGCGGTACAAGAAAGAGCTTGCGGCGAACGCCGAGCTCGTCAACTCCATCCGTAAGATGGCGAAGGCCGAGACCGTTACGCTCGTTTATTCCGCAAAGGACGAGGCACACAACGACGCCGTTGTGCTGCTCAAATATCTACAGCAATAGCGGCCGAAGGCCATAAATATAACGTCCGTCATTCCATTCGGCACCCTTCCTGAGCTTGGGATAGGGTGCCGGGCTTTTTGGAAACCCGAAAAAAAGCGTAGAATCATCTGTTATGTTAAATTCCCTAATCTAGGAGCTATTAAGAGATGAAGATCGGTCTTCCGAAAGAGATCAAAGACAACGAATATCGCGTAGGCCTGACGCCTGCGGGTGTCCAGGACCTGACCCATGCGGGGCATGAGGTCTTTGTGCAGAAAGCTGCGGGCGAAGGCTCGGGGTTTGCTGATGAGCAGTATGTAAAAGCTGGCGGAAAGTTGTTGGATACCGCAGACGAAGTTTGGCAGACGGGTGATATGATCGTTAAGGTCAAGGAGCCGATCGCTCCCGAATATCCGCGTATGCGTGAAAACCAGCTGCTTTTCACGTATCTGCATCTTGCTCCCGAACCGGAGCTTACAAAGCAGATGCTCGAGCGGAAGGTGACGGGCGTTGCCTACGAGACGATCACGAAGGACGGCCGCTTGCCGCTTCTTACGCCGATGTCCGAGGTTGCGGGACGTATGTCCGTGCAGGTCGGTGCGACGTATCTTGAGAAGATGAACGGCGGCCGCGGCATTTTGCTCGGGGGCGTTCCGGGAGTTCCGGCGGCGAACGTCGTCATCCTCGGCGGCGGCGTTGTCGGTACCGAAGCTGCAAAGATGGCCGTCGGCCTTGGCGCACGCGTTACGATCATTGACCGGAATCTCGACCGCCTGCGTCAGCTCGACGACATCTTCCTTTCGAAGGTTCAGACACTCGCGTCGTCGCGATATGCGGTCGAAGAGGCGATCTCGCATGCGGATCTCGTGATCGGTGCGGTTCTTGTCGTTGGTGCCGCGGCACCGAAACTCGTAACGCGCGATATGCTGCATCTCGTGCCGTCAGGCTCGGTGCTCGTGGACGTCGCGGTCGATCAGGGTGGATGCTTTGAGACGACGCATGCAACGACGCACTCGAACCCGACGTTCTTCGAGGAAGGCGTGCTTCATTATTGCGTTGCGAATATGCCGGGTGCGGTTCCGCGTACCTCGACATTCGCGCTGACGAACGCAACCTTACCGTATGCTCTCGACCTTGCAAACAAGGGCTTTGAGCAGGCGATCAAGGATGATGAAGGCCTGCAGGAAGGCGTAAATACCTACGCCGGCAAGCTGACGTATGAGGCTGTTGCCGAATCGCAGGGCCTCGAATACACGCCGCTTTCGTCGCTCATCGACCTGAAAGCCGCGGCCGCGTAGAAGACAATTTCTGTCAGAGCGATCCACGTTGGATCTTGTGTCAAAACCGCCTGCATTTTGCGGGCGGTTTTTTTTGGAATGGGATGTGGAGTTTGGAGATCAGTGTTTGGGTTTGTGTGTTTAGGGAAGGTATATAAGGGCAAAAGGACTTTCTGATGAAGGAGCGTGTATATCAAATTTCAAATTTGATATCACAGATCGCAAATCGTAGATCGTAGATCTCAAATGTGAAATTTCAAAATATCAAATCGCCAATCGCAGATCTCAAGTTGAAATTTCAGATCGCCATTTTCGAGTCGGGGTGTGCGGGCGGTTTGCGAAATGCGATGGGCCGGGTCGGCGAGAGAAGGAATATTTTGTTTGCTGATGCGAAGTAAATGGGCGGAGACCCGGTAAGTAGCGTATTCGCAGGTAGTTGCGAGCCTGCGTGGGGTGCGGATATGAGCAGAGAAGGGCGAACGGGGTGAGAGGCTTTTTTGCTTTTTGGTTTCAGGCCGATAACATCTAATTGGAATGTATGAGTTTGCAGTAACACCTGCGGTGACGCAGCTTCGACGCCCGGGCGTAACTATCACAGAAGTTACGCCCGGTGCCGTTGGCGACGAGATCGGACTGTCGGTGAATGACCGCATTGTGAAGGTCAATGGCCGGGCGGTGCGTGATTATCTCGATTTTAGATTTCAGACCGCGGGCGAGACGGAACTTACGTTCCAGGTCAAGAAGGCGAAGGGCGAAACGGTCGAGATCGAATTCGACCGTGAAGAGGGCGAAGATCTTGGGCTGATGTTCGAGCAGATCGCTCCGCGGCAATGCGCGAACGAATGTTTGTTCTGTTTTACTAAGGGCAATCCGGAGGGTGCGAGGCCTTCGCTGTTCATTCGCGATGAGGACATTCGCCTATCTTTTCTTTACGGCAACTACACCACGCTTTCGTCGATAACGCCCGCGGAAATGGACCGCATCGTCGAGCAAAGACTTTCGCCGCAATATGTCTCGGTTCACGCTACGGACTTGAAGACACGCGCGTTCCTGCTCGGCGTACCCGAGTCGCGTGCCGACATCTCGGACAAGATACGCTTTCTGCTCGATAACGACATCGAGATACACGCGCAAGTCGTGCTTTGTCCAAAGATAAATGACGGCGACATTCTCGAGAAGACGATCCGCGACCTAGCGGCGGATTTTCCGAAGGTGATCTCGACGGCGATCGTGCCGATGGCGTTGACGGCTTTCAATACGGACGAGCGGCTGACACGCGTTACACCTGAATTTTGCCGCGAGACGATACGGCGCGTCGAGAAACTGCAAAAGGAATTTCGCCGCACGCTCGGCAAGACGTTCGCATTCCTCGGCGACGAGATCTACATAAAGGCCGGCGTCGAGATACCTTCGCGGCGGCATTATGGCAGCTATCCGCAGATAGAGGACGGCGTCGGGATGATGCGCACGTTCTTGAATAAATTCGAAAGTTTTCTTGACGGCAAGAAGACGAAACGCGCAAAAGAGGTTCGCGCGCACGGGGCAGCGATCATGCCGCACGCAGGCGAAACGCCGGTGCCCGAGCATCTGCTTTCGAAGAAGAAACGTCCGCACGGAACGCTGCTTACCGGCGAAATGTTCGCTCCGATCCTTCGCGGCGAGATCGATAAATATAATCGCCGAACGCGTTCGCGGCTAAAGGTCGTCTCCGTTCCAAACAATTATTTCGGCGGCGATGTGGCGGTTGCGGGGCTGCTCTCGGGGCAGGATTTCGAGGCCTTGAAGGGTAGCATCACCGGAGATTTCGTTATCGTCCCTAAGGTGTGTGTGAAATCCGACGAGCCTGTTTTCATTGACGGTATGCCGCTCGACGATCTAAAGAGCAGAATGCCCGTGCCGCTCTTGCCGATGGACACGGACGATCTGCTCGCGTTCCTCTCGCCTCATCTCAACGCGCGAAATGATAGACGATGATGCCGGTAACTTTGATCGGCACATTCGAAAGCTTGGTAGGCGTGAATTTCGCCTGCTTTGCCGCGCGTAATGCGGATTCGCGGAAGAGCGCGTTGCCGTTCGATGCGGTCGCGGAGACGACGCGGCCTTCCTCGTCGATCAGGACCTGCACCGTTACGCTTCCGGATATGCCCATACGCAACGCCGTCTCAGGATATTGCGGCTTGGGCAGGTAGGTCGCCTTGCTGTTCACAATGCCGAGATTGCGCGGCGTGCGATCGATAACCTTCGGAGGCGGCGTGTCGTGGACAGTGCCATCGACCTTTGGTTTAGGGTCTTCCTTCGGGCCGAATGCTTGAGGAGCTGTCCCGCCTTCGTTGCCGTTCGGACGACCGACGTTTCCGCGTGGTCCATCATCATTTACCGATGAGACGATCACGGGGCCTTTGGGCATCGGCGGGATCTTCGATGCGGTCACGCCTATCTTGTCGGGCACGAGACTCGGTTCATCGACGGGCGAGACGAGAGCTGTTCTCGTCGGAACGCTTGATGCAGCGGAATGGGCCGCAGGTGTTTGAGGCCTTTCGGGCTCAGCGACGGTCGGTTCCACGGCCGCCGGTGAGAGCATCGCGCTCATTTCAAGGCCTTCGCCCGGAAGGGAAAAATCATCCGCAAAAATGCTTGCCACGAGGAATGTGGCGAAAAGTAAACTGACAAGGCCGACGGAAAATCCGAAATACGGACTGCGTCCGCCTTGTTTGTTTCCATCGAGGTCGTAGCCGATCTGTCTTTCGAACATAGGTGATCTCCTCCTTTGCTGTCCCTTTGGACACCGCATCGGAGGAGAATGTTTCGAAACAAAATGAACTGCGTTTAGAATCTGCGGATCAGGATGACGCCGCCGATAACGAGCAGAACGCCGATGACGCGGCCGGCGGTCATCGGTTTTACGTCAAGGCCGAGAAGGCCAAAGTGGTCGTAGAAGAGCGTGATGATCATCTGCCCCGCCACGACGAGCCCGAACGTCAATGCTACGCCGAGGCGCGGCAGCAGAATGATCGTCGAGGCGACAAAGAAGGCGCCGAGAACGCCGCCTAGCCATGCAGTGGGCGGTGCATTCTTTGCGGACGCGATATTCCCGAGCGGCACGCCGGTCGCGATCGAATAGATCGTCAACGTTAAAGTTCCGACGGCGAAGGAGAGCAGTGCCGCGAGGATGGAGTTATCGACCGTGACCGCGAGCTTGTTGTTGAGTGCCGTTTGTGTGGGCAAAACCGCACCTGCTAAAAGGGCAAGGACGATCAGGAAATATAAAGCGGGCATACTTAGAAAATTTTTAGTATCTGGTCTTGTCAGATTTGTTCAGCCACTCGACAAAAAGTTCGCGGCCTTCGCTAGCGAGCAGGCTTGTCAAAGGGATCGTTCGCTCTTCGCGCGGACGGTCGAGTTCCTTGTAGATGAAGTCATCGTCGAAGCCGCCGAAGGCTGCATCCTCGCGGGTTCCGGCGAAGAAGATGGCATCAGGGCGTGCCCAATAAAGAGCACCGAGGCACATCGGGCACGGTTCGCACGAAGTGTAAACTTTGCAGCCTGTGAGCTGAAAGCTTGAAAGATTCTTGCACGCGTCGCGGATCGCGACTACCTCGGCGTGAGCCGTTGGGTCGTTGTCCGATGTTACGCGATTCCAGCCTTCGCCGATGACGCGGCCGTCTTTTACGATCACACAGCCGAACGGCCCGCCGGCGTTCGAATTCATCCCTTTGCGAGCGAGTTCGAACGCACGCTGCATAAAACTCACATCCTCTGCGCTCATTTTGTCTTCGGCTCCGTGATGCGAATTTCGTAAAGATTCTTCCAGTCCTTGCCTGTAACGAAAATACGGTCGCCCGCGGCGTCATATGCGATGCCGTTCAGAGTGTTTTCGGACTTCGGGTCGTACGGATTGTTGCTCTTTGCCTGGTCGTTCGGCGAGATGCCGGCGAGGTCGATCCAGCCGACGATCGAGCCTGACTCCGGGTCGATGCGCGCGATGTAGTTCGGCTTGCCGAGGACTTCCGGGTCTTCGGAATGCCAGATGTTCGCCCAGAGCTCGCCTTTGACCCATTCGAGTTCATTGAGGCGCATCTGCGGTTCGCCGTCATCGCGTTTGACGACGATCATCCGTTTTGATTTGAAGGTTTCGGGGTCCATCACGCGGATAACGTGCGTACCGTCCGTCATATAAAGAAGAGAGCCGTCAGTCGTCATTCCCCAGCCTTCGCCCGGATAGTTGAATTCTTTGAGGAGCTTGAAATCCGTCGCGTCGAACTGCCTGCAGAGGCCTTGCTGGTAGGTGAGCTGATAGACCTTGCCGTTCACCTCGGCGATCCCCTCGCCGAAATCCTCACGCGGCAGATCCCATTTCTGGACAACCTTTCCGGTCTCGAGCTCGACCTTACGGAGGCTCGACTCGCCCTTTTCGCCCGTACTTTCATAAAGAAAGCCGTCCTTGAAATAAAGGCCTTCGGTGAATGCCTTTGGGTCGTGCGGATAGGCCTTTACGATCTCGTATCCATAGACAGGAGCCGGGCCGCTAGCTTTCTTTACAGGCGTCGGTGAGGCGGCATTCGTGCCGTTGTTAACGGCGTTGGCAGAACAACCGAATGCAAGGAAACAGGTAATTGTTATCAGAAAAAGTCGCATAAAAGATCACTTCTTAAGGGAACGCTCGATCATGGCCTTAAAGCCTTCTTCGCTGATCTGGCCGATCCGCCGTCCATTGAAAAAAATGGTTGGCGTGCTGTTGATGTGCAGGGCTTCGCCGTCCGACATATCCTTCTTGATATCGGCAAGCGTCTTGGCCGAATTCATATCGGCATCGAATTTTGCGGCGTCGAGGCCGAGGTCTGCAGCGTATTTTTTCAAACTAGCCGTATCGAGCTTGTCCTGATTCTTATAGAGAATATCGATGTATTCGAAGAATTTGCCCTGAGCGTTCGCCGCCGCTGCCGCACGTGCCGCAAGCAGGGAATTATCGTGTACGGATTCGAGCGGAAAATTACGTACTACGAGACGGACCTTGCCGGGAAATGGGGCGATCGCTGCCTTTAGGATCGGATGCGTTGCCGAACACGCCGAGCATTGAAAGTCGCTGAACATTACGACCGTAACGGGTGCGTTCGCGGGGCCTTCGGCAGGAGCTCCATCTACGGAAACAGGTTCGACCGGCGGTTCGGGTGCTTTGTACTGCAGGACGACGCCATATTTGGCCGTCATACGCTTGCCGAATTCTGCATTCAAACGCGCGTGTTCCTCATCGCTGAAATCGACCATCTTGTTGGTGATCTCGCGTGCGATTATCGCGCTTGTGTCAACGCCGGTCGCCTTTGCTTCGTCGGAAACAAGCGTGTTGAAGATCGTCTCGTCCAGGTCGGCAAGGATATCGTCAGCGAGCTTTGCCTGCGCTTCGTAAAGGTCATAGGCCGTGTATTTATCAAATTCGGCGCGCGTGATCTTATCGGTTCCGACCGTTGCAAGTACGTCCGCCGGGACGGCGTTCGCGGCGTTCACGTCCTTTCCTTTTACTACCTTGTACTTGGTTTGGAGCGTGGTTACGAGTTTTGCGACCGCTTCCTGGTATTTCTTGCTGTTCAGATAGTCGATGATCGACTGACGAGCTTTTTCAAGCGGAACGTCGCCGATGGCTTCCTTATTTGCGTCATAAGTGGCCTTTATTTCGGCGTCGGTCGGTGCAGGGATCGTTGTCTTTTGATCAGCGATCAAGCGGCCGATGGTAATTCCTTTTGTAGCAGCCTCAAGCGCGAGCACACGCGATGCGACCATTTCGTTAAGGAGCTCTGTGCGAAATTTATTAAGGTCAGCAGGAGCACCGGCGACTTCGGCCTGAACTTCGGCAGAAAGGTCCGCGACCGTGAACTTGTGTCCTTTCGCCGTAGCGAGAACGTCGGTCGGCTTTTGCGCCGGTACGGCCGACACGGCAAAGAGAAGAATGGAGATAAAAATTGCGAGTTTCGTCATTTTACAGCTCAAAGTAGTACGCTTGAATCTTAACAAACCTTTCGACTCTACTCGAACGCCTTAGGTTGTATATGCTCATCCCGCGAAAATTCTACGCACGCCAGGATACCGCAAAGATCGCACGCGAATTGCTTGGCAAACTGCTCGTCGTGCCGTCCTCAGGCCGTCGTGTTTCGGGAATGATCGTCGAAACGGAGGCATATTTGGGCGAGATCGACCGAGCGGCACACAGCTATGGCGGGCGGCGCACAAAACGTAACGAGGTGATGTACGGCGAGGCGGGATTCGCCTATGTTTTCTTTGTTTACGGAATGTATAACCAGTTCAACTGCGTTACCGGACGGCCGGGGACGCCGCACGCAATTCTTATCCGAGGGATCGAGCCGGTCGAAGGCATCGAGATAATGCAGGAACGACGTCCGAAAGCGAAAAAGCTCAAGGATCTTACGTCCGGGCCCGGAAAACTTTGCATTGCGCTGGGCATCGACCGAACGCTGAACGGCGAAGACCTGCTTGGGACGAAGGTTTTTATTGAGAGATACAAGACGATTCCAGCAGGCGAACTCGCTTCGGGTAAGCGGATCGGGATCGATTACGCAGGCGAAGATGCCGAGCTTCCGCTACGCTTTTGGGTCGCAAACAACCCGTTTGTGAGCAGAGCATAGATCGAGAAAAGCGATTGGAACGGGAGTCGGCGGGCGTTGCGGCGTTGGATCGCGTGAAATTCAATTCTGAGGTGAAAACTGGTATTTTATAGCTTTATGACTCAACCAAGAATGACAAAAATAAGACCCGATATCCGCGCGATCACGCGGCTCGTTCCCAAGAGCGGCAACCTTGTTCAGGGGCAATCGGAATTGCCGATCGACCCCAGACTCGCAAAAGAAGCAGCCGAGATCATCGCCGCTAGCCAGAATCATTACGGCCCGAGCGAAGGCGATGCGAGCTTGCGAAAAGCGATCGAAGCGAAGGTAAAAAAATACAACAACGTTGATGTCAGCGCCGACACGACCCCGTTCGAACTGATGGTGACGAACGGGGGTACGGGAGCTTTGATCGGCATTGCTCAGAGCTATCTTCGGGACAAGGCGGCCCTTGTTTTTGAACCGTATTACCCGTATCACCGACGCATTCTTGAGGACTTTGGAGCAAAGACGGAAACTTTCGAGCTTGATGAGAACTTGAAGTTCGAAAAAGACGAATTGCTCGCTCTCTGCAAGACATTAAAGGATCGCAAAGAGTTTGCGCTTCGCGCGATCATCGTGTGTTCGCCCGCAAACCCGAGCGGTAAGGTGATGACGACCGACGAGCTTCAAGCGATCGCGGATGTCGCAAAGGAACTTGACCTGCTCGTTATTTCGGACGAGGTCTATGAACACTACGTCACCGGCGAGAATCCGCATATTTCGATCGCGAGCCTGCCGGAGATGTTCGAGCGGACGATCACGGTCAATTCTTTTTCTAAGTCCTGGAATATCTCGGGCTGGCGTCTTGGTTATGCATTCGGTAAAGGCGAGCTGCTCGCACCCGTCAACGCGGCGGCAAATGTGATCTATGTCTGCCCTGCGACACCGCTGCAGGCGGCTTTGGGCAAGGTTTTGATGGTCGATCCCGGTTATTACCCGCGGCTGCGGGAGAAGTTCGATGCGAAACGCCGCGAGTTCGCCGCAGGATTGACGGATCTGGGCTTTCAGATCTACGACTCTGGCTCGGCGTTCTATCTTTGGGCACGCATTCCTGAGGGCAACTCCGACGCGATCGCATTCAACGAAATGCTGATGCGCGATGCCGGTGTCGGGATGACGCCCGGTTCAGCATTTGCCGATTCAGATCGCTGGGATCCTTACGTCCGCATCTGTATCGCCCGTGAGGATGACATTCTCGCCGGAGCAATGGAGAAACTCCGCAGCATTCTTTAGAAAGATGAAGAATAGATCCGCACTTTTCCTCGTCGGTGTGATCTTCGCTGCGGCGGTGTCTGCAAGCGGACAGGCACGGACGGCACGCTCAATTAAGGTGATCGACAAGTACGCGGCTTCGATCGACAAGACGGTCGATTCGCGGTCGCGTCCCGACATCGTTGCGGCAGATACGGCAGCGATCGATGCAGCAAAACCCGCGTGGAAGATCTTTGATTCGGTCGATGCACTTGAAAAGGCCGGGACGGAGGACGACACGTACACGATCGCCTATAGCTGGAAGAAAGACGATAAGCTTGTTGCTTCGCGATTCACATACTCGAGTCCCTCGGGTGATTGGGCCGAATTCGTCTTTCACTATTTTCGTGCGGACGGCAGCCTTGCACGTGTTGATGCCGAGCTTCGAACATTCACGGACGACTGTGTCATACGCCAGAGTTTCTATTTCAACAGCTCAGGCAAGAGCCTGAAACGGACACGACGATACTTTGACCTGAACACGGACAAATCGCGAAAGCCGTGTCTTGGAGCCAATGCACTAAAGTTCGAGTATTTTAAGACTGCGGCCGGGTTGCCGTTTGCCGCCTCGCTAAAGTAGGTAAGGAGACATTATGAAAAAGTTGATCGCGATCTTTCAGGTAGCCCTCATCGCGTTTTTGCCGATTGTTTCGCTTGCGGACGAAGGAATGTGGACGTTCGATAATCCGCCGCTCGCGCAGTGGAAAGAACGATACAATTTCGTACCGCCGGCGGGCTGGCTCGACAAAGTGCGGCTTGCAAGCGTTCGTTTGAATGATGGCGGCTCGGCAAGCTTCGTTTCGCCGAACGGACTGATCATCACGAATCAACACGTCGCGAGCGGCCAGCTCTCGAAGATGTCCACAAAGGAAAAGAACTATGTTAAGGACGGCTTCTATGCTCCGACACTTGCTGAAGAGGTGAAGGCAACTGACCTCGAGGCCAACGTTCTTGAATCCTTCGAGGATGTTTCGGCAAAGGTGCAGGCCGCGGCATCGAGCGAGGCGAAAAAGGCCGTGATGGCTGACATCGAAAAGGACTGCGCGGCAAAGACAAAGCTCAAATGCGAGGTCATCTCGTTCTACAGCGGCGGTGAGTACTGGCTCTATCGCTTCAAGAAATACACGGACCTGCGGATCGTCTTCGCACCCGAAGAGCAGATCTCGTTCTTTGGCGGCGACTACGACAATTTCACGTATCCGCGATACGACCTCGACATCACGTTCCTTCGCGCTTACGAGAACGGCAAGCCGGCGAATACGCCGAATTATTTTAGGTTCTCGGAGACGGGAGCGGTCGACGGCGAGTTCATCGTCGTACCCGGCAATCCGGGTTCGACCGCACGGCTCCTGACAGTTGCACAGCTTGCGTATCAACGCGACGTAGGGAATCCGCTACTTGAGACAACTTGGAAAACTCGCCTTAACGCTCTTGAAACATATGCAAAGCAGGGTGACGAGCAGCTGCGACAGGCACACTCAGGAATTCGATCGCTTCGCAATTCGTTGAAGCGGCTTGCGGGCCAGGAAGAAGGTTTGCTGAATTCGCGGCAGTTCGGGACGAAGGTCGCGGAGGAAAAAGATCTTCGCGATAAGCTCGCGGCAAAGCCCGATCTTAATAACCAATACGCTCCCGCATGGAGCGACCTTGAGAAGGCATATTCAACGTTGCCCGCGAAGGCTCCTCAGCTCGCGTTCTCGACCATTTCGGTTGCAAGACTTGGTTCTATCGCATCGCAGATCGTCAGATATACGGAAGAGGTTGCGAAGCCGAATGACGAGCGTTATGACGAATATCGCGATAACCGTCTGGACTCGCTGAAGTTCAGCCTTCTCTCGAAAGCGCCGATCTATCCAGCGATGGAAGAAGCGATGCTTGTCGCATGGCTGACGAAAGCAAAAGATACGCTTGGCGTGAACGATCCTTTCATTCGTGCGGCTCTCGGTGATGCAGAAGTTTCCGAGGTCGTCGGACGTGCGGTTCGCGAGACGAAGTTGATCGACCCGGCGGCTCGAAAGGCCTTGATGGACGGCGGCAAGGCCGCGGTTGCTGCTTCGACGGACCCGATGGTCACGCTTGCACGGCGTATTGAACCCGTCATTCGCGAGCTTCGCAAATGGAACGACGATAATATCGCTTCGGTCGAGACCAAAGCGGGCGAACGCATCTCGAAAGCTCGATTCGCCGTCTATGGCAAGTCGATCCCGCCGGACGCTAACTTCAATCTTCGTTTAAGTTACGGCCGTGTAAAAGGGTATGAAGAGGATACGACGCTTGTGCCTTTCCGAACGACGTTCTTCGGTCTGTACGATCGCGCGCTGAGCTTTGACGGTGCCGCTCCATTCGACCTGCCGGAGCGTTACAAAGCGAAGATGGGCAAATTCGATATGTCCGCCGCGCTCAATTTCGTTTACACTGCCGACACGATCGGCGGGAACTCCGGTTCGCCCGTGATCAATGCAAAGGCTGAATTTTGCGGCATCAATTTCGACAGCAACATTCAAAAGCTTTCGAATAAATATTGGTACGTCGAGGAAAGCGAAGGTGGCCGCGCCGTTGGCGTCCATTCGCAGGGCATTCTCGAAGCGTTGAGAAATATCTACGAGACGAAGGAGCTGGTCAGCGAACTTACTTCAAAATAGATGCACTACCATCTTATCGGGATTTGCGGGACGGCGATGGCGTCGCTTGCGGGAATGCTGCTTGCACGCGGGCATAAGGTTACGGGTTCGGATCAGAATGTCTATCCGCCGATGTCAACGCAGCTTGAGGCCCTCGACATCGAGATAATTCGCGGCTATCGTGCAGAGAATACGGAGGTCAATGCCGACGTGACGATCGTGGGCAATGCGATCTCGCGTGGAAATCCGGAGCTCGAGGCCGTCCTCGACCAGCGTCTAAAATACACTTCGCAGGCACAGGTCGTGCAGGACGAATTCATCCGCGGCCGGCGTTCGCTCGTTGTTGCGGGAACTCACGGCAAGACCACGACGACGAGTCTTGCGGCATGGATCTGCGAATGCGGCGGCCTGAACCCAAGCTTCCTTGTCGGCGGCATCGTGCAGAATTTCGATGCGAGCTTTCGCGTTTCTGATTCCGACTATTTCGTTATCGAAGGCGACGAATATGACACCGCATACTTCGACAAGAAACCGAAGTTCATGCATTACCTGCCGGAGATCGCGATAGTCAACAATATTGAATTCGACCACGCGGATATCTACGACGACATCGACGACATTAAGTGGGAATTCTCACGGCTGATGAATCTTGTGCCTGGCAGCGGCCGGCTGATCGCGGGCATTGATTCGCCGATCGTCGGTGAAGTTCTCGACGAGATGACGGGGAAACTTTTTACGAACGTCGAGACGTTCGGCCTCTCGGACGCGGCAAAATGGCAGGCACGTTATATCGATCATTCAGGCGAAAAGACACGGTTTACGGTCTTTCGCGAAGGCAATGCGTTCGGCGAATTCGAGACATCTCTGCTCGGTGAATTCAACGTTCGGAACTGCCTCGCAGTGATCATCGCGGCGAACGCGTGGGGCATCTCGAACGAACAGATCCAGAAAGGCCTCGATACATTCCTTTCCGTAAAGCGGCGTATGGAGGTTCGCGGTGTGGAACGTGGTGTAACCGTCATCGACGATTTTGCGCACCATCCAACGGCGGTCGAAGAAACTCTAAAAGCTCTCCGGACGAAGTATCCGACGAATCGGTTGATCGCCGTCTTCGAACCTCGCACGTGGTCTTCGCGGCTTGCAACATTTCAGGAGCCGTATTCGAAAGCATTCGGCTATGCAGATCGCGTAATCATTGCGGGCGTTTACAACACGTCGAAGGCGAGCGAGCTCGGTAAGGTGCTTGACGTGAATGAGCTTGTGTCTGACCTCAATCTGCGTGGCAAACGCGCTGAAAGCTTTCCCGACGCCGATTCTATTATCGAACACCTTATGCCCGACCTTGCCGAGAATGATGTCGTCGCAATTATGTCGAACGGCGCTTTTGGCGGCATCCACGGGAAATTGCTTGACCAATTGCGGAAAACGGCATAGCGGACATTCCCGGGATGATCCTCGGGCAATTCCGAAATTGGTGATACGAGTATATTCGGGTCCGCCCCCAAACGTCTGCTGAATTCAACCGAGTTTCGGCGGCAGATCGCCCGATGTTTAACGGAAAAAAACATGCTTGCCAAATTTGGGGAAACAGGTCATACTCCTTGTGTTTGCTCTCGCTTGATATCGCGTTGATATTTTCCGTCCCGCCAGGAAAGCGCGGTGCTTTTTCGGTTCGGTCTTGAGAGTCGGTCATTGCATCTTTTTTGGAGCTAGCAATCTTTTTTTGAGCAGGAAGTTTACGCACCGCACTTAGACAAGATAAGCCAGAAAGAACCACGTGTGACGCGCATTTCTTTTCGCAGTCTGCCTGCCGTTGTGCTTCAAATCATTCTCCAGAATAAATCTGAATAAAACCTTAAAAAATGGGAACTAAACTTTACGTCGGAAACTTGTCATTTCGCGTGACAAGCGAGGATCTACAGGAACATTTTGCGACAGCCGGCGCAGTTGAATCGGCCAATGTCGTCTTCGATCGCGAGACCGGCCGTTCGCGCGGCTTCGGCTTCGTTGAGATGGGCTCGGAGGATGCTGCTACGGCTGCGATCGCGCAGTTCAACGGTCAGGACTATGACGGCCGCAATATGGTCGTAAATGAAGCACGTCCGCGCGAAGACCGTCCGCGTGGCGGCGGTTATGGCGGCGGAAGAGATCGCGACCGCGGCAACCGCTGGTAGCTAACAGCCAGCAGGACAGATACAAGACCAGAACGGATCGGAGGCTGCCGAACGCGGTTTGTCGGTCCGTTTTTATTGTTCGTCAACCTTTCCGTTGAAGTTCGCAAGGGCGACGACGATGTCGTCGATCATCGAGATACGGTCGCCGGGCGAGAGAACGTTGTTGACGAGGATCGAGACGACGAGTTCCTCGCCGCCCGCTGTTCGCACGTATCCTGAGAGTGCTGAAACCTGGTCCAAGGTGCCGGTCTTGCCGCGAAAATTTCCTGAGACGGCAGTTCCTGCGAATCTCCTCTTCAATGTGCCGTCAACGCCGCCGACGGCGAGACTGTCCCGCCACGCTTGAGCATTCTTGCTCGTTTTCGCCATATAGACGTAGAGTGCTGCGACTGCCGAAGGCGTTACGAGGTCATGGCGCGACATACCGCTGCCATCGTATTGAATGACGCTATCTCTTGGAATGCCGACTTGTTTGGTCAAGAAATCCCTAACGACACTGATGCCGACGACGCTGCTGTTGCCGGAAACTGCCGCACCTCCGTTTCGCCGCTTTTGCTCACCGAGCGTCCAAAGGATCGTCTCGGTATACATATTCTGGCTCGGCTTCATCGTCTTTGCGGCGATGACAGAAAACGGCGGTGATTGGAGCGTCGCGATCGGCGTCTGCGTCGTCGGAGCTGTAACGCTTGGCGGCAGGATCCGCGTATCGCCTCCGACGGCGATCCCGCGTGCGATCAATCTCTCTTTCAAGAGTGCAAGGAAAACATCTGCGGGTTGAGTGACCGCGATAGAACCTTGCCAGGCTGTCGCGCCGGCAGGTATCTGTCCTCCGACGGTCAGAATATTGCGGTCGAGGCTCTTTGTGATCGAGAGTGACGATGAGCTGCCGCCGGTCGTGCAGGTATTGTTGACGGTGAAGACGCTGGTACGAGGCAAGATCCGAACGTCGCAAGGCTGGCCCGAGCGTGTCGGCGAAACTTTTACATCAACTGCGTTGTCGTTTATCGGCAGGGCCGAAATCCCTGCGCCGTAATACCACTGCAGGTCGTCCCATTCCCAAGTCTCAGGGATCTCGCCGCCTGAAAAATAGCTCAGATCGCCGACGAGACTGCCGCTGATCTTCTTAACACCGGCTTTGACGAGTTCATCGACGAGAGCGTCAACTCCCTTGTAATAATCGCCGAGGTAAAATGCCGTAGAGACTGACACATCACCGCCGCCGTAGATCCGCAGATCACCGTTGATCGTACCTGAACTGTCGGGCAACGCGTTCGCGAATGCTTTCGTCTCGAATCGAAAATTCGGGCCGAGGCGTTCGAACGCCGTAGCGACGGTAAAGTTCTTCATGTTCGACGCCGGCGTGAAGTATTTTTCCGGATCGTTCTCAAAGATCACTTTCCCTGAATTCAGCGACAAGATCTTGATGCCGACACGCCCGCGAGCAACGTTTGCCGAAAGCATACGGCCGCGGATCTTCGCCTGCAGCGAGGCAAGCGTCTGCACTTGCGTCGCGGGCGTCGGAGACGGTGTCGGAGTGACTGTCGGAGACGGACCCGGCGTTGGCTCGGTTACGATGACACGTTGTCTCGGCGGGGGTGGAGTCGCAGACGGTGCGATATTGGCTGCCGCCTCAACGCCGCTGCCCGCGGTCCAAAGGGCTAAAAATACAAACAATAGAGATAGCGTCGGGATAAGGATCTTGCGATGGTTCATTGTAGAGAATTGTAGCGTAACGCACGGCTTATCGAGAATTTCTCCCATTTTTCCGACCTGCGGGCCGTGTAATAGTTGCGTATTTTTAGCTCTCCGGTCGTTGAGAGGCAGGCAAAAGTAAGATAGTATTTCGGGGAGTCGCAAGGTTCAAAATAATAAAAGTGATCATAGTTTGGGGTTAGGTTCGATGGCACGTCTCAAGGTCTTTTCGATATTGTTGTTCATTGTCTTTGGCATTGCCGCATATTTAAGTACGCCGAGCGGTTCCGCTGCGAAGGCGTTTCGCGGGGAAGTCCCGGCGGCTCCAACGGGCGTAAATGCGAGCGACAATTGGTACATAAACAAGGTTGGGCTTCGTTGGGATACGATCCGAGGGGCAACGGTTTACCGCATTTTCCGAAATACCGTGAATGATCCTTCGACCGCGACCGACGTCGGCACGACGGCAGCAAACCTCTTCTTTGATACCACTGCCGCGGTCGGCCAACCTTATTACTATTGGGTGCGTGCCGAAAACAGCTCGGGGCAGAGCTTGCTTGGAGCTCCTGACCTCGGCACGCGTGCAAACGGAAATTTCCCGGGCAGCACGTTCCCGCCGCTCGAACCGCCACTCGAATCTCCGGAAAATCCTGTTACGGCCGCCAAGGCCTATTTGGGCAAAACGCTCTTTTGGGACGAGCAGCTTTCATCGACCAAAACCGTCGCGTGCGGCACATGCCATCGTCCGGCAAGGGGCGGTTCGGACCCGCGAACGGATGTGTTTGATAACAGGTCGCGTAATCCCGGACCGGACAATACGTTCGGCACGGTGGACGATATCTTCGGTTCGCCGGGCGTCATTCAGAACAACGCCGACGGAACGTATTCTTACAATGCATTGTTCGGCTTTCGCGAGCAGGTTACGAACCGCAAGTCACCGTCGTATCTGAACGCAGCATATTCTCCGCAGGGCATATTTTGGGACGGCCGGGCAAGCAACGAATTTCGCGACCCGATCACAAATCAGGTCGTCATCCCGCTCATTGCCTCACTTGAGAGCCAGGCACTCGGCCCGCCGGTCTCTACCGCCGAGATGGGGCATGCCGGACGTGACTGGAATCAGGTTGCCGCTCGGGTTCAGGTCTCAAAACCTCTTGCCCTTGCGAGCAACATCCCGACCGCGCTAAAGACCTGGATCGGCGATCGTACTTACGAAGAGCTTTTTCAAGAAGCTTTCGGTTCGCCGAATGTAACCCCGACGAGGATCGCGATGGCCATTGCGACCCACGAAAGGACGCTCTTCTCTGACCAGACTCCGCTGGACAAGGCAGTTGCGGGCATTGAACCGCTCACCGCAAGCGAAGCACACGGGCAGCAGGTCTTTGAAATGAACAACTGTGCCGCGTGCCATTTGAGCTCGCTCCTTTCGGATCAGGCATTTCACAATATCGGCGTCCGGCCGCAGCCAGAAGATCCGGGCAGATTTGCGGTTACTGGGCAGGAGATCGACAGAAGTGCGTTCAAGACGCCCGGGCTTCGAAACGTCGAATTGCGTTTTCCGTATATGCACAACGGACGCTTCGGTTCGATCGAGGACGTTATTGAGTTCTATCGACGCGGCGGTGACTTTGACGCACCGAATGTTGATCACGAGCAGATCCATCCTTTGAATCTTACGAACGAGGAGCGCGCCGATCTTGCGGCATTCCTAAAGCGTCCGCTGACCGATGAGCGCGTCCGCAATGAGCTGCCGCCATTCGATCGGCCGCAGCTTTTCACGGAATCTGATCGCTTCCCGCAGATCACGGGCACCGGTCGCCCGGGAACAGGCGGCGTAATGCCTGAGGTCGCCGTAAATTCACCCGGCTTGCTCGGGAATCAGACCTTCACGGTCGGTGTTTCAAGAGGCATCGGCGGCGGACAGGCGTATCTCGTGATCGATGCAACGGATCCCGGTGTCGGTGCGTCGATTCCCGCGGGCGGCTCTTTCCTCTATCGGAATATCGCGTTGACGGGAAGCGGAGCAGGTACGGGCTACGGCTCGACAGTTTTCCCGATCCCGAATAACCCGAACCTGATCGGACAGACGCTTTACGGGCGTTGGTACGTTGTCGATCCTGGTGCGGCTAACGGATTTTCCGTGAGCAGATTGTTCTCGTTCAAGGTGTTTTCCGCCGATTCCGCGACGCCGCATTCCGCGATGTTCGATTTTGATGGTGACGGGAAGACGGATGTGAGTGTGTATCGGCCATCGAATAACGTCTGGTATCTGCAGCGTTCGACGGCAGGGTTCACGGCGTATCAGTTCGGTGCGGCAGGCGACAAGATGGTGCCTGCTGACTTTACGGGTGACGGTAAGACCGATGTTGCGATGTATCGGCCGAGCACTGGAACGTGGTACATACTCCGTAGCGAAGATCTTACGCTAACGGTCGCACCCTTTGGTATCTCGACGGACATCCCGACGCCCGGTGATTTCGACGGCGACGGGAAGGCTGACATGGCGGTATATCGTCCTGACGCACAGGGGACGTTCTACATACAGCGTTCTACACAGGGCTTTACGGCCGTACAGTTCGGGCTTGCAGGCGACAGGCCGACCACAGCGGATTTCGATGGCGACGGCAAGGCAGATATTGCCGTATATCGTCCTTCAACGGGCGTCTGGTATAGGTTCAATTCGTCGAACGGAGCGTTCTGGGCCGCACAGTTCGGAGCCGCAGGCGACAAGATCGTGCCTGCCGACTACACAGGCGACGGCAAGACGGACCTGGCGGTGTATCGGCCATCGACAGGCTTCTGGTATGTACTTAGAAGCGAGAACGATACGGCATACGGTGCACCGTTTGGCATCGCGACGGACATCCCTGCAGCAGGTGACTACGATGGTGACGGCAAGGCAGACCTCGCGGTCTATAGACCCGATGCACAAGGCCTGTTCTACATACTCGGCACAAGTGCAGGGTTCTCGGTCGTGCCGTTCGGCCTTGCAGGCGACACACCGGCCCCAAGTGCGTATGTGAACTAGGATCCGAAAGGAACTAGAACAACAAAAAAGGCGGTTCCGCATTCGGAACCGCCTTTTTCTTGACCGCCTGAAGGTAACTATCTTCGCGAGCCGCTGAATCCGGCCGGTGCTGTCTCGGTAATGTCGAAGTCGGTTACGTTGCCGCTCGGCGTCAGTGATGCGGGCGAGAAAGCGGCGAGTTTTGACTGTACGGTGATCGTGTACGACCGGTTTGAGAGCACGTTCTCGAAGGAATAGTATCCGAGAGAATTGCTAAGTGTTGATGCTGTGAAACCATTCGGGCCATCGATCGTAACGCGGGCGTACGCGACGGCCGATCCATTCGCCTTCAGGATCCTACCTCCGATCGAGATCGGTGCAGAAGCTGCAGCATACGGAACGTAAACGATGCCGGAGTTAGAACCTGCGGTTCCCATCGTGTTTGCAGGGAGCACGGTCGCACCGGAGAGAACGCCGGTCGAAGTATCGACCACGAATTTTGTGATATTTCGAGAACCTGCGTTAACGACGTAAAGGTATGTGCCCGCGGTGTTGTAGGCCGCTGCAAGCGAGGTCGACCCGGACGTCCCGAACGGGGAACCGGCGACGGTCGTCAAGGTCGTGGCTGCTCCGGATCCGCCGATGGCGGCAGACACGGCGTAAGCGCGCGTGCGATTCGGCAGGATCAGAAAGTTTCCGTTCGGATGAACCTTTGCGACCGACGCAAAACCTGTTTCGCCGTAAGCAAATGGGCTGCCGGTGACCGCGGTCGGGACCCCGGAAGCGAGTGTGTAAGCACGGACAACGGCCTGGCGTGAGCCAAAGACCCACAACCTTCCTGTCGAGTCAACATCGACCGGCACGGGATTGCTTGCTCCGGAATCGAACGGATTGCCTGCGATCGCGGTCATTTCGCCCGTTGATGCGTTGATCGTGTAGCCGGCAAAAAAGTTGCCGCTATTGCCGCCGGCGTAATAGTAAGTCCCGTCAGGCGATAAAGCGGATGCGGCCGGACTAACGCCGGTCGGAAGAGCATAGGGGCTGCCCGGAGCAGGTGTTGCCGATGTCGGCGTGATCACGAAGCTAGCGAACGAATCTGCCCCGACGATCAATGGGGAGCCAGATGGATGGACCTTCAGCGTACGTTGACTCGCAACCGAAGTGATCGGCGAGAATGGAGCGGGCGTAAGTGCACCTGTTGCCTGATCAACGGAATAGACCGAAATGTTTGACGAGCCTCGGTTTGCGACGTAGAGAAATTTATTGACCGGATCGAACGCGATATGTTCGAGATTGGTATTCCCGCCGCCGTTGAACCCGGTTGCGATCGGGAATCCGCTGAGGAGTGTCAATTCGCCTGTCGCATCATCGGCAGAAAAGCCGTAGAGCATATTTCCCGCCGCATCGTCGACGACCGAGTAAACAAATCCGGCGTGAGCAAACAATGCAGAGCCGAGGAATAGAAATAAAACAAGACAAAACGAAACTATCGAAAAACGCATACGTCCTCCTTGAAAAATGCGAGAGTGATATTTATATCGACAGTCAGATTATAGGATTTGCAAAAGATGCGGACAAACCGCATCGCTCGATTACATAGATATGCGCAAAGAGGAAACGCTCCGCACGAATTTTTCCGTACGGAGCGTTCAAAGATCGTTGGCCTCTTACTGCTATTTACATTTTGAGTAGCCGCAATCACGGCACGCGTCACAGCCCGAGACATGTTCGAGCTGGCCGCTGCACTCAGGGCATTTTGAGACCATCGAGGACATTGAGGGTGAATTCTCAGTTGCGCCGGCCTTACCGATCGCGCGTTCCGATTCCGGAAGATTACGGAGCCGTCGGTCGACGAGCAGGAGGCATTCAGCGACGGCCTGTTCAGGCGAAGTAAGCAGGCGTTCGTTGAACCAAACGGCGTGGGTCGCGATCACCTTGTTAAGGCTGCTTGCGACCTCATTCACATCGAACCCACCACGCAGCATCTTGGATGCGAGCAATCCGACGCCTGCCGAGATCGGACCGGCAACAAAGACCTCGAGGATCCGAGTGCCGTCGTGATTGACAGTTACATAAAGATTCTGCCCTTCGAACGGAATGCGCCAGGTCGAACCCTGTAGTTCGCGCGGACGGTCGATACGAGTGCCTTCATGAACTACGGACGCGGATTCTTTTGCCGCTGCAAACTCGGTTGCGGCCTCGGCATCGGCCGAAGAGGTTGTTTCGGGCTGAGCCGCCATGGCGTTTAGGACCTGGCCCTCGCGGCTGCCGTCGCGATAGTAACTGACCGCCTTGCAACCGAGCTTTCGCGCAAGGTGGTATAGCTCATCGACGGATTGGACGGTGTCGTCCTTTGCTCCGTTGCAGGTTTTCGAGATGGCGTTATCGACGTGCTTTTGTGCGGCACCGAGGACGCGAACATGCTGTTCGGATGTGATGTTCATCGCCGAGATGAAGTGCGGCGGAAGCTCCGACTCATGCTCGACAACGTATTCGGCCGCAGCTTCGATCGATGCCTGATCGGTCTGGTCAACGCGCAGGCCGAGGGCTTCGGCCGCCGGCGAATGAACGTAGGTGCGAGTGCCAAGCGTGTCGCGGCGTACATATGCCCACGAGAAATTCGGCTCAATGCCGGACGACGTTTCTGCAACAAGCGAGATCGTGCCTGTCGGGGCGATCGTCGTAACCTCATAGTTACGCGGAGTCAGCGGGATATCGCGCGAGATGCCTACATCGTCGTAGAGGAACTTCTCATACGCTTCACGGTTCGCCTCAAACTCCGGGAACGTGCCTTTGGTGCGGCCGAGCTCGAGGCTTGCGAGCCACGATTCGCGACGGACAAATCCCATTACCTGTTCCATCAACCTCATCGAATCATCCGAACCGTAAGTTACGCCAAGACGCAGGCAGAGATCTGCAAAGCCCATGATCCCGAGGCCGACCGGGCGAGTGCGTTTTACGACATCATCGATCGCCGGCAGAGGGAAGTGTCCCGCATCGACGACGTTATCGAGGAAACGCGTGCAGATATGCGTAACGCGAGCAAGCGATTCCCAATCGACGTAGCCGCCGCCGTCATCGAGCGGTTTGTAGAATTTGGCGACATCGATCGAACCTAAGTTGCACGAATTGTTGAAATGCAGTTGCTGTTCTCCACACGGATTGCACGCGTAGATCGGTCCCATCGATGCCTTAAGGTGGTTGTGACGGTTTACCTCGTCAATGAAGATGATCCCGGGCTCGGCATATTTGTGGGCTGCACCGATGATGCGGTTCCAGATATCGGGCGCAAAGACCATTCCGGGCATCGGCGGTTCTTCGATCACGCAATCAGAAAGATCTGCGGTCTCAAATGCGAGCTTGTCCGCGAAGCTTGCCGGTGTGCCGTCCGGACGGCGATAGACGGCGTAATCGCCGCCGGTTACGGGATCGTGCACGGCTTGTGTCCACGGTTCGCCGTCGAACTCGGTCTGGAACCACGTGCCGCTGTCAACGGCATCCATAAAGAGGTCGGTAACGGTCACCGAAATGTTGAAATTCGTCAAACTCGTCTGATCATTCTTCGCGTGAATGAAACGCAGGATGTCGGGATGAGCGACGGCAAGAATTCCCATGTTCGCACCGCGACGGACACCGCCTTGCTTTACGACCTCTGTCGTCTGGTTGACGATGTTCATGAAGCTCACAGGGCCGGATGCCACGCCACGCGTCGAATTGACCATCGCTCCCGCGGGGCGAAGGAATTCATACGTCATTCCGGTGCCGCCGCCGGTCTGATGAATGATCGCCACGTCGCGTGCGTGTTCCATGATCCCGTCGATCGAGTCCGGTACGTTCAGGACAAAGCAGGCAGCCAACTGACCCTTTGGCTTGCCGGCGTTGACGAGACACGGCGTGTTAGGAATGAATTCGCGGGCGAGCATTACCGCGGACATTTCGTTGTAGAACCAATGCTGTTCGCCGGGGTTCTTCTCTGCCTTTGAAACGTGTCCAACGACACGTCTGACGATATCTTCCCAGGTCTCGATCGGTTCACCGTGTTCGTTCCTAAGCGAATAGCGCTTAGCAACGACCTTTTGGGCGTTCAGCCCAAGCGGTTCAAAACGTCTTGCCGGTCTTGCCGCGCTTGCTGAGGTTCCTGTCTGTTCGTTATCGCTGACGCTGCCTGTGGATTGTTCAAGGAATATGCTCATAATTTTTTGGTCAGAGGCCTCTTTGGGGCTGAAAGGGGCTGATGATTCTGTTGGATAAGGTGATTTTATCACCCAAACCAATCAAACCGAAGCCCTATCTGTTGTTCAATTTGTTATCGAGTCGCGAATTTTTTCGGGACGCTTTTTTAAGAAAGCGTAGGAGTTATTATCTACCATTTTCGCAAAGTGTCAAGGAGAAATTCACACAATATCTTGTGGCAGGCGAATAAGTTGCATACAACAAAATGCGACAAGCGGTCATCGGGTTGACACCCGCTCTGTAAACGATTGAAACTAAAAGAGATGGATAAATTGATACACGGAACTGCCGCGAACGACACCGTCAGGGTCGTCGCTGCGGTCGCCACAAGAACTGTTGAAGAGGTTGTCGCACGCCACCGACTTTCGCCGACGGCAACTGCCGCTCTGGGTCGAACTTTGATCGGGGCAGCGCTGCTCGGTGCCACTCAAAAGGATTTCGACCGGCTGACGATCAAGCTCGAATCCGACGGCCCGATCGGCGGAATTGTCGCCGAAGCTAGACCGAACGGAGCCTTGCGCGGTTATGTCAAGAACGGCCTTACTGATCTTCCCGCGAACGGGAACGGAAAATTCGACGTTGGAGGCGCGGTCGGCTCAGGAATGTTTTTTGTGATACGCGAATCCGGGTTCGAACTCGGGCTTCATAATGCTCCTTACGTTGGTTCGGTGCCTATACAGACGGGTGAGATCGGTGACGATCTCGCGTTCTATCTTGCAAAGTCCGAGCAGATACCTTCGGCGGTCCTGTTGGGCGTCTTATTGAAGAACACCGAGCCGTTCGTTGCCGCTGCGGGCGGCGTGCTTGTACAAATGCTGCCGGGAGCGAATGAGCATATCATTACGATGATCGAAGATACGATCGCTCACGCTCCGCATCTTACGTCGGTGATCGGCGAAGGTGCCGGCCCCGAAGAGTTGGCCGAACTCGTCCTCGGTGAGATCGA
Organism: Pyrinomonadaceae bacterium; assembly: GCA_019186825.1. Taxonomy (GTDB): domain Bacteria; phylum Acidobacteriota; class Blastocatellia; order Pyrinomonadales; family Pyrinomonadaceae; genus OLB17. Next base: position 137,765 of record JABARP010000006.1, read on the forward strand.
ATTCAAGAAACTTGGCGAACGTGAGATCAGATTTGAATGTACCTGCTCACACGAAAAAGCTCTCACGATGATCGAAGCACTCGGTGCGGACGACGTTCGCTCGATGCTTGAGGAAGATACGGGTGCCTCGATGGCCTGCGGTTTCTGCAGCTCGAATTACAAGATCTCGGCGGCTGAACTCGCTGCGATACTCGAAAGGCTTTCCTCTTAACCGAGGCCGGCGATCTTTCGTTTGAATCTGAAAAGAAAGCGGTCGTGCCGTAGGATCTCGGTGCGGTTCAACGCAAACAGATCGAGACCGGTTTCCTGCGAATAAACGGTTGTGAACGCGATCTGAAAACCCGAAGCTCGAACTGCCGCCTTTGCCGTTTCGTTAAAGAAGCCGGCAGGGTATGCGAAGCTCTCGCACGGTCTTTGAGTTATATCCTCGATGATGGTTTTTGAGGTTTCGAGCTCCGTGTGAATGTCGTCAGCTTCCAGTTTGTGCAGATGCCGATGAGTGTGCGTGTGCGAACCGAATTCGATGCCTTCCCCAGACATCGCTCGAACGTCATCGACTGAAAGATGTTCGCGCGGGCCCTCGCCTTCTGCGACTACGAGATCGGTCGTTTTGTCGAGGCACGAAGTTACGAGAAAGATCGTCGCTTTTGCACCGAAGCGCTGAAGTATCGGCAAGGCATTCGTGAAATTGTCCTTCCATCCGTCGTCAAACGTGATCGCGACGGTTTGCTTTGGGAAATGCCCGTTCTCGCGAAAGTATGCTGCCATTTCGCTCGCTGTTGCGAACCTGAATCCGCGTTTTGAGAGCGTTTCGAGCTGTCGCGCGAATGCCTTCGGAGGCGTGAACGCTCCGCGGACCTTTACGTCCTCGGTCGGCAGGTCGATCTTGTGATACAGCAAAAAGGGCGAGGTCATCTGGATTCGGATTTTGACATAAGCGGGCCGAGCCTCAAAGCGAGACCACGAATATTGGATCGCCACGATTGAACTTGCAGTCAATAGTTTTGCATAATCGGAACCCGACGCGAAGATGCCGGATCTAACTGAATTTTCAAAGAATGCTGCACGCGCAGTCGATGCGATGCTCGACGAGCTGCTGCCAAAGGAAAACGAGGAGCCGAAATGGCTACATTCGGCGATGCGTTGGAGCACGTTCGCGGGTGGAAAGCGGTTCCGGCCGACGCTTGTGTTCGCGGTTGCGGATCTTTTTGACCTGCCTGCCGAACGAGTTGGCCGCACTGCGGCGGCGGTCGAAATGGTGCACACATTCTCGCTCATCCACGACGACCTGCCGGCGATGGATGACGATGACCTTCGACGCGGAAAGCCGACGTGCCATATAAAGTTTGACGAGGCAACGGCTATCCTCGCCGGCGATGCTCTTCTCGCTCTCGCCTTCAAGGCGATCGCGGACGACGACGGCCTCGGGACAGACATTCGTCTCAAGTTGATCGCCGAACTCGCCGAAGCGACCGGCACCCCACGGGGAATGGTCGCGGGCCAACAGCTCGATATTCTTAGTGAAGATAAAGAGATCGATGCCGAGGAGCTAGAGCGAATCCATATTCATAAAACGGGTGCTTTGATCAAGTTCTCGGCCAGGTCAGCGGCATTGGCTGCGGGAGCTTCCGTGTCGGATCTTGCTGCGATCACGGAGTATGCGAGTAAGCTCGGGTTGCTGTTCCAGATAACGGACGATCTGCTTGACGTTACGCAATCGACCGATGTGCTTGGCAAGACAGCAGGTAAGGACGAAGAAAGCCGCAAATCGACTTACGTCTCGCTCTACGGCATCGAACACGCAAAGGTCCTGGCTGCGGACACGAAAGAAGCCGCCATTGTCGCCCTTTCACACTTCGACGAACGCGCCGAGATGCTCCGCGCGATCGCGACCGCTACTCTCGCCAGGACCGCCTAAATTACAGGAAATTCACGCTGATTGATCGTTTGATTAAGCTCTTCGACTATGTCTGAGACGCAGACAAACGGATCATTCGCGCTTAGCTGGCTTATTGTCACGGCAGCAACAACCGCGCTCTATTGGACGACGCTTGCGAAGCTCGGCGTAGATTGGTGGACGGATGAGAACTATACTCACGGGCTTTTGATCCCGTTCATCATCGGGTTTGTGCTGTGGGCGAACCGAAAAGATCTCTCCGCCTCCGAGCCGGTTTCGAGGTCCGCCGAAATTATCGGCCTTGTTGTTGCAGCGGGCGGGATCTTGCTACTTGCGTTGGGTGTTCTCGGTTCGGAGCTCTTTACGCAGCGTGTCTCTTTTGTCGTAACGGCCGCGGGCATCGTGATCTACGCGGGCGGCAAGCATCTTTTCCGTATTTGCGGCATATTCTTCGTTCTTTTTACATTAGCGATACCTTTGCCGCAGATCGTGTTCAATAAGATAGCATTGCCGCTGCAATTCCTAGCGTCGAAGATCGCGGTTTGGGGTATCAGGCTTTTCGGCGTGCCGACCGTGCGGAAGGGGAACATAATCGACATCCTGCCTTCGGGAGCGATGCAGACGATCTCGCTCGAGGTTGTCGAAGCATGCAGCGGTATTCGTTCGCTGATGACGCTGACTGCGATCGCCTTGCTGCTAGGTTTCTTTTCCCGAACCAAACGATCTCTCTCGGATGGCGTTATCTCCGGGATGACCGTTTCAGATCTTGTTCGGACGGGCATCTTGATGATCTTCTCGGTGCCGATCGCCGTGCTGACGAATGCGGTTCGTGTTTCTGCGACGGGCGTACTCACGTACCTTTACGGCGTTCGTGCAAGTGAAGGCACGCTGCACGAGGTTTCCGGACTCGTGATGTATATTGCAGCTCTTGCGATCCTCTTAGGGCTGAATGCCGCGTTACGCAAAGTTCTTGACGGGAGGGCTGCAGCTGCATGAACGCACGCCGACTTCTAAAACTCCTGATCCTGCTCGTCGCCGGAGCGGCGCTTATCAACTGGCTTCAATTCAGAGGTGAGAATGTCCCAGCCCGCGAGAAGCTTGCGAATTTTCCCGAGGCCTTGGGCGAATGGAAGCAGCGCGGTGAAGCCTTTACTTTCAGCGAGGAGACCGATCGCGTACTCGGGGCGACCGATTACACAATGCGTGAATACGTGTCGAACGACGGCAAGGTAGCAAATATCTACATCGGGTACTACGGCTCGCAACGCGTCGGTGCAACGTATCACAGCCCGCAGAACTGCCTTCCCGGAGCAGGCTGGGTGATGCTCGATTTGCGCGAGGCCGAGATCCGACGCGCGGATGGCACGACGTTCGAAGCGAACCAGTATTTTGTCGAGAATGGAGCCTACCGCGAGGTTATGATCTATTGGTACCAGGGCCGTGGCCGCACCGCAGCAAGCGAATACATCGACAAAATGCATTCGGTCCTCGACAGCATTTTCAGCCGGAGGACCGATGGTGCGATGGTTCGCGTTATGGTAAACGTCGGTGACGACGAGGCGGGTGCCGTCGAAGCCGCAAAACGTCTATCCGCTAGGGTTGCCGACGATCTCGATGCGTTTGTCCCGCGCTAGTCGGTTAGATCACGATCATAACGGCAGCCTCAAAAAGGCCAACTAGTAAGCATGTGCAAGCTCGTTGTAGCACGTGCAAGCGGATTGCTCGACCTTTGCCCGATCGCGTATCGAGAGGCCGCCACGCGAATAGTCGATCAAATTTCCTTTCCGCATTTCCAGCGCAATGCACGTTACGCTTGGCCGATAGACGCCGAGGATCCTTGCGATCTGCTCGTGCGTCAGCTTCATTGTTTTCTTACCTGAGCGGTCCTGGACAAGCAGCAGCCAGGTGCAAAGCCGTTCTTTGACCGAATGATACATATTGCAGACCGAACGCTGCGAGATCTGTCGGACGTATTGATCGACCTGCGGAGTAAGAGCACTCGAAAGTTCCGGATAGAGGCGGAGCAATCTTGAGAGCACTTCGCTTTCGATGCGAACCGCTGAGCCTGCCTGTGTGACCTGCGTGCAATTCGTAACGTTCGTACGGCAAAAGAGCGGCAGAAATCCGATGGCACCTTCGTTGCCGGTGATCGTCACTTCGACCATACGGCCGTCGTCGAGCGTGCGAAATTCGGATATGACGGCCGTCTCAGGAAAGTAAACGTAGTCGAGCCGGTCGTCCTGCATATAGAGGAATTGATCGGCCGATAGAAATACGGATCTCAGCGACGGCTGAAGCTTGTCGAACAGATCTTTCGGCAGATCCGCAAGCAGCTGGTTACTGGATGAAACGATCGGCATGGACGCCGACCTGCGAACTTTCGAGGCGGAACGTGACGAGCCGGTCGGAATAAAATCGCTCGTTTCCGTGACATCGTGTGTGAATGAATAATTAAAATGTTCCATTCTTCCCTCGTGATCCTTATGAATGAATTTATGAATTGAATCTCTAGGGCAACAACGGTATGCGGCACAAACAAGGGAAGGAGTTGTCCCGCTTGGAAAATTGTGCCTCTTTTCTCATCCGTCCAACTCAGAACCGAGCGTCCGGGTGTTGCGCCTAAGTAATTCAATTCTGATTGACCGAAAGGCCGGATGAAATTAGGAAAAACAGAAAAATGTATAGGGAAAATCCCTATGTTGTGGGGAAAGATCGAACTGCCCAATGATCAAGATCTCGGGGGCAACGTGGATCCAAACATTAGTGCTGCTAAAGGCTTTGTTTGTAGCGGTTACGCTTGTTGGTGGCAACCGGAGAACGTCACGGTTACGTATCCTGCATCCAGCCTTGAAGGATCGCGTATTTTACGATCGCTATACGGCCGGAGATGCCGAGCTTTCGCATTGCGTTGGTTTTGTGGACCTCGATGGTCTTGACGCTTAGGTCGAGACTTGCGGCGATCTCCTTATTGCTGTAGCCGAGCGAAATAAGACGCAAGACCTCGGTCTCGCGATCTGTGAGTTCCCGCTGATTCTCGCCGCGAAGCGCGGGGCGGTTCGCATAGCCGCCCATCACCTTTTTTGTTAGGGCCGGGTCGAGGTATGCGTTGCCTTCTGCGACCTCTCGAATGGCGTTGATCAGATGGTTCGGGGCGCTTTGCTTGAGGACGTAACCATTTGCACCGGCGGCGACCAATTGCTGGAGGTAGCCGTCATCGGTATGACGGGAAAGCGTCAGGAGTTTAATGTCCGGATACTTCAAGCGAAGCCTTTTTGTGGCTTTCAGGCCGTTCATCCTTGGCATCGAGATATCGAGGATGATGATGTCTGGCCGAAGTTCTTCGGCGCGCGCAAGGGCAAGCTCGCCGTCATCGGCTTCACCAACGACTTCCATATCAGGCTGGGCGTTCACAAGGAGCTTAACGCCTTCCCGAACAGTTTTGTGGTCCTCCGCGAGGAGAATGCGAAGCTTGTTTCCCATAAGTCAATTAGCTCACAAGCGGGACGCGAATAAAAACCGTCGTACCTTTTTTCGGAGCTGACTCGATCTCGAACGTGCCGCCGATCATCGATGCCCGCTCACGCATTCCAACAAGGCCGAAGCCGCCTTTTTCACGTCTGGGCAACTTTGACTGTACATCAAATCCCTGTCCGTTGTCCTCGATGATCAAGAGAAGCTCGTGGCCGAGTTTCTCGAGAATTATCTCGACCATGCTTGCTTTAGCATACTTTGCCGTATTGTTGAGTGCTTCCTGGGTGATGCGGTAAAGATTCGTCTCAACGTCCTTGTTGAGGGAGAGATCAGCGACGCCTATCGCGTTGAACTCCGCATCGATGCCGGAGTAACGCGACCATTCTTTTGCATAGTTCGCCATCGTGGCAACGAAACCGGTCTCATCGAGCACGCTGGGGCGAAGTTCCCAGGCGAGAAAGCTGACCTCGCTATCAACGACCTCAGCAAGCTCAGCAAGCCGCTCTATCCTTTCAGCGATATCAGATCCTTCATCGCAGAGGGCCGCAATGCTTGCTATCTTCAAGCGGAGCGCGGTTAGGGATTGGCCAAGCTGGTCGTGAAGGTCGCGGGCAATGCGGCCGCGTTCATCTTCTTGTATCGTAAAGAGCCGCCGGAGGAGATTGAGCCGCTGCTCCTCGATCCTGGCACGCTCCTCCATCTGCTTGACGAGAACCGCATTCGTTTCAGCAAGAGCCTGCGTACGGCTTGCAACGCGGGCCTCGAGGTCGGTTCGAGCCTGATGAAGATCCGCCTCGTACTGTATCCGTTCCGTTAGGTCGGATGCGATCTTTGCGTACCCGATCAGCGAATCATTCTGATAGAGCGGCACGAGGACGCCGCTTGCAAAGAAGCTCGATCCGTCCTTGCGGACGTGCCACCGTTCGTCGGATGCTCGGCCATCCGTTCGGGCCTTTGCCATCTCGTGCTTCGGGATATCCTTGGCGATGTCATCTGGTGTGAACAAGATGTCTTCGGACTTGCCGAGAATCTCGCGTTCGCGATAACCGAATATCTTCTCCGCACCGGGATTCCACGTGTCGATCAGGCCTTCGGTATCGGTCGAATAAATTGCATAGTCCGTAAAGCTTTCCGTTAGGACGCGCATTCGCTCGCGGCTGAATTTGAGTGCGTCTTCGCTGCGTCTGAGGTCCGTGAGATCGCTAACAAAAGAATAGAATCCGCGCACCTTTCTATCAGGGCCGAAATCAGGCACGTAGGAGACATGGACATATCGCTCGCCAATGCCTTTGTATGTGACCCACGAGTCGATCGAAAAGCTCTCGCCGGCGAACGCACGCTCGATGAGCGGCTGGAGCTGCTTATACGACCGCGGCGAGAGCACGCTGCTGAGTTTTCGCCCGACGATGGCGGGCTTATCGATGCCGAAAAGTTTGGAATATTGATCGTTCACAAAGCGATAGCGTTCGTCGCGATCGACGTATGAGATCAGGGCCGGTATCACATTGGTGATAAGGCGGAGCTCGGCCTCGCTGTCGCGAACTCGTTCGCTGATGAGCTTTTGCTCGGTAACATCGATGACCGTGCCGTAAGAACGCAACGCTTCGCCTTCGCTGTCGCGAATGATCGCACCGGCTGCCTCGACCCAACGTACGCGTCCGGTCCGCTGTCTGATCCTAAATTCGTTCTTGAACTCTTCTGTCCTGGATTTGAACGCTGCAAAGAGGTGGGCTTTTACCTGGTCGCTGTCGTCCTCGTAAATATACTTGTCGAGCGTCTCGGGCCTGACCCAATTCGAACGGGCTTTTTCGCCGCAGATCTTCCAAAGGGTTTCCGATAAAAAGATCCGCTGCGTTTGGGCACTCCATTCCCAGCTTCCAAATCCGCCGGCTTTTTGCGCAAGCATCAAACGCTCTTCGGTCGAGCGATAGGCTTCTTCGACGAGTCTGCGTTCAGTGATGTCGAGGATGACACCGTTGATGCGCAACGGCTTTCCGCCCTTGTCACGAACGATCGAACCGACGCTTTCGACCCAATGAATGCTTCCGTTCGCGTGGCGAACGCGGAATTCATCCTTGTACTCGGCGGTAACCGAATTCAGAGCGGCTTGAAAATGTGCTTCCGCGCTTTCGCGGTCGTCTTCGATAGGCAGGTCTTTGTAGAACGAGATGCCAATGTGCCGGACCGGTGAGGTTACGCCTAGTATGTCGAGAGCAGCGTCCGAGAACCAAAGCTCATCCTCGTCCGCCTGCCATTCCCAAATGCCAAGCTTTCCCGCTTCCTGTACCAGATCAAGCCGACGTTCGAGGTTATGTACCAGCTCAGACGTTTCGACGCCGTTCAAGGACGCTCCGTCGAGCGCGTTTTGCTCGGACGTGTAAGTGAGTGTTTCAACTCGCTTTTTTAGCTGAGCGTTCTCGGTCATTGTTACTTCGGTTCGCTTGTCAGCTCGATTTTAACACACCGAAGGAGGAAGCCGGTTTTTGCTGAGAACGCCGCCTGTCCGGCCCGAGCTCGTCCCACAAACAAATTCCTTGCAAAATGTGCCTCTCGCGATCGGCCGACTCTAATATTTCCAAGGAAATTCTGAAACTTAATGTCGATTGAATCTTTTACCTGAGTGCCGACAGGGAATCAGGTCTTTTCAGTGGTTTCCCGCAACTGAAAGCGAACGACGCAGTTGGAATTGCCCTCCGATAGCGTTCGTATTTGTGAGCCGTTGAACGGCAGGTTTTTTGTTATGTTTTACGTTGAGTGCCCAAATCGAAGCAAGTTTCTCCTGCTGTTCGCAGTTGTTGCCGTTTCAGTCTCCTTTTTGGCGGCGTGCGGACACTCCACAGAAGCCTTTATCGCAAAAGGCGAAGAATACCTAGCAAAACGAAAATTCAACGACGCATTGATGCAGTTTCGGGCAGCGGTCGAAAGCGACAGCTCTTCGTCGCGTGCGCATTGGGGCCTGGCCCGCTCGTATGAGAACCTTGGCGAATTTGACGAAGCATTCAACGAGCTTAGAAAAGCGACCGAGCTCGATCCGAGCAATCTAGATGCACAGGCGCGTCTCGGCAATTACTTTCTGCTCGTAAAGCCGCCGCTCATCTCGGAAGCGCAAAAGGTTCGCGACCTGATAGCAAAGAAGGATCCGAAATTCATCGAAGGCGTAGTTCTCGAGGCGTCGATCTTGAATGCTAGCGGCCGCGGCGAAGACGAAGTTGTTGCAAAGCTCAACGAGGCGATTGCCCTTGACCCGAAAAGAACGGCAACCTACGTAAGCCTTTCGCGTTATTACACAACTATCGAGAAGCCGGAGAAGGCAGAGGCGGCACTGCAGCAGGGAATTGCGGCGGACCCGAATGTAGCCCTTGGCTATACGGAATACGGCCGGTTCCTGATGTACGCGAAGCGCGATCAAGAGGCCGAGGCACAGTTTGAAAAGGGAATTAGCGTTGAGCCCACGAACATCGAGGCTCGCGAGACCGAAGCAGACTTCTTCGTTACTAGCGGTCAGCTCGACAAAGCAGAGAACGCTTACAAGAAACTCGTCGAAATACAGGAGAACAGCCCCGAGAGTCGCCTTGAGCTTGCTGATTTCTATCGCAAGGTGAAGCGTGTGCCCGAGGCGTTGAGCGTACTCGATGCGGTTGTCGCCGAAAATCCACAGTATGTCCGAGCAAGATACGCACTTGCCGCTATCTATCTTGATTCGAAGGATGAAGGGAAGGTCGAAGAGCAGATCAACGTCCTTCTTGGCCTCAACGATAAGGATGAGGAAGCTCTGATGCTGCTTGCCCGGCTGCGGCTGATGCAGGGACGTCCGGAAGAGGCGATCAAGCAGCTTGAAGAGGTTCTGAAGCGGACGCCAAGCAAGCGTGATGCTCTTTATGTGATGGCACAGGCAAAGATCGCCGCAGGCCTGATCGAAGAAGCCAATGCGTTCATCGGAGACCTGCAGCGGTATCACCCGGAATTCTTGAAGGCCGGACTGTTGAAGATACAGGCTGCGTTCGCCGCGGGTGACAACGCTGCGGCACTGCGTCTTGCGAACGAACTATACGGAACGGTCAACAGTGCCCAGCCGAATTCTGAGACTTCCGTAAACGACATTGCTGAGATACAGCTTCGCTCGTTGTCGGCACGCGGCCTTGCCGCACTCGCCCTCGGACGAACGAAGGATGCTATCGCCGATCTTGAACGTGTTCGAACACTGACGCCGAACGCTCCGTCTGCCCTGATCAATCTTGCAAAAGCCTATCGACGCGTCGAACGCCTCGACGAGGCTGCAGCTCTTTATCAGACGGCGATGCAGTTGGACGAGCGTGATTTCGATGCTGTCAGCGGCTACGTTTCGCTCTGCATCGAGAACAAGAAGATCGCCGACGCTTACGCCACGCTCGATGCGATGTCAACCCGGAATTCGGGCCGTGCGGACGTGCTTGCAGCATTGCATTTCCTTCGTTCGCAAGTGCTCTCATCGGTAGGCAAGAGTGCGGAGACCGAAGCCGAACTTTCGACCGCGATCCAACTCGATCCGGACTACTTGCCGGCATATACCGCATACGCCGCGATCCTGGCGGGCAGAAATGAGATCCCGCAGGCGATAGACGAATACAAGAAAGTGATCGCTGCGAGGCCTTCATCGAGCATTTACACGATGCTTGGAATACTTGAGGACGCCCGCGGAAATACGGCCGAGGCGGAAAAGAATTACCGTGCCGCCCTTGAGCTTGCGCCAAATTCGCCGGTCGCAGCGAACAATCTCGCGTGGCTGATCGCAGAATCGCAAGGAAATCTCGATGAGGCACTGAGCCTCGCATCTTCAGCAGTTAGCGGTGATCAGACGGTTGCCGCGTACTACGACACGCTCGGTTGGATCTACCTGAAGAAGAATCTTTATTCCGCTGCCGAACAGCAGTTCCGCAAGGCGATCGAGACCGATCAGCGGAACAACAAGGCTCCCAACGCAGCGTATCGAGTTCATCTCGGGATGGCTCTCTCGTCTTCCGGAAATACCGAGGCGGCGAAACGTGAAGCAGAGGCTTCGCTGAATGATCGCTCAGCATTGAGCGACCAGGAGATTGCGATGGCTCGAAGAATATTGGAGGCAAGATGATCAGCTCGATCGCGACATTCTTTACGCATATTCCAGAGTCGATCGGCCTGCTTGTTGCGGGCGTTGCGATGACGGCGACGGCGGCGGGGCTACGAAACCTTTTGAAGGTCAGCCAGACCGCGAAGCCGGAAGACCGTGATGAGCAGAGCTTGGAAGAGCATAGGACGGAAGGTTAGTTATGAGTGAATTCAGACAAAGATCGATGGGCGAATGGGCCGCAATTCTAAAGCGGCGGAAGTGGATGATCATCCTGCCGATGATCACGCTCACGTCTGCGGTCGGCTACGTTGTTTACAACTTGCCCAGCATTTACGAATCGACGTCGCTGCTTACCGTAAAGCCGCCGACGATCTCGTCGAACCTTGTTCAGCCGCTCACTAATGAAGATTTTTCGCAGCGTCTGCAAACGATCAACCAGGAGGTTTTGAGCCGCTCTTCGCTCGAACCGATGGTGATGAAATACGACCTCTACCGTTCTGAGCGTAACGCGGGCATGCCGATGGAGCTTGTTATCGCCAAGATGTACAAGAACATCAAGGTCGAGCTGGAAGAGACGGGCGATCAAAAGGTTGCGGCTTTCCGCATCCATTATCGTGACCGCGAACCGCAGGCAACAAGGAACGTGACAGCCGAGCTTGCGAGCAAATACGTCAACGCACAGGTTCAAAACACGACCGAGATCGCCGAATCGACAAAAGAACTGTTTACACGCCAGCTTGATGAGAAAAAGGCAGCTCTCGATGACCTTGAGAAACAGCGGCTGGACATCATGACGGCGAACGTCGCGACGTTGCCGGAATCTGAACAAGGATTGGTCGCACAGCTCCAGGGACTTCGCTCCCGCGAGGACACGATCACGAAAGAGAAAGAGACGCTTTTTAACGAGAAAGGCCGTCTGAACGATTCGATAGCCGCGAACAACCGCCAGATGCGGCTCATCGAGGACTACGGCCAGAAAGAGACTCAGGACACTGCTCGGCAGGCAGCGAGCATCGAGGACACGCTTCCGTATGCAGAGCTAGTGAAGCGCCGTTCTGAGCTCAATGCTCAGCTCGACAATTTGCTTAAGGTCTACCGTGAGAAACATCCAGCGGTGATCGCAAAGCAGGCGGAGATCGCACGCGTGAATGAGGAATTCGACAATCTGCGTAAGAGTGCTGATCGCCGAGTTGCAAATGCAACTAGATCGAGCGATATGCGGGCGGACCTCCAGAAGAAAGGCCTCGAACTCGAGAATCAACGGATCCAGGCGCAGATCGCCCAGATCGATAACCAGATCGCACAAAAGGATGTGGATCGTGCAAAGAACGCGAGCGATATCGCGGCTATCGAGGCACGGCTTAACGCGGTTCCGAACGTGAAGGTCGCTCTCGAGGGCATCAACGCACGTTATCAATCGGCGAAGCAATCGTACGACGAGATCCTAAAGAAAAAGAACGACGCAGAAACTCTCGTCGGCGTTGAGACGAACGCACAAGGCGAGTCAATACGCGTACAGGACCCGGCGAATTTGCCGCAAAGCCCCGTCGCACCGAAGCGTTTTGTGTGGACATTCTTTGGAGCGGGAATCGGGATGGCATTAGGCCTTTTCTTGGTCGGGATATTCGAGATACCGCGGCTGTTCCGCATCCAGAATATTGAGGATGCGAAGTATTACACAGGTCTTCCTGTTCTCGCTTCGGTGCCGCCGCTGCTTTCGCTTCCTGAGAAGGTGTGGATCAAACGGGCATCGCGTCTAAAGCTCGCGGCCGGTGCGGTCTTCGCGATAGGCATTATCCCTGTGATCGTTCTCATTCTGCAGGCAACAAGGGTCTTCGAGATCATTACGTCATAGCTTCCGCGGAGACGAAATGATCATTTGCAAGAGGTGATTTATGTATAACGAATTTTTCGGTCTAGAAGACAGTCCATTCACGCTAACGCCAGATCCGCGTTATATCGTGTTCACGCCGAGCTACAACGAAGTGCTCGCAAGTCTTTACTACGGCCTCGAAGAGGCAAAGGGCTTGATCGTGCTCACAGGCGAGGTCGGGACGGGAAAGACGACCGCACTGCGCTGGATACTGCGTCGTCTTGATTCGAGCGTGCTGGCCGCGTATGTCTTCAACCCGCGACTTTCGATCGACGAATTCTACCATCACGTTACTCAGATGCTTGGGATCAAGGATTGGTCGAACAAGGCAGAGCTTTTGAATGTGATGGGTAAGGTTCTCGCCGAACGTCATCGCCGCGGCCTCCGCACGGTGATCATCATCGACGAAGCACACGAACTGTCAGATTACGTTCTCGAAGAGATCCGCCTCCTGATGAATTTCGAATCGGACAATGCAAAGCACCTTCAGATCGTGCTTACCGGCCAGCCGGAGCTTCGTGACCGCTTGAATCAGCCGAATCTGCGACAGCTCAAACAGCGTGTCGCCCTGCGTTGCAATATGCACGCTCTGCCGACGATCGAAGAGGTCGAGCGTTACATCAGCGAACGCCTTATCATCGCCGGTGCCGAAGACCCGCAGATCTTTTCGCCCGAGGCGATCGATATGATCTTCCGCTGCTCAGAGGGGATTCCGAGGCAGATCAACAACCTTTGCGACAACGCGATGGTCGCTTCTTATAGTGCAGGCGAGCGGATCGTTTCGCGGAATTCAGTGATCGAGGTTGCAAAGAATCTCGATATGCTGCCGGACGAACGAGTAACCGGTCCATCGCATGAAGCAAGCACGATCCTGCGGCCCGATGCACACGAAGAGCTGTGGAACTCGACGCCGGTCAACGGCGGCGTATCGTTCAGTCCTGCATACACTTCAGCGAATGGCAACGGTCACGCGGCTCAAGCGCATACGGCCAACGGGTCGAATGGAGATGCGTCCGGACTTCGCTTCGGAGACCTTGATGATGAGATCCACCTCGAACTCGGCGATCTCGATCGGTTCGACTAATTGGAGATATTGAAATGAGTGTCCTTCAAGCTCTACAAAGAAAAAATTCAGAAAACCCGACAAGCACAAAGCCAAAAGTGGTGGCGTTCGACGCCCCCGGCCGGCGGAACCTTCCGCCCGACCTTCTCGGAACCGGGCTCGCTATCGGGTCACCAAGATCGGCGTTCGACGGGCAGCCGAATTCTTCGCTCGGGACGGCACTCCCTGACGTAGAAACGGGCTTAACTGCCGGGGCAAAACCGAATGCCGATACCTTAACGCGTTCGCATCGACGGCCGCTGCCAGATTGTGTCAGCTGGACCGTCGATGCCGAGCGAGTTGAGCCTCGCCTCGTGGCGATCACAAGCCCCAACTCAAGCTACTGCGAGGAATATCGTAGCTTGCGTACTAACGTGCTTCATAAGAGCCAGCGGCAAAATTTGCAGGCGATCGTCGTCGCAAGTGCGAATCCGAGCGAGGGCAAAAGCGTTACAGCGGTAAACCTCGCGTGGATGCTCGCACAAACCGACGGCGTACGGGCTCTTATCATCGACAGCGACCTCCGTATGCCGAGCCTTGCTGATTATCTCGGCATTGAGACGGAAAAAGGCCTCTCGGATATCCTGACGAGCGATGCCCGCCTGCAGGACACGATCGTAAAGCTCGAACCTTCGGGACTTTACCTTCTTGCCGGTGGAACGGCTCGTCCAGATGTCGCAGAGCTGATATCCGGGCCGAAGTATGCGGAGCTGCTAGCCGAGGCACGCGAGATGTTCGACTACATCATCATCGACGCTCCGCCGCTCGCGATCTTTACTGACGCTACGGTTCTGATCAATAAGGCAGACGGCGCTCTTTTGGTAGTGCGTGCGAACCGGACGAAGTACAGTGCCCTTGACCGCATCCTTGAACCTTTGCCGAAAGATCGGATGCTTGGCGTTATCTTGAATCAGTCCGAAGAGGTTCTGGACGAATCGCATTACAACTACGGCTACTACAACTATCGCCGAATGGCGGAAGATGCAGCGTCCTAAATGAGAAATGTCAGCAAGCGGGTCCCAACTTAGAAAACTATGGCTTGTCACCGCCGATACTGTGATCATTTACGCGAGTATCATTTTGGCGATGCACATTCGCCTTGGTATTGAGGGCTCCGCAAACGAACTTTCGAACCGCAACGGCTGGCTTAAGATCGGGTTTGCGACGGCCATCTGCGTCCTCAATCTGTATTTCTACGATCTTTACGACTACGTTGTAATGACCAACCGGCGAGAGCTACTGCTGCGGTCGGTACAGGCCCTAGGGATCGCATGGGTTCTGCTTGCGATCATCTTCTATTTTGCTCCACCGGCAATGATCGGCCGCGGTGTTTCGGTCATTTCCGTGCCGCTTGTCCTTGTTTTTCTCCTGCTCTGGCGGAACTGCATACACATCCTTACGGGCCATCCGGATATCGGTGAGAAGATCCTCGTTGTCGGTACGGGACCGACTGCGCTCGATACTGCCGAGGCAGTTTGGGAGCGACGCGATGCAGGATACAGGATCGTCGGCTTCGTTTCTGAGAACGGTGCGAAACCGCGTGAGAAGCTCGGACGATCAGAGGTTCTCGGCAAGGCCTGGGAACTCGAAGAAGTGATCAGGAACGAGCGTGTCGATCGCGTTGTGATCGCCGTGCGCGAACGCCGCGGTGCTTTCCCGACCGAGGCTCTCTTGAAAATGAGTCTTGCCGGCGACATCTCGATAGAAGAATGCACGTCGTTCTTTGAACGCATAACGGGGAAAGTGCACGTTGATATGCTTCGGCCGTCCTGGCTGATCTTTGCCGGACGGAATCGGGAGACACGCCTAAAATCCGTCATTCGTGAAGCACTCTATCGAACGCTTGCACTGATCGGCATCATCCTTTCGGCGCCGATCGCTGTCATCACCGCGATCCTGATAAAGATCGAATCGCGAGGGCCCGTTTTTTATAAGCAGGAGCGGGTGGGCAAGAACGGGCGCGTCTTCAAGGTCATAAAATTTCGGTCGATGCGAGAGGATGCCGAGGCAGACGGCAAGCCGGTTTGGGCCACGGACAATGATGACCGGACAACGCTCGTAGGCAGGTTCATTCGAAAGGTGCGTATCGACGAGATCCCGCAGTTTTGGAACATCCTTAAGGGCGAGATGAATTTCGTTGGGCCTCGTCCAGAACGCCCGCATTTTGTAAAGCAACTTGCCAAGGAGATCTCGTATTATGAGCATCGGCATCTTGTGGCCCCGGGTTTGACAGGCTGGGCGCAGATCAAATATCCGTATGGAGCCTCTGTCGATGATGCACGGCAAAAGCTTCAATACGACCTCTATTACATCAAGAATCAGAGCCTGACGCTCGACCTCGTTATCATTTTTGAGACGGTCAAAACGGTGCTTTTTGGTCGCGGCGGACGGTGAAAAAATCTGGATATTTCCGGCTAATCGGCGTTTTAACGAACCGTAAAATACAAGTGATCGTTATGAAAGCAGCAAAATACGTCCTGATCTCGCTATTCCTCGTCGCGATGTGCTTCGCTACGGCTTTTGCCCAAGATACGGGAGCAAAAGTATCCGCGACAGATGATGCGAAAGTGTCGGATGCGAAACCGACGGCCACGCCCGAAAATGAAAATGCGACGGCGGAGGACGATGCCATACTTCCGTATTACGACAATTATTTGAAGGAATACAGGCTCGGTCCGTCGGATGTGATCACGGTCGAAGTATTCGGCCAGTGCCCGGATTATTGCAAAGCGGGCATCACGGTTCCACCGAACGCACGCATCTCGTATCCGTTGGTTCCCGGCGGGATCTTCGTTGCCGGAAGGACGGTTGAACAGGTTGCGGCCGAAGTTACGCAGAAGCTCAACGAATACATCATCGACCCAAAAGTTACAGTAACGCTCGATAAGGCGGTGTCAACTCGTTATAGCGTAATGGGCAAGGTCGTCTCGCCGGGTGTGCGAGCGATGGATCGGAAGATCAGCGTTTACGAGGCTATCCTTGATGCCGGTGGTGTCGCGAAAGGCGGCGATAAGAAGAAGGCGTATATCATTAGCTATGCTTCGGATGGACACCTTACAAAGCGCGAGGTCTCAATATCCGATATGGAGAGCGGGAAGACGGCGATGGTCTATTTGAACCCCGGCGATCAGGTCTTTGTTCCGGGCAAGGGATTTAGTATCGATACGATTTTCGACGCTCTTGGCAAGGCAAGCGTTGTGAGGTTCTTGTTCGGGAGCCCGTTCTAAATTGTGCAGAAGAACACGAGAGCTAGATGAAAATCAGGATCGCGCTAGTTTTTACCCTAATCTTTGGTGCATGCGCCATTGCTCACGCTGAATGGGTAAAGCTTCCGACCCGAACCTTCGCAAATCTCAAGGACATCCTCTTTCAGGATTCGAAGACCGGTTGGATCGCAGGGACGGACGGGACGCTTCTTCGCACGGACGACGGTGGCCGAACCTGGCTGCCGGTGCAGAAGTTTACGACCGACGCTATCCTCCAGATCCATTTCACGGAACCATCGACCGGCTGGATGCTCTGCGAACGCAGCGTATACAGCCGCGGTACTAACCCGACCTCATACCTTCGAAAAACGACCGACGGCGGCGTTCATTGGAGCAAGATCGAATTCGAGGATGCAGGACGCGAACGCGTAACACGCATGCTTTTTGACCGCAACGGCCTCGGACTCGCCTTCGGCGAAGGCGGAGTATTCTATCGGCTGCAGGAAGACGGCAAGACGTGGAAGAGGTCGCGTGCGGCGATCCATTTCTTGCTTCTCGACGGTGCGTATAGCTCTGGCACGAACGGTGCGATCGTCGGCGCGGGTGGCACGATCGTCTTCACGCAGGACAGTGGCCTGACGTGGGAACAGGCAACGATCCTTCACGAGACACAGACACGGATAAATTCGGTCTTCTTTACGAGGGGAAAGCAGGGCTGGGCGGTTGGAATAAACGGCTCGATATTCACCGCGACCGGCAGCGGACGACTTTGGCGGCTCGTGCCTCAGGAAGAGACGACCGCGACGCTCAACAACGTCTATTTTACGAGTTCGCGCGAAGGTTACGCTGTGGGCGACGACGGCACGATACTGCACACGACCGATGCAGGAGCCAATTGGTATCTAGAGAAGACGCGCGTATCGCACAACCTAAATAGGATCGTCTTCAACGGCAAGCTGGGTTTCGCCGTCGGCTTTGGCGGGACGATCCTCGCGAAAGGGCCCGGTTTCACCACGCCACAGGACGCAATGCCCGTAATTTCGTCTAAGACCGGCGAATGACCTCGTCAATACTTGACTAAGAATTGTGATTTTCGTAAGGTTACAGTTCGCCCATTTTTTGGGTGACTTGATCTTTACAACGGATTTTTGGGGCAGGAAGAGCCTCAGAGGTTTCTCGGGCACGTACGTCAATTGGTAGACAGCCTCCCTTACAAGGAGGAAGTTAGGGGTTCGAGTCCCTTCGTGCCCACCAGAAATCGAGTAAAGGTAAGAGGTTAGAAGGAAATGCCTTTCAAGTGTTCCTCCCTTTTACCTTTGACTTGCCAAAATGCGGGGTCGTAGTTCAGCTTGGTTAGAACGCCAGCCTGTCACGTTGGAGGTCGCGGGTTCGAGCCCCGTCGGCCCCGCCACCTTTTTCAAAATCTACAAAGCTGCCGATCTTAACTCCTTTTGAGCTGCAGGTTTGTAGAGCCGGAACTGCAATCAAAAAAGCCTCGCCATAAATGCGAGGCTTTTTGCTTTTTGCAGCGGCTTTTCAGCCGATCTCTTCGGCTGCCAATGATCTACGATCAACCTTTTCTAAGCTCGGTCAGAACCTGTTTTGCGACGGCTTTTAGAGTGTCAAATACACCTTCGCCGGTCGTTGCGACCGCTTCAAAAACGGGTTCATCCTTACGGAGCAGTTCTTGAGTAAGCTCGTCCGTCGGAGTCACATTCGGAAGGTCGCGCTTATTCAGCTGAAGAACGTAGGGGATCGTTGCAAGGTCATACCCTTGCGACTGCAAATTCTCTTCAAGGTTGTAGAGCGACTCGATATTTGCGTCCATTCGCTCGTCCTGACTGTCGGCTACGAAGACGACGCCGTCCACGCCCTTTAGGATAAGCTTTCGCGACGCGTCGTAATACACCTGTCCGGGAACCGTATAGAGGTGGAATCTTGTCTTAAAACCGCGAACCGTTCCGAGCTCGAGCGGCATAAAGTCGAAGAATAGAGTTCGGTCAGTTTCGGTTGCGAGGCTGATGAGCTTGCCTTTTGCCTGCGGCGCGGTGGAGTCGTAGATATACTGCAGATTCGTCGTTTTGCCGCAAAGCCCCGGCCCGTAATAGACGATCTTGCAATTGATCTCGCGCGATGCGTAGTTGATAAAAGTCATATCCAAAAACCGATCAGCTAAACAAACTGTCGATGTCTTCGTCAGTGATCTCTGAGAAAAATGTGTTGTTCGACGCGACTTGAGCGGCGGACTCGCGATTCATCTCTTCGAGGAGATTCGCTACCTCGTGACTTGCCCGCTTTGTACGTATCTTAACAAGGCCAAGTGTTGAACGCTCGTCGAATACTACCACTAAAAGGCTTCGACCGATAACACTGATGTAAATGCTTTCGTGTTCGCCCTCGTGAACTACGGCCGGAAAGACGTCCTCGCCGATCAGTTTTGCCATGCTGCTCGTCGCGGCAACGTTGCCGGCGGCAAGACTCGCAAAGCTCGTAGTATCCATATCACCGATGTCGCCGTGAAAGGCGATCGGTTGACCGTCACGATCGACCAGGAAGACCGCGCGAGCTGCACATTCGACGCAAACTCGTGCAAGTATCCCTTTGATACGCTGAAATTGATGTTCTTGTATTATAAAAGGCGTGTCAGCCATCGGAAGTAGAGGCGAAGAAAAGTAGCTTTGTACTAAGTTTAGAGCCGGTAGGGCACGAACGGCGTGAATTGCCGCAATACAAAATTACCATAGAGCCGTTGGCTTCGACAAGGAAATTTTTCGCCCGCCCAAGAATTTCCGGAGAAGATCTCACATTCAAAAGTTCTGTTGATAGGCTCAACTAGTGAATGTTATACTTTTCTTCAGCCAAATCGTGGTATTTGGCGTAAAATCGCGCTCATGAGTTCCGCGGATATTTCCCGGGAGCCTTTATTCTTTAACTCCTCACCGTTCTTGACGCTTGCCCGCGGACAAGGAATGCGACGCCTATCGTTATGAAACACCACATCTTTGCCGACGCTAGCGAGGGCTTGAATGTTGTTGCGATCGGCGGCGGCAACGGCCTCTCGACCTTGCTTTCGGGCCTCAAACACTATGTCGGTGCAAAGGAAAGCGAACCGGTGTGGATCGCAAGCCTTTCGGCGATAGTTGCTGTGACGGACGACGGCGGAAGCTCTGGCCGACTGCGGGACGAACTAAATATGCCGCCGCCCGGCGACATAAGGAACTGCATGGTGGCGCTGAGCGAAGATTCGCGGATGCTTTCGCAGCTCTTCCAACATCGGTTTACTGGCGATGGCGACCTCAGCGGACACAATTTTGGGAATCTCTTTCTTGCCGCGCTCTCGGAGATCACAGGAGATTTCGCCGAAGCGGTAAAACTCTCATCCGAGATCCTCGCAAGCAAAGGCCATATCTATCCCGCGACGGCGGCTGATGTGCGGCTAGCGGCGGAATTGAACAACGGCAAGACCGTTCGAGGCGAGACGAAGATATCGCTTGTCGGGCCGGCGATAAAACGCATTTTCCTCGAACCTGCGGACTGCGAACCGCTGCCTGAGGCCATTGCGGCCATCGAGAACGCCGATGTTATTACCATCGGTCCGGGGTCCCTGTTTACAAGCCTGATCCCGCCGATACTTGTTCCAGGGGTAGCGAAGGCGATCGCGAGATCAAAAGCTCTCAAGATATTTATTTGCAACCTGATGACACAACCCGGCGAGACCGATGGTATTTCCGCCCGCGGACACCTCGAAACGTTCCAAAAATACGCTCGAGGGCTCGACATCGATTTCGTCGTTGTGAACGATCGGCCGATCTCACCCGAGCAGGCTGAGAAATATGCGAATCTAGGCGCCGAACAGATCGGGGTACACGGCTCGATCTCGCCGGGAACCATCTCAAATGCAGAGGTTGTTTGTGGTAATCTTCTTGACGAAGGAGAGATGGTGAGGCACGATCCTTCGCGGCTTGCGAACGTTGTTCTTCTCTGTGCCGTTCAAACCGCAAACTCTGTCGCCGTCGGCCTCTGAAATTCAAGTGAATTCTGAACTCGATATATTGATACTCGCTGCCGGATTAGGCACGCGAATGCGTTCCGGTAAAGCCAAGGTTCTGCATCAGCTCGATGGTCGTCCGCTGATAGCACACGTCTGCGAAACCGCCGCTAAGCTCGAACCGGCGAACATCTTTGTCGTCGTTGGCCATCAGGCCGACAAGGTCGAGGAAGCAGTTCGAGCGGAATTCGCAGATAAGCGAGTCGCATTCGTTCGGCAGGAGAGACAGCTTGGGACTGGCGACGCGGTCGCCTCCGCACGCAAAGCCCTCGCTGGACGAAATTCGACGCTGCTAATCCTTTCGGGCGATGTGCCGCTGATCTCGGTTGAGACCTTGAACCGATTCGTCGAGCAGCACGCCGCTTCGAAGGCATCGGCAACGATCCTCACTGTAACCCTTGATGATCCAACCGGTTACGGTCGTGTGGTTCGCTCGCAGGATGACGCGTTCGAGCGTATCGTTGAGCAAAAGGACGCCTCGCCGGCCGAGCTTGCGGTCGATGAGATAAATTCAGGCATCTATTGCTTCGAAACGCAAAAGCTTTTCGCTGCCCTCGCAAAAGTTAGCAACGAGAACGCGCAGGGCGAATATTATCTGACGGATGTTCCCGGCATCTTGAAGAATGAGGGCGAGACCGTTGCGCTTTTCCACCATACGGATCCGCTGGAGATCGAGGGCGTGAACGACCGCCGCCAACTCGCTGAAATGGAACGCCGACTGCGTTTCCGCACCGTTGAAAGACTGATGCTCGAATCGGGAGTTACATTCACTGACCCAGCGAGTGTGTGCATCAGCTCACGAGCTGCGATAGGACGCGACACGGTCGTCTACCAGAACGTTACGATCGAGGGCAGGACAACCATCGGCGAAAACTGTATCATTCGCCCCGGAACACGTATCTCGGCATCGAAGCTTGGCAGTAATGTCGAGATCCGCGACAACTGTCTCATAGCGGATTCGACAGTCGCGGACAATTGCATCGTTGGGCCGATGGCTCATCTTCGCGGACATGCGGAAATGGCCGAGGATAGCCGCGTCGGGAATTTTGTCGAGCTAAAGAAAACTCATCTTGGAAAAGGCTCAAAGGCAAACCATCTGACGTATCTTGGCGATGCTACTATTGGCGAAAAAACGAACATCGGTGCAGGCACGATAACCTGCAATTACGACGGCAAGAACAAAAACCCGACAACCATCGGTGATCGTGTAAAGATCGGCTCCGACACGATGCTCGTCGCTCCCGTTAAGGTTGGTGATGGGGCCGTCACTGCGGCCGGTTCAGTTGTAATAGAGGACGTGCCGGAGAAGTCTCTCGTCGCAGGTGTCCCAGCTAAGGTAAAAAAGAGCGTCTCGAAGTAAACTTAAGCTATTGTTTTGACAATTCAGGCGTTGCAGTTTCTTTAGGGCTTGCCTGATCGAAAGAGTATGCAGAATCCAAATGACTGGACCCCTCCGCCACCTCCGCAGGACAATTCGATGTTCAGCCCTCAGACCCGTGAATTTTACGCCGGGCAGATCCGAAAAGATTCTGTTAAAGCCCTCGTTCTAAGCCTCGTCGGCTTTGTCTGTTGTCCGCCGGTGTTGGCCTATTTCGCTTGGAATACGGCTCAGGAGGTCATCATGAACATCGACCTTTACCAGGTTGAAGAGGGCAGAAAAGGCCTTGCTCAAGCGGCCAAGATCCTTGCGATCGCATCGATCATATTCTGGGTATTTGGTGTGATTGTCCGTATTTTATTCCTGGTGGCCGATTCACGTTGATCGCCCAAGGCTGGTTGGAGTGGTCGGGATATCGGTGCCCGAACTAAAGCAATTATGTGTGGAATCGTTGGATACGTTGGAAATAAACAGGTTGTGCCGTTGATCATTGACGGGCTGCGGAAGCTCGAGTATCGCGGTTACGATTCGGCAGGAATTGCGGTCGTCGATGAGGATCACAACCTTTCACTTCGGCGAGCGGAGGGCAAGCTTCGCAATCTCGAAGAAGCGATCCGTCTCGACCCGCTCGACGGCACATACGGCATTGGCCACACGCGTTGGGCAACCCACGGCCGACCGACCGAGGAAAACGCGCATCCGCACCGCGACCAGTCGGGAAATGTCGTTGTTGTCCACAACGGCATCATCGAGAATTACCTTACGCTCAAGGAACGTCTGCAGGCCGATGGGCATGAGTTCCGCACCGAAACGGACACAGAGGTAGTTGCCCACCTTATCGGCCAATACGTCGAAGACGAGGGGCTAAAGCTCGAACTCGCGGTTCGAAAAGCGGTCAAGGAACTTCGCGGGATATTCGCTCTTGCGATCATTTCAAAGGATGAGCCTGACACTGTCATCGCCGTTCGCGAAGGCCCGCCGGTCGTGATCGGCCTGGGCGATGGAGAATTCTTTGTCGCGAGCGATGTTCCGCCGATCCTTGCGCACACGCGCGATGTCTTTTTCCTCGGCGACCGCGAGATCGCAGTGCTCACAAAGGACAGCGTTCGGGTTACGGATTTTGACGGCAACATCGTCGAGCCCGAACGCCAACGCATCACGTGGGATCCGATCATGGCGGAAAAAGGCGGCTTCAAGCATTTTATGCTCAAGGAGATCTTTGAGCAGCCGCGTGCCGTCCGCGACACCGTGCAGGGACGCGTGTCGCTCGATACCGGTAAGGTCTATCTCGACGCGATGGATATCTCGGAAGAGGAGTTTCGAGCTGTCTCGTCGATCAAGATCGCGGCTTGCGGTACATCGTGGCATGCGGGCCTCGCGGGCAAGTATATGCTCGAAAAACTTGCGCGTGTGCCCGTCGATGTCGATTATGCGTCGGAATTCCGCTATCGTGATCCGGTGCTTTCGCCCGACGATCTTCTGATCGTCATTTCGCAATCGGGAGAAACCGCCGACACGATCGCAGCCCTCCGCGAAGCTAAGGCCGCGGGCTGCAAGGTTCTCGCGATCTGCAACGTCGAAGGCTCGATGATCACGCGTGAAGCCGACGGCACGATCCTCACGCACGCGGGGCCGGAGATCGGCGTTGCGTCGACAAAGGCATTCACTTCGCAGATGGTCGCGCTGTATCTTTTCGCACTCTATCTGGGCGACGTTCGCGGAAAGCTCGGCGAGGATGAGAAGAAAAAGCTTGCACAGGATCTTGCCGAACTGCCGTTAAAGATCGAGCAGATCCTGAACGATGCAGATTCGATCGAGGAGCTTTCAAAAGAGCTTTTCCGCGTGCAGGATTTCTTGTATCTTGGCCGCGGAATCAATTTCCCGGTCGCCCTCGAGGGTGCGCTCAAGCTCAAAGAGATCAGCTACATTCACGCTGAAGGTTATCCTGCAGGCGAAATGAAGCACGGTCCGAACGCGCTGATAGACGAAAAGCTTCCGGTCGTAATCATCAACACCCGCGAAGCGGGAAATCCGGGCAGCGAACTTCGTTATGAGAAAACGCACTCGAATATCGTCGAGGTAAAGGCCCGCGACGGCGTTATCATCTCCGTCCTGACCGAGGGCGATACGATGTCGAGCAAAGTCTCAAGCCATATCATCGAGGTGCCGGAAGCAAGCGATCTGCTTTCGCCGATCATCTCGGTCGTGCCTTTGCAGCTGCTTTCATACCACATCGCTGTGCGCCGCGGCTGCGATGTCGATCAGCCGCGAAATCTCGCTAAATCCGTTACGGTCGAGTAGGTATGGTCATCAGATCTACTGATCAGCGACGAAACTGAGATCGCTTACGTCATTCACGGCAGTTATGGTCTGTGTTGACGGCGTGAAGGTAAAGCGCTTTGAGGCGATCGTCAGCGTGTAAGTCTCCGCCGAGTGCAGCCCGTGAGAGATCGGGAACGTGAAGTATCCAAACCCGTTCGACAATGAACGGATCGGCGTTGTGAGGTCGCCGCCTGAGATCGTGACGACTGCATTGCGGATGCCGACGCCCGCGGCGGTCGTAACCCGTCCGCTGATCGAGATGTTCTTGACGGGAACCATCGCATAGGCGTGCACGGCTCCACCGAACATTCCGGTGCCGACGATCACATTGTCTTCGCTGATGCCCATTGCTGAGGATGAAGTATTCGTCGAGAGATCCCAACCTGTACCTGACGGGATCAGGTCGGCGACGCGGTAGGTTGCTGTGCCATCATAAAGAAAGGGTATCGCAAACGCCGATGAATCTGTGCCGACCACCCAACCCGCGGAATTTACGCCTCGCGCCGCACCCTGCGTTGTTCCGTCCGCTAGCGGAATAGCGACCATTCCGCCCGCCTGCGTCCAAACAAAAGGAAGGCCTGAACCTTGATTCATCATGCTCGCTCCAACAACGTGCCCGGCGTTGCTGACACCAAAAGCGAGAGCACCGTTACCGCCTGGTAACGAACCGACCTCTGAAGCATTCGTGTCGCCGACGTGATAGATCATCCCGACGTTGCGTGCCGCGTTCGACGGATCGATACCAAAACCGACGACCAGGTTCGAGTTGTTGATGTCGAATGCCGTTCGGAAAAAGCAACCTGTCGAGGTCGTCTGCGAGAGCCATGTTCCGATTCCACCGCTGTAAATGACTGCACCCTGCAACGATCCGGCATCGGCCGAACCGACGGCATTTCCCGCGGCGTTGACAGCGTTCGCATCGCCGAGAGTTTCACCGGAAGGCAGCGGCAGTTGCGTTACAGTGCCGTTCTGCCAGATCACCGGAACTCGGCCCGAACCAAAGACGGTCGTCGCACAAACGCCTACCGTTATGCCGGAGTCGTTCGCGCTGTTTGCAACGCAGTATGGGAAGCCGGATAGATTCGGTAGCCCGACGATGCTACCGTTCAGAGTCCACGTAAATGCCTGGGCACCGCCGCTCCGAAGCGAACGGCCGACCGCGACATTGTTCGGCGAAATACGAAACGCCTGCGCACCAGTGTCTCCGCCTTGGACAAAACCCATATCGAAGATCTTGTATTGCGGCGGCACGGTTGCCGTCTTGGCTTGAGCCATCGACGAGCCGGCAAGAAGAAGAGAAACAACGACGACAAAGATCGGGCGAATACGCATCTGAAACCTCCTGTTGGGAGAATGATCGACCGTCCGGGAATGCAGGTGCATCCGCGGGTGTTTTTCCAAAATGATGTTTGAACGCGAAGAAGCTTATCACAACTTCCCATGCCCGACGAATAAACTCTCGGCTCTGATTTGTTAAACTGACCCAATGAAAGCTGTCGTTATTCGCGAGTTCGGTTCGCCTGAGGTCCTCAAGGTTGAGGTCGTCGAAACTCCTTCTGTCGGTGCCTCACAAGTGTTGGTAAAGGTCAGGGCTGCCGGCGTAAACCCTGTAGATACTTATCTTAGGTCGGGCGTCTATCCAAAATTGCCGCCGCTACCTTATACGCCGGGAAAAGATTCTGCCGGTGTCGTTGAGGCCGTCGGCAGCGATGTTCACGAGTTCAAGCCCGGCGACCGCGTTTATACTTCCGGATCGCTCACAGGAACGTATGCCGAATTCACACTCTGCGAGGAACGCGATGTCGCACTGCTGCCGGACAACATTAGCTTTGAGCAGGGCGCGGGCATCTGGACGCCGTATGCGACCGCATTTCGGGCGCTATTCCAGAAGGCAAAGGCAAAGCCGGGCGAAATCGTTCTGATTCACGGAGCTTCGGGCGGCGTCGGCCTTGCCGCGGTTCAATGGGCAAAGGCCGCAGGTGTCAACGCGATCGGTACTGCGAGTTCGGCGGCAGGGCTTGATCTGATCCGAGCGAGCGGTGCGGATGCCGCGTTCGATCATTCGGACGAAAAACATCTCGACGCAGTTCTCGAACATACCGGCGGGAAAGGCGTCGATGTGATCATCGAAATGCTCGCCAATGAGAACCTCGAACGTGATTTCAAAGCTCTCGCCATGTTCGGCCGGATCGTAATCGTTGGTAATCGCGGCAGCCTGCAATTTACGCCGCGGCTCGCAATGTCGAAGGATGCAACCATCTACGGCATGTCGCTTTTTAACTACTCCGAGGCGGACCGTCGGGAGATCCGCGAATCCGTCTTTAACGGCCTCTCGGACGGCTCGCTCAAACCGATCGTCAACCGCACATTCACTCTTGAAGACGCACCGGCCGCCCACAAAACCGTCATCGAAACAAAGGCCGCCGGCAAGATAGTCCTGGTGCCTTAGGGGCAAAGCCTGTCATCTAGTTGATCGGTTGCACAAGAGCTCAATTGTTCCCGCCGAGCGGCGAAGCTCTGCTTCGCCGCTCGGCGACAAAGAACTATCTCCCTACTGCAAGATCCGCCTGAATGCAGGGCCCGCGTCCGTAGCCCGCACGTCAGTAAGGGCTCGGCATCGCGCCCACCCTACCTGCAGGCTCCGACATTCCCTCCCAAAGTCCGCAAGGGAATTGCCACGTGCGTTAGCACGTGGACAGCATTGCCTTAACTGAACCTGCCCGCATCAGCGGGCGAGGGATCTTTCTTCTCCACTTGATCCACGGCTTAAAAACCGTGGCAATTCCTAAAACCCGACTTGTATTTGTAACGCGGCGCCAAGCCCTTATGTCGCGTGTTTCACACCCTGCGACGGAATGTCGCGTATAGCAGCAAGGCAAGAACGACGGAAATCGAGAGCCACGCGACCCAATCGCCGAATCGCACATAGAACGTCATCGTTCCGTTCGTCTTTCGTATCGGCCAGATGCGTGTGCCTTCCTGATAAACCGGCAGCGTGTCGGAGACCTGGCCTCTCTCGTCGATGTAGCCCGTCACACCGACATTCGTTGCACGCAGCACGGGCCGCGAGGTCTCGACAGCGCGAAAGACGGCATTCGCAAGATGCTGTTTCAAGACGGGCGTCGGGCCGAGGTAACCATCATTCGTGAGTTCGATAAGCACGTCCGCACCGTCGCCGACGAACCGCCGCGAGAGTGTGCCGAAATTCGACTCGAAGCAGATCAATATGCCGGCTTTCACATCACCGACCGGAAGAACGTCGTAGGTGCGTCCGTAAGCGAAAGTTCCCACCAGGCCCGGCAGAACTCCGTCGAGCGGAAACGGCATCGCTTCGCCGAACGGCACGAGGTGGACCTTGTTGTACTGCCCGACCTTCTTCCCGCTCGGGTCGATCATTACTGCGGAGTTGAAATACCTGGTCGATTCATCGTCGGGTTCCGCGGAATTAAATAGCACCCATGCGTTATTCCGACGCGCGAAATCGTTGATGAACGTCTGGAATTCCCGATCGTCCGTGTACATATAGTTCATCGGCGATTCGGGCAGGATCACAAAACGCGTGCCCGACTGGATCTTCGAGAGGCCTTCGGAGGCAAGCTGGATCTGGCGGCTTCGCAGCTGGTCTAACTTGACCGCTGACAACGGGGTCATCGGAACATCTGCCTGGACGACGACAGCCGTTGCGGCAAGGTCGTTCGAGGGCTTCGCTTCGGTCGTCGTTCCGGCCGTAAAGAAAAACATCAGCCCGGCAACGGTTGCGGGAACCGCCACGAGGGCGATCGACAGATACCGCTTTCGCCTTTCGCGAAACGACGCTCTCAGCACCGGATCGACCAAAAGGTATATAACGCCGACCGGAGCGACGAAATATGTGCTGAACGCAAGCATCGGCACGCGGCGTTCAAATGGATCGGAAGACGTAACAGCCAACTTCATCACCGCGGCGATAAGCGTGCTGAAGGCGACAATGTTAAAGCTCACGAGATAAACGCCGCCGACCGAGGCCGCATTCAAAATATTCTGCGGGCCGAAGGCCTGAGAGTATCCGATCGCGTTCCAGTTGTTGCCCGTAAGCAGGAAGCGTAGATATTCGGTGCAAACCCAAATGAACGGCGTTGCGATCAGGCTCCACGCCCCGTACCTTCGCCAGACGATATTGAGAATTACCGCGAATATCGCCGGGAAGAACCCGACGATCATACAGGCGAAAAAGATCAGCAGATATGAAAGAGCGGCCGGAAAACCACCGTAGTGCGTCGGTGCGTATGCTAGCCACCAGGTCGTACCGAAAAAGTATGCCGTTCCGAAAAGTTGACCCAAATGGAATGCCGCGATCGATCTCCTCTCATCCGTAACGGCGAGCACGACCGGCACAAATGCGAACCACGCAAGCCACCACCAGTTGCTATCGGGAAACGCCAATACGAGCATCAACGCGGAGGCGATGGCGAGTGCACAATTCCGCAGGCTTGGAACCCCTTTGAAAATAGATAGGACCACGAGAAGAATTTTATCAGTTTCGCCATTGGCGCGCCGTTCCGGGTGACCGATTTGGGGATTCAATATGAATGAAAATGCGGCATCGTGAACGCCGGTGACGCAAATTGTCACCTTTTCTGTGACGGAAGCTGTCACTTCTGCCCGAAGATCGCTCGTCATTCTGTCAATTTGAAATGGAACCGGGCAAACTCTGCCGCCTACGGTTCGGTTGGTGGCACGCTTTCATTCAATATGAACGAAAGCCTTTAATTACAGGCGTTCTGCAAAAAATGGGCTGAAAAAGTAAGAAAGCCCGGTCTCAGGCGAGACCGGGCTTGTATGGTAGGACAACTGAAGGAACGCTCGGAAGGTGTCAGAGCACAGTGGCAAACCGCGCTCGGAGTAGAGTTGGCGGCGGGGTCTTGATAGATTGCATCAAGCTAGCCACTTTTCTCTTAAGCACGTTGCGTGCCACAAATACCCGAGAGTTCCAGATTTTTTTTCAAATAACTCAAGCAGGCCCAAAACCGCCCAAGGGAATTCCAATTATACCAGCCGGGCTGCCCTCCCGAACAGCATTATTTTGAGCATCTGTCGGCGAGCCGTTCGAGGGCGAGAACGTCCTCGTTGTTCTCGTCGATCTCGGCTGCCGAAGCGGCATAGGTCTTTGCCTGTTGGCAATCGCCTTTCTCAACATAGATCTTGCCCAGGCTGATATGGGCTTCGATCTTGCGGCTGTCCCAGAAGATCGAGGTCTTGAACGAGCTGATCGCCTGATCGATATCGCCGCGGCGAAGGTGTATACGTCCGAGCAGAAGATAGCTCTCCGCACTCATCGGTTCGCTCGCGAGAATACGACGCAGCACCGGCATCGCCTCTTCATCCTGGCCGTTAGCGACCATCGTGCGGGCCTTTGCCAAGAGGGCCTCCGTCTCGTTTACCTGCGGCTGCACCGTGGTTCCCTGCTTACGGCTTAAGATGACGGCAACGAAATCCTTTCTCGACGGCTGTTCTACACGAAGTGGAATATCATCGACGGTCTTAGACTTTTCCCATTCCTTTTGGAGCGAAGCATAACGGTTGTTCGTCGTTAGCTTCTGTCTCGCCTGATTGTCGGCGGAAGCGGCAAGCGGATCCTTGAGCTGCTCCAACGCCTTTGCAAGCAGGAAGTATGCGTCACCATCGTTCGCATTTGCGGCGATCGCAGCCTTAAGGCTTTTCACTGCTTCAGCCATATCGCCGCTGATGAAGAGTGCCGCACCGTAGTTGAAGCGTATGTTGTCGTTGTTCGGCTCGCTTTCGGCCGCCTTCTTGAGAAGGCTGACGCCTTCGGCAAGCATCGCGGCTGCCTTCGCGGGATTTTTCTTCTCGGCGCGCGATCCCTGAACCGAGATCACACCAATTGCGTTATAGATCGCCGTAAGTTTCAGGTCCTCGGCAAGAGGCCGCAATATGCCAAGAGCCATCTCGAAACGCCCTGCACGAAGCTGTATCAAGCCGTCGTAGAAAGCCGCCTCGGCGTAATCATCGCCGTTGCATCTGCCGGGCTTCCCTGTGGATTTCGCACGTTCAACGCACTGCTGGTAACCATTTATCACCTGCTCGAACGCGTCCTGAGCCTCATTCAACTTCTTTTCAGCTAGAAAGAGGTGGCCCAATTCGAGTGCCGCCGCCGAATAGACGCCCTCGCGGCCATCTTCCGAATAGAGACGCATCGCGTTCTTAAAGTAATTCTCGCGTGCGTCGGTCAAATTCGTCAGCAGGCCTTTCGTGTAAGCCTCGAACGCTCGTGCCGGCACTTTGCTCGCCGACGAGATGATGTCGTTCTGCGAATACGGTAGCGATTTGTCGCGTTGGTAAAGTATCTGATACGCGATCTGGCCTTGTATCGACTGAAGGTTCCCGAGTGCGTCGGTCAGGTTTATGTCGCGCGTAACCTGCTTCCCGTCGATGTATTCGCTAAGAAAACGGCCTTCGTTCACACGCACGATCTTCACCGTAACGGTTATGATGGCCGCCGTATCAGCCTGCGCAGGCACGATGTTGTAAGTTCCCATGATCAGCATCGTCGCACCCTTCTCGCGTGCGAGTTTTAGCGACGTTGCAAGGCTTGGGAGCGATGTGAGCGGTATCCGCATCCGCTGCTGAAGGATCTTTCGTTCGTCGTTCGAGACGACGTTCAGCGTCGGCACCTGAAGGAGTTCGCTCAAGGCAGCGGCAAAGCTTTCGCCGACCCAGTTGAATTCCGCCTTCCCCGACGTATTCTCGAACGGCAACACCATTACGGTGTCCGTCGCTTGCGCCTGCGGAAATACTGCCGCCGCAAGAACCAAGCTGAGGAAGGCCGCAAACAAACTTCGGGAAAGAATTCTTTTCATCATAAAAAACAAAAATTCGCCGACTCAGTGCGTGAGTGCAGGCGAATTCGCGTGCAAAACCCGAAGGTGTGATGCTGTATTTTCCAAAAAAGATGGTATCCGGTACGGGATTTGAACCCGTGTTGCCGCCGTGAAAGGGCGGTGTCCTAACCCCTAGACGAACCGGACACATTGCGAAAACGCTCGCCTTTCGCCCATTTAGGCGAACGATTAGAATAGCGGACGAGTGTTTTTATTGTCAAACTTGCGGACGGCCCTAGATATCTTATAGATTCAGCCTTTATGTTCCTCTTCGCAAAGCCAGGTGAAGCTGCCGTCGATGGCTTCCTTGCAAAGGCCGCAAAAAGCACCTTTTCATACACCGAAGTCGGGGCCACGGCGGGCGAACCTCCGCAGGGATTTAATGTCGATCATAATCGCATAATGATCGGCCACGGGTTCGAGGATTTTGAAAAGGCAAAGCACGCGATCCGCTCGTGGAAGATGTTCGACTTTGATTGGGTCAACCTCGTCCATTCCGACACGCCGATCGAAAAAGGTCGCGAAGTTGCGATGATCGTCAGTCACTTCGGATTCTACTCGATGAGTTCGGCACGGATCGTCTATGTCATCGATGAACCCGAAAGGCGGTTCGGCTTTGCCTACGGCACGCTCGAAGACCATGTCGAAATGGGCGAAGAGCGCTTCTCCGTCGAGTTCGACCCCGAAACCGAAGAGGTTTGGTACGACCTTTTCGCCTTCTCAAAGCCAAAGGCCTTCTTCGCAAAGCTCGGCTATCCGATCAGCCGATATCTCCAACATTCTTTCGTGCGCGATTCAAAGCAGGCAATGCTGCGGGCTGTCAATTCAAACAGCCTTCGCGTGGTAAACTAACGCGAAATGAAGCGAGTATTTCTGATCGACGCGATGAGCCACGTCTATCGGGCGTTCTTTGCCCCGATGGGGATGAAGCAGGAGCCGCTGCGCAACAGCAAAGGCCAGGTAACGCAGGCGATTTTCGTCTTTACGAATATGCTGCGAAAGCTCCTGAACGACGAGAAGCCGGATTACATCGCGGCCGTTTGGGATACTTTCGCACCGACCTTTCGTCACGATTCTTTTGAGGATTACAAAGCGAATCGCGAGGCGATGCCCGACGACCTCGTCTCGCAGCTTCCATACATCGAAAGGGTTTGCGAGGCGTTCAGCATTCCCGTCGTAAAGCTCGATGGCTACGAGGCTGACGACATTATCGGCACTTTCTCCAAACAGATCGCAGCCAAAGGAATGCAGTGCGTGATCGTCTCGAACGACAAGGACCTTTGCCAACTCGTGCGCGATCCGAATGTCGTTGCGATGCGGCAGAACGCACAGAATCTTCGGCGAAAGGTTCCGGTGCCGCCGATCGAGTGGTGCGACGAAGCATGGGTCGCGAAGAAGTTCGGCGTGCCGCCCGAAAAGATCATCGACCTTCTCGGCTTGATGGGCGATTCGGTCGATAACATTCCCGGTGCTCCCGGCATCGGCGAAAAAGGTGCCTTAAAACTCGTGCTCGAATTCGGTTCCGCACGCGAAGCGATGAACCGTGCCGACGAAGTAACGCATAAAACATATCGTGAGAGCCTGCAGAATAATCGCGAGCTTATCGAGCAGTCTCTTGAGCTTGCGACGATCCATTGCGGAGTTCCGATCGACCTTGACCTGAATGCGCTCGCTCATCGGCCGCCCGACCGCGAAAAAGCATATGAACTCTTCCGCGAGCTCGAATTCAAATCGCTGATCAACGAATTTTCCGACGCGTCGGCAGGACTCTTCGATAGCTTCCCTACGCACACAGGCGGCGACGGCGATCCGAGGGGCGTGAAGACCGCGTACTCTGTCATCAAAACGAACGCAGAGATCGACACGCTCATTCGAAAGCTCTTCGAAACGGACGAATTCGGCTATTCGGTGAATGACGCGAATTCACCCGAACGCGCAAGCTGCTACGAAAAGCTCGCACCGCTCGGCGTCGGCATCGGGCTCGGCAACGGCGAGGCTTTCTACATCGACCTCGAAGCGTTCGAGGGCGATCGCGATGCAGCGGTCGTCGCGATCGGCGACATTCTGACTAATAAGTTCCTGCAGAAGGCCGCGTTCGATGCCAAGAGCGTCAACGGTGCGCTCCTTAAGCTCGGCATTCGCCCGGTCGATCTCACCGACGACGTGATGGTCGCGGCGTACATTCTCGATCCGGGCCGAACGAATTACCCGATCGATTTCCTTGCCCAAGCGTATCTCGACACGGACATCGCCCGCTCCATTCCCGACGGCATTGACGAAGCCGCATTTCGCACCGCCGAACTCGCTGACATCACGGCGCGCGTTGCGCCGGTGCTTCGCGAGAAGCTCCGTTCGAACGACCAGGAACGCGTCTATGCCGAGATCGAGCTTCCGACGATCGACGTTCTCGCCGAGATGGAACTTGTCGGGATGAAGGTCGATGGCGACGCGTTGATCCGTTTCGCCGCTGATATCAAGCAGCAGCTCGAGGCATTGAGCGACCGTCTTTTTGCGATCGCAGGACGCGAATTCAACATAGGGTCGCCGAAGCAGGTCGGTGAGGTCTTTGCCGAACTCAACATCGAGACCGGCAAGAAGACCGCGACCGGCCAGATCTCGACAAGCCACGACGTGCTCGTCGAGCTTGCACAAACTTACGAGATCGCACAGCTCATCATCGACTACCGCGAGATGGACAAACTTCGGGCAACATACGCCGAGGCCTTGCCGAAACTGATCCGCGACGATGGCCGCATCCACGGCTGTTTGAACCAGACCGTCGCTGCGACCGGACGCCTAAGTTCGACCGACCCGAACCTTCAGAATATCCCCGTCCGCACGACGCTCGGGCAGGAGATCCGCCGCTCGTTCATTCCCGAGAAAGGCAACAAGCTCATCTCTGCGGATTATTCGCAGCTCGAATTGCGCATCCTCGCCCACATCACGCAAGACGCCGTAATGACGAACGCCTTCCGGGACGGCGAGGATATTCATGCGAATACCGCTCGGCTTGTTTTCGGCGCTACCGACGAGAAGGATCTAAAAGAAAAACGCCGCCTCGCGAAGATCGTGAATTTTGGTATCGCGTACGCCGTCGAAGCGTTCGGGCTTTCGACGCGTGTCGGTATTTCGCGTGCCGAAGCGCGCAAGGTGATCGACGATTATTTTGCGACCTACAAAGGGATCCGCAAATATATGGACGATATACCTCAGCAGGCGAAAAGAGACGGCTTCGTAAAGTCGCTTTTTGGCCGCCGCCGATACTTTCCGTCGATCAACGATCGCAACTTCACCGTTCGTGCAAGACAAGAACGAGAGGCGATCAATATGCCGATCCAGGGCACGGCGAGCGACATCGTGAAGATCGCGATGATCAACGTCGATAAAGCGCTTCGCAATGAAAAACTCGAGACAAAAATGATAATGCAGGTGCACGACGAACTTCTTTTCGAAGCACCTGTCAACGAGATCGAGCAAGCATCCGCGATCATCAAACGCGAGATGGAAACCGCCGCGAAACTCGACGTCCCACTCATTGTCGAGGTCGGTGTCGGCGACAATTGGATGGATGCAAAATAATATAATGACTGAAACACCAAAAGCTCAGCCTGTGACGCCTCGAGTTCGTGTAAAACGGCTGCCGGATCGCGGCAGTTACGATCGCGAGACCATCGAATCGATCCTCGACGAAGCGTTTATTTGCCACGTCGGGTTCAATTCGGGACACGGCCCGATCGTCATCCCGACGGGATTCGGACGTGACGGCAACGACCTCATCATTCACGGTTCCGCCGCGAGCCGAATGCTCCGCGACCTCTCGAACGGCATCGATGTCTGCGTAACGGTAACGATCCTTGACGGCCTCGTTCTTGCGCGGTCCGCCTTCCATCATTCGTTCAACTACCGCTCGGTAATCATCTACGGCAAGGCTGAGTTGATCACCGATAGGGACGAGAAGATGCGGGCTCTCGAGATACTGAGCGAGCACATCATTCGCGGCCGCTGGGCAGATGTTCGGCCGCCTTCCGAAAAGGAATTGAAAGGCACGACCGTGCTTCGTCTTCCGATCGACGAGGCGTCCGCAAAGATACGCGTCGGCCCGCCGAAGGACGACGAAGAGGATTATTCGCTTCCGGTATGGGCGGGCGTCGTGCCGCTCCAGACGACACTAGGAACGCCGATCGCCGACGAGCGAAACCTCGACGGAATCGAACTGCGTGATTACTTCGCCCGATAGCCGAAGAAATTTCTATTTTTCTCGAAAACAAAATATCTTCGCCTTGCGTATATTCCTGGATTCTATGAACAACTCAACGCGTTTCGGCATGACGCTCGTCATGCTTGCCATCGGAATTTTGTTCGCTGCTCAAAATAGCTCTGCTCAGAGCGATATGGGAAACGTGCCGCTCGAATGGCAGACCGTCGCCGAGAAAACGAACTACGACCGCACCGGCACCTACGACCAGGCGGTTGCGTACGCAAAGAAACTCGACGCCGCTTCACCGCTGATCAAGTACGCAGCGTATGGGAAAAGCGGTGAGGGCCGCGACCTTCCGCTGCTGATCGCCGCAAAAGATGGTGCATTCTCGCCTCAGCTTGCAAAGGAACAAGGCAAGGCTGTCGTGCTCGTCCAGGCCGGGATCCACGCCGGCGAGATCGACGGCAAGGACGCAGGATTCGCTCTCTTGCGCGACATCGCGATCACAAAGACTCGTACGCATTTACTCGACAATGTCGTTATACTTTTTCAGGTGATCTACAACGTCGATGGCCACGAGAACTCGAATCCGTATATGCGTTTCGCTCAGAATGGCCCTGCGGAGATGGGCTTTCGTGGGAATGCGACGAACCTGAACCTCAACCGCGACTATATGAAGGCCGATGCGCCTGAGACACGCGGCTGGCTTAAACTCTGGAACGAATGGAATCCTGACGTATTCATTGATTGCCACGTTACGGACGGCGCGGACTTTCAATACAACGTAACTTACGAATACGCGCATTTTCAGGAGATCGACCCCGCGATCAAGGCCTGGATGGACGAGCATTTTGATAAGAACGTCGTCCCGAAGATCGAGAAGGAAGGCAACATCGTAACGCACTACGTCGAGTTCGCAGGCCGCGAGATCACGAGCGGAATTGCGACCTTCATCGCAACGCCGCGTTTCTCAACCGGCTACACACCGCTTAGGAACCGCATCGGCTTGCTCATCGAAACCCACGTCTATAAACCGTATAAGTCTCGTGTTCGCGGCACTTACGACACGCTCCGATACTTCATCGAGGAGATCGGCAATTCTAAGAAGAGCCTTTTTGCCGTCAACACCGCCGCCGATACGCAGACCGTCGAACGCGGCAAGACCTACGACGCAAGCCGTCAATATCCGCTGAACCTCACCGTGACGGACAAGGCGATCGAGATGAAATTCAAGGGCGTCGAATATTCCATTCAGGACTCGGACATCTCCGGCGGCAAGATGCTCGTTTACGGCTCGACGCCGAAAGAATATACGATCAAAAAATACGACGAGGGCCGCGTGGTCGATTCCGTCGCACCGCCACTCGCATACATAATTCCGCCGCAATACAAAGACGTTATCGAGGTGTTACGGCTGCAGGGCCTGAGGATGCAGACCTTGCAAAAACCGCTTACGATCGAGGTCGAAAGCTATCACCTCACTGAGCCGAAGTGGGCTCCGTCGTCATTCGAGGATCGGATCACGCTGCGTACAAAGCCGATCCGATATGCAGAAAAACGTACATACATCGCGGGCTCTGTCATCGTCCCGTTGGATCAGGTCGCGGCAAACGTTGCGATCCATCTGCTCGAACCCGCGGGCCCGGATTCATTTGTCCTCTGGGGATTCTTTAACTCGATCTTCGAGCTGAAGGAATTCGGTTCCGGCTATGCCCTCGAGAAACTCGCTCGTGAGATGCTTGCAAAGGATCCGAAGCTAAAGGAGGAGTTCGATAAGCGACTCCAGGATCCGACGTTTGCAAAAAGCCCGCGGGCACGCCTCCAATTCTTCTATGAGAGAACGCCGTATTTTCTCAATCAGAAGCAAGGCGTCTATCCCGTTGGGCGGATAACGACTCCCTGGAAATAACAGCGTGCGTAACCGTCAACTTTCTGCGTGGAGCACAGTGGCCGTTGCTACACTCTCACTTGCCGTCAGCAACGGCCTCTCGATCGGCGGCCTTCCGCCGTTCTACAAACCGCTGCGTGAGGAATTCGTTGCAAGCGGCGCGGTCGCTGCCGCACATGCCGAGACCTTCATCGCCAATTCTGCGAATATCACGTTCCTGCTCTCGGGCGTTTTTTCGCTCATCGGCGGCTGGCTCGCACTTCGCTTTCCGCTGAAGAATTTGATGATCGCAGGCTGCCTCTTGCTCGGCGGCGGACTCGTTCTCCATTCGCTGGCCGGAACAGCGAATTCGATCTACATCGCACGAGCATTGATGGGAGCATCACTCGGCTTCATTGGCGTCGCACCTTGCGTCGTGCTTGTTTCACGCTGGTTCGAGAAAGGCCGCGGCACGGCACTTGGCATCACGCTAGTCGGGACAAGTCTTGGCGGGGCACTCATCCCTTTGATCGCGTCGCCGCTGATCGCACATTACGGATGGCGGCTCGCGATGCTCGGCTTGAGCGGACTCGTCTGGCTCGTCCTGCTGCCCGCGGTCCTCTTCTTTGTCCGCGAGCCTGTTTCAGGAAAAGACAACGTGGAGAACGCTGCCGTCCTCGAAGGCGCTTCGTGGTCTAAGGCACTTCGCTCGCCGCTCTTCTGGGCACTCGCGACGTGTTCGGCACTCGTCTTCTACCCGATCTTCGCAACGAGCCAGCAGCTCATTCTCTACCTGCAAACTCCGAAGATCGGTGTATCCGCCGAAACCGCTGCATTCGCCCAATCTGCACTCTTTGCGATCAGCATCGGCGGCAAGTTCCTTGCAGGGTTCGCAAGCGACAGGCTCGGTCCCATGCGCGTAATGACGTTCTGCACGTTCCTGCTCTTTGCGGCCTCGCTGGTGCTTTTTTACCTGACCGCGACAACGGCGCTTCTCTTTCTCTTGCCTTTCGCGTTGGGTTACGGCGGAACATTCGTCCTGATCCAGCGGCTCGCCGCCGAACTCTTCGGCCGTGCCGACGCGGGACGCATCCTTGGCACCATCACGCTCATCGAGGTCATCGGCGCAACCATCGGCGGTAAGATCACCGGCTATCTCGCCGACCTTCATGGAGGCGATTACACCGTCGCGTTCTACGGCGTGACCATCGCCGCCGCCGGTGCATTCATCGCCGCTATCGCCATCGCCCTGCTCTCCGAACGCACCCGCAAAACAGCCGCTCCGGAATGAATTTCGCCGCGAGATCCATCCCCTTTGCGTCCTTCGCGGGCCTCCCTTTGCGTTTTCTGCTCATCGAATCCACGCTATTGCCCTCTGCACTCTTCACGTTGATTCAAACGCAAAGAACGCAAAGGAATTTCGCAAAGTTCACAAAGACGCTGCCGCGGGATCCATCCCCTTTGCGTCCTCTGCGGGCCTCACTTTGCGGCCTTTGCGTTTTCTGCCGATCAGTGAAAGGTAGATATTCTTTTCATTTCTGGTAAGCTAAAGCTACAAACTTAAGAGGAGCTAACTTGTGGATCCCAACAAACTTCCCACGCGCTGTTTTATAACGGCGTCGCTGATCTTGTGCTTTCTTATCGCCGCCTTCGCCCAGCAACGACAGACCCGACAAACCCAACGCCCTGCCGCAGCTATCGGATTTACCGGCTCGTACACACAGAACTTTCAGTCGTTTACGGGCACCTCAAATACGAATCAAAATCTAATAACGCGAACAATGTACGAGTTGGCAGGGTTTGCAGACGGCGGTGGTATAACTGGATGGTACGTCTATGCGACGGCCGACCACTCGAGTGGCCCCCCGAGATGGGGACGAAATAAGGGCAGCAACGGTACTGGCGCCTTCTACTCCATTTACGACGATCAGACAACGCGAAACCGTGCGTTCGGTTCATTGGCATCGAACTCAAGTTTCGGATATTTTGGCGTCGTGCTAAGGAACGATACGCCGAATTCGATAGTCACCGTCAGCGTTACGTATGACGCGGTGGTCGCACGAAATCCATCGAGTTCGGGGCCTCCTAATAGCTATCCGGTAAAATGGCGTGTTAGCACCGTACCGCCAGATACCACGGAAGGTGCGACGGGAGACGGTACGTTCAACGACCTTGCCGGGACATGGCACGTTCCGGGCGAATTTGAAGAAGAGCCAGATGTTCTTAGTTTTACGACGCCATCTAGCGGTATCGGTTCGCCGGGGTCGCAGGCTCAGATCAACCCGCTTTTCGTCATTGGCACAAAGACGCAGCAGCTTCAGGGGATCGGTTGGGATCCCGGCCAATATCTGTACATCAGATGGTTCGACGCAGACGACGTTAGCAGCGACGCTCTTGCCGGAATCGACAACTTTCAGATAACGACGGCGGTGACTGCGGCGAATGCGACGGTCTCCGGTCAGGTTCTCGATACTTTTGGAAGCGGCGTGAGCGGTGCGGTCGTTACGCTGACATCCGCGAGCGGTGAGATCCGACGGGCAAGAACCTCGCCATTCGGCTATTTTAGTTTTAAAGAAGTTCCGGCCGGCGAAACCTATGTCCTGGCCGTCGCGAGCAAAAGGTATTGGTTTACGCCGCGTACCGTCAACGTGGGCGACAATATTGACGACCTGAGGATCGTCGCGACAGGCAGACAGTAACGCACGGCGTTCTGCGATGCGGTGTAGGCAGAGGATGCGGATTTGGGTAGAATAGCTTGATGGAATTAGCTGACCTGCACGCAAAACACGAAGAGATCAAAGAGAAAGTTGCCCAACTTGGGAGGTTTCTTTGACGCGCCTCAAAAACAAACCGAATTAGACGCCCTCGAAAAAAAGATCGCTGAGCCCGGCTTTTGGGACGATCCCGAAGCGGCCCAGAAGGTCGTTCAACAGCGTTCGCGGATCGAGAAAGCTCTCGAACGACATAAGGCGTTCGAGACGGCGGTCTCCGATGCTGAGGTTCTCTTTGAGTTTGCGGAATCAGACGAGGCTTCAGCGACGGAACTCGAAGAGCTTATCGCAAAGCTCGACGGCGAGGTTGCTGCCGCCGAGGTCGAATCTCTGCTCGCAGGCGAAACGGACGCAAATAACGCGATCTGCTCGCTTCAAGCTGGAGCCGGCGGAACGGACGCACAGGATTTCGCGCAGATGCTCTTGAGGATGTACCTGCGTTGGGCCGAACGCAAAGGATTTAAGATCGATATCCTAGACGAACAGCCGGGGAGCGAAGCG
Organism: Pyrinomonadaceae bacterium; assembly: GCA_019186825.1. Taxonomy (GTDB): domain Bacteria; phylum Acidobacteriota; class Blastocatellia; order Pyrinomonadales; family Pyrinomonadaceae; genus OLB17. Next base: position 178,363 of record JABARP010000006.1, read on the forward strand.
GGCATTAAATCCGCGACATTCCGTATCGAAGGCGATTACGCATACGGCCTTCTCGCGGCAGAGGCCGGCGTGCATCGGCTTGTTCGCATCTCACCATTCAATTCGGGCGGCAGCCGCGAAACGTCATTTGCCTCGATGTTCGTCTCACCGGAGATCGATGAGAATATCGAGGTGAACATTGAGGACAAAGACCTTCGCGTCGATACATATCGTTCGACAGGTGCGGGCGGCCAGCATGTGAACACGACGGATTCTGCGGTTAGGATCACGCATATTCCGACCGGCATCGTCGTAACCTGCCAGAATCAACGTTCGCAGATACAGAATCGTGCCGTGGCGATGCAGGTTCTTCGCTCGAAACTCTACGAGCTTGAACTCGAAAAGCGAAGGGAAGGTGCTGCCGAACTTGAGGCGGGCAAGATGGACATCTCGTTCGGCTCGCAGATCCGCAACTATGTCCTTCATCCGTATCGGCTTGTTAAAGACACTCGCACCAAACACGAAACGTCGGATGTCGATTCGGTTCTCGATGGCGAGATCGACGATTTCATACAGGAGTATTTGCTCTTCAAGAAGGGAGCCGCCGCGTCCGCTCAGAAGTAAGATGGCAAAGCAGCCAGCAACAATTTTTGTCTGTCAGAATTGCGGTGCACAGGCCCGCAAATGGCTTGGGCAATGCACGGATTGCGGCGAATGGAACACCTTTGCCGAAGAGCGTTTTCGCGCGGCATCGGCGAACAAACACTCTGGCTCTGTGATGAATTATCGTCCGGCCGAAGCATACGCGTACGGAGCGATCGCTTCGGATGAGGACGAACGAACCACGTCGGGTATCGAGGAATTCGATCGCGTGCTTGGCGGCGGAATTGTTGCGGGCTCGCTCGTTCTGATCGGCGGAGCTCCCGGTATCGGCAAATCGACACTTGTTCTCCAAATGGCAGAACAGCTCGTGGCTCGCGGCATTTCGGTTCTATATGTTTCCGGCGAAGAGAGCGAGCGGCAGATCAAGCTGCGTGGCACAAGGCTTGGGCTTGCGGCCGACGGACTTTTCATAATGCCGGAGACGAATCTCACGCTGTTGATGGACGAGGTTGCGAAGATGCGTCCGCAAGTTGTGATCGTTGATTCGATACAGACGGTTTTTAACCCGTCGATCGAATCGGCGCCGGGCAGCGTTTCGCAAGTGCGTGATGTCGCGTCGCAACTGATGATGTTCGCAAAGCAGACGGGCACACCGGTCTTTCTAACGGGGCACGTTACGAAAGAAGGTTCCATTGCCGGACCAAAGACGCTTGAACACATCGTTGACACCGTCATCTATTTCGAAGGCGATCGCCATCACAATCATCGCATCATACGCGCGACGAAAAATCGATTCGGTGCCGCAAATGAGATCGGCGTTTTCGAGATGACCGGTACGGGACTGATCGCCGTCGGCAATCCGTCGGAGCTTTTCCTTCAGGAGCGTCCAGAGAATGCGACCGGCTCGGTCGTAACCGTCTGTATGGAAGGTACGCGACCAATGCTCGTCGAGATACAGGCGCTTGCAAGCAGTACAAAATTCGGCTCCGGACGCCGTATGACACAAGGTTTCGATCACAATCGCACGTCGCTGCTGATCGCCGTTATGGAAAAACGTCTTGGGATGCAGCTTGCGGCGGACGACGTCTTTGTAAATGTTGCGGGCGGATTTGAAGTTGACGAGCCCGCGGCAGACCTCGGCGTGGTCGCCGCGATCGCATCGAGCTATCGCAACATCGTGATCCCGCCGGAGACGGCCGTCTTTGGTGAAGTTGGATTGACCGGCGAAGTTCGCGGCGTACTTCAGGCGCAAGCCCGCGCACGCGAAGCACAGACGCTTGGCTTTAAGAAGCTCATCATTCCCGAATCAAACCGGAAAGGCCTCGAAAAGCTCCTCGGCATCCGCATCGTCGGTGTCAAGAACCTCGACGAGGCGTTGGACGAATTGTTCTGACCGTTTTCTCCTTCTTTTCCCTATCTTCTCTTGCGGAACTAATCAGAACGGCGGGTCGTATCTCTCGATGCAATACAGGAGAAATTTGTTGATGAAAACGCGCCTTCTTTTTTTATCCGCGATGGTTTTGATGCTGTCGGTTACCGCGTTCAGCCAAGCAGAGAGCAAAAGTGATGTCGAGCTGAAAGCTCTCGTTCAGCGAATGGCTGACGCCCAGATGGCCTTTGACGTGAAAGGGCTCGATGCCATTTTGACGCAGGACTATATCGAGATCTCGCCGCTCGGCGAATTCGACCCGCGGGACAAGGTTCTCGGTTTCTACAAACCCGAAATGGCACCTCCGGGCGGCAAGATGCCGGGGAATCTGAGCTTTAGCGAATATTCGATCCGCGTAAACGGCAAGTCGGCGATCGTGATCGTAAAAGAAACCCTTTCGATGACCGTTGACGGCAAGGCTGTACCGCCGCGCGACCTTCGCGTGATGCTCGTTTGCCGGCGTGAGAACGGCGCGTGGAAGGTCGCCTCGGCGCAATACACCGGCATCCGCCCGAAGCAGGCCGCACCTGCGTCGAAGGCGAATTGAGCGTCGTTGCGGGGAGCTAGAGCTCCGGAGCCATTATCTTGTCGAGAATGCTGTCCGCTTTTGCACGGATATCCGTAACCCGCGGGTTCGGATGTTCGTTCAAAAAGGATGGAGGTGTGTGGAAAGGATCGACCTGGACCGGAACGCCTTCTTCGTCGAGGCGATGCGTGATGATCGACGAGATCAATTCCCGTTCGAATTGCGATAGATTCAGGAATCGAACGCCAAGGCCTGTGTCGTCAAAGCGGTAAAGTGCCTTGCACCAAAGCGGGAGGTAGTTGCCGTTCGGCAGCTCGATCTCCATACGGAATTCGTCGCCGACGTAGATATTCTCTTCCCAGCCGGTAAAACAACCGCCGATGCTGATCTGCTGTAAGCGAGTCTGCTGCCGTTCGCCGTATTTGGTGATGATAGTCGCCGGAATATCCAGCGAGAATCGAATGTGTTGGCGTTGGCTGATAGACATTGAAGGTTTTCTTCGGAATACGTCGTCGGACAAGTTATTCTAACGCCTTTCCCGGCCATCAGCAATAGATATTCTCTTACGAATCGGCAGTCCCTGTGCAAAACGTAAGCCACAGCCGAAAGGCCGTGGCTTAGCGTGAACATTGAGAACCCTTCACCAAACGCGGCGGAAGGACCCGAAGTGCGCGGATGTCTCTATCCGGCGGCGGCTTCGTCCTTGGTGCAGTACTCTTCAAACGCGGCGGCGAGCTGCTGGCCGATCATCTGCGGCGGACGGCCTTCGAGGTCGCGGCGTTCGAACATCTTTACCAACTTGCCGTTCTTAAGAAACGCGATCGAAGGCGATGACGACGCATAGCCCGTGAAGTATTCGCGCGCGGTCTCGGTCGCGTCAATGTCTGCACCGGCGAAGACCGTGATCGCACGGCTCGGTTTTGTGGTTGCGTTCTGGTACGCCATCGCAATACCGGGGCGAACACCACCGGCTGCGCAGCCGCAAACGGAGTTTACGACGACCATCAGCGTTCCGTCGGTATTTTTAACGGCCGCTTCGACGGCCTCGCTCGTCTTTGTTTCTTCGATCCCGAGGTTTGCAAGCTCGGCACGCATTCCGTGGATCATGATCTCTGGATATGGCATATTTTCTCCTAAGGCGGACATAAACCTGACCTTTTTTTCAAGTATTATGGATTATCGGCGGCCGCGTCAAGTTTGCTAAGGAAGGTTTCGTTCCCCTACTATCAACGGTGCAAACGCATGCCGATCGAAATCGAGAAAAAGTATCGTCTGAGCGGAGAACAAGCAGTCGGATTGATCGAGCGGATCGTCGCCGAGGGCGGCGAGTTTTTGTACGAGCGGCACGAGGAGAATCTGCTCTATCGCGGCGGCGTTCTCGATGAGCGGAACGCTGTGCTTCGAGTTCGCAAGACTGATGCGCCCGCATTCCTGACGTACAAGGAGAATGCCGGATTCGAAGGCGGCGTCAAGAAGCGGGTCGAGATCGAGATCGAGATCGGCGATGCCCAGGCGTGCGAGGAGATCATTCAAAAGCTGGGCTTTCGGCTCTCGCTTGTTTACGAGAAACGGCGGAAGGCGTGGCGTCTCGCAGGTTGTGAGGTCGTGCTCGACGAGCTTCCGTTCGGCTGCTTTATGGAGATCGAAGGCTCAACGGAAGACATCCTTGCGGCAGAAAAGCTGCTGCGGGTCGAAGACGTCGCGATCGAATCCAGCACATATCCGGGCCTAACGATGAAGCACGGTAAGGACGTCGGCGGCGTGATGGAAGCGCGTTTTTGAGCTGTCAACTGTTCTAGGTTCAGAGCTCGTCCGGAAATTCGATCCGCACCTCGCGGGCATCTTCGCCATCGCCCGTGATCGAGATCCTGATCAGGCGTTTTGCCTTTGGAATGGAAGCAAGCCTATCGGGCCATTCGATGATAGCGATGGCTTTCGGATCATCGAGTATCTCATCGAGCCCGACGCCCGCGGCCGCATCGGCCTTGCCATCGAGCCGCCAAAGATCGATGTGATAGATGTTCAGATCTTCGACTTTGTAAAGATTTACGAGCGTAAAGCTTGGGCTCGTAACTTCGTCAACATCGTAACCAAGCCCGTGCAGAATGCCTTTTGTCAGCAGCGTTTTTCCAGCGCCAAGCTCACCGGAAAGCAGGATGACGTCGCCCGTGCGAAGTTCGCTGCTCAGCTGCGTGCCGAGGTCGAAGGTCTCTTCGGGCGTGCTGCAGATGGTCTCATCGGTCATAGGGTCAGAATGTCTCATTCGGCGGTAGAAAGGCTTGCGAAGGCGTCCGTCAAGCATTCGCGTACGTCCGACGCGGTCATTACGCGCTTTCCAAATCTTTGCTCGGCGATGTCACCCGCCATTCCTGCCACATAAACGGCGGCAACGACCGTCTCGAAAATGTCGGTATTCATCTTTGGGGCCTGAGCTGCAAAGCCCGCGAGAATACCGGTCAGAGTGTCGCCGTTTCCTGCCTTCCCGAGACCGGAGTTTCCCGTCGGATTTACAACTACGCGTCCGTCCGGTGCACCGCTCAGCACGCGTTCGCCTTTAAGGACAAGAATGCGGTTGTGCTTCGTCGCAAACTCACGCACGGCCGCGACACGGTCCTTTATCGCGGCTTTTTCCTCGGTACCTAGCAGCCGCAAAAACTCGCCCTCGTGCGGCGTCAGGATCAAGGCATGATCATACCCTTCATCGCTAGACCGTTTTGCTGAGAATGGCGAAAGCAAGTTCAACGCGTCTGCGTCAAGGATCATCGGTTGACGGCGAACTGCGATGATCGTTTCAACAAACTTCTTAGTACTTTCATTTTGCGAAAGGCCGCTTCCCATCGCGATCGAATCTGCCTTTTCTAGAAGGTCGGCGATCTCGTCGAACGCTTTTTCCGCAACCGCTCCGCCTTCGGTTTCCGCGACGCCACGGACCATTACTTCCGGTAGTATTCGCGAAGCCGTCGCGTCCTTCGATGATCGTGGCGTTACGACCGTAACAAGCCCGACGCCCGAACGCATCGCTGCATTGCCGGCGAGGACCGCGGCCCCCGAATAGCTCTCAGAACCGGCGATCACGAGCGTGTGTCCACGTTTGTTTTTGTATGAGTCGCTGGAAAATCCTGTGAGCTTCAACCACGCCGAGGCATCCGCTTTTTCCGCGACGAAAAACCGAGGCTCGATCGAGTTCACGACCGCGGGTGCCGAGCCAATATTTGCCGGGATCACTTCGCCGCAGGCTCGATACGTCGGCGACAGCACGAGTGCCGGTTTTGCGGCGGTAAAGGTGACCGTGAAGTCGGCTTTGAGCGGACATTCGTGCGGTTCGCCACCATCAGAATTCATGCCGGACGGAATGTCCACGGCAAAGATGGGGACCGAAGGAACCGCTGATGCATAATTTTGGGCGAGTTCAAGAAAAGAAAGATATGGTTCTTCAACCGGCCGGTTAAGGCCCGTGCCAAAAACGGCATCGACGATCGCATCAAGCTTTCGCCCCGAATGAATATCATTCCAATACTGCGAGAGCCGTTCGAGTGAATCGACCGATACAAGGGCGACGTTGTCTTTCAATGATGCCAAGGCGTCGA
>JABARP010000002.1 GCA_019186825.1 Pyrinomonadaceae bacterium
CCTCTCCAGCCACGGAATGGGCGGATCTGGTCAAGGATCAGCTCGGAGCCGGACGATGTGAACGGGATCGGAAGTCCCGTGACGCCGTCTGTACCCTGACAAGGCACGGTCGGCGTCGTTGATGCTCCCGTCGCACACATCTGCGAATAAGCATAGCCGGGTTTCAGGTTATTGATATCCAGGATACCGATCAAGTTCGTACCGATCGAACCGTAATACCCGATAGAGAAGACCGTGCTCTTATCGATCTGCCGTTGGTAATCCAGCGACCAATGCTGCATATACGGCGTCTTGTAATCCGTTTGAATACCACGGATCAATCCGGGCGGGCTTGCACTTGCAACGACCGCTGCCGAGCCAGGAACAGGATTGCTGATATCTACGCCCGAGACCGTGATCGTTTCTTGATAAGGCGGGTTTGCACCCAGGAGCTGTTCGAACGTTCCGACGAGCGTCTGCTCGTGGTAGATGCCGTAGCCCGTACGGATAACATTCTTGCCATCTCCGAACGGATCCCAAGCGATACCGAATCGCGGAGCAAAGTTCCGCTTAGGTGCGTTCACTATGTACTTGCCCCAGGGAGAACTAATTGGCGAACAGTTGTACGAGGCCGGGCCCGTCTGGTAATTCTGCGCATTGACGATGATACCGTTGCAATAGTTGCCGGTACCCGCAACGCGATTTCCAGCACCTGTAACAAGCGGTGCCTGTGCCGGATCCCAAAGCTCGGGCACAAAGTTTGAAAGGTGTCCGTTCTTATCCCAAGGTGAGCCAAAGAACGAGTAGCGAACGCCAAAATAAAGCGTTACGTTACGTCGGATCTTGAATTCATCCTGAGCGTATGCTTCCCAATTCTGCTGTCTGAAATCCGCCTTGAGGTCGAATTTCGATTGCGTGAACCCGGCGTTCGTTCCAAGAAGGAAATTCGCGAAAGCTTGTTCGATAGCTTGGTTACCAGAGCAGGTAATACCAGCCCCGGCTCCGTTCACGCAGACAGTTCCGCGGGTCGGACTTGCGGCGGTCGTATTGCTGAATGAACTGAATACACCTTGATTGGAACCGCCAAGGGCATTCTCCACTTTGCGGTATCTCGAGTAAGCTACACCAAACTTCATTGTATGGTTGCTCACGATCCAAGTCGCGCTACCCGACATCTCGTGTTTATCCGAGAAGTTGTCATAGGCACCGAAAGCCTGTAGATTGCTGATGCCTGCTCCCGTAATATGGGCGACACGCTCATCATTATTCGGGAAAGGCATCGGGATGCTAATGCTCGGACTATTCTCTTTTGCGAGCGTGCCGATCGTTTTGCTCAAGATCGCACCGTAGGAATAGGTGTATCTGGCATCGAGAATGAAGTTCGGATTGACGACCCATGTGGTCGCAAGCGTATGAGCACGGCCGGGCGAATCGGTCCTTGAGGTTGAGACCCCGGGAATACCCGAACCGCCATTAAAGAGCGAGTTCGGATCGATCGTCGGGATCTTATCCCTCTGGTAGCGATAGTACGCCGTCCAGTTATTCGTGAACGCCGTATCGACCTTTACGATCTCTTGTCGGAAATCAAAAACACCCGAGGCCGGCGAGAGCAAGCCGTACGTGCCGTTGTTCGGCGACGGGATCGAGTTGATGATGCTCGTCAGGTACGCAGCCGACACGGGATTGATGGCTGCCATTGTTGAAAACGGCGTTCCTGCCGGAAGGATCTGAGTACAAGTTCGTGTCGAACCCGAGATCGTACCCGACAAGCAGATGGGATATGCAAAGACGCCGCTCTTCATACCCGCCGTAGGCACCGTTGAGCTCAATGTCGGGAAACGCCGATCCTTTCTTTGCTCTTCTGAGAAGAAGAAATAGGTCCTCGGCATCTTCGAGAAAACCGAGTCACCAGGCTTGGCATTACCAAAACGGAGGAAGTAGATCGGGCCGCCGATCGTAAATCCATAGTTGTTATAACGGAACGGCGGACGGATCGCCTTGCCTTCGCTATCCCGTCCGAGCGGATGCGTCCTGTTGTTCAGGTATGAGCTCGCATTGAACTTCTCATTACGCACGAACTCGAAGAGCGAACCGTGGAACTGGTCCGTACCGCTTCGAGTAACGACGTTGACCTGGCCGCCGCCGCTTCGACCGGATTCAGCCGGATAGAGCGAGCGAAGCACCTTGAATTCGCCGATCGCATCAACGCTCGGATAGGCCTGGATCGTCAAATTCGAACCACGGTCCGTGATATCCGCACCGTCAACCGTAAAGGTATTTTGGCTGCTGCGAGCACCGTTGACCGAGATCTGAACAATATTCGCCTGGCCGTCCGGGTTCGTCGTTCCGACGTAAACCTGATCGGAAAGATTCGATGAAACGCCGGGAGCGAGCGTTACAAGCTGGACGAAGTTTCGATTGTTGATCGAAAGTTCGCGAACCTGATTGCCGCTGATCGTCGTGCCGGCCGTCGGCGTCGTTGATTCGATCACGACATTTTCGGCATCAACGGTAACAACCTCATCTATCTGCCCGGCCGAGAGCGTAACGTCCAGCTGACGCCGCTGACCGACGTCCACCTTGACGTCATTGTTTACGACCTTTTTGAAATTCGGCGCCTCTACCCTTACGCGGTAAACCGCGACAGGCAGATTCGGTATTGAAAAGTTTCCGGCGCTCGTTGTCGTAACAGTTCGTACGACGCGGTCGCCCTGAGATGGAAGAGTTACGGTCACCGTCGCGTTCGGAACCGCGGCCCCATTGCTGTCAGAGACCGATCCCACGATCGACCCGGTGATCTCCTGGGCTGCAATTATTCCGCTGAGGCACAGAATGCCGATCGCAGTAAAAAGGCCCGAAATCAATGCTCTCTTAGTCATATTTTTCTACCCTCAGTTTGTGTGAATGCGGTCATCTCCAGAGCATCAACCCATAAGCAACAGTTAAGCCTTCTTGGGTTTGCTCAAATTTTCGTTATCGTATCAATTACAGTGAAAAGCAGGTTTCTCTCACCATGCGAGAGATCCCAAAAGCTCAACAAATTGCCAATGCGAAAATGAGAAACTAAAGAGTTATAACTCTAAAGTGTTTCATTTGTAAAGCAAATAAGGCACTCTTCGCCGTAAAAATTCATCCGTCTCGGACTTTGCCGACGTCTCCAGCGAGTCTACACTCGCTCCTTGCTTCAATGCTTCAAGCGTTTTTACGTTAACAAGAAGGCGGCCGAATCTATCGATCTGCCAGTCGTTCGGATACAGTTTTCTCAAGGCAACGGCAACTGTCAGACCCGTTTGTACCGAGTTGAATGATGCTCGGTCAATGACGACAATATTCACGCCGCCGCACATCTCACCCTTGAAGACCGAAGCATTCGGCGTGAATCTTATGGGTACGAATCGAACACCGGCTAAGCCTTTCGCGTTCAATTCTTTGGCCAAGGCACGCCCGTCGATCCACGGAGCACCAACGACCTCGAAAGGTGTGTCCGTTCCGCGGCCGACGCTAACATTTGTTGTTTCGAGAAGGCCGATACCAGGATAAAGCGTTGCCTCATTGAGCGAACGCATATTCGGCGAAGGATTCACCCAAGTCTGTCCGGTTCGGTCGAACCACATCGAACGCGTCCAGCCGTCCATCTTGATCACCTTGAGATCGGCACCGATCTTCCGCTCGACATTCATCATCGTCGCAAACTCACCGATCGTCATTCCATAGCGAACCGGAACAGTATGAGCCGCAATAAAAGACAGCTTGTCTTCATCCGCGATCGGGCCTTCAACGTCAACGCCATTTATCGGATTCGGACGATCAAGAACATATATCGGCTTTCCGGCTTTCGCGGCCTCTTCCATAACGTTTCGAAGAGTCGCGGTGTAGGTGTAGAACCGCGTACCGATATCCTGAATGTCGTAAACGATCGCGTCGAGATCTTTAAGCTGTTCAGGCTTTGGCCGACGAGTCTCGCCATAAAGGGAATACACCGGCAGGCCTGTTTTAGTGTCGACCGAGTCTTTAATATTTTCCTGATCGAGTTCGCCGCGAATACCGTGTTCGGGTGAGAAGAGAGCGACCAGTTTCAGGTTCTTCGCTTCGTTCAGAACGTCGATCGTGGGCTTGCCATTAAGGTTACGGCCGGTTTGATTGGTGACGAGACCGACCCGCAGTCCCGCCAGTTGCATGAATCCATCACGCTCCAGAACGTCGATCCCATTGAGCACGGCCTTTGCCGGCGGCGGCTGAATGAGCTGGCTTGGAACGATCTCGAGCTTACTGAACGCCTTTGTCACTTCAGCGTTTCTATTAAAGATCGGGAGTTGGGCAGCCACTTGCGCGTCATACTCTGCCTCGGCGGCACGAACTCGCTCGATCGGCGTATCTTGGATCGCAGCCGCTGCAAGGGTCGCCACTTTTGCGCGTAACGGCGTCACATTTCCCTTTCCGTTCGGATGAACTCGATTCGAAAGGAAGATCACAAAAGTCTGCGAGACCCGATCGATCCAAATACTTGTGCCTGTAAAACCTGTGTGGCCGAATGACCCGAGCGGAAATAGCTCGCCGCGATTCGACGAGAACTGCGTATTGATATCCCAGCCAAGTCCGCGTGTTTCTCCCGTGTTTGAAACAACGTTCGGTGCCGTCATCCTCGCGACCGTTGGCGCAGAAAGAATCCGCTTTCCATTCAAAGTGCCGCCATTCAAGAGCATCTGGCAGAATCGCGCAAGGTCATCTGCGGTAGAAAACAATCCTGCATGGCCGGCAACGCCGCCCATTCTGTACGCCGTCGGATCGTGCACTTCCCCGCGAAGGACGCGATCGCCGGTCTTGGCGTCTCCCTCGAACTTCGAGCCAAGATAGCTTTGCTGGCCGCGAACATTCTCGGTCGGGGCGATCCGCTCACGGATGGCCGGCGAGAGTTCATCTTGGGCAAAGACCGCATTAGCCTCCGCTTCCGGCGGCCGAAAGTTAATGAAAAACGTCGTATTCATCCCAAGAGTGCGAAAATTGTTTTCCGCAAACTCATCCAACGTCTTTCCCGAAAGAAGCTGAACGAGAGCTCCGAGGATTTCGAAATTGATATCCGAATATACGAACTGCGTGCCTCGTAAATCGCGCAATTTCTCTTTATAGAGAGCCTGCAGCATTCCTGAGCGTCCGCTCCATTTCTCCTTCAAGTCGAAATCAGGAGCGTATCCCGACGTGTGGGTCAGCAGCTCCCGGATCGTGACGTTCTTTGCCCGCGTGTCCTGGATCTCGGGAAAATATTTACCAACGGTGTCATTCAACCGAAGCTTACCGTCCTCGACGAGCTTCATAATGGACGTCGTGGTCGCAACAACCTTTGTCAGGCTTGCAAGGTCGAAGATCGTATCAACCGTCATCTTCTCGACAGAAGGAACGAGCGCACGATTCCCGAACGCCTGCCGGTAAACTATCTTGCCTTTGTGACCGATCAGAACGACGGCTCCCGGCAGATCCTTATCGGCGATCGCTTGCTCAACGACCGGTCCGATCTCCGCGAGCTTGGCGGGATCCATTCCGACCGAGCTCGGAGCCGCAACCGGCAATCCTTGCGAATACGATGCAACCGCAGAAACACAAATAAACAGCGCGATACACAAAGAGACAAAGGCTGGTCGCAAGTGGTCAAAACCTTTTCGCGTAGAAATTCTCATTCAACTTATCCGGACCGTCGATCTATTTTCGTGGTTTTGAAGTCTTTTCTTTCTCGGCAAAATTTGCTTTGCAGAGGGCAACGAACTCTTTCGCGATCGGCGAGTAATATCCGCCCCGCAACCTCGCAAGTCCAAGGTCCCAGTTTATCTCGGCCCCTTCGATCATCCAGGAAACGAGCTTCTTTTGACGGACGAGGTCTGCGATCGTTTTTGCACCGGCGGTACCAACGCCCATGTTCGCCTCGACCATCTCGTTGATCGCCGCCTGCCGCGAAAGCTCCATAATGATATTCGGCCGGACGTTCGCCGCCGTAAAGAAATCATCGATCATTCGCCGCGTATTTCCGCCGCGTTCGCCTAAGATAAGCTTCTCGCCCGCGAGAGCCGCCGCCGAAATGTACCTGTCTTTCGCCAGCGGATGCGACGGATGTCCGATCGCGACGATCTCATCGCTTAAAAGAAGGTCCGTCATAATCGAGGAATTGTCCACCGGCAAACTTACAAATGCGATGTCAACCTCGCCGTGCATTATCTTGTCAACGAGGAGCTGGCTCGTCCCCGACGTAACATGCAAATCCGCGTGGGGGAACTTTTGTCTCAGTTTGCTAAGTATCTTCGGAAGTTTGTTCGCTGCAAAATTCGACGACGAACTGCCGATACGCAACCGGCCGTGCTCCGCACCCGCAACCTCTGCGATCTCGGCAATGGCAGAATCGTGCTCACGCAGGATCTTCCTCGCACGGTCGAGCAGATACTCGCCCGCCTCGGTCAGGATCACTCGACGCGGCGTTCGCGTAAAAACAGGCATCCCGACTTCTTCTTCCAGTTGGCGGATCTGCATCGAGATCGCCGCCTGCGTTACGTTCACGCGGCGTGCTCCCGCCGTAAAGGTTTTAGCCTCTGCGATCGCCAAAAACGCCTTTAGCTGTCGTATCTCCATAGTAGTTTGTCGATATCAGAATTGCTTATTGACTACATAAAATCCTTTAAATTTGATTATATGTCAAGCCTAGCGAAGAATGTATTTGCTTTTTTACGTGTCTCAAATGCATCTGACCTGATGCCGAGAACAAGATGAAAAAGGAAACAAAAGCTCGCGCGTTCCAATTCTACCTCGGCGTTGACGGCGGCGGGACAAAATGCACGATCGCGATCATGAGCGACAAGGGGCGAGTCGTCGCGGAGGCGACCGGCGGCCCGGCGAATCCGTTGCGGGTCGGCGTTGAGACCGCCGTCTCGAATATCGCTTACGCGATTGACAAAGCCTGCGACGACCATGATATCTCTCGCGGCGACATCGTTGCGGCGACGCTTGGGCTGGCCGGAGTTCGCAGGCACGACATTCGAGAACGCGTACGCGAGAGTTTCCTCGCACGCTTTCGCGTGCAGCGCATAGTCGTTACGACCGACGCCGAGATCGCTCTTTATGGAACGACGCTCGGGAATGCAGGCCTGGTTGTGATCGCCGGAACCGGCTCGATATGCCTGGGCGTCGATGCAAGCGGAAGGCGGGCAATGGCCGGCGGTTGGGGACCGATCGCAGGCGACGAAGGCGGCGGACGCGGAATCGCCGGTGAAGCTCTTCATCGCATAGCGAAAGCTTCGGACGGACGAGGGCCCGCGACCGCATTGTCCGAGCAGGCCGCCGAATACTTTCGTGCATCAAATGTCGAGAACCTTATCGGTGCGATCTATGCACCGACGATGGACAACAGCCGAATCGCGGGGTTTTCCCGCTTAGTGACCGAAACCGCAAAGGCCGGCGACCCGGTCGCCATCGCGATCCTGCGGGATGCCGGCGCGGAACTCGGGAATGCGGCCGCGGCCGTGATAAGAAAGCTCAAGCTCCACGATGTGAAATTCCCTGTGGGGTGCGTGGGGAGTGTGTTCTTGGCAGGCGATCTTCTCACCGGCACGATGACGGAGTTGATCCACGCGGAGGCACCGCGGGCATATTTGACGAAACCGAAGTTCACGCCGGCACATGCAGCGTGCCAGATCGCTCGAACGAATGGTAATGTTGTCGAACCAATGCCGGGCGATGATGGACCATCTTTGACGAAAAAGGAGCGTCGGACAAAATAGCCGTGACCTCGATAACTGAATCTGAAAACAACGCGACACGCGATATCGATAAAGTCTCGACGCTCGATGCGCTTGTGTTGATCAACAACGAGGATAAGCAGGTCGCATTCGCGGTGGAGAAGGTTCTGCCGGAGATCGCCACGGTTGTCGATCAGGTCGCGTCGCGCCTTGAGAATGGCGGACGCCTTTTCTATGTCGGAACCGGCACGAGCGGCCGTCTCGGTGTTCTGGATGCAAGCGAGCTTCCGCCGACTTTCGGCGTCGAGCGAGAACTTGTCCAAGGCGTTATCGCGGGCGGCATCGACGCGCTTTACAAGGCGACCGAAGCGAGCGAGGATGACCGCGACGCGGGTGCGGCAGAACTCCGAACGCGCGGTTTAACGGCGAAAGACACTGTGATCGGAATTGCTGCGTCGGGGCGCACGCCTTACACGATCGGTGCCGTGGAGTATGCACGTTCGATCGGCTGCGTTACATCCTGCATCACGTGCAATCCGGGGTCGCCCATAACGCAGAGTGTCGACTATCCGATCGTCGCGGTCGTCGGCCCGGAGGCGATCGCCGGTTCAACGCGTATGAAAGCGGGCACGGCGCAGAAACTGATCCTAAATATGATCTCAACCGTTGCGATGATCCGTCTCGGTCTCGTAACCGGAAATCGTATGACCGGCGTGAAGCCTACGAACGCAAAGCTCGTCGATCGATCTGTGCGGATCCTTCGGGAGGAGACGGGACTCGAAGAGACGAAAGCAACGGAGTTACTATCCGTTGCCGGTGATCTATCTACGGCTATTGTGATGGCGCGCACCGGAGCAAGCGTGGCTGACGCCAAAGAAGCGCTGGCAGCGAATGGCCGCATGATCGAGCGGACTGTTAGAATGTTGACCAATGCGGAGAAGGATGCCGATGACAACTAAACGTCTCTTCGTGTGCTTAGTCGCGGCGGCGCAGTTTCTGCTTGTCTCGTGTTCTCTTTCGAATACGAACAACGCGGCGGCGGCGATCGGCAAGGATGTTGATTGCGGCCTATTGGCGACGTTCGCCAGACCGGACGATACGAAAAAAGTTGCAATTCGCTTTTGGCTCGTTACCGCCGAGGTACTCAATGGCCACGCGAATTGTGGGTTTGGCCGCGTACCAAAGCGCGTTCAGAAGGCTCAGGTCAATGGAACCGACCTCACGGAACGCGAAGAAGGCTCTGATCATTATTATGACGCACCTGCTGGCTTCGATTGGAAGAACGACATCTTGAAGGTCGAGCTTGACGGCAAGACATACGTCTCGAACCCGGCCATCGAGCCGAAGGGGACAGATACGATAACGGTTCCGCTCCGTCCGGAAGCCGAGAAGAAGGAGACCGAAAGCAGCCACTGACCTATGGCCTACGAGAAAGTTTTTTTCTTTGATGTGGATAATACGCTGCTCGATAACGATCGCGTATCGGCGGCTCTCCGCGATTTTCTAAAGATCGAGGTCGGCGAACAGAGAACGGCGACGTATTGGAAGATCTTTGAAGAACTACGTCGCGAACTCGGCTATGCGGATTATCTCGGGGCACTGCAGCGTTATCGTGAACAGTTTCCGTACGAATCGCATGTCCTTGCATTGTCGAATTATCTGATCAATTATCCGTTCGCGAACCGCCTTTTTCCGAACTCGCTTGATGTTATCGATAAGTTCAAAAAGATGGGGCCCGTCGTGATCCTTACGGATGGTGACGCTGTCTTCCAACCGCGAAAGATCGAGCGTTCTGGCCTTGGCGAGACAGTCGAGAACAACGTGCTCATCTACATTCATAAGGAGCACGAACTCGCAGACATCGAGCGTCGCTATCCTGCGGAACACTATTACCTTTTTGACGATAAGCTTCGGATCCTGACCGCGATCAAACAGCAGTGGCACGAGCGGATCACGACCGTCTTCGTCAAACAAGGGCATTATGCCGCCGACACGGCAGAGATCGCTCAATATCCCGACGCCGATATCTCGATCGATCGGATCGGCGACGCTCTTAATTTAAACATTTAGCGAATACGGCCAATGGGAATACTCGACCTTGTAATCATCTTCGGCTATCTGATCGGCATCACGGCCTTTGGAGTTCTCTTTTCGGGAAAGCAGGAGACGACTGAGGATTATTTTGTCGGCGACCGGAGTGTGCCCTGGTGGGCGATCGCGATGTCGATCGTCGCGACCGAGACCAGCACGATCACATTCGTCTCCGTGCCCGGCATTGCGTTCGCGAAGGGCGGAAATTTTCAATTCCTGCAACTCGTCTTCGGCTATCTGCTTGGCCGCATCGTCATCTCTCTACTCTTTATTCCGCTCTATTTTAAGGGCGAGCTACTGACGGTCTATGAACTCCTCGGCGACAGGTTCGGGCGACGCGTAAAGATGCTCGCATCGGCGCTCTTCGTCGTAATGCGGAATATTGCTGACGGTATTCGACTCCTGCTTACGGCGATCGTACTTGCGGCCGTCTGGACGTCGTTCTATCCGAATACGGATCCTGCGACCGTGATCGTTGCATCGATCGTTCTGCTCGGACTCGTAATGATCGTTTTCACATTCTACGGCGGAATGGAAGCGGTCATTTGGGTAGAGGTCGTGCAGCTCGTGATCTATATCGGCGGTGCCGCGGCGGCCGCTGTCGTACTCATCCAGAACATCGACGGAGGGCTTTCGGGAACCATTGCTCTTGGTGAGCAGTTCAACAAATTCAGTGTTTTTGACTTCGGCTGGGACATCACAAAAACTTACACATTTTGGTCAGGGCTTTTGGGCGGTTGCTTCCTCACGATGTCAACACACGGAACTGACCAATACCTCGTCCAACGTTATCTGTGCACGAGCAAGCCATTTTCGGCAGCGGCAGCCTTGCTCTCGTCCGGACTCGTCGTGCTCGGACAGTTTATCGGTTTCCTGTTCATCGGCGTTCTGCTCTTCGCGTTCTACGCACCGTATAAGGCCGCGGAATACGTGCAGGCCGGAGTTGCAGGTTCGGGCATTGCCGCAACTTTCCCATTCCTAAAAGGCGATCAGGTCTTCCCGAATTTCATTACGGAACATATGCCCGCGGGCTTGTCAGGACTCGTCGTTGCCGCGATCTTTGCCGCTGCATTGTCCTCTTCGCTAAACTCAATTGCGGCAACCGCGGTGAACGATCTATACAAACCCTTCGCCCCAGAAGCGAGCGATCGAAAGATCGTTAAGATAGCCGGCTGGCTGACGGTTATCGTTGGAATTGTGCAGATCGTGATCGCGGTTGGTTTTATGAGTTCAGGAGAATCGGCTTTGGCCCTTGCTCTCTCCGTCGCCTCGTTGATAAACGGTCCGATTCTCGGCGTATTTCTCGTCGGGACGCTTATCAAGCGTGCGAAGGAGGTTCATGCCCTTTTCGGCATGATCGCAAGCATCTGCGTAATGGTCTATATTCTGCTCGCGACGAAGATCGCGTGGACCTGGTACGCATTTATCGGCAGCCTCGTCACGCTCATCGTCGCCTGGCTCGCGTCAATTATTTTTACACAACGATCAAATGATGAAGTCATTAGTTAGCTCCGTCCTTGTTTTAGCTTTTCTTTTGAATGGAGCTCTTTTTGCTGCGGGCGTCCAGGCGAAGCCGTCGCCGAACAAGTTCGCACCGGCAGCAAAAGACTGGAAAAAAGCGGAGAAGCTTCTCAAGAAGATGTCGGTCGAGGAGAAGGTCGGCCAGCTGATACAGATCGGCGTGAATGCCCGATTTGCGAACCGCGACAGCGCCTATTATAAGGAGCTAAAACGCCAGGTCGTCGACAACAAGATCGGCGGCATCATCTTTTTTGGTGCTCCGATCTACGAAACCTCGATCCTGATCAACCGAATGCAGGCGGAAGCAAAGCTCCCCCTGCTGATGGCATTGGACGCTGAGACCGGCGTTGGGATGCGTTTTGCCGACGCGGTGAATTTTCCGTGGGCGATGGCCGTGGCCGCGACCGGTGAACCCGATTACGCACGGCGGATCGGCGTGATCACGGGCCGTGAAGCTCGTGCGATGGGCTTTCAGCACGTTTACGCGCCTGTGCTCGACGTAAACAATAACGCGGCGAATCCGGTAATAAACGTCCGAAGCTTCGGCGAAGATCCGCAGGACGTTGCACGCTTCGGCACGGCGTTTATCGACGGCGTTCAGAGCGAAAAGGCTATCGCCACGGCGAAACATTTTCCCGGACACGGCGACACCGCGGTCGATTCGCATCGCGGCTTGCCGATCATCGATCACTCGCTCGCTTCGCTCGAAAAGACGGAACTCGTACCGTTTCGTGCAGCGGTCAAAGACGGCGTCGCATCCGTTATGATCGCGCACATCGCACTCCCGCAGATCGACAACGAAGTTGTAACTCCGCTCAAAAATTATCGCGGCGGCGATGCCGAAGCCGGGGCCGAGATCGTCGATCAAAAAGCGTACATTCCTGCAACGCTATCGAAAAAGGTACAGACAGATCTCTTGAGAAACGATATGGGCTTTAAGGGCCTTATCGTAACCGACGCAATGTCGATGAGCGGATTGACGTTATATTTTGAACAGGGCGAGGCCGGTGTTCGAGCTTTTCTTGCCGGCTCCGACCTGCTCGAAAAACCTTCCGATCCGGACGCGATGATCGCCGGAATTCTCGCCGCAGTTAGGAGCGGACGCATCACACAGGAGCGGCTTGATGATTCGGTTCGGCGAATTCTTGCATGGAAATTTGCTGTCGGCCTTTTTGACAACAAGATCACGAATATAGATGCGATGGACGAGATCATTTCGGGCCCGGAATCCCTCGCGCTCTCGGACGAAGTGGCAACAAAGGCCATCACGCTTGTCCGCAACGATGCAAAGGCGTTGCCGCTCGACCGCTCGAAGAAGATCGTTGTTCTCGGGCTTTCGAACGGATTCGATGGACCTGAAACGATGGGCTCTTTCGTCTCGACCCTTCGATCAAGCGGAGCGAAATTTTCGCCGTATTATCTTCAGGAGAATTCACTCGCCGAACAGACGGCGGCCGCTCGTCTCGCTGCCCTTGATGCTGATATCATTGTCGTCGGGCTTTACGGACGGGTCCGCTCCGGTGCGAAGAATAGCGTCGGAGTGCCCGAGAACGGTGCAGCGATCATTCGCGAGCTTCTCGCAAGCGGCAAGCAGGTTGTCGGCATCAGCTTTGGAAATCCTTATGTACTTGGCAGCTTTCCCGAAATGAAAACTTACGTTGTTGCTTACGGCGATATGTCCAGCCTGCAGCGCGCGTCCGCACGCTCGATCCTCGGCCTTCAGCCGATAACCGGCCGCCTGCCGATATCACTTCCGGGCCTCTATCCTCGGGGCACGGGCATCCAGGTATCTGCCCGATGAGCTGGCAGATCGAGGGATTTCTCGAAACTAGAAATGGCCATTTAACGATCGACGGCACCGATGTCGTTGAGTTGGCGCGCCAATTCGGGTCACCGCTTTTCGTCTTTAGCGAGAAGCGTATCCGTCATAACATCGACCGCCTCAATCGGGTCGAGGATGTCATCGGCTGTCCCCTAAAACTTTGTTACGCCGCAAAGGCAATGTCCACGCTCGGTATTTTGCGCGCAGTAAAAGATGCGCAATGTGATATCGAGGTAAATTCCGGCGGCGAACTCTGGAAGGCCTTAAAGGCCGGATTTACCGGAGATCAGATCACCTTTAACGGGACGAGCAAGGAAGCCTGGGAGATCGAGCTCGCGATCGAGAATGATATTTACGCGATCCAGGTCGATTCTCTTTTCGAATTGTCCCTTATCGAGCAAGCTGCAAAACGCCTAGGAAAATGTGCGAACGCAAGCTTGCGTCTCGTCCCGGAGATCGAGTCCGATACGCACTCTGGGCTGCAGACCGCGCTTCTTACTTCGAAGTTCGGAATGATGCCCGACGAGGCTTACGCGGCAGTTGCAGCACACGCCGATTCTCCGCACATAAATATCTGCGGCGTTCATCTGCATATCGGCTCGCAAAATCCCGACCCGACGGTTTATACGGCGGCATTTGAAACGCTCTTTTCAAGCTTGGTCCGCGTGTTCAGTGAAACGGGGCAGAAGCTTCAGCATATTAATTTGGGAGGCGGCTTCCCCGTAAGATATCTCGACGGTGAGATGGCCGACCTTGACCCGAAGCAGCGCGCTATGCTCGCCGCGGTTTACGAACCTGCCGATGCGATCCGTCCTGCGTGGGAAGCCGTTCGGCGCGCTGCAGAGACGGCAGGTGCGGAGCATCTTCTCGACGGGCTTACGCTTCTTCTCGAACCGGGCCGTAGCATCATCGCAGACACGGGAATTTGCTTGACCACAGTTCGAAATGTAAAGTCACGCCCGAACGCGGAGCGAGGCGAAGACCGCTGGCTTCTTACCGATGCAGGATTCAACATTCTGCTCTCGATGGAAACCTACAAGTGGTACTACGAATTGATCTCCGCAGAGCGTGCTAATGCCGCTCACGATACGCTGTATAAGGTCGCAGGGCCTTTGTGCGACGGTGGTGATGTCTATTTTGATATCGAGGGTGAAGATCGCCTGCCCGAGTTCCGCAAACTCCCTTCGAATATCCAGCCGGGCGAAATTCTCGCGCTCTTGAATTGCGGTGCGTACTCGCTATCGCAAGCCTCACAATACAACGCACGGTTTCTTCCCGCTGTTGTGCTGATAAAGGCCGACGGTAACCCAACGCTCATTCGGCGGCGCGACAATTTCGAGGATCTGGTGGCTGCTGACCTTTAGCCTTACACTTCCGCTGCCGCGATCAGGTGAATGAGTCCGTTTCGGGCCGATTCCGAGAGAGTCGAAAGATCGGTAACGGCAGAGCTCAAGTTTGCGAGCGACGTTACCCGTCGGCTTTCGTCTCGAATTTCAACTATCGCAGTGATCGCTTTTTCGGCGGTCGTGGTCGCGATGGCGGTCTCACCAAGGTCGTTGTGCCTCTTCGCGACCTCGATCAGCAAATCAGCCTTTGCCGAGATCTGCGGCACAGTGTCGGTTATCGTCTCGGCTTCGTCAAGGACCTCCGGAACCTTTGAAGTCTCGCCCTTCAATGCCAACGTATCGACGATCGAGATAAGTGTCTCGGCCTGGTCGTAAGCTTCTTCCTGCAGCAACGCGGTTTCACGGGCCTTTTCGACATTGCCCGTTGTGGCAAGTATCTGGGCGATCTCGCTGATTCCCTTTGCGGCTTCGCGTTCGTCGATATTCCTCTTCGCGGTCTCGATCCCGCGATCTGCATAGCCGAATCCCGCGAACTGCACGGCGATCGCCGTCCAGATCGAGTTACGCGCACGACTGTCGCGCGTCTCCTTTTCCTGTTGGCCTTCCAATATCTCGAACGCCTCTTCAAGATCGTTCAGAGCGTCATCGGCATGGCCTGTATTAGAAAGATGGCGTGCAAAAGCGAGCAGCGTTCCGGCAAACTGCGTCTTGTCCGTTATCTCGCCTAGAGCCTTTTCTGCAAGGTCATTGCTGCCCGACTGAAGCAGGCCGAGTGCAGAACTGCCCAGATAAAAATCTTTGTGCGAGCTTTCGATCTTCGCCGCAAAATCGTGAGCTTTCTGAAAAGTCTTGACTGCGAGGTCACGCCGCTCGGCGGCAATAAACAGATTTCCCGTCTCGCAAACGCCACGCACTTGCTCTTCCGGATGCTCGACCTCGTCGGCTGCATCGACGCTTGCCTCAAGCAGCGAAACCGCATCATCCGCACGCTTCTGTTCGATCCATTTCGCGGCGATCTGCTGATACGCTTGGATCCGAGCAGATGAGAATTCGACCGCGCCGACTGCCGTTTTTGCGTCCTCAACGCTTCCGTTCTCTGCTTCCGCGGAGGCGATCGCGGCATCAACAAAATCGGGCTGGGTCATTTGCGACGCGATGTCGCGCGCAAGTTCAAGATCGCCCGACGCCGCCTTCGCCATGCCGAACCGCTCAAGGGCGAGCAGACGCATGCCGTCATCCTCGATCGCGTCAACAAGCTGAAGAGCATATTCGTTATCGTCCGTTTCGACACATTTTTGTGCGACCGAAGCGATCAATTTGTCGCGCGTGAATGGGTCATCGACCGTGTTCGCCAATTCCGCAGCCAGATCGACCTCGCCTCGCGACAAGTATAGCGGGACGACGGCCGACATCGATTCCGCCTGGCCGTCGGCGGTATGAATGCGTTCGCCGATGAATGCCGCCGCCGCCAGCAGATCACGCTCGGCATCGTCGCGAGAGATAAAGGTTGAACTCATATTCTACTCGGTAGCAAAAACGAGACGGATCGATTCCGGAAACCAATCACGAAGGTCGTTCGAAGTTGCTCTGGCTCCCGCGGCACGCATCTTGTCCGCAGGAACAGTATTCGTCACACCCAACGCCTGAAGGTCCGCTTTGACCGCCGCGGCAACTCCCGGCGGGCTGTCCTCGATCACGACGCACTCCTCGCGCGTCATCGGCAAATGGCCAGCAGATGTCCGCACGGCGTCGATCATTCGAAATCCGAGATCGTAACATTCAGGATCAGGTTTGCATTTCGAGACATCTGCAGCAGACACGATCGTTGAGAAATATCGCCTCAGATTGGCCGTTTCAAGAACGTGCTCGATCTCGCTCAGGTTCGCCATGCTAACGATGCCGAGCGTGTAAACTCGCGCCATCTTCTCGATAAAACCCTCGATGCCATCAAAGAGCGGAAGCTTCTCCGAAACCTCACGACGCCACACAGCCGTCTTCGCCGAGACGATCTCCGCGCATTCATCATCCGAAACGGTTTTTGCGACCCGCTCGAACGCCGCACGGACGAACGTCTTGTCGTCCATACCGAGCGAATCGTAGTAATCCTCTTCCGTGAGATCGACACCGCGCTCCTTTAGCACGGACTGATATGCACGCATTTGTATCGGCTCATCATCGATGATCACGCCGTTAAAATCCATCAGAATCGCTTTGATCATAAGGCCTCTTCTTGAAACGTTATGCGGTCAAAAATCCTTCACCGAACATATTCCCGCGGCCGAGTATCCCTCGCGGATCGAGGGCACGCTTCACCTCGGCCATTTCATTCAAATAACGCTCGCCCATCATCGCGGCGAGGTATTTCCGCTTCAACTTTCCGATGCCGTGCTCAGCAGAGACACATCCGCCAAGCATTATCGCCTGTGCAATGCATCGTCCGTAAATATGCCGCGAACGCGTCGCCTCGTCTTCTGTTTTTGGAAGGAGATTTGCGTGAAGATGAGCGTCGCCAATATGTCCGAAGATCACGTATTCGATTCCGCTCGCGTCAAGAGTTTCTTTATAAAACCTCAGAAATCCCTCGAACTTATCATCCGGCACGGCCATATCCGTGCCGATCTTTTTCTGCTTATTCTTTACGACACGCTCATTTACCGAAACCGGCAGCGAATGGCGAAACTCGCGCATCTTCGCAAGATCCTGCTCGTTGGTCGTAAACCACGATGCATCCTGTGCGGCGTTATGCTTTTCGAGCAGCTCATTCCACGCCGAAAGGAGTGCGTCCTCATTCTCGGACGTCGTTTCCTGTTCAAAGAAAATCGCGCCGGCCATTCCCGAAGGGGTCTCGGGGAATTTCTCCCCGATGAACGCAAGCGAATTCGCATCAAAATATTCGAGAAGCACCGCTTCAATATCGGAGCCCGGCGTCCGCGAACGTTCTCGTGCCTCATCGACAAACGCAAGCAGATCTTTCGCCTTTTCAAAAAAGACGATGCCGCTAAAGAACCCTTTCGGTTTTTCAAGCAGCGACAATGTCGCCTCAACAACGACACCGAGTGTGCCTTCGCTTCCGATAAAAAGGTCGATCGCGTCCAAATTGTCAGAGTTGAAATAGCCGCTGACATTCTTCCTGACATTCGGCCGTTGGTATGTCGGAACTCGTATATCGATCGCACGGCCATTCTCTGTTACGACACGCAGCACTGAATCAACCGCGATCGCTTCACCTCGCCGGATCGAAAGAAAGTCGCCGTCCGCAAGGGCGATACGAAGTCCCCGCACGTATTCCCGCGTAGCACCGTACTTGAAGCTCCTCGCACCCGAAGCATTCGTCGCAACGGTGCCTCCGATCTGGCAGCTCCATTCCGTCGGATCAGGCGGATAGAAACGCCCGACCCGCTCGACCTCTTTCTGAAAATCACCAAGAACAACTCCGGGACCAACCGTAGCGGTTCGATTCTCCGGGTCAATCGCAATGGCATTCAGCTTTTCGAGGGATACGACCGTCCCGCCGAACGGGATCGCACCGCCGACCGTTCCGGTTCGTGCTCCGGAGACGGTCACGGGTGTGCCATTCGCATTCGCCTCACGCAAGATCTCGGCGACCTGCTCGCTCGTTTCCGGCACGAAAAGCCTCTCGGCCGAGCCGCCGGGCATATTGCTCGCATCGGTCAGGTAGTTCTGGAGATCCTCGGTTTGCGTCTTGGCGTGCATAATGAATCTGGCGGATTTCTCTTGTAAATTCTAACGAAGACGCGGCCTACTTCATAACGGGAAACACAACTCCGAACCATGGGCAGATCACCCACCCACGTTATGCGGCCAAACCGCTATTCGATCTTCTTCGAGCGTATTTTTGTCGGAAGGTGTTTGAGATTTTCTGAAGTTACAACCTTTCTGCCGGTTTTTTCTTCAATTTCTTTTCGGGTATTTCCGGCGATCTGTCCGCCTTCGGCAGCAACAAGTTGATTTTGTCTCAATCCTTTTGGTTTTTTCTTTTTCGAGATCTCCGTTGTCGTCGCCTCGGCTAGCATGTTCAGAACCAATTCGAGATTCGTCATATTATCCCGGAGGTTCTCGGTTTTCAGACCCTTTAGCTTTTTGTACTCGCGCGTGGTCAGCCCCGACCAGCCTTTTGTGATCACATCGGTCAGGATCGCATATTCCTGACCTTTCTTAACGCCCCGTTCATCCCATTCGTCGGTCAATTCCTTTCTAACTTCGATGCTTTTTAATCGCTGATTTATCCACTCTTTGGTATAGCCTTTCTTCAGATAGGCTTCCATTAAGCGGTCGATGCCTTTTTCGGGATCGTCGATCTCATCGATACGCTCGCGTCCGACTTGAGCAAGCCACAACTTGAACGGCTCGGCTTTTGGCGACGGTATGGACTGAATAAGGCGAAACAGTTGCTCCGTGTCTGCAACATCGGTAAGCCGCATTTTCCCGTCCGCCGCAAGCATTTTCAAACCGTGACATTTTGTCACGGTTTCATTACCTTCCTTCTTCAAGCGCTCCTTCAGCTTGCGCCAATATGCGTTTGGATCAACACTGCCCGTCAAAACCGCAACCGCATCAACGATGGAGAAATACCACTTTTCCTTCTCTTCATCCCAAGCGGTTCGAACCCGAGCCCCTTGAAAGAGTTTTATCGCATCCGATTTCATGATCGTTTTATCTATATTCTAACTCCCGCTCGCGCAAATACTTCAGCCGGTCGCGGATCTCGGCGGCCTGTTCGAATTTCATATCCTTTGCGGCGGCCCGCATATCGACCTCGAGCTGGCCGATCGTTTCCCTAAGCTGTTTCGGCGAATACTCTTCAAACTTGTCGATCTCGAGCGGCACTTTGAAATAATCAGCCTCGTAAGCCGTTACAAGCGTCGCTTCTACGGGCTTGATGATCGTCTTTGGTGTGATGCCGTTCTCAGCGTTGAATGCTTGCTGGATCTCGCGGCGGCGGGCTGTTTCATCCATCGCATTCCGCATCGAGTCAGTGATCTTGTCGGCGTAGAGTATCGCTTTGCCTTCAGCGTTTCGGGCGGCACGGCCCATCGTCTGAATAAGCGAGCGTTCACTCCTCAAGAAACCTTCTTTGTCCGCATCAAGGATTGCGACGAGCGAAACCTCCGGCAAGTCGAGGCCCTCGCGCAGGAGGTTGATGCCGACAAGGACATCGAATTCGCCACGGCGGAGATCTCGCAATATCTTGATACGTTCGAGTGTGTGAATATCGCTGTGCAGATAAGCGACCTTCACGCCGACCTCTGCAAAATATTCGCTCAAATTCTCGGCCATTCGCTTTGTGAGCGTTGTAACGAGCACGCGTTCGTTGCGTTCGGCACGCTGGCGGCATTCTTCCAAAAGATCGTCGATCTGCCCTTTCACCGGCCGCACCTCGACGATAGGATCGAGCAGGCCGGTCGGACGAATGATCTGCTCGATAACCTCGCCCTCGGTCTGCGCGAGCTCAAAGTCGCCCGGCGTTGCGGAAACAAAGATCGTCTGGCCACGCCGCTCCTCAAACTCATCAAAGTTCAAAGGCCTGTTGTCCTTCGCGCTCGGGAGTCGAAAACCGTACTCGACGAGCGTTCCTTTTCGGGACTGGTCGCCTTTATACATCGCCCCAAGCTGCGGCACGGTCTGGTGCGATTCGTCGATGACGATCATCGCGTCCTTCGGAAGGTAATCAAGCAACGTCGGCGGCGGCTCTCCCGGTTTTTTGCCGGTCAGATGCCGGGAATAATTCTCAATTCCGCGGCAAAATCCCATCTCCTTGATCATCTCGAGGTCGTACATCGTTCGCTGATGCAGCCGTTGAGCCTCGACGATCTTTCCTTCTTCGACGAGAAATTTCTCGTGCTCGTCAAGCTCCGCACGTATGGTCTGCACGGCGTGTTTGATCGTCTTTTTCGACATCACGAAGTGTGTCTTCGGATATATCGGAACGCGATTCTCATGTTTTACGAGCACCTCGCCAAGCAGCGGATCGATCGTTGAAACCGAATCGACCTCATCACCCCAAAACTCGATCCGATATGCCTCGTCCTGATAGCTCGGATACAGCTCAATGATGTCGCCGCGAACCCTGAAGGTCCCGCGTTCGAAGTCGATATTCGTTCGTTCGTATTGCAGTTCAACGAGCCGCTGCAGAAACTCGTCCCGCTTGATCCGCATTCCCGGCTCAACGAACATCAACATCCCGTAATAAGCATCAGGGTCGCCAAGCCCGTAGATACACGACACGGAAGCAACAACGATCACATCGTGCCGCTCGAACAGCGACCGCGTCGCACTCAAACGAAGCCGGTCGATCTCGTCGTTGATCGTTGCTTCCTTCTCGATGTACAGGTCGGCATCCGGCACGTATGCTTCCGGTTGGTAATAGTCGTAGTAGGAGACGAAGTATTCTACCGAGTTCTCCGGAAAAAAGGTTTTGAACTCCTGGTAAAGCTGCGCGGCCAGCGTCTTATTATGAGCGAGCACGAGCGTCGGCCTTTGTACGCGTTCGATCACGTTGGCGATCGTGAACGTCTTGCCGCTGCCCGTAATGCCCAGCAAGACCTGATCCTTTACACCGTTGTCGAGATTCTCGACAAGCTGCTCGATAGCCGCAGGCTGGTCGCCTTTGGGCGTATTTTCAGAAATGAGACGAAATTGCACACTTTCATCATACAACAAACGACAGGCGCAAAAAAGCCGCCCATTCGTTGATCGAAAAAGCGGCCTTTTGGTCCCTATCCGTCGTCGTCGAGCTACGCAGCGACGGCCTCGCCGATCTCCTCAAGATCCTTGAGCCTTTCCTTTATCTCGTCCGAATAGCACTCTTCACCGAGCGCTTTGAACGCCTCGATGGAATCCGGTTCGGCAACGACCGCAGCGACGTGAATAAGTGCAAGCCGGACGCGATCGTCCTTTGTTGCCTTGAAAACATCGATTATCGGCTGAACTTCGCCGGCCTTAAGAACAAGAGCGACAAGAGCAAATGTCTCGTACGCGATCTTCATATCCTGATGGATCAAACGATCTATCGACTTCCGCAGAATATCGGATTCGATCGCAGCCTTGGCCGCCATGCTGATCCGGAACTTATCGTCAGTATTGATGATGCGCTTCCATGCTTCCGCTCGGTCGAAACTAAGTCGGAAAAGGCCGCGTGCGGCCGCCGCCCGAACCTCGCGGGTCGGGTCGGCACAAGCAAGCAGTATCGTCTCAAAGACAGATTCGTGGTCGAATTCGGCAAGCGCCGTAACGGCCTTTGAGCGAATGTTGGCCGAAAGGTCGTAAAGTGCCATTTGCGAGAGTCCTTCGACCGCGTTTCGGGTTTTGAATTTCGCGAGGATCTTTACTGCCAGCTCGCGAAATGCCTCTTCTTCTTCATTTTCATCATGCGCCTGATCGACAGCACTGAGCAGGTCCGGATCGTACCCGACCGGAAGCTTGTCGAAAGGCCTTGCTTCTGTGATCTGAATAAAAGAATGTACAGGGAGCTGAGAATATTGATATTTGCGGAGCTTCTCCTGATAAGCTCGCGCCGCCGTTAGCGTATCAACGCTGGCAAGAGACGGCCGGGGTTTGCTCGCCCTGCTCGGCCGTGTTTTTGCCCGACGGTCATCCCCACTACGCCTTTCGGCTTTCGGGCCGACGACCTTTTTCTGTTTTTTCGGCTTCTTGGATCCTCTGAACCAAGCGATCTCTTCATCGCCATCGACGTCGTGATGGGCCGCCGTCCAGGGCTGTCCGTCCTCTACATCAGTTTGCTCGCCGTCGGGCTGAGCTTGTTTACTGCGCTGCCACAGAAAATATGAGAGTCCGATAAGGCCAGCCGCAAGCAGCAAATAGCTGATCCAGGTCCAAAGACCGCCGCCTTCGTCGGCCGCCGGTGCGGGCTTTGCTGCTTGAAATGCAAATACGTTGCCGGCAAGCATACAGCCGGCAGTTAAAGCTGGAAGTAACTTTTTAATAATAGAAGAATTGGTCATCTCAAAAATGCGGGAAGAAGGTTCCAATTAGCGAAGCAAACTGTCAGTTCAAAAAGGGGTGTGAAGGTAGCGCGCCCTAGTGGGGACTCCCCAAAATCATCGTTTTGGGGCCGTTTTTTATTATGCACTATATCTTCCTGTTTGTCATCAAAAATCTTCAACCGTGTTAATAGATGTATAACCTCGTGAGAATTCCAGAGCTTTTTTCGTGACTTTGCGTTTAGAGTTAAAGAGAGCATAATATTGGTTTGTTCGGATATGACCGCAACCGCAACACTCTCAACCAGCGAGATCCCAGGCTTAAAATTGGTCCATCGAGGCAAGGTCCGAGATGTATACGAGGTCGATGAGGAGCGCCTGCTTCTTGTCGCCACCGACCGTCTCTCAGCATTTGACTGTGTTCTGCCGACGCCGATCGAAAAGAAAGGCGCGGTTCTAACACAACTCTCTGCCTTTTGGTTCAAGAAGTTCGCCAACATTGTCCCGAACCATCTGATCACTGCCGACACGGCAGAGATGCCGGAGCCGATCGCCAGCGACCCGAAACTCGCCGGTCGCTGCAGCTTGGTGCGGAGGACCGAGGTGATCCCATTTGAGTGCGTAGTTCGCGGCTACCTCGAAGGCTCTGGCTGGAAGGATTACAAGGCAACCGGAAGCGTTTCGGGACACAGCCTGCCGAAAGGCCTTATGCAATGCGATCGCCTTCTCGAACCGATCTTTACACCTGCGACCAAAGCCGCCGCCGGCCATGACGAGAATATCACTGGACTCGAATTCAAAGCCGCCGTCGGGGCGGAAACGGCCGCAACACTAAAGGCCGCATCGAAAAAACTCTACATCGCGGCCGCTGAATACGCACTCGAGAAAGGCATTATCATCGCCGACACAAAGTTCGAGTTCGGTATTGACGCAGAGGGCAATATTCTGCTCATTGATGAGATCTTGACGCCCGATTCATCAAGATTTTGGGATGCCGGAAAATACGAGGCCGGGCACGCTCAGCCTTCGTTCGACAAGCAGTTCGTCCGCGAGTATCTCGAAACCCTCGACTGGGACAAAACTCCGCCCGCACCGCCTCTGCCGCCCGAGATCGCCGAAGCCACAAGCCAGCGATACCTCGACGCCTATTACATACTCACAGGCAAGGCTTTGTAGTTAACGACTGGATCGCCGATCTTCCATCGTCGCACGGGAATAAGGATTTCCGCGCCTACTTTCGGTCCATCTCGACCGGCGGATCGTGATAGATATCGACCTCAACACTATCGCCGACGCTGACAGTACCCGCCGCAGCCTCTGCGATCAGATTTTGCCCGAAGAATGCACCGCGTTTTCCGTCCAGTACGCCGCCGCGGTATTTGGAAAGAGTAAGCAGCGGATCTTTGCCGGCGACCGTACCCGTAGCGGGATCGATCGTCGTAACGACGCATCGGCCTTTTAGCTTCACGCCGTAAAACGTATTCGCACCGATCCGAAACTGCCTCCAACGGTCTTCTTCGTAAGGCTCGCTTCCCTTTACAACAAAATTCGGCCGAAAGCGTTTCATCCCGACGGGCTCGGCAAGCTGCGCGTTGAGGTCCGTAAGCGATGCCTCGCCTATCAGCAAGAAAGGATATCCGTCCGCGAAACTCACGATATCGCTGTCTCTGAGGCGATATTTTTCGCTCACTTCCCTTCGCGAACTCGCAGGCATACGCACAAGCCGGAGACGCCTACCCAAAACGTCGCTGAACCATTCGTTGATCGCGTCGCCGTAGAATTCACCCGGAACTGTGCTCGAAAAGACCGTCACCGGCCGCGAAACCGCGCCTTCCGGTTCGAGTTCGAACATTTGAGAGCCGAAGCCGTCGCAACTCACCATCAGACCGCGAGCATCGATCGCAACGTCGATCAAAGACATCCGCGGCAAAACACGCTGCGTAACGAAGCTGTCGTTCTCATCAACCAGCATCCAGCGTCGGTCGTTTTTAAGGCCGCGGTCATCGATCTCCGCAGTTTGAAGGGAGATCCCGCGAAGGGATTTGATCGGGTAAATGTTAATTTCGGAAAGGATCATAATCTTGACAATACCATTATCAAGTTTTCTAAATATCTCGCCACCAAGTTGACACCGCGAGGTGGAATTCATATACTAGCACTCTTGAGCCACGACTGCTAAAACCTCGAGTTTTGCTCTGTAGAAGCTCAGGACAGCTATTTTATTAAATTATTAAGATAGAAGGAGTTAACGACCTATGGCAACAAACATCACACCGCTCCACGATCGCGTTATCATCAAGCGCATCGAGGACAGCGTAAACCAGACGGCCGGCGGACTTTTCATCCCCGACACCGCAAAGGAAAAACCGCAAGAAGGCGAAGTTATCGCCGCCGGTGCAGGCAAGTATAAAGAAGACGGCACGCGTCAGGCCCTCGACGTCAAGGCGGGCGACCGTGTACTTTTCGGCAAATATTCGGGCAGCGAGATCAAACTCGACGGCGAAGAATTCATCATTATGCGTGAGGACGAGATCCTCGGCATCATCAACCGCGCAGGAGCTGCTGCGTAAGTTCAGAGTGCGCGATCTATCGCGTCCTCATTTCTAAGGAAGAATTGAACTGACAGGAATAAGAACGAGCTGAAGCTCGCACTCTAAACAGGAGAAATCATGGCAAAACAAGTTATTCACGGTGAAGAATCGCGTGCCGCAATTCTGCGTGGTGTCAACCAACTCGCAGATGCGGTCAAAGTTACGCTTGGCCCGAAAGGCCGCAACGTCGTTATCGACAAGAAATTCGGCAGCCCGACGATCACCAAGGACGGTGTGACGGTCGCAAAAGAGATCGAATTGAAGGACACGCTCGAAAACATGGGCGCGCAGATGGTCCGCGAAGTCGCTTCGAAGACCTCGGACGTTGCCGGTGACGGTACGACGACCGCAACGGTTCTCGCACAGGCGATCTTCAAGGAAGGCGTCCGCACGGTTGCAGCCGGTGCAAACCCGATGGCGCTGAAGCGCGGCATCGACAAGGCCGTCGCAAAGATCGTCGAAGAAGTTCACAACCAGTCGCAGCCTGTCGCCGGCGACGCTATCGCACAGGTCGGAACGGTTTCGGCCAACGGCGACAAGACCATCGGCACGATCATCGCTGAGGCGATGGACAACGTCGGCAAAGACGGCGTCATCACCGTCGAAGAGTCGAAGACGATGGACACGCTCCTCGAAGTCGTCGAAGGTATGCAGTTCGACCGCGGCTATCTCTCGCCGTATTTCGTGACCGATCCCGATCGTATGGAAGCCGTCCTCGACGAGCCCTTCATTCTCATCAACGAGAAGAAGATCTCGAATATGCGCGACCTTCTGCCGATCCTCGAGCAGGTTGCGAAGATGGGCCGTCCGCTCGCGATCATCGCAGAGGACGTCGATGGCGAAGCCCTCGCAACGCTCGTCGTCAACAAGCTCCGCGGCACGTTGAATGTCGCTGCTGTTAAGGCTCCGGGCTTTGGCGACCGCCGCAAGGCAATGCTCGAAGACATCGCGATCCTTACCGGCGGTAAGGTCATCAGCGAAGACCTCGGCATCAAGCTCGAAGCGATCACGATCGACGACCTTGGCAAGGCCAAGAAGGTTACGATCAACAAGGAAGACACGACCATCGTCGAAGGTGCCGGTACCGGCGAAGCCATCGACGGCCGCGTCAAGCAGATCCGCACGCAGATCGAAGAGACTACCTCTGACTACGACCGTGAGAAGCTCCAGGAGCGTCTTGCGAAGCTCGTCGGCGGCGTCGCCGTCATCAAGGTCGGTGCAGCTACCGAGACCGAGATGAAGGAAAAGAAGGCTCGTGTCGAAGACGCAATGCACGCGACCCGTGCGGCCGTTGAAGAAGGCATCGTCGCCGGCGGCGGCGTCGCACTCGTCCGTGCGTCAAAGGCCCTCGACGGTATGACCGGTGATGATGAGGACGAGACCGTTGGCATCAACATCGTTCGCCGTGCGATCGAAGAACCTCTTCGTCAGATCGCTGCGAACGCAGGCCAGGAAGGCGCTGTCGTCGTAGGCAAGGTTCGCGAAGGCGGCGAGAATTCGTTCGGCTTCAACGCTGCGACCGAAGTTTACGAAGACCTCGTCTCGGCAGGCGTCATCGACCCCGCAAAGGTCACACGCACCGCTCTCCAGAACGCGGCATCCATCGCAGGCCTTATGCTCACCACCGAAGCTATGATCGCCGATATCCCTGAGGAAAAGGGCGACCCGATGGCCGGCATGGGCGGCGGCGGCATGGGCGGCATGGGCATGGGAATGTAACCCTGTACCGCACGCCTCTCACGTGCCTCAGTGTCCGTAGCCCACACGTGAATAAGGGCTCGACCCAAATACAAAAGGCCTCGTCACCCGACGGGGCCTTTTCTTTACCACCGCTTTTTTGAAGATGCGGTTTTAGCTTAGCCACGTCGTTTACGGCGTGGTAAACCCGCCGAAACATAGACCGAGGGCGTTCACGCCCTTCCGCATCGCATAAGCCCGTGAACGGGCTCGATCGATCGTCGCCAACGGTACCACGCCATAAATGGCGTGGCTATGCGAAGCCGATCGCTTCGGATCAAGGGCCGTGGCAATTCTAAAGACCGCAAGGAGCACTTCGCCCGTGCAATTCTCTGCGTTCTTTGCGGTCTTCCCTTTGCGCTCTTTGCGTTTAACTTGTAGGGTCAACGCATTGGCCCCGAAGCGAAACGAGCAAAGCCCGCTGGGCGGAACGAAAACCTGAGTCCGGCAATGGCCGGAAAACTTACGTGGTTCGCAAGAATTTTTCGGGAAGATGTATTTTATACGGCAAAAGCGTGATATTATGCGCACGAGTTGCAGGCCGCGGATCGCGGCTTTTGACGCAAAAGATGGGTTCCGGTTCAAGTCCCTACGAGCTTATCCTCGAATCGCGGGGCGATTATCTCTACGCTCGAGTTACGGCTGAGAAGATCGATCCGCGAAGCGCAACAGAATATCTTCAGCGGATAGCCGCCGCTTGTTCAAAGGAAAATATCGGCAAGGTGCTGATCGACCGCAGGATCCCGATGATGATGTCGGACGCGGACAATTATCTACTGATCCTGGATATGACGCGATTCCTCGGACACAAGAAGATCGCATTCGTAAATCCTTTTGACGAGATCAACGCGAAAATGGACCTAAGCGAGGTGATGAGTCGCAACCGCAACGCCCCATACCGCGTGTTCAAGACCGAAGAGGCTGCTGTGCGTTGGCTCGAAGACGACGATTCGATCGACCACGACCTTCACTCAAGCGACGCCTAGTATGCCGGTCCGCCCGTATTTCCGGCAGGCGAGTAGTTACAAACGACAAATACGAGCCACTTGTCGGTAAGGTGGCGGTTGATCCCGCAACCGACACTCGTCGTCTCACGCCACATTATCTGCGAATAGTGCGTGCAGACGGTGTCGGGCAGGCAGTCGCCGCTCTTGGCGTCGTAGTTCGGCTTTTCGTCAAGCCAATCAGGAACGACGGTGCTGATCGGTTCCGAGGCATTGTTCGAAACGAAAAGATTCTCGCCAACCGACGGATCATCGCGATGGCGGAACTTCCCGGCATTTGCCCATGACTGTGCCATGCTTGCGAGGCCGCAATCCCATTTGAGCGGAGGCAGCTTCAACGCCATCCGAGCTTTATTGTGATCGGCAAGGATCGCCGCCTGCTCGGTACTTGTCAGCTCACTCTCAACCGAACAATCGCGAGTCCGCATTGCTGCTTTTGGCTCTCGCTCTTTGACAACCTTCACACGCTTCGCCTTTCCGCGGCTCTGTCCCAAGGCGGTCGCGCTGATCAGCATCATCGCCGCAATGATCACGGCAAAGCACGCAGCGTACCGTTGAAATGAAGTTGATGTCATTTCTCAGTCTCCGGAGCAACCACAGTGGGTGTGTGTTTCGCTCATTCTAGCACACCAATGACTCGCAAAGACCTTGACGTTGCCGAAAATGCGATAACGGTGATATTGTCTCGGTTTAGGTGGCAACGATGGGACTACTGGACCAAGCAGACAATGCGGGCGATGCTCCGCCATTGGATCCGAACGACAAGAGCCGTTTGTTCCAGACGCTGGGCCGCGAATCTTCGAGCTCGCGCGGCTATCTGAAGGTCTTTCTGCCGATCGCAGGTCTGGTCGTGCTCGTAGGCATCGCCTTCTTCTATCTGACGATACCGGGCGTTGGCGATACCTTTCATCCGCAGACGGAACTCGACCTTGCCGTTCGTTACCATTTGCTCGAAGTTCAAAAACGGACAGCGACCGACATTACATTCTACAAATGTGATGGATTTGCCTGGGCAAAAGCGGACGTCGAAAAGAGGCCGGATATCCCTGACCCGGTGCTTCAACTCGGTTCGTATGCAGTAAAGGCCGTCCCGAACGGAACGAACCATTGGGAGCTCACCTCCAAGCCGATACAGAATGGCGAGAAGCCCACGCCGTGCTCCGGGCTTTGAGAGGCTGCTGCGGCGTGAACAAAGTGCAGACAAGACAAAGGGCCGATCCCTCGAACTGAGAAACCGACCCGAAATCCTGCGTTAGCCTGCAGACCTACGACATCGTGTTCTTCGTGCCGAAGATCATCCTGACGATCACGAGAAGTACGATCGCCCCAACAATGGACATTATCCATCCGGCTGTATAGTTCTCGCCGGCCCACAGTGCCCTTGCGATGAAGCCGCCGATAACGGCGCCGACGATGCCGAGGATCGCCGTAAGTATCCAGCCGACAATGCCGGCCGGAAAGACTTCCTTGCCCGGCATAATAAGCCTCGCGATAACGCCGACGATAAGACCACCAATAATTTGTCCGATCATAAATTTGCCTCCGTTAAGATTCGCGTATCCATTTCCACACTTCGGGTAGCGTTGCACGTTTGCCGTACATCAGCATCCCGACCCGATAAACCCTTGCACATAACCAAACCATACCACAGATCGCAAGTACATTGACAGATATTGATAGCGCGATCTGCCAAAACGGCGGCGTCTCGGCGAGGATGCGTACCGGCATCGTGATCGGTGCCCAGAATGGTGCGATCGACACCCAGAAGGAGAGCGGCGAACTTGGATCGCGAATTACGGCAAAGCTGAAATAGAATCCGATGAGCATTACCATTATCGGCGGAAATGCGAACTGCCCGCCTTCCTGCACGGTCGTTACCATCGAACCGATAAGAGCGAAGATCGACGCGAAGAGGAAATACCCAAGCAGGAAGAAGAGCAGAAAATAGACGACCATCAACGGCGTGATGTGGGGCGCACCGGCAAGGAATGGCGCGATGTCCGTCTGCAGCATCAGGAAGCCTACGAGAAGAGCGAGCGAGGTGACCCAAATGCCAAGTTGCGTCAGGCCCGCGAGCCCTACGCCCACAAGCTTGCCGAGCATCAGTTCGAATGGCTTCGCACTCGAAAAGAGGATCTCTGCGATGCGGGTTTCCTTCTCCTCTACGACAGCACCGAGAATGACCTGGCCATAGATCGTAAGCGAAATGTAGATCATCAGCCCGATCACGAACGACGCGGCAAGCAACGCATCGGAATTCTTCTCGCGTCCGTGCTCATCGATCGCCTTTGTATCGATCTCGACCTTCTGATTTATCTGCCGAAGCGTGCTTTCGCTGATGTTCGCCGCGGTCAAACGCTCGGCACGGACCGCATCATTTACGGCATCGTCGATGGCTCCCGTTGCAATAAAATCACCTGCCTTTCGCGACAGAAATTCAAACTTTCCGTCCGGCTGCTGCGGCACCAAAAGGTAAGCGTCGATCTCCTTTTCGGCGGCAAGTGCGTTCAGCTCCGAGCGGATCTGCTCATCGGTCTTGCCGTTCGTATCAAAGGGCACAAAAACAAAACCCTCGGAGAGGCCTTTGAGCGAATCGGCCGAATCCTTCGGGCCGACCGTCGGTTCGAACGACTGGTTCTTGAAAGCCTCAGCCTGCTTTTCGGCGAGCTTCTCGGGCGAAAGATTTGCTCGGATCCGCGGCCCGATCTTGCCAGCCTGGTCAACGATGACGATACGCGTCGGTTCGCCTTTGAGCGAAAAGATCAGAGCCGGAACGAAAGCGAAACCCGCACCGAGAACCGGAAATAGAAGTGTGCCGATAAGGAACGACCATCTGAGGACGACCTTTCGATATTCGTGTTTGACGACCGCGAGGAACTTTCTCATTTTGCACCTCCGATCTGCTCGATAAAGATGTCGTTTAGCGTCGGCTCGACATACTCGAACTTCGTAACCCTTACGCCCGCAGTGACAAGCCGCTGCAAAAGCTCTTGCGGATCGGCGTCAGGTCTAAGATTCAGTATCTTTTCGTCTGCCTTTTCAAAGACACTTTCGATGCCGGGGAAATCATCGAGTACCTGCGAACCGCCATCGATCCGGATCGCGAGACGGTCGCGGCCGAAGCTCTCTTTCACCTCCCGTAGACTGCCGGCGACGACCTTTCGGCCCTTGTTGACAAGCAAGATATCATGGCAAAGCCGCTCGGCCGTTTCCATCAAATGCGTCGAGAATATTACGGTCTTGCTGCTCTGGCGAAACTCCGAGAGTACGTTGATCATAAACTCCACATTGACAGGGTCGAGGCCCGAAAACGGTTCGTCCAGAATTAGCAGATCAGGGTCATGCAGAACCGTCGCAATGAACTGAACCTTTTGCTGCATGCCCTTTGACAGATCGGTCGTCTTCTTATTCTTCCATTCGGAAAGCTGCATTCGGTCGAGCCAACGATCGATCCGCCTGTCAGCCTCTTTCTGCGGCAAGTTCTTAAGAGCAGCAAAGTACCGAAGCTGATCCACGATCTTCGTCTTTTTATAAAGGCCGCGCTCTTCCGGCAGGTAACCGATATGATCTTGGGTAAGGCCGTTGATGCGTCTGCCGAAGAGTTCGATCGAACCCGAATCCGGAACCGTGATCCCGACGATCATGCGGATGGTCGTCGTCTTGCCAGCACCGTTCGGCCCAAGAAAGCCGAAAATTCTCCCTGCCCGGACGCTGAATGAAAGGTCGTCGACGGCGCGAAAATCCCCGAAGGATTTCGTAATTCCATCAACGCGCAAAGTAACCTCTTCTTCGTTCATACTTTATTTTTACTACGGCAATTGTCGCAGTTAGTTCCTAAAAACTATAATAACCTCGATTGCTGAACGGCCTCATTGGCCCACCAGCCCGCGTGATAAAGATGCAGATATTTGTACTTAAGAACGGTGCCGAATGCGTCGAGCAAGGTTTCAGCCGCAAGGAACTCCCGGGCTTACTGGCCGACCCGACGAATGTCATTTGGGTCGATCTACACGGTGAAACCCCGGATCAGATCGAGGAAGCAAAGGAGGTGCTCGAGAACGTATTCAAGTTCCACTACCTAACGATCGAGGATTGCATCGAAACACGAAATCAGCCGAAGGTTGAAGCCTTCCCCGACTATCTCTATTTCATCGTTCACGGAATTCGACCCGGAGAAACGGGACCAACGAACTTCACCACAAAAGAACTCGACGGCTACCTTGGGCCGAATTACGTGGTCACCTTTCATACCGAACGCTTCCGAAGCATCAAAACCGTCAAGCAGAAGGTCCTTAGCAGTCCATTTACTTTCAGACGCGGGGCCGCATACATCCTGCACAACATTCTCGATGAACTCGTCGATCTCTATATGCCGGTCGTCGATGCGTATGATCAGACGATCCACGACCTGAGCGAACGCGTCCTGGAAATGAAAAAAGGCCAGAACGAGATGCTGCTCGACATAATGAGCTTACGACGAAGCGTAGTTCGGCTTCGACGAATCTCCGTGCGACAGCTTGAGGCGTTATATAGGCTTTCGCATGGCGAGTTTCCACAGATACCGGATCAGATACTTCCCTTTTATCGCGATGTTCACGACCACTTGGTCCGGATCACAGATCTCGCGGAGAATTATCGCGACCTCGTTTCGAGTCTTTTTGAGATCCACTTCTCGGTGATCTCGACGCGCACGAACGAGGTGATGAAAACGCTTGCCGTTATCTCGGCAATAATTCTGCCATTGAGTCTCATTGCAGGCATCTACGGAATGAACTTCGACTTTATGCCGGAACTGAAAACGCGATACGGATATTTCGCGACTTTGGGCGGAATGGCACTGCTCGCGTTGGGACTGGTCGCGTATTTTTGGAAGATCGGTTGGATATTTGTAAAGGACTACGAGCCGCCGACAGATCTATCGTCCGCACCCGATCATAAGGGTGAGAACGACACTTAAGGCACTATTGAAGGATCACGGCGATATAAGAAAAGATCGCGAGACAGAGTCCCGCATAGACGCCTGCCACCAAATCGTCGGCGCAAATACCGAGTCCGCCCTTCAAGTACTGAAGGTCATTGACCGGATAGGGCTTCCAGATATCAAATAGCCGGAAGAGAAGAAAGCCGGCAAGCAGCATTGGCCAAGAGAGCGTGAATGGCACGAATGCGAAGGTAACGAGCTGGCCCATCACTTCGTCAACAACGGCTTCGGATGCATCTTCATCTCCCAGAAGGTCGATCGCCCGTGTGCTCGCAGCGATCCCCAGAAGGCAAAAGCCGAACAAAAGCACTACATTCGCAATGAACAAGATCCCGTCCGCTGATGCCGCCGAAAGACCGTGGCCGCGCAAATGTACCGCGAACTGCGGTTCGAAGACGGCGAGTGCAACGTAGATCGCAACACCGACCGCTGAACCGTAAGTCCCCGACGGGCCCGGAAAGTAGCCCACGCCGAACGTCGTCAACGCGAGCGAGAGGCGATCCTTCAAGCCCTTTGCCGGCCGCTTTTCTACAGGACGTTTCATTAGAATTCGATACCTTGCTGGGCGTAAATGCCGATGTGAAAAGGATGTTTGATCTCACGCATCTCGGTTACAAGCTCGGCAGCATCGATGATCTTTTCGAGTATATTATCGACGTTCCTGCCTGTCAGAATAAGATGAAGGTGCGGCTGAGCCGCTCGCACTTCGCTGATCGTTTCGAGGACCTTATCAATATCGAGGAACTCGTAGCTCAGCACATAAAGCAGTTCATCGAATACGAGCAGGTCGTAATCGCCGCTTCGCATTTTCTCAACGCACAATGCCCACGTCTCTTCGCTCGTCTTTATGTCCTGCGACTTATCCTTCGTATCCCAGGTAAATCCGTCGCCCATCGTGTGTACCTCGATGCCGAGTTTGTCGAAGGATTCGTGTTCGCCGTATCTGTCGTGCTTCGACTTCATGAATTGGACCATACAGCAGTTCAGACCGCGTCCCGCCGCTCGAACCATCGTCCCGATCGCGGCGGTCGTCTTACCCTTGCCGTCGCCGGTGTTCAGCATTAAAAGGCCCTTGGTCTTTTCGCGGTAGTCCTCACGCCGCCACTTATATCGCTTTTCTTTCTTCTCAGCCATTTCTATAAATATTCCGCGAGTATCGCACCGGCCCACTCAGCGCCGGTTTGCGGAACGCAAAATACATTCGCACCAATATCATCGGGTGCAAAGCCCTCGATCACCGAAAGCCTTCTTTGCACTTCGTCGATCCTATAGAAGATATATGGACCCCGTTCCGCAATGAATGCGATCAGATCGTTCGGAGAATATCCGAAGCGTTCGGTCTGGGCGAGCGCCATTTCCATCAAAAAGATCGGCTTGTTCTCCTGTGCAAATAATCGCTCCGCACCTCGGAGGAACATCATCTCTGCTCCTTCAATATCAACCTTTACAAACGAAACCTCATCAGCCATTTTACTCGACAAGTAGCGATCAAGCGTTGTCATCTCGCACTCAAAACTTGCCGATGAATGGCCTTCGTAGGTCGCAAACGATGCGTGCCCCGAGGTTAGCCCTTCGAACAGATTGATGGTGAGTACATCATCGCGGTCTCCGAGGGCCAAATTGTTGATCGAGACGCGGGCGGCACCCGACAGCAACTCAGTATTACGCTTCAACTGGGCGAAGGTCTTAGGGACAGGCTCGAACGAATGGACCTCACCATCGCTGCCGGCGAGAACCGCCATCATCGTCGTGTACCAACCAAAATTGGCTCCGACATCAAGGCAGATGTCGGCATTGCGGATCAATCGCCTTGCGATCATCGAGATCGCGGGCTCGTATTCACCCAAGAAAAAGAGCATCTCTTCCATTCCCGTCGTCAGATCGGCAATGAAGCGGCGGCCATCCTTTGATCGCGCATATATCGCTGTCGGCTTTTCTTTCAAAAGCCCGAGAGAGGTCTGGAAAAGACGATACTTCCCTTTTGCGATCGGCGTGTTGTACGTGTAAAGGCGAACGGCTTTAAGGAAAGCATCGCGGAAGAAATGCTCACTCGACGGATCGGGTCGCGCATTCTCTGCTGTCATTAGGCACATCTCCTTTGTGTTTCCATTTCCTTGTTGGTAGCCATTGCACAAGATTTGAAACTTCGCTACAGGTTGTATTGAACGGCAGCGAAGATCACCTAAGCCGCGGTCCCCTTCAGTTTTAGAAATCTCGAAATAATGACCTTCTCGTCGGCCGTTATGAACCTTGTTATGAAAAGCATTGCCCCATACGCAAGAGTACAAACTAACGTGCCAACGATAAAGGTCACCCAACTGGGCGGAACGAATCTAAACAGAGCGTATTCCATCAATATCAATACAACGGCGGACGGCAAGACCCTCAAAAATACTCCAAGCCAACCGTTGCCCCTGAGGTCCGGAAGGAAACGTTTTTCTGAATAAAGGATCATTGGCAACATCATCGCGACACCTAACATCCGCGAGAGAGCGACGCCTTCAGCCCGCCAACGATCGGCCAAAAGAAGCATTAGCACGATCGCTGTCGCTGACGAAAGGACCGTAACCCATGCATTGAGACTCGGCTTATTGAAAGTCTCGTTCAGTTGCCACGTCGCAAGAGTAAGTACCATCATGCCGAATGTTGCCGCGTGAAGAAAGAATAGCCAGCTTGCCTTTATCGCAAATTCTTGGTCGATCCAAAGCGTCAGAAAGACGCGCCCACCGAAAAAGATCGTTACAAGGAACGGCACCGTCAAGACGATGACCACTTTGGTTGATTTTTCATAAAGTATCGTCAAGCGTCCCTCGTCTCCGAGCAACTCATTCATCACAGGAAACGCCGCAGCAAGAACGCTGACGACAAACCCGTGAAAATAAATGGCAAGCGTCATCGGAACGAAGTAGAATGAGGCAACCTCGCCGCCAAATTTGCGCATAACAAGTGCACGCTCAAAAAGAAGGAGGATACCGCCGCAGGCCTGGTAAACAAAAAGGCTCGCCCCATAGCTCAACACAGGGCGCATCATATCGGTCGAGGCCTTCAGTTTCACCCCGATATCCGGCGCAAGACGTGCCGATGCGATATAGGAAAGGCCGGCAGTAATTGCCACCACCACCAGCGTCCAGAGGAGCAGAGCGTCAACGCCGAACCCCATCGCAGCGAGCCCGACATTGCCGCCATTGATAAGCAGCGAACTCAGATTTGTAATGACCGACAGTGCCCCAAAGCCCTGTTCACCTTGCAAGATGCTCTGAAAGACTTGCCCAATGAGCGTAACAGGGATGCTGATGCCGCCGACGATCAGCGCAAACGTTGCTGCTTCCCGATACTGCGGAGAGATCTGCAGAACGTCGCCAACGACCCATTTTGCAGAGACGCCGACAACGATCGCACCGAAGAGCCCGATCGAGCAATTAAGCCAGAACGCCGACGCGATGACGGAGTTTATCTTCTCGACGTCTCCTGATGTGCGGTATTCGGCAACGAATTTTGCGACCGAACGGGATAGATTAAATGCAAACGAATAGCCGACGAACCCAAGAATGACAATGTAAACGCCGTAGGATTCAACGCCAATGTGTTTTAGAACGAACGGAGTGGCAAAGAGACCTAAAAGTATTGGAGCTAGCCAGCCGGTCAGGCTGTATAGCGAGTTTAGCAACAGCTTTCCGGACCGAGTTCTCATATCCAATAGCGGGAGCCGTCTGCGGCCGACACAAAACTGCCGCGGCCATCGCTCATGGGATCCAGCAAAAAAGCTTTACGCTCCCTTTCTGTGGATAGATGAAGGCAAGGCAGGGCCTCTAGTCGTCAGACATTTCCAGAACTTCTCGTATCGCCCTGACGAGAGTTTGCTCAGCATCTTCCCAATTGCCGTCTATCTGCAGGCCGGCGGCATTTCGGTGTCCGCCGCCGCCAAATTTTTCGGCGATCTTTGCGACATTCAGATCGCCCTTTGAGCGAAGGCTGACGCGGTAGCTGTTCGCGCCGATCTC
Organism: Pyrinomonadaceae bacterium; assembly: GCA_019186825.1. GTDB lineage: Bacteria > Acidobacteriota > Blastocatellia > Pyrinomonadales > Pyrinomonadaceae > OLB17. The sequence goes on from JABARP010000002.1 coordinate 36,750, forward strand.
ACGCATATAGATAACAGCCTCAACCTCACGCGCCGTCAGCGGGATATTCACGAAGCCATTGTTATCGCCGTCTATCGCGTCGGATTCAGCACGCATTGCAAGCGTCTGCCGCATAAAAGCGATCTTGCCCGTTTCGTCTCGTTTTACCGTGTCGAGAACGCGACGCATCAATTCGATGCGCGACCACGGATAGTTGTTATAGACCGCACTGGAAATCAATGCGGGTCTGGCACCAGCTTTTACAAGTTCGGAGGCCACCTTCAATGTGCGATCCGTCGTATTCGAATAATGAAATGAACCCGTGTCGGTTACGAGCGCCATGTAAACGCATTCGGCGATCTCCTTCGTAATGCGTCCGCCGATCGCCTTGCATAGATTGTAGATCATCTCACCGACCGCAGAAGCCGTTGGATCGATCCAGTTGATGGTCCCGAACGGATCGCCAGTCGAATGATGGTCGATATTGACCGTAACAGCCGCATCGAGTCCGCGGATACCGGGCCTCTCAAGATCGGAGCACTCGATCACAAAGACAGCATCGTAACTTCCATTGAGATACTCAACATCGCGAATCAGGTCTACGCCCGGAAGGGCGTGGTACGCAGGCGGAACTTCGCCGCGGACAATAACGTCCGCCGTCTTGCCCAGGCTCTTCAGCAGCCAGCAAAGCCCAAGCGAGGAACCGAGGCCATCGCCATCCGGTTTTATGTGCGTTGTGATGGCAAACGCCTTTTTCTTTTCAATTAATTCAACTACTTGACTTAACACTGATAAAGCGGGACGGACAACGTTTTACGAAGGAGGCTGGCTTAAATCGCCGGTCAACCGTCCGTCTCTCCTTCTTCTGGAATGTCGAGACCTGTGAGGATCTCGCTCACGCGGGCGGCATTTTCCTCTGCCGAGTCGCGTACAAAATGCAGTTGCGGCACGTGTCTCACATTGAGGCTGCGGGCAATCCGCCGATGTACGAAAGATGAGGCATGCCGCAATGCAGCAAGGGCCGCCTTCTTCTCGTTCTCATCACCATCAATGATGACGTAAACCTTTGCGTCACCCTTATCGGCAGACACATCTACGTCCGTCACTGTTACGTTTTCAAGCCGCGGGTCCTCGAGTTCAAATCCGACGATCTCCGCTATCTCTTCCCGAAGCGTCTCACCAAATCTCTCCGGTCGCCGCATCTTCCTACCTACAACTCCGTGGCCGCGATCTTCTCGATCGTATAAGCCTCGATCTCGTCCTCAACCTTGATATCGTTGAAGTTCACGAGGCTGATACCGCATTCGAAACCATTCTTAACCTCGTTCACGTCTTCCTTGAACCTCTTGAGGGACGCGATATCACCGTCCCAGATCACAACACCGTCTCGGATCAATCGTGCCTTTGCCTGACGACGGACAACACCGTCGATCACGCGGCATCCGGCAATTGTGCCAAGACGCGATACCTTGAACGTTTCCTGAACAACGGCCTTACCGAGAATGACCTCTTTCTCGATAGCGTCGAGCATTCCGATCATCGCGGCCCTGATCTCTTCTTCTACCTTATAAATGATCGAATGGAGTCGGATATCGACGTCCTCGTGTTTTGCAACATCCGAGGCTCGTGATTCGGGCCGGACGTTGAAACCAATGATGACAACGGCGGTCGAAGCATTGTCTGCCTGAGTGGCCGAAGCAAGAAGCACGTCGGATTCCGCGATGGCTCCAACGCCTGCGCGAATAACGCGAACCTTCACCTTCTCGGTCGAGAGTTTTTCGAGCGTCGCACGCAAGACTTCGACAGAGCCTTGGACGTCGGCCTTCAGAATGACAAGAAGTTCCTTGATCTCTGCCTGGCCGAGAGATTCGATACCGCGGCTCGAACTCTTCACCATCGCGGCCTGCCGAGCGTGCATTTGACGCTGACCGGCTATCGCCTGTGCCCGATCGATATCGGCAACAACCTGGAATGTATCACCTGCCTGGGGCACGCCTTGAAGGCCAAGGACCTCGACCGGCGTCGCCGGCGGGGCCTCGGTGACGTTTTCTCCGCGATCCGAGAACATTGCCCGAACCTTGCCGGAAAACTGCCCGACGATGAACGGATCGCCAACCCGCAGCGTTCCCTGCTGGACAAGTGCTGTTGCGACGGCACCTCGGCCTTTGTCGAGCTTAGCTTCAAGAACAACGCCTGAAGCACGTCGAGTTGGGCTTGCCTTCAGGTCGAGAATATCTGCCTGAAGCAGCACGGTCTCAAGAAGTGTATCCAGATTCTGATGCTTCTTTGCGGAGACCGGGATCATCTCTATATCGCCGCCCCAATCAGATGGCTGAAGGCCTAATCCCGCAAGCCCTTGCTTGACCTTGTCAGGATTCGCATCGGGTTTGTCGATCTTGTTGATCGCGACGATGATCGGCACGCCGGCAGCTTTCGAGTGCTCGACGGCTTCGACCGTCTGCGGCATGACGCCGTCATCTGCAGCAACGACAAGGATCACGATGTCGGTCGCCTTCGCACCTCGCGCACGCATCATTGTGAAGGCTTCGTGACCCGGAGTGTCGAGAAACACAACGCGCCGATCTTCACCGGGTTTATCCGGATTCGGAACAAAGACGCTGTATGCACCAATGTGCTGCGTGATACCGCCTGCTTCGCCCTCCGCAACATTTCCTGAGCGGATCGCATCGAGCAGCGATGTCTTGCCATGGTCAACGTGTCCCATCACGGTGATGACCGGAGCACGCGGCAATTCGATGTCATCCGCATCGGCAGCGATCAGCTCCTCGAACTCCTGCTCGATCACCATCTCTTCGAAAGGAACGAAGGTCAGGTCAAAGCCGTATTCGAGTGCCATTTCGATCGCCATCTTCTCGCCGATCGCCTGATTGAGCGTCGCGAAGACCCCGCGTTTGATCAGAAGCTGAACGATATCCCTCGGCGTAATTCCGAGTGCCTCAGCAAATTCGCGTACCGTTGCGCCGTCAACCAATCGTATCGATCGAAGCTCGCCGGTTGGTGTACCGACCTGATCGAGAATACGCTCTTCGATCGAGCGCTTTTGCGGCACATCAATATCGCGTTCTGCGTTTTTGGCATTTCGATCATTCGTCTTCCGACCACCTGAACGTCCGGGCCTTCGCCGGTTATCGGCAGGCGGTGTATAGACCAATTTCGGGTCGGCGGTCTCGCCGCTTGTACCGCGAAACTGCCTTTCGCCTGAAAGGCGGCCCGTACGCGTCGGGCCTTCGGTTACAACGCGTTCGCCTGGCTTGATACCTTTCTGGATAGCACCGGGCGTCAAAGTAAGTCGCTTTACGGTCGTTCCAGACGGTTTTACCGGCTTTTCAACGACCTCTACCGGGGCCTCAACGTTCTCTTCAGCCGAAGCTTCTTCAACGACCGGTTCAGCGACTGTTTCGGCATCCGCCTTGGGGGCCTCAGTCTCAGCCTTTAGCCTCGAGGCCTTTACGATACGTTTTTTCGCAGCCGGTTTCTCTTCTTCGACCGGCTCTTCTGCCTTCTCGGCCGCCTTTGCCTTAGCCGCAAGGGTCTTTACCTTGACGGCTGTTGCCTTCTTCGCAGGTGCCTTCGCCTTCTCCGCGGCTGGAGCCTCTGCTACCGGTTCGACATCAGTTTTGGGAGCTTCAACAGCTTCGCCCTCGTGAGCGTCTTCCTCGACGGGGCCACTGGCCTTTTTGACCGTAGCCTTTATGACCTTGATCTGGCGCTTTGGAGCGGGTTCGGCCTTCGGAAAGTACTTCGCCTTGACCTTTTCGGCAAACTCTACGCTGACCGAGTTTGATGCAACACTCACATCAGCGCCGAGCCGGCGCAGGTCTTCCATTACGCGCTTGGTGTCTTGTTTCACCTCACGCGCAAGATCGTAAATTCGAACGGATTTTCGAACCGCCATAAATTACCTAAAAGAACTCGACCCAACTTGACCGCGGGTCCCATCAATTCGCCCAAAGAGCGAAAGCTAAAGGCTGCTACGCTGCATTGCCACCTTCCGCAGCTTCGTCCGGCCCCTCAGAACCAACCGCCTCTCCGTCCGAACTAGCTTCAGTACCAACTGTCTCAGCGGCTACTTCTTCCACGACGCCTTCGCTAGCTTCGGCCTCTTCCAATGCCTCGGTCTCAGCTTCGCCTTCCGCTGCACCACCTTCGGTCATCCCCTCGACCTCTTGATTTCGCGCGTCGACGATCTGCTTGGCGGAGGCAAGAATGGCCTCGGCCTCATCCAAGCTGATATCAAGGAACTCGACGAGGTCATCGACCGATGTGGAAGCCAATGTCTCAACATCGGTGATCCCGTTCTCCGCAAGAAGTTCTGCCTGGCCGGAGTTAACACCCTCAAGTGCAGAGACCGGCACTGCCTCGCCCGATGCCATCATACGGCCCATTTCAAGAGCGACCGCCTTCTTGATGACGTCCTCGCTCACGATCTTGATATCCCAACCCACGAGACGGGCAGCCAGCCGAACGTTCTGGCCCTTCTTACCGATAGCGAGACTTAGCTGGTCCTCGCCGACGATAACGTCCATCTTACGTTCGTTGATATCCGTGATACGGACTTGCGACACCTTCGCAGGTGAGAGAGCGTTTGCCGCAAAAACGGAAGGTTCATCCGACCACTCGATGATATCGATCTTTTCACCACGCAGTTCCTTGATGATGTTCTGAACGCGAGAGCCTTTCATACCAACACAGGCTCCGACCGGATCGACATCCTTTTCGTTCGAAGTGACAGCGATCTTCGCTCGATCGCCCGGTTCGCGAACTGCGGATTTGATCACGACCGTCTCGTCATAGATCTCCGGAACCTCCATTTCGAAAAGCTTCTTGAGCAACTCGGCAGAAGCACGGGAGGCCCGTATTTGCTGGCCGCGAGGCTCCTTTGATACCTCGATAATGACAGCACGGATGCGTTCGCCTTGATTCCAGCTCTCTCCGCGCGAAAGTTCCTTGCGTTCGATAATGGCCTCAAGGTTATTGCCGAGGTCCATAATGAGATCGCCGCGTTCGAAACGCTTTACAACCCCGTTGATCAGCGTCCCGATACGATCGACATATTCGTCGTAGACCTTCTCGCGGATCGCCTCGCGAACTTTCTGCACGAGGATCTGCTTTGCGGTCTGAGCCGCGATACGGCCCATTTCCTCCTGCGGAAGTGGGATAAGCAGAGCATCACCGACCTCAATCTCGTCGCCTGCCAGTTCCTGCGCCTCTGCCAAAGAAAGTTCTGCGGAAGGGTTCTCAACCTCTTCGACAACGGTCTTTTGAACGGCGATCTCGATCTGGCTTTCTTCGTTGTTCCATTCGACCTGGATGCTGTCACCGAACTTGTCATGAGCTTTGAATTGCTTCCTGGCAGCTGCCTTTACAGCCTCCTTCATCGCCTCGATCACGAGATCGCGGTCAATGCCTTGTTCGTTGCACAGTACTTCTATGCTTTGTCCGATTGATGATGTCATACAAAGTTCACGCTAATAAAACTTACGCGCTCCCTGCGATTGCTGCTTATTTTTTCTTGGCTTTTCCGCCCTTCAATTCTTTACCGAGATCGATCTTCAGGTTCGCTTTCTTGACCTGCGAATAATCGAACTCCACAATTCCCTTACTCCGATCCTCGAACGATATCGTGGATCCATTCACGCCGCGAATGTGTCCGACAAAATTTTTCTGGCCGTCTTGCTCGTCAATCAACGCGACCTTTGCAAGCTCTCCGGTGAATCGATCGAAATCGGCAATGCTGTAAAGCTGCCTCTCGATCCCCGGCGAGGATATCTCCAGCGTATATGTCCCGGGAACGACATCGCGGGCATCCAGGACGGCCTCGATCTTGTGCGAGAAATTTGTGCAGTCGTCCAAGGTTACGCCCTCCGGCTTATCGATAAAGATCCTGAGCACAGAGTCACGCTTTGACCCTAAGATCTCGACATGGACAAGTTCGACCCTATTGTCCTCGGCAATTCCTTTTGCGATAGCCGAAATCTCTTCAACAAGCGATTCCAATTTCTCTTTCAACACCAGCCTTTACAATCTTCCGCTAAAAAAACAAAAAGTGGGCTCAAACGACCCACTTGATACGTCCGGAAATTTACGCATCGCGGCAAACGATAATATTACATTAGTTTGCAGACAGTTTGCAAGCGAATTTAGGTTTCAGTACAAATTCCGCTATCTTGCCCATTTCACAGCCGGCGAGCTCGATGTCCACACAAAAAAGCGGCTTCCAACCGGAGAAAAGGGGTTCTAGGCCTTCTTGACGGCCTCCAGGGCTTTTGAGACGGCAGAGAATTTTGACGAAAGCTCAGCTAGACGTGTTTCGCTTTGCTCGGCAATAAACTCCTCCAAAAGCACGGCGAACTCGCGTGTCTCAGCCAAAAGGCGCTTCGCCTCCTTCTCGACCTGGCCGGTAGAATTCTTGCCGGCAGCGGTCTTTTTGGCTTCGGCGACGCCCCAGTGCGTGATCCGCAGGACGTTCACACGCGATTCGGTCACCCATCCTTCCTTTTTCATTTGAGAGACGATGCTGTCAATGCTAGGAAAGTATCCTGCTTTCTTCGTAAGGTCAACGAAATCAACATCGACGTTCTCACGTCCCTTGGTGACCTCGTAAAGCTTTTGCAGCATCTTGTGATAAGGATCCATAGCGATCTTTTAAGTCTAAAGCTGTTGAAATGTGTATTTTGCAGCCCCGAGAACTCCGGCGTCATCACCCAACAAGGCGCGAACTATTTTAACACGACTTCCCCGGTCCGGCAGCGAGTTTTCGATGAGAGCAGCCGTAACGGGCTCAAAAAACTGAGCCCAACCGTTCGCGACGCCGCCGCCAACCACAAAAATATCCGGGGAAAGCAGATTATTTATGATCGCGAGTCCAAACCCGAGGGAACTGCCCATTTGAGCAAAGATGGCTTTCGCCTCCGGATCACCGGCTTCCGCTAGATCAAAGACGGCCTCCGACGTTGTGACCTGTAACCCGCGCTCTTTCGCTTGCCGGACGATGGCCGTTGCCGAGCAATATTGTTCGAGACAGCCTCTTCGTCCACAGCCGCACGCCTCGCCTCCACTAACGATCGTTATATGGCCGATCTCGCCCGCTCCGCCGGCGACTCCGACGTAAAGCCTGCTATCTACTATTAGCCCGCCGCCGACACCTGTACCCAGCGTGATCCCTACCACGTTACGCGTGCCCTTAGAAGCTCCAAGCCAATATTCGCCAAGCGTCGCGGCAGATGCATCGTTTACCGGCACCACTTCAAGGTTCAAGCGTCGCCCTAGCTCTTCCTTGATGTTCGTCCCGGCAAGTTGCGGGATGTTGGGTAAACTTCCGAGCACTCCGCCATCATCAAGCTCGGTTGTAGGTATCGCAGCGCCGAAGGCTGCGAACTCGACATCTCCGGCCTCTTCACGACAAGCCTTTGCAAGGCGAGCGATCTCATCGTAGACCTCGCCCGAAGTTCGTCGACCAGTCGATGAATGCTGACGAGCGAGTATGTCACCACTCTCTGTGACCGCAACCACTCTTACGTTCGTCCCGCCGAGATCCAGGGCAAGGGCGGCTCTTTCAGTCATTCGGAGATCAGGGCTTCTTGGGCCGGTCGGCTACGGGCACATTTTTATAAACATCGTCGTATTTCGCATAGCCATCCTTAATCACTGTGTCCATGAGATTGCCCTTATCCACAGAGATCACGTCAAGAAGGATCGCCGGAACCTCTTTCTTGATCGCGTCATTCATAAAAGGCTTGGTCTCGGTCAAAGGCTCTTTTTTTGCAAGTTTTACTGCAGCTTCAAGGGCCGTCGTTGCAAGCGGAATTATCGGCTTGTAAACCGTCATCGATTGCTTGCCTTCCGCGATATTCTGCAGTGCGGCAAGGCCGGCATCCTGCCCGGTCACGATCACCTTTCCGGCCAAATTGCGGTTCGAGAGTGCCTCGATCACACCGCCCGCCATGCCGTCGTTCGAAACGACGAATGCCTGGACGTTGTCGCTGTTCGAAGTAAGTGCATTCTCCGCGAATTTCAATGCCTCGTCCGGTGCCCAGTTGTTGATGAATTGATCAGCAACGATCTTGATATCGCCTTTGTCGATGGCAGGCTGCAGCACAGCCAGCTCGGACTTCTTCATTATGTGGGCATTATTATCGGTATTCGCACCATAGACCATCACATAATTCCCCTTTGGCGCGTGCTCAAGCGCATATTCGGCGATCTTCTGCCCAATGACCGGAACTTGATGCGAAATGTAGGCATCGATCTTGTCGGAGTTAATAAGTCTGTCATAGCTAATGACCGGGACTCCCTGAGCCTTAGCCTTATCGACCATCATTGCCGCCTGTGTTGCGTCGTGCGGGGCAATGACAAGGGCGTTGACACCCTGGGTCAAAAGATTATCAACATCATTCGCCTGCTTTTCGGCACTTGTGTCCGCAACCGTGATGATGCAGTTTACGTTCATCTTCTCGCAGGCAGCCTTGAATGCATCGTGATCCCGCTGCCAACGTTCCTCGCGGAGCGTATCCATAGCGAAACCTATCTTTAGTCGATTGTCCTGGACTCCGCTCCCGCACGAAACAGAAAGGCCCGCAAAGACCGCGAGAATCACAAATATTGTTTTCTTCATCCGATATTGAAACCTCAGAAAAGTCTGATCTTTTGTTTGATGAGGCAATTAGAGCAAATTGTGCGGATTTGGGCAACAAAGCATGGTAGAATAGGTTGTTTTGGCCGCTCGCGAACCTGCCGATACGCCCTTTCCCCGCGGTCGCGGAAAATTTTCTTTTTTCTTGTTTGAATGATCGCGGATATGTGGTATAAATGATTATCAAATCTCAGCTTAGAAGTTTTTTGTTGAGCACCATGCACGCGGTTTTCTAACTTTCGGCGTTTACGGGGGTTTTCATTGACATCCCCTCGTACTTCGTGTAAAAGATTGAATGGCTTGATTTTTTTGAACTTTACTGACTTGGGCGATACAAAGAGGAGAAATATGAACAGCAAACTGTGGATTCGTAGAGCACTCTCAACGTGCTCGATGGTCGCAATATTCGCGACTTACTCAATGGTTGCTTTGGCGGCGACGCCAAAAGCTTCCGGGGAGCTTTTGGTGTCTGGATCGGATGACGCCGTTGTGACGGTGGATGGACAGTCGGCTCTCTCGGGCCGCACGATCTTCTCGGGCAGCACGATCGTTACGTCCGAAAATGCCTCGGCAATTCTAAGCTGTGCGGCGGCTGGGAGCATTAAACTCGCCCCGAACTCTACTGCCGTTGTTACCTTTGATGGTTCAACCCTTACCGCAAATTTGAACTCCGGCTCGCTGACCGTTGTCAGCTCTGCTCAACCGGTCGCGGTCACGACCCCTTACGGTGTCGTCAGCATCAATGCGGGAGAGACCGCTGCCGCAAGTCAGGACTCCAATACGACCAAGAAAAAAGGCGGTTCCGCCTGGATCGTATGGGGTGTAATTTTCGGAGCGGCCGCAGTCGCCCTTATCGGCACGGCCGTTCTGGGCAGCGACTCTAACTTTGGCAGCGGCGGCACGGTCGTCCCCGGTCCTCCGACAACGAGTTCTGGAACATAGGAGGATCTTATCAATGATCGGCAAAAATAATTTTAAGAAACTAACTACAGCATTTACTCTCGCAGCCGTTTGGTGCGTTTATTCCATGGTCGCCTATGCAATGCCTGCGGGCACTGCCGCTGAGATCACCGTCTCAGGACAGGTTACGGTTAATGGACAAACGGCAGTATCAAATTCGACCATCGTCTCGGGCAGCACGATCGTGACTGGCCCGGCATCTAGTGCGACGATCAATCTTGGCAAAACGGGCCGCATCGAACTGCAGGCCGACACAACGCTTACCCTTACCTTCAGCGACGGCACGATCGTCGGCACGGTTTCGGCTGGTAAAGTACGCGTTGCGGATGCAGCCGGTGTTTCGACCACGATGGCGACAAAGAACGCGACTTTCATCGCAGATTCCAGCCAGGCTAATAACTTCGCACTCGAGGTTGAATGCTCACACGTTCACATTGACACGACTTCAGGTATGGTTACCATGCGCGAAGGCACGGTTGACAAGCAGGTTGCTGCCGGCTCGTCCGCTGTTGCAGGCAATCTCGAACAGGCTGGCTGCAAGCCCTGCCTGCGTCCCGGCTCGGCTCCGCCGACCGCGATCGCTGGATGGCCGTGGCTCCTCGTTGTAGCCGGCGGCGTTGCCGGTGCAGCGATTTTCTTTGGTTCGCGCAATGGTGACACAGAGATCGGCGGCGGCACCGTGATCGTCAGCCCGACCGCTTAGTCGCATCAAGCGAGTTTGCTTCTTCCGAATGCGGGTCATGTCCAGTCGACGTGACCCGCAAACTTTTGCCCTGAATTTGATTATTGATTTTCAGTTTTTATATTCTTAAGCCTTATATTTTCCCTTCATATGCAGATCGCAGTAATTGGTACCGGATACGTTGGACTTGTTTCAGGAGCGTGCTTTGCCGAGTTCGGCATCGACGTTACTTGTGTTGATGTTGACGCCGCAAAGATCGACGGCCTCAATAACGGCATCATCCCGATCTATGAACCGGGCCTCGATATCCTTGTAAAAGAAAACGTTGCAGCAGGCCGGCTTCATTTCACGACCGACATCAAGGCGGCCGTTGAACGTTCCCTAGTGGTTTTCCTGGCCGTTGGTACTCCTCCACAAGCGGACGGTACGCCCGACATGAGCTATTACCGCGCGGCCGCAAAGAGCGTCGCCGAAGCTCTGAACGGTTACAAGGTCCTTGTTACCAAGTCCACGGTCCCGGTCGGGACCGGCGAATGGCTTCGAAAGTTCGTGATCGAAAACTCGGCTGAAGGGACTGAGTTCGGCGTCGCGTCGAATCCCGAGTTCCTACGCGAAGGAGCCGCGATCGAAGACTTTATGCGGCCGGACCGCGTTGTCATCGGGAGCAATCAGGAACGCGCTATTGAGGTGATGAAGGAGCTTTATCGCCCGCTTTTCCTTATCGAGACCCCGATCGTCGTGACCTCGCTGGAAGCGGCGGAATTGACCAAGTACGCCGCAAACGCCTTCCTGGCGACGAAGATCACGTTCATAAATGAGATCGCAAACCTTTGTGATGCAATCGGCTGCGACGTTCATGATGTCGCTCGCGGGATGGGAATGGACAACCGGATCGGCCGCAAATTCCTGCATCCCGGACCGGGATACGGCGGTTCGTGCTTCCCGAAAGACACGCGAGCACTCACTACGGTCGCTGACGACTTTGGAGTTGAAACGCGTATCGTCGACGCCGTTATCGAAGCGAATGAGCGTCAGCGGGATGCGATGCTCGCAAAGATCGAGAAACTCGTCGGTGAACTTAACGGCAAGCGTATCGCAGTTCTCGGCCTTTCTTTCAAGCCAGAGACGGACGATATGCGTGAATCACCTGCGACAGATATCATCAAGAAAATGGTCGAAAAGGGTGCCTCGGTTCAGGCATTTGATCCGGTGGCGATGGACGAGGCAAAGCATGTATTGCCGGAGATCGAATACACTGCGGATGAATACTCTGCGATCGATGGTGCTGACGCACTCGTCATCATTACCGAGTGGAATCAATTCCGTGCGCTGAACCTGCAAAAGGTAAAGTCACTGCTCCGGTCGCCAAAGATCGCAGACCTTCGCAATATCTACGAGCCGGCTACGATGCGGGCCGCAGGATTCGAATACGTTGGCGTCGGCCGCTAGCGGCGTCCTCGCAATAAAATATCTATGCCAATCGATTCCCCGACAGTTTTGGTCACGGGCGGAGCCGGATTCATCGGCTCCAATCTGGCTGACCGCTTGATCCAGGAAGGAGCCCGCGTACGCATCCTCGATAATTTTTCGACAGGATTTCGCGAGAATTTAGAAGAGATCTCGGGCAGCTTTGAGTTTATTGAAGGCGATGTTGCCGACGGGACCGTTGTCGCCTCTGCGATCAAAGATGTAGAGATCGTCTTCCATGAAGCCGCTCTTCCGAGCGTACCGCGTTCGGTCGAAGACCCGGTCTCAACCCATCAGGCATGTGTCGAAGGTACATTTAATTTGCTGCTCGCAGCAAAGGACGCGGGCGTGCGGCGATTTGTTTACGCAGCTTCGAGTTCGGCGTATGGCGACCAACCAACGCTCCCGAAATCTGAGACGATGGCTCCCGCTCCGATGTCCCCTTACGCAGTGGCAAAGCTTACCGGCGAGTACTACGCGTCGGCCTTCTATCGCGTTTATGGGCTCGAAACGGTGTCTTTGAGGTACTTCAACGTCTTCGGTCCTAGGCAGAACCCTTCGTCGCCGTACTCAGGCGTCATATCGCGTTTCATTGACGCCCTGATGACCAACACACGTCCCGTGATCTATGGTGACGGCGAACAATCGCGTGACTTCACGTTTATCGATAACGTCGTCGACGCGAATTTAAAGGCCGCAAGTTCTGCGACCGCTCCCGGCCTTGTGATGAATGCGGCCAACGGCGAACGAATCTCGCTCAATTCTCTTTTATCTACGCTGAAGGAGATAACCGGGAAAGACATTGACGCCGAATATTTAGATCCACGTACGGGCGACGTGAAGCACTCACAGGCCGACAATTCGCTCGCTGTCCAAACACTTGGCTATAAGAACCTCGTCGGCCTCGAAGAGGGCCTTCGCAAAACGCTTGCCTGGTGGCAAAATAGCCGCTTCGCTCGATAGAGCACTCATCCTTTTGGTGATCTGCGACGCTGGCCGATCTATTCCTACTGAAAAAGTTCTAAACAAAAAACGGGCGGGACCTAAAGAAGGTACCCGCCCTAGTTTCGGCTCGCTAACCGAGGAGATCTGTCCGCTTTGCTTAGAAGCTAAAGCGGACCTGGAGCTCGATTCGGCGGTTTGCTGATCCACCAGAACCGCCGAATCTACCGAATCCGCCCGACGTGCTGGTCGATTGGCCGAATCGGCTTGAGCTGAGACTTGAAACCGGGTTTCCAAGATTCACGGTATTCAAGAGATTTGAAAAATTGACCGAGAGGTTAAGGTTGTACGGCTTGCGTCCGCTGCCCATACCACCGAAGAATCCGCCGCGGCGCATCATCATTCCACCGCCTGCACCGGAATCTTGTGCATTCTCGTTGGTCTTTCCGAATCCGAAATTCTTCCCTACGCGTAGGTTGACCGAGAAGCTTCCCGGGCCCTCGCCGAAGTTACGCGGAATGATCGCATTCGGGTCCTTGCCCGAAACATCGCAGAAAGCATAGTGCAATCCCAGCTCTGCACAGCGGGCAGCCAAGGCTCCGTAAGTCGGACGCTCCGTTAGGTATCCATCGCCGTTAGAGTCAAAGCCGGTCGTGATATTGAACGGGCTTCCCGACGATGCGAAGATGAACGGATTGAGCGATACTCCCCACGGAAGCCCGATGTTTCCGCCGATCACGAAGCGATGTCGAACGTCGTCGCCCGCTCGTCCCCATTCACCCGCAAAACTATAGCTGTACGCCGGAGCACTGCCTGCACCGTCCGTGTCGCTTTTCTCGAAGCTGAGCGAATAGTTTCCAAAGAACGAGAACTTTCTCGAGTAATTGTTCCTAAACCCAATGCGGATCTGATTCGACGATGATCTGCCGGTTGCCTCGTATTGCTGGATGTTTCCAAGCGTCGGGTCAGGCCTCGGGGCAAGCGAGCAGTCAAGCTCGGTCGGGCAGATCGGAGCATTGATGTTCCGCGAACGAAGCTGATTGTACGACTTCGAGATAATGTAGAACGCCGAGAGCGTCGTCTTGAAAGGCAACTGCCGTTCGACGCCGACCGTCGCCTGCGCGGTATAGGGCGTCTTAAGATCAGGAGCAATGAGCCGCGTCGTGCTAGAACCCGGAAGAACCGCTAGGATCTGCGAGGGCGTAAGAACGTTCGACACCGAGCCGTCTGGATTAAAGATCGGCTGTGCAAGCAATGCGATGGCTGCGGCTTGACGCCCCGGATCGGTTTCGTTCGCACTTACGAGAAGGTTCAACTGCGTGATCCCGTCATATCGATGCGCCTGCAGCGTGTAGTTCTCGCTGAAGCGGTTATAGAAGATGCCCGCGCCGCCGCGAAACACGGTCTTCGCCTGCTTCGAACCGCCAGCTCCCGGCGACCAAGCAAATCCGAATCTCGGCGCAAAGTTATAGTCGCTCGAGATGTTCGTCTGATTTTCGTATCGAAGGCCAAAGCTAAGTAGAAGCTGGGGCGAGACACGCCAGTCGTCCGAAACGAAAAGTCCAAGGTCCTGTTGCGAAACGCTTGCGAGCGGATCGCCGGTTGTCATCGTGAACTGCGTCGGATCGTACTGTGTACCGACCGCACCCAGGAGTTTTGCACGGTACTGTTCTATAGGCGAGACAAACCCGTCCCCGTTCAGGTCATACGGGCTAGCCCCGACGAATCCCAGGAAGCTAAAGGTCCCGCCATAGTTGTTCTCTGACCGATTGTCGATCTTTGTACCGCGGAGCCTGACACCAAACTTGACCGAGTGCTCCATATTCTTGCCCAGAGCGGTCGTCGTATTGTTCGAGATCTCGTATCTCTGGCTTTCATTGTAGCTATCGCCGATCTGTGCTCCGCCGCCCGTAAAGGCAGACGAGACATTGATCGTCGGGATCGAGTTATCACCCTTCTGGCCGCTCTTGTCGAACGAATAGCTGAATCGCGTTTCATTCACGGTCTTCGCATTCAAGATCGCCGTCTCAGTGACACGGAGGTCATGTCCAAAGCTTGTCGAATCATACTGACGCGAAGCAAGCGACGTCCCGCCAATTCCCTGGTTCTTGCTCGATGAACGGTCGTAGTCGTATCGAACAATAAGGGTGTTCTTATCGTTGATCGAATAATCGAGTCGCGGGCCGATCGAGAACCGACGTGTCGGGACTTTATAGTCCTGCGAAAAATTAACGATGTTCAATGAAGGGTCGAGCACGACCGCGTTCACGATCGTATTGTTGTCGATATCGCGATTCGAAATATCTACGAAGAAAGATGCCTTCTTCTTGATGATCGGACCCGAAATATTGCCGCCGAAGAAACGCGTCTGGCTCGGTGCACGGTTCGCAGCGAACGGATTGCGCGAGTTCAACCTTGCATCGTTGAAGTTAAAGAACGCGCTTCCGCGGAAACGGTCGGTTCCCGGCCGCGTCAGGATCTCGATCCTGCCCCAGCCCAAACGATCGAATTCGGCCGAAAATGGATTCTGATTGATCCGTATCTCACGGATCGATTCTTTTGGCGGAAGATTACCACCTGTAAAACCATCAATATAGATCTGGCCGCCATCCGGGCCCGATCCCGGACCGGCTAAGGCCTGAAGAGCCGATTGAAGCTCATCCGGATCGTCCGGCAGAGCATCGAGGTCCTTGCCCTTGAGGACGGTGGCACTCGCGTTGCTGTCTGGTTCGGTCGATACGCCCTGGTCAGTAGTGACGTTAACGGTTTCCGTCACGCCCGCGACCGTCATCGATACGACCAACTCTTGCTTCTCACCAGCCGCAAGTACGACATCCGGGTTCTCATACGGGGCAAAGTTCGGTGCCTCCGCTGTAACTGTATAGGTGCCGGCCTGAAGGTTCGCGATCGAAAATTCGCCGCGAGAGTTCGTAACCGCCTTTACTTCTTTGCCTTCTGCATTTACCGCTTTGACGGTCGCACCCACGACGACCGCTCCAAGACTGTCAACAACTTGACCGGTTATGCTCGCCGCCTTTTGCGCAAAGGCTCCGCCCGCAGAGAAAAGCAGCAAGGCGCCAAGCAGAGTTATCTTCTTTATGTAGTCCATATGAATCGTATGAATGAAAGTCGCTGAAAATATTAGAAGCCGCTTCCGTCGAGGCCGGGAATCGTAAATGAACCTTCCAGGCCGCCGCGATTGCCACGTCCCTTACCCGAACCCATCTGAGCGAGGCGAAGGAACGGCTCAACGCCTGCGAGAAGCTTGAATGCCGTAACATGGCCCGAAGCATCTTCCTTTGTGCTCGAAACCGCGATCGAGTCGCCGGGTTTGAGATCAGCCGTCGTTATGGTCGGAAAGCGGTCCAACTTCTCGTCAACGCCGCCGCGCGGCCCGCCATTCATCCCACCGGGACGCTGCCCGCCGGCCCAACCACCGGGACGCTGTCCGCCACCTTGGCGAGGTGACTCGGCACCCGAAGGCCTGCCTTGCCCTCCGCCGGCACCTTGGCCGCCGTTGAGCATCGCTGCCTGCATACCTGCGAGGCGTTCGGCATCCTCTGCCGGAAATCGCTTGAATGTGGTCACCTTGCTGGTTGAGATCGTAACGTCCTTGCCGGTTGCAAAATCTGAAATAACGACCTCGTTCTTCCCTGCATCAACGGACTTAACTGTCCCTGCGATGGTCCTAAACGACCCGACAAGCACTTTTTCGGCCGTGAATGTGGTGTTATCGGCTCCGCGGTCACCGACCGCCTTCAACATATCGCCGATACCAATACCCAGAAAATCGGTCGGCTTTGCGTCCTCAAACTGAACGGAATCGTCTGCATAATGCAAGAACTGCGCATTCGGCTTGAATGAGATAACGACCGATTGAGAACTCATCAGCCCGCTCACCTTGATCGTTACCGTCCGGTTGATCGCATCGATAGACTCGACCTTTCCGGAGATTCCGCGGGTCTTCCATTCGGAAGCTTCTTTTGCTTCTTTTGCCGAAAGTTCAGCACTGCTGACGAGATAGCTGCGAATTGCGTTGCATCCGCCGTCCGCCTTGATCAGACAGGAGACAATGAGTTTATCGCCGACCTTGATGTCAGCAATGCTCGAAGGGGTAGCCGACCGAAGATTCAGATCCGGAGAGATCTTTTTGTATTCGGTCTTCTCGGAGAACTCTGCTTTGACCGTCTTCCCGTTCGCATTCAGCGTAGCTGAATCGCTGGAAACCGCCGTTACATCACCGCGCACCAGGACCGGTTTCATGGGGTCAACGGTCTGTCCGAAGATCTGCGAAACCAAGGCGCTTATAAAAAGTATAAAAATGGATATGATAGCGTTCTGCGTCATATAGAGTCGTTCCCCCGGTAAAAGGGTATGACGTAAATACTAGCAGTTAGGTTCGACTTATAATGTAAAGTTGTGTCAACCTTGCGCAAAGATTGCAAAAGAAACGGGAAATTTGCCTAGTTCCGGCCCAATTCCACCTTTGAAGCAGCCATCACGATCAGGCCTATACCGAACGCAAATGTTGCAAACAAAGCGATTGGCCAGATGAGCGGCAGTGAGAGCACGAGCGTCCAGACAAGGACGCCGGTCAAGGTCGCAAGCGTTTCGGAGCGGTTATTGTCAGGGAATGCGGTCCTTTGGATCCATTTGCCGAGGGAAACATGAAGTGCGATCCGGCCAAAAACATACCCAAAGAGCAATAAAAGCAGACAAAGGCCGATAGCGGCCGCTGAGAGAAAATTCGGCAACATCATTGCACTCGCGACAACAACAACGCCGGTAAACATAAATACACCAGCCCCGATCGCTCCGATCTTGACAGGTGTTAGGTTAAGCTTCGCCGCAGCTCGCCCGACCGCTCCCGGAGCTATCGTTGCAAAAACTATGGAGATTATGAACCAGATGAGAGCGAGTACAAGCCTCTGTGCGAAAAAAGCCAGTGAAACCGAAGGCGAAAGCAGGCTAGACGGATTCTGAGCGATACCCTTCAACTGTTCTTCAAGCATTCCGAAGACGACGGTCTGCTTCCCTTCTTCACGGGCAGGCTTCTCAGCCTCCGACTTATACGAGCCGCCGATCACGATAACGTCTCCGCCGACGTATCCGTCCCGCTTTTGAACCACGTTTCCGCCGATCGTCGCGACATCGCCTTCGATGCGGCCCTCGACGACAACGTCGCCGCCGACCGCAAGGACTCCCTTCGCACATTTTCGAACGGTAACGGATTTCCCGAACGCGTACACCTCCTGCTCAGGAGCGTCGCCCACGGTGATCATCTTTTGGTCCTCAGAAACGGATATCTCGGGGTGTGCAAAAACGGACTGCGAAAGGGCCGCGACGCCTATCAGTAGCAATAGAAAACTGAATATCGTCCTTCGGCGCTTCGCACCAGGAGTTTGGGGGCTAAGTTCACGTTTCACGGATCAGAAAAGGGGACGCAAGATCTTGCGGAAAGGTATCAGCCTTACCGCAAGGAAGAGCATACCGGCTGCTCCAACGACCCCGAACATCGCCATAATCTCGCCGGTAGGTGCCAGAATACGTACAAACGACCGTACAAGGACGACAACTCCGATCAGGAAGGAATATGCCATCTGCGTAGCAAATGCCCCGATCGCCGCGATCTTCTGCAAGAGTGACCCTGCGGCACCAAAAAGCTCCATACCTTCAGCACCAAGTATGAAGAGCGAGAAAAGGAGAAGCGAACTAATAATAAAGACGGCGTTAAAACGTTCTTTCCAGGGACGAAGCCCGACAACGTGATTCTCGGCCGTCGTTACGATCTTTTTCGTAAAGTCATGCGGGAGCTCAAGATCCTTGTCCGGGCCGCGAAGGCCGGTCTCCAGCAATCGCAAGAACTGTTTCTGGGCATTCAATTCACCACGACAAGCCGAACACACAGCAACATGGCTCTCGACCGCCTGATCAGCGTGCGCGTCCAGCTCGCCGTCAACATAACCGGCAAGGTCGAATTTTTCGCAATCAGCTGCGCCCATCATCAGATCCCGTCAAACCCTCGCTTAACAAAAAGTTCGCGCATCATTTCGCGTGCGCGGAATAGCCTGTTCTTCACCGTACCAAGCGGAAGTCCGGTAATGTCCTTGATCTCGTCGTAGCTAAGATCGTGCGAATGCCTCAGAACGATCAGATCACGGTAAGCCGGCGGCAAACAACGCACTACGGATTCGATCTCTTTCCGCCATTCATTTCGCTCCCGCTCTTGCTCCGGATTCGGTGCTTTCGATTCAAGCTGCAGTTCGAACGCGCCTTCGTCATTCTCTGTCTCAATACTTTGGGTCGAGATGGCATTCCGACGGATATGATCGATCGCCGCATTATGGGCAATGCGATAAAGCCAGGTCGAGAATTTGTAATCCGAGCTATATTTGTTTAGCGAGTTGTAAACCTTTATGAAGACTTCCTGCGTGACGTCGAGCGAAGATTCAAAATCGCCGAGCATCCTGTAGATGTAGCCGGTGATCGGCCGCTGATACCTTCGCACCAGTTCTTCGAAATGATCGTTCCCGCCGCGCAGCGACGTCGCAATAAGCTCCGTATCAGAGAGCTCGGCGACCTGAACAAGGCTGATCGAGGCAGAGGTCATATTCAGAGAGTACTACGGTATTTTGCGAAAAAAGGTTTCAGGCCGCAACTTTCGCCGCCTGTGAACCGAAATGCAGCGATGCAAGTCCTGCGGGTGCGGCCAACACGTCAAAAGCGAGTCCCGTTCCCGATAGGTCAAGACCAACGTCAGCTGCATCCATGACATCGACCTCGCGCCCGAATGCCTCCGCGGCCGCGGAAAGGACGTCATTGCGTGCGATCTCCTCGCCAATAAGCAGGATATTCTCGAGGACGCCGCCGTACCTGTCGTGATAGAACATCAGGAGCCGATAGATCTCATTTCCGGCCTCGGCCGGCGTGCATGTTACCGACCGGACGACGGCCGGTTCACCACCACGGAGAAGAAGGCCCGAAAATCCGCCGGGCTGAGCACTCAACAAAAGTGCGTCTCCGGCAAACGCATGGTAAAGCCAGGCTGCCTCGCTGATCACACGCGGCAGAACCAATCCCGCACGGCGTCCGAACCGCTCAAATATATTCTCGTATTCGTCGATCACCGCAAGGCGGATCGCCGTCGTAAAATATCGCGATCTTCCCTCAACGTCGTTCGAGATCTTCCTTCGCGACATTCTCAGTTCCGACGCGGCGATGCCAAAGGTCTGCTCTGCCTTCCAGTCGAATATCTCCTGCCATTCCTGCTTCGACGATGGTTCGGTCTCTAGCGTAACGATCGCTGTTCGGGCCGAACTCCCGGGCAGCGAGACCGACCAACGCTTTTGATTCAAGAGTCCTGCAGCCGCCAGAACGTCTTCAAGGCAGCGTATGAATGCCGATTCGTCCAGAATATTCTGTTCGAAAAAATCGCCCTTGATCGAACCGGACGGTGTCGCATTGGAGGCACATTGCCTCACCCGAAGGCCGCCGCGACCGCCCTCAAGAGCGACCGCAGTTATCGAACGTTCTTCAATTCCCAGGCCTGCATTGGGATAATTTGGCGAAGTAAGAAATTCGAACATCAGTATTTTGAATACTCCTTGCCGTTGCTGTCGGTGCCTTCCGCCGTGCTCTTTACATCCTTGAGCCCGGTCTCACCTTCCTTTGCGGCCGGGTCGTCGCCCTGAATTTCGTTCCAGTCGGTCGATTCCGTTACCGGATCCATCGGTCGGTCGCGAAGATACTTCTCAGTAACGAGGTCATCGATGCTCTTGGGAAGGTGGCCTTTGTCGGCGTAGAACTGGTCGATCGCGCGTCGCATCTGCCAAAGATTCTCGCTAAGTACGGTTTCCTTCGCGTGCTGAACGCTCCTCTGGTATGTCGGTATCGCAACCGAGATCAAGATGATCAGGATGAACATCGCGATCATTAGTTCGAGCAGCGAGAAGCCGCCCATTCGCTTTTGACCGCACAATCTTTTAAGCATTACCAATCAGAGTATTTCTCGCCGTTGAGCGCCTCCTGATCGGAGGTCGATCTAATATCGAAAACATTGATATTGTCCCAGGTATCAGCGTCCTTTTCCTGATATGAGGACCGGATCTTCCACTCGGTCTTGCCCGTCATTGGATCGACCGGCAACTCACGTAAGTAAACCTTCTTTCGCTCTTTGTTCTGGTTAATGTCAGTGGCCTGTTCATCGTCGTCACCGAGGCCGCGTCCGCCGCGGACGTCTGCACCTCGTGGACGCACCTTTACTCCATCGACAAGCACCTGCAGGCTCGGCGGAAATCGGTCGATATTATCGGTCGTAAAGATCGTACAGTCGTCTATTACGACACGGCTACGCGGATCGACGGGAATATTTCCGCCGGGAAGCGTCCGATTTCCCGATGAGACCGCACCTTGCGGACACGCTCCGAGCGAATCACGTTTGAATTCATCGATCGCACGCCGCACGTCTCGAAGAGTTTCGCGAAGGCGCGTTTCCTTCTCGCGTTTTGCAGCGTTCTGAGCAAGCGGTATCGCCCCCATCACGAGTATCGCGAGCACACTAAGCGTCGCGACGAGCTCAAGAAGGCTATACCCTTTTTGCTGCGAAAACCTCACTTCCCTTCCGTCGAGACCGCTACCGGAATATTCCGTCCATCCGCCGTCATTAAATTCAAAATATCGCTATCAAGGGCTATCTGCGGCACACCGTCGGCAAGCGCTTCCACCTCGATATATGCAATGACACCGGTCGTGGCAACCGGCTTGCCATCGGCAGCGATCATCGAAAAATATGTCTTTCCGTCGGTGTTCAAGAACGGCATCACAGCCGAATTGGCCTTCTCGCCGAATGCGTCACCCAGGGTAATCCCGCGAACTGCAAGTTTTGTCGGGTCGTACTTTATTCCCATCACAGCCGAACGAAATGCCTCCGGGCTCGAAAACGCGACCGCAATACGCGTCTTCTCCCCACTCTTTAGCTCAGCGGCCGAAGCAAGGTTAATAGACGCCGTTGAAGCAGCCGCACTAAGAGGTTTGAAGGCTACGGCCGAGGGCGAGTTGTCCGGACGATCCGCTGTCTCGGTCAGCTTCAGCGTACGCACCGAACTGTCGATGGGTTTGACCGTCGGAGTTTCAGGGATTTCCGCAACAGCCGCTACATTCGGTTTTGGATCCGTCGAAGCGGTCGCATCGGCAGGAGGCGTCGCCGTCGGTGTTTGGGATTCCGCGGTCGCGTCCGTTCGAACATACTGCGGCGACTTTTGATCCGGCAGGTCGATCACGACATTCGTCGGCTTTCGGCGTGCAGCAGCGAGCATTTCTTCGCGTTGCTCCTCGATCAGCATTGCCTCGAGCTGGCCGCTGGTCGGCGTCGCAAGGCTTCCGGTGTCTTGTTCAACAAGGTCTTCAGGAAGAATGGCCGGAGCTCGTATCACCCTCGGTGTCACCGCGATCACGATATCGACCTGAGTATTCTGCTTCTTCGGCGCAGTAAAAAGCCGTCCGAGGATCGGGATCAGACCCAACAGCGGCAAACCCGTCCTTCCGTTCGATTCGTTATTTTGTGCGACACTCGCAAGAAGAAGCGTCTTGTTATTCTGCACGCGGGCGGTGCCCTTGATCGTGCGTTCAGTAAAGATCGGTGTGAATGGATCAGGCCCGGAGCCGATATCTTTCGATTCGATCTCCATCGCGACCTGCACATCCTGATTCGGGAACACGATCGGCTTGAATTTTAGCGACAGGCCAACCTTTTCGTAATTGATCACATTCGAAACAACACCGCCGTTTCCCTGCGTTGTTCCGGTCACGAACTGAGCACTTTGCACAGGCACTCGCTGACCTATCGTGGCAGACGAATCTTCATTGTTGAATGCGTGGATCTGCGTCGAGGCTACAAGCTTAGTATTCGTTTTGCTCTGAAGAGCAGCGATCGAGCTAATCGGGAGTCCGATCGCGATGCTCAAAAGGTCCGTACCCTTGAACGGCAAACCGTCCGTGATCGGGCCTGTCGAACCTTGGTGAACTGTCGGAAAACCGACGCCGCCAATATTGAGGAGCGTTCCTTTGTCGCCGCCCGTTCCGAGCTGATTGCCGAATTGGAGCAGGTCACCGCGATTGACCTCGTAGATCGCGACGTCCATTACGACCTCTGCTCTGTCCTTATCAAGGGCTTTGATCAGCCTGCCAATGATCCGCACGTTTTCCGTAGTGTCGCGAACCGTAACGCTGTTCGTTGCGTCGTCCGTCAGGATGATCGTCTGAGAGCGACCGCCCTGCGCTGGAATGGCACCCTGAATGACCTTTTGAACGTCTTTGGGACTGGCGTTTGCAAGATAGAACGTCTTGAGGACAAGCTGTTGGAGAATGTTTCGCCGAGAGTTATTAGCTACGAGTATCGTCCGCGGCCCGACCTTCTGAAAGAACAGGCCCTCCTGCAGAAAGATGTAATCGAGTGCGCGAGCGGCGGTAACGTTGTGAAGCTCGATCTTGACCTTCTTCGAGTCAAGCCTTGAATCCGCGTCAAAAAGGACGTTCAGATCGAGATCTTTCGCAAGCTTCTTGATAATGAACGTCAGGTCGATGCCGGCCGGAAATGGGACATCACCGAGCACCTCTAGTTGCTGCGGCAGCTGTACGTCGTCCGCTTTGTAAGCTGCGGGCTTTACCGGGAGGCCCGACGCGGTCGTTTTTGAACCATCGGCCGAGTTCGCATCTTTCTGGAGCCGCACCATCCGCTCCATCTCGCTCTTGGCGAGTTCATTCGTTGGATCGAACCCATACGCACGCCGAAATGCGTTGTACGCACCGGCAAAATCCCTTTCCTCGGCCGCAGCAGTCCCGCGCTTCATATACATCTGCGAAGCGTTGAACAGGGCACGCCGCAGGTGAAGACGATACTCCGGATTCTTCGGGTTTTCGTTGACCGCGAGGGCAAATTCCTCACAAGCCTTGTCCCACTCTTCAGAGACCTCGTATTTCAGGCCCTGCTTGAAATGCTTTTTGCCGTCGCCGATGCCAAGGGCAAACGTCGGCGAGAGTAGTCCAAAAAGCAGGACAAACGTCAAGGTCATACGGAATACCGCTGTTCTTTTCATATAGTTCGGTGCGTGTGTAAAAATTCGAGGCTCTTCGCCCGAAGAATAGACACGATAAATACAAGCCGAAGTTGCAAAAATCGCGTCTTGGGCATCGCCCTTGCAAGGAAGCGATTGGCCTATTTTCCGTGTATTGGATGCAAAAATCAACTACTTGGCTGTAATTGTCGGTCGTAACTCGTGGTTGACTGCGGTAGCCGCGTCGGGTCACTGGCCGCGTCTTAAAAGCGAACGCCTCAAAAGGTCCAAGGCGGCCTGGCTTGATCGCCAGCGTATGAGGTATCGGTCGCCCGGCAGGAAAAGCTTGATCGCACGCGTACCCATAGGGCCGGCATAGGCGAAATAGACCGTTCCAACCGGCTTATCCTCGGTGCCGCCGCCGGGGCCGGCGATACCGGTGATGGAGACTGCATGCGTCGCGCCGGAAACCCTTACGGCGCCTTCTGCCATCTCTTTCGCACATTCGGCCGAAACAGCCCCAAATTCGTTCAGAGTCTCTTGGCGCACGCCCAGCATCCGAACTTTTGCGGGATAAGAATAGGCGACGAGGCCCTCGAGAAAATATTCGGAAGAACCCGGAACTTCCGTTATTCGCCGCGAAACAAGACCGCCCGTGCAGCTTTCGGCAAACGCAACCGTCTCACCACGCTCACTTAAGAGACGGCCGACGACCGCCTCCATGGTCTCGCCTGAGGTCGTGAACATCGCTATCCCAAATGCCGCCGAAAGCTTCGCGGTCAAATCGTCCGCGATCGCCTCGGCCTCCGCTTTCGAATCACGCCTCACGGCGATCTGCAGCTCGACTTCCGTCTTGTTGAAAAGGATCGAGGTTTGCACACCTTCGAATGCGGTATATATCGGTGCCGCGATCTCATCGACCGCGGATTCGCCCATTCCGACGATCTTCATCTCTCGACGAACTACAAATACATCTCCAACAAGCTCCCTAAGCCTTGGAAGGACATAATTTGTGAACATCGGCTGATTCTCGCGTGGCGGGCCGGGGAGGTTGATCACACGCTTCTCTCCGATCTCAAGCAGCATCCCGACAGCAGACCCGTGCGGATTATCAAGGATATCGGCACCAGCGATGACGTATGCCTGCCGCTTGTTTATCTCCGGCATTTCGCGGCCCCAGGCACGAAACCTCTCACGTAAATTCGCCTCCAGTTCGTCGTGATATGCAAGCTCCCGACCCACGGCATTTGCCGTACAGGTCCGCGTTATATCATCTTCTGTTGGTCCGAGGCCGCCCGTCGTAATTATTACGTCAGCACGTTTTACAGCATCAGCAACAGCTTCCTCGAGCCGAGCTTTATCGTCGCCGACGACCGTCTTAAGCTGAACCTCGACTCCAATATCGCCGAGCTTTTCGGTGAGCCAAAGGCTGTTCGTATCGACGCGGCTCGCCCCCAAAAGCTCTGAACCGATCGCAATGATCTCCGCAGACTTCATAAATCTCCCCACAATGGGCACAAAGCAATCGAAACGCGAAGCTTCATTTCGTATCCTAGTTCGCGCTTATTCGTACTATTCGCGGACGACTTACTTTTACTTGTAGATCTCGACGACGGGTTTGCCGTCTTTGTCGATATAGGCGCGGTACATTCCCTCGCTATTGAACGAGATCGCCATATTGCCGAACTTGTCCATAGCAATGACGCCGCCATCGCCGCCCGCATTTTGAAGTTTTGTGTGAATGACGAGATTCGCCGCGGCCTGGATAGGCATTGCCCGATATTCCATCAACGACGAAATATCCCGCGCGACACCCAACCTAATGAAGTATTCGCCCCAACCCGTTCCCGAAACGCCGCACGTCGCGTTGTTAGCATAAGTGCCGGCACCGATGATCGGCGTATCACCGACGCGGCCGTACATCTTGTTCGTCATCCCGCCCGTAGATGTTCCGGCCGCGATGTTGCCGTATTTATCAAGCGCAACGGCACCGACCGTGCCGAATCGATTTTGAGGTTCGCGTGAAGCGGGCACTTCAGCATAAGACGGCTTCGGCGCGTCCTTTTTCTTCTTCGCTTCTTCCTCTTTCTTTACACGCTGGAGGGCATCCCAACGCGATTGTGTGAAGAAGTACTTCTCATCCACAAGTTCGATGCCCTGCTCCTTTGCGAACTTCTCGGCGCCGTCGCCAACCATCATTACGTGCGGCGACTTTTCCATTACAGCCCGTGCGAGCGTTATTGGATTCTTAACGTGGTGGAGTCCGGCGACCGCACCGGCGGAAAGGTCCTTGCCGTTCATTATCGACGCGTCGAGTTCGTTCTTGCCATCGGCCGTAAATACCGCACCCTTTCCCGCGTTAAAGAGCGGATCGTCTTCCATAATGCGGATCGCGATCTCAACAGCGTCAAGACTCGACTTTCCGTCCTGCAGCGCTTTGTAACCTGCGGTTACAACTTCGGTGAGTTTGTCTCGATATGCTTTTTCCCTTTCCGGGGAAAGGCTGCCCTTTCGGATCACGCCGGCACCGCCGTGGATGATGAAACCGATCCGCGGATTCTGCGGAGATTGGAGCTGTATTATTTCCGGTTTTGGTGCCTTTTGGCCAAAGCTACCTATCGGAAAGACAACGAAAGCGGCGATCAACAGACCAACCACGATATCCCGAAAACAACGCATTCTCATTTACCTTTCTCCATTGCCGAGATCGAATTCAAATGATCCCTGACTATCTTCATATCTTCCCAAACCTCGCGCTTTTTGTTCGGGTCGCGAAGCAAATACGCCGGATGGAAGGTCGGCATCACCTTGACGCCGTAATAGTCATGAAACCGTCCGCGAAGCTTGCCGATCGGCACATTCGTTTCGAGCAAATTCTGTGCAGCAGTCGCACCAAGGACGACGATCACGTTCGGCCGCACAACCGATATTTCGCGCAAAAGGAACGGCTTGCACGCAGCAGTCTCGTCCGGTTCCGGTGCCCGATTCTTCGGCGGTCGACAACGATTGATATTCCCGATAAAGACATCTTTTCGCTCAAGGCCGATGCTTTCGATGATCTTTGTTAACAGCTGCCCGGCACGCCCGACGAAAGGTTCGCCCTGCTCGTCCTCATCCGCACCCGGAGCTTCGCCTACGAACATCAGCCTCGCGTTCGGGTTCCCCGTAGAATTCACTACCTGCTTGCGTCCAAGCCTTGAGAGTTTGCATCGCGTGCAATCCGGTCCGATCTCGGCACGAATATCTTCGAGCGTTTCCGTTGAACTAGGGATTTCCTGCACCTTGACGACTGACGATGCCTCACTAATGTTTTCTGATTTTATCGGTTGCCTTTCCGTTTCAACTTTCATTTTTCGTTGGGGCGAGAGCGAACCCAATGATGGCAGATCTTTTAGACGAGATCCGGGCTTGGGCTTTTCAGCCGGCACAACACCGACCGGTGCCGACCTTGACAGCGGAATATCACGTCGCGGATCGACAACTTTTGTCGGCTGCGAAACTATCTGTTCCCGGATGGGTATTGTGTCGAAGTTCGCATCGATATACTCGACCCCGAGTTCCTGAAAGAACCGCAGGTACTCGACGATGTATTTGTGAACATCCGATCCGCCGTTACTTGCCATTACGCGCCTCTCGCTCGGCCTTGATCGCATCGCAAACACGATCCGCCGCCTCTCGTTTTGACATCAGCGGAAAGTTCTCGGTCTTCGTGTCGGTTAGGACCGAGATGATGTTCGTATCTGTGTTGAATCCCGCACCGGCCTTGGAAACATCGTTTGCAACAACGATGTCAAGCTTTTTCTTTTCGAGCTTTGCACGTGCGAAATCGATCACATCGTTCGTCTCGGCCGCAAAGCCGACAACTATCATTCCGTCCGGCCGACTTGCAGAAACTTCGCCGAGAATGTCCGGCGTTTTCTTCAACTCGAGAGTGAGCGTGTCGCGGCCATCTTTCTTTATCTTCGCATCAGCCGCATTCGCCGGAGCGTAGTCCGCAACCGCAGCCGCACCGACAAAAACGGTCGCACCCGCAAGCCTTTCCATCACGGCCTTGTGCATCTCAGCTGCCGAGATCGCACGCACAACCTCGACATTTGCGGGAGCTTCGGCGGTCGTCATTCCGGCAACAACGGTCACTTTCGCACCTCTAGCCGAAGCCGCAGCAGCCATCGCAAAGCCCATCTTCCCCGACGAATGATTCGAAATAAATCGCACAGGGTCGATCGCTTCGCGCGTCCCGCCGACCGTGATCAGAAACCTCTCGCCCGCGAGGTCTTCGGCCCGTGTTGAAGAACCAAGCACTGCCAAAGCCTGGGCGACAATATTCTCGACGTCCTCAAGCTTTCCGGTACCGACCGTCTTGCAGGCAAGTTCGCCTGAGATCGGCTCGACGAACTTCACCCCATCGGCCTTCAGCCTCGCGATATTTCGCTGCGTCGCGGGCTGTTCCCACATCGTCGTGTTCATCGCAGGCGCGACCAGAACCGGAGCCGTCGTCGCGAGATACGTCGAAGAAAGGAAATCGTCCGCCACGCCGTTGGCGAACTTGCCAATGATGTTCGCGGTCGCCGGGACGACCAGGAGCAGATCGATCTGCTGCGAAAAGTTCACATGAGCGATCGGATCGGGGTTCTCAGGGTCGTAGTCATCGACGATCACGTGCTTGTCAGTCAACGCACGAAACGTAAGCGGCTGCACGAACTCCGTCGCATGTCGCGTCATCGCGACGCTGACATCGCAGCCCGCCTTCTGCAGAGCCCGCATCACCTCGACGGCCTTGTAAGCCGCGATGCCGCCCGAAACCCCTAAGCCAACACGATAATTCGCCATTCGAAGTCGATTCTACCCTCGAAACGACAAATTCGCTATCATCGAAACTTATGAGACCGGAAAGAGTTGCCTCCGAAACGCTCTATAACGGACGTGTTTTTAGTATCACGCTCGATACTATCCGCGAAGATGGCCACGAATATTCGCGGGAGATAGTGCATCATCACGGCAGTGCCGTCATCGCACCGCAGTTTGATGATGGCACGCTCGCGCTTGTCCGACAGTACCGCCACGCTGCCGAAAAGTATGTGTTGGAACTCCCGGCTGGTACGCTGAACAACGGCGAAGACCCCCTTGCCGGTGCCCACCGTGAACTCGAGGAAGAGATCGGCGTCGTTGCTTCCAAAATGGAGAAACTTTGCGAATTTTACGTCTCACCGGGCTTTTTGACCGAAAAGATGTACCTTTTTGTCGCCAGCGGCCTCACTGAAACCGCGCAAAACCTCGACGATGATGAATTCGTCGAGATCGAGCGGCATTCGCTTGCAGACTTGACTGAAATGATCAGAAAAGGCGACATCGAGGATGCAAAAACGATCATCGGCATTACGCTGCTGGGTTTTCAAGCCAATAGTTAGCGCGGTCTAGCCGGTCGGAACTCGTCCAAGTGCCCCAAACATACTCCGCAGTCCTTGAACCTGATAAAAGCCTTTAAATAGCATCGGTTTGACTTGACTGGGCCAAGCGGTTTCGATATCCTGTCAGTTC
This sequence comes from Pyrinomonadaceae bacterium, assembly GCA_019186825.1. Taxonomy (GTDB): domain Bacteria; phylum Acidobacteriota; class Blastocatellia; order Pyrinomonadales; family Pyrinomonadaceae; genus OLB17. The sequence goes on from JABARP010000002.1 coordinate 66,022, forward strand.
GCATTTTTGCGGATAATGGTAAGAGTGTGTGATATGAGTACTTATTTTCCGAGCGGAAAGGAATTAGCGAACGGCCGCAAATGGTTCGTGGTCGATGCCAAAGGCAAAACTGTCGGAAGGCTTGCAACCGAAGTTGCTCGCATCCTTTCCGGCAAAAACAACCCCGCGTGGACGCCGTTTATGGATATGGGCGATCATTGCGTCGTCGTGAATGCCCGTTTTGCGGTGTTTAACGGCTCCAAGAACGATCAGAAGTTGTATCGCCATCACACGCTTTATCCGGGCGGTCTTCGTGAGACTTCGGTCAAGGAAATGTTCGAAAAGCATCCTGAGCGCATCATTGAGCTAGCAGTCAAAGGTATGCTCCCAAAAACGAAGCTCGGTCGAGCAATGGCAAAAAAATTAAAGGTTTACGCTGACGGCGAACATCGCCACACCGCGCAGAAACCGGAGGCGATCACCATCTAGTCCATTTTTTTCGGACAGATCTGGACCACCTAAGTTATGGCAGATATTCAGTATTACGGCACCGGACGCAGAAAGACATCGACAGCGCGTGTGTACCTTCGCCCCGGTTCGGGCGTGATCACAGTCAACAAGCGTGATTTCAACTCATATTTTCCGAACGAAGCCCTGCAGATGATCATTCGTCAGCCGCTTCGCCTGACGGAAACCGTTGAAAAATTTGACATTCTGGTGAATGTCGACGGCGGCGGTACGGCCGGACAGGCCGGAGCTGTTCGCCACGGTATCACGCGTGCGCTCATTGAATTTAACTCTGACCTTCGGCCAACCTTGAAGAAGGCGGGCCTGATCACGCGTGATCCGCGTAGAAAAGAGCGTAAGAAATACGGTCAGAAGGGTGCTCGTGCACGCTTCCAGTTCTCGAAGCGTTAATCTTTGCTTCTTGCTTGAGTGTGGAGGGTTTGGCAGAAGAAATGCGGGCCTCTCCATCACAGCAGTTGATAATAAATAAACCATTGCGGCCGTTCTTGGTTGAACACTGGCGGCCGCGAGTACACAAACCAAGGAGAATTACGTTTTGGCTACAGTAACAATGAAAGAACTCCTCGAAGCAGGAGTCCATTTTGGCCACCAGGTCCGCCGTTGGAACCCGAAGATGAAGGAATATATCTTCGGTGAAAGGAACGGCATCTACATCATCGACCTTCAAAAGACCCAGAAGCTTTTCCGCGATTCGCTCAACTACGTTACAGAATCCCTAACGCAAAAGCCGAATCAGAAGGTACTCTTTGTCGGCACTAAGCGTCAGGCTCAGGATGCCATCAAAGAGGAAGCCGAACGCGCAGGAATGTTCTATGTGAACAATCGCTGGCTCGGCGGCCTTTTGACCAACTACCAGACGGTCCAAAAGTCGATCCATAAGCTCAAAGAGATCGAAGCGATGCGTGAAGACGGCCGCTTCGACATGCTCAAGAAGAAAGAGCGTCTAAAGCTTGACCGCGAACACGAAAGCTTGATGAAGAACCTCGCCGGTATCAAAGATATGAACGGCGCTCCCGATATGATCTTCATCATCGACGTTCGGAAAGAAGAGATCGCAGTCAAGGAAGCGAATCGTCTGGGCATACCGATCGTCGCTGTCGTTGACACGAATTGCTCGCCGGAAGGTATTGACCACGTCATCCCGGGCAATGACGACGCACTTCGTGCGATCCGGCTTTTCGCCTCGCGTATTGCGGATGCGATCCTTGAGGGCAAGCAGATCGGTACCGAAGGTGGCGTTGCAGTTGCAGCAGGTGCTGAAGTTGAAGCCGATGCCGATGCGGAGATCGAGATCGGCTCACTCACGGCGATCCCGGCTCAGTATCTGAGCGATGACGAAAAAGCTGAGATGGAAGCCGCTGCGAACGAGACTGAAGAAGACGAGGAAGAGACCGCAGACGAGGCTCCTGAAGCCGCTCAAGAAGAGTCTGCTGCCGCCGAGGCCGCACCTTCAGAAGGAACAAGCGAAGCCACGGCTAGCTAAAGTAGATCACACTTTTTTCGGGCGTAGCTTTTTCCGGCTTAAACGGCAAACAGGCTACGCTTTTTTGTAAGGATTTTTACCATTTGGACCAACTTTGCGTCCGGTTCAGCTTGCCCGACGCAGGTGATAATGAATTTGGAGTTTTTATGTCAGAAATAACAGCAAGTGCAGTTAAGGCTCTTCGTGAAAAGACCGGAGCCGGAATGATCGATTGTAAGAACGCCCTTCAAGAGGCGAACGGTGATGAGGCCGCAGCGGTCGAGATCCTTCGCAAAAAGGGCATTGCAACTGCCGATAAGAAAGCAGGACGCGTTACCGCTGAAGGCGCCGTCGGCAGCTATATTCACATGGGCGGCAAGGTCGGCGTTCTCGTCGAGATCAATTGCGAGAGCGACTTCGTTGCACGCGGCGAAGAGTTCCAGCAGCTCGTAAAGGACGTTGCCATGCACATCGCGGCTTCGGACCCGCGGTTTACGAACCGTTCAGATGTCCCTGCCGAAGAGATCGCAAAAGAGCGCGAGATCCTAATGGAACAGCTCAAGAACGATTCGAAGAATGCGAATAAGCCCGCCGATGTTCTCGACAAGATCATCGATGGCCGCTTGAACAAGTTCTACGAAGAGAACGTTCTCGTCGATCAGCCGTTCGTAAAGGATCCGGCAAAGACGGTCGGCGAGCTCGTTACGGAGAAGATCGCCTCGATCAAAGAGAATATTACGATCCGACGCTTTTCGCGTTTCAAGATGGGCGAAGGCATCGATAAGAAGGCAGACGATTTCGCTTCTGAAGTCGCCTCTATGGTCGGATAAAGACCGAAGTTCGGGGGTTCAAAGTTCAAGGTTTTGGCTCAAAACAAATATGCCAAACTGTTAGTTCGGCACGCGGGCCGTATCACCCTGAACTTTGAACCAATATTTTTATGTCTCCAACCTACGATCGCATTCTCCTCAAGCTATCCGGCGAAGCCCTTATGGGCGGGCAGAATTACGGGATCGACACACAGGTCGCGGCCGCACTCGCAACCGAGATAAAGACCGTTCACGACCTCGGTGTTGAGATCGCGATCGTCGTCGGCGGCGGCAACATCTTTCGCGGCGTTTCTGAATCCGCGGGCAATATGGATCGGGCGGCGGCCGATTATATCGGTATGCTGGCAACGATCATGAATGCCGTCGTGCTCCAGGACGCTCTCGAGAAGGCAAACGTTTTCACGCGGGTGATGTCCGCTATCGACATCCCTGAGCTTGCGGAACCCTTTATTCATCGACGGGCGATCCGCCACCTCGAAAAGAAGCGCGTGGTCATCTTTGCCGCTGGAACCGGCAACCCATTCTTTACGACAGACTCCGCGGCGGCACTTCGTGCCCTTGAGATCAAGGCGGATGTTATTTTCAAGGCGACGAAGGTCGACGGTATCTTCGATGCCGACCCCGTCAAGGTTCCGACCGCGACCAAATTTGACCGGATCTCATACAAAGAGGTCCTCGAACGCCGCCTGCAGGTAATGGACGCTTCGGCGATCTCCTTGTGTATGGACAACGGCTTACCGATAATGGTCTTTAATATGCGTGAGTCCGGCAACATCGTAAAAGCTGTCAACGGCGACCTTTCGATCGGCACCGTTGTTACGACTGAAGACAAATTATGAGCGTACAGGATGTTACAAATGAGACCGCGCCGAAAATGGCAGCGGTCGTGGAAGATTTTAAACGTAAACTCGCTAACGTTCGCACCGGCCGGGCGTCCGTCGGCTTGCTGGATACCGTGAGTGTAGATTATTACGGAACACCGACTCCGCTTATCCAGATGGCCTCGGTCGCCGTTCCGGAACCGCAGCTCATAACGGTTCAGCCGTGGGATATTTCGCAGCTTGGTGCTGTAGAAAAAGCCATCATCGGGGCCAACCTCGGGCTTAATCCCTCAAATGACGGCAAGTTGATCCGCTTGCCTGTTCCGCCGCTCAATGAAGAGCGTCGCAAGCAGCTCGCAAAGCAGGTTCACGAGATCGCTGAAGAACATCGCATCGCGATCCGCAACGCCCGCCATTCGGCGAACGATTCCCTTAAGAAGCTTGCCAAAGAAAAGCAGATCTCTGAGGACGACGAACGCGGCGGACTCGATGATGTCCAGAAACTCACTAACACGCACATCAGCAAGATCGACGAACTTGCCAAGAGCAAAGAGACGGAGATAATGACGGTTTGACCCTCCGGTCGCGCGTCTTCGCTCCCGCTCTCGAAACTCCTAATTCTGGTTCTTCTTTTGTTCGGCTAAACTTTTCTCGAGCTGATCGCGAAATTCGCGGCAGGTCTTGACGAGATCCTCTGTGTCGGCATTCCCGTTTTTCTTGCTTTCCTCCACAGCCTTTTTGATGCCGTCCTTGATCCGGTTCAGTATTGTGGCTTTCGCGGCACGCGCGATGAAATTATCATCCGGGTTATTGGTTTCGCGGTCGATAATATCGATCGCCTGATCGCACTCAGTAACGCCCGTGGTGGTCTCTCCCGTTGATCCGGGCGCGCCGTCGGTCGGTGCTGACCCGGTCTGTGGCTTGCTTGTTGACGGCGATTCCTTGCTGCTCAGCGGATTAAGTCTTCCGCAGCCGAGCACCACTATCAAGAGAGCCAATATCGCTGCTACTGCGAATCTATTCTTATTCATATACAACCGAAGGCATCTTCGCCTTTCCCTAGTTCGACGGTATCCTATTGATCTTTTTGCAGATTCGCAAACTTTTCTATCAATTTCTTTTGCCCGAAGCCCGGGAAGCTGATCGTTAGCTTCACGTTATCACCCGAACCTTCACGTCTGAGGATCAATCCACGACCGTACTTCGCGTGAATGACGTTCGTCCCGGGAAGCAGCGCGTTGCTATCTTGTTCCGCACCGCTTTTCGGTTTTCTTGAACCTGCCGCCTTCAAGCGTTCATAAGCACTCGGCTGCGGTTTGGGAGCCTCACGAGGTGGCGTTGACGGTGAGCTGCCGCTGCGGTTCCTGAAAAATTCGGCGACCGCGTCCGCGCTGTTGTAGGTCTTCCCTGTATAGGACTTCCTTTCAACGCGTGGGGAGGTCTCGCCGCGCAAGGCACCGATCGTCGCTCTTGCGGACATCGTCGAAGGATGTTTTGCGTATGATAGCCACGAGCCTTTGCCCGAAAGATCTTCGATCAGTTCGAGCGGCATTTCGTTAAAGAATTGCGACGGTTCGGCGGCGATCTCTTCGCCGTAAACGCGGCGTCGCATCGCATGCGTGATATAGAGGACCTTTTCGGCACGCGTTATAGCGACATACGCCAGCCGGCGCTCTTCCTCAAGCTCTTTCAGATCGTTCTGCGAACGCGAATGCGGAAATACACCATCTTCCAGGCCAACGAGAAACACGATCGGAAACTCGAGGCCCTTTGCCATATGGACGGTCATGATCGTAACAGCAGCGGAACTATCATACTTGTCTGTATCCGACGTCAGCGCGGCATGGTCGATGAATTCCCGAAGCCCGTCTGTTTCTTGCTTATCGTAATCAACGGCGGCGTTGACCAATTCTTCTAGATTCTCGAGACGTGCGGCAGCTTCGTCCGTTCCTTCCGTTCGGAGGCTCCCGGCGTACCCTGTATCTTCGATAGCCGCTACGACAACATCAGATACGGGATGCGGCGAAACTTTTAGCTCTTTAACCTTGCGAATAAGGCTCTCAACAACGAACGCGAACTGCGAAAGCGCCTTAACTGCCCTCGGCGTCAGATCGATGCGCTTGCCAAAACTCCTGCCTTCGGTGACGTCGAGCAATGCCATCCAGAGCGACGTTCCCATCTCTTTCGCGTACCCCGTCAATGCGTCGAGGCTGGTCTTGCCGATACCGCGAGCCGGCGTGTTAACAACACGCAAGAACGCAATGTCATCCATCGGATTCAACGCAAGTTTCAGATACGCTACTATGTCCTTTACCTCGGCTCTCTCATAAAACGAGAATCCGCCAACGATGTTGTAATCGATGCGAAGACGGCGCAGTGCTTCTTCGAACAAGCGCGATTGAGCGTTGGTGCGGTAAAGGATCGCGATCCTCTCATTTGGCGACCGTCGCTGGTGTTCTTCGATCTTTGACGCAACAAAGCGTGCCTCACCCTCGCCGTCGTAGGCCTGGTAATAGAAGATGCGTTCACCGCCGGGATTTGCCGTCCAGAGCTTCTTTTTCTTCTGATTTACGTTGTTCTTTATGATCGCGTCGGCAGTATCGAGGATCGTCTGCGTAGAGCGGTAATTCTGTTCGAGCAGGATCGTCTTCGCCGACGAGAAACTGTGCTCAAATTCGAGAATATTGCGGATATCGGCCTGCCGAAATCCGTAGATACTCTGCGCATCATCGCCGACAACGCAGATATTTTGCTGTTTCTCGGTCAGGAAGCTTATCAGATTGAACTGAAGGGCATTCGTGTCCTGATACTCATCGACAAGTATGTACTTGTAACGATCGTTGTACTTCTCACGGGTCTCGGGCGAATGCCGGAGTAGTTCTACGGTCTTGATCAGCAGGTCATCAAAATCGAGAGCATTCGCAACACGTAGCCTTTCATCATACATCCGAAAGACCTTCGCGATCGCGAGCTTCTTTTCGTCGCCATGCTCGATCTTCGCGGCAAAATCTTCTGCAGATTCACCTCGGTTCTTTGCCGTGCTGATCGCACCACGGACATTGCGGACAGGCAAGGTTTTTTCGTCGATGCCGAGATCTTTGATACACGCTTTTACAACCTTCGTAGAATCATCCGTGTCGTAGATCGTGAACGTCTTTGTATATCCTTGTTCGAGCCTATCGATGTCCTGACGCAGGATTCGGACGCAGAGGCTGTGAAAGGTCGAGATCAGCGGTGCGGACTGCAACCCTCTGCCTTTGAAAAGCGCCTCGACACGGGAACGCATTTCGCCGGCCGCCTTATTCGTGAAAGTTACGGCTAGGATATTGTGCGGTGCAACCCCTTTTTCTGCAATAAGATACGCGATGCGCACTGTAATGACGCGCGTCTTCCCCGAGCCCGCACCTGCAAGGATCAGGAGCGGTCCTTCGGTCGTCGTAACGGCTTCCGCTTGTTGTGGGTTAAGTGTCGAGAGAAGGTCCATTTACTACTTCGTCGGCCTGTTCCTGTTGGGCTTTTTCGGCCGCTTCCTTTGCCAGACGCTTCGCCTCACGCTGCTCTTTGCGCTCTTTCATCTCTCGCTGGTACGTCTTCGCAAAAAAGTAGCAAACTGCGCCGCAAACGACGAAAATAACGACCATCATCAACGAGATAAAGATGATCTCGGCGCGGATATTCGCTGGCATAATTCTATTCTAATGGCTGGAGAGATAGAGTGCCAATTCAGGCTTCGAAAAGGTTTCGGTACTCGGCCGGCAGCGATGTCACACGTCGAGCCTTGTCAGTGACCACATGCAGCGTTTCGCCAACGGCAAGGAGCTCAAGATCCGACTTTCTGACCACCTCGTATGCAAAACGCAGGCTGCGGCTGCGGATCTCCTTCGTAGAGACACGTATAAGAAGTAGATCGTCGTAGAACGCCGGGCGTTTATACCGCAATGAGACCTCCGCGACGATAAGCTGCACGTCGTTCGCCTCCATTTCGGTGTATGGGACACCGACCTTGCGGCAATAGTCGCTCCTTGCGACCTCGAACCAAACGATATAGTTCGAATGATGAACAATACCCATCTGATCGGTCTCGGCGTACCGGACGCGAAGTTCCGTTTCATGCCAATCCGAGGTCATAGGCCAGAGTTATCTAAGGAGAAGAGGATTGGCTGGGAGACAGGGATTCGAACCCCGATAGGCAGATCCAGAGTCTGCAGTCCTACCATTAGACGATCTCCCAGCGTCCTTAATAATTTACGAATCCACGCACACACTGTCAAACAAGTTGGGTCTAAAGTCCGCAGTCTTCGATCGTACGGTGTCCATCGATCCGGATCGGAGCCTCGCTGGCCGCGGAGTTAAGTCCCGAAAACATGGAGCATCGGACCGAAGGCCTTTCGAAGGTTAGACTCGAATTATGGTTCTTTTTGCTACACTTAATCTCTTATGTCCGAAGAAAAGGAGATCGTCACCAATCGCCAGGCGTATTTCGAGTATCACATTCTCGATAAATACGAGGCCGGAGCTGTGCTTTTAGGAACAGAGGTCAAAAGCACTATGGCGGGACGGATCCAGCTAAAAGAATCGTTTGTGCAGATAAAGGACGGCGAGGTTTGGCTGCTCGGAGCACACATTTCGCAGTATTCCCATGGGAATATAAACAATCATGACGTCCTTCGGCCGCGAAAATTACTGCTCCACAAAGGCGAGATCGAAAAACTCGTAAAAGAGACGACGCAAAAGGGCATGACGCTCGTCGTAACACGCATCTATTGGAAGAATGGGCGTATCAAGTTCGAGATCGGCGTCGCCAAGGGCAAGAAGCTCTACGATAAACGCGAGACCGAGATGCGGCGGACCATCGAGAAAGAAACGCGTGCGGAGTTGAAACAAAAACTTAGATAAGTTATAGATAGTAAACGAGTTTTTCATTTTTAACACAAACATTTAGAGAGGTATTTGATGAAATTTCAGGGCATTGCCGGCACATTTGCCGAAGCTAATGCGGACGCCCTCGCATTTCCCCTTTTTCGTGGGGAAAAAGCGTCCGACAAAGATATTAAACCGCTGGATAAATTGACCGGTGGACAAATAACCGACATCCTCGCGGCTGAGGAGATGAAAGGAGAATCCGGAGAGATCGCAACTCTTCGTTTTCGCACAAAAAAAGGTGCGGGCCGCCTAATTCTCATCGGCGCAGGCGAACGCAAGGAATACGACGCTCCGGGCGTTGGACAGTTCGCCGGCACTGCTGCGAGGGCCGTTGGAAAGCTTAAGGTGAAAAGTCTTGCCCTGCTCCCGCGTTTCAAGGGCGACCATGCAGCGGCGATCCAGAATGCGGTCCAGGGCGTCATTACCAGCCAGTTCGAACTTCACAAATACCGAACAAAGGACAAAAAAGAATCGAAGCTTTCGACCGTTCTTATCTCGACCGAAGGGCAAAAACCTGCGGAGGTTAAGGCAGCGGTCGCTCGTGGCGTCGCGATCGGCGAATCGATGAATTTCACCCGCGATCTTGCCAACGAGCCGCCAAATATCCTCACGCCGAGCGAGATGGCTCGCAGGGCTCAGGCAATGGCCGCAGAAGTTGGCCTCAAATGCGACATCCTGGACGAAGCAAAGATGACCAAGCTCGGAATGGGTTCGTTGATGAGCGTTTCGATCGGCTCAGAACAGCCTGCAAAACTTATCACGCTCCGTTACACGCCGGCAAAGTCAACCGGCAAAGACGGCGAGCTGCTTGCGTTCGTCGGCAAAGGTATCACTTTCGATACCGGCGGAATTTCGCTCAAGCCCGGTGACGGCATGGAAGCGATGAAATACGATATGTCGGGCGGTGCAACCGTGCTCGGGACGATGCGTGCGATCGCTCTTCTAAAGCCGAGCGTACCGGTGATCGGTGTTGTTGCCGCCGTTGAGAATATGCCGGACGGAAAGGCTTCGCGTCCGAGCGACGTCGTTACCGCTATGAACGGCAAGACGATCGAGATCCTTAATACCGATGCCGAAGGCCGCCTAATTCTCGCGGATGCCGTCGCCTGGGCGGAGAAGCAGGGTGCAACGCGAATCGTCGATATGGCGACCTTGACCGGTGCCGTGATCATCGCTCTTGGTGGCGAAAATACAGGTATTATGGGTAATGATCAGGCCCTTGTTGATGAGATCATTGCGTGCGGCAAGAAGACCGGTGAAGGTTTCTGGCAGCTTCCCGTGGGCAAGGCCTACAGCAAGATGATCAAGAGCGACATTGCCGATGTGAAGAATATCGGTCCTCGTGGAAAAGCAGGCACGATCATTGGTGCGGTGTTCATTCAGGAGTTCATCGATAAAGCAAAGTGGGCGCACCTCGACATCGCGGGAACTGCATGGTGCGACAGCGTCCGCCCATTCCAGGCAAAAGGCCCGACCGGGGTTGCTGTCCGTAGCCTCGTCGAACTAGTTGAAAGGTCTCAGTAGCCTGCACCTTTCAGCCTTAATTATCATCTGCGGCTTTAGCCATTGAACTGGCGAGGGCCGCAGACCCATCTTCGGGCTTTTCCGATTCTCTCCACGATCCGCAACCCCTTAAATCCCGTTGTCCCTACCGGGCAGATTTCTATTGCTTTGAGTTAGATGATGTGGTAATCTCCCGCAAGCGAATCACACCTAGAGCCCGCAGGAGGCTCTGATTGTCGGAAGGTTCGCATCGCAGCCCCACAATGCTCACAAATTAAGTAGCGAACCAGTTGGTAATTGCTAGCCTTGGCGATGCCTTTCTCCCAAGTGGCATTTGTCCGAAGGAAGTTGTCGTCAATATGTTGTTCCTCACAAGAGTACTCAAAGAACGCGAAGTTTGGATCATCGGGCTACTGTCCCTCATTATTTTTCTGCCCGGTATAAACTGGGGCCTGCCGCACGCCACGCACGCGCTAGGTGTACACGGTTGGGACATGGATGCCGTCGCCGGGCTTCCGACGCTTGTAGAACTCCATCATTTATTTATCGTCCCAGAATCCGACTGGTACGTGGCGTACCCAATTGTCCACTACCTGGTATTAGGTGTCTTCTATACGCCTTACATTGCCTGGCTCTACCTCACCGGCGGCATTTCAGGTTCCTCGTCTCAATACCCTTTTGGCTTGCATGATCCGGTAGCGGTCCTCCAAAATCTGGCTCTAATAGGACGCGCAGTAGCTGTTCTAATGGCCACCGGCATTGTTATCACCTGCTATCTGACGGCCCGTACGATCTGGGACACGGCAACCGCGAGATTTGCCGCGGCGGCCGTTGCCTTACCCACACCGATATTCTACAACGCTCGGGTCGGGACGTTGGATATTCCTGTTCTCTTCTGGGAAAGCCTTTGCATCCTGGTGATCGCACGCTGTCTTGCCTTTGGATTCACTACGAAGCGAGCTATTTGGCTCGGAATATTGAGCGCGTTGGCCGTTTCGACAAAGGATCAAGCGACAGGCCCTCTTGCCCTTGGGCTATTGACGCTCCTGGTAATTTACATACTGCATCAGCGAGGTGATGCATCCGCAACAGGAACTTGGAAATTCCCGGTTGCGCTCTTTCTATCTGGCTTAGTCGGGTTTGCGGTCGTCAGTGGATTGATTTTTTGGCCGCAAAGGCTGTTCGACCATTTTGTCTATATCAGAAACTACGAGCAAAACTTCTTTGGGATGGCGGCCGTATTCATACGCCCTCCAACGCTGGCTGGCTATGCGTTCGTAACATGGGAGGTTCTAACCGAACTCTTCTTTTCGGTCGGGCCGATCTTTCTCGCAATCGGTTCCGCCGGACTCATTTTGACGATTCGTAGGAACCCGTTTGCACAGGTTCTTTGTGCAATGCTAGTCGGGCATCTTGTCCTAGTCGTCTGGGCGGTTCGCCTCACGCAATTCCGCTACATAATATTGGCAACATATATCTTTTCATTTTTTATCGCTCGAGCATTCGCTTTGGCCTTCACGCAAGAAAGAGCGAAATGGCTTGTTCCTGTAGCCTTCACTTGCGCAGTTCTCGGTTTCGCGTGGCTCGGCCTGCGATGTGTGAATCTGACATATCAGATGTTCTACGACTCACGTTACCAAGCTGGTAAATGGATCGATCAACACACTGCACCGGGTGACCAGCTCGCATTCTTCACTTCACAAAATGTACTTCCACCTCTCGACGGTCACATAGGCCTGATCAAACTGTACGCCGATCCGACGCCGATGGAAGAGATACTTCAGTCGCGCCCTAGATTTATCCTCGCTCAGCCCGATTTCTCCAGCAAGATCGGTTCTGATCGAAGCCATTTTTTCCCAGACACTGTTTACGATCAACTAGGCGATCTGGGCTATACTATTTCAGCCAAATTCGAGACGCCGCCTCTTTTTTCCGCATTTTTCCTGAACAACACACTGGTCGGCCCCGGATATTACGTGAATCCTCCGGTCACCGTCTTTGAACTGACCAGAAAATAGCCGGGACCATACGATGATTGACATCCTGGCGTCAAACCTTGTCTAATCAGATATCCGAAGTTCCACGGAATCTATGCGGCAGAATTTGACGAATTTGGTCATGGTCTTCGGACTGCTTCTCCTTATTACGGGGTGCGTTTGGCGTTCGGATAGACCTGATTTGACGGCTGCCAAACCGGCCGCGACAACAACTCCGGAAGTTCCACCTTCGAATTACATCTCGGACAACGATCAGGGAGTTTTTAAGGTCGAGCATCGAGATGTTCGATCGGCAAAGTTCGCCGAGCTTGACCGGCAAGTTCGCGATGCAAAACTGCTCGAAAAGGCGGCCGACAAGCTGAATGCCGCCTTGGCCCCACCACGCGACGTCATTCTTCGAACTGCCGAATGCGGCCGCGCGAATGCTTTCTATACACCAAAAGAGCCTTCTGTAACCGTCTGCTTTGAGCTGATGGACCATTTCTACAAGGTTTTCCGGTCGTCGGGAGAATCGAGCGCGGAAGCCTACAATCAGATGTTCGATGCCGTGCGTTTTGTCTTTTTGCACGAAGTTGGGCACGCCCTTATCGATCTCTACTCTCTTCCGATCACCGGTAATGAAGAGGATGCCGCCGACCGTTGCTCGGCGTTCATTAATATCGAATATTTAGGCAAAGACGGCGTAGATGCTGTGCTCGCGGCTGCCAAGGCGTTTGATCTCGGATCCAAACGTTCGGGTTCAAGCCGTCTAGACCTTGCGGACGAACACCTGCTGCAGGAGCAGCGATTCTACAACTCTCTTTGTATGCTCTACGGTTCGGACACCGCGAAATATCAATATCTTGTAACCAATAAGACGCTGCCAGCCGAGCGTGCCGGTCGTTGTCAGGCCGAGTATGCCCGCTCGAAGAACAGCTGGACCGCGCTCCTTGAGCCTTATCGGCGAAAGTAGGGCTTTTTGCTTCGCACCCTTCATTTCGATAAAATTCCCTTTTATGAAAATTCACGAATATCAAGGCAAGGCCATCCTTAAAGAGTATGGCGTTCCCGTCCCCAGAGGCATCGTCGCTCGCACTCCCGAAGAGGCTGAGGCTGCCGCAAAAGAGCTCGGCACCGACGTTTGCGTCGTAAAGGCGCAGATCCATGCCGGCGGCCGCGGAAAAGGCGGCGGCGTCAAGCTTGCCAAGTCTCCCGCGGAGGCAAAGCAGATCGCCGGCGAGATGCTTGGAATGATGCTCGTCACGCATCAGACGGGACCGGAAGGCCGTGAGGTCAAGACCTTGTTGATCGAGGAAGGCTTGCCTATCGATCGAGAGTTCTATCTCGGCATCACGCTTGATCGCGTGACCGGCCGCAACGTCTTTATGGCGTCGTCCGCCGGCGGAATGGACATTGAGAAAGTTGCCGAAGAGACGCCTGAGCTAATCTTGAAAGAGACGATCGACCCGGCCGTCGGCCTGCAGCCGTTTCAGGCGCGTAACCTCGCTTTCGGCCTCAGGATTCCGAACGAACTTGTAAACCAGGCCGTCAAATTTATGCTCTCGCTCTACAAGGCCTACGAGAGCACAGACGCATCGCTTGTTGAGATCAACCCTTTTCTGCTCACCAAGGACGGAAGATTGATCGCGCTCGACGCAAAGCTCAATTTCGACGATAACGCGATCTTCCGGCACAAGGATTTTGCCGAACTCCGTGATCTTAACGAAGAGGAACCGCTCGAGATCGAAGCTTCGAAGTTCGACCTCAACTACATCAAGCTCGACGGCAATATCGGCTGTATGGTGAACGGTGCGGGCCTCGCGATGGCGACGATGGACATCATCAAACTCGCCGGCGGCGAACCTGCGAACTTCCTCGATGTCGGCGGCGGAGCTTCGCAGGAGCGTGTCGAACAGGCATTCAAGATCCTGCTCGCCGATGAGAACGTCAAAGCCGTCCTCATCAATATCTTCGGCGGGATCGTACGATGCGATATGGTCGCGAACGGCGTTGTTGCTGCCGCAAAGAATCTAGGCGTCTCGATCCCGATCGTCGCTCGCCTTGAAGGCACGAATGTAGAAGAAGGCCGCCGCGTCCTTAGCGAATCGGGTATCGGCATTATTCCGGCCACCGGAATGAACGACGCAGCTGAAAAGGTGGTCGCTGCTGCCGGCTAGGCCCTTTTCCCAGAATATCCAGAAAGACGCGAATGTCAGAATTTCCTGCATTCGCGTTTTTTTTGCGATCTTAGCTATCAATTTTCGTGCTGTGTTGCGTTTTGCAACACTTCTTGCTAAAGTACCATGTTGAGAGTTATATCGGCAATGACGACATCGACGACAAAAACTGAAAACATTCATTTTCGTATCTCAGCGGACGTAAGGTCTCTGATCGAGAAGGCAATGCTTGTTTCGGGCCGTAGCTTAACCGAATTTGCCACAAGTTCTCTTATCGATTCGGCCAACGCGGTGCTCGAGCGGGAGTACACTACCGTTTTGTCGAATCGGGATCGAGACATCCTGCTTCAACTTCTTGACGCCGATGATGAGCCTGATCGGGGCTTGGTCGAGGCAGCGGACCTACATCGCCAGCTTGTGCTCTCAAAGTGAAATATAAGATCGAACTCCTCACCGCTGTCCACGATACTAACAGTTTTGAGTCCGGCGACGAGGCCAAGGACGTTTTTCTGCGGAGGTTTGCTCTTCAGAATACGAAAGGCGGTTTAGGTCGAACCTACGTCGCCGTCAAGCCTGAGCTGCCTGAAAAGATCTTCGGGTACTACACGATCTCTAGCAGCGCGGTGAAATTTGAAACTTTGCCGGCAACAAATCTTCCCCGCTATCCGTTGCCGGCTATCTTGATCGGCAAACTCGCAACTGACATTACCGTTCAAAACCAAGGCCTCGGTACCGCGCTGTTGTTCGATGCTCTACGGCGGGCAGCCCGTGTTGCGGAAGAGATCGGCATCTTCCTGGTCGAGATCCAGGCGGTCAATGAAAAGGTACGCCAGATCTACGAGCGACGTGGCTTCACATCAATGCAGGACGAGCCGATGAAGATGTTTATGAACCTAAAAAAGGTTCGAAAGCTGTTAGGATGAAGTGCGAGCAAAAAACTGCCTGGTGCGAAAAGCAACCAATCGGCACTCTGTTCCATCTGTACGGGCAGACCTTTACCGAATCCAAGAGAGGAAAATACTATGAAGCGAATTCTCACACTGCTCCTTTTTTTCGTGTGCCCGACCTCGGGCCTTGCCCAAACAACGCGGGCTCGCAGGCCGGAGACGCCACAACGCGTAGCCGCGGCCGATGCTGTAAACACGTTGCCGATACGACGCGTGATCCTGTATTCGAACGGCGTTGCATACATCGAGCGACGCGGTATCGTCTCGGGAAATGCCGAGATCAACCTGCAGTTCAAACAGTCACAGGTCGATGATGTTCTTAAATCGATGATCGTTCTTGACCTCGGCCAAGGGAAGATCGGAGCAGTCAGCTACAATTCGTCGCAACCTGCAGCCGCCCGAATGACCGAAATTCCCTTCTCCGTGCAGCCGATCGCCGGTGATGGCGGCGGCATCTCATCAGTGCTCTCGCAACTGCAAGGGGCAAAGGTTGCTGTCGTTTCCTCGAAAGGTGCTGCGACAGGCTCGATCCTGACGATCGAGAGAAAGCCCGTAAAGACCGACAAGGAAACGCGTACGGTCAGCATTCTGACCATAGCCTCTGAGTCCGGGGAGCTTTCGAGCTTTGACCTCGACGAGGTCCGGAGCATAAAGCTGATCGAGGATGGCACGCGGAAGGACGTCAACGAATTTGCGAACGCTGCTGCCTCTGCGCGGAGGCTCGACGCAAAGACGATCACGGTAACCTCTCAAGGCTCCGGCTCCCGTGAAATGGTCGTAAGCTACACGATCTCTGCCCCGATCTGGAAGACGACGTACCGCGTCGTTCTCGATCGCGAGGGCAAGCCGTTCTTCCAGGGTTGGGCGATCGTCGACAACGTGAGCGAAGAGGATTGGCGAGGCGTTCAGCTTTCGCTCGTCTCGGGTTCGCCTATCTCATTCATTCAGCCGCTTCAGCAGCCTCTTTATCGCTATCGGCCGGTCGTGCCGATGCCGAGCGATCTTCAGGTCGAACCGCAAGTTTATGAACCTGAGAGCGGATCGGGCGATGGTTCCGGTAACGGTAATTTGACCTCGAAATTGATCAACAACCTTCCCAAGGGTACGACCTTCACTAACAAGCTAAAAGCCTCTCCGGGCGTTAAGCCCGAAGGCCTCTCGGGCGGATTTCAAGTTGATGGTGCAAGCGGTACAGAAAACACATGGGTCATTGAGGGACAGGAAGTGACCAACGTCCGTACCGGTGTTCTGAATTCCAACAATAACTTCGTCGTGCCCGGAGGCGCTCAGACCTCTGTAAGCGATGCACTAACCGGGACGAGCTCCGGAGTCGATACAGCAGCGAAAGGCGAAGAGATCGGCGACCTGTTCGAATATCGAATTGAGCAACCCGTAACAGTTTCGCGGGACCGCTCGGCACTCATCCCGATCGTCCAGACGAAGATGGATGGTGAACGCGTCGCAGTTTATAACGAGGCGGTGCGTCGCGATAGGCCGCTCAGCGGTGTTCGGTTGACGAACGGCACCGGACTCACGTTCGAGAGCGGCAGCATTACCGTCATCGACGGCGACGCCTACGCCGGCGAGGCGTTAATGGAGCGGCTCAAGCCAAAAGAACAGCGGTTGATATCATTCGCACTTGACCTCGGCACCCACGTACGCGTCCGCACGGAGGCCGAACGCGAACCGGCAAAACTCCTGAAGGCAGCAAACGGCATCTTCGAGGTACATTATTTCCAGGGCGAGCGTAAAACCTACGAGATCTCGAATCAGACCGACAAACCGAAGGTCCTCTACATCGAGTATCCGGTACGGGATGGTTGGGAGATCGACAAGGACGGCCCGCAGCCGGACTACACGACGCAGCGATATTACCGATTCCGCGTGCCGCTCGGCCCGCTTGAGGAGAAGAAGTTGACGATATCTTTGCGGCGGCCCCTGATGGATTCATACCAGCTGAGCAATCTCACTCAGGCCGACCTTACTCTCTTTACCCGGCGTGGCTATCTCAAGGATGAGGTGCGGACCAAGCTCGCGAAACTCATCGAGATACGAACTCGATTGGCGGCGATCCAGCAGAGCCTCGAAGCATTTGACGACGAGGTCGAGGCGATCGAGGGAGATCAGAAACGCCTTCGTGAGAATATAGAGGCACTGACCAAGACGCCCGAAGCAAAGGCATTGATCGGACGGTACATCGCCAAGGCAGGCGACCAGGAAACGCGTCTCGAGGCGATCGCAAAGGAACGCAAAGACCTTGAGGCCGAACGACAACGTCTCTTGACCGAACAAGCAACTGAGATCAAGAACTTTAATGTGAACTAAGCACCAGTCACAAGCTTAGATGATCCGCGAATGCCCGCAACGGAGGTAAATATGCCTCGATTGCGGGCATTGCTATATTTGCCGTTCAAATTCCGCAAACTCTTGTTTCATGCCGAAAGCAACCAAATCGGCCGCCCGTTGCATCTTGATAACGGCACAAAAAATTGAACCGGTCGTTGTAAATCAGAACACAAAAAATTCTATGAAATATCTTTCTGTCTTACTGGCTATAGGTGCGCTTGCATTCGGCACCCATACGCAAACCCGCAACGAAACACGCGAGTCGTCAAAGCAGTCGAACCCTTCTCCGTCCAGACTTTCCGCAACAACGCTGCCGATCAAAAAGATCGTTCTTTACTCGAATGGCGTTGCACATGTCGAGCGGCGCGGCGTCGTAACGGGCAACGTCGAGATCGACCTTCCGTTCAGGCAATCACAGGTCGATGACGTTTTGAAATCAATGGTCGTCGTCGATCGCGGCGAAGGCAACATCGGCTCGATCAGCTACGGGTCTTCGCAGCCCGCCTCAGCGAGGACCGCAGAGATACCCTTCAGCGTCGATGCCGAAACTGAAGATTCCGAGGATTCCCGCGGCGGCCTCGCGAATATCTTAAGCCAACTCCAGGGAGACAATGTCAGCATCACGTATGCAAATGGCACAGCGATCGGTGCCGTCGTCACCGTCAATAAAAAGGACGTGAGCGTCGGCTTAAAAGATGATGAGAAACGCACGGTGCCCGTTTACACCGTTGTCATCGGCTCACAAGCGGGCGAATTGACGAGCATCCCTCTGAACGAGATTCGAAGCGTGAAACTGCTCGATGCGAACACACGCCGCGACCTGAACGAATTCTCAGATGCGGTCGCCTCTGCGAGACGACGGGATTCGAAGACCATCACGATCACCTCAAAGGGTACCGGCCAGCGCGAGATCTCGGTCAGTTATGTCGTCGCGGCACCGATATGGAAGACGAGTTACCGTGTTGTCCTCGATGAAAAGGGTGATCCGTTCTTCCAAGGCTGGGCGATCGTTGACAACGTAAGCGACGACGATTGGCGTGATGTAGAGCTTTCGATGATCACGGGCTCGCCTGTTTCATTCATTCAAAACCTGCAGAAGCCGCTCTATCGCTATCGCCCGATAGTCCCAATTCCCGACGATCTGAATTTAACTCCGCAGATCTATGATCCGGAGGCGGGAAACGGGTACGGGTTTGGTGAGGGAAATGGAGCGGGATCGGGTTCCGGATCCGGATCGGGCGATGGTAGCGGCAACGGTGGCTCGATAACAGAAAAGCCCGAACTCTTCTCTTCGGCGAACGGTAATTATATCGTCTCCTCCGGGTATAAAGGCTCTGGACTCAGCGACACGCTTGCGATCGACGATTCGGGGGTAAATACCGCTGCAACCGGCGAAGCTGTCGGTGATCTTTTCGAATACAAGATCCTCGCGCCGGTCACCGTCGAGAAGAACCGTTCCGCCCTGATCCCGATCGTCCAAACCAGAATGGAAGGCGAAAGAGTGTCGATCTACCGAGACGAGGCCGTGCCATCAGCGAAGGAAGAAGCCTCCACGGACGATGAACGCGAACTGACAGCGTTGCCAGCCAGCTCGTCACCGCGAGCACGTATTGGCCTGCGACTAAAGAACACGACCAATCTTACGTTCGAGGGCGGCCCGCTCACCGTCATGGACAGCGGAGCGTATGCGGGCGAGGCATTGATGGAACGCTTGAAACCGCGCGAGGATCGCTTGATATCGTTTGGTATTGATCTTGGTACGCTCATCCGAACAAAAACGGAAGAGGACCGCCAGCCCGCAAAGATCATAAAGGCGGTTGAAGGCGTGTTCCAGATCCACTATTTCAAGACGCTGAAGAAGACCTATTGGCTCTCGAATCAAACACCGAATCCGCGCGTATTTTACATCGAGCGTCCGGTGCGAAAGGGTTGGGAGCTTTCCGCTGACACGCCGAAACCGATCTCGACCACCGCGCGATTTTATCGCTTCCGTGTCGAGCTGAAGCCATTTGAAACGCAGCAGATCACGATCGGTGAGAACCTCGGGATGATGGACCGATATGAGCTGCGGACGCTTTCCCCCAAAGACCTGCTCGCTCTCGTCGTCAAGAAGACGATCGACGAACCAACCCGCGCGAAACTCGCACCGCTTGTCGATCTGCGGATCAAGCTGAACGATATCGACCTGAAGATCGCACGCGGCGAAAAGGAGGCTGAGGAGATCGCCGCCGACCAAGCTCGTCTGCGTGAGAATATTGAGGCTCTGACCAAGACCAACGGTGCGAAGGATCTCATCGCTCGATATATTTCGCGAGCAAGCGAACAGGAATCGCGAATTGAAACGCTTTCAACCGAGCGTCGGGCGCTTCTCGCCGAAAAGGACACGCTTGAGAAGCAGCTCGCGAACGCCATAATCGACCTAGAGCTGAAGTAACAAGCCAACAAACTCTCGGCTTCTCTGTAGCGAACGCCGCCCTTTACTGCAGAGATGCCGAGAGTCCAAAATCGACACACTGCTAAAGTCCGTTCTCATTCCTATTTGCGGCTCCTCGCATCTTCAAGATGACCCCATTTCGCCAATTCGTTGATTTTCCACGGCTTTTGGCATAAAATTAGAGTGAAATACTTATATTTAGATCGAGGAGGTCTTGTGTAATGACTAGGTTTTCGCGTTTCATATGCGGTCTCTTGGGCAGTCTCCTGCTTTTTGCCGCCGCAAGCGCTGTTTCGGCTCAAGGTTCCGGCAGCGCAGCGACGCCAGCGGCAACACCGCCACCAAACGTTGGGATGTCGGAGTTTCGCGGCATTAAGATCGGGATGTCAAAGGATGACGTCAAGAAGACCATCGATAAAGACCCAGTTGTAAGCGATGATTCCGGCTTTTATTATGTATTCTCCGACACCGAAAGCGCTCAGATCAGCCTAGATGATAAAAAGAAGGTTCGAGCGATCGCCGTAATGTATTCGGCAGTCGACGCGTCAACACCGAAGCTGACCGACGTACTCGGTAAAGATGCAACGGTAAAGCCAGCGGCAGATGGGCAGGTTTACGATATGGTTCGATATCCGGAAGCGGGTTTTTGGATCTCGTACAATCGTTCCGGTGGCGATTCGCCGAGAGTCACGATAATGATCCAAAGGATCGATGTCGCAACGAATTAGCACCGAAGCTGGACCGCAAGCTAGACCTTTATGTAGATGCTCTTTCGATAGAGCAGCCACATCAGAAAGAGCCAAAATAGAATAAAGCTGACCGCATACATCCATGAGGCATCGATAGGTTGCGCAATGGGGAGAAAGACATTCTTCATCACCCAGCCGTGAAGTGATATCGTCTTTTCGCCGTCTGCAACCCGGTATCCGTTCATCATGCGGGCAAAGAATCCGCTGAAGACGAAAAGCGCAATGGCATTCGCCCCGAAAACCTCGAAAGGCCATGCCCAGCGCCGAATGCCCTTTAGATCAATTAACCAGTAGCAGCAGCCGAGGAAGGTAAGTGCAAGCCCGGTCGTCGCGAGCACATACGAACTCGTCCACAACGCCTTGTTCATCGGAAACCAGCTATTCCAAATTAGTCCCAGAGCAAGCAGCACCGCCCCAAAGAAGAACATTCCGGCGGCCTTCTCATAACTTGCCGCAAAAGTGCCGCTCTCGCCTCCGTCGTTGCGTCGTCTGAGCAGCCAGGTTCCGGCAAGAACGCCAGAAATTGTCGAAACGACCGCTGGCAGGGTCGATAAGATCCCTTCGGGATCATATACCTTTCCGTAACGCCAAATATGGTTCTCCGTCAGGATCAGCCGATCGAGGTACGCGGCAAGGTTGCACGCCTTGTCGTTTAAACTCGTCACCTCGCATCCCGGAACGGGAATGAGTGTCATCGCAGCCCAATAAGCAAGCAAGATCGCGGCAGAGATCGAAAGCTGCTGCTTCCAGGTCGTATGCAAAAAAATGATCGCCGTCACCAGATAGCACGCAGCGATCCGCTGCAGAACACCTGCGATCCGGAACGTGCTGTAGTCATAGCTGACGACGTTGTAGCCAGCGAGATTCATTCCCGCGATACCAAGCAGACCGATCCCACACAAAACGCCTGAGAGAACGAACTTCCTGAGTAGCAATAGGAACAGCGATGCACAAAAGGTGAGCCAGATCGCAAGCTTTAGCCAGTCAGGCGCGTCCGTCGCCTGAAACTGGAAGAATGGCAGGATCGAGATCGACGCCCCGAGCAGATAGATCACCACCGTCCTTCGCAGTATCTTGCCGTAGCCTTTCTCAGATGTCCCTTTTGTTTTACCAAGTGAGATCGAAATCGAGACACCAACGATAAACAGGAAGAATGGGAATATCCAGTCCGTGGGTGTTAGCCCGTGCCATTCTGCATGCTCGAGCGGCCAATACGTGGGTGACGTGCCGGGATTGTTGACGAGCACCATCCCTGCGATCGTGATGCCGCGAAAGACATCGAGTGAAATAAGCCGTTTTGGACGCTCTTCAGACATCTCAAAAGGAATTACCATCCGTATCGTTCTCTTGTACGGGTGATGTGAGCAGTGTGATGCTTCGAATGCCAGGCGTAAAGAGCGATCGCTTTCTCGATCGTCCAAACCCCCGTTTCGGGGTGAATATATGCCTTTTGAAGGTCAGACGCCGAAAGAGAGCGAAGAAGAGCGACCCATCGTACGTGGATGCCCTCAAGCATCGTCAACGATACCGCAACAGGCAGTTTTGAATCGGCAAGCTCGGCCCAGCGGTCTTCGAGGTACGGAACGATCGTCGGCGATGTGTCTTCAGTAAGTGCAAGCTTAAATCGTGTATATGACGTCGCGTGGCTATCCGCAATGTGGTGAACGGTCTGGCGCAGCGTCCAGCCGCCCGGACGATACTGCGTTGCAAGCTGTTCGTCGCTGAGTCCTTCGACGGCGGCCGCAAGACGTCGTGGAAGCTCGCGAAGGGTCTCGATGCGTTCACCCAACGCAGCCGGAGAGAGCTCGACATTCACATCGAATTCTCCGATCGGGTACCTGAGGTCTTCGCCCATACCGATCACCTACCGCGCGAGATTTTCGAACCGCGTGTGTTCTTTTATGAAGGCCAGATCGACAGTGCCCGTCGGGCCGTTACGCTGCTTTGCAATGATCAGTTGGGCAAGCCCCATCAAGGATTCGTCGGTTCGGTTGTAATACTCTGGCCGATAGATGAACCCGACAACGTCGGCGTCCTGCTCAATAGAGCCGGATTCACGCAGGTCGCTCAAGACGGGTGTCGGCGGATTACGGCCCTCAGCCGCACGCGACAGCTGCGAGAGTGCAACGACCGGAACGTCAAGCTCTTTAGCAAGAGCTTTCAGCTCACGAGAGATCTGAGAGACCTCCTGTTGACGCGATTCTGTTCGCTTAGAGCCGCTCATTAGTTGGAGATAGTCCACGACAATAAGATCAAGCCCCTTCTGCTCAGCGACGAGACGGCGGCATTTGGCACGCATTTCCATAACGGAGATGCCGGGCGTGTCATCGATGAAGATACGCGCAGCACTTAGGACCGAGATCGCTTCGGCGAGGCGCTCCCATTCGCTTTGGATAAGATGGCCGCTGCGGAACCTATGAGCGTTAATACGCCCCTCGGAAGCAAGAAGCCTGGTCACGAGCTGCTCTTTCGACATTTCAAGCGAAAAGATGGCAACGACGGCGTTTGCTCGCAAGGCCGCATTTTGCGCGAGCGTAAGGCAGAGTGCTGTTTTGCCCATGGACGGCCGGCCGGCAATGATGATGAGGTCGGTCCGTTGAAATCCCGATGTTAGGTCGTCGAGCTCGTGAAACCCCGTCGTCAGTCCAGTAATTCCGCCGGCACCGCCCTGCATGTGCTCTTTGACACGTGCAAGGACTCGGTCGGCAACGGGCGCAATGCGAGCAAAACTCTCACGTGTCCGCGCCTCGGCTAGAGCAAAGATCTGCTGTTCCGCATGGTCGAGTATGTCAGCAGATTCGAGCTGTTCTTCGAGGGCTTCGCTCGTTATCGAATTACATGTACGAACGAGCTGCCGGAGGACCGATTTGTCATGAACGACCTTTATATACTCCTGGACGTTCGAAAAATGCGGCAAGCCCAACGCGAGGTTTGCGACCGCCGTAACGCCGCCGACTGCCTCGAGCGAACCTTCTTTCTTCAGTTCTTCACCGATCAGGACCGCATCGATCTGTCGCTGACGTTCAAAGAGCGAGAGCATCGCCGTATAGACCGAGCGATTGAACTGCGAGTAAAAATCCTCCGGCCTCAAATGCTCTATCGCCTCGGCGATCACCGCATTATCGAGCAAGATCGCCCCGAGGATGACGCGCTCGCTTGCCTCGCTCGAAGGAAGAGGTTTTTCGAGATACTGCTCTCGGCGATTGTCGGGAAAGGCACTTACCATCTTGGTTGGTCTCTGTATTCTAGAACGAAAGAACCTGGTTGTCGATTGGCCGCTGGCGATACCGCTGAAGACCCACATTTTGCAGCATTCTGGTTGCAACAAATGCGCTAATCACCAAACCCTCGAATCGAACGAACCGATTCGAGGGCCTGTGGAACTACAAGAAAACGTCTCCCTTTGAGGAGACGCTTTCGCCACTTTGAGCGGATAGAAACTAAGCTTCTGTGGATCCTGCCGAAGCCGTTTCTTCCGTTGCAGCCGGTGCCTCCGCAACCTTCGCCGCAGGTTTTTCGACCTCGCTGCCAGCCTCAGCCGAAACCGTGACCGGGATCGGGATGGTAACTTCGCGGTGAAGTTTCACATTGACGCTGTACTCGCCGGTCTCCTTGATCGGATCGCGCAGCGAAATGCGTTTGCGATCGATCTCGTAACCCTTTGCCTTAAGTGCATCGGCGATATCCATCGAAGTGACCGAGCCGAACAACGTCCCATGCTCGCCGGCCTTCCGCTCAAAAGCAAGCGAAATAGAGGCCATTTGCTCTTTCTGGGCCTGTGCGGTTGCCACTTCAACAGCGGCTTTCTTCAACAGGGCTGCACGCTCCTGCTCGATCTGTTTGATATTTCCTTTGGTAGCGAGAGTTGCAAACCCCTGCGGCAGAAGGTAGTTGCGCGCGTACCCGGCCTTGACCTTGACGATCTCGCCGCGTCCGCCGAGGCTATCAATATCCTCGCGTAAAAGTACGGTTGTATTTGCCATTATAAGATCTCCAATTTCGCCAATGCTGTCGCGCGATCACGCCGCGTGCAAGGTGGCGAAGAAAATTAACTAGTCCGCAACGAACGGGAGCATCGCCATCGAGCGTGCCCGCTTGATCGCCTTTGCAACACGACGCTGGTCCTTCGCCGTAATGCCTGAGATACGACGCGGCATGATCTTGCCACGCTCAGGAATGAACTGACGCAGGAATTCCACGTCCTTCCAATCGACATAGGCCGGAACAACCTGCCGTGGACGACGACGCTGGTATCTACGCGGACGATCACCGATGATATCTTCGCCAACACCAAGGTCGCGATCATCTACCATTTCCATTTCTTTGTCTGCCATAAAACTCTCCTGTACTAGGCTTCCGCCGGTGCCTCCGCGGGTTCACTTACAGCTGGCTTGAACGACGCGCGTTTTGCAGCCTTTGCTTCTTTCTTTGCTTTGATCGCTTCGGCCTTCTTGCGATCCTCATCGACCCGGACGGTGATGTAACGCATGATCATATCGTTAACGCGCATACGGCGTTCGAGTTCTGCGATCTCTTGTCCGGTACCTTCGATCTCAAACAGGACATAGTGTCCCTGCTGCTTCTTTTCGATCGGATAAGCAAGGTCCTTAAGGCCGATATTATCGACCTTCACGACGCTGCCGCCTTCTTTCTCGACCAACTTCCCGACGGCGGTATTGAGCTTTTCAATACGATCGCTGGCCGTCTCAGGGTTGACGATATACATAACTTCGTATGTTCTTTTTGCCATTTCTTATCTATTCTCCTTTTGGCTTACAAACCTCGATCCAAGATAGGTTCGAAGTAAGGAAATCTCATCTATTTCAATTAAACTTCTGCATCGCCACATCGACACCGTCCCGAAGGATGGTCTCGATCGCTTCACCTGCTCGATCGAGCAGCTCTGGCAGTTCGGCCGCTTCCCTGCGAGTGAACTCCTCGAGAACAAACCGAGATGCGTCCGAGATCGGATGTTCCGGCATTATGCCGATCCGCAATCGAATGAACTCTTGAGTTCCGGTGCGTTCAATTATCGACCGCAGGCCGTTCTGTCCTCCGTGCGTTCCCTTTGGCCGAATTCTGATCGAACCGAAAGGGAGCGCAAGGTCGTCCGATATGACGATCAAATTTTCAATACGCCGCCCCGCTTTTGAAAGCAGGCACTTTACGGAATCTCCCGAGAGATTCATGAAGGTCTGCGGCTTTACCAACTCAACGCTCTCACCCGCGATGAGCGTACGCCCAACAAGGGCTTTACATTCTTCGCGGCCAACGCGTGTTTGATGTCTGCCGGCCAAAAGATCGACCAGCATAAAACCGAGGTTGTGACGCGTTCGCTCGTACTGCCGTCCGGGGTTTCCGAGACCGACAACGAGCCAGTGCCATTTGTCGGCGTTCTCAAACATCAAGCAAGACCGTTAGCGTGCCCGCTATTCTGCGGATTCGCCTTCAGGTTTGGCCTCACCTTCGACCGCCGGCTCTGCACCGGCATCGACCTGCGATTCAAGTTCAGGCTCCTTAGCGACAATAACGTGTGCGACGACAGCGTCAGCATCGCCATGGACCTCGATGCCTTTTTCGACCTTAAGATCAGAAACGTGGATCGCCTCACCGACCTTCAAGGCCGTGACGTCAACAATGATCGCGTCAGGGGCACTCGCGGGCTCGCAAAGCACCTTGACCTCACGAAGGACCTGGTCGAGGATGCCGCCCTCTTCCTTCACGCCTACAGGATCGCCCTCGAGGTGAACCGGAACGGTAAGCTCGATCTTTTCACCCTTAACGAGACGGCGAAGGTCCGCGTGCATAAGACGGCCCAGGAGCGGGTCGATCTGACGATCTTGAAAGATCACATCCGATTTGCCTTCGCCGGCAATATCAAGCGAGAAAACGGTATTTGCACCGCTTTCAAGCCTAAGGATCGCGGCGAGGTCGCCGAGAGCCGCTGATGCTGCGACGCTTCCACCGCCGCCGCCGTAAACAACAAGCGGGACGCTGCCGCTGGCACGAAGCCTTCGAGCCTCGTTTTTACCGCGGGTCTCTCGTTTTTCTGCTTTTACAGTAATTTTTTCAGCCATAACACTCTCTCTAAATAAATAGTGACGAAACGCTCGTCTCGTCGTGGATCGACCTGATCGCGGAAGCGAGCAATTTGCCGATACTCAGAACTTCTATCCTGCCTTCGTCGATCAGCGAAGCAGCATTACCGCTCGTCGGAATGGTGTTCGTAACGATCACTTTTTTCAGATGCGACGATCGAATATTGGCGACCGCATTTCCCGAGAACACTCCGTGCGTAAAGCAAGCCGAGATCTCGTTCGCACCTGCGTTATGCAGGGCCTCTGCTACCTTGCAGATCGTGCCGCCCGTGTCGCACATATCGTCGATGATCAGACAATTCTTACCCTCGACGTCGCCGACGATATTCATCACATCGGCCTCGTTCGCCCTTTCGCGTCGTTTGTCGCAAAGGGCAAGGCCAGCATCGAGCCTTTTCGCATAAGCACGGGCTCTTTCGGCTCCGCCGGTGTCCGGAGCGACGACGATCAGATTCTCGATCGGATTCGCCCGGAAATAATCCACGACGACTGGAGCCGCATAAAGGTGATCGACCGGAATATCGAAAAACCCCTGGATCTGCGACGCGTGCAGGTCGATCGTCAATACGCGTTCGGCACCTGCCTTAGTTATCAAATTTGCGACCAGCTTGGCCGCGATCGGCACACGCGGGCGATCCTTTTTGTCCGAGCGTGCATATCCAAAATACGGGATCACCGCCGTAACACGTTCTGCCGATGCCCTGACGAACGCGTCCATCATAATGAGCAGCTCCATCAGGTGCTTGTCGCTCGGCGGACACGTCGGTTGGACGATAAAAACGTCGTGGCCGCGGACATTCTCGTCGATCTGAAAGTTGAACTCACCATCCGAGAATGTTGCCGTTACCGCCTTGCCGAGATCACAGCCAAGATAGCCGCAGATCTCTTCCGCCAGAGCGGGATGTGCGTTGCCTGCGAATATCTTTATCCTTCCGGTTACGCTCATAACTCATCGAGCATTTTCAAGGCTCGAAAGACTCCAAAATAAAAACGGACAACCTCTATATCCGAGAGACTGTCCGCTCATAATATTCACATCTGGCTGGGGCGGGAGGATTCGAACCTACGAATGCCGGATCCAAAGACCGGTGCCTTACCACTTGGCTACGCCCCAATTCAAAAAAGTGAAGAAACTTACGGAAACAGCCACAGCATTGGCCCTAAAGGCCAAGCCCTTCGCGATACTCTGAACGCGAAACAGCTGATACAGCAAACTTTCGCCAGGTCGATTCACTATCGAGGGCTTTCTCAGCAGTTTGCCGTGTCTCTTTTTTGTCAAAAACGCCTACTACGCTTGCTCCGCTGCCGCAAAGGACCGCGTTCACCGCACCATGCTCCTCAAGAGCCATTTTGACGCGGGCGACCTCAGGAAAGGCTTTAAAAACAATGCCTTCGAGGTCATTTACAAGCTCGGACACCGCCGGCCTGAGCTTCTCAGCTTCCGCTCGGCAAACAGAAAGATTATGATTTTGATCCGTATCTGTCAAGGTCTCGGCTCGAAATCGCGCAAAGACCTCGGCCGTCGGAATTGCAATATCGGGCGTTACGATCAGCATTTGGCCAGACGGAATATCGTCAATAGGTTCGATAACATCCCCACGCCCCGTTCCGATCGCCGTTCCTCCGTAGAGAAAGAACGGCACATCCGCACCAATCTCGGCAGCCAGCTGAGGCAAAATACTCGCCGCATCGACCTCCCAAAGCCGCGAAAGGCCTATCAGAGCAACGGCGGCATTCGATGAGCCGCCACCTAGCCCGCCCGGCGAAGGGATGCGTTTCTCAAGATGGATCCTCGCTCCCAGACTGATTCCCGCTGCGGCACGAAGCCTCTCAGCCGCTTTTAGGATCAAATTGTCGGCTGTCGTCGGGATCCTGGGATCGGAACAAGTCAACGAGAGATTCTCCGACACCTCAAAATCAATGCGATCGCAGAGCGACACGGTTTGAAAGACGGTACACAATTCATGGTATCCGTCGCTTCGCTTGCCAAGAACGCGAAGGCTCCAGTTGATCTTTGCGAACGACGGCAGCGACAACTTCATCGGGTTAAGAATAGCAAAATGCCCGACTTTCGCTTATCTATTGTGCGAAAATCGGGCATTCGAAAGTTGTTTTTGCGTTCGACTATTTCTTGTCCAGAAAGACCTGTGTGAAGAAATACGACCCATCGCTTGCCACCGCAACTCCAACTGCGGACTCTTTCCAATGATCGTCCAGCAGATTTTGCCGGTGTGAGCTAGAGTTCATCCAAAGCTGGACAGTACGCGTGATCGGGTCGGCAAAACCTTTGTTGAAAGCGATGTTCTCTCCGATAGCTCGCCATTTCTTTAATCCGAACGAATCTGCGCGGTCGCTTACATAACGGCCATTCATATCCTTATGGCTGAAGTAGTTCATGGTCGCCATGTCAACAGAATGTTCCCTCGCAACGGCGGCAACCGCTTCGCTCCAAACCAGAGCCGGTAGGCCGCGCTCCTTGCGCTTTGCGTTCAAAAGGTCAAAGGTCGCACGCTCAAGTTCGGTGATCATAGCCGGCGTCGGCATCGTAAACGACGGGACGCGGCGCGGACGAGCGAAGTCGCTGGAACCAACGACAACATTAGTCGTATTCAGGGATTGAGCGGGAGTTGCGATGAACGCAAATGCTGAGATCAGTATGATTAACGCGATCTTCATTGATCCTCACTTCGGCAGCCGGGCTTACGATCAAACCTCTGATCGTCCTTAGGCTTTGCGTAACGCTCAAAAAAGTAGCGTCGTGCCTTTTCGGTTAAGGTTCCTTGTTAGGCGGCAATTTCCGCCTGGTAATAAGAATATATGCCTATTCGAGCCGTTTTTCCACAGTTTTATTTGGTGAGTTAGGATAGTCTAAAGAGTATGTTTACAGCTTCAAGCCTGGCAAAACGTGCAAACGTCCCGCTTTTCACCGTCCGCTATTACACGCGGATCGGCCTACTTAAACCGACGCGGAACAACCAAAACGGCTACAAGATCTATTCCGAAGCCGATCGCGATCGATTGCGGTTCATCTCATCGGCAAAGGAATTGGGCTTTACTCTGGGCGAGATTGAAGATATCCTTCGCCACTCGACCTCGGGAGATTCGCCTTGCCCGATGGTCCGGGATGTCGTAGAAAAGCGGATCGAAGAGAACCGGCAAAAGATCGCCGAACTACGCCGCCTGCAAAAACGCCTCGAAACGGCCGCAGAAATGTGGAAAGGCATTGAAAATAGTCCGCCCGACGGCCACACAGTTTGTCGGCTTATCGAAGCTTTTTCCGAAAGTTCCAAATAGCGCTTGACCTGACACCAACTCACAGGTTGTAGGATGTTCTTTAAGGAGATATGAACCAATGAAAGAAGAGACACCTCAACCAATCCAACTAGGCCGAAAAAAGCCCGAGATCGTAGAGATCCACACCGATCCGGTCTGCGGAATGGCGGTAACAGAGAATCTGGCAGCCGCTCAAGTAGAGTTCAACGGAAAGGGATATTATTTCTGCGCTGTCACCTGTCGCGATCGTTTTTTGAGCGAGCCGCAAAAGTACCTTGATGGTGCTACGGAATCGATGCGCGGATCGTGCTGCGGTTCCGGTGCACAAACAAGCACGGCATCCACGACGCACATCGATCCTGTCTGCGGAATGACCGTTGACCCCAACTCCGCCGCCGGTACACACACGTACAACGGAAAGGAGCATTATTTCTGCTCGAAAGGCTGTGTTGAAAAGTTCAAGGCCGATCCTGAAAAGTATCTGAGCCCACGTGAGCCAAAGGACCAACCGCTTGATGTCGAATACACCTGCCCGATGCACCCCGAAATCGTGCAGATCGGCCCCGGAACATGTCCGAAATGCGGTATGGCCCTCGAACCCGTAGAGGTTTCCCTCGAAGATGTCGAAGATCCGGAACTGATCGACATGCGTCGCCGATTCTGGATTTCAGCCGTATTGACACTTCCGGTATTCATCCTTGCGATGGCAGAAATGCTGCCGGGATTCGCCGCGATCGTTTCCCCGAACGTGTCGATATGGGTGCAATTCCTTCTTGCTACACCGGTCGTACTTTGGGGCGGATTCCCTTTCTTTGAACGTGCTGTCCAATCGATAAAGAATGTCAGCCCGAATATGTTCACCCTGATCGCGATCGGTACCGGTGCGGCATATCTGCTCAGCCTCGCGGCGTTGTTCTTCCCCGACATCTTTCCCGAAGCGATGCGCGATATGCACACGGGGATGGTCCCGGCGTATTTTGAATCCGCCGCGGTCATCACTACGCTCGTCCTGCTCGGCCAAGTCCTCGAACTTAAGGCGCGTTCGCAGACATCTTCGGCGATCAAGGAACTCCTCCGCCTTGCCCCGGAAACGGCGATTCGAATTGACGCAAACGGCAATGCAACTGTCATTTCTCTTTCAGAAGTCCATGTCGGCGATCTGCTGCTCGTCAACGCTAACGAAAAGATTCCCGTCGACGGGAAGATCGAGAAAGGCGGGTCAGCCGTCAATGAATCAATGGTTACGGGCGAATCGTTGCCTGTCGAGAAGAGTGTTGGGGACACCGTGATCGGAG
The DNA here is from genome assembly GCA_019186825.1 of Pyrinomonadaceae bacterium. Lineage (GTDB taxonomy): Bacteria > Acidobacteriota > Blastocatellia > Pyrinomonadales > Pyrinomonadaceae > OLB17. The sequence goes on from JABARP010000002.1 coordinate 97,363, forward strand.
GCACGCTCAACGGACCGCGAGTTTTCGAGATGCGTGCAGAGCACGTCGGACGCGACACGGTTCTTTCGCAGATAGTAAAAATGGTGAGCGAAGCGCAGCGGTCGCGCGCACCGATACAGAGGTTCGCCGATGTCGTCGCATCGTACTTTGTACCGGCGGTTGTGATCGCCGCGATCATCGCCTTCACTGTATGGCTTTTCCTCGGCAGCCTTGCGTTTGCAATTGTTGCCGCGGTCTCGGTTTTGATCATTGCTTGCCCTTGTGCGCTTGGCCTCGCGACTCCGATGTCCGTGATGGTCGCTACGGGCCAGGGAGCTCGCAACGGCGTTCTCGTCAAGAAGGCTGCTGCTCTTGAAAACCTTGCAAAGGTCGATATCATTGCCGTCGATAAGACCGGTACGCTAACCGAAGGGCGACCTGCCGTAAGATCGATCGTCGAGGAAGGGAGGTGGAATGGATCGGATTTGCTCGCACTTGCTGCTTCCGTCGAAACGCATAGCGAACATCCGCTTGCACATGCTGTTGTTGCAGAGGCAGAAAGCCGTGGGATCTCAATTCCAAAAGCTGAAAACTTCACCTCTCAGACCGGCGTCGGGGTAACTGCTGTCGTGAATGCGAAGAAAATTGCTATCGCGGCGGCATCAAAGGGTGCGGCTGTGGACGAACTTCGACGCCAGGGCCAAACCGTCATCGCCGTGGAGGTAGACGGTACGACCGCAGGCTACATCGGCCTGGCAGATGCTATAAAACCCTCCGCGAAAGCGGTCGTCAAAGAGCTGCATGCTCGTGGAAAGCAGATCGTTATGATGACGGGCGATAACGAACTCACTGCAGCTGCGGTCGCAAAAGAGCTTGAAATCGATTCCTACATTGCCGAAGTAACTCCTGAGAAAAAGGCCGAGAAGATCGCCGAACTAAAGGGCAAAGGCAAGGTCGTCGCGATGGCCGGAGATGGCGTCAACGATGCGCCCGCCCTTGTAACAGCTGATGTCGGAATCGCCTTCGCTGAAGGGACGAGTGTCGCAATTGAATCCGCTGATATCACGCTACTGCATTCAGATCTCGGCGGCATCCTGAAGGCTATCAACCTCAGCCGTGCGACAATGCGGAACATCCGCGAGAACCTTCTTTTCGCCTTTTGCTACAACGTCCTTGGCATTCCGATCGCAGCCGGTGTGTTATTCCCCGTCTTCGGACTGCTGTTGTCGCCGATGATCGCAAGTGCGGCGATGACGTTCAGTTCCGTGTCCGTGATCGCGAACGCTCTTCGACTCCGAAACCAGCAGATCTAAATGACGATTCGAGCATTAAAAGGGACTTCCGCCACCGGTCAGAGAAAGTCCTTTATCTTCTTGAAAATGATTTTCAATTTCTATACAATCCGTCTTTATGAAGAATTCATTTCCAACCGTCTTCCGTTTAAATCGGCTCTTTAGCCTTGTTGGCATTCTAGCACTCGCCGCGATGCCGCTCTTTGCTCAGCACGGCGACCATGCCGGGCATAAGGTGCAAACGGCGAAGAACCCCACCGGCGTGCTGTTGCTCGCTCACGGTGGGAAGGCCGCGTGGAACGATGAGGTCAACAACGTAGCCGCCGAGATCGGCAAGCAATTCCCTGTCGAGGTCGCCTTTGGTATGGCGACAAAGCGGAATATTCAGAACGCGATCAACAAACTTGAGGCCCAGGGCGTAACGTCGATCGTCGCGGTCCCGCTCTTTATTTCGTCGAACAGCTCCGTAATAACCTCGACAGAATACTTGCTCGGCCTACGAAAAGATGCACCCAAGGACCTCGCTGTTTTTGCGAAAATGGACCACGGGAGCGGCGGCCATGGCGGGCACGATGCTCATTCCGGTCATACGAATCCATCCGGTGCCGAGCCTTTCGACCCCACAACACCGGTGGCTCACAAAGTGCCGATCACGATGCGAAAGGCTCTTGATGCGGACCCGATCGTTGCGGACATTCTGCTTACTCGAGCTTCATCCATCAGCAAGGACCCGAAGAACGAGGTCGTCATTGTCGTTGCACACGGCCCGGTTTCAGAGGAAACGAATCGCCTTTGGCTGAACGATATGGCAAAGCTTGCGGACGGGATGAAAGCAAAGAGTAGCTATCGAGCAATCGAATATCTGACGGTGCGTGACGACGCTCCGGAAGCGATCCGCGGCCAGGCAACGGCGGAGTTCCGTGCACTTGTCGAAAAGGCGAACGCTCAAGAAGCTCGTGTCCTTATCGTCCCTCTGCTCCTTTCCTTCGGCGGTATAGAAGAAGGTGTGAAGAAGCGTCTTGACGGGCTCGACTACACGATCACGTCGCAAGCTCTTCTGCCGGACGCGCGTATCGCACAGTGGGCGATCAGATCGGTCACGGCCGCAAGCCAGGCGAGCGTCCAGCAAGAGCACGTGCATTGAGGAGCAGGATCTCTACTCGAATTTGATGTATCCACATTAGGGAGCGGTAGGGTTGTATTTATACCTCTCGCTCCCGTTCTCGTCTCAGTGAGGTTCGAAAACCGGTAACTGCCCTTTTTCCCTTGACGAACGGCCGATTAGTTTATACCTTGCTCATATATGCTTAGGCGCCTTTCGGCTATACTTTTCATCCTTGCCCTCGCCGGCCAGATATATGCCGGCGTCTGCGGATGTATGGGCGGCGAAAGCGAAGCGGCACACGCCTGTTGCAAACCAAAGACGGCGGTCGAAAATTCGATGCAGGGCAAGGCCTGCTGCGAGACGGTGTGCGCGATGTCGCACTCCGAGAATACCGTCCCGGATCGCCTCGAAACAATTGCGAAGATCACGTTCCAAGCGAGCGAACCGCCCACTGTACCGACTTTCGCCTTTGCACCCCGTTCTGTAGTTCGCACTTCTAATACGCCGACGAGAGTCCTTCTTGATGCGGCACACGTGCGCCCGCCTGAGCTATACCTGCGTCATCGCGCCTTCCTGATCTAATCAACCGCAGATATTTGAATTGCAATCGCCGCACAACCTGAGGCGAAAGCATTTTCGTGCGCCGAAGTGTGTTTTTCGGACGCTGACCATCTACCAAGACTTTCGTTCAATTATGAGGATTTCTTTTATGTTCAAGGCTATCGCAGCATTTATTTTCCTTTCTATCTCTGTCTTTGCAATTGCCTGCGGAGGCAGCAGTACATCTGGCGGAAAAACGATCAAGGCCGGTCCTGCCGGCAACAACCTGACCGCGACGCTTGCAAGCTCCGACGGTGTGCTTCGCAACGGCAAGCAGAACTTCACGCTCACGTTTACTGACCAGTCCGGGAAGCCGGTCGATGTCGGTTCGGTCGCGCTCAATTTCTTTATGCCCGCAATGGGATCGATGGCTGCCATGAATAACCCTGCGAGTTTTACGACGACGAATACGCCCGGAGTTTATGCAGGCAAGGTCGATCTCGAAATGGCAGGAGAATGGCAGGCCCAGATCACCTATGATGGCCCCGCGGGCAAAGGAAAGGCGACGATCACGACAACCGCTCAATGATCCGCTGATAACGAGTTAACGGCGAAAGAGGCAATATGATCAACTGGCTGATCGATTGGTCGATCAACAATCGCGTCATCGTTCTTGTCATCTACGTCGCGATCGCGGCGGCCGGATATTGGGCGCTGACGCGTACCCCGATCGACGCTATACCGGATCTCTCGGACAATCAGGTGATCGTATTTTCAGACTGGCCTGGTCGCTCGCCGAAAGAGGTCGAGGATCAGGTCACGTATCCGCTGGTTACGAATCTTCAAGGTCTGCCAGGCGTACGAACTGTCCGAGCGAGTTCGGCGTTCGGATTCTCGATGATCAATGTCATCTTCGAGGATGATGTTGAGCTCTATTGGGCGAGAACGCGGATCCTCGAACGCCTGAATCTTGTCTCACGAGGCCTGCCTGAGGGCGTCACGCCGACGCTCGGCCCCGATGCCTCGGGCCTCGGCCAGATCTTCTGGTACACGCTCGAATCCGATTCGATGAGCCTGCGTGATCTTACGACGCTGCAGGACTGGTTCGTGCGTTACCAGCTGAATTCCGTCCCGGGAATCTCAGAGGTTGCGACCGTTGGCGGCTACGTCCAGCAGTATCAGATCGACGTCGATCCTAATCGTTTGAGGGCGGTCAACATCCCACTTTCAAAGGTCGTTGAGGCGGTCGAGCGGTCGAACAACAATGTAGGCGGCAACGTTGTCGAGCAAGCAGGCGAATGGACCGTCGTCCGCGGCCTTGGGCTTGTCGGGTCGGTCGCCGATGTCGAGAACATCGTTATCGGGGCCGAGAACGGTACACCCATCTTCGTCCGGAACGTTGGTGAGGTAAAGCTTGGCAATGCCTTTCGAACCGGTTCCCTCGACAAGAACGGAAAGGAGGCTGTCGGAGGCGTCGTGATAATGCGTTACGGCATCAGCGCCTTGGACGCCATCGATGCCGTAAAGCAAAAGATCGCCGAGATCGAACCGGGACTGCCCGAAGGCGTGCGCCTTGTTCCATTCTATGACCGCACCGACCTGATCCATCGAACCGCCGACACGCTCAAATGGGCGTTGATCGAAGAGTTCGTGCTTGTAACCATCGTCAATCTACTATTCCTCGCACATTTCCGCTCGATCTTTATCGTCACGATACCGCTGCCAATGGCCGCCTTGGTGTCGTTCCTCTTTATGTATTTTGCGGGCGTGACGTCGAACATTATGTCGCTTGCCGGCATAGCGATCGCTGTTTCGGACCTCGTCGATGCAGGGATCGTCGTTACAGAGAATGCGTATCGCTCGATCGAGAAGGTAGGAGGAAGCATTACCGATCGTGGACGTATTTGGGAGATCGTTCGCGACGCGTCGAAGATGGTCGGGCGGCCGATCTTTTCATCAATGGCGATAATCGTCATCGCATTCATTCCGGTCTTTGCCCTTACCGGTCAGGAAGGCAAGCTTTTCCACCCCCTCGCATACACAAAGTCGTTTGCAATGGTAGCCGCAGCCGTGATGGGCATCACGCTTATACCGGTACTCTGCGGCTTACTTTTGAAAGGGCGGCTTAAACCCGAAGAGGCCAATCCGATAATGCGAGTGCTGCGGCGTTTCTACAAACCGCTCCTCGAGAAGGCACTCGAGAATCGGCTCGCAACTATCATTCTTGCTTTGATCTTTTTTACAGGTGCGATGATCGCGACGACCGGCATTGGAAGCGAATTTATGCCGCCGCTCAATGAAGGCGACCTTTTGTATATGCCGGTTACAGACCCGGCGATCTCACTCGACGAGGCAACGCGCATCCTGAGCAAACAGAACGAGATCATCGCCGCGTTCCCGGAGGTAGCTTGGGCGGTCGGAAAGGCGGGACGAGCGGAAACTTCGACCGATCCCGCACCGGTGAATATGAATGAGACGGTCGTTCACCTTAAGCCCAAAGGCGAATGGCGGCCGGGAATGACGAGAGAAAAGCTCATCGCAGAGCTTGATGCCCAGCTAAAGATGCCGGGCGTTACGAATATCTGGACCCAGCCGATCATTAACCGCATCGATATGCTCGCTACTGGCATTCGCTCCCAAGTCGGAATAAAGATCTTCGGCAACGATCTGAAAACCCTCGAACAATTGTCGCGAAAGGTCGCGGCAGCGGCACAAACTGTCGAAGGTGCGGCCGACGTCTATCCGGAGCAGATCGGTGGGGCACCATATCTCGATATCGACATCGACCGAGCGGCTGCTGCACGGTACGGCATCGACGTGGCGGAGATCCAGGAAGTGATCGAAAAAGGGATAGGCGAGGTGGACCTAACAACCGCTATAGAAGGCAGGAACCGCTTTCCGATCCGCGTACGGTACGCTCCGGAGTTTCGCCGCGATGCGGACGCGATCGGCAAGATACCGATCATTGCCGCCTCCGGTGCTGTGGTGCCATTGGCAGAAGTTGCGAAGATCCAGAAGGTCGAAGGGCCATCGATGATACAGAGCGAGAATGGCCTGCTTCGCGGCACCGTCTTGCTGAATGTTCGCGGCCGCGACATCGGTAGCTTTGTCGAAGAGGCCGATGCAGCGATAAAGAAGGAAGTGCCTATACCCGGCGGCTATTACTTTGCCTGGAGTGGCCAGTACGAGAATCAGCTGCACGCTCGTTCGCGTCTAATGATCGTCGTTCCGATCGTCATCCTGATCATCTTTCTGATGCTCTATATGACGTATCATTCGTTCCTCGAAGCGGCTCATATGCTGCTCGCAATTCCGTTCGCACTGACAGGCGGTTTCTACCTGCTCTGGATGATGCAATACAACTTTTCAGTTGCGGTTTGGGTCGGGTTCATTGCCCTTTTTGGGGCCGCGGTGCAGACGGCGATCGTAATGGTCGTGTACCTCGAAGAAGCGGTCGCTCGAAAGAAAGCAGAGCTAGAAAAGCTCGACAAAAAGTCGCTTCTCGAAGCTGTAACGGAAGGCGCACTTCTACGGCTTCGTCCAAAGGTCATGACCGTCACAACGATCCTCGCCGGACTACTGCCGATTATGTGGAGCACGGGTGCCGGTGCGGAAGTGATGCGGCCACTCGCTATTCCGGTTTTCGGCGGAATGGTGTCGAGTCTGCTACACGTACTGATAGTTACGCCGGTCGTCTTCTACTGGCTGCGACTCTACGAAATATCGCGGGAGGAACGAAATGTCGATGCGTAGTATCAAAGTGTCGTTAAAGCGGTTCAAATCCCGCCGGGCGATCGGAGTTGGATTGCTATGTACGGCGATCTTACTGCTCGGGCCGACCATCTTCGCTCAGACCGCCCAGGCCGATCCGGCAAAGAGTAGCGTGCGTTTCATAGATCCGGTAAACGGGTTTGCAGTCGAGCAGGCAGTTGAACGTGCACTCAAGGACAACGGAGAATTGGCGGCAATGCGAACCGAGGTCGAAGCCGGCGAAGCATTGCTACAGCAGGCCGGAGCGCGTCCAAATCCGACCCTTGAGGTGAAAGGGAGCAAACAGTTCGGCGGCACAGATAACAGCCTTATGGTCGAAGGCGGCCTTCCCCTCGAACTCGGAGGACGCCGTGCCGCTAGGATCAGTATAGCTGCGAAAGAACTCGAGATCCGAAGACTTGCCGCGGCCGAACAGGAGCGTCAGCTGGCAGCCGAAGTCCGGAATAAGTTCGGCGAGGTCCTGGCTGCTGTTATGAGGCTGCAGTTCACGGAAAAGACGCTTGCCCTCGCAAAGAACAATGTAGATCTTGTTGCTGCTCAAGTTTCCGAAGGAAGTCGGCCGCCGCTTGAGCAGAATATGGAAACGGTCGAGCTGAATCGTATCCGCTCGATGCGGGAGAGTGCAGAGGCCGCCGTCGAACTCCGTATGCTCGAGTTAAAGAACCTTCTCGGCATCGAACCGCGACAGCCGCTCGCGATCCGCGGTGAACTCGGGGAGATGATCGATACGATCCCGCCCGAAGCCACCTCTGTCGAGCGTGCCGTTCAATCGCGGCCGGACGTTCAAGGTGCGCGAGCAGTCGAAGCTCTCGCCGCGGCACGCGGCAGCCAGGCTCGTGCGGAGGGCCGCATCGACGGGGAGTTAATGCTCGGCTACCAAAGGATGCGTTCGAGCTTTCCGCTGTTGGACATAAACGATCAAACCGCCGCGCTCATTACGATGGACGAGAGGATGAATTTTCTCACGTTCGGGATCAGGCTGACGCTTCCCTTGCGTGACCGCAAAGAAGGAATGGCCGCAGCCGCGATCTCGGAAGGTTCTGCCGCCCGCAGCCGCCGCGAGTTCAGTGAGCTTACGGCTCGACGCGAGATCGCTGCCGCATACGTTCGTTATGATCGTGCCAAACGTTCCGCAGAGATCTATCGCGTCGGGGTCCGCGACCAGGCCGCAGCAAATCTCGATGTCGTGAGGCAAACATATGAACTCGGTTCGAGGACGCTCCTCGACCACATCGCGGAGCAGCGGCGTTTCATCGACATCGAGAATGGCTACATCGATGCACTGCTTGAAGTATATCTTTCCCGCACGGAAATTCTGCGTGCGACAAATGCACCGGAGTTGACGAACAAATGACCGATAAGACAAGTATAGTGAACGACAACGAAACGAATGCTCAGGAGCCAAAAGGCCATACGGAGAACGGTCATTCGCGAGGCGGCCGAATCTTATTGATCGGCGGTGCGATCGTCGGGATTGGACTCGTTGCGGTCATCCTCGCGTTGCTTTTCGGAGGATTTGGCGGCAATGCCGGGCGTCCGGTCTCCGCGCCACGCAACACAGATTTCGGGCCTGCTCAACCCGCCGACACTTCAAAACAGATCCTTTCGCTGACCGCCGACCAAGTTCAAAGTGCCGGAGTACAGGTAGAGTCGGTAGGCGAGCAGTTGTCATCTGAGGCCGCAAACACGTCCGCCGCCGGCACCGTCGAGGCGAACGCGTATCGCCAGACGCCGGTCGTCGCACTCGCAGGCGGAATTGTCCGACGCGTCGTTCCCGAACTAGGCTCTACGGTCCGAGCCGGTCAAACACTCGCTGTCGTCTTCAGCAATGAATTCGCGCAAACACAGTCGCGCTATCTATCACTTCGCACCGAGACCGAAAACGCACGGCGTCGCTACGAACGAGCGATCCGTCTAGCAGCTATCAACCAGCCGGACCGCGCCGAACTTGAACAAGCCGTAAGGCAGCGAAGCACGGCCCAAGCAGCTTTGGCAGAAAGCCGCAGCCGCTACGAACGGACAACAAAGCTCCTGAAGATCGGTGCCGCTAGCCGCGAAGAGCTTGAGCAGGATACCGCGAAGCTTCAAACAGCTGAGGCGGAACTCGAAGAGGCACGCCGCCGTGAAGAGCGAGCATCGAAGCTATTGCCGATCAGTTCCGAGGTCCGAACTGCAAATGAAGAAGCGATGAATCAACTGCGCATCTCCGAAGCTGAACTTGCGGCTGTCCGTCAGCGGCTGATCCTGTTCGGGATGTCGACTCAACGCGTGGATCGTCTGACCGCATCGCAGATCACTTCCGAGCTCGCCATCCCGGCCCCGTCATCGGGGACGATCACGAGCCGTTCGGTGAATGTTGGCGAGGTCATTGAGGCAAACAAGGAGCTTCTCCGCGTCACTGACCTTTCGAGCGTCTGGGTGATCGCTCAGGTGTATGAACGAGATATTGCACGCCTGCATACAGGTTCGGCAGCGACCATCAACGCTGAGGCGTTCCCGGAACGGGTCTTTCGCGGCCAGATCGTCTATATCGACCCGCAGATAGATGAGACGAGCCGCACGGCGAAGGTGCGTATCGAGGTTGGCAATCCCGGCGACATCTTGAAGATCGGGATGTTCGTTCGAGTTTCACTGAGCGGCCTTCAGGCCGGTGAGCGTACGATCCCCATTGTACCCGCGGCGGCAGTACAGACGATCGACGGCCGGCAGATCGTCTTTGTTGCAACGGATGATCCGAATGCCTTCGAGCTGCGTCCCGTGCGTTTAGGGAGCGAAACCGACGGCCGCACCTCGGTCATTGAGGGATTGAGCCGGGGTGAAAAGGTCGTAACGACAGGCAGCTTTATGCTTCGTGCAGAATGGCTAAAGACGCGGCAAGGCCAGCCCGATCATCATTAAGAACAGTTGTGTCGCCGTAAGTTTTTTTAAAATGTCGAGCAACTTCTTCTAGTCTTTGTGATCGGCTTAACCCTACCATTCTCAAAGACGAAGGCCCGTTCCCGACATTCGCTGCGTTGTCCGAGATCGATCAGATACTGAGCAACGATCAGTTTGCTGTCGGCCTGGTAGTAAAGGATCGCTAGATATTCGAATCCGTCTCGAGTTTTCGGGGGCGGTTCGGCCGTTGAAAAGGGAAACAGCGCTTTCAATTCGCGACCCGAAGACAGGTCCGTCATCGTGTAGTATCTGCAGCCGGTTCCGCAACTGTGAACTCCGATATAATATCTCCCCGCGAAATTGACCTCAGGCGGATCTACAAGTTTTCCGGCATCGTCTCTCCACTCACCACTACTCGACCGTTGGATCCATTTCGGCAAATGAACGCGACCCTGATAACGCGAAACCTTGTAGTATTCAAATCGCGGACGAGCATCTTGCGCAGCAATTGAGAGAAAGCAGAAAAAGAGAATGACAAAAACGGCTCCTGATGTCTTCATAGTGCTCAAAATGAACGCGTACAAAACGCAAAGCTCAGAATCGCTTCGGCTCCGCAAGCAGTACTGAGAGGCAAGCAAGAAGCTTTTTGGCAGTGAACGGCTTTACCAAAAACGCATCCACACCCGCAGCCTCAAGCTTCGAGATCTGAGCCGAACTGAGCAGGCCGCTCATCGCGACGATCCTGACGTGCGGCGCGATCCGCCGCACCGCTCGAGCAAGCAGGGCTCCATCTACGAGCGGCATCGAGGCATCGGTTATTACGGCGGCAAGTTTCTCTCTATTATCCGCAAATGCCGCGATGCCTTCGGCACCATCTGCCGCGATCAATGTACGATAGCCTGCCTTTTCAAGCGCGAACTGGGTGATCTCCCTAACGTCTGCTTCGTCATCAACGATCAGAATAAGTTGACCTTTGCCCTCGGACGCTCCATTTTCGGCTTCCGAATCTGAAGAATGTTCCTTCGTTTCGACCGCCGGAAAATAGATCGAGAATTTTGTGCCGCGACCGACCTCGCTTTTTACGTCAAGGAAGCCGCCGTGGGCTTCAACGATATTGAGTACCGTCGAAAGCCCGAGGCCCGTTCCCTTTCCGATCTCTTTCGTCGTAAAGAACGGGTCGAAAATGCGCTCTATCGTTTCTTCGGACATTCCGTGGCCCGAATCCTCAACGGTCACCAAAACATATCGGCCCGGTACCATTTCAGGGCTCATCCGATGGTAACTCTCGTCAATGGCCTCATTGGTAATTGAGATCGACAGCAGGCCGCCCTCAGGCATCGCGTCGTTCGCATTAAGGCATAGATTCATCAAGACCTGGTGCATCTGCGTCGGATCTGCATTGACGACCCAGAGGTCCGGATCGATCTGCTGCCTCAAAGTGATCGATCTCGGGAGCGTCTCGCGTAGTACTTGTATCAGTTCTTTAGCAACGTGCCTCAATTGGACCGGCACGACGTTCTTTTCCGTACCGCGGGCGAAAGAGAGAACCTGCCGCACCAGATCGGCACCGCGTTCGGCATTATCGCGGATCATCGCAAGCCATTTCCGGCCCTCGGCGCTCAAAGACTCATGTTCCTCAAGCATCTCGACACCCATAAGGACGGGCGAAAGTGTGTTGTTGAGATCGTGGGCAATGCCGCCGGCGAGCGTGCCGATGGATTCCATTCGCTGGACGCGCAGCAAGTGGTCTTCGGCCTGCTTCTGCTGCGAGATATCGGTTTGCGTAATAAGGATGTAGTCGGGCTGGTCAAGCTCATTCCGAACGAGCGTCCAGCGAGCGTCGATGGTCAGCTGGCGGCCGTCCTTGGTCTTGCGTTTCACGACGCGATTCATCTTTCCCGTGGGCTCGAACGCATTCCTTATAGCCTCAAGCTCCCTCAGATCGCCGTCAAAAAGCACATCGATAATGCTGCGGCCGAGGACTTCCGCAACATCCATCCCGTAGATCTTCTCGGCCCCGCGATTCCAAAAAAGAATGTCGTAATTCAAGTCGCAGACAAGGACCGCATCGCGCGTCTTATCAAGAAGTTCTGCCTGCTGCCGGATACGATGTTCGGCGAGTTTTCGCTCGGTGATATCGAAACGGATCGCAATGTACTGATACGGCTTTCCGCGGTCATCCAGAAAAGGAACGATCGTCGTATCGACCCAGTAGTACACCCCGTCCTTCGTCTTATTTCGAAGTTCGCCGTGCCAGGTCCGGCCGTTCGCGATCGTGACCCAGATCTTCCGAATGAACTCCTTGGAATGGTAGGTGGAGTTGACAATGCGGTGATCCTGCCCGATGAGCTCTTCGCGCGTGTATTTAGAGATCTCGCAAAACTTGTCGTTAACGAAGGTGATGATTCCCCGCTGATCTGTGAACGCAACGATCGCGGCTTCGTCCAAAGCAAATTTGAGATCGGCAAGCTCCTTGGACGTTGCTTCTAAGCTCCGCAGAAGCGGTACCGAGCCATCGGTCTGTTTCGGATCATTCGCCATTTATCTGAGCCTTTGAAGCCAACTCGTCGTCGATCTTTCTCAATCGATAACGAAGCTGGTCGCGTGTGATGCCGAGAAGCCGTGCAGCACGAGAGAGGTTATGGCCGGTTCGTTCGAACGCCTGTCGGCAGAGCTCGTTCTCGACCTCTTCGATCGCGATCCCTTCGGGTGGGAGTTCAATATTGAGGCCGCCGACAGGAGCTGCAGCCTCGCTCACCATATCCTGCGGGAGATGTGTAAGCGTTACCAACGGGCCCTCTTCCAATATCGACGCTCGTTCGATGACATTGCGGAGTTCTCGAACATTTCCCGGCCACCGATACGCACAAAAGAGATTCGCCGCTTCCTTACTCAAGCCCTTCAGCTTCTTTTCCCGACGCTTAACATTTGCTTTTTCTATGTAATGCTGTGCAAGCAGCAGCACATCCTCCGCTCGATCGCGAAGCGGCGGAATATCGACCTGTATCACCGAGAGCCTAAAATAAAGGTCAAGGCGAAACTCGCCTCTTTCGCCCGCCCGCTTTAGGTCAAGGTTTGACGCCGCAATGATGCGGACATCTAGCGGAAGGTCCTTAAGGCCGCCGACGCGTCGAAAACGTCCTTCTTCCAAAACCCGCAGCAGCTTTGCCTGAAGGCCAAGCTCCATCTCGCCGATCTCGTCAAGGAAGATCGTGCCGCCCTGAGCTTGCTCAAAAAGGCCCTCTTTCGTCTGCTTTGCATCAGTGAATGCACCCTTCTCGTAGCCGAAGAGTTCCGATTCGATCAAGGTCGCGGGCAATGCAGCACAGTTGATCGCCAGATACGGTGCATGTGCGCGATACGAAGCATAATGGATCGCACGGGCAAAAAGATCCTTGCCTGTGCCCGTCTCGCCCTGAAGCAGGATCGAGGCAACATCAGAATCCGCGACCTTGCGTGCGAGATCTATCGCATAACGCATCGCCGTCGAATCGCCCAGTATCTGATCGAATGTAAAGGCTCTCGACCGTTCCTTCCTTGTTCGTTGAACTTCGCGTCGGAGGTCTCTCGTCTCAAGAGCATTCTTGATCGTCAACCTAAGCTCTTCGAGCCTGATGGGCTTTCCAATAAAGTCGTGGGCACCGGCTCTAAATGCTGCGAGCACGTTCGGCATTCCGACGTTGCCTGTGATCATAATGACGATCGTGTCGGCGTTGTCGGCCTTGATCCGTTCAAGGAGGTCGATACCGTTTCCATCAGGCAGATCGATGTCGAGCAGGACAACGGCGGGAGGATCTTCGCCGAGTATTGACGCCGCCTCGGCGATCGTCCCGGCTGACCGCGAATCATAGTTCCACGACCGCAGAGCTTCAGTTAAAGCAAAACGGATCGAGGCATCGTCATCGACGATCAGGATCGTTGGATCAATTTGATTCAAACCTTTATTTTTCCTGCACTCGGGATCATTTCAAGAGACGTTTCACGTTTCGCATATTTTATCTCATTTGCGCGCATAACAGTACTTACACGTTGCGAAACTTTTTACGTATTTTTGAGAGCGCACATTTCTCCACACTCTCTATGAAAGATTCCACACTTAATGTGAACGCTAAGCCGCCTGATGAGAGATTTCGTGTGCGATAGCGCACTACAACGCGAATGGCACACACCTTGCGCCATCAGCATAGGAGCGGTCAGGTTTTGCATTCGGCCAAACCTTTGGAATTCGCCTTTTGATAGAAGTATGAGGCTGTTGATCGCATACGATGGGTCAAAAAGTGCTGAGGCAGCGATCGATGATCTCGCCGTCTCGGGTCTTCCTCCGTCCGGCTATGCAAAGGTACTCTCAGTGGCGGAGGTGTGGCTTCCTCCCGCAAACGCCATCGAAGATACAGCAGAGGTTTCGTCGGCATACATAGAATCACTGATCCGTGAACACCGTGAAAAGGGCGAACGCGTACTTGCCTCGGCGTCGATCCTCGCAAAACACGCCGAGACGCGGGTGAAAGCAGCATTGCCCGGCTGGGAAGTCAGCTCAGATGCAACGTTCGGTTCGCCCGCGTGGGAAGTCCTTGAGGCCGCTGAAGCCTTCAAAGCAGACCTCATAATCGTCGGCGCTCAAGGACACTCCGTCGTCAGCTCGTTCCTGCTTGGTAGCACCTCGCAAACTGTCCTAACCGAGGCGAAGTGCTCGGTACGGGTTGCACGAGGCAAAAACGAACTCGATCCGGGTCTCGGGAGAATAATTATTGGCTTCGACGGTTCAAAGGGTGCCTCCGCAGCGGTCGCAGCAGTTGCGGCTCGAAAATGGATGCACGGCACAGAGGTCAAGCTGCTCAGCGTTACCGAACCGAGCACGCCGGTAAGCATAGACAGATTCGTAACGCCGATACGCAAAGCGATCGGCGGCGTAGAGACCATCGACGACAAGTGGCTTGCCGAACTCGGCGACATCGCGTTGGCAAAATTGCGAAATGCACGCATCGATGCCCGGCTTCAGATCGTAGCGGGAAACCCTAAAGACGTACTCGTGCACGAAGCACAGGTCTGGGGCGCAGATGCGATCTTCGTCGGTGCAAATGCGCTGGGCAGTCGCCTCGCGAGACTATTGCTTGGCAGTACGGCGTCCGCTGTCGCAGCGAGAGCAAACTGTTCTGTCGAGGTTGTAAGATCTCCGCAACCCTTTCAGCAGGAAGGATCCGTGGAGGGAAGATGAAAGAGCCACGGCGTCCGCTAAACAACAGCCGTTTGTTGTCGGCTTGGCTCCCGATCTGGGGCAATGTCAGGTCGCAGTGTCGCGAAAGCGGTTCGGGTATCGATCGAGCTCAGCCCGCACGGATGAGAGAAGTGCTTCGGCGGCTGCAGGTTCGAGAAAGTCGGGACCGGTAAGTGTGTAGATCTGGCTCTCCTCGATATCGTTATGGACTTTAAGCCGTTCGACAACGCCCTGTAGAAGCCCGCGGACATTCGCAAAGGTTTCGGCTTCGTTGCCGAAGGTGAAGACGAGCCGCATCGCCTTGATCGCGCGTGCAAGCTCGGTCATAAAATAGTCATGATCTTCGCGAAGAACGCCGAGTATCTCCGGAATGTTCTCAAGTTCGGGCGTTTTTTTTGCAACTTCGCGGACCACTGGAAAGAGCCTTAGATGTTCGGCACGAATATGTATTCCGAGCCTGGCCCAGAAGAAATCGAGCTTCGCAAAGGTCTCAACAGCATCTCCAGCCTCGATCGCTGCCATCGTTTCATCCACGAGGACGTCGAGTTCCCTGTGGTCATTCTCAAGCTGCTCGTGAATCGTGCTCAAATGCGTCATTTCGCCGTTTTTGGACTTTTAAGAATGCTAATCGAGGAGAAAGTCGCGTTTTATGACCTAGGTCATCTAATTCGCCCATTCATAACAATATCCTATGCTTGAGCTGTAATGAATCTTGCACGAAACATCGTAGCTGAAGGCATTGGCCGACCTGCGGGCTATCACTATCGAACGCCAATATTTAACGGCATTTCGCGTGTAGCCGTAGCACCGGCGCCAAGTCCGTTCACGCATTTCACTCGATGGGTCACCGAAGCCGTCAAGCAAGGTGTTGCCGAGCCGAATGCGATGGTGCTTGCCACGGCGTCCTCAACGGGAATGCCGTCGTCAAGGATCGTACTCCTGCACAGTTTCAGCGAGTCAGGATTCATCTTTTTTACCGATCGAGAGTCGAGAAAATATTGGGAGATCGCCGAGAATCCAAAAGCTTCACTGCTCTTCTACTGGAAGGAAACGCAGCAACAGATCCGCATCGAGGGCAAACTCGTACCCCTGTCGGCTGAATCGGTCGCGGCCCGCCTCAAAGAGGCGGTCGAGAGCATGTCAGCAGAGAGCGGCGATGTTCTGTACGCAAACCTTTGCCTGACCGAAATGTTCAACGAGCGTGCACGTCAATGGGCAAAGGGCAAGAATGTAACTTCGTCGCGTTGGTGTGCTTTCGAACTTACTC
The DNA here is from genome assembly GCA_019186825.1 of Pyrinomonadaceae bacterium. GTDB lineage: Bacteria > Acidobacteriota > Blastocatellia > Pyrinomonadales > Pyrinomonadaceae > OLB17. The sequence goes on from JABARP010000002.1 coordinate 113,409, forward strand.
CGGAGAGATTCGAGTTTTGGGAAGGGCAAGCGAACGGAGCAAGCGATCGAAAGTTCTATTCGCGAACTCCGGCTGGCTGGAACGCAACGGACAAGACCGTCTGAAGGAAAATCGGGACCGCACGTTATGGATGGTGGAATGATGGTTAAGAATGGCTCCGCAGCAAAACGAGCTTCGAACATACCTGCAAAGTCGATCGCCCTGCCGGTCGAGCACGGTGCGTGGGGTTTTCTGTTCGAACCGCTGATCGCCGGCGTCATCATCGCTCCGAGTATTGCGGCCCCTTTCATCCCGCTGCTCGCGATCGGTGCGTTTTTGACGCGGCAGCCTCTCAAATTCTTTCTCGGCGACTGGTATCAGAAACGCACACTCCCGCGCACTTACGTTGCGCGGAAATTCGTACTTACCTTTGGAGGCATCGCTGCCTTCGGCCTGCTCGGTAGCCTGATCTTTGCTCCGCTTCACAGCTTTTTACCTTTCGTCCTCGCTTCACCGCTCGTGATCTATTTGATCATTCAGGATGTCGCTCGGCAGACGCGGCATCTCGTGCCCGAGCTGCTCGCAGCCGCCGCGTTGGCGTCTTCCGTCTCCGTGCTAGCACTCGCCGGCGGCTTCGATTCGAAGTTCGCCCTTGCCTTATGGGCGATCATACTCGCACGGCTGATTCCTTCGATCCTATACGTCCGGAATCGCGTTCGGATGGGCAAGCAGAAGGACTTTGCGGTCTTCGCACCGATCATCTCCCACATTGCTGCCTTGATACTTGTAATTGCGATCTACTATGCGGGTTCGGCCTCGATCCTGACGGTTATTATGGCCGCATTCCTTGCAGCCCGCGCGATCTATGGGCTCTCGCCTTATCAGCAGAAGCTGAGTGCAAAAGTGATCGGCATCTGGGAGGTCGTTTACGGGATCATCTACGCCCTTTCGATCGGTATCGGATACTACATCGGGATCTAGATATCCTGATCCCGCAGCAGCCTGAACGAAACTAATATCGGGGCGACTGTCCATACAAGTAGGCCAACGATCAACGCACCGATCGCCTGGCCGTATCCGCCAAGAAATTTGAGCAGAGCAGCTCCCGCTGCGCCAAAAACCTCACCACCCTTCATCGAGAGCAGGCCTGCGACTCGGACGATATCGACAGGATTCCCAAAGAGCGACGCGAAGATGAAGTAGTTCGCACTCCTCTCTTTCAGAAGAAGCGAACCGCCGAGGACGAGCAGGTCATAAAGGATCACAAAAAAGAACCATAGGAGAAGCGCGATGCCAAACGCCTTCGTTCGTCGACGAGATGCGATCGCCGCTAGCATCGAGAGCGACAGAAATACAAGCGAGAGTATCAGCGACAGCATTACGAATGCTGGATAGCCAAGAAAGCCTTCCGCGTCTGTCTGGGTTGCTATGACAATTCCTCCGATGCCAAAGCCAATGAACGTTGCGGTCGTCATCGCAGCGAAAAGTCCGAGAAGCTTGCCGGCAAGTATCTCGCTTCTTGAGACAGGCTGCGAGAATAGCATTTCGTCCTCACCCTCATTCCGCAAAAAGCTCTGAGTGCCCATCATCAGAGCGACAAGTGGGATCAGATAGAGAACGAGGCTCAGAAGGCTCGCGGTTGTGCGATTAAAGCCTTGAAATCCGATCTCGCCGGCAGTCATCGTACCGAAGTATGAGATCGCAAGCACGAGCGATCCGAACACGAGTGCAAAGATCGTCGTCCACTTGTTCCGTATCGCGACGGTCAATTCCTGGCGTGCGATCGGTAAAATAGTGCTAAGTTCCATATTGATCTCCGCCCTATGGTTTCAGCTCTTCGAACTTAAAGCTTTGGCCTTGTATGGCTTCCTTGTCGCGGAAAGCAATTATGCCGCCTCCCATTGGCGTCTTGATGTTTCCGGGCCGGGTAAAGAATGCGTCCTCCGCCTTTACCCATTCTATTGATGGATAATCGACGACGTAGATCGCGGCCGGTTTAGACTTGTCCGCCGAACGCTCCTGATATCGCAGTAGGCAAGCGATATCGTCGAATTTCAGGACCGTTTCATCCGCCTTGATGATCTCCGCAGCAAACTGTTTTTCGCTGATAGCCATGCGGCAGAACGAACAAGCGTCCCCATCCTCGATCGGCACGGGAGCGACCTGCCCGGCTGCGCAAGCGATCAGGAAGAAGAGCGAAAGCGACAAAATTCTACGCGGTCTTAGCATAGTCAAGATATATCTCCTCCAGCGATCGTCGGTTGTCAGCGATCTGCATACGCAATTCTTCGCGGGTTACGAGAGCGGTCAGTTTGCCGTCCACGAGTACCGCAACCCGGTCGGCGAGCATCTCGACATCCGCAAGTACATGCGAGGTGAAGACGATCGTCTTCCCATTGTCTTTTAGCGTCTTTAGAAATTTGCGAAATGCGATCGCCCCTGCCGGGTCTAAACTAACGGTCGGTTCGTCAAGCAGCAAAACCGGTGCATCCGCAAGACACGCGACAGCAAGCCCCAGTTTCTGCCTCATACCGCCCGACAATTCAGATACGCGCTTATCGCTGAATCCGTTAAAGTTGAATTCAGAACCATGTACTACGTCTTCGATCCTCGATGCGGGCAGCTTTCGCAGTCGGCAATAGAATTCGAGGACCTCGCGGGCCGTCAAACAATCGTGAAAACCAACTCGCTGCGGCAAGAAACTTAGTGCCTTCCGAGCCTCTTGCGGTCTTTTGCAGGTGTCAATTCCCCTGACCGTGATCTCCCCTGAAGTTGGTTTGATCAGGCCTGCGATGCACTTTAAGATCGTGGATTTGCCGCTGCCGTTCGGGCCGAGAAGTGCGAACGTCTCGCCCTCTCGCACCTCGAACGAGACGTCGTCAACCGCCGTAAAGGACCCGAACCGCTTTGTCAGTCCTTGAACGTTGATCATCGGGCGAAACCTCGCTTAAAGGCGGCAAGAGAGAGCCCGAGAATAGCAGACGAAAAGGCGAGCAGGAGCCATTTTGCGGCACCGCGGCTCTCACGCGGGGGAAACGTAGTGTCGATCTTCACAGGCCGCATAAGCGGCCGCCGGTCAAATTCATTCGATCCCTTTAATATCGGGAATGCTTTCTCGGCGGCGACAAGTGACTGCGCCGCCGGGCTGTTTAGGTAGATCCGCATGCGCGGAAAATTCCCTTCCAAATACTCAAAGATATTGTGGATCGGATGCGATACATCGCCGATGCCATCTGTATCGAGATCGTAGCCGTCGTAATCATCCCAATAGTTTCCGCCCGCGTCCGAGGCCCACTTTGTCGAACTTGTTTTCCCGATCAGGGTAAGCGGGCTCATATTGTTGATGAAATTGTTCTGCTCGAACAAATTGTTCTCGCTGCTTGCAAAGATCTCCATCGCAACATCGTTCTCAGCCACGGTGTTTCGACAAAAGACCGAGTTGAGCGAGGCTTCGAGAAAAAGCCCGACCGCATTGTCGAGAACTAGATTCTCTTCGATCGTACATTCGCGGCAATCCTGAAAAAGGATACCGAACGAACTGAAACCGCGATTATGTACGAACGTATTTCGCTTGAGGACTATATTCTTCGAATACATTATCGCCGCACCCGCAATGTTGTCGTAGAAGACATTGTCCTCGAACAGATTGTCGTCCGAGTTCATAAAGTGCAGGCCATACCGCAGGTTGAAGACCCGATTGCGGCGGAAAATGTTATTCGAGCTGGTTTGAATGTACATTCCGTCGCGTGCTTCGGTCACGACATTGTCTTCAAAAAGATTGTTTTGCGAATTCCATACATGGATGCCGCCGCCCCGCGCACCACTCTCCAATTCGGTTCGACCGAAGATCTGATTTCGATTGACCTTGTTGTCCGAGGAATTGAAAAGGTAGATGCCGAAAAGGATGTCCCTCAGCTCTATGTCTTCGATCGTGTTGCCGTTCGAGCGGAGCAGGATCCCGGCGTCTTCGCCGACAAGGTCGCCGCCGCTCGTCTCGACCTTCAAACGGGTGATCGTGCAATTGTCCGCGGTGATCTCGATAACGCTGCCTTTACCCGTTCCCTTTATCGTCGGGCCGCCAACACCCTCGATCGTTAGCGATTTGTCGATCAACAGATTCTCGTTGTAGATGCCGCTTTCGACACGGATCGTATCTCCCGGTTTCGCGGCCCGGATCGCGGCGTTAACTGTCTTGAACTGTTCCTCAGCCCCGACCCGCAGCACCTCGGCTTGAACCGCAAATGCCGCAAGAAATATCAATAAAATGCTGAAGCAATAGCTCCTCATTGCTCCCTAAAAGCCTACGATGCCGCTTCTGACGCCCGGAGATCCCGCTTATACCCACGCCATGCCCAAACAAGTGCGGCAAGCAACAAAAGCCCGTAAACGATGAATAGATACGAGGCGACATCCGGATAGCTATAGACCGTAAAGTTCCCGACCACTTGTTCGCCAAAAAGGGGCGGTGTGAAGGGTTCGACCTTTATTGCCGCTGTCGGATCGAGGTTGTGTCCGTAGCTGTGCAGGCGGTAGTAAAAGCTCCAAAGCGAATACAGGCTGAAGTAAACGAACAGCACAAAAACATCGACGAGCTTCGACATCTTACCGAGCACGACAGCGCGCAAGGCCAGCAGCACGAGCCCGCCGATCGCAAACGGCAGCCAAACGAATTCGCTAAAGTCACTCTCGAGCAGTGGACGCATCCCGATATAGTGATTTAGCGAGTTTATCTCCCGCAGGTCATCACGATTTGGCGTCTTCGCCCCTTCAAGCCGATACGCATAGATATCAAGTGCTAATCCGTCCGTATACTGATTGGAGAAGAAGGTCATATTCCAAAGAGGGAAAAGGAATACGAACAAAAGCGCGAGTGAAGCAATAATGATCAGTAACCGGCTGATCAGCGGGATAGGTTGTTCTAGAAAATCGTATTTCTGGACCAAAAAGCGCCTTATCCAGCTGTGTGATCCGTTCGCCCCTGCGGTTTGTGCTTCTTCGGTTACCATTCGATCCCCCTTTTTCTGTACCGGGCTTGCGCCGTGCGGCGAGAGCCGGCGAGGATAGAATTTTCTTCACCACCACTCTCGTCGCCGCGCGGGCCCGAATTGTCCTATTTCGGTTTTACAACCAAATATCCCTGCATTTCCTGGTGCAATGCCGAACAGAAATTCGTGCAGTAATACGCATAGACACCGGGTTTATTCGCAACGAATTCGATCGTCTTTGTCTCGCCCGGATCCACCACGACGTTTATGTTGTATTCCAGGAGTCCAAATCCGTGCAGCTCATCGGTCGTCTGCTCGATATTCGTCAAGTGGAACGTGACCTTGTCGCCCTGATTGACTTCGACGGCGGTCGGCGTGATCGTACTGCGAACGAGGACCGTCTTGACGACGACACCATCCGCGGTGCGTTCGGCCTTAGCATCATTGATGTCCCAGATCGCGAACGGATTCTTATTCTCCTCTTTTTGATAGACCTCGATCGGCTTGAGCTTGTCCGCCTTGATGATCTGAGCGTAGTGCGGCTCAGGCTCGGTGAAGGCGTTATAGAGCAGCTTCATCTTCTCGGTTTCGATCCCGATCAGCTGTGTGCTTTCGGGCTGGGACGGCCCGACGTTCAGGTGCGTACCGTGTGAGAGTTTGTTGAGGGCAACAAGGAATTTTCCATCAGGATCGACGGTGTCGCCTTCGGCGGTCGCAAGGTGGCCAATGTTGTATGTGATCGGGATCTTATCGACGACATCCCAGCTGCCGAGCCTCCATTTCGCAACCGCACTTTCCACAAAAAGGCTCGTGTAGGCGTTGCCCTGATTATCGAACTGAGTGTGCAGCGGCCCAAGCCCGACATTCACCTCGGCTTCCTTGATCGCGTCGTAATTCAAGATCGGAAGGCCATCTTCCTCGCCCGAAAAGTTCTTTGCCTGGATGGCGGCCAGCATCTTCTCAACGCTGTACGCGGTCGTGATCGATTGAAGCTTGCCGCTTCCAATGATCCACTTTCCGTCCGGACTTATATCAACACCGTGCGGACTCTTACTGCATGGGATCAGATAGACGAGGCCGGGGTTCTGAACCGGATCGATCACAGGCACACCGTCGATCACCTGTGTCTTGCCTGCCTGAACGGCCTTCTCGACCTCTTTCCAGTTGACCGCAACGATGTAATCACGTTCTCTTTGAGTTGATGTGACCTCGAGCTTGCCGATCGCTTTCTCCGTGTTGTAGCTCGTCCAGAACGCCCAACCTTCGCTCGGCCCCTTGCCGGCGTCACCGAGGTCGTAGTTGTACGGCGGCATCAGAATCTGCCAGCCGACACTCATCTCGCCCGAGTCAGGCTTGATCGCGATACCCGAAACAACGCCCTTATACTTCGACGCATATTCCTCGACCGATGCAGCCGTTCCCTTTGGCAGCGGGATCGAGAATCTCGATGCTGCGAGCACATATTCGCTGTTCGGCGTTACGAATGCACCGCCGTGAAATCCCGATACGTTCGGCACCGGCCCCAGGATCTGCTTGGTCTTAAAATCGCGGAGATCGATGCGGGCAACGCGGTTATTACCGTTGTCGTTCACAAACAGCCAGCGTCCGTCGTAATCACCTTTCGTCTCACTCAAAGCCGGATGGTGAACATCGCCCCAGTCGTAATCGCCGAGCATCTCCTTGCTTTCCTTGTCGAATCCGTAGCCCGTCGCGGGATACTTCGCAAAGACAGGGATCGTCGAGATGTGACGCATCGACGGGACGCCCGCAACATAGACGTTGCCGGAGTGCCCACCCGAATAAAATAGGTAGTATTCATCTATATCGCCGGGTGCAACGTAGGTAAGCGTCGCAGCCTCGGCCGCTCCGCCTTTATCCTGCTTAAGCGCGGACCTTCGTGCGCAGCTCCCGATCGTCAAAAACGAAGCTAAAAGAAATATTCCGAGAAATATCCACAAGGACCTTGGCTTTTTGAATAGGTTTTTCATCTCTCTCCTCTACGAACGTCCTTATTTGCCCGCTGGCGTGGGCGACGGGGACGCGCTCTTGATCTGCTGTTCCAGCTTTCGCTGATAGGCAACTTTTAACAATGCGATCGCCTGATGACGTTGTTCCGTCGTCAGTGGGATCTGCGTGGCAAGGACCACCGACATCGTGCCGGTCGGGTCCATTAAAAAATCATCCAACGTACGCCCGAAGCGGTTTTGCACGTCGACAACTGCATCTGAAAGGTCGGGCCCGATCTTCGCGGCTGAATTCACTCCCAACGAACTGACCGAGTGGCAAACAAAGCATTTGTTCTGCACGAAGAATGCCCCTTCGCCCTCGAGCATTTCCTTCTCCCTTGCGATCTCTTCCGGTGTCGGCACATCGCGAAGCTGTACTCCCGAAATGTAGCTCGCGGGGATCGGTTCCTTCCGCCAACTCATTACAAGGAGCGCAAGTGCCTGTGCATCCTGCGACGAGAAGCCGAAGTTCGGCATAATGCTGTCCGGCGAAACCATCTTTGGATTCTGGAAGTGAGCAACCTGCCAGGCGAAGACCGCGTGCCGACCCGTCAGGCGTCCGTAATCGAACTGCTCGGTCGGTTTTTCGCCTTCGAATGTGAGATCGGGGCCGATGATGCCGCCACGGCCGTTGATCGTGTGGCATGCTCTACAGTCCTTTTGCTCGACGAGATTCTTGGCGGTATTGATATAATCCATTCCCTTCGTCTCACGGTCGTAGCGATGGCAGGCGTTGCAGTTCATCTCCATCAACGCCTTGGAATTTTTGATCAAATACGCCTCGCTCACTTCCTGGCCGAGTACGGGTTCGTCCCAGTGCTCAACGTTCCCATGCGCGTCAGGGAGTGTTGTAGAGAATCCCTGCCCGCCGTGGCAAGACGTACATCCGTATGCGGTGAGCGGATGCTTTTCGAGGATCTCCTTCGGATGCGTGCGGTATGGATTCGGAGCCGTCTCCAGTCCCTTCCATTCGGTCGCCTGGTGACAGGTAACGCAGCGATCCACACGGTCAAGGTCTTTGACCCATATCTGTTGAACACCGGACGGTATCTGCTCGGCGCGTTCCGGACCGAATTTTTCGGAAACGAAGTCTCTAAATTCCGCCTGATAGTCCCGCCAATCCGTCGTGTTTTCCCTAAAGAAAACGAACGCCGTCAGCCCAAGCAGGGAAAGTCCTAAAACGTAAAGTTTGATCGCATCTTTGCTGAACATTTCTTCTTCTCTCTCCTTGCTCGGATCAGAATCTTCTAGGCGTCTGCTCCCATTCCTGCCACGGCATATAGATCTCCCAGAACGGCCCGCGCATATATGTGCCGATGAAGGTTAGGACCAAGATCGCCGCAACTATGATCAGAAAGATCCTGTTCTGCCATTGGCGTTCCTTCGGGAACCACCTTCCGATCGAACTCACCGGCGATTTGTCAAAGTACGGCCATAGAACCGCGGCCACGACCAGAACGCCGGGAAGGATGATGCCGCCGATAAGAGCACCGTTTATCGTGAAGCCTCCTACTGTGAACGTCGTGATGGTCACCAGCTCCTGCAGCCATAGGAAATACCACGGTGCCTTCGCCGGATTCGGCGTAACCGCAGGATTTGCTGCTTCTTCGAGCGGTGCTCTGACAAGCAGCGTCAATAGGATCGAGATCAGGAGCGTTGCAAGCGTTACGACCGCAAGCCGAACTGTTAGATATGGCGACGAAGGAACCTTGTCCTTCTCGTCGTCGATCATCACGTTCTGAACATCCACGGCCGACCCGCCGGTGATCCCGAGCAGCGAATAGGTCTTGCTCGCGATGGCCGGATGCTCCTGCTTCTTTGCTTCCTCGTAACGTTTTTCTGTGCAGGCAAGGCCACCGTCCTTTCGAACTCGCCACATGTGGTAGCTAACGAGAGCAAAGGTGGCAAGCGGAAGGAGGAAACAATGCAGAACATAGAATCGGATCAGCGTCGCCTGCTCGATAGTTGTTCCGCCGAGCAGGATAAATCTTGTAGGGTCGCCGAAAACGGGTGCCGAACTCGCGATATTCGTTCCGACCGTGATCGCCCAGTATGCTAGCTGGTCCCACGGTAAGAGATATCCCGTGAACGAAAGGAGCAGCGTTATAAGCAGCAGGACGACACCTACGATCCAGTTGAGCGGGCGATTCTGCCCGACGGCCTTTCGCCCGTTCTTGAATGCACCGGTCAGGAAGACGCGCACCATGTGCAGAAAGACGACTGCGACCATCAAGTGCGCCGAGATCCGATGAAGCCCGCGAAGGAACCAACCGTAACTTGTCGAAAACTCCAGATCCTTGACCGAGAGGTATGCACGCTCGACTGACGGCACATAAAGGAACATCAGGATGCCGCCGGTTATCGTCAAGATCAGAAAGAGAACTGCCGAGATCGTCCCAAGCCAGAACGAATAGCCCCACGAAAGGCTTTCTAGGCTAACCTTCGCCGGGAACCAGTGCAGGATAAAGTTCCGAACGATCGCATCGCCTGCCTCGCGTTTCGTCTCGGGCTTCCACGTCCAGGTGAGCTTTTCCCATGTCGCCTTAAAAGCGAGCTTTTCACGCAGCGTTCCAAGTAATGAAGTCTTTGTTTCTGAGATCTCTTCTGTCGCCATTGTTATCTCTCGCTTTTTACCGTTGATCGTCCTTTTGTCTTTCTCCGGGCTGAGTTCCCGGATCGCCCGTGCGAATTTCACTGTGCCTGATCTGGCCGCCGAGATTTGAGGTTCGCAGCATCAGCCCGGCCGACCCGACCGCCGACAACAGCGCGATCAGAACAAGAAACTTCGCCGCCCCCGTCTTTTTCAAGAACATCGTGATCAGCCCGATGAGCGAGATCGCACCCGTGATCATCATCGAGATCATCGCGAAATATGCGGCATCCTCATGCTGTTCGATCAGGTCGTGGCTTACGCCTGCGAGCTTCTCAACCACCTCTTCCGCCGGTTCGCCCGATAGATAGACCGGGATCGTGACCGCCGCGGCGAAAACGAGAACGAGCAACGCCAACTCCTTCAGCGCATCGCTCTTTCTCAAATACGCGTACACAAAAAGCGGCACCGCGAGAACCGAACAGATCACCGGGAAGTGATTCAGGAAAAGGTGTACATGAACCGGATCCATTCTTGATGCTCCTTCACACCGTCAGGCGAAAATCCTGACTGACGCGTGTCGCCTTATCCACGATCAACTGACCGTCATCCGGGGAAACCTCCAGGTTGAAATGATCAAGTGGCCGCGGCGCGGGGCCCGCAAAATTCGTCCCGTCGCCGTAGTATTTCGAGCCATGGCAAGGACAGTGGAATTCGACCTGTTCTTCGATCTCCTTGCCGCCGACCGTCACCTTTTTCGGCTGGTTTAGCTTCACCATCTTGACCGTGCACCCGAGGTGCGTACAGGCGGCCGAGATCGCGTGGAAAGTATTCTTATCGCGAAAGACGAATAGCCGATCGCCTTCAAGGAAAGTCCCGCCTTCGGTAAATTTATCGAGAGAACCAAGTTTGAATTTCTGCGGCGGCTCATACAGCACATTTGGGAAGAGCGAACGCAGCATAGCAAACGCCTGCCCACCCAGAGCGATCAGAACAGCCGATATCCCTAGAGTTTTTAGAAGGCTGCGTCTGCTCGTGTCCGCGTCTCCGATCAGCTCGACGTTCTTAGGCTTTTGAGTAAGCAGTTCGTCCGCTTCGCTTTGAGCGTCGAGGACCTTTGTTCTGGCCTTATCGAATTCGCTCTGATTCTTCATAGTAGAAAACCTCCATCGTCATCGCGTCGGTCGGACATCGGATCGCACACAAGCCGCACCGAATGCATTTGTCATCGTCTTTGAGCATCGCCGAGAGCGTCGTTTCTTCTGTAAAACCGCCGGCGGCGATAGCAAGCTCTTTTGTACCTTCGGGGAGATCGAGCGTGTCGAGGGAGACAAGCTTAAGGCAGGATTCCGGGCAGACGTCCACGCATCGGTTACACAGCACGCATTTCTGCGGATCGTAGATAGTCTGGATGTGGCAGGCGAGACACCTTTCGGCTTGCTGACGGGCTTCTTCGTCATCGTAGCCGCTCTCCACCTCGGAAATGCCTGTTCGGCGGTCCAGCGACACGGTCGGCGGAGCCTCGCGTTCGCATTTTTCGTAGTCCTCGGCCATCCGATACGAATACGTCGGGATCTTTTCAACGCGTAGCTTGAAGTGCGTCGTACTTCCCGGCCCGCGAAGATAGTCATCCACCGAGAGCGCTGCTTGCTTTCCATTTGCGACTGCCTCGATCAGATTCCTAGGCCCGAATGCGACGTCACCGCCCGCAAACAATCCAGGTGCCGAGGTCGCTAGCGTTTTCGGATCGACCTTGATCACGCCAGCCGGCGTCAATTCAACATTGTCGTCGGGTTTAAGAAAGGAGAGGTCCGCCTGCTGACCGATCGCGAGCACTACGGAGTCGGCTTCGAGGGTCTCGCTGATCGTGTCGTCGAATTCCGGATTAAAACGCCCTTTGTCGTCAAACACCCGTTTCACACCTCGAAGTTCAACCTTCGTCAGCCGGCCGTTCTCGCCGATGAACCTCCGAGCAGAACGCGACGGATGGAACGTAACACCTTCGTTGTGTGCCTCGTGAAACTCCTCCAACCCCTGAGCCGTGCGCACAACAGGAAGTTCGTTCAGAGCCTCGAGACTGATCATCCGAACGTCGGTCGATCCGGAGCGTATTGCTGAACGCGCCGCATCCATCGCGGACTTGATCTCGCCGCCGGCCATTTCGCTGCCTTCGACGTTGCCGTTCTCGGCCTCGTCGATCCCACGTCTCAAGGCCATACGTGCCGCATCGAAAGCAACAAAACCGCCGCCGATCACGAGCACTTTTTTCCCGAGATCGACGCGATAGCCGTTATTGATATTGAGAAGATAATCGACGGCCTTTACGACACCGTCGAGTTCGATCCCCTCGATATTGAGGTCACGGCCTTTTTGGACTCCGACGCTGAGGAATATGGCCTTAAAGCCCTGAGCACGCAGCTCCGACAGACCAAATTCGGAGTTCAATGGCGTGTTGTATCTCACCTCGACTCCGAGACTCTTGACCTTGGCGATTTCCTTTTCGATGATCTGCCGCGGGAGACGAAATTCCGGGATACCGTGGTACATCATTCCGCCCGGAATTGCGGATGCCTCAAAGATCGTTACCTGGTAGCCCATCAATGCAAGATCGTGTGCACACGAAACGCCAGCGGGGCCGGCACCGATGACGGCGACCTTCTCTTCGCGCTTTTGAATGCGTTTGCTGTTTTCGAGGATAGGCAGGTGCCAGCGGATCTTATTCCCGGCTTCGGTCGAACCTTCGAATAGAGCGTCCTGAGTTGACGGTTCCATCGATTCGACGCCGTATTTCTCGGTAACGAAGCGCTTCAGGGCCCGAATGCTCACAGGCGCATCGATACGCCCGCGTCGGCAGGCATCTTCGCAAGGTGCCGCGCAAACTCGGCCGCAGATCGATGCGAGAGGATTAGGCGAACGTGCGACCAGATATGCTTCTTTGTACTCGCCCTGCGCGATGAGCTGCACGTATCTGCCCGCATCCGTCTTTACCGGACACGCGGCCTGACACGGGATCATATTCTTCCAAAACTCTACATCCGGAATGATGGTTTTGAACCTGGAATCGCTCATTGCCCTCCTGATCTCCTTGCACTCGCGCACAGTGCAACTCCATCGATCAAAGAAGCAAATGATATGCCGTTACCTGGGCCAAGAATGGTAGAAAAAACGTGTCTTCAAAAACACTCAGCAAGATGGAAGAAATACGGAAAGATTACAAAAATATCATCTTTGTGCAGGTTCGAGAGGCTCGTCCAGGGTGTTGAAATTTAGCAGTTGGTGTGGAATTCTTCGCGCCAGAGGACTCCCAATTGCGCTTTGGAACGGGTCAATACCTGCTCAATTTGCAAAAGAGATTGAGGAGCCTCATCTCATTTATCGACCCCGCTGGATCACTTGCGATCCGTGGGTCCGCGACAACGACCGCAAGGCATTGAGCACGAGAGATGGCAACGTTCACTCGATTGCGGTCAAGGATAAAGCCCAGCCCCCGCGAACCGTATTCGCCGACGCTTGAACAGAGCGACAAAATACATACCGGTGCCTGCTGTCCCTGTAGCCGGTCAACACTGCCGATACGAGCGTTGTCCGGCAGCATGCTTGCAAGTCGAACGACCTGGGCATTGTAAGGCGTGATAAAGAGAAAGTCCTTTAGCTCGAGCCGCCGAGTGTTTCCGCTCCTGTCGGTATAATTGCAGCCGACGAGTTCATTGAATATCGCCACGACACGCTCAGCCTCATCTGTGCTGTACTGTGTGTCGCCGTCGTGTTCGACCGGCGAGAAAACAATGCCGTGCTCCTTCCTGATCAAAGCGTTTGGCGCCTTCGCAATATCGATGCGTTGGCGGCTACAGTCGGCGAATGACTCGAGTCGATCCTCGTAGATGCTTTCTGAGACAAAGTCGCAGACATCCGGGTGCATTCTGTACGAAGTTCCAAGGAATAGTCCGCTACCGTCAGGCACAACAGCATGGATCACCGGAATATCGTCCTTGCTCTCCTCAACATCTTTCAAAGCGTATTGCAATGACGATAAGCCTGAGTCACCAGGATGCCTTCCCTTCACCGGCTGCTCAAGCTGCATCTGATCGCCAAGAAGGACAAGATTCTTTGTCGAACGCGAAACAGCGACCGCGTTCGCGAGACAAACCTGCCCGGCCTCGTCGATGAAGAGGAAATCGAGCATATTATCGCCATCGTTCTCGACCCATTCGTCGCGAGCAAATAGCCACGCAGTTCCACCGATCAGCGGAGTTTTCCCCGCTTTCAGCCATGCCTGAAATCCGGTCTTGCCGTTCTTTGCCGAGGTGATTTCCGGATGATTCTGAAAGATCGGGTCAGCATTGTCATCACCAACCTTTATGACGCTCAAGCTTTGCTTGCCTTCCGCGGCCTCGCAGCATTCTTTGATCAGGTTGAGGATCGCCTTGTGTGAATTCGACATTATACCGACACGCTTCCCCTTATCGAGCAGTGAAAGGATGAGTCGAGCCGCCGTGTATGTCTTACCCGTGCCCGGTGGGCCTTGAATCACGAGGCAGTCGCCGTCCATTGAATTAGCGATCCGGATCGCCGCCCCAACCGTCGTCTCTCCATCTCTTTGGTTCGCATCAACCGGCGGCCTCCGGGATAAAAACGCTTCTAAAGAGGCGGGATGATCGCCGATGACAGAGTCCTTGCCGATCGACAAGAGCGCGTCCTGGAGAGGCTTCGTGTTAGCGTCATCTTTTGAGATGAACGTGCCTTCTGTCGGGAATTCCCCGCCAAAGGCCGGTCTATCTAGCGTGTTCTGTGATGCTTTTAACGTCAGCTCACCGGCGGAATGGTCAATATCGAAAAGAGTGAAAGAAGCTCTCAGATCAGCCTGAAAATAGACATTCGACGCCTTGGAGGACGAAAGTTTGCATTCCTGCTCTCTGTCGAATGTGTAGTTCTGTATAAGCGATCTCTTCTCCGGCACCGGATCGCCTACTTTTTCAACTCCGAAAATACAATCCGGCTCATCCCGAAGCTCTTCCGGTTGTCTCTTCGCCAGATCGAAGAAGCGCCACCAGTCCGGCTTAGCTTCACGACGATGATAACCGATCAGGTCGGCGAGAGTTCCCGCATTCTCATCAACGTCTATCCGTTTGCGAAGGTCAGTGATCACCTTTTCCCGGTCTCGCACGACTTCAGGTTCTTCCCGCTTGTCCTGGTCGTCATCAGGTGTCTGATACGGGGTATATGAGATCCCATTGTCAGCGGCCGTCTTCCGCAGCCATGCGTAAAGGTCCGCGGTCGATTCGCAATCGATCCTATTGTATTCGCGAATGTCGGTTAAGATCGGGCTTTCGCGCCAATCGCCCGACTCGCCACTCTCGATCCACGCCGCATACTGCACGATCGAGTCCACGGCGCTAACGACATTCTCACCGCGGAAGACGTTATAAAGGTGCTCGACCTTTTTTAACGAATAGCTTTCTTCGCCGACATAGACGCCATTCTTCACGATGCGGTAGAGATCGACAAAGACATTGTTCCTCAGCAGAGTATCGACCTCTCGCTCCCTAGTGTCATGGCGTGTCATCAAATTGCTGACCGCATTCTGCTCGTAGTTCGCGTAATGATAGATGTGAAGGCTATCGTCCAGCTCCCACCGGGCAAAGACCCAATCGATAAACGCCTCGAACGCCCTCTTCTCACTCGCTCGATCATGGGCCCAAAAATCGACGAACTCGTAACCGCCGCCTTTTTTATGGATCGTGTTGCCGAGAAGGTATTCGAGGCCGCCGTTGAACGGGAAACCTTCGATATCGAAGAAAACATCCAATGGACTTGGCTTTGGCAGCGTGTAGAGGCCCTGCGGCGGGCCATCAACACTCCTCGGGATCAACTCGAATAGCGGTGGAGCAGTTTTATCTTTTTCACGGAGTTTTTCAGTTTCACGCTGAAGACGCGCCTGGGTCGAAAGCTTCTCGACTGTCGCCGGCGGCATCTTGGGAATCGAACCTTTGAATCCGGCAAGTGCTCCGAGCGTAGTTACGCCGCCCTCAGTGAGTTTCTCGACCTGGCTCCTTGTGATACCGGCAACGCGGCACAGATGGTCGCTCTCTTTTAGCATCCCATCGACACAATCCTGCCATCTTCCATGGTCGGCGCGCGGATCCGGTTCGGGCCGAGTTGCAAAGTCAGCGGAAAAGCTATTGTGTAGCTCAAAGAATCGCTGCTTTAGATTCTCGTAATAGTAGCGGAAATCTTCGAAGGCGAATTCAACGCGTTCGGATTCTTCGTCCTCGTTCCTGGGCGGCCCAAGAATGATGCCGAACTTCTTTGCAGGCTTTTCACCGGTCGTCTCAGCGAACATCTCTGAGTACGCGCACAACTGGATCACAAAATACGGTTGTGGTGTGCGTGCAAGCTTTGTATCCCAGATCTGATAGACGCCGTCCCTTCCAAGAGTAATGAAATCCGAATAGCCTTCAAATCCGCCCCCTCGAAGGGCAGCTTGGTAAAGGACCTTTTCGCGTCGTACGACTGCGTCTTTTGTATTTGCGAACCTCTCCTCGAAATTCTTGCCCGCCGAAAGATCGCAGACGCTCGAAACTGACCGATATCCTTCGAGCACCTTTTTCTCATGCTCATCACCCATCTTTGCGAGCAGATCCATCTCTTCGGACACGGTTCCACCTTCTTCCGGTATTAACCCCGCCTTGAAGGCATGCTCCATCCACGATGCAAATGGTGACTTTGAGAATACGATCAGGTCGCTCGGTGAGTAAATGATATTGCCGTCAGCTGAAAGTTTCATAGAATGTGAGGCAGGTGTATACGATCCACGCGATCTACACCCATGGGATCAGATTCCTGTCGATCCGGGCTGTAGCATAATCTTCCGTCAGATGGCCGCGAGAGTGCAAGTCGCTCAAGCTCTAAGCTCGGTCTGCATATATCGTGAGCAGCATCGTGTGAGAATACAAAAAGTCGAATTCGTTTACACACTAAGGTTTGATTTGATATGATTCTGCCGGATTCGCAGCGCCGATAAATCTTGCAACCCAAGATCTTTGTTTTATGTCTAACACAAGGGCCACAGGCCCCTTGTGAGCTCACTCCAAAACGATCAGTCGAGAAAGCAATGCGGTCTTAGCCGGAGGTTTTTCAAGATGTCAACAGCGATGTTCGGACGATTATTCTTCAGTGCACTTCTAGTTGTAGCATTCGTATCCTTTGCATTCGGTGATACCGTCAAGCTCAAAGACGGCAGCCTCTACAAAGGAACGATCGTCAGCTTTGCGAATGGGAAATTCACCATCGTAATGGGTACTGGTGCGCATCGGCGCGAAATGACATTCTTCGCTGATGAGGTCGAGTCGATCAGGTTTGAGGATGAGAGTGCCCTCGCATACAACGCGAACAACTCGTCCGAAGATAAACCGGCCGTGACACGTCCGGTACAGACTACCGTCCCTCGCGTTATCACGACGGACAACACAAAGCCCGTAACTGTTATTGGCAAACCGGTTGCGACAGAGCCGGCCGCGTCTGTCAAGCCCCAGCAAACTTCTCGCCCGAAGATTACGAAACCCGTTAGCTGGACAGTAAAGGTTCTCGCCGATAACACTGCAAACGGTTGGACGAATACCGGCTTTGTGGTCCGCAAGGGTCAGCGTATCCACATTACCGCCGATGGCACTGTTTCGCTCGGAAAAGGCAAAACGTCTTCGGCCTCAGGCGAACCTGACATTGACGACCCGAACAAACTCCTCAAGAGCGTAGCGACTGGGGCAGTCATCGCGGTGATCGGCGATGATAATAATGACTTCATTTATATCGGTGCCGAACGTGAATTTACGGCAAGCCGTGACGGTGCCCTATTCCTCGGCATCAACGAAGGTAACCTAGATGACAACAGTGGCTCATTTACCGCTAAGGTCGAGATCTTTCCGGACGGAGACTAGCCTCTGCGTCAGAACAAAACTTGAGCCCGAGCACTGCAGAATAGCGATGCTCGGGCTTTTCCTATTTTCTGTCGGCCTGAGAGCCTAGACGATTGCAGCAAGCATGGCCGCACCGATCGCAGCCGCGTCGTCCCCAAGTTTACCAGGCAAGATCTCGGTGGTTTCAAATGCGGGGAAGAATGAACGTTTCCGCGCGGTCTCGATTATTGGTTCAAGAATAAGTTCGCCCGCCTTCATTATCTCGCCGCCAATGATCACGCGCTCGATATTCAAGAGATTGATAACACTTGCGACCGCAATCCCTACGTAGTTTCCGGTCCGATCCAGCATCAGCTGTGAAAAATCATCGCCCGCCTTCGCCGCCTCGACGATCATGGATATCGTCAACTGTCCTTCAGGGATCTCACCGAGCGACGACGTACTGTCCTGGTTCACCCGACTGCGTGTTCGGCGGATGATATTTGCAGACGACGCGATATCTTCGAGACGCTCGCCGCCCTCGCGAACCGGCACATAACCGAATTCGCCCGCATAACCGCCGTGTCCCATCCAGATCTCACCATTCAGAATGAAAGCACCGCCAACCCCTGTACCGAGAGTTGCATAGAAGAGGTCTCGCGCACCGCGGCCAGCACCGATCTGATACTCGGCCCAGGCAGCGGCGTTCGCATCGTTGAAAACGGAGATACGCCCGCCGTCTTTATCTCCAAGGCCCGAGGCAAGGTCAAGGCCTGAGAATTCAGCGATATGTGTCGAATATTCGACGACTCGGCGTCCAGGGCCGACGAGTGCGGGTACGGCGACCCCGATCTTCGATGCGTTGCCAAATTCTGTACGGCATCGCTCGATAAAGGCTGTAAGCTGCTCGACGACCGAGGAACTGTAGGCGATCGGAGCTGTGGCGGATCTTCCGACCGAATTTCCGGTCACCGAAACGGCACGCATTGCGGAGGACGATACCTCTACGCCGATACAAACTTCTTCATTGCTCATAGGCTCTTAAACCTCGTAGAAGGTAAACGTCCGTGTGCCTGGCATTGTTTCACTCGCGATTTTAGACACCCTGTTTTGTCTCTGTCAACGCGAACGCGCCCTTAGCCGAAGTTATAGCTAAATAATCGCATCTTTTGACTTAAAAAGCCTTAAAACGATACTCTTCATTCAGGCAGCAAACCTGATGCGAGACATTTGCCCTGGGCGAATGGCGCTTCGTTTTCTATGGAAAGTCATCTTTACGACATCATTGCGACCTACGGAGTGTACGCGGTCTTTGCACTCTGTATGGTCGAAGGTGACATAACTCTCCTCCTTTCCGGAATCCTCGCAAACAGCAGCTTCTTCGGCAATTATAGCTTTTTAAAGGTGTTTATCTTCGGCACACTTGGGGCAATGGTCGGAGATTCGTTCGGGTACTTCCTCGGATATCGGTTCCATCGGGCGGTCGAGGGCTACAAGTTCTATCAGATGACGCAGCCTCGTATCGAAAAGCTTATCGGCAAGTTCGGCGGTTTTGCGATCATCATTTCAAAATACATCTACGGTATACGCGTCGCGATGTGTATGTTCTACGGCACCAGCAAGATGCCGTTTGTCCGATTTCTTGTTCTTGACGCGATCAGTTGCTCGCTGTGGGTCCTGATCTTGAGCGGCGTCGGATATTTCTTCAGCGGCTCGATAAAGACGATCCTCGGCGACTATGAGAAGATCGGCATTGCGTTGTTCTTTATCGTAATGACGGGCGTTATCGTCTTCTATGTAGTGGAACGATATTGGCTCTCTGACAAGGTCGAAGAAGCGAGTCCTAATACCGTGCAGAAGATCGAGGAAAGCATTCATAAAGTGGAAGAAGCCAGCCTTGGCACCCTGCGGGATATCGGCGATCGTCTCCACTTCACGCGCGACCCGCACACCGAGGATCGGACCGATTCGGAGCCGCGAGTGAAAAATGACGAAAAAACGACCCTTCCACATTAGACTTGACCCCTTTGTTTGTGTTTTTATTCTTCATTTAGCACGTCTTTCTTAGCCAAGTATGATCATCGAAACTTCGGCCCCGACCAGAGTGGACCTTGCCGGCGGCACGATAGACATTCCACCGCTATATCTCTTTCACGAAGGCGCCGCGACCGTCAATTTTGCGGTCTCTCTGCTGGCTCACTGCCGTATCGAAACACGTAGCGATTCGCGTGTGATCCTACGGTCCATCGATCAGGAACGCGTTGTTGAAACGACGCTTGCCGATATCGATTCGCTCCGAGACGAATCCGAGCTTCAGCTTCTTTCTAAACTTGCCTACTTTTTCCGGCCGGAAGTTGGCTTCGAGATGACCACCCGCTCAGAGGCTCCTGCAGGCGCAGGACTCGCAGGTTCTTCGACGCTCAATATCGCCTGCATCGCGGCTCTGAACAAACTCGTCGGTGATCGATATTCGCCTGATCGTTTTATCCAGATCGCGGCGAACGTCGAATGTCAGGTTATACGTGTGCCGACCGGCTATCAGGATTACTATTCTGCTCAATACGGCGGCGTGGCAGCTATCCATTTTGGCCCTGACGGTATCCGCCGCGAAGGTCTTGCGATAGATCTCGAAACACTCGAACGGCGCGTTGCCGTCTGCTATACGGGCGAGCCGCGAAACTCCGGCACGAATAACTGGGAGATCACGAAACGGCATATCGATGGCGACCGCGAGCTTTTTGAGATATTTGACGGGATCCGCGACACGTCGATCGAGCTTCGAAAAGCCCTTCTCGCAAGCGATTGGGATGCTGCGGGCGAGATCCTCGCTAAGGCTCACCCTGAGCGGAAACGCCTTTCGCCGCATATCACGACGCCGCATATGGATGCGCTGATCGAAGCCGCTCTTGCCGCTGGTGCGATCGCTCCAAAGGTTTGTGGTGCGGGCGGAGGAGGCTGTATCGCCTTTTTTACTGAAGATGGGAAAAGATCCGATGTCGAGGCAACACTCGCCGCACAGGACGGCTGCCGCGTGCTTGAATGGCGGCCGAACCTCGACGGCCTAACGCTGAAGGTTACCGACTAGACGGCGCAAGCCTCGATAGACCGTGTCAGCGACCGGAAGATATCGCAACCGTCACTCGACCCCAACAGGTCGTCGCAGGCCCTTTCGGGATGCGGCATCATACCGAGAACGTTGCGGTCAAGATTAGTGATACCCGCAATATTCCCGCGCGAACCATTCGCGTTCGCACTCTCAACAACATTTCCATACTCATCCGAATATCGGAAGATGATCTGTCCGTTCTCTTCAAGCGATGAATACGTCTCGTCGTCACACGTAAAATTCCCTTCTGCGTGAGCGATCGGCAGGGAAAGTACCCTACCCGCCTCGATCTCACGGGTGAATGGCGAATTTGATGTCTCGACACGAAGGTTCACGTGTTTGCAGATGAAATGCAATCCGGCATTTCGCCGCAAAGCTCCCGGCAATAACCCGGCCTCGCAAAGTATCTGAAATCCGTTGCAAATGCCCATTACGAATTTTCCATCGGCGGCAAAATCCTTAAGCGACCTCATCACTGGCGAGAATCTTGCAAGAGCACCGGCCCGCAAATAATCGCCATACGAAAATCCGCCCGGGACGATCACCGCATCATACGAGGACAGGTCCGTCTCCTTGTGCCAGATAAAATCCACGGGCTGTCCGACGTTCTTTGACACGACGTGATAGGCATCGTGGTCGCAATTTGAACCGGGAAAGACAATTACTCCGAATTTCATAAAAGCTTACCCCTCGACCTCAACGCGAAAATCCTCAATTACGGGATTTGCAAGCACATCGCCGCCGATCCGCTCAGCAGCTTCGCGAGCTTCGGCCTCGCCAATTCCGTTGTTAAAACTGATCTCGAAGTATTTTCCCTGCCGGATATCGGCTATTTGAGAGTAGCCGATAAGCTCTGCTGAATGATGAATTGCCTTACCCTGCGGATCGAGAACGCCCTTTTTGAGCGTCACATAAACCTTTGCTTTCATTACTACAGTTTGTGAAACAAGTTATAGATTCTTACGCAAATTGTTGTATAAATCAAAGTCTTATGTTAGGTTCAGTATTCGTAATTACTTGGTTCGAGCTGTCCACACTTAAAATCTCTAAGGAGCAAGGTTAAAAGGAATATGCAAAACATGTCGGCCGGTAAAACGGCACTCGGGTTGGATAACAATATTGGGGCACTAATTTGTTATGTGGGGAATCTGGTCTGCGCACTCGGTCTCATTTACAGCATCATCGTCCTCGTAACGGATAAGGTCAACAAACTGCCCCGCTTTCACGCAATGCAGTCGATCCTACTCTCGGTCACCTATTTGGTCGTTTATATCATCGCAACCATATTCAGCGTGGTCATTTTTGCGTTGACGGCGGCTACAAATTCTTCGCTGATCGGCCTTCTTTCTATGGTCGTCTGGCTTGTCATGATCGTCGTTTTTATAGGACTCTTCATACTTATGATCATCGCAGCGATCAAAGCGTTTAACGGTGAGGTCTACAAGATTCCCGTCATTGGCAACTTTGCCGACAAATGGTCCAACTAGGAAACTGATAGGTGTTTGGAACGTGCCGCATTGCTGCAGTATCGCCCACGTTCCAAACAACCCGCACCAACGAAAGATAAGACACGAAAGATCCGGATATGAGCGTTGGGCCTCTTTTGGGGCCTAACGCATTGAACCCTTAGGGCACTTTCAGGACCCTTTATGAATAACCTTCCAGGAAAATCGGCCTTTGGCCTTGACGCAAATGTAGCGGCCGGGCTCGCATACGTACCGTTTTTCTTTTGCCACTTGATCGTAAGCATTGGGATCCTGGCAACCGACAAAACAAACAAGCTTGCCCGCTTTCACGCCGTCCAGTCATTGCTTTTGTCAGGTGCAAGCGTCGTATTGACTATCTTGTTCTTTATCTGCTATTTCGTTGTATTTTTTGTCGTGATCGCTGCTCAAGCTCCGGCACTGATATTCCTTGTATTCCTTGTCTTTGCCGTTTTTGGTTTACTAATGCTGGGTCTTTTCATCGGACTGATCATTGCTATGATAAAGGGATTTCAGGGAGAGATATTCCGCCTTCCAGTGCTCGGCAACTTCGCGGATAAGTGGTCGAATTAGCCAAAGACCCGCTCAAAAACTGCATCAACATTTCGAAGATAGTGTTTGAGGTCGAACACCTCGGATATCTCATCCATCGTAAGATGTGACAAGATATCGGCGTCGCCTTCAACGCGGTCTCTGAACGTCCCGCCTTCATCCCAAACTTTCATTGCGTTTCGCTGGGCAAGTACGTAGGCGTCTTCGCGGGAAACACCTTTCTGCGTGAGAGCAAGCAGCAGTTGCCCGCTGAATACAAGGCCGCCTGTCAGCTCGAGGTTACGCATCATATTCTCAGGATATACAACAAGAGTGTCGAGAAGGCTCCTTGCCTTTGCAAGAATGTAGTCGGTCGCTGCCGACGAATCTGGGAGGACGATGCGCTCTGCCGAAGAATGAGAAATATCCCGTTCGTGCCAAAGGGCAATACTCTCGAAGCCGACGACCGCGTTGGCTCTGATCGTACGTGCCATCCCGCAGATGCGTTCGGAAAGGATCGGATTCCGCTTGTGCGGCATCGCCGAAGAGCCCTTTTGGCCCGTCTTGAATGCCTCCTGAGCCTCTCGCACCTCTGTCCGCTGCCAATGCCTAACCTGCAAAGCCATTTTCTCCAGCGTTGAGGCAATTATCGCCAGCGTCGAAAGATATTCGGCGTATCGGTCACGCTGGACGACCTGTGTCGAAACATCTGCTGCGGTGATGCCGAGACGCTTGCAAACACGCTCCTCAACGTCCGGGCCGAGGTGCGCGAAGGCTCCAACCGCACCCGATATTTTGCCAACAGCGACAGCTTCGCGAGCAGATTCGAGGCGACGGCGATTCCGCTGCATCTCCGAATACCAAAGTGCCCAGACGAGGCCGAATGATGTTGGTTCGGCGTGTATGCCGTGCGTACGGCCGATCTGCGGCGTGTCTTTGAATTCGAACGCCCGACGCTTTAGAACCACGAGCAGTGCATCGACTTTGGCAAGCAGAATGTCGCACGCGTCCCTCAACAACAGCGCATTTGCCGTATCGACGACATCGCTCGATGTTAGCCCGTAATGGACAAAACGCGACGCAGGGCCGATATTCTCCGCCAGATTCGTTGTAAACGCGATAACGTCATGATCGGTCGTCTTCTCGATCTCGTTGACGCGTTCGACCGTGAACGCCGCTTTCGCCTTGATCTCTGCCAAAGCCTCCTGCGGGATCGTCCCGTCCTCCGCATGCACCTCGCACACGGCGATCTCAACATCGAGCCACTTCTTGAACTTATTCTCGAGCGACCAAAGCCCGCCCATCTCCGGCAATGTATATCGTGCGATCATCTACTTCAGATTTTATTGTATAATCACTGCAATGTCAGTTCCGGCCTCATGGCCTTATGAAAATGCCTCTGTTCAGCTTTCAATATCTGCTTGTATTCGCCCTTTCGATCTTGATCGGAGTCTTTGCGACACCGACAAGTAACGAATCCGGGTCACAAGCGCCAGGGAATGCGGATCCACATTTAGAGGCACAAGCTCCTTCGATCGTGGCTACCCAAACTCCGGAAGTTAAACTCCCCGAGAGTAGTTGCGGCCCGTGGATCGATGAAGTTTCGCTCGAACCGATCCTGCGCCGATGGCTTAGGGGAGAGGAGATCCGATCCGTGGCGTACTGCTCCCAAACTGCGGTCGAGGCGAAAGGCTTTAACCCCTCGAACGTTATACCGCAGGTCGTTGATCTGAATGAAGATGGAATAGATGAACTCGCACTACGATACTCTTGCTCACCAACCGGCAACTGTTCGATGAAAATCTACCAGAGGGTCGGCTCGTCGTATCGACAGATATTCGCAGATCGTCAAATGGTGCAATACTTTGACAAGGTCGGGGCAAAGCACTCGGGGTTTCGCGACATAAGAACCCGCCTTCACGGAAGTTGTTGCGACGGTGATCAGGTCGTTTACCGGTTCAACGGGAAGAAATATGCTCCGATTTCCTGCTCGTCATACTCCTACATCAACCCCCAAGACCGATCCTCGCCGCTCGATAGACCAATTGTACGAAATCAGTCCTGTCGCCAAGCTCTCGATCCCAAATAGCGGACTGGCTCTGAGATATCAGCTCCTTAACCTACTTCGGCGTGTTCGGGACGTTCCCTTTCCCGGCCGTTAGATAAGTCCCTTCGAGATCAGCAACTCAGCATTCAGCACGGCACCGCCCGCCGCTCCGCGGACCGTATTATGGCTTAACGCGACAAATCGATAGTCGAATACCGTATCGGGAAAGACGCGGCCAACGGTGATCGTCATCCCGTTGCCGGCATCGCGGTCAAGCCTCGTTTGGGGCCTTGTAGGCTCTTCGGAGACGGCGATGAACTGCTTCGGTGACGAATGCAGGTCGAGCGACGGGAATTCTCGCATCGCCGCGACGACATCTTCAAGCGTCGCGGGCTTTTTCAGATCGACTCTCACCGAAACCATATGGCCGTCAACAACATTCACTCGAAAGCACTGCGCTGAAACCGGAAAATCCGCGATTTCGATCGAACCTTCGCTCAAACGGCCAAGGATCTTCTGCGATTCGGTCTCGACCTTCGGCTCTTCGCCGGCGATGTACGGAAAAACATTGTCGGTGATATCGAGCGACGCAACGCCCGGATAACCGGCGCCGCTGATCGCCTGCATCGTCGTCACAACGCACGCCTCGACACCGAATTTCCGATGTAAGGCTGCGAGCGGCGGAGCAAAGCTCACAACGGCACAATTCGGGTTTGTAATGATGAAGCCCTTCGCAAAGCCGCGCTTCTCGCGTTGCCGTTCGATAAGAGCGACGTGGTCGCCATTGATCTCCGGGATAAGCAACGGGACATCCTCATCCATTCGATAGCTCGACGAATTCGATATCACCGGATAGCCCGCACGCGCAAATGCCTCTTCAGTCTCACGCGCAACCGATGACGGAAGGCTCGAGAACACAATATCGCAGTCAAGCGGCGGTTCGATCGGCGTAACGACGATGTCGGCCACAGATGCCGGGATGTCACCTTGCAGTTTCCATGCACAAGCCTCAGCGTATGACTTCCCCGCCGAGCGGTCAGACGCCGCAAGCGCCGTGATCTCGAACTGCGGATGGCCCTCAAGCAACTGTACAAATCGCTGCCCGACAGTTCCGGTCGCGCCCAAAATTCCAACTCTGTATTTCTTCATGTGATCTGAGCTCTAGTCGTTCAACCTCGCTTCTATATCCATCCGCTGGTGCAAGATTCTGATAATTTCAATCGAATTTTCGCTAGAATTTATCTTGTAAAAAATGAAATGGGATTTCATCCGAGATCTTAAATATCCTTCCCTCACGTGACTGAGATCTTTTCCTATTCTCGGATTCTTGGACAGGTATTCGATCTCATCGAGCAGAAGGTTGTAGTATCTGTCCGCCTGTTCGAGTGACCATGTCTCAAAAGTATAAAGCCAGATGTTTTCGAGGTCTCTTACCGCTTCTCGAGCCAGTTTATACTTCATTGCTTGCGAGCGTGCTTCTTGTGAAGACCGCCCAAGAAACCCTGCCGATCAAAATCTTTTACAAATCCGCCCTTTTCACCTTTTTTCAACTCTTTTATTAGCTCGGATTTCTTTGCCTCTTCGAATTCAAACTGCCTCAAAGCGGCACGGACCACCTCACTTGCTGAAGCAAATCTGCCCGCCCTTATCTGCCGACTAATAAATGCATCAAAGTGATCTCCCAACAAAATCGACGTGTTCTTTGCCATTTTCTACCTCGATCCAAGGATACCAAATATTGGTACCGCTCGCCAGCCCTAGGTGTTAACTGCCGACCCTATGAGCGACTCTCGAACGCCTCTTTCATCCGTCTAACGCCTTCTGCCATCTTCTCTTCCGTATTGCAGAACGATATGCGAAGAAAGCCTGTCGCTTCGTCACCAAACGCGCGGCCGGGAACTGTCACAACACGGTTTTGAAGGGCCTTTTCCGCCGCCTCAAGATCATCGCCAACCTCGCGAACATCGAGCATGGTGTAAAACGCCCCTTCGGGCGTCGTCGCCTTTAGCCCAAGCTCTTGATTGAAAAGATCTACAAGGAATTCTCCTCGTTTCTTGTAGATGCGCCGAGCTTCGGCCTTTGCGGCCTCAGCCTCCGAGGTCCATGCAAGCAGCGATGCTTTCTGCGTTATCGTCGAAGCACAAACTGTTGTAAAACCGTGCAGAACCTGGATCGCATTTATCATTTCCGGGTCGGCACAAGCCGCCCAACCGAGCCGCCATCCGGTCATGCTCAGGCTCTTGGAAAGACCGCTTACAACGATCGTTCGGTCGTAATATTCCGACGCGGAGTGCGGCCTTTCGCCGAAATAAAGATCGCTGTAGATCTCGTCCGAAATCAGGAAAATTCCCGTGCCATCCAACACTTCGGCGATCGCCTTAAGGTCTTCGGGCTTTAGGATCCGGCCCGTTGGATTCGATGGCGAGATAACGACTGCGGCTTTTGTCTTTTCCGTGATCTGCGATCTGAAATTTGAGATATCAAATCCAAATTCCGACTCGGCAGGCATTTTGTAATAGACAGGCGTTGCTTCGGCGATCTTCACGCACGCATCGTACGCCGGGAAGCTCGGATCGGGGACAAGAACCTCGTCGCCACGATCGACCGTGCAAAGAATTGCGGCCGTCATCGCCTCCTGCGAGCCGCACGTTACAACGACGCCCGTCCGCGGCAAATTCAAATGCGGATATTGTTCGGCGATCTTGTCGCGCAACGCCGGGATTCCCGGATGTGACGTATAGCCGTTCTGCTCATCGCGAGCAACACGCGCCGCTTCGTCGCGTATGAACTGCGGCGTCGGAAGGTCCGGTTCGCCAAGGCCGAAATTAATCGAATCCGGTAACGCTCGCTCAAAGAATTGCCGGATCAGCGTCGGCTTCAGTCCACGCATCCGCATCGGCAACTCAAAATTCATCTTTTCAACTGCTGGTTTCATTCTTTGCTGCGCGAGAGATCGTCCTCAAGGTCATCGCGAATGTCGCCAACCTCGATATTGAATTCGCCCTCGGCCTGGGCAAGCGGGTCGGCATTTACGATGCCCGCGAGCTTCTCGATCTCGCCGAGTACCTTTTGCCCAAGGCCAGAAACTGTAGGCATTTTCGGCTTTTCAGCCTCGCTTTCTTTCTCTTCCGGTTCCGTCATTGTTAGGTCCCTCGCCCTATAAAAAGTATATATTAACTACCGAAGCCTGTCAGAATCGGGGGCGTTGGCGAGCAGCTATTCGAAGAGCGAAACGACGGTCATTGAGCCGCAAAATCGATGAATCCGTTGTGGGGGTTGGCGGAAAGAAGCTTGACGCGTACTTTGTCGCCGACATCGAGGCGGTGCTCGCCGCGGACTACCATGCCATCGACCGGCGGGCGAAGTATTCGTGCAAAGACGCCCGCTTTCGTATCGCCCGTGACGATCGCGTCGTATTCCTCACCGATGTGATGTTGAAGAACGGCGGCCGCAACGATCTTTCGCATACGACGCTCTACCTTTCGCGCAGCCGTTGCCTGCAGGTTCGTTTGCTCAGCAATATCGTCGAGTTCCTCGGGTGTATAGGGCTGTTTCTCGCCCGCGATAACGGCCTTGACGATTCGTTGGACGACGATGTCGGTGAACCTGCGATTCGGAGCGGTCGAGTGTGCGTAATCGTTGACTGCAAGCCCGAAATGCCCGCCCGCATCCTCACCCGGCCTTTGAACGACACATCGGCCTGCGCCGATCAGCTTGATCAACGAGAGCGAAAGGTCGGGAAAGCGTTCAGGATCCGCCTTTTTCCGACGAGCTAAAAATGCAGAGAATGCCGGAAGATCAGGTTCGGATGGCAACCGCTCGCCATATTCGGCGGCGATGCGAACTATTCCGTCCCAACGCTCCGGAGCTTCCACAACCCGCCGAAGCGAAGCGACATTCTGGCGTTCAAGAAACTCGGCCATCTCGACGTTTGCCGCGATCATAAAATTCTCGATGAGCTTACGTGCCGCGTTCGGTTCCACGGCGCGTATCTCGCGAACCTCGCCATCCTCGACCACAGCCGAAGATTCGATGGATTCGAAATCGAGAGCGCCTTTCCTAGCACGATAGTCACCGAGCCGAACGGCCGCGACATTCTGAAGCCTGATCTGCGCCTCGAGGCCGTCAGTCTCGGCGATCGCCCGCGGAATCTCGCCTCGCCCTTCGAGCCAATCGCCAACTGATTCATAGTCGAGCTTTGCATGGTTACGCACCAATGCACAGAAGAATTTGCTATCCGGAACATCGCCGTTTTCCTTGACGATCATATCGGCAACGACCGCAAGCCGATCTTCGCCTTCGACGAGCGACGTGATATCGGTCGAAAGTTCCTCCGGGAGCATCGGGAAAATTCGGGTCTCGGTGTAAACGGTAACAGTATTCTGCTTGGCGTGACGGTCGATCGGCGTGTCTTTTTTAACGAATGCAGAAACATCAGCAATACCGACGAGCAAATGGATATCGCCGTTCTCAAGCTGCTCGGCCCATTCGACCTGATCGAGATCCTTGGATGTTTTATTGTCGATCGACGACCAAAGCGTATCGCGAAGGTCGGTGATTCCGGCAGCTAGTTCAGGCGCGCGTTGTGCCTCGATCTCCTTGAGTTGCTGGGCAACCGCGGCCGAAAATCCTGGCTCGAAGCCATTTTGGATCACTGTCTCGTAGGCCCGTTCGCCGAGCCAGTTTTCACGTCCGCTATCATTCATTCAAGTTAAGTTCGCTGATAAGCCTTTAGCGAAGATAGTCCTCCAGCTTCGTGGCGGCATCGGTTTTCTCATCGCGATATTTCACGATGATGGGGCAATAGATCGAGAGGCCGTTCCGCTTGCCGAAATCATTTGTAACTGCGCGGGCTCCCTGCACCACGACCGCTCCTGCGGGAATTTCGAGCGAACCGCCATCCTCCGCTTTGATCACACGGTCGTTCGGCAGATCAAAAACCGGCGTCGACCGCGTTAGGATCACGCCGCTCGCAAGCACCGCACGTTCGCGGACGATCGTGCCCTCGTAAACACCTGTGTTGCCGCCGACAAGAACGTCGTCCTCGATGATCACGGGCGTCGCGTTCACCGGTTCGAGAACACCGCCGATCTGCGCAGCCGCCGAAAGATGAACACGTTTGCCGATCTGTGCGCAACTCCCGACGAGCGCGTGGCTATCAACCATCGTGCCTTCGTCAACATACGCTCCAACGTTGATGTACGCCGGCGGCATCACGACGACGCCCGCCGCAACATAACTGCCGTCGCGGATCGCAGAGCCGCCTGGCACAATGCGAACGCCGTCCTCAAGCCCCATTGGCCGCAGCGGAAAAGTGTCTTTATCGAAGAATCGCGGCGTCTCGGTCGGTTTTGATATTTCCACGAGCGAACCCATGCGAAATCCGACCAAGATCCCTCGCTTCACCCACGCGTTGGCGCGCCAAACACCGTCCTCGCCCTTCTCGGCCGAGCGGATCTCGCCCCGCCGCAACGCGACCTTGAATTCTTCAAAAACCTCTCGGTCGGCCGCCGAAAACTCGGCGCGACCCGACACTTCTTCGATCTTCTCTCGAAGGCTCATTATTTCTTTGGTTCCTCTAGGCGATTGTATTTTTTGAGAGCCGCCTTCAATCGGTCGTGTGGTAAGGCGTAAACCGTGTTGCCCTTGTAGCCGGTCATCGTTTCTGCGGCAACGAGCGCATTGACGATCGCTTCCTCGGTTGCCTGGGCGGTCGCCCAAAATAGCATATTGATCTGATCATTCGGAAGCATCTGAATTTGTGCAAGACCTTCGTTTTTCCCGATCTCAGCGGCATTGGCCGTTGAAAAAGCCAGGAATATATCACCGGACGAATTCTCGCCGCGACCGCCAACATTTGCGATCCCGAGTGAGATCCGTTGAGCGATACGCTTCAGCTGATGGGGCAGAAGCGGTGCGTCCGTCGCAAGGATCACGATTATCGAACCGTCACCTTCGCCTACCTTCTTGGACGAATTCGCCGCCGTTTGCTCCCCGCGTTTAATCTGAAGATCTTTGATCTCACGCCCTACGGGCACACCGGCGACGGTAAATAACTGTCTCGCACCATAATTCGCCTGAACAAGGACGCCAACCGTATAGCCGCCGAATCGAGCATCAAGAACGCGAGAGGCCGTTCCCGTCCCGGCCTTGAACCCATGTGCGATCATCCCCGTGCCGCCACCGACATTTCCTTCAGCGAGTGGCCCGGATCTCGCAGAATCAAGGGCGTTAAAGACGTCCTCTTTCTTCACGTGAAAACCGTTGATATCGTTCAAGAAACCGTCCCAGGTTTCGGCAACTACAGGCAATGAAAAATCACCCGAGTAGCCGCCGCCCTGATGCTTCTTCGCACCCCATTCGATCACAGCATCGCGAACGATGCCGACGCTGTGCGTATTCGTGATCAAGACCGGCGAACCTAAGGCACCGGATTCCTCGATCCAAGTCGTGCCGGTCATCTCGCCGTTGCCATTCAGCGTATGCCAGCCGGCGAAGAGACGGCCCGCAAAATCTTTCCCTTGCGGCAAGATCGCCGTTACGCCGGTGCGGACGGCTTTGTCGCCTTCGCCTGAGATCAGCGTCGTATAGCCGACCTCAACGCCTTTAACGTCTGTTATCGCATTGAATTGGCCCGGTTTTCCGTCAAATGGAACACCAAGGTCGCGTGCGCGCGGCCTTGTCTGGGCAACGACGGAGGCTACAAACATCGATGCCAACAACATAGACGCACAAATTTGTTTCAACGTATTCATTAGAATTACTCGGACCGGTTTTGGATTATCTCCAATCCATAAAGCCTATGGGCTGGTAGGCCATCAGCATCCGTAGCAGTCTTTACGGCCTTGATCATACCTTCCTTTTTCCACCCTCTCGCGTTTCGATAAGAGATTACTGCAGAAAGCTCGTCGGGCTTTTCTCCAGTTGGTAGTCTCCATAAGATCCGAAATGCAGCCTCGCGATCCACCTCTTGAGGCCCACTGGTCTCACAGTTCTCTCCTCGCACCCACAGACCTGTAACTTTCGCACCAATATTGCGGACTTTAGCGGTCACCAGTAATTCGCCTTGAGAATTATCTGGGCGCACATCACCATCCTGAACCCATCGTTGATTCTCTGCCAAGTCACGTCGCTCAGCGGCATCCTCCTCTAGCTTCGCTATGGCTTTTCGCTGTAGTTTCAGTTCCTCGTGCTGCAGCCAAGCCGTGTACGTCAAGAATGCGAACGCGAGGCCGGAGAAGAGTGAACTAGCCGCACCAAATAGACCGCCGAAGGCGCTTCGCGCTGCGTCATTAGGAAGAAACAGGTATCCGAATAACCAGTTAACGGCAAAAAGGATCACGACTACCGCGATCGCGAGACCGAACCATCTCGGGCTCGTTCCTTTTTCGCTATCGTCGGCCATTTTCCTCTCGAACACTAACTCCCGCGTCCCGCAATATTGCCCTCAGCTTCGAGCGAGTCGCATCGGTGACCGGGACGAGCGGAAGTCGAAGATTCTCTTCGCATAGGCCCATTTCTTTCATCACGAACTTGCACGGTGCGGGGGAAGCCTCCACGAAGTTCGCTTCCATAAGCGGCAAGATCTTGTAATGGATCTTGCGTGCAAAATGGAACGAACCGTTCAGGGCGTGTTCGACCATCTTTGAGGTCTCTTTCGGCAGTTCGTTCGCACAAACGGACACGAGGCCGTCGGCACCGAGCGAGATCAGCGGGACGGTCGATGCATCATCGCCCGAGAACACGCGGAAGTTCTTTGGCCGTCGGCGAATGATCTCCATTATCTGCGAAAAATTACCTGAAGCTTCCTTGGTGGCAACAATGTTGTCGTACTTTTCCGCAAGTCGCAGTGTCGTCTCGGCAGAAATGTTTGACGACGTCCGCGAAGGGACGTTGTATAGCATTATCGGCATCTCACGAACACTTTTTGCGACCTCGCTAAAATGCGCGAACATCCCTTCCTGCGTCGGCTTGTTGTAGTACGGCGCAACTACAAGAGCACAATCGGCTCCGGCCTCGCGCGCCTTCCGTGTGAAATCGATCGTCGCGGCGGTGTTGTTGCTGCCGGTTCCCGCAATGACGTGCGCCTTCAAACGCTTTGCGACCTCGACCGTCAGTCGTATCACATGCAGGCGTTCGTCCTCATCCATCGTCGCGCTCTCGCCCGTCGTCCCGCACGGAACAAGCAGCTTGACGCCGCCTTTTATTTGTCGCTCAACGAGCTTTTTGAGGCACTCATCATCGACCGAGCCGTCTTTTTTAAAGGGCGTAATAATGGCCGTCGCACAGCCCCGCATCCAATCAAGTTTTTGAGTCATAAAAAATAAAAATTACCCCCAAGATTAACACAAATATTGATAAAGCAATTTGCGTCCGTCCGTGCAGCTAGTGCCTATTTGGCTACAAGTTGGTCGATGATCTCTGTAAATTCATAGACTCCTTTCTTTCCGACGATCCACTCGGCGGCAAGGATCGAGCCGGAGGCGAAGCCTTCGCGGGTTCGAGCCGTGTGAGTGAGCGTGATCTGGTCCGCCGGACCGTCAAAGCCCACAGTATGCGTGCCGGGAATGTTGCCTGCCCGTGTTGCGGCAACGGTAAAATCGCGTTCGATATGGCGAGATACGACCTCCTTTAGCTTTAGGGCAGTGCCGCTCGGGGCGTCTTTCTTCCGCGAATGGTGCCGCTCCTCGATGAACGCTTCGTACTCGGGGAACTTCGAAAAAAGCTCGGCCGTAAAGTCCGCAATGCGATAAAAGAGATTAACGCCGATCGAGAAATTTGCGCCAAAAATGATGGCTCCGTTACCCTCGCGGACAACCTGCTCGATCGCGGTTCGCCGATCTTGCCAACCCGTTGTACCTTCGACGAGCGGCACTTCCGCGGCAACACACGCTTCGACGTTGCGTCCAACTGCCTCAGCCACTGAGAAGTCGATCGCGACATCCGCGCCACGCAGCTTATCCGCCAATTCAGCTGCCGAAAGGCTCGAGCCCGACTCATCTATCACGCCCGCGATCTCGTGCCCTTTCTCGACCGCAAGCCGCTCGACGATCTTGCCCATTGCCCCGTATCCAATAAGTGCGATTTTCATATTGAGAGAAATCTATCATATTGCGGCCCCAACCAAACACGCGGAAGGCATCGAGCCTGAAAACTCGATGCCTTCCGGAATGTCACACCAGCCGGCGCCGACCTATTTTGCAACGGCAGGCCAGGTGTTGTCGGCATCCGTGTAATCCAAGTAGATGCCGCCGTCAAGCGTAACGCCCTTGATCGTTTTCGGCGATGCAACTCGAACAACCGCTTCCTTCATATTCTTTTCCCAAACAGCCGGCGTCTGATGCAGCCTTTCGGTCGTCCCGTCGTCGAATGTCACGACCACATCGAACGGTGCAGGCGCTCCGCCAACATTCTTGACCGTCACGGCCGAGCCATCGGTGCGCTTTTCGACGCCGCCGACCGCGAGGTCAATGTAGCTGTATGAGAAATACCACGCGTTCCAGAACCAATTCATATCCTTGCCCGATATGTTGTTAAAGCTGTTGTACATATCCCACGGGGTCGGATGCTTGCCGTTCCAACGCTCCATAAATCCGTGGAGCACGCGCTTGAATTCCGCGTCGCCCAAAAGGTCCTTCATCGCGAGGTAACCCAGGGCGGCACGCCCGTACTTATTGTTTCCATAGCCTCCACCGGTCAAGACGTTCTCGGGCGTCATGATCGGAATGTCCGCGTCGGATGACATATTGCGTATCCAACCGCGAACGCGAAAGCCTTGAATAGCTGATCTGCCATTTCCTTATTGAAAGTTTCGGAATTGAACAGATATTCAAACGCCGTTGTCCAGCCCTCTTCCATGAATGCATAGCGCCGCTCATTTATCCCCATATAGAAAGGAAAATACGAGTGCATTATCTCGTGGGCGGCGATAAACTCCTGCATATTCGGATCCTTCTGCGCGCTATCATTCGCCATCATTGGATATTCCATATCGGCAAATCCGCGGAAGATCGTCATCTTCGGATATGGATATGGAACACCCGGCCAGCGATTGGATGAGAATTCGAGCGAAGCTTTGATGTACTTCACCATGTTCGCAAAGTTCACCGACGGTTCATCGTATGCAGCCTGCGTGCTGACACGCCTTCCCGTCTTTTTGTCGACGACGAGGCTTCCGGCATCCCAGATGTAATGGTCGCTCAATCCGAAGGCGACATCAGAGACGTTCTCGGCCTTCCATTTCCAGGTATTTGTCGCGTTCTGCGCCGTAACTTTTCCTGCTTTTACCTCATCGAGCGTCGCAACCTTTACGACATCGTCGCTCGTGAAAGACTTTCGCAAACGCTCGGCTATCGCGGGCTGCAGGACCTCGTCGGCATTCACAAGATCACCAGTCGCCCAAACGATGTAATTCTTCGGAACGGTAACGTCCAGTGTGTAATCATTAAAATCACCAAAGAATTCATGCGACGGAATGTGCGCGACCTGATCCCAGCCGTTCACATCGTCGAGCACAGCGACCCGTGGATAAAAATACGCGATGTAGAATGTCGTCGGGTCGGTCACACCTTCTCTGCCTGATTCGAGAACGAGTTCGTAATGCCATTTGAAGGAAAGCTTGACGCTGCCGCCGGGCGGAACAGGCTCGTCCAACTTGATGACGTTGTAGGTCATTCCCTTTCGTGGGATCAGCGGCTTCCATTCTTTGACCTTGCCGTTCTCCGCATATTCATCGACCGTAATATCCGAGGTCAGCTCATCCGTAGCGGCGGGTTGGTCGCGTGCGGCCTCTGGCGAATGAACGTTCAGCTCAAATCGTAAAACTAAGTTCGCGAGAGGTTTCGGACTGTTATTCGTGTAGGTGATGTCCTCTGAGCCGGTGATCGTCCGGTTCGGAGGGGCAATGGTCATACGGATGTTGTGAACAGACTTGTTCTGAAAATACTTCGGGCCCGGTTTGCCATCCATGCTGCGAGTGCCGTTCGCATAGGCCTGCTTAACGTTTCGCGGCATAAATAGCTCCTGCCCTAAAACAGGCAGCGTGAATACAAACGAGCACAGCAAAAAGACGAGGAGTTTTTTCATATCGATCTCAACTTAAATGGTATTTATCCGCTGAGTATACGAAGGAACCGCGAATAAAGATTCGAAAAAACCTGGGATGGGTCTTGGCGAGATCTAGGCTGCGAGCAATGTCCGCACCAAATTGTGATACAGCTCAACTGCGTCCTGGAGGTCCTTTTTGAGGACGAATTCATCTTTTGTATGGGCGACGAGGATCGAGCCCGGCCCGATGAGGAGCGGTTTGCCCCAGTTCGGAAGATGCGGGATGTCGGTCGTGAATCTCACGACCTTTTGGCTAAAGCCATCTACCTCCAGCATTCGCACCGGTTCGCTTGCCGACAGAACCTCGATCTCGCCGCGGTCTCGAACGATATTTCTGATCGCGTCCTCGATCGGTTCGCGTTTTGTTGTAAGACGAATGGCAAGTCCAGCTTCGGCGTTTGGCGGAATGACATTCAAGGCCATTCCACCGTCGATCGTGCCTATATTTACGGTCGTCTCGCCGAAGAATTCATCATTCGGAAGCCGCGTATGCCGCACATCTTCGAGAACATCCAGGAGCTTCTCGATCGCCGATTCACCCTCTTCCGGATAAGCAGAGTGTGCGGCCTTCCCCGATGTTTTTATGTTCAAGCGAAAAGTACCCTTCGACCCGATCGCAAGATCATTGTCAGTCGGCTCACCATTGATGAGGTACTCACATTTCGCTGCGATCGGATGCAGATTCGCGGCCTTCGCACCGGTCGAAGCACGCTCTTCCTCTACCGTGAAGAGCATCCCGATATCTTCTACGCCCTCTTTACGCAGCGCTTCAGCAGCGGTTATCTGAGCGGCGATGATCCCTTTCGCATCGCAAGCTCCGCGTCCGTAGATCTTCTCATCGTCTTCGGTCGGGGGAATGTACGGCGGAACCGTGTCCATATGCGTCGAAAGCCAGACCCGCGGAGTATCGTTCAGCGTCGCGATGACATTATTCTGGTTCGCCGCAACGGGTTGAAGTTCGACGTTCCAGCCAAGCGATATCAAATGATCACGTAAAAAGAACCCAACCGCCTCCTCTTCACCGGAAGTGGATCGGATATTCATGAGAGCGACGGTAACTTCAAATACGGTCATCGTAATTGTGCGTTGTGTTCAAAAGAACTCCTTGTGCAGCTTTCGAATGACGTCGGGAGCGTCGGCGTCCTTTACTACGAAAGTTAAGTTTACGGCCGATGCTCCGTGCGAGACGAGTTCGACGTGAATGTCTTCGATCGTCTTGAAGATCTTCGCGGCAAGCCCCGTCGACGCCCGCAGGCCTTCGCCAACCACACAGATCACGGCGTAGCCGCCCTCGACCTCCACATCGCCAATGCGTGAAAGATCTTCTACTACCTTTTCGATGTTGTCGGGCTTGTCGAGCGTAAGCGCGACAGAAACTTCGGACGTTGAGATCACGTCGATCACCGTTCGATGCCGGTCAAAGACCTGAAAGACCGCACTCATAAAGCCGTACGCCCCCAACATTCGAGCTGACGTGATACGCAGGATCGTGATGTTGCTTTTATGCGCGATCGACTTGATCTTGTTTTCGGTCTCCGCAGAGCTTGCGAGCACCATCGTACCTGTCACTTCCGGTTCGGATGTGTTGCAAACGCGTACGGGAATGGCATTGTCCACCGCCGGCTTGATCGTTTTCGGATGTAACACCTTCGCTCCGAAATACGCAAGTTCTGCGGCCTCTTCGTACGAAAGAACAGGCACGGTCGAGGCATCGCTGCAGATGCGCGGATCGCACGTCATCACACCCGTTACGTCCGTCCAGATCTGTAGCTCTGAAGCGTGCAGAGCGGCCGCAACGATCGCGGCAGAATAGTCCGAACCGCCGCGTCCGAGTGTCGTTGTCTCGCCGCCTCGATTGGCAGCGATAAAACCACCAAGTACGGGGACTTCGCCCGCGTTGATAAGAGGTTCGAGCTCAAGGCCAATGAGTTCATTCGTTTCCTCAATGATCGGTTGGGCAGCGCCGAATTCATCGTCCGTTACGATCAATCGACGCGAATCGACCGTTCGCGCGGGTATCCCACGCGACTTCAAAACCTCTGCCAGTAGTCTCGACGAAAGCTGCTCTCCGTAGGAGACGATCGCATCCTTTAGCATTTGCAGCGGCAGACTGCGTCGTGCCGCACGCGTCAACAGATCCTTGATCTCACCGCGCGCCAGAAGAAGTTCGTTGTGAAATACGTTCTCGGCATCGTCCGGAAAAAATGCTTGGGTGATCTCGACGTGGCGCTCAAAATGCGGTTCGAGCGATGCGACCGAACCTTCAAGGTCGTTCTTCCTGGCCATTTCGAAGGCCGCAAGCAAGGCATCCGTAACCTTTGTCATCGCAGAGGCTACAACGACAGGCCTTTTGTCCACCTGTCTCGAAACGATACCGCAAACACGCTCGAAGGCGGCCACGTCGCCTACCGACGTGCCGCCAAATTTCATTACGACAGGACCTGATGTTCCGCTCACCTTAATAGAAAAGTAAATGAGACGCGTCGCTTCTGCAATCTCGCTCCACAAAAAGATCTTATAGATCGTATCGAGTCGGCACAGAACATCGGCCTTCGAGTGAGCGATCTGATCTCATTCTGGCGAGATGGCGTGACCGGTCAACTACAGCCGGCCGTCAAGCCATGCGGCTCATGAAAGTAATTCGCCGCCTCAGCCTCTGAAAATTCAAGCTGAGGAGGCGACAGAATACTACCGAGAATCTCGCACATCTCGGCCGCCTCCGTAAGGAACGCGTCATGCCCAACGTCCGACCGCAATTCGTGATAGCGTGCTTCGACGCCGCTCTCCACAAACCTTGCCGCAAGAGCTCGAATATCCGCGGGTGGAAAGAGCCAGTCCGACGAGATGCCGATGAACGAGATCCGCGACCGCACCTTTCGTATATCTTCGTCCGTCAGGTCGAAAAGGTCCATCGCCTTCGTAAGCAATTCGTAGCTCTCAAGCTCAAAGCGCTTTCGAAATGCCGCACCTTGATGATCCAAATAGCCGCCAATGTCGAAGCGGTCCTGAAACTTACCCTTCGGATCTTCACCGTTCCGATTCGGTTTTCTACCGAATCTTTCGCTGAACTGAGTCGGCGAACGGTACGAAAGTAGGGCGATCTTTCTTGCGATATCGATGTCGCCGCGTGCCGTCGCCTGCCGCTGAATGTGGTTAAGCGCCAGGCCCATTGCCGAGAGCGGTGCGGCCGCGATTGCGATGATCTCGTCTGCAAGATCCGGAAACTCTACCGCGAACTGTAGCGCAAGCATTCCGCCGACGCTCCCACCGATAACCGCTTTGAACCTGTTAACCCCAAGATAGTCGAACAGGAGCGAGGTCGAGCGAACAATGTCGCGCGTAGTAACGATCGGGACCTCTCGACGCGAATTTCGTCCCTTGAGAGCCTTTGCACTTGTCGAACCGTAGCAGGAACCGAGATAGTTCACGCAAATGAATGCATCTTTCGAAGTATCGAGAGCACCGCCGTCCTCGATCACGCCGTTCCACCATTCGTGAATTCGCGACGAACCCGTCAACGCGTGAAACACAAGTACTGCGTTCGATCTGTCGGCATTGAGTTTGCCGTAAATTGTCGTGCGAAGTTTCATCTCAGAAATCACCTCTCCGGACTCAAGTTCAAATGGGTCGTTTATCAAAAGATCTATCTCAAACATTTCTAGTTACTCCTAATTTTGCTAGGAGAGAGGCGGCGTTTCCGTGTGGAAAATGCCCCATTCGCCGCCTCCGCTCCTGCATGCTTCGGCTAATTCGAAGCCGAATTTGCTGCCTCCGCGGATAGTGCCAAGGCCTGATCTATATCCGCGAGTATGTCGCGTAAATCCTCGATGCCGACCGAGAGCCTTATGAGGTCAGGCGTAACGCCGGTCGAGGCTTGTTCTTCCGCACTCAACTGTTGATGCGTCGTCGAGGCCGGATGAATTACGAGCGACTTTGCATCACCGATGTTCGCGAGCAGCGAAAACAATTTCACCGAGTTGATGAAGTTTTTCCCCGCCTCGAAACCTCCCTTTATCCCAAAAGTGACGATCGAGCTCGCACCTTTTTCGAGATACTTGTCTGCAAGGGTTTTGAATTTACTTGACTCGAGCTTTGGGTAATTCACCCAGGCGACAAGCGGATGTTTCTCAAGGTGTTCGGCGACCGCTAGAGCATTTTCGCTGTGGCGTTCGACTCGCAACGGCAGAGTCTCGGTCCCTTGCAGAAGTTGCCACGACGAGAACGGCGACAGCGCCGCACCGGTATCACGCAGCCCCTGGACGCGTGCCTTGATGATGAACGCGAGCGGCCCGAACGCCTCTGTGAACGAAATGCCGTGGTAGCTCGGATCCGGCTCGACGAACGTCGGGAATCGCCCGCTCGCACCCCAATCGAATTTACCGGCATCAACTATCACCCCGCCGATCGTCGTGCCGTGTCCGCCAATGTATTTCGTCGCCGAATGGAGCACGATGTCGGCTCCCCACTTGATCGGGTTCGTGAGAGCCGGAGAAGGAATCGTGTTGTCGATGATGAGCGGAAGTTTGTGTTTGTGCGCGATCTCCGCAAGGCGCTCAATGTCGATCACATCGAGCTTTGGATTCCCAACCGTCTCTGTGTAGATCGCCTTCGTCCGTTCGTTTATCGCAGCTTCGATGCCGTCGTAATCGGCGCCGTCCAGAAAGTGGAACTTAATGCCGAGTTTCGGCAGCGTGTGATGAAAAAGGTTGTATGTACCGCCGTAGAGCGACGTTGTCGAGATGATCTCGTCGCCGGCCTGCGCGAGCGTTAAGATCGCAAGCGTCTCGGCGGCTTGTCCGCTTGCTGTCGCAAGGGCCGCGACGCCGCCTTCAAGCGCCGCGATACGTTTCTCAAAGACGTCGGTCGTCGGATTCTGAAGGCGTGTGTAGATGTTTCCGAATTCCTGCAGGGCAAAAAGCTTCGCCGCGTGATCGGCATCGTTGAATGCATACGAGGTTGTCTGATAGATCGGTACCGCACGCGAATTTGTTGTTGGGTCGATCTCCTGCCCGCCGTGAACTGCCAGTGTGTCAAAGTTATATTCCGTTGAGCTCATATTTTCTCCTGATTTCTCTTTTTCCTAGTTCCTGCTTTTCGCCTTTTCGAGTATTCCGAGCAACAACGAAAAAGCCCTCGTGCTAAAGTGCACGAGAGCTTCTTTTAAGATCCTCGTTTATTCTTTCGGCGGATCCTTTTTTTGAATTCGCCTAAGACGCTTTAGCAGTTTTTTTCGTGGAGCAAGTTGCCTTAAATCGCCACGTTTCTTTAGTTTTCGTTGCCCGTTCTTTGCCGGGCTGAACTCTCAAGCAAACGTATGAGCGATGCCGCTAATGCGACAACAACACATACATTTATGTTTGAGCGTTATGCTGTTCATAAGAACGACTCGGATCTTCCTCCGAGTGATTTCAACCTAACTCAAAGACACTTTGCCTGTCAAGTGGCTCTTTTCTAACCGCACAACACGGCACCGCCGTTGATGTTCAGGATCTCGCCGGTAATGTGCCGCGACCAATCTGAGAGCAGGAAGCAGATCGATAGAGCTACGTCGTCGGTGGTTGCGACTCGCTTGAGCGGGATAGAATCTATCACCTGCGCTTCATATTCCTTGTCCTCGAACGCGGGTCGGACCATAGCCGTCTCGATCCAACCCGGAGCGACAGCGTTGACGCGGATCGTTGGTGACAATTCGCTCGCAAGCGCTTTCGTAAACGCGATCTGGCCGCCCTTCGAAGCAGCATAATTTGAATAGTTCGCTTCGCCGCGTTGCCCCGCAGTCGAAGACACCAAAACTATCGACGCCGACGGCTGCTTCTTCATCGAAGGGACGCACGCCTTTGTCATCGCCCACGCCGATCTTAGATTCGTGTTAAGAACCTTATTCCAAACTTCCTCGGACATTTCCTCGATCGGCGCACCTTCCCAGATGCCCGCGTTGCAAACAAGCAGATCGATCCGGTCAAAGTTCTCCAAAGCAGCACGGGCGACCGCCTGGGCACCCGAAAATTCCGATACGTCCGCTGCGATCGTTACAGCCTTAACCCCTTTAGATACACACAGTTGAGCAGTTTCGGCGGCCTCAGCAGAATTCGATAGGTAGTTTATGATGACGTTGGCACCGCCTTCCGCAAGACGTATCGCGGTCGCCCGTCCAACGCCGCGCGAAGCGCCCGTAACAACGGCGGTCTTTCCTGCAAATAGATTCCCCGGCAGGTCCGGGATCAAGGCAGCGTCAGCCATATCGTTTGAGTATCACAGATTATCGCCGCAACTATATACTCTCTGCAAATGGGCATTTAAAAGTCGTTGTCTATTGGATTTTCAAGCCGCCTTTCAATAAATTTGTAATATGCAAGACACCAGCCTTCTCGACGGCCAGCCATTTGCCTGGACACCGACACCCGACGTGATCGAACGAGCTCAGCTCACACGGTTTATGAAGCAGGTCGACGTTAAGACGTGGGAAGAGTTGTACGACTTCTCGATTCGCGACGTGGAGAAGTTTACAGAAGAGGTCCTCAAGTTCCTTGATATAACCTTCGATCCTCCGTACGAAAAACTCCTCGACACAACCGACGGCATCGAGTTTCCGAATTGGTTTTCACGGAACGCGGACGCCATCGTCCGCAATGAGCGTCGCTTCGACGCGAACGACTTTTCGCCGGAAGAACCGGCGATTGCGGACGAGGGCGTCCGCGCTCCGTCCGCCGGACTCAACATCACGACGATGTGCCTCGACCGCTGGCAGACGGATGAGATGAAAGACCAACCGGCAGTGATTTGGGAAAGCGAGGAAGAGATTTTTCAGGACTCACTAAGTTATGAAAAGCTGTGGTATGACGTTGACTGTGTTGCCAACGGCCTGCGACGAGATGGATTTGGCCGAGGCGATGCGATCGGCATTCACCTGCCGATGTTGGTAGACACCGTTGTCGCTCTTTTGGCGATCGGACGGATTGGCGCGATAGCGATGCCTGTCTTTTCAGGATATGGTGTCGAAGCGATTGCCAGCCGCTTGAATGCCGTACAAGCCAAAGGGTTGATAACCTGTACTTGGTTTCCCCGCCGCGGAAAGAGGTTCAACTCGCTCGAAATCGCTAACGCTGCTATACAGCACTGTCCAACAATCAGACACGCCTACATTGTTTCGCAAAGGGTAATCGAAGACCTAGATTTTACTGGCCTCGACGAACGGTTCCAGGATTACTATGCTTTGGCCGGAGCCGATCCAACTCCCAGGTTTCTTGAACCTACGTCCGCCGAAGACCCGCTTATCATCCTCTACACCTCGGGGACGACCGGCAAACCGAAGGGCATCGCTCACACACATGCAAGTTTCCCGATCAAAGCCGCGCAGGATATGGCGTTCGGAACGGATGTCGGCAAGGGCACGCGTATCTGCTGGTACACCGATCTTGGCTGGATGATGGGGCCGTGGCTGATCTACGGAGCGTTGATCAACGGCGCAACGATCTGCATCTACGACGGCGCACCTGACTACCCAACGGCCGACCGTATGTGGGAGTTCTGCGCAAAACACAAGGTCGAGGTGCTCGGAATTTCCCCGACGCTTGTCCGCTCTCTTGCAGCCGCCGAAGGGAGCAACAGCAAGCCTCCACACGAACGCAACGATCTCTCGTCGCTCCGCATTCTCGCTTCAACGGGCGAACCGTGGAATCCCGATCCTTGGTGGTGGCTTTTCAACGAGGTCGGAGGCGGAAGATTGCCGATCATCAACTACTCCGGCGGAACGGAGATCGCAGGCGGCATTCTGATGGGCAATCCGATCTTGCCGATCAAGCCGTGTTCTTTCCCTGCCCCTTGTCCTGGAATGGACGTCGATATTTTTGACGAAACCGGAAAGCCGGTCGAACGCGGCCACGTCGGCGAACTTGTGATCAAACAGCCGTGGATCGGTATGGCTCGCGGCTTTTGGCAAGAGAAGGAACGCTATCTCGACGCGTATTGGAGGCGTTTTGAGGGTATTTGGGTTCACGGCGATTGGGCGATGGAAGATGCGGACGGCTGCTGGTATATCCTTGGCCGCAGCGACGACACGCTGAAGGTTGCCGGTAAGCGCGTCGGCCCCGCCGAGGTCGAGGGCATTCTCGTTTCGCACCCCGCCGTCGTCGAAGCGGCCGTCATCGGCGTACCTGATGAAGTAAAGGGAACCGCGATGGTCGCGATCGTTGTTGCGA
The DNA here is from genome assembly GCA_019186825.1 of Pyrinomonadaceae bacterium. Lineage (GTDB taxonomy): Bacteria > Acidobacteriota > Blastocatellia > Pyrinomonadales > Pyrinomonadaceae > OLB17. The sequence goes on from JABARP010000002.1 coordinate 157,333, forward strand.
ACGCGGACGATGCGGCTGTATTAGCTACCGAGCTCAAGTCTCTAGTAGGACACGAGATGGGCAAGCCGCTTGCTCCATCAGCTATCCACTTTGTCTCAGCCCTTCCAAAAACGCGAAATGCTAAAGTAATGCGTCGCGTCATTCGCGCGGCATACCTCGGCGATGATGCGGGCGATGTTTCATCGCTGGAGAATCCGCAAACGATCGATGAGATCCGGAAACTGAATGATCGATAGAAAGCTTACGCGCTACATTTGGCTCTCGATCGCCGCGGCCGTCGCCACGATCTCGCTCAAGGCCGGGGCTTATTTTTACACAGGCTCGGTCGGTCTGCTCTCGGACGCGCTCGAATCGATCATCAACCTTATCGCTGCGGTCTTTGCACTTTGGATGCTTACCGTCGCGTCCCGACCACCGGACGAAGGGCATAATTTTGGCCACACCAAGGCAGAGTATTTCTCCGGCGCGCTCGAAGGTTCGCTCATCGGAATGGCAGCGATCAGCATCGCGTGGGCGGCGATCGAGAGGATGATCACACCGCGGCCACTCGAGAACATCAATTTAGGTATCGCGATCTCAGCCGCCGCTTCGGTAATAAATCTTGTCGTCGGACAGATCCTGATCAGACGCGGACGCGAGCATCGTTCGATCACGCTTCAGGCAGACGGACGTCATTTGATGACGGACGTCTATACCTCTATCGGAGTGATACTCGGTGTCGTACTTGTCGGTTTCACGGGCTGGCTGATCTTAGACCCGCTTATCGCGTTGGCGGTTGCGATAAACATTCTGCGGACAGGTTACCACGTTGTAAAAGAATCCGCCGAGGGCCTGATGGACGCATCCGCTTCGGACGAAGATATGAGTAAGATCGTTGCCGTCCTCGATGATTACAAAGAGAAGCTCGGCATCGATTATCACGCCCTTAGGACGCGTGTTGCCGGCCCACGCATCTTCGTTTCTGCACACGTCCTAATGCCCGATGAATGGACGATCCAGCACGGCCACGAACTCGCCGAAGAGATCGAGTCTGCACTTCGAGAAGCGGTGCCCGGCGTCGTTGTATCGACACATATGGAACCGCTCAACGATCCGCTCTCGATGGCCGATATGGACCTTGTATGAAGGAACTTTCGCTCTATACGATCGGGCATGGAAGGCACGAATTCGGGTATTTTCTCGAATTGCTGCAGCAGTTCGAGATCAAATTTGTTTGCGATGTGCGAACGAACCCGCGGTCCCGCTGGCCGCAATTCAACCGCCTCGTTCTCGCCGAATTGCTCGCCGACAACACTATCGGTTACGAACACATTCCCGAAGCCGGCGGACGCCTTCGCCATTCCGCCGAGGAATTCGAGCGAGGCATGGCGCGAATTATCGAGTTGGCTTCGGAGCAGCGCTCGGTATTGATGTGTTCGGAATCAAAGCCTCTTTCGCCGCATAAGATCCCTCGTGCGAATTGCCATCGCGTTGGGCTCCTTGCCCCGGCATTAAAGACGAGAGGAGTTTCGCAGATCATCCACATACTCCCGGACGGTGGGACGATCGAGCTGGATGAATCGTCCGTACCCTCGATCTGGTGATCCTCACTTCACAATTGTCGAGATCTCAGCCTCTTCGCCGCTGTCAGGCATGGGCCGATACGGAGTGGATAGAGGGATCCAACACTTCACCGCCCGCTGATATTCACGATAGGGCTCACCGAACCGAGCCAAAAGATCGGTTTCCTCAAGGGGTCTAAGTATGAACTGCCAGATCGCAGATCCGACCAACGCATAAACTGCAACAACACCCGAGCCAAGAAAGAGTGCGACCGCAAGGCCTTGTCCTATGCCGGAAACCGCCATTGGATTTCGCACCCATGCGTAGGGCCCTTTGACTACAAGCTTTATGGCGTGATCAAGTGGAAGCGGCGTGCCCTTGCCGATACGCGACATTACGATCGCGGAGTAGATTCCCACTGAGCTAAAGCCTAGAAACAGTGCGGCAGAAATAGGCTTTTGTAGGGGAAACGTAAATGATGGAAAACCGGCTTTTGCTTCGAGTATCGAGAGCAGATATGGGATCACGACGAGGACGACACTCCAAACGACAACGATCTGCAAGAACGTCTTTAGGACATATCGAGCTTCCGTAGAAGGAGAAGAGGCTCGAAACATTTTCATTCGCATCGACAAGCCTGTAGCAAATACACCGCTCAACAACATCGCGGGAAGCATCAGGAGAACACCAAGCCAACCCTGATCCGTCATCGCCGCAAACGAAAGCGTGTAGATCGTTGCGTAGCTGATCGCACCGGTTACGAACCACATCGCCGGCTGCATCGCTTCGTGTTCGCGCCACGCCAAATAGGCCGCAACGAGCGAGCCGATGCCTAAAAATGCAAGATCCGCAAACCAAAACGCAAGCAATGATGTTTCAGACCCCGGTTCAAGAGCAAAAACGCTTCTTAACGACGGATAGGCCATAAGCGTGATCCACCACGCAATTACGACGGATCCTTGAAATGCTAAGTAGAAAGAGGCTGTGCGAAAAACCTTCATCAAGTAGATCTGTGGAATAATTGTTTCGAACCAAAATCGACCCGAGAGCGATTCTAAGGGCGTTCCTATGAAATTAAAAGTGTTGACTCCCGAAAAACTTTTGCGGGCTTGCCGTTCGTTGTCGGCGAGCGATCGCCATTTGGCTCTCGCTTTCGACCGCTACGGCCTGCCGCCAATGTGGGACCGAGGGCCCGGGTTTGCGACGCTCGTGCAGATCATTCTCGAGCAGCAAGTTTCGCTTGCCTCGGCAAAAGCATGCTTTGATAAACTCGAAACGCGCCTTGGCCGAGTTACTCCGTCGGCCTTCCTGACCGTTAACGATATTGACCTAAAGAAGGACGGTTTTTCGCGGCAGAAAACCGCATACTGTCGCGGACTTGCAAGCTCCGTTCTCGAAGGATCGATCGACCTCGACGGGCTCGCATGCCTGCCGGATGACAAGGTAAAGGACCGCCTCATCGCCGTTAAGGGTATTGGCCATTGGACGGCGGATATCTATCTGCTTATGGCTCTTTTGAGGCCTGACGTGATGCCTCGCGGCGACATCGCTCTACATTCTGCGTGGCATCGTTTAAGCGGGGAACGAAAGCCGTCCTCGGATGAATTCCTTGAGATCGCCGAACAATGGCGGCCCCATCGGTCCACCGCGGCCCGCCTTCTCTGGCATTTCTACCTAAGTGAGAAGCGAACAAAGGGCAAAATAGCGGAAGGTGCACCGCTCTAACGGCGGCAGGTAGTGGCACGCCTTGCCTACCGGCGGCCTACTGCCTATCCTTTAATCACAATGAAGATCCTTGATGTCGGCTGCGGTGCTAACAAGGTTGAGGGTGCGGTCGGGCTTGATATTAGCCCGCGGTCGCACGCCGACGTTATCCACGATCTTGGCGTAGCTCCGTATCCTTTTCCCGACAACGAATTCGATCTCGTCGTCTCCAATCACGTAGTTGAACACGTGCCGGATCTAATGGCCTTCATGGCCGAATTGCATCGGGTCGCAAGGCCCGGCGGGCGTATCAAGCTGCTCGCGCCGCATTACACGAACCCGGACTGGCCAAGTGATCCAACACATCGCAATCACATAAACTCGTACACGTTCGATACCTTTGTCCAAGACCGGTGCAATTTTGATTTCTATACCGATGTGCGGATGCGCCCAGTTTCGTGTTACGTCACAACGCTGAACCTTTGGCGACTCCTCGGCTTTCAGATCTTCATAAATCTTGATCAAAAGTGGCCCGCAATGCGTTTCACACGGAAATTTTGGGAGCATTATTTGAGTTCGATCGTTCGCGGCAAGGAGATCCGGTTCGAATTCGAGGTTGTAAAAGACAAAAAATAGCGGCATTAGCAGCAAACTCTTGACGAACCTTTTAGCATCTTTTAGCGTTAGGTTTCAGTGTTATCCTAAACAGAGGTTTTACGCTTTATGAAAGTAAAAATTATGTTCGCGGCCTTGCTTTCGGCACTAGCTCTTTCCGGCCTCGCGGCGGCCCAGACGACCGAACCTGCTTCGGCTTCGCAGAGCTTGGTCGATCTATTGCCTGCTTCGAATGCGGTTGTCTCCATCGACGTCCAAAAGGGCTTGAATGATGCCCTGCCGAAACTGCTCGTTGGAAATCCGCAGATAGAAGCAGAGGTCGATCAGGGGCTTGCCGAGATCAGTTCCAAGATCGGGCCAGATGCCCTTAAGTTTTCAGATGTCGTCGTGGGTGTCGGCGTCCAAGAAGTTGCTGGGCCGGCGGCTCCAAAGGTCCTGCCCGTTTTTATTGCCCGCGGAGACGTTAGCGCGGCTCAGGTCGTTGCAAAGGCGACTGAGGCAAGCAAGACGCCTTGCACGGAACGCGTTGTTTCGGGCAAGACGATCTACGTCTGCCAGATGGAAGTTTCTTCTGTCAAGCAAAAGGCAAAAGGAGCATCCGTCAGCTCTGCGACGAAGATCCTAAAAGAAACTGCCTTTGTCGCTCTCGATGCGAATACCGTTGCTTTCGGTGCCGTCTCACGTGTGTTGGACACGGTCGAGCATCGTTCGGTCGTCAACCCGGCGATCAAGGGCCTTTTGAAAGACTCGCCGACAACCGTTGCAGCCTTTGCCATGGAAAATGTGAACGGCCTCGAAAAGCTCGTTCCCCTCGAAAATGACGATGTCGGCAACGCCCTAAAGAACCTTCGCTATATGGCTGGTTCTGCCGACTCCGTTGCTGATGGATTCGTTTTTAGCGGTCTTTTTAGGAGTGCGGACGCGGCTTCATCGAAAGAGCTCGGCTCCCTGCTTTCGGGGCTTCAGGCGATCGGTAAGGCGTTTTTGGGTAACTCCAACCGCGCCGATCAAAAGCTCTATGGCCGCCTCATCAACAATGTGAAGATCGCCCAGGCGGACAACGACGTCACGCTCTCGATCGCAATTCCGCAGGCTGATGTCAACGCACTTATGGCAGAGGTCAAAATAGCAAAGTAACCCGAAGACTATCGTCTTCGGCGTGGGAACCGGCCTCTTGCGGCGTCGGTTCTTTCTTTTTTCTCGATCGCGTCAATGTCGCGGTTGAAACCGCCATCAGAACCGAAGAGCGGATAGAGCTTTGCGTCGCTTGATAGATACGCGGCGCGGAGCTCAACCGGCCTGGGCCCTGCCTTGATTACGCGCACCGTTGTACCGCGGACATCCTCGATCCAGCGAGCAAATTCTTCTGCTCCGCCAACGGTCGCCGAAAGCAGCAACAGCCGAATACGCTTCGGCGAGAGGATTATCGCCTCTTCCCAGACGTGGCCGCGGTCTTCGTCCGCCAGATAATGGGCCTCATCGAGGATCACAAAGTCTGCCTCTACATCCTCGCCCGTCCGGAGGGCGTCAAAAAGCTGGTTTCGGTAAATTTCCGTCGTTCCGACGATCAGCGGCGCGTCAAAATTCTCCTTCCTGTCGCCAGTCAGAATACCGACGTTCTCAGCTCCGAATTCTTCGCAAAATTCCGTATATTTCGAGTTCGTAAGGGCCTTTAGCGGGGTTGTGTACCACGCTTTTTGGCCCGAAGAGATGAGACGACGAATTTCCTCCCTGGCGATCCAGGTCTTGCCGCTCCCGGTGGGGGCGGTTACGAGCACATCCTGCGTCTCGATCGCCGCAAGAGCCTCCAACTGGAACGCGTCGGGCCTAAAGGGCCTGCTTTCCGGCACTCCGATGCCCGCAAGCAGCTTTTCAACGCCCTCAACGCGTCTTTTTTCGCGTGCCGGATCGACGGAACTTGGCGGTGCAAGCTTTCGTTTATCAAAGCGTTCATAAAAGTGGCCGTGCGGTGCCTTTTTATGCTGTTTGCGGGGCCGATCTTTTCGGTTTCTTGGCATCTAGAACGCGATTGTAGGCTCGCTGTCGTGCAATTGTCGAATCTTTACGCCTAGCTGCCGCGTGTATGTTACGATAATTATTTATGCCGCAACGTGATAGGGCGGCTTAGCGTCTAAGAAAGTTGAGCTTTGCCTTTATTTTTCGAGGACAGCAATTTTTATATGTTCGAGCAGTCTATTTACGAGGTAAATGAACCGGCACCGCCCGCGGAAAATGGTGATTTTCTTTACGGCTACGAGATAAAAGCGTGGGATTGGACACCGCGCTTTTATAAGCTCCTCGGCGTCGTGGCGGTTGTGAATTTATTGCTGCTCGCGGGCATCGCACAGACCTCGCTTTTGACCACAAAAGGCTGTGATAGCCCGTTCGTAGGCCGCGTTTGCAGCGTCCTTGACGCCGTCTATGTCGGAAGTACGCTTTTCGGCACAGACCGCGACCTTGTTGACAAACAGTACGAACACACGGAACTCGGCAACGGCGATCTCGATGTAACGATGATCGATGTCGGCGGGGAGAACGCTCCGCTCGACTATCCGGAAGGATATTTTCAGATCGCGAACCGAGATGAGTATCAAGCTATGCTTGCCGCTCAAAACGACCCGAACGGCCTAAATTCGGGTATGCTTGCCCCCGGGATCCCCTCGAATCCTTTCCCGCGACCTTCGACCGGATCGGACCTGACCAACACTAAGCCTAAATACGCAAAGCCGAATAAGAATTCGGTACTTGGCGAACTCCCGACCTTCGGCGATTCGGACTCCAAGAATGACAAGAATGACCAGGTCGCGGATAAAGGAAAGAATGGTATCCCGGGCATACCGAATTCGAACGGCGTAAAGACCGATCCGACTCCGACTACAGGGCCGACCGAACCGCTCGCACCCGGCGAGATCAACCGACTCCCTTTCAAGGACCTCGCGAAAATGGTCAATGCTTTGCCGGACGACAAACGCGCAGCCGTGCTGAATTCGCAGTTCATCGTCGAGGCATCGGGAAAGCTAGGTAAAGACGGGCATTTGGACAAAAAGTCCTTCCGCATTACACGCGCAGAAAGCACGGATAAAGAAGCGGTAGCGGTACTAAAACGCTCGATCGAGGCGTTCAATGACAGCGGATTCCTGAGCATTCTGTCCGACCTCTCAGGCAAGACCTTGTCGATGTCGATGCAGCAGGATCAGACTAACCTCGGGGCACGCGCCGTGTCGCAGCTCGAAAGCCCCGAAAGTGCGTCAGGCAAGGCGGCTGGATTGCGTGTCCTCGCCGATCTCGCGCGGAAGCAAAAAGAGGCCGATATCAGGCAGATGCAATCGGTCAACGACCCTGCAAATGCAGAAAAATTGCAGAATGCACTCGACGATCTTGAACTTCTGAATGCGACGACCATTTCGTCCGAAGGTGCAAATCTGGTCATTCAGCTGAACGTGCCAAAGGAAATGATCCAAAAGATCGTTGACAGAAAGTTGGCAAAAGAGCGTGCATTACAGCAGCAAAATGATAAAGTAAATCTTTCGACCGAGAAACGGTCGGGGAATGAACGAGCGAGTTAGAAAAGTTGAGCGAACATAGAACGACAAATTCGATACTGACGGCAGCGGTCGTCGCGGTGTACCTCGGGCTAGTGCTCGCGGGTGCAACGCCGCAATTTGTCGCTCGTTCGGAAAAACCCGCGCAATCTGTCCGATTCGTCCAGAAACGTGTCGTTCGCGACGGATCACAAGCTAACGCCGTCTCCGATCTTTTTGCTGCGAAGGCTGACATTCAAACGACCGGCCTTTCCAAGTCTGCTAAAGGCAATGGCGAAGTTCGTGATCTTCGGTCGCCCGTCCAGATCTCGCTTGAACTCGCAACAGCTGACCTGACGTCTGACCGCATCGCTACGGACGTTTTTGCGGATCTCGTTCCATCAACCCCCCGAACCGTTCTAGACAGGATCCAGAACGCCGACCTTTCGGCGATATCAACCGAGATCGCGTCCCGCTCCATTCCGCTTCCCCGCTCTGACACGTCGGCCTAAGACCGTAAGAGCACATTCGTTTTCACAAGATCTAATTTGCTCGACTGTGAATGCGTTCGCATCGTTATGCGCCGTTCGCGAGAGCTTTGACAATATGGGAAGCGGCCATCGCCGCGGAAGACAAGGAAATTATGCCAGTTAATTCATTTGCAGATAAATTAGTAAAAAAAATCTTCGGCACGTCAAGCGACGTCTTCCTGAAGAAGGTTCAGTCCACAATAAAGGAGATCGAGAATTGGGAGCCTACGATGAAGGCGATGTCCGACGACACGCTGAAGGCTCAGACGCCTAAATTCAAGGCGATGATCCAGGATCATCTCGAAGGTATCGAAGACAAAGAGGCTCGCCGCAAAGCCGAGCAGGAGATCCTGAACGAGATCTTGCCTGAGGCATTCGCAACCGTGCGGGAAGCGTCGGTACGCGTTACCGGAATGCGGCATTTCGACGTTCAGATGATCGGCGGCGTCGCCCTTCACCAGGGCCGTATCGCTGAGATGCGTACGGGTGAAGGCAAAACGCTCGTCGCAACTTTGCCATCGTACCTGAATGCTCTCACAGGCCGCGGCGTCCACATCGTAACCGTCAACGATTACCTTGCATCGCGTGACGCGGAGTGGATGGGCCGCATACACAAATTCCTGGGCCTCACGGTCGGCTGCATCCAGAATGACCTCGATGACGTTGAGCGAAAGGAAGCCTACGCGGCCGACATTACGTACGGCACGAACAACGAATTCGGCTTCGATTATCTTCGCGACAATATGAAGTTCGATGTCGAATCGCTTGTCCAACGCGACCACTATTTCGCGATCGTTGACGAGGTCGATTCGATCCTTATCGACGAAGCCCGTACGCCGCTCATCATCTCGGGTGCATCCGACGAAGCGACCGACAAGTACTACACGGCGAATCAGATCATTCCGCATCTCGAACGCGGCGAAAAGGATGAGGAAACAAAGGTTACGACGGGCGATTATCTTCTCGATGAGAAGAATCATTCATCCGTTCTGACCGAACAGGGCGTTTCGAAGGCGGAGAAACTTCTTGGTGTCTCAAATCTTTACGATCCTGCGAATATGGATCTGCTCCATTGCGTCGAGCAGGCACTCAAGGCACACACTCTCTACAAACTCGACCATCACTACGTCGTCCAGGACGGCGAGGTCATAATCGTCGATGACTTCACCGGCCGCCTGATGCACGGACGCCGTTGGTCCGACGGGCTTCATCAGGCTGTCGAAGCAAAAGAGGGTGTAAAGATCGAGCGCGAGAACCAGACTCTTGCAACGATCACCTTGCAGAACTACTTCCGTATGTACGAAAAGCTCGGCGGCATGACAGGTACTGCCGAAACCGAAGCCGAAGAGTTCAACGAGGTTTACGGCCTCGACGTCGTCGCCATTCCGACGAATCGTCCGATGGTCCGCAAAGACGCACCCGACGCGATCTATCGCACACTTCCCGAAAAATGGGATGCCGTTGTCGATGAGATCAAAGAGCTTCATGCAAAAGGCAGGCCGGTTCTTGTCGGTACCGTCTCGGTCGAAAATTCTGAGCTTATATCGAGCAAGCTCAAGGCGGCGGGTGTGCCGCACAATGTTCTTAACGCGAAATATCACGAACGCGAAGCCGAGATCATTGCACAGGCAGGCCGCAAAGGTGCGGTTACGATCGCGACCAACATGGCCGGCCGCGGTACCGATATTTTGCTCGGCGGCAATCCGGAATCGCTTGCACGCGATTATCTGAAACGTCAAGAGATCAATCCTGACGAGGCAACCGAGGAACAGTTCGAAGCAGAACTCGCCAAGGCAAAGCGCGTGGTCGAGGAAGAGGCAAAAGAGGTTCAGGCGGTCGGCGGCCTTCACATTCTCGGCACCGAACGCCACGAATCCAGACGCATCGACAATCAGCTTCGCGGCCGTGCAGGCCGTCAGGGCGATCCCGGAAGCTCACGCTTCGTGCTCTCGCTCGAAGACGATCTGATGCGTATCTTTGCGGGCGACAAGGTTCGTTCGATGATGGAATGGCTCGGAATGGAGAAAGGCATGGCGATCGAATCGCGTACCGTTTCGAAACAGATCGAGCGTGCGCAAGGAGCGGTCGAAGCCCGTAACTTCGAAACACGCAAGCATGTCCTCAAATACGACGACGTTATGAACCGCCAGCGTGAGACGATCTACAGTCTCCGTCGGCAGTTGATGTTCGAACCGGAGCATCGCGAATATCTTCTCGGCGATTCCGGAGTCGCACGCGATCTGCTCCACGATCTGACCGATCACTTCCTGGCGCTGACGACCGCACCCGACAAATGGGACGTGGATACGTACGCGGCCGAGATCGAAAGTATCTATGCCCTCGATCCGGCGGCGGACGCCGAGGTCGATTTCAAAACAATGAGCCCGGACAGCATCCAGGAGGCGATCTGGAAGACGGCGTCTGCCCGTTACGCTGCGAAAGAAAAGCTCGCGGGCGAAGAAAGTCTTCGGGCCTATGAGCGTTATATTATGCTCAACATCATCGACTCGCAGTGGAAAGATCACCTGCTCTCGATCGACCACGTCAAACAAGGCATCGGCCTCGTCGGTTACGGCCAGAAGGATCCGCTCGTCGAGTACAAAAAGCAGTCGTTCGATATGTTCCAGGATATGCTCGACCGCATCGATACGAACACGACGAAGGCGCTCTTCAACCTCGAGATCATCACACGCGACGAGCAGGAGGAACGCGAACGCCTCGAACGCCTTGAAATGCAGCGTTCACGCAAACAGGCCGCGGGAATGGCGTTCACGGGTGCGATGGCTTCGGCCGACGCGGCCGGAGCCGAGGCCGCACGCCACACGCCGTACGTTCGCGACACGCCGAAGATGAAACCGAACGACCCGTGCTATTGCGGCTCCGGCAAGAAGTTCAAGAAATGTCACGGGGCCGGTGTCTAAAAGATGGAGGACACTCTGGTCCTCCTAGCGGCTTGCAGTAAAGAATTTTCGAGCTTCGCAAAAAGTGGGGACAGGAATGTCCCCACTCCGCACCTCGACCTCGAAAAAATGTTCCTCAACATGACAAAAATGTTCTACAACTTCAAAAAAATGTTCGGCTACTTCACAAAAATGTTCTAGAACTTCGAAAAAATGTTCGGCTACCTCAAAAAAATGCTCTAGAACTTCGCAAAAATGTTCCGCTACTGTAAAAGAATGTTCCTCAACTGTAAAAGAATGTTCCTCAACACACCGCGAAAGTTCCTCAACGCACCACGAAAGTTCCTCAACACACCACGAAAGTTCCTCAACGCACCGCGAATGTTCGGCTACAGACCACCACAGTTCTCCTGCATACTTTGAAAGTTCGCCAGCGAACCACGCAAGTTGCTCCGCAAAATGAAAAGACTGCCCGGAACTTCGCGGTCCCGGACAGCCCTTTTGTTGTCTATGGATCGAGCCTAGTTCTGAGCAGGAAGATATCCTGTCGGAACGGGCTGATCGCTGCCAAGTCCGAAATTCGCAACCACGAATCCGGCAGTTGATCGATTGACGTACCAGACGCCGCCGCGGTAAACCGCAACATCGTCCTTGCCGTCGCCGTCATAATCGCCCGGCACGGCCACATCACCCGAAGCTCCGAACGGAATGAAGCTGACGCTGCCGTTCGAGGAATTCAGGATGTACCACGTACCGTTCGACGGACGGAATACCGCAAGATCATCCTTGTCGTCACCGTCGTAGTCGGCCGGAACAAGGCGATCGCCCGTCGCACCGAACGCGTAGGTGTTCACCTGCGAGCCGGTGGCGTCCATGACATACCATGTGTTCTCCGATGGACGATAGACGGCCAGATTGGCCTTGCCGTCGCCATCGCTGTCGAGTGCGACCGGAATGTCCGTGCTCGTTCCGAACGGGATGACCAAAGTGGTCTGCCCTTGCGAGCTCCAGATGTACCAGTTGCCATCCGACGGACGGAAGACGACCGCATCGGCCTTGCCGTCACCATCGAAATCGCCGGCAACAGGAATGTCTCCTGTCAAACCGTGCGAAATGCCGGTAACCGTAAAGCCGTTGCTGTTAAGGATGTAGAAGTCGGTAACGCCCGGTGTGTCGTTCGCACGCCATACCGCAAAGTCTGCCTTGCCGTCACCGTCGTAGTCGCCCGGTACGATAACGTCGCCCGAAGCACCCCAATGCAGTGCGTTAAAGCCTGCCGTCGATTGCTGCGAGTACCAGTTGCCCTCTGACGGACGGAATACGGAGAGATCCGTCTTGCCGTCACCGTCAAAGTCAGCACGCGAAGTAACAGGCGTTGCCGAACCGCCGCAGACATAACCGCTTGTTACGGCCACGTCGTCGATCGCAATGCCTGTCGCAGAGACAGAGCTATCGGACGCCATGATCCAGCGGAACTGAACGGACTGTCCCGCCGCCGACGCCGGAAGGTTGACCGACGAGTTGATGAATCCATTCGAGTTGCCCGTCCAAGCCTGTCGGCCGCCGATCGGGCTTCCAAAGTTCGTGCTGATCGTGCCGTTATAACCGCCGGACGTAAATGATCCGCCGGCTGTTACGATATCGGTCCACGAGCCTGAACCGATCTTGATCTCGAAAACAGCACCGTCGAACGTATTCTCGGTGTTGTACGAGTTCTTGAACGAGATCACAGAGGCAGGAGATGTGATATTGATCGCCGGAGTCTCAAGGGCCGCGGCGTTCACCGCTCCCGGGTCATTCGCAAACGCTGCGTTCGGAGCCGAGTTATTCGGCGACGTAACGGTTGTCCACGAGATGCCCGTACCTGACGTCTGGTTGTTGACCCATCCGGTCGGTAAGGTTGGTGGAGTCGAAGTATCAAAATTCTCGGAGAATGCAGTTTGCAGAACACCGAGATTGTAATTCTTCGAGGCCGAATAGTGCGTACCGCTGCCCGCCGGCACATTCCCGTTGTCAAAGATATCGAACGAGAGAGTGATCTGGCTTCCGCACGGAGCATCCGCAGGCACCTGGAACGTAAAGTTCTGGGTCGCCGAGGATCCGCCGGCAATAATGCCGTAATTCACCGGGCCGCTTGGATTAGTTACACCCGCGTTAGCTGCAAGCGTGCCTGTCACGGTGCCCGTAGAGCCGCCGCCGATGTTGTTGACCGTGAGGCTGACCGTAACGGTCTCGCCAGGATCCGGAACACCGTTCGGGCTTGGGCCGTTATCCGAAACGTAATTGATGGTGCCGGTCAAGTACGGCGAATTCGGATCGATACAGAACAAACGCTGGTTGTCGTTCGTTCCGCCAAAACCGCCCGCCGACGATCGACCACCGATGACGTGGAAAGCACCGTTAACGACGGCACCGGTCATACGCGCGCGTGCCGCCGTCATATCCGGAAGCGTGCTCCACGTGTTGGTCCCCGGATTCCATTGGATAACCGATGCAGACAGATTTGATGTGGACGTTCCGCCCACGTATCCGCCGGCGATAACCCATCCGCCGTTGTAGGTCGTGACAGACGATGCCGCTCCCCAGCGTGAGACAGGAAGGTCGGCGATCGCAGCGTCGTCCCATGTATTCGTGCCGGGATCGTAACGGTACGTTTTTACTGACGGTGTAGAGCCGGTTTCCGCGGCAACACCGCCCGCAACGTAAACGTACGTGCCATCAGTATAAGCACTCATCCAGCCCTGTGCGACCGGATAAGGAGCACCCGCCGACCAGGTGTTGCTGGAGATGTCGTAGATCTCAAGTGCAGCCGTCGAGCTCGAGCCTCCACCCGACGAAACATATCCGCCGACCTTGTAGATCTTCCCATTCAAGTAAACAGCAGCCTGATTCCAGGTCGAGACGCTCGAAGAAGCAAGGGTCGTGTAGTCGTTCGTGCTTGGGTTGTAACGATAGAGCGAATTAACGCTATCACCGGTCGACACGACGCCGTTCATAATATATGCCGACGTTCCGTCTGAGACAGCGGTCGGAAATTCAAGAGCGGCCGGCACCGACGCAAGATTGGACCAGGTCGTGCCGTCGTACTTTTGTGCAACGGCGATCATTGCTCCGCCGCCGACGCCCGCAAATGTATAAAGGTTATTGCCGATCGCAGTGGTCGCCTGATCCAGGATCGGTTGAGGTGAAACCGCAGCGGCCGTCCATCCGCACGGGCTGCCGCCGACCTGATCTGGAATGACAGCCTGCTGCGGGAATGATACCGCATTGGGATCCTGCTTGACCGCGACTTTCTGTGCATTCCTGCTAGCATCCGTGAGGCTCGAATCGCTTCGGACAGAACGAAGGTCTTGTCCGAGAACGACCGCCGGCATCACTAATGCCATCAATAAAATAAGACTGGTCAATGTGCGCGCTACTTGCCTTGAAAGCGTCCTTAAGCTTTCAGCGAGCGTAAAATGTTGCATTTTCGTTTTCCTCCAATTGACGTAAAGCCGCTTTAACGCCGCAAACAGGGGCGCATTAGAACCTTTCGGGAAAACGAAAGCTCCGCTAGCGGCAGGAAATGAAACCCTCCAGATCCAAGCGCTGGACCCGGCCGCGAAAGTAAATTAAGAAACAATTAGGGGCTTTGCGGATTATAGCACAATTTCGCAGAAAACAAGCTGGTCCCCATTTCCCTGAGAGAGAAAAGGGGACTACGGAGGCGAACTTAGAGACGAAATATTACTTTTTGAGCTTCTTAAGACTCCCTTGGCCGCTGATCTGCCGGTTTCCGGCAACTTTTTCCATCTGGGTCATTGCCCGCAGGAAGTTCTCACCCAAGACCTTGCGTATCTGCGCTTCTGTATAACCTCTTCGAAGCATCTCGTAGGTAACGAGCGGCAGATCCTCGACACCGTTCATACCCGCCGGTAAGAATGGTACACCGTCAAAATCTGAACCGATCCCGACGTGGTCGATCCCGGCGACGTCGCGGATGTGATCGATATGGTCCACGATCCGCGTGTATGGTGTGACATAGATGGGATTGTCGGCAAAGAGTTTTCGCTGGGCGGCGGCAAAGCCCTCGGGATCGTCCTTGAATTTTGCTCGCAGGGCATCGATCTGCGGCTTGAGTCGCGCGGCACGCTCGTTCTCCTCTTTGTTTGTGCGGCCGTCAAGAAAGGACGGATAGAAGTTCACCATAATGACGCCGCCGTTCTTCGCAACCCGCCGCAGCACTGCATCGGAAACATTGCGAGTGTGGTCGTTGAGAGCTCTCGCTGACGAATGGGACGCGATTATCGGCGCCGTCGACACGTCCAGAACGTCGTTCATCACCTTCTCAGAAACGTGAGAGATATCGACGAACATCCCGAGGCGGTTCATCTCCCTGACAACTTCTTTGCCGAAATCCGACAGGCCGTTATTCTTTGGCACATCACCGTGGGCGTCGGCCCAATCGTGCGAGACATTGTGCGTAAGCGTCATATAACGAACGCCCAGACGATAAAAATCGCGAAGGGCATATAGCGAATTCTCGATCGCATAACCGCCTTCGATGCCCATAAGTGCACAGATCTTTCCCTGCTTTTTCGCACGGCGGATATCCGCGGCCGTCGTACACATTGAAAGATCCTTCGGATGGCGTTCGGCTTCGCGATAGGTCGCATCGATGAGGTCCATTGCACGCCGCATCGCACCACCCGTCTTAAGCGTCGAACCCGAGACATATATCGCGAAGAACTCTGCCGTCACGCCGCCGTCTTTCAGCCGCGAAATATCCGTGTGGAACGGATCGCCGTCCTTGTGAAACTTCCCTCGTGTGCTGGACGCAAGATCGAGGTCCTCATCGACCATCGGCGACGTGATGTCGTTGTGTCCGTCGATCACGATCGCACGTTTCTGGATCCTCAACGCCCGCTGCCAAAGGACCGGATCGGCATCTTTAGGCATCGTCTGAGCAAAACATACGATGCTGACCGTAAGCGTTATTAACAAAGCAGTTATCGTCTTCATATAGTTATGGCGAGCTCCGAGAAATATCCTTCAATTCGAGGATCCATACCCAAAAAACGAGGCAGATGTCGAATTATCACAGATAAAAAAATGGTGGCTGAAAATCTCCCATTTATGCTACTATTAGAAGTCGCCCGCGTCCAAACGCGGGGCCTTAGAGATTCCGCAAACCTTCTTTTTTGCAGTCCTTTCTTTTGATCTTATACCTTTCCGGGAACTGACCGACCGGATCATATCGATCATTTACCACCACCAACATCTGCTTTTCGAACCTCATATTTGATCTCCCGCTTTTGGCATGACAACGTTGAAAGAAGACACACAAATAGCTGGCAGCGATACGAGGTCGGTGGCAAACCTCCCAATTATTGCGGCGGATGACAGCATCTTTCGAAGCTTTATCGAGAATCTCCCGGCAATGTTCTACGCTGTCACTCCGACGCCTCCGCATAAGCCGATCTTCATCAGCCGTTCATTCGAACGTTTCGGTTATCCGCTTGAAGACTGGCTCACAAAACCCGATATCTGGGACATCATTACCCATCCGGATGACCGCGATGAGGTCCTCGGAAAGACGCGCGAAGCGCTAAAACGCGGCGAGAGTACCGACTTTCTCTATCGGATCTATTGCGCCGACGGCAGAATTGCGTGGATCCGCGACCGCGGATGCTTCATCAAAAATAAGGATGGCGTTCCGGTCTGCTGGCAGGGCGTTATCATCGACATGACACCGCAGATCCAAGCGGATCTGGAGATCAAACGCCGCGAACAGCTGTATCGCTCGTTTGCAAAGAACATCCCCGACACCGGTGTTCTGCTATTTGACCACGACCTGCGTTATCTGTTGGCGGACGGCGTTCAGCTCACAGCTCGAAATTGGACATCCGAAACCTTCGAGGGCAAGACCGTATTTGAGGTCTTCCCCGGTGCCGAGGGCGAACTTTGGGCTGAACACTATCGAAAGGCCCTTGCCGGCGAGACCCAAACCAGACTGGATACGAATGCCGACGGCTTCTTTTCAACGACAATTCTCCCGATCCGCGACGAAACCGGCACGATCTTCGCGGGAATGGTGATATGGCAGGATATTGCGGGCCGCATCGAGTCCGAAGAAAAACTGCGTGAAAGCGAAGCCCGTTATCGTGAACTTTTCGAAAATGCGAGCGACATCATTTACGTTCATGATCTCGAGGGGAACTATCGTTCGATCAATAAGGCCGGCGAATCCGTCTTTGGATACTCGAGAGAAGAGGCTCTAAAGCTGAATCTTTCCAACGTGATCGCTCCCGACCATTTGGAGCAGGCAAGGGAGGCATTTCAAAAGAAGCTCGCCGGTGACGAAACGAAGACCATATACGAGGTCGATTGCATCCGAAAGGATGGCGGACGCGTTACGCTCGAGGTGAACAGCAGCCTTGCATTCAAGGATGGAAAGCCTTTCGCTGTACAAGGGATCGCCCGGGACATAACGGACCGCCGCGTCTCCGAAGAAGCCCTCCGCAAGAGCGAAGCGAACCTTGCCGCCGCACAGCGTATCACGCATCTCGGCAGTTGGGAGCTCGAACTCAAGGACGGCATCAATTCGACCAAGAATGTTATCAACTGGTCGGATGAGGTCTATCGGATCTTCGGTTACGAGCCGCGCTCGATCGAACCTACGATCGAATTCATTTACAATGCGATCCGCCCTTCGGATCGGACGATATTCTCAGAAGGATTTGTCTCAGCGATAAAGGAAGGAAAGTTCTTCGATGTCGAAGCCCGTATTGTCCTGCCTGACGGACGAGACCGCCTCCTTAAGACGCAGGCTGAAACCGTAATCGGACCGAACGGCCGTACCGAGCGAATGTTCGGGACGATCCAGGACATAACCGACAGCCGTCGAGCCGAAGAAGCACTGCGGGATAGCGAAGCGCGCTACCGCGACCTCATCGAGAATGCGAACGATCTCATCTATACGCACGATATGGATGGATACTTCACGTCGCTCAATCGTGCCGGCGAACTCGTCTCCGGCTATTCGCGCGAAGAACTCCTGAAAATGCATTACACGGATATCGTCGCACCGGAGTTTCTCGAAGCCGCCAGCAATATGGCTCCGCGAATGTCTGAGAACGATAAGCCGACGATGTACGAGATCGAGATCATCGCAAAGAACGGCAGCCGCGTAACGCTTGAGGTCAGCACGCGAATGATGTACGCAGACGGCGTACCGATCGGCGTTCAGGGCCTCGGCAGAGACATTACTGAGAAAAGGATCGCCGAGCAGAAGATCCACGAGACCGTCTCGCTCTTCTCATCAACTTTTGAGTCAACGGCAGACGGCATCATCGTGATGAGCCTCGATCGCGAGATCATCACCTACAACAAAAAATTCGGCGATATGTGGCAGCTGCCGGCGAGCATCAAGACAACGAAGGATGCGGATGAGATGATCGCCCATCTATGTTCGCAGCTCGAGGAACCCGACCTCTTCCTCTCAGATCTCGACACGTTGTACGGCGACCCGATGCTGGCGACGGATTCCCTCGTAAGGCTTAAGGACGGCCGAATTTACGAACGATACTCTCAACCGCAATTGACGGACGGCGTGCCGGTCGGCCGCGTCTGTTGTTTTCGCGATATCACGGAGCGCACTCTCGCCGAAGAGCGGCTTCGTCACTACGCCCTTCACGACCCGCTCACAGAGCTTCCGAACAGGGCCGCGTTCATGAACCACCTTAGCGATGCGGTAGCAAGAAGCGAGCGCAGCGAATACGCACAGCTCGCCGTCCTCTTCCGCGACCTGGACCTATGCTAAGTCATCAACGACAGTCTCGGCCACACGATCGGCGACAAGCTTCTCGTTGCGATCGCTGAGAAATTGAGCGCGTGCGTGCGTCCCGGAGACGTTGTCGCGCGGCTCGGCGGTGATGAGTTCACGATCCTG
>JABARP010000004.1:0-31098 GCA_019186825.1 Pyrinomonadaceae bacterium
TCTTGGATGGAATACGAGAACGTCGAGATGAGCGCCGATAAGCATGAGCATTACGAACAGTATCCGTTCACCAACGTTGGGCATTTCGCGCTGTATCCGTTGGTCGATGCGAGAACAAAGCTCGAGCTCGCTGGATATTATCGCAGCGGTATCGAAAAGGTCGTGGAACGCGCAAAATCGAATCCGTACGGTATCGGTGTCCCGTTCTTCTGGTGCTCGAATAACCTTGTCGTTGCCCTCGTCACGCAGATCCACTTGTACGAGCTGATGACCGGCGACAGGAAATATCACGACACAATGACCGATCATCGCGATTGGCTATTTGGACGCAATCCATGGGGCACGTCGATGTTCTCGGGCATTCCGGCCGGCGGCGTCTTTCCAACGGATACGCATCTTCCAACCGTTCAGCTATTGAAAAAGGAAGTTCGCGGAGGATTGGTGGACGGCCCGATCGCCACCGCAACATACAAAGGCCTGGCCGGCCTGACCTTGACGCACGCCGATGCATTCGCAGAGTTTCAAACTGAAAAGGTCGTCTATCACAATGACGTGGGTGACTACGCAACCAATGAACCGACAATGGATGGAACAGCGGACGCGATCTTGATAATGGCCATGTTGAGCGGTGCTCGCGACCCGCGTGCGAGTCAGGACTCAAACTCGCCGGCAATGAACCCGCGCTTCACATACGACCATGGCGGTATAATTCGTGGCGACAAAAACTCAAAACGCATTGCTCTTGTCTTCACGGGCGATGAATTTGCCGAAGGCGGGACCGTGATCGCTGACGCACTTGCAAAGCATAAGGTTAAAGCTTCGTTCTTCCTTACCGGCCGATTCTATCGGGCACCGGAGAATCGAGAGATAATCGAACGTCTCAAAAGAGACGGTCACTACCTCGGCCCGCATTCCGATCAACATCTGCTGTACGCCGATTGGAACGATCGAAACAAAACTCTCGTCACGCGCGACGAGTTCGAGCGCGACCTCGACGACAATCTCTCGGCTATGCGTCCGTTCGGGATCGGTCGAAAGAACATTCCGTTCTTCCTTCCGGCGTACGAATGGTACAACGATCAAATATCTGAGTGGGCGTCGGCGATGGGTTATCGGATCGTCAACTTCACGCCCGGCACCCGCTCGAACGCCGACTATACGACCGATGACGACAAGAACTACATCTCAGGCGAGGCGATAATGACACAGATAAAGGAGTACGAAGCGAAAGACCCGCACGGCCTAAACGGCTTCATCCTTTTGACACACATCGGCTCGGGGCCGAAACGAACTGATAAGTTTCACGATCATTTGGATGAACTGTTATCGTGGTTGAGATCTAAGAATTATGCTCCAGTGAGAATCGACGAGTTGCTAAAATAGCGGACGCCGAAGTGCGCAAAGATATACAAGCGGACGCTTGTCGAGTCAGTGAGCCTTCGTCTCACCTTTTTTTTCAACGTGCACCCACGTGTATTCCGGTCCGTCTTTTATAACCGTACTAATACTTTTTTCGTTGTCGATGAAGATCTTCGTGAAGTAAGCCTTGTAATACCAAACAAAGAATATTGCGCCCAAGGACGGCTTTTTCAGTTCACGATAGTTCAGCCAGATCTCTCGCGGCGGCTGTGCAAGAAAGCCGTGGAGGTCAGGCTGAAAGTAACTCTCGTCTTTCAGAAGTTTGGTGCCGGCCGCGTCAACGGTGTAGATGCCCTCACCACCATAAACGGCAACGCCGTTGGTCTGGAATGCAGGAAGCAGCCATACGGAGTAAGTTTTGTCGGCATTTTGTCGAATATACTGGTTGAATCGCGGCGAACCGGCCGGGATAATCGCCATTAGCTTTGAGCGGCAGGTTGCGAGTGCTCGTGCGTGACCATCAAGAAAAGCCTGGTCGATCTTGGCGTCCGACCTGGTGATCTTTTCTGCTCCGTCCATCACAAAGTGGAATACTACGTCGTAGCCCTTATCGCCAAGCTTTCCATACACCGCATGCCACACGTTGGCCTTGTCCTTAAAGGCGAACCACTCCGCCCCAAGCCGCTCTAGGTCCTTTTTATCCTGTTGTACAACTACATCAGTGGTCTTCCACGCCACATTGTCATAATCGACAAGCCATTGAGCGACCTCGAACTTCTTGGTGAAGTCATCTACGTCAAAGTCGGGACCCTTATCGAGATTCTTTTTCTGCGCAAATGCGATGGGCGAAAAGAAAAGGACGATGGAAAAGTACTAGTAATATTTTCTTCATCAATGTATCGACGTGTCTGCCTATTTGTGGATCCGTTCCTTCCACGTCTGCGGGTTTGAGCCATCGTCGCGGCGTTCCATTGTGATAGCGCCGGGCGATGGGCAGACGAGGTAGCAGAGGTTGCAGCCAACACACTCTTCCTCGATCACACGCGGGTAGCGGTGGCCATTTGATTCAACGAACTCAAAGCTTTGATGCGCGCCGTCCTCGCAAGCGACGTAGCAAAGATTGCATCGGATACATTTGTCTTCGTGGACGTGGGCTTTTACGTCGTAGTTCAGGTCGAGGTTGCCCCAGTCCGTCACGCGCCCGACGGACTTGCCGACGATATCGTCGACCGAGGCGACACCTTTCTCGTCAAGGTAGTTGTTCAGTCCGTCGATCATATCCTCGACGATCCGATATCCGTAATGCATCACTGCCGTGCAGACCTGCACGCTACCGGCACCGAGAAGCATAAACTCGACCGCATCGCGCCAATTCGAAACGCCGCCAATGCCGCTGATCGGAATTATGAACTCGTCGTTGCGTGCAAGTTCCGCGACCATATTCAAGGCGATCGGTTTGACCGCGGGCCCGCAATACCCGCCGTGAGCCGCTTTCCCGTTTACATTCGGATAGGGCACCATCGTGTCCACATCGACGCCGATGATCGAGTTGATGGTGTTGATGAGCGAAACGGCGTCGGCTCCGCCCTTTGCAGCAGCGAGTCCGGGCGGGAGAATATTTGTAACGTTCGGCGTAAGCTTTACGATGACCGGAATTTCGGAAACTTCCTTCACCCATTCGGTGACCATGCACGTATATTCCGGCACCTGGCCCATCGCCGCACCCATTCCGCGTTCGCTCATTCCATGCGGACAGCCGAAATTGAGCTCAAATCCATCGCAGCCCGTGTCTTGGGTTCGCTTTACGATCTCGTGCCAGGCTTCGCGTTTCGACTCGACCATCAAGGAGGCGATGACAGCATTCTTCGGATATTTTTTCTTGCAGGCGGCGATCTCTTTCAGATTCACCTCCAACGGCCGGTCCGTGATCAGCTCGATATTATTCAGGCCGATCATACGCATCGCTCCGTGGTCGATCGCCGCAAGCCGCGACGAAACATTCGTGATCGGCTCACCAAGCGTTTTCCAGACCGCACCGCCCCAACCGGCGTCGAACGCACGCTCGATCATCGAACCCATATTCGTCGGCGGTGCACTCGCAAGCCAGAACGGATTCGGCGACTTTATTCCTGCAAAATTGATGCTTAGATCTGCCATACACTTTGCCTACACTAACGCTGCCAACACACGGAAAGTCCCTTGCTCAATGCGGATTTGGGTCGACCGGTGCTTTTGGCGGATCACGAAGAATCGCCCCGGCGAATTCGACTGTTTCACCTGTCAGTGAAGAATGAATGCCGATCGCCGCGTGTTTGCCCATTTGGGCGGCTTCGACGGCCTCGCCGCCGCCATTCACGCAGTCACCACCCGCAAAGATCCGTGCGTCGGACGTCTGCATCTGCTCATTCACGATTACGCGGCCCTTTTCATCGAGAGCGACGCCCGCAACGTCCTCGAAAAATGAGCGCATTTTCTCCTGACCGATCGCCTTGATCACCATATCGCACGGGATCTCCAAAAGCTCGCGAGAGCCGTCGGTCTTTTCACACGTAAGGAGTAATCCGCCTACAACAATGCTGACACCTTCTTGCGATAAGATCTTGATCGGTGCGGCTTGCCAGACGAACTCTATGCCATCTTGCTTTGCAAGCTCGTATTCGTAATCGTAGGCGGGCATCTCGCTTTCAGAGCGTCGGTACAGCATCACCACTCGTTCGGCACCAAGACGCTTTGCCTGGGTCGCGGCATCGACCGCCGTATTGCCCGCACCGATGACGACAACTGACTTACCGAGCGGCACTGAGCTCCAATGCCGGGTTTTTATCTTTTCGATGAAGTGGAGAGCATCGTAAACGCCGTCAAGGTCTTCGCCCGCGATGCCGAGTTTGTTCGTCGCTCCTAAACCGATACCGAGGAAGATCGCGTCGTGACGCTGCTTGAGGTCAGCGAACGAGACACCGCCGCTCGCTTCCGGAGCTTGCACGATCTCCGTGTTGAGTATGAACTCCACGCCGAGAGCTTCGGCCTGGGCAACTTCATCGAGCGAGACAGTTCGCGGCATCTTGTATTCGGCCATCCCGTAAGTGTCGAGGCCGCCCGCGAAAGCGCGTTTGTCGTAGATCTTTACCGCATAGCCAAGTCTCGCCAAATATGTTGCACATGAGAGGCCGGCCGGGCCTGAGCCGACAATGCCTATCGACTTACCGTTCGGCTCGCCCGCTTCAAAAAGGCGAATTTCTTTTGAGATCGTGAAGTCGGTCGCATACCGCTGAAGCCTGCCGATCTCGATCGGTTTTTGAAGAAGCGTGTTCTCGACACACGCGCCTTCGCAGAGCACTTCGACAGGACACACGCGTGCGCAGGTCGCGCCGACAGGATTCGCGTCGAAGATCACGCGGGCCGAACCCTTAAGATTTCCGCTTGCGATCTTTTTGATAAAACCCGGAATGTCGATGTGCGTCGGGCACGCGTGCATACACGGCGCATCGAAACAGAAGAGACACCGGTTCGCCTCGACCGCCGCCTCGGCAGGCGTCATCGCAGGATGAATTTCGGCAAAATTCCGTTCGATCTGGTCCGGATCAATGTGGAAATTTGAGTCCTTATGCATACGTCAAAAACCGAAAAAGCCGGGGTCCATAAAATATACATCAACCGCGCCGGTCGCAAGGCCGACGACAAACACCACTATGAGAAGAACTTTCTGTTTTGCCGTTTCAGGCTTCCCGGCCAAGGAAGGAAAAAGTATCGAGTAAAGGCCGCCGATAAAAAGCAACGGAGCAAAGGCTGCGGCTTTGAAATGGTACGTGCCCTTTTCCCTGAGTTCGTACAAGTTATACCACTGCATTGCGATCGCCATCGCAATTATTGCTAAGCCCAATAGGCGGGTTTTCATCGTACTCATTACACGCGGCTCCTAAATTTTAGAACTTTACAATTCGGCGTCGGCCTCGATCTCGATAAGCATTTGAGGATCAATAAGCTTTGAGACCTCGACCATCGTCGTTGCCGGCATTATCTCGCGAAAAAATTCGCCGTGTGCACGTCCGAATTCTTCCCAACGAGAGATGTCGGTAACGAACATTCGCGTTCGAACGATGTTATCAAGAGTGAAGTCAAACGCTTTCAACGCGCGTTCGATGTTCTTGATGCACTGAACGGCCTGGCCGTATGCATCGCCTTCCGCGACGATCTCGCCCGACGCATCTGTCGCCGTTGTTCCGGTAACATAGACGCGATCGCCGACGCGAACCGCTCGTGAATAGCCGACGATCGATTCCCATTTGGCCCCAGACGAATACTTTTGCCGATGCTGCATCACTTCACCTTTACGAAGTAGGTTCCGTTGAAACGATACGTGATCATCTTGTCGGTCACGCGGCCCTGCGGCGTCTTTTCGTCCTCGATCACGACCGGAAAACTGAATTCCTTCTTCGCGGCATTGAATTTGAAAAGCTTGATCGGCCGCTCCGGACGATCGACGACAGTAAAGAAATCGTACTCAAACCCGACATTGTTCGTCAGGCCGCTCGCCGTCTTGATCAGCCGAGCCTTTCGGTCAAGCCGTTCGCCGTCGATCTTCATCGAAGAGATCGACTGGCCGTTCAGCGAGGTGCTCGCGATAAAGGTTGACGTAAGCAAATAGATCGTTCCTGTCTTCGCAGGGACATCGAATATTTCCGTGGTGAACGCACCGCCGCCTTCCTCTCCTTCACCATAATCGGACCACGCATACACCTTTCCACTCTTACCCTGGTATTGGTAAACGCTCGCATAATCGTGCATTGTGCCGCCCGTATCCGTATCCCAGGAATAGACACGCAACTTGCCGTCCGCAGATGTGGCAACAAACATCCTGTCCTTCAACTTTTTGAACGCGTATCTGAGAACGTCGGCACGTTTGCCATTGCGGATCAAAGTATCTTTGATCTGTTTATTCGCTTTTTCAGACTTTACGTCATCCCAGGTGCCGGTATAGTTGCCGTATTTTGCCACATCGTCGAGGCTCGCAAGCAGTGACTTCTCGATCTGCGCCGGTGTCTGCGCAAAGGTGGTCAGAGCAGCGAGAGCAACAACACAGAAAAGAAAAAATATTCGCATAGGGAGTGTCCTTAATTTAATCATCAACGATCGGCCCATAGAGATCGGGTCGGCGGTCACGGAAGAATTGCCACGTGTTGCGAACTTCGCGGATCTTGTCCATATCAAGGTCGGCAACGACAAGTTCATCCTTATCACGGCTTCCTTCAGCGAGGATCTGCCCACGCGGATCGCAAAAATAGCTCTGGCCGTAAAACTCGCCGATATTCCACGGAGCTTCGGTGCCGACACGGTTTATCGCACCGACAAAATAACCGTTTGCGACCGCGTGTGCGGGCTGCTCGAGCTTCCATAGATATTCGCTCAAACCCGCGACGGTCGCCGATGGATTGAAAATTATCTCGGCACCATTCAGCCCGAGACATCTTGCGCCTTCGGGAAAGTGCCGATCGTAGCAAATATAAACACCGATCCTCGCAACAGCCGTATCGAAACACGGATAACCAAGATTCCCCGGACGAAAATAGAATTTCTCCCAAAAGCCGGGTGCGACGTGCGGGATGTGCGTCTTGCGATACTTGCCGAGGTATTTGCCATCGACATCGATGACGGCAGCGGTGTTGTAATAGATGCCCGTCTGCTCCTCTTCATAGATCGGGACGACGAGCACCATGCCGAATTGCTTTGCAGTGTCCTGCATCAATTTGACTGTCGGGCCGTCGGGAACTTTCTCGACCGCCTCGTACCAACGCGTCTGCTGTTCGGCACAGAAATACGGCGTGGTAAAGATCTCCTGAAAGCAGAGGATCTGCACGCCCTTGGCCGCCGCATCTTCGACCAGCTTCATCTGATGGTCGATGTTCGCCTTCTTGATCTCGTCGATCGGCGCATTTGCATCGCCGACGTTATGAGCCTGTATCAGCCCTGCTTTGATCACTCGTGTCATTCTTATTCCTCCGCGGGTCAAAACTTCGGCATCGCAAACACATCGTCAGCGACCGGCACATTCACCTTTACGTCTGTAACCTTCCGCGTCCAGGCCATATTCGGCATTGCGTATTTCACAACGGTCGGGATCTTAACGCCGCCGAAGGCTTTGTAGTCGCTGTAATCGACCTGATAAACGAAACCGCCGAGTACCGTCGGCGTAACCGCGACGCGCCGTACGAGCAAGCCGGTCTCTTCATCAAAACTAAGGCTCTCGCGAATGCCTTCAGCCGTTGTGGCACTTAGTACCAATGCCTTGCGTCCGTCGATCTCATTGGTAAAGCGATATTCGAGCTTCGAATATACCGAGCCGATCGCGGACGGAAACAGAAGCTGACCTTCGCGTTTGATCTGCTCAGCCTCATCGGAATGCAGCCGATGCGGCCCTTCTGCGCTGAACTTCGCGGCGGCCGTCCCGTCCCAAAGATCGGTGACCCATTCCTTTCCATAGACCGTTTTTAAGTTGTATTTGCCGCCTTTGTAACTAATGGTCTCGGGCTCGGTCGTCTTTCCATTCGGCTCTACTCGCGTTGCGGTAATGACCGCGCTGTCGATCTTTTTGTCGCCGCCAACCGCTGCAACGAACTTTGCGATCACGTCCGCTGCGACCGGCACTGTTTTCGGCGGGGCAGGACGCGGTCCGTGGCCTGCGGAATGCTCGGTCGGCACAAGGCTCGGCCGACTCTGCGGATGCATCCGCCCGTTGTGGCACGTGTTGCAGGATACTTCGATCTCGCCGCCGAAATGATCTTTATTTATAGCAAAGGTCATCGCGATCATCTTGCGTGCCGTGTCCTTTTCCTCTTTGCCGTCCTTTGAAAAATCGTCGATGTAATGGCAGAAGCTGCAATTAACATTTAGCGATGCGGAGAAGATATTCATCACCTTACCGAGTTGGTCGGCAGGCATATCGCCGAGGACCTTCAGGTTCTTGAACCGATCTTTAGCGAGTACGACCTGGTCTCCTTTCTTCTGTGCGTGGCTGTAGGAGGTCGTCATTCCAAAGACCGCGATCGCTATTGCGATCACCAGCACAGCGAATTTTATTCTTCTTTTCATTGCAACTTCTCCTGTTGTGAGGTTCGAAAACTGAATGCCAAATGCGAAAGGAACGCGATGGCAAACCCGACGAACCATGCGTAATCATAAAGTATTCTGAGACTTGGAATTATCAGCCCTATCCAGGCAAAAAAGCAACCTAGAAGCGTTGCCGCGACCGCCCGCCAGTTCCAGCCGGCATATTCTCCGTCGCTTCTGTAAAGGTCAGCAAGCCGCAGTTCCCGCTTCCGCAGTATCCAATAATCTGCGATAAGAACTCCGGTGATCGAGCCGAGTCCACCGGAGTATCCGACGAGCCAGCCGAATATGTAGCCGCTCGGATCGGCGAGCAGCTTCCACGGCTGCATAAGTATGCCGATGATACCCGTGATGAGGCCGCCCGTGCGAAACGAGATCAGCTTGGGAAACGCGTTGGCAAAATCGTTCGCCGGCGAGACGACGTTCGCGGCGATGTTGACCGAAAGCGTTGCGACAACCACCGTGAACATCGAGATAGCGACAACAACAGGCTGTGAGAATTGCCCGACGAGCTTTACCGGATCCCATGCGTCTGCGGGATTCATATGCGGGAATACGACCACGGCCGCCGACGTGATCAAGATCCCCATTGCGGCGAAAACCGTCATCGTTGTCGGCAGCGCGACGACCTGCCCGACAGCTTGCTCACGCTGGCTGCGGCCGAAACGCGTAAAATCCGGCATATTGAGCGAGAGCGTCGCCCAAAAGCCGATCATTGCCGTAAGCGACGGCACAAAGATCGGCCAAAATTCACTGAACGTGTGAAACTTCCCCGGTTCGTTCAGCAGGAATCCAATGCCGCCGGCTTGATACAAGATCCATGCGAGAAGGATCGCGGTCATCACAAGCACGTACGGAGCGGCCCAATTCTCGACGATCCGCAGCAGGTCCATTCCCTTGTAAATGATCGCGATATTCATCGCCCAAAAGACAAGGAATGAGAACCAGGTCGTGACCGTATGCCCGCCGATCGGGCCGCCGAGAAGGTTTTCCCAGCCGGGAATGAACGCCTTAAAGAATGTGTTCAGGGCCTCGCCGCCGATCCACGCCTGAATGCCGAACCAACCGCACGCGACCAACGCACGCATCAATGCCGGCAAATTCGAACCCGCCGTTCCATACGCGGCACGCGCAAAGACCGGAAACGGAATGCCGTATTTTGTGCCCGGGTGCGAGTTCAGGAGGATCGGTGCGAGCACTATCGTGTTGCCGAGAAGGATCGTGATGAGAGCCTGCCACCAGTTCATACCCGCCGAGATCAGGCCCGACGCCATCATATACGTCGGTATGCAGTGCGCCATCGAGATCCACAACGCCGCGTAGTTGTACGTCGTCCAATTGCGCTTAGCGACCGGCACCGGCGCAAGGTCCTCGTTGTACAACGCCGACGAACGAACGCTCTCTTCCGCATCCTCGTTTAGCTCAACGCGTCCATCCGCGTGTTGAATTGTTTCGATCATCGAGCCTCCACGCTCCAAAAACGATGACGGAATTCAACTGACCCTAACCGGATCACTTTACCCGGTGAAATTCCAGATCCTGAAAGTCATAGCTGAAGTCAGTAAGCGGCGAGATCGGCTTCATTGTAAAGCCATCGGGGCGGCCTTCGACATCGAGCGAGAAGTTAACGAAGGCATCGGCGTCCATACTTCGATCGTCCCAGCGAACGATGAACGAGTTCGCCTTGTACGGGAACATTTCGCCCGTAAGGTTCGGCGAACGCTTTGAAACAAAACGAAGCTTGCCGTCTTTGACGGATAGTGTAACTTCACCCAACCATGCGTCGGCGTACTTGCCCGCGACGGCCGACGGATCCAGCGTTGCTCCGTCTGATGCGGCGGCTTTTGCGACTTCGGCGGCGACCTTGTCAGTGATCACCTTTGCCTCCGCCAAGGACTTCTGGCGAGAGGCAGAAAGATCCGCAACCCAGTCGCGTCCGGTCTTGCCGAAATATCCGTCGAGTATCTGATTCGTTATCGAGCGGAACGCCCCGCCTTCCTGCTGGTTGGTCAACACGATAATGCCCAGGTTTATCTCCGGGATCATCGTGATCTGCGTCACCATTCCCTCCAAACCGCCGGTGTGTGTTACCTGTTTGTAGCCGTTGACGTCGCTTAGGAAGAAACCTAGTCCGTAAGCGGCAAAATGCGTGTTATATGGCCCCGGAGAATTGACCTGAATGATCGTCTGCGGCGACCACATTTCTTTCAATACCTTTTCGGAAACGAGCCGTTTTCCGTCGCCGTACTTTCCGTTTGACAGGAACATCCCGACCCACTTGAGCAGGTCCGTGATGTTGGAATTCACACCGCCTGCAGCGGCCGGTACGCGCACCATGCTCCGCTTGATCACCCGAACCTTCCCTTCGACAGAAGCGTGTCCGTCGATCGTATTGTCCTTGTCTTTGAGCCGCTCGAAGAGTCCGGCCGAGCTCGACATATCGAGCGGCCGCATTATCCGCTCCTCGACAAACTCCGGCCAGCTTTTGCCGGAGACGCGTGCAATGACCTCGCCTGCGACGATGTAGAGGTTGTTGTCGTAATCGTACTTCGTTCTGAATTGCGAAACCTGCTTCAGGTATCGAAGGTTGTGGATGATGTCCTTTATCGTAAAATCACTGCCGTCGGGAAAAAACATCAAGTCGCCCGCACCGAGTCCGAGCCCGCTACGGTGCGTCAGCAGGTCTTTGATCGTGAAATTCTCCGACACATACGGCGCGTATAGTTTGAACTCCGGTATGTAATCCTGAACACGGTCGTCCCACTTGATCTTGCCCTCATCGACAAGCATACCAAGGGCGAGGCAGGTAAATGCTTTCGAGTTCGACGCGATGCCGACAAGCGTATTCTCGTCCATCTTCTCGTTCGTCCTCAGCGACCGCACGCCGTGCCCCTTGGCATAAACCACCTTTCCGTCCTTGATCACGCCCACCGAAATTCCCGGCACATCGAAAGCCTTCATCGACCGCTCAACGAGGGAGTCGATCTGTGTCTCGGTCAGAGCCTGAGCGAAGGCCGCACTCGCAAATAACGCAAGCACAGCAAAGATGACGGCAACTTGTTTCGTAATTTTCATATTTGTAATCGGGTCAGATACGGACGCATTCGCCACGTTTGAGAAATTTGCCGTCGCCGGCTTTGCCAGTGTGTTCACCATTGTCAATCACGACGCGGCCGCGTGAGAGAACGGTTTCGACCTTGCCTTTTACCTTCCAGCCTTCGTAACTGGAATAATCGACGTTCATGTGTTCATGCTCGACGCCGAACTCTGTCTCGCCGTTCGGGTCAAAGATAACTATGTCGGCATCGGAACCGACCGCGATCGTGCCCTTTTTCGGAAACAGGCCGAACATCTTCGCGGCGGCAGTTGAGGTCAGCTCGACAAAGCGGTTGAGTGATATGCGATTCTCGACGACACCGCCGTTGTAGATGAGTGCCATCCGATTCTCGACGCCCGGAGCACCATTCGGGATCTTTGAGAAATCGCCGACGCCGAGTTCCTTTTGCTCCTTCATACAGAACGGACAATGGTCGGTCGAGATCACCTGCAGGTCGTCCATTTTCAGGCCTTTCCAAAGCTCGGCGTGATTGTGTTTCTCACGCAGCGGCGGCGTCATCACGTACTTTGCACCTTCAAAATCGTCACCGTAATCTTCGATCGAGTGGAAAAGATACTGCGGACACGTTTCTGCAAACGCCGGGATGCCGCGGTCTCTCGCCTGCCGCACCTGATTGAGAGCATCGGTGCACGACAGGTGAACGATGTAAACGGGCGACTCCGCCATCTCGGCGATCGCGATCGCGCGATGAACGCCTTCGGCTTCGGCTATGGTCGGGCGTGTCAGCGCGTGATACTTCGGAGCGGTGCGGCCATCGGCGAGAAAACGCTTGATGATCTCGTTGATGACGATGCCGTTCTCCGCGTGCATACACACGAGGCCGCCGCGCTGTCCCGCTGCCGACATCGCACGAAAGATCGTCGCATCATCTGCTAGGAAAACTCCCGGATACGCCATAAAAAGCTTAAAGGACGAGATGCCCTCGTCGATCAGCCGCCACATCTCCTTTTCGCTGCCGTCCTCAAAGTCGGTCGTGATGAGGTGAAAGCCGTAGTCGATACACGTCTTTCCCTCGGCCTTCTTGTGCCACGCATCGACGCCAGCGGTCATCGATTCGCCCTTGGTCTGCACAGCAAAATCGATGATCGTCGTCGTCCCGCCGTGAGCAGCCGCACGCGTACCTGTAAAGAAATCGTCGGACGAATACGTCCCGCCGAAAGGCAGCTCCATATGCGTGTGCGGATCGATCCCGCCGGGAATGACGAGCTTATTCGAAGCGTCGATCACAACATCCGCTTCCATCTCAAGCGACTTGCCGATCGTCGTAACCACCTCGCCATCGACAAAAATATCCGCAACATAGTCGTCAACCGCGGTTACGACCCGTCCGTTCTTAATAAGGGTTCTCATCTTTGAATTTCGTCGTATTGTTACTTTAACGCTGCGTTATTATATGCCCGTTTTAGAAGAAATAACTACCGCAATTTGACGGTCGCGGGCCGCTCCCGCGGTGATCCGGTTGCCGCGAGCCGATGTACTTGACGGATTTATTGATTTTCGATCCCTACGGTGATATGTTTGAACCAATTAGTCGTAAAGAGTTGGCATTTTTCCACACTTTATACCCAAAGCAATTATTTGATATGTGCTTATACGGGAGGATGCCAAAATGAAAGGAAACACTATTCTTGCGATAGCCGTCTGTGTCGCCTGTTTCTTGATAGGCTACCTGGCCTATCTCAGCGTGACCGAGATCGTCGGATTTGTTTTCGACAACACGAGCGCCTGCGAGCGATCGCTCCAGGATTGCACCCAACAAAGATCGAATACTAACTTCCGTTAGCGAACGGCCGGGCGGAATTTCCCGCTTTGATCGCCTAAGCACTGTCTGGAACGAGCGGATCCGGTCAATGACGACGCGACGATGATGACAGCCCCCAGGCAAGGTTTAATTTTCTTTTGGTCTCCCCGATATCCAGATAAACTCTGACCCTTCTTTAAGCCGAGGCCGCTCGACGCTTTGGGCGGCGAGATAGCCTGCGATGACAAACCAGCGTGTGTCCTCGACCGCCCCCTTCGTATCCCAGTCGGGCATAACTTCGTCCGAAACCTGATGGTAGCGTTTTTCGCCATATTCCGCCCAAACTTTGTCGCCGTAATCTTTTGGCTTGCCGACATAATCAACCCCGCTCCACGGAAAAACCGCAGGTATGCCTGCTTTCGCAAACTCCATCTGATCGGAACCAAAATACAGGCCGCCCGTTTCGTCAAGCGATCCGGTCGTGAATACGCGTCCTTGCGATCTAGCTGCGCTCGCGAGAACTTCGTCCATAGTCGAGTTCCCATAACCCGTACTGGCCAGATCGCGTGTCAGGCCAAAAAGATTCCCCGCGTCCAGATTGATATTGGCAACGGTTTTTGAGATCGGATACAGCGGATATCGCACATAATACCTTGCGCCCAGATATCCCTTCTCTTCAGCCGTGGTTGCAATAAAAAGGACGCTTCGTTTCGGCTTTTGTTTCATCGCAGCAAAGGCCCGTGCCGCTTCGATCAACTGCGCGGTTCCGATGGCGTTGTCATTCGCGCCGTTGTAGATCTGATCGCCTTTCAGCGATGTGTCTTTCCCTAGGTGGTCCCAATGGGCTGTATAGATGACATACTCATTGCGGAGCCTGGGATCGGAGCCGACGACCTTTGCCACAACGTTCCGACTGTTGAAATAGCGCAGCTTGCTCGAAAGCGATATGTCGGCTTTCACCCCGAGCTTTTCGGGCCGAAAAGCAGGGAGCATGGCAGATCTTTCCGCATCGTCAAAGTTCTTGCCGGCGGCATTGAAGATCCGCTTGACGGCGTCCGTCGTAACCAGGCTGGCGATCGCCATCTCATACGAACCGTGCCGCGGTTTAAGATTCTGACCCTCAAGCTTGGCGAAAGTCTGGAACTGGGCGTATGTAGCAGACGTTTCGGGATCGTAAATTATCAAGACCCCCGCGGCTCCTCTTCTTCGTGCTTGCTCGTACTTAAACTCTCGTGTCGCATAGTACGTCTGCAACTCACCCTTAAAAAATCCGGGATCGAGCTTGGTCGTATCCTCGCCAAGCGGTCGCGACGGTTCGCCGCTCAAAACCAGTACGAGTTTGCCGCGGACATCCGTTTTCTTGTAGTCGTCCCAGCCAAATTGCGGCGCAGTTATTCCATAGCCTGCAAACACGATATCCGCCGCCCTTATGCTCAGGCCGGAGGTCATTCTCGGATAGTCGCACACAAAATCGTCGAGAAAACTAAAAGGTAACGGCTTGCCATCGACGGTCAGTTCGATCTTTGGTGTGGTGCGATAACCGACTAACGGAACATTTTGGATGTATGACCCATTCGGATTTCCCGGTGCGGCACCGACGGCCTTAAATTGTTTGACGAGATATTTGACCGTCAGGTCTTCGCCCCGCGTTCCGGGGGATCGTCCCTCAAATTCATCCGAGGCGAGCTTTTGGACATGACCGATAAGGTTCCGCCCATTGATAGCATCCAGGCTGCCGTTCAACGACGGGGAAATGCTCACCCCGTTACGCTGCGCAAGCAACGGCAGGACGAGAGCAGCAAAAAGAAGGACCAATGGAGTTGCGATTCGTAACAAGATCAAGACCTCCAATACACCGCTTGCCGGAGCGGACGATGGCCGCGGCGTTCTATGGCTGATTTAGAAAACCAAGCACCACGTGCTGGAATTTTCGATAGTTTTCGGTGTAACAAGTAATGTCGCCCTCGTCCGTTCGGCCTCGATGCCCTCCGCGATGATCTCGCCATCACACGCCAACACCGCCCCGAAAGGACTGTCGCCTCTCCCCATCGCGATCCGCCCGAGCTCAATACACCTCCGCATCAACTCTTCGAATCGGATCTTTTCTTCCGCTGTCATCTCGATCGAGCCCTTTGGTCAATCAGTATCGTTACGACGTGCAAGCTTATACGCCAGATCTATGCGACCACTTCAAATCCTGCGTCAAGGGCGGCAACGAGTTCATCGACGTTGTCCTTTGTCGAATTCAGCATCATACCCGTGCGGATAACGTTGCCGTAGAGGCCGCCTTTGCCGATGAGGACGCCGCGGCGTTTTGTCTCTTCGAAGACCCTTAGCACGGCGTCGGCTGCAGGCTCTTTTGTCTCGCGGTCTTTAACCAACTCGATTCCCTGCATAAGCCCGCGCCCGCGAACATCGCCTACGATCGCGTGTTTCTCCTTTAGCTCTTCGAGCCGTCCGCGGAGATAATCACCGACGACGCGTGCGTTTGTGCGAAGGTCGTTGTCCTCAATGAATTTGATGACGGCGAGGCCGGCCGCCATCGAAACCGGATTGCCGCCGAAGGTCGCAAACGTCGGGCCTGCGAATTTATCCGCAACCTCCGCGGTCGCGATCGTCCAACCGATCGGCACGCCGTTGCCCATTCCTTTTGCAGACGTAATGATGTCGGGCTTAACGCCTGTGTGCTCGATACCGAACCATTTATCTCCGGTTCGGCCCCAGGCGGTTTGAACTTCGTCGGCGATGAAAAGACCGCCGTGCTTGCGTGTGATCTCCTCGACGCGCTCGAAGTAACCGTCCGGCGGAACGATGAATCCGCCGACGCCCATTATCGGCTCTGCCATAAATGCCGCTATCTCGCCGGTGGTCGTTGTCTCGATCACGTCTCGGACATCCTCGGCGCATGCCGCACCGCAGTTATCGGGCGTCATCTTCCATGGACAGCGATAGCAGTAAGGCGCACGCGCGTGAACGATCCCCGCGACCTGCGATGGTATCGGCCGCCAGGACGAATGGCCGACGGTCGACAATGCCGTCGCACTGCGTCCCGAATAGCTGTGACGCAGCACGACGATCTCGCCGCGGCCAGTTGCAAGTTTTGCGGCAAGGATCGCCGTGTCATCGGCCTCGGTGCCGCTTGAGGTGAAGAACGATTTCTGCAGGTCGCCGGGCGTTATCTCCGCGAGCTTTTCGGCAAGGTCTGACTGCGGATGATTCGCATAGATCGCCGAGATGTGCTGCAAGGTCTTCGTCTGCTCGATGATCGCAGCATTCACATCGGGGTTTGCATGCCCGACGCTTACGGTCAGCACGCCGCCGAACGCATCAAGATACCTATTACCTTCCGTGTCCCAAACGTATTCGCCTTCGCCCTTAACGAGGGCGATCGGCTCCTGGTAATACAACGCCACCGCGGGAAATAGGAACTCGCGATGCTTCTCGATCGCGGTCTTTAGGGACGATGCCTGCTGTGCCTCACTCATTGACTGCCTCCAACAAATTCTTGAAAAAAAGGAACGGAGAACTATTCTACTCCATTCCCGACGATTTTGGTTCGATCGTTTGAAATTTCCGACCGGATTCTGCGATACACGCGCCTATTGGGCGAACTTGATCGAGCCTGACCTGCCTCAGAGACACAGCTCACGACGAATATGGCAGCCGTTCCCGGCGGGGTCACTGCCCCTGCTTGCCGGGTTTGTCGAGCTCTTTGATTCGTTGTTGGGAATAACCGAAGTACTGTGGGTTCGCATTTGTGACGAGTAGATAGGCGGCGCGAGCCTCTTCCTTCTTACCCTCGAGGCGAAAGGTCTCGCCTATCTCGTACCCCGCAACCGCCTTCTGCCTATCCGAACCCGGTTTGACGCTTAGCGCCTTATTGTATTGCTCACGCGCGGCATCGAACATAAGCAGATCAGAGAACACCTTGCCGTTCGCCGTGTACCGCTCTATTTTGTCGTCGCCTTTCAGACCCGCCACGGTCTTTTCAGTCGCTTCGGAGGCGAATCTTCTTATATTGGCTTCTGCTTTCTTTCTGCCGGCGTACGGCAGAAAATCAAGTTTGATCAATTCACTTGCTGCGAGATAGCATCGGAATTTGGCCCGGTCGTCGTCATTTAACCCGGCGACCGCAGCGGCACTTGTGGCATACTTCTGAGCAGCATCAGCTTTCTTATTCCTTATCAGCAAAGGAACAAGAGCGTCATACGCTTTGACCTTTTGTTCAACTGTCGATCGCGGAAGGGCGGTAACCCGCTCATTTGCTCCGGCATAAGTGTTCACATCTTTGACACGCAAGGCGAGGTCAGAGATCAGAAGAAGCGCGTCAGCTTTTATCTCATCAGAAGCTCCCTGAAGTTCAGCTGCCATCTTTAGAAGCTCGAATTGGGCTCGATTATCACCAAACAGCCCGCCCTTCGCCCTCATTAGCTCCGCCTTGGCAATATTCGTTTTTGCCTTCGTATCAGGCGAGATATTCGGAGCGTTGAGGAGCTTACTGAATTCGCTTTCAACCCAGGCATCTTTTTTCTTGCGGAGGACTTCTTCCTGAGACTGAAAGAGCGTCGATGCGATCTTCTCGTCATCCTTCAGTATCTTTAGCTTTTTGTACGCGCCCTCCCAACTACTCGATGGTCTCGACCTGCTAACGACGGCAAGCATCCGAAGCCAGATCTCATGGCGCTTCGCAGAAGGCAGCGTGGTATTCGGATCGAAATAAACTCCCGAATAAAGCTCGTAGGCTTCGTAAAGACGGTCAAACAGCGTTGTTTTCGGGCCGCCGTATTTTGGGTGACTGATTACGACCTTTTTATTGTTCTCAAGAAAGACGCCGAGCCCGAGGACCGCGTCGGCTTTATCGTCGGCAGTTTTTGCAAGTGCAAGGGCCTTTCGCCATGCGTCCTCCTTTTCGTATGAATTGACCGTTGCTTTCGCTGCCGCGACCGCTTGCTTGAAAGTTTTGTAGTCAGGATAGCGGACGGGAGTAGCGGTCGGTTTCGGGGCGACGCGCGTGGCGGGAGTCGTCTGCGACAACGCCGCACCGACAAACACGGCGAACAATACTACATTTACAAAAAATTTGGTCATCAAGTTCATACAATTCCGATCTTTCCGGTTCTATCAAAGATAAAGAGGCTCTTTCGGGCAAACAAGCATTAGCCTACTGCTTGAATTTTATCGACCCGAGCACACGTTTGAGCGCATCGCGCACCGCGTCCCAACGATTGAAGTGCCAAACGCGGATCTGCCATCTTTCGGACCCGCGTGCTACGAAGATGGTATTGGTACCGTCGTATGCCTGGTTCGCCGAGATCTGGACCGCCTCGCCCGCGTTTATCTGATACGGCTCGTTCTTAAACTCTTTCCAGGTCGTATCGTTGGCCATTACCTTCTTCAACTGAGCCAGATAATCGGCGGCGTATGTCTTCACGTCGGGTGCCGTAAGGTTCCCATAATTCCGATAGCTGATGTCGATGGAAATATTCTCCTTTCCTTTCTCCCCCCAATTGCCGCATGCTACCTGCCCGCTCGCAAAGTCCGACCAGTCGCACGACCCCTGCGCGACCTGGGCGGGAAAGTCGAACAGCAATCCGCCGAAATTGTATGTCTTCCAATTCGCGGGTGGGATCTTTGCCGTCGCGGCGACAACCGAACCTTCTTTCTGGAACGTCGCGATGATCTGCTCGACCTTTGCGGCCGCAACCTTATCTCCGGCGGGATGGACAAAGTTGAGCTGTCTGTAGTCGTCCGGTTTTCCGAACACGATCATCTTCTGACGAACCTGCTTCTTGTCATAAGGATCGAAGCGTTCCTCATCGATCACTGCCGCAGGTTCACCGAGGAATGTCGTATCCTTGACGAACTGCTGCGCAGCTTTTGGGTCGTCCCAAATGATATCGACCGATTTCTCCATAACCTGTCGGATCGCAGTGAATTTTTGATCCCATTTCAAGTACCTGACCGTCGCCCAAAGACCTGCGTCGATCATTTCCCAACGGACATCCGCAGTCATCGTTTCAAGCAGCGGATCCGGTTTGTCATTCTTGAGTACATACGGGACAGGGGATGCAACGCTCAGACCCGTGCCCGTCAACGTCATGCGTTTCCACGCCGGCACAGCTGCAGGTGCCGCCTTGATCGGAGTTGGTTTTGCGACCGTCACCGGCGACGGCGTTGGTTTCGCGGGTTCGCTGTTGTCGGGGGTTTTGACGCCGGGGACAATGTCATTTGCCGCCTCGGTCAGGGTTTTGTCACCGAATGGATATTTGAGTTTCGCCTTCGCCTGAGTGTAATTCGGGTTGATCTTGACCGCGTCCCAATAGTCGGCTTGGGCCGCGTCGGACTTCCCGAGTTTGTCGTAAAGGAGGCCGCGTTCGTAATATGAACGGGCGGCAAAAAGCCCTTTCGGATCCTTTTTGATCGAAGCGGTGAGGTCGGCTATCGCTTCGTTGTTTTTTCCCGTTCTTTTGTAGATATCAGCTCGGTAGAAATACGCCATCGCCATTCCGTTGCTCACGCGGATGAGTTCGGTGTAATCGGCGAGAGCCGCGGGATAATTACGAAGGATCTTGTACGTTCCTGCGCGAGTGATCAGAGCTTCTTCAAAGCCCGGCCTTGCTTCGAGTGCCTTTGTGCACTCTTGTATCGCGTCAGAGTACTTGCCGGCCTCGAAACTCGCATCGCATTTTGCAAGAAAGCCCTCAGCCGTCTGGGCGTTTACGGCAACGACGCCAAAGGCGAGCACCACAAACGTGGCAAATAGAAGAGTATTTTTCCCCATCGCTAGTATCTTCCTTGATCGATCTGTGCGGCCTTCAGCTCATCTGCCGCTGCAAGGGCCGCATTGCCCTTTAATTTGTAAGCATAGGCTCGAAGCCTATAAAGATTTGCGACTCGCGGTGCCATTCGGATCGCGGTCTCAAGATCGGAAAGCGCATCGTCGGCCTTCTGCATATTCAGAAGTGCAAGTGCGCGATTCTGGTAGGCTTCCATCCACGTCGGCTTGAGTTCGATCGCCTTGTCAAAGTCTTTCCGGGCCTTTTTCCATTCTTTCAGGTTTAGGTATGCCGTGCCTCGGTTGTAATAGCCCGCGGGCTCCTGCGGCGACGCTTTGATCACGGCTTCGGAAACCTCGATCGCCTTCTTGTAATCCTTAAGATAGTCGAGATAGATCGCACCGCGCTTGACGAGGTAATCAACTGAATTCTCCGGATCGGCAGCCGTGAGCTTCTCGAGGTAATCCGCCGCAAGCTGATACTTCTTCGCCTTGATCGCGTCTGCCGCGGCCTGCCTCATCTCGCGGGTCGTTACGGGTGTCGCCTCGTTGTTTTTCTTCGCCTGTTCGTTAACCTGTGCGAGGGTCGTTCGATCGGCCGGTTTCTCTGCCGGTTTCTCCGTCGATTTTGCACCGCCGCGAAGTAGGCGAAACTTCTCGGCAAGCATATCGGCGTATCGGTCGAGCACCTTTGCGGCCGCCATCATATACATATCGCGCTTTGCCGGAATAACCAGCGGCGTGAACGAATGTCGCGTATCGCCAAATGCCTGCGACGCTCGGTAATTAGCACGCGACGGATCCTCACGGGGCTTGTCAGCAAATCCGATACGCTCGGCGATCGGTTGGGCAGACATATATTGGTCGAATCCATTGTCCTCATTGACCATATAGATGTAACTTTTTGTCACATTCATCAGCCCGCCGATCGAGTAATCGGAGTGGAAATACGGGTCGCCGTAGAACCAGCCCTGTCTGTCCTGCTTGACCTGAGCTGAGAGCATTATCGACGCGAAATCGAGCACCACATCGAGCGTCATCAGATCAGCACCGGTCGTTTTAGCGGTCTTCGCGAGTTTCTTTTGCTGACCAAATCCGATGATCTCGACGGTGCCTTCCGGCTCCCAACGAACGAACACCGGCCCGTCGAATGCGTTCATTGAAACCCACGCCTGGCCACGTTCCCCATCGAAATCCGCACCTTTTTCTTTTTCTTGTTTTGAGAGCTTCTCGGCGTAGTATTCAGTTTGCTTGACGGCATCGAACTGCACGGTTTCGATCCCGATCGCATTGAGTTTGCTCGTGAGCCGAGTGTAAAAATCATTGGTCAACTTTTGAAGATCACCCGTCGTCAGATCCGAATCGAGATAGACGGTAACATCGGCAGTATTTTTGTTTGCAGACTTGCTCGCGGACGTAACTGTCTTGAAATGCACACGCACCTGTGCAAGCGCGATCTTTGCCGCGTTCTTCGCAACCTTCGGCTTTCCGAAGGTTCCCGCTTTTACGTACTTAAATGTTTCGTCCGCAAGCGTCGAATAATCCTGCGCAAAGGCTGCGGCCGCAAATACAAATACAGCTATAGCCGCGAGAGTGAGCTTCATTTTCATACTGTTCTTTGTTCCTGAGAGTTAAGTCGATACTACGACGGCTAGTATATATTACTTTCGCGTTTCTTCCCTGTCGCATCGACGTAAACCACCTTCATTTCAGAATAGAAATCGAGCGAGGTGCTGCCTTGTTCGCGCGGGCCGATACCGCTCGATTTTATTCCGCCGAAGGGAATGTGAGCTTCACCGCCGGTCGTCGGAGAATTGATATGTGTCATACCGCTCTCGATCTCTTCGACAAAGCGCGTAACGTTGTTGTAGTCGTTCGAGAAGATCGACGACGAAAGCCCGTACTCCGTATCGTTCGCGAGCGTGATCGCCTCGTCAAGATCGTTAACGCGAAAAACGCCGATGACCGGACCGAAGATCTCTTCGCGGGCGATCCGCATATCGGCGGTCACGTTGTCGAAGACCGTCGGCTGGACGAAGTAGCCATATTCGAGGCCATCACCTGACGCACGTCCGCCGCCGCAGAGCAGCGTCGCGCCATCCTCTTTGCCGATCTCCAGATATTTGAGAACCGTGTTGAATTGATGTTCATCAACACTCGGCCCGATATCGGTCGAAGGATCAGCACCCGCTCCAAGCTTGTACGCCTTTGCGCGTTTGACTAGTTTTTCGACGAACTCATCCGCGATCGAACTCTGTACGATCGCACGGCTTCCCGCGGTACAGCGTTGGCCTGTCGAACCAAAAGCTCCCGACGCCGTGTGCTCGACAGCAAGATCGACATCGCAATCTTCGAGAACGACGACAGGATTCTTGCCGCCCATTTCTGCCTGGAACGGAATGCCGCGGCGAGCGATCTGTTCGTAGAGCTTGAGACCGATCTCGGTCGAACCGGTAAACGAAATTGCGCGGACCGCCGGATGATCTGCGATCGCGTCCCCGACCTCGCTTCCGGAACCGAGTACGAGATTCATCACTCCGGCCGGCACGCCAGCCTCCGTAAATATCTCCATCAGCCGAACCGCCGTCGAAGGTGTGTTTGTCGCCGGCTTGAAGACGATCGTGTTGCCTGCGGCGAGCGCAGGCGCGATCTTCCACAAAGGTATCGCGATCGGAAAATTCCATGGCGTGATCAGGCCGACAACTCCGTGCGGCTGCTTGATCGTGTAGGCAAAGTTTGCAGGAAGTTCGCTCGCGATCGTCTCGCCGTTATTGCGGCGTGTTTCGCCCGCACAGAATTCGACAACGTTCGTGCCGCGCGCTACTTCACCGCGCGCCTCGGAGATGGTCTTGCCCTCTTCGCGAGTCAGCAACTGAGCGATCTCTTCCTTGTTGTCTTCAAGCAGACGTACGGCTCGCGTCAGAATCCGGCCGCGTGCCGGAGCAGGCGTCCGCCGCCAATCTTTGAATGCGGAATATGCCGCTTCGATCGCCAGACGCGTCTCTTCGCGAGTCGCTTGCTGGCTTTCACCAATGATGTCCCGCGTGTCCGCCGGATTGATATTCGGCACACTTTTTCCCGATGTGCTCTCAATCCAAGTTCCGTTAATGAAGCTTCTATATACTGTCATAGTGCTCTCCGAGTGGAAGTAAACCAAGCCAGCTCGAATATATGAGATTGCTCCACAAAACGCAAAAAATGCGGGTCCGGCCGGTTCAACCTTTCGAACCCGCGGACCCGCGATCATGTAAAAGCCTCGGACCTTCTATTTTTTGTCGTCGTCCGTATCAGATGGCTTGTCGTTCTTCGGAAAGCCTATGAACCATTTGCCATCGATCTTATCAAAATCCATGGTCTCCCAAGTTCCCTCGTCGGTCAGGTATTCAAGGCTTGCACGGTCACCATTGATCACTTCGTTCCTTACTTCGGCCTTATCGGCTTGTTTGGTTTCGAACATGTCGGAGATCATCTCGTCAAGCGATCTCTTTGGCTTATTCGCTTCGCCGAGCATTTTCAGAAAATCAAGTGCATCGGGCGAAAGGACTTTTTTGAGGCCCTCGACATCCTTATTCTTCCGAAACTCATATGCCGTCCGATAGGTATCCGATGGTGTCGCTTGAGAAACTCCCGGCGTAGGAGTTGAGCTTGGCGACGCTGTGGCCGTGTTCGATGTATTAGCATTTGTCGATCCCACATTCGCATTTTTTGAGACCGCAGTATTCGCGGTTGAGCCACTCTCACCGATCCCGCCACAACCAATTGACACAGCTGCAAGCGTCGCAGCCCCAAGCATAACTAAGCGGATCAGCTGATCCTTCCACATCAACATTTATTTTTTGTCTCCCCTTTTTTTGGATCCAATAACCGTTGTCTTCGAATTCGACAGGCTATAATAATCCTTTCATGCCCACTTGGGTAGTACCTCGGTTGATCTTTCAGCTAGGTAGATAGGAGATCGGTGCCACCCGCAGGCCATAGGGAAGATGGAATTTTCGAACATCGGAGAGCTTCTTAGAGATCGAATCGCGGCCGCCCCTGCGAAGGATTTCCTCTTTTCTTCATCTGACGAGCGAGAATGGACATACGCTGATCTCGGCAAGGTTGTTAACCAAACTGCTACACTTCTCACTGCAACCGGAATTGGAAAAGGTGATGTCGTTAGCCTGCTCCTGCCTAACTCTCCCGAATACATCGTTGCGTATTTCGCTTGCTGGACGCTCGGTGCGATCGCCGGCCCGATCAACTCGCTCTTAAAGCCTGAAGAGATCGAATGGACTCTCGAAAATTCGGGATCGAAGCTCCTGCTCGTTGCGAGCGAGTTTCTCCCGAAACTCGAAGGCCGCAAAACTCCCGAACGGATCGTTTTCGATAAGGTCGAGG
Organism: Pyrinomonadaceae bacterium; assembly: GCA_019186825.1. GTDB lineage: Bacteria > Acidobacteriota > Blastocatellia > Pyrinomonadales > Pyrinomonadaceae > OLB17. Next base: position 24,478 of record JABARP010000004.1, read on the forward strand.
AGGTTTCGGGAGCACGAAACAGTGTAGCTTCGGGAATTGAGATCGAAGCCGGCGACGACGCCGTGATCATTTACACATCCGGCACGACGGGCAAGCCAAAAGGCTGTCTTCTTACGCATGGAAACCTCATTGCGAACGCCCGACAGATCGTCGAATGGCTCGGCTTTACGGAGTCCGACCGCCTGCTCACGTTAATGCCGCTTTTTCATATGAACGCCGTTTCGGTTACGACGATGAGCGCACTGTATGCCGGAGGTTCAACGGTCGTTAGCCCAAAATTCTCCGCCTCGCGCTTCTGGGACATCATCGAAAAGTACGAGATCACCTCTTTCGGGTCGGTCGCGACAATGCTCTCGATGCTGTTGGCGAAGGAACGCCGGCCGGACAAAGAAAAGATCGCCGCACTTCGTTTTGCGATGTGCGGTTCGGCACCCGTGCCGGCTGAGGTTTTGAATCGTTTCGAGGAGACCTTTGGCTGCCTCGTCATCGAAGGCTATGGCTTGAGTGAATCGACCTGCCGCTCGACGTTCAACCCGCCGACAAAGAAGCGTCGTCCGGGCTCCTGCGGCCTTCCGATCGGCAACGAGATGGCGGTTTGGGATGAGAACAACGAGCCGGTCGGTGACGGCGTACTCGGCGAGATCGTGCTTCGCGGTCCGAATATCTTTCGCGGCTATTTCAATAACCCTGAGGCGACCGCGAAGGCTTTTGACGGCGGCTGGTTCCACACCGGCGACATCGGCTATCGTGACGCGGACGGATTCTACTTCATTGCCGACCGCAAATCGGACATGGTGATCCGCGGCGGCGAAAACATTTATCCACGCGAGATCGACGAAGTTCTCTTCACGCATCCTGCTGTTGCATCCGCCGCCGCGATCGGCGTACCGGATGAACTTTACGGCGAAGAAGTTGAGGCTTTTGTCGTGCTTCGTGACGGACAAACGGCGAGCGAAGCGGAGCTGATCGACCATTGCCGTGAGCACCTTGCGGACTATAAGTGCCCTAAACGCATACACTTTCTCGACGATATTCCAAAAGGGCCGACGGGCAAGCTCTTAAAACGTGAGCTTGCGAAACTTCGTCCAAAAGAGTGATCCCGCTCGAAATTGTAAGCCCGTTACGCCCTGGTATAAACTAGATACTTATGGCAAAACGGAAACTTGGCATCGCTGTGGTCGGCATCGGCGGTGCGGTTGGAACCACGATGGCAGCGGGCATCGAACTCCTGCGTCAGAATGCTATCGATACGACGGGATTGCCGCTCGCAGGCTTTGGACAGCTTGCGGATTACACGGATATTGAGTTCGCCGGCTGGGACCTTTTTGACAACGACCTTGCTGCTGCCGCCGAGACTCACGATGTATTGACGCTCAAACAGTTCGGTGCGGTCTCGTCCGGTCTCGCCGAAAAACGTCCCTGGCCCGCGATCGCCGACACACGCTTCCTCTCGAATATCAGCGGAACAAATATTATTTCCCTTGCGAAGCTTCGCGACGCGGCCGAACAGGTTCGCGCCGACATACGCGAGTTTCGCGCTCAATGCGACGCAGTATGCGTCGTAAACCTCGCATCGACCGAAGCTCTGAATGACCAGGACAATGCCGTTTTCTCAACGCTTGCGGCATTCGAAAAAGCGATCGATGAGAACGCAGCTGAGATCTCGCCCGCGATGCTATACGCCTATGCCGCTATCGCAGAAGGCGTTCCTTATGCGAATTTTACGCCTTCGGTCTCGGCAGATTGTCCTGCGTTGATCGAATTCGCCAACGAGAAAAAAGTGCCGCTCGCGGGCAAGGACGGCAAGACCGGTCAGACATTCATCAAGACGGTGCTTGCGCCTGCGCTTCGCTCGCGGGCATTGCACATCGACGGCTGGTATTCGACCAATATACTCGGGAATCGCGACGGCCTTGCCCTTTCGAACGACGCATCGCTCGCCTCGAAGATCCGCACGAAATCGAGCGTTCTCGACGAAATGCTCGGCTACGAGGTCGAAGATCACCTCGTCGATATTCGATATTATCGGCCGCGCGGTGACAACAAAGAGGCTTGGGACAACATCGACGTAAGCGGCTTTCTCGGCCAGAAGATGCAGATAAAGGTGAACTTTCTCTGCCGCGATTCGATCCTCGCAGCACCGCTTGCGATCGAGATCGCGCGTTGTCTGGACCTGGCTCGCGAACGCGGTGAATTCGGCATCCAGGAACAGCTTTCGGTTTTTTTCAAAATGCCAATGACGCAGAAAACGCAACCCCAACACGCGTTCTTTCTGCAGGAAAAAATGCTGCTCGATTGGCTTGAGCAGAGGTAAAAATCATGACACTCAACACGATGAAGATCTCCTTTCCCGCCGACCTTGAACAAAAGATCGAGAAAGAAACAAACAGTTGGAATGACGAGCAGAAGATTGCCCGCGTTTGGAAAAAAGATGCGACGCTCTGGCAGAACGAGGACGAGGCAGAATGGCTTGGCTGGCTCGATATCGCGCGCGAAGAGCTCGATCGCGTCTCGCTCTACAAGGACTTTTTCGCGGACATCAATAGCGCGGGCTTCAATGATGTACTGCTGATGGGAATGGGCGGCTCATCGCTTTGCCCGGAGGTGCTCGGAATAACCTTTGGCAAGACGAATTTTCACATCCTTGACTCGACGGTTCCCGCCCGCATCAAGGCCGTCGAGTCGATGATCGACATCGACAACACGCTCTTCATCGTTGCGAGCAAATCCGGCTCGACGCTCGAACCGAATTGCTTTCTCCAATACTTTTTCGACATCGTCGAAAAGCGGAAAGGCCGCGAAAGTGCAGGCCGTCAGTTCGTTGCGATCACCGATCCGGGTTCGAAACTTGAGAAGCTCGCTAAGCAAGACGGCTTTAGATACATCTTTTCCGGAAAGCCTTCGATCGGCGGCAGGTTTTCCGCACTCTCGGCCTTTGGAATGACCGCCGCGGCAAGTATGGGAATTGACGTCGAGGCGTTCCTTACGCACGCGGAGAAGATGACACAAGCTTGCCGTGCCGAAACGGTCAACGATAATCCCGGTGCGGAACTCGGCGTGCTCCTCGGCGTCTGTCAACGCAATGGCCGCGACAAACTCACGCTTCATCTCTCGCCGGAATTTTACGACCTTGGTGCATGGCTTGAGCAGCTGATCGCCGAATCGAGCGGCAAGCACGGCGTCGCGATAATTCCCGTCGATCGCGAACCGCTTGAAGAGGTTTCCGTTTACGGAAAAGACCGCGTATTTGCCTTCATCGGCCCGAACGCGGATGCGAATCTCGACGCTCAGTACGATGAATTCTCGGCGTTCGGCCACCCGTCGATCCGAATCGGAATCGACAGAGCCGATGCGCTCGGCCAGGAATTTTTCCGCTGGGAGTTCGCGACCGCGGTCGCCGGTTCGATAATGGGCATCAACCCGTTCAACCAGCCCGATGTTGAGTCCGCGAAGGTTGCGGCCCGCGAACTTACTGACGCGTACGAGAAAACCGGCAAGTTGCCCGAAGAAGCTCCATTCTTTGTGGGCGATGGGTTCGAGCTTTTTGCACCTGCGGAACATGCGGGCAGGCTCGCCGATGCTGTTACGGAAAAAAACGTCGCGTCGCTGCTCGCTGCTCATTTTGACACGATCGGCACGGACGATTACTTTGCTCTCCTCGCATTCATCGAGATGAGTTCGACGAATGAGCAGCATTTGCAGGCCATTCGCGAAAAAGTGCTTCGTAGCTCACGTGCCGCGACCTGTCTCGGCTTTGGGCCGCGATTCCTGCATTCGACCGGCCAGGCATACAAGGGCGGTGGTAATAACGGCGTGTTCCTGCAAATAACGGCGGACGATGCGGCAGACCTCGCCGTGCCGGGGCAGAAATATACTTTCGGGGTCGTTAAAGAGGCTCAGGCGCGAGGGGATTTTCAGGTTCTTGCGGACCGCGGACGCAGGTTGCTGCGCGTCCACCTGGACGGCGATGTCGAAAAAGGCCTTGAAAAGCTTTTGTCGCTGATCGCGTAAGTTATTCGAAACTAAGGGCTTCAACCGCATCGAGCCGCGCGGCTTTCAGGCCCGGATAAAGCGCTCCGACGACGCTGCTCAAAAGGCCGATGACCAAAATTCCAGCGACAACTTTAGGCTCGATCTGCACGGTGAGCGTCGTCCATTTCGTAAGCCCGAGGGTCAAAATGATCGTTGCGACGACACCGAAAATAACTCCGCCAAGCGCGATCAGAAGGGCTTCCTGAACGATCGTCCATCCGATCGTAAAATTCGACATTCCGAGCGATTTCAGAACGCCGATCTGCCGCGTCCTTTCGCTCACGGTCGTGTACATCGTGAGCAGGATGATGAGCGCCGAGACAAAGCCTGCGATTCCGATAACGACGTTCAAAAAAACATTCAAGGCCGGAATGCCCTGCATATAGAGTTCTTCGAGGTCGCGGGTGAGCAGGATCTGCGTGTTTGGAAAGTCGTTGTGGATCTTCTCGCCGATGGCGTCGGCGCTTTGCCCGGGCTTCAACTTTACGAGCAGCGCGGTCGCACGGCCTTCGCCGTCCAACTGCTTCTGCATCGTGTCGAGCGGAATTTTGATACGGGCACCGACGCTTGGCTCATAAATTCCGACGAGCGTGAACGGCCTGCCGAATAATTCCATCGTTCCACCGATCGAAAGCTTCTTCTGTGCAAAAAAAGCCGCGTCCGACACGACCTCGTCGCTGCCCGGCGTAAAGGCACGTCCCTTAACGATCGTTAAGCCCGAAACCTGCGAGTAGCTATCAAGATCGACGCCCTCGAGGATGCGGCTGCCCGTATTGGAATCCTTCGCCGAGACGCTCGTCTGAATGATCGGAATCGCACGGTCAACTCCCTCGACCTTTTCGATCTCATCGGCGAGCGAGACCGAAAGCCGCGGCGTTTCGGCACCGCTCCAGCCAATGCTGCCCGATGGGCGAACCATAATTTCGGCTCCGATGTTCGCCTCGCGTTTTGCACGCTCACGCAAACTGCCGTTTGCAAGCCCGACGGTGAAAACGATCAGCAGGATGCCGATGCCGATACCGACAATGCTCACAAGCGTGCGAGCCGGCCGGTGGAGCATATTCGAAAAAACCAGACTATTCATCAACAAGATACGGGGTTGCCGCCGCCGTCGCGCGGTCCTCTTCGAGCACTTTTGCGATCACCGGCAGTGAGAGCGAACGCGTCTTCCCTATATTCTCCACCTCGCGGCCCTTCGCATATACAGCGTGACGGCCGTGTTCCTTGTACCAGTCGGCGAGCCCTGCGGTCTTGTGCATCTCTTCGATGATCTGACGCCAGCCGACGCCCGTATTGTATGCACAGAAGCTGATCTCGCCCTCCTGCGTGCCGTACGGAATGACGCACATCTCGGTCCGGCGAAAATCATACGTAAAGAGATCCTGGAACCACATCCCTTCCACGCAAAGCACACGCCAAACATCGTCATCCGACCTCTCGGCCTGCATCCGGTCGTTGCGGTCGCTGTTGGAGCTTGTTGACGACGGCCTGAAAAGATTGAGTATCTGCGAGACGGGAAAGCCTTCCGGAGCGTTCGCCGCGTCATAATTCCGCATGATGGCCATCGCAAGCTGCGCCATCGTAAGTTTTTTGCCGCGTGCCGTATCGGTGATCGTCGCAACGTCCTTCATAAAACGTTCGTAGTTGAAGAACTCAAAGAGCGACCGCATCGCACCGGTCCGCTTATTGACGACAAGCAGCGTGAAGATGCCGCAATTCGGATGGCAGTTGCAGGACGACCAGCCCCACGGAGCGTCCGCTCCCTGAAGCATATCCATCACCGAGGTGAAAGCCGAATATGACGAGAGCGGGAACCAATCACGCAGAGGACGAAGCGTTCCGTCGAGCTGAGTTTCGAGATCCTGCGTCATCCCCGAAAGCGTGTAACGCTGCTTTCGGCGGTCGGCATCCGCGATATCCTCGTCGCGGCCGGTGAACGACACGGGCTGGAATGCGATCGTCTGCACCTTGTCGATGTTCTGTGCGGCGAACTTCACGATCGAGCCGATCCCGTGATTGTTCCACGAATTCACGATCGTCGTTACAAGCGTCACCTTGATCCCGACGGAGGCAAGATTCTCGATCGCCTTGAGCTTTACGTCAAAAAGGTTGCCGACGCCGCGGTGTTTATTGTCCTCCTCATTTGTACCGTCGAACTGAAGGTAAACGCCGTGCTGTCCCGCAGCCTTCGCCGCTTTGCAGAATTCGAGGTCCTCGGCAAAACGAATGCCGTTGGTTGCTGCGAGGATCCGATAGAAACCGATCTTTTTTGCATACGCGACGGCGTCGAGAAAATACGGCGAGAGCGTCGGTTCGCCTCCCGAAAAAAGGATGATGATCTGGCGTCTCGGCTTGAATGACACCGCGCGGTCGAGGATCGCCTTGATGTCATCAAATGTCGGTTCGTGAACATAGCCGACCTGATTCGCGTCCATAAAGCACGGATCGCACATCATATTGCAGCGATTTGTAAGATCGACCGTCAGCACCGCTCCGCGGCCGAACTTGATATCGCTCGTTCCGTGGTGATGAATGTGCCCCTCCCCGGACGAACGGAAATCACGCCCGAAGAAAAGGGACTCGACCCGC
>JABARP010000004.1:31108-139854 GCA_019186825.1 Pyrinomonadaceae bacterium
GCGTCGGGCAGGTCTTCCGGATGATCACCTGTCCGTTCTCCTCGAGGATCTCGGCCTTGATCTCGCCGGGATGTGAATCCATCAGTATCTCGAGCGGGATGTCCCCGGCGATGACGCCGTTGCGTACACTTTTTACGCACGCCGGGCAAAGACTATCCGTCTGTCTCGGGAATCCGAGTGGCGGAGCCGTCCGCTCGTACGACTTGAGCAACGGCTCGGCAGCCCAATTCGGCTGGATCGACTCGCCTTCGGGAATGGCACGGTTTACGAACTGGAATGCCTTCCACCCGAGGTCAGCAGCCTTCGAGAGGGCCCGTGAGCCCGTTTTTCCGCCACCCTGCGACTCGCCCCTTCGAAAATTATCGCTGAACATACTGATCTTTCACTCCTACATATTCGGCCGTGAGAGTATCCGACATTTTATCAAACTTTTACCTCTCGTGCGCAGTTTGCCTCGCTGCCGAATGCCTCAGGACGGCCCTAGCGGCGAAACGATATCCGTTGCGGAGCCAATAGCCGCGATGTTCGTCATTTTGTGCGAACCACACGAAAAAGCGGCCGGAAAATACCGGCCGCGGCTTCTCGTCTCGATGTGCAGGATGCTCAATCGAGATCGCGAAAGACCTGCTCTTCCATCTCGATCGCTCGCGGGAAAAGGATGTTGTTCTCAAGATGGATGTGGACGTGAAAATCCTTTTCGAGATTCTCAAGTCCCGCGAAAAGGCCAATGTAGCTCGGGCAGGCACCCTCGGGCGGCGTGTAATTGGAAGAGAGCGAACGGATGTGCTTCAGCATATCGTTTGCCTGGTCGTGCTCAAGCATCATCGTCCGGATCGGATTGTTCACCGAGCCGAAGGTCGGAAACGGCGCCATTCGATGTGCCTTCAAGGCTCGCTCGAGGCTCCCGATATACGGGAAGAGCATCATTTCTTCCTTCTGCATATGCGTGTTCAGCTCGGCACCCAGCGTAACCGTGATGTCGCGGATCTTCAGAAGTTCGGGGCGGTGCTCACCGTGTTTTCCCGCAACCTTCTCGGCAAGAGGAATGAGCCGAGCGATCTCACTTCGCGTGAAATCGTGATGCGTATACACGATGTGCTCGATCAATTCCTGCGCGCTTTTCTGCTCGGCGGATCTCTCTTCGGGCGTCAGCTCCCGGGCAAAGACGGCCGCAAGGTCATTTAGGACCATATCAGTATCGATGCCAGCCTTTGCACAGGCCTCAGCAAGCGGCACACGGCCTCCGCAGCAGAAATCAAGGTTGTGATTCTGAAAAACGCTTATCGTAAGTGGGGATTCGAGTGCGATCTCTCGAACGGTTCGGGTTGCCAGATCGTTCATTTTATAGGTCTCCTTATGCCCGCAATGATATTTCGCCCGCCGCGGGCAAAATATGACCCAAATTACATATGAAAAAAAATTACGGGACCTTTGCCGCCAGCATTGGCTTCAGAGCGGCGTAAACGTTGGCCGTCATTATCTTTTCGCCCTCGGCGTTCGGATGAATGCCGTCGGCCTGGTTGAGGTCCTTGTTGAGGGCGACGTTCTCGAGAAGGAAAGGCAGATAGGTGAGTTTGTACTTTGCCGCAAGGTCGGGAAAAACGGCGTTGAATTCGCGTTGATAATCGCTGCCCATGGTCGGCGGAGCGATCATGCCGCAAAGGAGAACGCGAACATTCTTTGCTTTCGCTTTTTGAATGATCGTTTCGAGATTCTCACGCATTTTTGCGGGTGGGCCGCCGCGAAGAAGGTCGTTGGCACCGAGTTCGAGGATCATAAACCGAACGTTCGGAGCGGCAAGCACCCAATCGACGCGTTCGAGGCCGCCTAGGCTCGTGTCGCCCGAAACACCGGCATTAATGACCTCATAATCGTAGCCATCCTGTTGAAGCATCTGCTGGAGGAGATTCGGGTAGGACTCTTTCTCCGTCAGGCCGAAACCGGCGGTCAGGCTGTCGCCGAACGCGATGATCTTCGGGCGGTTCTCGTCGGTCTTCGGCGTGGCAAGAGGCTTGTTCAGCCGGTCGTCGGGAGTGGCGGCATTGTTCTGCGAACCGCAGGCAGATTGGAGCGTAAACGCCGCAGCGAGCAGCAACGCAGAAGATATTTGGATCAAGAGCTTTCGTGCCATCGTATTGCTCTAAGAGCTTGATTTATTGGAACTTGTTGCCCGCAAATGTGCAAGCTAAGATGAAACAACGAATAAAAGCGACCGTAAATTTCGAATGATAACTCTCTCAAACGTTTCAAAGATCGTCCCTTCCGGGGCCTCAAACCTAACGATCCTCGACGATGTTTCGATCGACATCGCGCAAGGCGAATTCGTCGCGATCACCGGTGCTTCCGGCAGCGGAAAATCAACGCTTCTCGGGCTGATCGCGGGCCTCGACGCAGCAACATCGGGCGAGATCCGCGTCGATGGCGAGGACCTTTCGAGCGCGAGCGAAGAGAGGCTGGCTGCGATCCGAAGCGAAAAGATCGGATTCGTCTTTCAATCTTTCCATCTGATCCCGAGTTTGACGGCGCTTGAGAATATTCTGATCCCGATGGAGATCGCGGGCCACCCGAACTCGCGTGCACGAGCCGAAATGCTGCTCGAAAGCGTCGATCTCGCGAGCCGCGGGCATCATTACCCTCACGAACTTTCAGGCGGCGAACAGCAGAGAGTTGCCATCGCACGTGCGTTCGCAAACTCGCCGAAGATACTGCTCGCGGATGAGCCGACCGGCAACCTCGATTCGAAGAACGGGACGCATATCTTCGAGCTGATGCTCGGCCTGCAGGAGAAGAACAACGTTACGCTCGTGCTCGTTACGCACGACCAGCATCTGGCCGAACGAGCAGACCGCAGGATCGTCCTTTCGGACGGCAAGGTCGTTTCGGGAGAGTGAAAAATAGCTAACAGAAGCGAATGAGTTTCGTCCTAACATTGACCGCACGCGAGCTTCCGTCGTCATCACGGCGGCTTCTCGTGTCGTTCCTTGCGATCGCGATCGGCGTGGGATCGGTCGTCGCTCTTCGTTCGCTCATAAAGAATTTGAAGGCTGTGGTCGGCACGGATGTACGAGCGCTTCTCACGGCAGATATCGATATTTCCTCGACGAATGAGCTTTCGCCGAGCGTCGTCCAAAAGATCGAGACGGCGGTCAAGGCCGCGGGTATCGTTGACGGCAGGAGCGAGACGATCACGGCCAACGTGATGGCGCGTCCGTCGGATCCGGCGAAGCAGGCCGTGAAGTTCGTCGATCTACGCGGCGTTACGGACACGTTTCCGCTCGTTGGTGATTTCCGGCTGTCGGACGGAAGCAGATTTGAGGCGTCGCTGCTTGAAAATAACGGCGCGGTCATTTCGCAATTGACCGCCGAGGACCTCGGCGTTGGCGTCGGCGAAAAGATCAAGATCGGCGAGCACGAATTCAAGATAGCCGGTATCTTTTCTGAAGAACCTGGCGGCACGGGCGGCATGCGTTTTGGCGGCCGCGTTTATATCTCCAAAAGAGCATTCGATGCATCGGGCCTCGCACAGACGGCGCGCGTGCGGCGTCATCTTTTGCTTCGCACGATCGACGATCCGACGGCGTTGACCGTGGCACTTCGCGACGCACTTTCGGGTGATGCGGTCACGGTTGCAAATTATCGCGAGCAGCAGGAAGACCTTGGCGAACAGTTCACACGGATGGAGGATTACCTCGCGCTCACGGGCCTTTTGATCCTAGTGCTCGGCGGCATCGGCGTGTGGAACGTCGCACGCGCTTTCGTCGAGCAAAAGCGCAAGACGATCGCGATATTGAAATGCCTCGGCGCAAGCGGACGTCGAGTGATCGGCGTGTATCTCCTGCAGATGCTCGTCCTCGGGCTCATCGGCAGCCTCTTCGGGATCCTTCTCGGGCAGGCCGCGTTGCTTGCAGCGAAATGGAATTTCTCCGAAAGCTTGCCGGCGAAGATGTCGTTCGGCGTGCCGTTCGAGACGGCTCTGCAAGGGCTTTTCCTCGGGGTTGCGATCTCGCTGCTCTTCTCTGCATTGCCGCTCGTACAGATACGCACGATCCGCCCGAAGGTCCTTCTGCACGACGCGAATAATACGACGGTCTCGCGGCTCGACCGGGGGCGTTGGGCGATCGCTTTGACGATGCTGCTCGGCCTTTTGGCTCTTGCCGTCTGGCAGGCAGGATCTTTCAAGGTCGGTGCGTATTTTCTCATCGGGTTGAGCGTCGCGTCGGCGATACTTTATTCGGCAGCGGGAATTTTCACCTATCTGCTGAGGAAGCTGCGGCGGATCAATTCATTCTCGCTCAGGCAAGGCATCAACTCGCTCTATCGACCCGGCAATCAGACGCGGGTCGTACTGCTCACGGTCGGCCTCGGGGCATTCGTTGTATTGGGCGTGCAGATGATCGCTGGGAATCTGCTTCGTGAATTCGACTTTTCGGAACGCAGCAAGCTGCCGAGCATGTTCTTCGTCGATATTCAGCGGAGCCAGGTGGACGGGCTTGCGTCGATGATCGAGGGCCGGGCGTCTGAAAATCCGGAGGTCATCGCGATCACACGTGCAAGACTCGCATATGTGAACGGCGAGCCGATCGATTGGAGCGATCGCGAAATTCGACGTCAATCCGGACAGATCGGGCGTGAATTCGCGATAACCTCGCGGCAGGACCTCGCCCCATACGAAAAGATCATTGACGGCAAATGGTGGCCGGAACGTGACGACGAGCCGCAGGTTTCGGTCGAAGAGAATATGGCGAAGCGCCTGAAAATTGTGCCCGGCGATTCGATCACTTTCGAGATCTCCGGGCGGCCGATCACGGCGCGCGTCGCGAACATACGCAACATCGACGTAAAGCAGGCACGCACGGCCTTTGTCTTCGTCTTCCGACCGGGAACGCTCGAGACGGCACCGCAGACATTTGCCGCGAGCATCCTGAAGCACACGCCGTCCATCGTCCGGCAAAAGCTGCAGCGTGCGGTGCTTGATGAGTTTCCGAATGTTCAGGTCATCGATGTTGACGATGTGCTTGCGGCGGTGCAAAAAATGATCGCGAATTTTGTTCTCGCGATCTCGGTGGTCGGCGGATTTGTGATCTTGAGCGGGATCATGATCCTTATCGGTTCGATCGCACTTACAAAATCACAGCGCGTCTATGAACATTCGATCTTAAAAGCACTCGGTGCAAACCGCCGTCAGCTGACCGCGCTGCTCTTTGCCGAATACGCGCTCGTCGGCTCGCTGGCGGGCGTTCTCGGCAGTGCGTTCGCAGCCGCGATGTCTTGGGTCGTGTGCCGTTACTTGATGGAGATCGGCTGGCGATTCGATTGGCTTGTATTTTGTGGAGGCGTGCTTGCAACCGCGGTGCTGGTGAGCGTTGTCGGCGTTGCGGCAAGCTTTGACGTTCTGTTCAAACGACCACTTGCGACGCTGCGTTCGCAATGATGTTACTGAGCCTCGAAAGGATGGCCCTCGAGCACAGAACGCATATTCACCTGTGCGAAAAGCGTCTCGAGGTAGGCGCCGAATCGGTGAATGATCGGAACGAGGTCTTTCGTTTGACGCGTAACGCGGATCTCTTCGATAAATCGCTCGAAGGTCTCAATGTCCTTGTAGAAAAGGAAGCGTATCGAGCTTGCGGCAAATTCGTTCAATCTTGCGTTGAGCGCCTCGGTCGTCTTCTTCTCGCAGTTCTCTTCGGCGGCACGCGCAAGCCTTGCGATCGAATGAAGTTCGTTGCGGAGACGGATCGAATATTCGAGCTTTGCCGCAAAATTCGGGAACATCTCGTTCGGATCGACCGACGCGTCGAGGTCGCGCGAGAGTACGGTTACGATCTGCTGAAAGCTCTCGCTGAGCTGTGCGTAAGCGGCCTCTGTGCGCGCATAAACACCGACAGGAGAACGCGTGGACATAATCCCCAGCAGCTCCTGAGCGACCGCCTTCTTAAGTTCGACAGCGGCGGTATAGGACGCACCGTCAAGAGAATCGGTAACAGCACCTCCGGCTTCGCCCATACGCTGGACGCGGCGGTTCAGACGGTCGATCAGCTCGCCGGTCATCGCATGAGCTTTTGCAAAGAGCACTACCGCGGGCTTTAGCGGCTCGTCCTTCTCGAGCATTCCGCCGACGAGATCGAGCACGGCCAAAACTCTGCCGAAAAGAGCGATCGTGTCAACGATCGGCGACGGCTCTCGGCCCCGGACAAATGCGGCAACCGTCTTTGGAAGATTATCGGTGGTCTCGCGATCGACAAGCGAAACCAGGTTGACGTACGCCGGCTCAGCTCGGAGTCTCTCTAGCAGAGCGTCAGCGACAAAGCGGAATTCGGCGGCAGTGATCGTGTCGCCCCGGAGCGCTGTGTCGAGGCGGAAAAGTTCGCTGCGTATCGCCTGCGAAAGCGATAGGAGATCGGCACGGCCGATGCCAAAAGTTTTCGCCGCGGTATCCTTGGCAGAACTCGTATGGAGAAGGACCAGGAAGACGTTATGAGCCGTTCGGCGAAGAGTGGCGGACAAGATGCGCGCTTCCCTGCTCAGGTCGCTATCGGCAATTCCCGTCCGAAGGTCGGCGAACGGCCTGCCGCCGGCCGACGCAAAAACATCGATGCCGCCAAGCCAACGAGCCGTTTCGAGCACAACCTGCGAGACGTTCACGGGAGCCGGTGTAAAGCTGTCCGCTGATGCGAAATTACCAGCGTCAGAAACCGGGGCTTCAACGTCGTTCTCAATTATTCCGATAGTCAATGTATTATCTTCTTCCCGTCAGGAAATCGACGAGGGAATAGGGGAAATTGTCCAAAAGCGGGAAGCACGCTAAAAAACGTGCGTCGAGTAATTATCGCAATTTACAGCCTGTTTTTGCAAGAATAATCTGGTTATCATTCGCTATTGAAGGCGAAAAAATATGGAAAAGACGAAACTTCTGCTCGGGACGGCGAATCGCGGCAAGGTTGCCGAGTTGAACGAGATGCTCGGCGGGCTCGGGGTCGAACTCGTTCCGCTTGACGCCGTTGGCCCGTTCGAAGATGTTGCGGAGACGGGCGAGACGTTTGCCGAGAATGCGCGGCTGAAAGCGTCCGCGTACGCAAGGCAGTCAGGCATGCCCACACTTGCAGATGATTCAGGATTCGAGGTCGAGGCTCTCGGTTGGCGGCCGGGCGTCTTGTCTGCGAGATACGGCGGCGACGCGGCAAAGACGTTCTCGGAAAAAATCGAGCTGCTCCTGAGCGAAATGGAGCAAAGCAAGACCCGATCGCGAGCTGCGCGCTTCAAATGCGCGGTCGCGCTCGCCGCCGCCGATGGAGAGATCGTCGCAGAGAGCGAAGGCGTCGTAAGCGGAAGCGTGTCCGATTCGCCGAGCGGAAATGGCGGTTTCGGCTACGATCCGATCTTCGTGCCTGAGGGTTTTTCAAAGACCTTCGCCGAGATGTCATCCGCGGAAAAAGGGGGTTTAAGCCACCGCGGAAGGGCAATTTTGCAAATTATCCCGTATTTACGCACGTTTTTGGGCACTTTGACTTGACGTCGGCAATCTCTAGCCTTAGAATTCGACACTTGGATTCGTTCCCAAGATGATCCCTAGCGGGGCGTAGCACAGCCTGGTAGTGCGCACGGTTTGGGACCGTGAGGCCGCAAGTTCGAATCTTGCCGCCCCGACCAATTTGGCCGACGGCGGCACTAGAGGCGCGATTCATCGATGGCTTCGGGACACAGCGAGATCTGATCTCTGACCGGAGCTGAGCGTTATCCTTATTCAAAGGGATTCCTTATTTCACAACCAATTTGGAGGTTACTTAAAAAACTATGGCTCGTATGACCCAAACGGAAATCGTTAACACCCTCGCTGAGAAATGCGGCTGCAAGAAAGCCGATGTTAAAAACCTTTTCGATGCTCTTGCCGAAATGGCTGTCAAGGAAGTTAAGAAGAATGGTGAATTCACCGTTCCCGGCTTCGGCAAGCTCAAGAAAACGCATCGTAAGGCCCGCGAAGGACGCAACCCGGCGACCGGCGCAACCATCAAGATCCCGGCGAAGACGACCGTCAAGTTCTCACTCGGCAAAGCGATGAAAGATTCTGTCGCGTAAATACCTGATAAGGTAGCGAAAAATTCAGGGACCCGTACATCTTGTATGTGCGAGTCCTTGATTTTTTTCAATTTGAACGCATTTTGACCACTTTTCGGGCAAAAAAAGTGATGACACGCACGCCTGTTTTTGATATCATTGATTCACAAGTTGAGTTGAAGCCGGAAACGGTAGCAATAGGCTCGGGAAATGTACCCGCGCGCGTTCAGCTTTTATGGTTTTCTCGTATTTTTTTGAGCAAAACCGTTTATCACAGAAGGAGAACATTAAAGTGGCAGCAGCTAGACCAGTAACTCTGCAGGATCGGGTCCTGCAGATCGACCACATCCAAGCCCGCCGATATACAAAACTTGCCGGCGAGCCGCTTGAGATGGCAACTGAGGGTATTATCAGACACCTACGCGCGTGTGCGCGGATGGACGTAAATCCCGATGCGTCGGCGGTCCGAGAGATCATCGACGACGCGATCAACGGCAGAAGGGTCTTCGCCGAAACGTCGAACGACCTCCTGGCCGCCTAGAATAGCAATACTTAATTCAAACAGTAATACAATCTCGAGCCGCTTCTTTTGAAGCGGCTTTTTTATTGCCGGAGCTGAAGCTTATAGAGAATAAAATCACCAACCCGCTCGCCTTCGTCGCGCGAATACCAACGATCGACGTTCGTCCAATCCGGCTCCTCATCGGCTCGGACGATGGCTAGATCAACGGGTCGATTGCCTGCCGTTCTGGGGTCAAAATGAACGAGATAGTCGGCATAAAGTTCGGCTTCGTGATCGAGTTCGGCGTAGGTGAGCGGCTTATAATCCGCACTCAAACGGTCCGTGTGCCGTCCCCAGCCAAAAAGAGCGATCACTGAAACAAAGTCCCGACCGGACTTCATCGAGGCAGCAAGCTCTTCCGGATCGACGCCCGTGTAATACATATATTGGTAATAGCGTTCCTTGTTCTCCTGCCAAGAAACGCCCGCAAAGACGTGCTGATGCCTTGCCCAGAGCACGCCCTGCGGTGCGATCGTCGGAAGGTCGTCGCCGACCGCAATGTCGAAAGGCAGGATGACCTTTGAATGTGCATCCGCATCGCCGCTCGCGATCTCGGTCAGGCGGCGGCCAACGGGATATGCTTGATCGCGCAGAACGTTCACGTCGTCGAGCACTCGGACCGTGTAAAAACACTCGACAAATCCCCAACCCACGGCGATGAGTGAAACGGTCGCAAAAGCCGCCGTAATGGCCTTTGCGCGTTCGATACGGTCGGCGCGAACGAGTAGTCCGAGCGTGAGTATGAATGCGAGACCTGCAACGTAATTACCGATAAAGACCTGATAGTGTATCGGCTGCAAAGATTTGCCTGTGATGACCTGCTGATTGAAAACGACGAAAACGCTCAACGCAAGAGACAGCACGAAGAGCACACGCATGTCCCGCGGATCGAAGACCTTTACAAGCAAGCCGATGATCATGGCGATCACGACAAATCCGGCGACGTACTCGGGCGGACGCGAGAGGTCGGGTGCATGCGTTGCCGAAAGCAGTTGGACCTCGTCCATTGTCGTCGAGCGATGCGAGAGCAGAATTGCGTATGGTATCAACGCAAGTCCGCAGCCGACGGCGGCCGCGCTTACCGGAAGCCAGACCTTCCTAAAGACATCCGGCAGGAAAAAGACAAATAGCAAACCGAAGCAGCCTGCCCACGCGATGGTCGTTGTCCAAACGTAAAAGTACGAAAAAACGCAGTACGAAAATGCCGCGATCGCGACAAATACGGCGGGCCAGGCGGCCGCACTCTTCCTTTCCTCGTTCGACACGAGTTTGTACACGAGGCCGACGAAAAGGAAGAATGCCGGGAACGCCAACGCAGGTATGTACCGCCTGAATCCCGGGAAATACGGATACGAAAACCCGTTAAAGAACACCTCGCTCATCGCGCCTTCGCCGGCGAAAACCGCACCGCCGACGAGCGTAACGAGGCTTGCTGCCATCGCGAACCAATCATTCGGGACGATCATTCGTGCGATCCAAAAGACGGCGAATGCAGCGAGGAATGCCGCAACGGCTCCTGCGATCGTGAGCGCCCACGGCGTACCGATGCCCAAAAGGCGAGCGGGTAGAGCGATCGTGTAAGGAGCAGCGAATTGGATCGAGAAAAGCGATTCAGGCTGCGGATGATCCGGTGAATCATCACGCCCGGTGTACGGATCATTCTTTCGCGGGCGGCCATCGATCAAGGCGTGGACGTACGATGCGTATGCGACCTCGTCGATGTCGTTGTAAGCGTAGTGTCCGTTGTATTCGCCGCCGCGCAAGTAGATCAGGTTCAACTGCGGATACAGCGAAAAAAGGGCAAGGAAAAGCCCCGCGATAACACCAAAACGCCAACGAATCTTCATACACGCAAAGTATCAAAGCTTAGCACGCAGTCGCAAAATTCGAAAATTTTTTGAGAGCCGTTCTGTCACAACCTTCCGCTCTGCGGTGTTTCCCTTCACGAGACCGTTAAGGAATTTTTCGCCCGGACTCGCTCGGGCACACATACAGAGAGAAAAGGCCGGCAGAACTCTTTTTCATAACCTTCTTATTTCGAGAGATGCCTGCCATTTGAGAAGACGCCAAATACGACGGTCTCCATTAATAAATATGAAGGCATTAATCCTGATCCTGCTGTTTCTCATTCCACTAAGTTCGTTGATATCGGCCCAAGGCACGGCGGACGGGCCTGTCGAGGTATCGAAAAACATACCGCCAAAAAAGGACGGTAAACACCGCGATCCTTCGCCCAAAACCGCTCCGGTGAATATCCCGCTCGTCGAGGCAAAGCCCGTGATCGACGGCGTTCTCAATGACGAGGTTTGGCGATCGGCAGCCCGATTCTCGGACTTTGTGCAAACGCAGCCGGGCGACAATATTGCACCGAGCAGTCCGGTCGAGGCGATGATGGCGTACGACAAAACGACGCTCTACATCGCATTTCGCGTAACGCAGGACAAGGACAAAATACGCGCGACCGTCTCACGCCGCGACGAGATCTTTCAAGACGATTATGTCGGCCTCTTTCTCGATACATTCAACGACAAGCAGCGTGCATACGCTCTCTTTTTCAATCCGTTCGGGATACAGGCCGATGGCACATATGCTGAGGCCGGCGGTGAAGATTACAGCGTGGACATCGTCATGCAGTCTAAAGGCGTGCTTACCGACAACGGCTACACCGTGGAGATCGCGATTCCGTTCCAGTCGCTTCGATATGCGATCGGCAAAGGAAAGAATTGGGGCCTGCAACTTTACAGGCGCGCAAAGTGGAACAATAATGAACTCGATTCATGGATGCCCGATGACCGTAGCGTTTCGGGAAATTTGAGCAAGGCCGGGCACATCACCGGCATCGAGGACATTTCCGAAAAGCGTACGCTTGAGATCAGCCCGACCATTACCTTGAGCCAGTCAGGACGCCGCTCGCGCTACTCCTTCAACAACGATCCCGCGGGACGCTACGTCAATGACGGCGTTAAGGCAGACATCGGCTTTACCGCAAAATTCGGCATCACACCGAACACGACCTTGGATTTTGCATACAATCCGGATTTCGCACAGGTCGAAGCCGACGCTCCCGTAACATCAGCAAATCAGAGGTTTCCGATCTTTTATCCCGAGAAGCGTCCTTTCTTCCTTGAACGCATCGATATGTTCCAAAGCCCGATGGACCTCGTCAATACCCGCAGCATCGTCGATCCCGACATTGCCGCGAAACTCACGGGCAAGACCGGCAAGAACACGTTCGGCCTGATCTATGCGAGCGACAAGGCGCCGGGCAATTTCTCGAAGGACGAACGCGAATCCTACAAGATATGCTCGGCGCTTCACGCCGGCGATCCGACGCGCTACTGCCCGGCGGGAAGGCTGATCGACCGGAACGCCGACATCGGTGTCGTGCGTTACAAGCGCGATATCGGCCGCGAGAGCAACTTCGGCCTATTCGGGACGACGTACAACTTCGTCGATCGCCACAATCATACAGGCGGCTTTGACGGCAGATTGAGATTCGATAAAAAGACCGTTTTCGAATTCCAGGCGATCGGCACGCACACGCGGGGTTTCTTCTACGACCCGAAGACCGACCGCGTTGACTATCGCACCGGGAATGGCGTCGGTTACAGCGGTTGGATTGAGCGGGCAGGGCGGAACTTCTATATGAATTTTGTCGTTCAAGGGCGTTCATCCGATTACCGCGCGGATGTCGGCTATACGAACCGGACTGACACGAATGGTGCGGGCCTTTTTATGCGGTATAGGACCGATCCAAAGCCGAAGGCAACGATCGTAAGTAAGCAGATCGCGTTTGCTTCGAACGTCGACTTTGACTGGAAGGGACGCACTCAGCGTCGAATGAGCGAGATCCGAGCTTCTGTAAATCTGCAGAAGAATTCGAACATAACGCTTGCGCTCCAGCAGGGTTATGAGCGGGTTTTCGAACACGAGTTCGGCCCGATGAGAACTCCGACGCGGCTAGGTGCATTCTTTGGGCCAAGCAGCGAACGGTCGGCACCAATGAAGGCGATCCAGATACGCGCCTCCTCAACGCCGATCAAACAGCTCTCGTTCAATCTCCTATTCGACAATACGTGGGGCACGATGGACTATGACTTCGGCGCAGGCGACTTTCCGCGAGCAAGCATCGCCGCACAGCTCCTCGGACAGAACGCGCCGCTCTATCCGGGGCCCGGAACCGCCCTCACGATCAGCGCATTCGTGCAGTATCGGCCAACAACTGCCCTTCGGACGGATTTCTCGTTCGATAAGAGCCGTTTGAGACGCTACGATACGGGACTTGTCGCTTTTGATGACAATATCTTCAGCTCACGGACGACGTATCAGTTTACACGGGATATCTGGGTACGCGCACGGCTCGACTATTCTACGCTTGCGAAGCGCTTCAGGCCCCAGATCGTCATGGGCTGGACGCCAAAACCCGGCACTGCCCTATATGTCGGCTACAGCGACGACCTGAGCTATAACGGACGAAACCCTTACACAAGGCAACTCGAGCCCGGTTTCCACGGCAACGGCCGCACGTTCTTCATAAAGGCCTCGTACCTTTTCAAGAGAAGCTTTTAGTGTTCCCGGAAGTCGGATCGAACAACCGCGACGGTCAAAACTAATTATTGATTAATAATTAGATAGTTAGTAATTAGATGGATGCAGAACGGCGGCAGGGCTGCCGTTTTCTTTTTCAGTGATCGAGCGGCGAGGCGACGTTGTGCGCTACTATTGAACTCAGTATGGCATCTCTGAAAGACACGATAGTTTCTGACCTGACCGCGGCGATGAAAGCGAAGGAGACGGAGCGCGTTGGCGTTCTGCGGATGGTGAAGGCCGCGTTGATGAACCGCTTTATCGAGAAGGGCGGTGAATTGACCGACGAAGAGGCGGCAAAGACGCTGCAATCGCTTGTAAAGCAGCGGCGGGATTCGATCGAGCAATACGAAAAGGCCGGGCGTACCGAGCTTGCTGCAAAAGAGGCGGCGGAGATTGCAGTGATCGAGGTCTATCTGCCGAAAGCCGCCACGCCGGAAGAGATCAATGCCGCGGTCGATAAAGCGGTCGCGGAAACAGGTGCGTCGTCGATGAAAGAAATGGGTGCCGTGATGAAGGCCGCGTTGGCGAGTCTTGCGGGCAAATCCGCTGACGGCAAAATGGTCAGCGAGGCAGTAAAGGCAAAACTCTCCTAATCCCCGAGATCGATCAGCCTATAATCTCCACGAAAGTAGATCAGCGGTTTTGCGTCGTTGACGGTCGAACTTTTGACCTCGGCGACGAGAATGCTGTGGTCGCCGCCATCGTAATTCTGTACGAGCGAGCATTCGAGCGTTACGAGAGCTCCCGTGATCACGGGAAGTCCGCTTTCCGTCTCCTGCAAAGGCATCCCTGCGAACTTATCCAATAGAGGTTCAGCGAATTGCTCGGAAACGTGCCGCTGATGCTCGCCGAGAATGTGTACGACGAATGCACGGCGTTCGATGAACGCGTAGTGGCTACCCGTCATCTTGTTGATGCAGGCGAGGACGAGCGGCGGTTCGACGGAAAGCGAGCAAAACGCGCTGACAGTGATCCCGTGAGGCGCGCCCGCGGCATCACGCGTCGTGATGACCGTAACGCCGCTTGCAAAATGGCTCATTGCCCGACGAAATTCCTCGTTAGAGATCATTCTTTTCGTGCCGACGTGCATCTAGCCAAAGATATTTCGAACCTTCTGAACAAAGGACGGATCAGAGAAATCTTTGGTTTCGACCTCGGCGAGCTGTTCGAGGACCTTACGCTGTTCTTTTGAGAGCGTCTTCGGCGTTATGACCGTAACCGCGACGAAAAGATCGCCCTTGCCGCGGCCGCCAAGATTCGGCATTCCCTGCCCTTTGACGCGAAAGACCGTGCCCGTCTGCGTGCCCGGAGGGATCTTAAGCGTTTCTTCGCCATCAAGCGTGCCGACCGAAATTTCCGCTCCGAGCGCAGCCTGTGCGAATGTGATCGGCTCGGCGGAATAAAGATTCTCCGCCTGACGCTCAAAACGCGGGTGTTCTTTTACGTGCAGAACGACGTATAGATCGCCCGACGGCCCACCGCCGACGCCGGCCTCGCCCTCGCCCGAAACACGCAGACGCGAACCCGTCTCGACGCCTGCCGGTATCTTGATCTCGATCTTCTTCTCTTTTTCGACGCGGCCGGCCCCACGGCATTTCGTGCAAGGCGTCTTGATGATCTTCCCCTGGCCGCGGCACGTCGAACACGTCCGCATCACGCTGAAGAATCCCTGGCTGTAACGCGTCTGTCCCGCACCGCTGCAGGTTGCGCAGGTTTCGGCGGTGGTTCCCTTTTCGGCACCCGAGCCGGAACATTCAACGCACGTCTCAAGACGTGGGATCCGAAGCGATTCGTCCTTGCCGGCGGCGGCTTCTTCGAGCGTGATCTCAAGGTCGTAGCGAAGGTCCGAGCCGCGTTGAACGGTCGTGCGGCGAGTGCTACGGCCGCCTCCGCCGAACATATCGCCGAAGCCGAACATCTCGAAGATGTCGTCAAAATTCGAGAATCCTGCTGCACCTGCGCCAGCACCGACGCCCTGGTGCCCAAAACGGTCGTATGCCGCACGCTTTTGCGAATCGCTCAATACGGAATATGCTTCGGCAGCCTCTTTGAATTTATCTTCAGCCGTCGGATCGTCCGGATTCTTGTCTGGGTGGTACTGCAGCGCAAGGGCACGGTATGCCCGCTTGATCTCACCGTCTGTCGCGGTCCGCGTTACGCTCAATACCTCGTAATAATCTCTCTTCGTCATCGTGATCCAGCTTCGCCCGATCGGGACACTCTAAAAGTGTGCACCCGAGAGGCCGAATTTAAAAAGGCGCCAGACAACTTTGATCGTTGAGCTGACGCCAAATTACTATTTTGCTTTATCAGCAGGACTTTCTCAAGTCTTTACGCCATCGCGAGCATCGCCGCGGTAATGCGGTTCGCAGCACCTTCGACGGCCGCAAGGTTGTCCCTGATCTCGTCCATGCTCTCGGAATTAAGCCTTTCGTCGGCCTCCTTGAGGATCTGATTGATCGCCTGCTGATCCTCCGTCGGAAGGCCTTTGCCGACCTCTGCTAGGGCTCTGCGGGCGTTGCGGATGAGCGAGTCAAGGCGGTTGCGTTCGACGATAAGTTCCTTCGACGCTTTATCCTTCTCGACAGAGGTTTCTGCCTCGATGATAAGACGCTCGATCTCGTCCGGCGAAAGTCCTGATGCGGGCGTGATCTGCATCGCCTGCTCGAGGCCGGTCATCTTGTCACGTGCCGAAACGTTTACGAGGCCGTTCGCGTCGATCTCAAAAGTAACATCGACCTGCGGGACGCCACGCGGTGCCGGCGGGATGCCGACAAGTTCGAATTTGCCCAGGCTGCGATTCGCGCTCGCGATCTCACGCTCACCCTGCAGAATGTGGATCTCAACAGATGGCTGGTTATCGACGACTGTCGTGAACGTCATCGTGCTCTGAAGCGGGATCGTCTGATTGCGGTTGATTATCTTCGCAAAGAGCCCGCCGCGTGTTTCGACACCGAGGCTAAGCGGAAGAACGTCAAGCAGCACGATGTCCTTAACATCCCCCGTAAGAACGCCGCCTTGAATTGCGGCACCCATCGCAACAACTTCGTCCGGATTGATCTCGGCAGACGGTTCTTTGCCGAAAACTTCCGTGACGGTCCGCGCGATGATCGGCGAACGGGTCTGTCCGCCGACAAGGATGACCTTGTCGATGTCGCTTTCTTTGAGTTTTGCGTCCCAAAGAGCTTTCTGGCATGGCTCAACAGACGATTCAACGAGATCCCGTACGAGTTCCTCGAATTTTTCGCGTTTCAGGACAGCGTTGATATGTTTCGGGCCGGTTGCGTCCGCCGCGATGAACGGCAAACTGATGGTCGTCTCCATTACCGAAGAGAGTTCGCATTTCGCACGCTCGGCCGCTTCCTTCAAACGCTGTAGAGCGAGCCGGTCGTTGCGAAGGTCGACATTGTTCTCTGCCTTAAATCCTTCGATAAGCCAATCGATGATCCGCTCGTCGAAATCCTCACCGCCGAGGAAAGTGTTGCCGCTCGTCGCCAGCACGTCAAAAACGCCGTCCTGGATCTCCATGATCGAAACGTCGAACGTGCCGCCGCCAAGGTCGTAAACGACGATCTTTTCATGCTTTGCCTTACCAAATCCGTACGCAAGTGCTGCGGCCGTCGGCTCGTTAATGATCCTTTCGACCTCAAGGCCTGCGATCTTACCGGCATCGCGTGTAGCCTGCCTCTGCATGTCGTCAAAATATGCGGGCACGGTGATGATCGCTTCTGTAACCTTGTCGCCGAGGAACTCTTCGGCCGAGAGCTTCAAGCGTTGGAGAATGATCGCGGAGATCTCCGGAGGGCTGTAGATACGGTCAAGAACACGAATGTGCGCGTCGCCGTTCGGAGCCTTTACGATCTCGAACGGAACGCTCGAACGCATCTTCTCAACTTCAGGCGCGTCGAACTTTCGGCCAATGAGGCGCTTGATCGCAAAAAGCGTATTCGCCGCGTTGGTCACGGCCTGGCGCTTCGCGATCTGGCCGACAAGGCGTTCATCCTTGTCCGTAAAACCGACTACGGACGGCGTCGTGCGGCCGCCCTCTTTGTTCGAGATGATCTGTACGGCGCCGCCTTCCAGAACGGAAACGCAGCAGTTTGTCGTACCAAGATCGATGCCTATTACTTTACCCATATTTTTCTATTTCCCCATTCAAGATCTTTCGATCAGGTCGGATCCGAGGTCCTCGGGAGCTTCCGATTCGCCGGCATCCTCGGCAGACGGTTCTGCCGGTCGTTCAACCTCATTCACAGGCTTCGACGGCTTATTTGCCGTAACAACCTTGACCATCGAGTGGCGAATGACCTTGTTGCCGATCTTGTAGCCGCGAAGCATCTCCTCGACGACGGTCCCCGTCTTCTTACTCGCGTCCTCGACGACCGCGACCGCTTCGTGCAAATGCGGATCGAATTCCGAGCCGACGGCCCTGATCGGTTCAACGCCCATGCCCGCGAAAACCTCGTTCACCTGCTGGTTGACAAGAACGATGCCCTGAAAGAAGTGCGTGAACGCCGGGTCGTGCTCCTCGGCGTGCGCCGGAACGGAATCGATCGCCCGATTCAAATTATCGAGAACGGGCAGCATCTGCGTTGCGAGATTCGCTATCTGATCGATGAACGAGCCGCGACGTTCGCGGTCCACGCGATACTTGAAATTCTCAAAATCCTTTAGCTGCTGATCTTTTTTATCGACGAGGTCAGAGCGTTCGGCACGCATCTCCGCGATCTTCAGCTTCAGCGCGGCGACCTCGTTCTCCAGCTCGGCCTGCTTGCCCTTAGAGACAGGAGCTTCCTGCACGGGGCTTGCAGCCTTAGCCTGTACGGATTCGACCGTTCGCGCCGGAGCGGGATCCGGTTCGCCATTGCGCTCGATCGCAACGTCGTTCTCAATGAACAACTGGGCGCTCGAATCGAGATCAAGCTCTGCGATCTCGATCGAGAGATCGGCCGTGATCTGCAGATCGCGTTCCTTCTCCTCGAGTTCGCGGAAAAAGTCGTCGATAGACGTACCGTTCTCTTCGATATCGTCCTCGAGATCCTCCGGCTGGGGAATGTTTTCCTGGGCGCTCATTTAAAAGAAATGGACTGCTAAAGTTACTGCGGAGGCCGTTGAAGGCCAAACTTCGGGGTCTAATTTGCAGAGATGTCGGATGCCATCATCTGTTCGAGCATCCTGGCAACGTAAGATACGATCGACATCATTCGTCCGTATTCGATACGTGTCGGTCCGAGGACACTCAGGGTTCCGATCGCCGTGCTGTTGCCGACCCGGTAGGGAGCCGAGATCAGGGCACAGTTTTGAAGCGAAGGCGTTCGGTTCTCGCCGCCAATGATGACCGAAATGTCACCCGAGGCCGCGGTCGC
Source organism: Pyrinomonadaceae bacterium (assembly GCA_019186825.1). GTDB lineage: Bacteria > Acidobacteriota > Blastocatellia > Pyrinomonadales > Pyrinomonadaceae > OLB17. The sequence continues at coordinate 49,679 of JABARP010000004.1, forward strand.
CGTGCCGATGCATTCGGTCAAGATCTGCATCAGCCGCGACTTTTCGCCGATCGTAAGCAGCAGCTCACGAAAGCGTTCGAGGTCGGCAAAATCTCCTTTGGTAAGGATATTTGACGTGCCGTCCACGAAAACTTCGCCGAGACGGTCCTCGTCGTCCTCGATGCTCTGGGAGCAAAGGATGACGGCCGTCTGCAGCAGTTTGTCAAAAAGCGTCTTTTCCTGGTGCATCAGCACCATGATCTCCGCACGTATCTCGGAGAGGCTCTTGCCGACAAACTCTGCATTCAGGTAATTTGCCGTCTTTTCGAGTTCCTCTTTTGTGAAGGTCACTTTGAGCCGAATTATCTTGTTGTGAACGATATTCGGCGTGGCGACCAACACCACGAGAATGCGGTTGTCACTTAGATTGACAAACTCGATATGTTGCAGGCGATCATTCGCCAAAGACGGCGATACCACGATGCCTACGTTATTTGAAAGAGCAGAGAGCAGATGCGAGGTCCGCTCCATCAACCTATCCGGCGTTTCAGACGGCAGACGGTCTTTCGTGCCATAAACCCGGCCGATGCGATCGAGATCGTCGTCCGAGATGCTGAGTACTCCGAGCAGATTGTCAACGTAAAACCGATAACCTTTATCGGTCGGGATCCTGCCTGCCGAAGTATGAGGCTGCTCAAGCATCCCCATTTCTTCCAACTCACTCATCACATTTCGGATGGTCGCCGAACTCATTCCGCTCGCATTTGCAAAGCGGTTTGCGAGAACCTTTGACCCAACGGGTTCACCCGTGACAAAGTGTTCGTTGATGATGGCTGTGAGTATTACCTGCCCGCGAGAATCGGGAAAACCTGGGCGTTTCTCGATGCGGCCGGGTGGGCTAACAGGCATTTTTGGGTAAGTTTGTCGCATACTGCCTGTCGGCTGTATGCTTTTCCCAATACAAGGAATAACATTTAGACCGACAAAAAGTCAACAATTTCGTTAATACAGGTTTAACACGTTTGTGCCGCCAACACTCCAGCAGATCCGCGAAGAATATCAACAAGCATTCAAAAAATACGACGGCCTTCGACGAACACCGCCGATCGAGGTCTCATTCTACCCCTATGTAGGTATTAATCATACTATACGAATCCGCGACGGCGTTGTTTATGTGCGGATCGGCGAGATCTGCCGGCAGATGCCGCTTACAGCCCATCGCGGCCTTGCTTACGTCCTCGTGGCAAAACTTTACCGCCGCAGGGCGACAGCCGACAAGCGACAGCTTTATTCGGCGTATATCGACCGTCCGGAGATCCGCGAGCGGGCGACCGAAATGAAGCGCGAACGCGGTCGCAAGGTCGTAACTTCTTCTGAAGGAACATTTTACGACCTCGATTCGATCTTTTCGGCGTTGAACGCACGATATTTCCGCAATCGTGTAAAAAAGCCCGTGCTGACCTGGTCGGCACGCAAAACTTACCGCATTCTCGGCCATCATGACGCAACCCACGGCGTGATCGCCATTAGCCGTTCGCTCGACAGCAAATCAGTGCCGCGTTATGTGGTTGAATATGTCGTATTTCACGAGATGCTGCATATCGTCCACCCGACGAAGACCGACGAGAAAGGCCGCCGGCTGAACCACACGCCCGCTTTTCGCCGCGACGAAAGGAAATACATCCATTTCAATGCGGCCGAACGCTGGATCGAGCAGAACGTACGGCACCTGAAACGCGAAGCAAAGAAGAAGAGCTGACGCTAGTTCTCGTCAGATAGCATCGCAATTATCGTTCCCAGGAAACCGATCTCCGAGGTGGTCGTGCGGATGGCTCCAACGTTGGTGAAGTTCGTCTCGGAACGCGAAAAGGCCTTTACGCTGCCCGCCGTCTTTTCTTCGCCTAGAAACGAGGCGATCTCCCGCACAGACGCTTCATCGTTGAAGATCGTGGTGATCGACGCTCCCTTTGCCGGCGGCGGTTTGTCCGCAACTTCAGCTTTTGTTCCAGGGGCAACACAGGCGGCGACAGTGTCCTTTTCACCGACGACCGCGAGATCGCCCGCATATTGCAAAGCGACGTCGGACGGTTCCGGCTCGACAGGCTTCTTGGCGTCTGGATCGAGCTCGGGCAGCAAGCCTTTCAGTTGGCCGTTGGTCGTTGGTTTTACGATAGCGGCGGCCTGTTCATTTTCACCGAGCGAAACCGTCACGATCTGCTGCGAGACCGAACTCAAGAATGCTTCGGGGTCACCGATCCCATAAGGCTCGAATAGCGCCGTGCCGATCTCCGAGAAGACTCGCGCCGTGAAAGGGTCGCTCAGGTGCTCTGCGGTCAGAATTACGCTTCGCCACGCGGCCTGCGGATTCTTTAGGTTGTAACGCGTTATCGAACGCGAATTCGCCGGAATAACGCTCGCAAAAGCAGGATCGGGTGTGCCGTCGCCCGGTGCCATTGTCTCGACGAACACGGCGGCAATATCCTTAGGCATATCAATTTCCCAACGATCTTCGATACCGCCGTCCCGTCTTTGAGCGGTCCAATGGACATCCGAAACCGCACCGCGAAGGAGTCTTGGAATGACGCCTGCGATTGCGGTTCGAACCTCGCCTTCCTCCGTACTCTCGGCAGCAAGACGGACACCAAGGACGTTTGCGAGCTGAGCCATTCCGTCTGGCGAAATGTAACCGTAAGCGAGGTCGCTTGCGTTCGCAGGATGCAATGCCTTTGCATCGAATGCCGCGGTCTCGCCTTTGCGTACAGCGATCGCGCGGTCAATAAGTGTTTCGTCATTCCCAAAATAAATGAGTCCGTCGATGACCAAAGCGAACGCCTTTCTGCCGTCAGCGGCCGTCCACGCAAAAGAAGAGCCTCCGGCCTTCTCGCTCTTCTCAAGTTTCGGCTCGCTGCCGTAAATGCCGGCGACGAAAGCACCGAGTTTTGCTTCGGCAAAGGCAAGAGCCTGAAAATTCCACTTGTGCGTGTCGGCAATGAGGACGAATTTCGGCGTGATCTTGCCGACGCTTTGCTCGTCTGTGAGCTTTTGCTCCTGCATCTCGAATCCGGCGATCGAGACCGCCGTCTGCACACCGTCGAGTGCCGAAAGATCCGGCACCTTCAACGCACTTTCTTTGATCGGCCGGCTCTCAAAGACCGAACGCAGGGCCGTGCCGAGGTTATTCGTTTCGAGATAGATCAGGGTCTCGGCAGGTGCAAGCTTTCGAAGGTCCGTCGGCGTCGATGAGCACGACGCGAGCCCGAGCGCAAAGGCGACCGCGACGGCGAAAAGCGTCCGCCGAAAGATGCGTGATAGAATCTTACTCGCTATGAACAACATATTTGCGGACTCCATTTTGCAGGGCAAAGTTGCGTTTGTAACAGGCGGTGCGACCGGCATAACCGGCGGCATCGCGCGTGCGTTCTTCGAGCACGGGGCAAAGCTTGCGATCACGAGCCGAAAGGAAGAGAACCTGATCGCCAAGAAGCAGTACATCGAAGAGAATGGCGGCGAATGTTTCACTGCCGTCTCGGATGTTCGCGACTATGCCGCAGTCGAGAATGCCGTCAATGCCGCACGCGAACATTTCGGCAGGATCGACATCGTCGTCAACGGTGCCGCCGGCAACTTTCTTGCTCCGGCAAGCGAGCTTTCGGCGAACGGATTCGGCACGGTCGTTGACATCGACACAAAGGGCACTTTCAACGTATGCCGAGCGGCATTCGAAGCCTTAAAAGAGAGCCGCGGGCAAATTATCAATATCTCCGCAACGCTGCATTATCTCGCAACGCCTATGCAGATACACGTTTCGGCGGCCAAGGCCGGAGTCGATGCGATAACGCGAAATCTCGCGGTCGAATGGGGCCGAAACGGTATCCGCGTGAACGGCATCGCTCCGGGGCCGATCGAGGACACCGAAGGGATGAAACGCCTGCTGATGCCCGAGCTTCGCGAGAAGCTGATCCGGAAGATTCCCGCAGGCCGCTTCGGACGCATCGAGGATATCGAGAACGCCGCACTCTTCCTCGCCTCCGGTGCCGCAAGCTATATCAACGGCGAAACGATCATCGTTGACGGCGGCGCATGGCTTCTCGGCACAAGTCTCACCTGATCGTCTCAATAGATCGGTCTGTCAAACTCCCGCTCGTCCTTCGCAGCGCTAGTCGGTTTCTCCGCAGGAGCCTGTGTGTACGCCCGTAAGATCAATATCTTAGCGAGCACGCGCGCCTCCGGCCTGTCGAACCGATCAGCGAGTGCACGGGTGCGGTCAAGATCGAATTCGGCGAGCTTCTTCAGCGGTACATTTGCGATCGACATTTGCCTTAGCATACTGGCGCCCATTGGCCCTCCAAAGGCACCGATCTTCACCTCATTGTCTTCTACAATTTCGCCTGGGACATCGATAAACTCCGCTACCTTTACGCCCGCATTGATGATCTCGTTCGTGCTGGCGATCAAATTCTCGATACGCGGGAACGCCTGTTCGGGATCGACCATCGCGTAGCCGCTCGCGACGGCAAAAACGACCATAAAGTCAGCATAATTTTTCGGATACAGCGGTGCGACCCGATCGGCTTCGCGCATCAGGTCAAGAGCAAGCTGCTTATCCGAACCGGCAACTCCCGTCGCGATAGCACTGAGAGCAATGACCTTGTCGCGCGGATCGCGGAGCCTCGCGACCGTCTTCCTTGCCTCGGCCAGCACCTTTTCACGCTCTTCGGGCGGTAAATTGCCCGAGGAGAGTTTTGAGAATACACCGAGGCTCTTACGGTCTTCCGCAAGCTTTTTCCACTTTTCCTGCTCGGCTTTGGAGACGGAATTCGACGCGATGCTGGGGACCCCCGGTTCAGGGGCGTTTACGTTCCAGACCATCTTCTTCCGCGCGGCGGCCTTCGCCTTTAGCGCGGCCGCTCTCGCGGGAAGGTACTTCTCTATCAGGTCAAGTCCAGGAAAAAAGGTCCGATCACCGAGTTGATCGACGATCGATCCGGCAACCTGGCGGGCATCCGCGATGGTAAAGGGTGACGGCTTGGCTGACTTCTTTTTTTCGGCTTCAAGATACGAATCGATATTCTTAAGGAATTCTGAAAGTAAGGAGACGTTTGTCTTGTCGTCTTTGGCCTTCGAGAGCATCGCCGAGGCAAGTGTCTTCGCAGCCTCGCCATCCACCTCGTTGAGTTCTCGCAAAATGCGGAAATGCGTATTGTTAAGCTCTTTCTTGAGGGATTCGAGAGCGATCTCCAACGCGTTTTTCGGACTACGCGGTGCCGCCATTGCGGCTATCTCGTCCCTAAGACGTACATCATCATCTCCGGAACTGTACCGATCATCCGCAACTACGAGCCCGGCGGTGTCTGCAAGGACTTGCAGTGCAAACTCAGGGTCATTTTCTGCAATGCTTAGCAAAACCTGCGCTCGGACCGTTAGCAGCTGCCTGCCCTTGTTTGCCATCGGGTCTCGATAGGGATTACCGACAAAGCTCGCCGTCAATGCGTCCGGATCGGCAGCCTGAGCTGCCTTTGCATCGGCGGCGGCCGTCGAATAGCTCATCATTATCTGCCGAAGGTCATTGGCGGCTTTTGAGTAAATACTGCGTGCCTGTGTCTCATCGAACTGCCACATCACGGACGCGACTTCCGCAAAAAGGGCAACACGGTTCTCAGGCAGCCGAAGATTTGAGACCTCTTGATCGACATCGCGAAGGAACGCGATCATCCGAGCCTTCTCTTTCTCGGCATCGGGTGTCGGTGACGGGGTCGGCGTGGACGCGGCGGTCTGGGCGGAAACGAACGGGACAGCGAATAACAACGTGAGGAAAATGAGTAGATATCGCATATTGTTGTTTTCCCTCTAACTTGGTGAGAGCACTGAAATAATAATCTCGATATCCGCTGTAAACAAGCCCGCTCGGCGGCCTCGCTCACGCATCGAATCTGCTATCCTAGAACGAGCGATGCTCGTTATTATCGACAATTACGATTCGTTCACATACAACCTCGTCCAGTATTTCGGCGAGCTTGGCGCCGAGATGCGCGTCATTCGAAATGACGAGATGACCGTCGAGGCGATCGAAAGCGATCTCAAGCCAACGCATCTCGTAATATCGCCCGGACCCGGAACGCCCGAGGACGCGGGCATTTCGATCGCGGCGATCAAGCATTTTGCGGGCAAGGTGCCGATCCTCGGCGTTTGTCTCGGACATCAGGCGATCGGACAGCACTTCGGCGGGAACGTCGTCCGCGGCCCTGAACCTGTGCACGGAAAGCTGGTTACGATCCGTCACGACGGACGCACGCTCTTTAACGGCATTCCGCAGGATTTTAATGCGGGGCGTTATCATTCGCTTGTCGTCGAACGCAAAACCGTGCCCGGCGAGCTTGAGATCTCGGCGGAATCGCCCGACGGACTCGTAATGGCGCTTCGGCACAAAGAACTGCCGATCGAGGGCGTTCAGTTCCATCCGGAATCGATCCTGACGGAACACGGGAAAAAGCTGTTGCAAAACTTTATCGCGGTTTGAGATAGTTAATGTAGCGAAAGGTCTTCCGCCATTTCGCTCTCACCTCGCTTTTTAACGCATTTCTGGTCTCTCATTTTTTCTTATGTCCGGGTCAAAAACAGACTGGCTCTTGAGCGCTCCTACAGCAGCATCGAATCCTCGTGCAGAGACGCCGCTGTACCCATTCCTGGCAAAATTACTTCGCGGCGAAGACCTTTCGGGCCGCGAGGCCGCCGACTTTTACACAGCGATCACTGATCCAAAGACAGGTTCGAATCAGATCGCCGCGGCCCTGACCGCCCTTACGATAAAGGGCGAGACGTTCGAAGAGCTCGCCGGCATGGCGCTTGTTATGCGCGACCAGGCGACGCATATACGCGCTCTGCAAAAGAATGCTGTCGATATCACGGGCACCGGTTCTTCGACCGCAAAAACCTTCAACGTCTCGACCGCGGCCGCATTCGTCGCGGCTGGTGCGGGTTTGATGATCGCAAAGCAAAGTAATCGCGGAGTCGCAACGAGAATGGGAAGCGCCGACGTGCTTACGGAACTCGGCGTAAAGGTCGCGAGCGAACCTGCCGTTGCGCAGAAGAGTTTGAACGGTGTCGCGATCAGCTTTCTTTTTGCTCCGAAGTTTCATACATCGCTGAAGCGCGTCGCAGAGGTCCGACGCAGCCTCGGGATTCGAACTTGCCTGAATCTTCTGGGCGTTCTCGCGAACCCGGCGGGCGTCAATCGCCTCCTGATCGGCGTTTGGCATCAATCGATGGTCGAGCCCGCGGCGAAGGCCCTAGCCTTGCTAAAGACGGATAAATCCTGGGTCGTTCACGGCAGCGACGGACTTGACGAGATCACGCTCGCGGGCCCGACGCTTGTCGCCGAAACCATCGCGAGACAGACACGCGGATTTCAGATCGCACCAAAAGACTTTGGATTGAAACCTGCACCCATCGATCATCTGCGGGCAAAGACCCCAAAGGAAAGCGCGAAGATCATCCGCGAAGTTCTCTCAAGCAAACGCCGGGACGAAGCGCGTTCGCTCGTGGTGATGAACGCAGCGGCGGCACTGATCGTCGGCGGTTTTTCGAAAGAACCAATGCACGCCGCACGCCTTGCCGAACAAAGTATCGACAGCGGGCAGGCGCAGAACAAACTCGATCGTCTGGTACAGCTCACCAACAAGGCGTCAAAGGACGTTTCGCCGCGCAAAAATTGAAAAACGCCTGACGATAAAAGATAATCGACTGGCAATATGCTTGGCGTTTTTGCCTCTATCTACGGGCGTTTCATCGAGAGACGTAATAGGCGTTTTGACGATGGAACCACGCCGATCGTCCCGCTTCCTGCCCGTACGATCTCTATCGGAAATCTGACCACCGGCGGCACCGGCAAAACGCCGCTCGTCATAAAATGCGCCGAAATTCTTGCCGGCCGCGGAAAACGTGTTTGCATCCTGACGCGCGGTTACGGACGAAATTCGAAAGGAAGAGTTCTTGTCTCGAATGGACGCGAAGTTCTCGCCGACGCTTCGACTGCGGGCGATGAACCGGTCGAGATCGCGAAACGCCTTTTGAAGAAAGCTGTCGTCGTTGCGGATGCAGATCGCGTTGCCGCGGCAAAGTGGGCGAAGGACGAATTTGGCGTAAGCGTATTTTTGCTCGACGACGCGTTCCAGCATCGACAGGCGGCACGCGACGTCAACATTATCAGCATCGATGCGACAGACCCTTTCGGCGGCGGCAAGTTGTTGCCCGCAGGGCGTTTACGCGAACCTGTCGCGGCGATCTCACGAGCCGATGCAGTTGTGATCACGCGGGCGAATTCCGGCGATCTGAATAGCATCAAGGCCGAGATCGCGAGGGTTGCACCGTCCGTTCCGATTTTCGAGGCTCGAACAAAGATCATCGGCCTACGCGAGATCGAGAACGCTGGCGTTTCAGGAACTTCGACTATCGCTCACAAAAAGGGATTTGCGTTTTGCGGCATCGGCAACGCTGAAAATTTCTTTCAACAGCTTCGGCGTGAGAACTACGCGCTTGCGGGCGAAATGCGCTTTCGAGATCACCACAAATACACCGCGGCAGACATCAAAAAACTTGAAGCCTCTGCCGAGAAAGCCGGCGCGTCTTATTTTTTGACGACCGCAAAAGACGCCGTAAAACTCAGCGGCCTGCCATTCACAAAGCCCGTCTTCGTCGTCGATATCACGTTCGTGATCGATCGCGAAGCGGAATTCGCTGGCCTTTTATAGAGTTTGCCTACCTACGGTCGTCTGTGTTCGATCTATTCCTTCTTCTCTTTCGCGGGCTTCGGCTTTGGAGCTTCGTCCTTCCCGCCCCAGTAGTAGGCACGGACGACGGCGATATAGACGATCATGCAGATCACAAAAAATATAAAGAGAAAGGCGATGAAAATGGCGAGATGATACACTATTTTTCTTCTTCTTTGTCGGCAGCTTTGGAATAATGCACGGTCGCGGACTGCATTTCAATACTCAGCGATTCAACGGGTTTCGGTTCCTCGATCCAGAGAGACATTACGCTGCGGCTGCCTCTGTGTTCGAGAATGTGCCGATAGACCACGCTGCCGATCGCAACGATCGGTATCGAGATAAAGACGCCCGGAATGCCTCCGATCTGTTCGCCGGCAAGCACGGCGAGGATGATCATCAGCGGATGCAGATGGATCCCGCCGCGTACAATGCGAGGATAAATGACGTAGTCCTGACAGATGCGTAGGGCGATCAGGAAGATCGCAACATACCATGCCTTTGTCGGATATTCACCGAATGCCGCAACGAGTACGACGACGATGCCGATCGTCGCAGGTCCGAGGACGGGAACGAATTCGAAAATTCCCGCGAGAATACCCAAGAGAAGCGCGTACTTCAACCCGATCGTATAAAAGCCGAGTGAACAGATGATCCCGATCATCACGCACGAGATCAACTGCGCACGCGTGTACGCCGCGAGCGTCAGGTTGATATCGGCCATCATCGCCTCAACGCGCGCGCGATACGGCCCCGCCGGAAACATTCTGAGCACACCGAGCCGAACAAGATTCACGTCCTTTAGAAAAAAGAACGCTAGCACTGGCACGAGCACGAACCAAGGCAATATCGTCAAAAACGAGATGACCGTCGTTCCGAGAAAGGTCGTTATTTCAGTAGCGACATCCGTGCCGATCGTGGTCAGCTTTTCGGTAACGTTCTTTTGAACTTCGTCGGGGAGCTTTAGACGATTGAATCGTTTGGTCAGGTCCTCGTAGCTTCGCTGCATCGAGGCTGTATAACTCGGAATATTCGTCGCAAGAGCACGTGCCTGCTCCGCAACGCTGGGTGCGATCGCCGCGATCGCAAAGCCGACGACAGAGAAAACGATCGCATACGAGATCAGGATCGCGAGAGCACGCGGCATGAACTTTTCCTTGCCTGCGGCCTTGAATGGCTTGCGAAGAGCTTTGACGAGCGGATCGATCAGGTAGGCAAAGAATACCGAGATAACGATCAGAAACAGAAGATGCTTGAGAAGATATGCACCGTAAAGAACGCCGGCTGCTAGCAGAAGGAGCAGCAGCGTCAGCAAGACCATGCGCGTGATCGTACCAGCAGACGGCCCTCGTCGGCGTTCTACGGCAGTGTCGGTTTCGGACCGTTCGTTTTGGAGCATGTCGGCCATCTAAATGTGAATAACTATACGTTATTTTGCATCATTTGCGGCAGAATTCTGATTCGAATTTGCCAATCCCGGCGAGTCTTTGAGGATCGAGATCAGGAATCTTTGGTGAAGCGCGTTAATGTCGGCCTCGGGCAGCGGATCGTTCGACGCGATCGTGTAAGCTTTACCGTCCTCGGAAGCAGCCCGCCTCTGCGCCTTTCCCGTGTGCGATGAAAGGAGCAGTTTGTCGTGATAATCGATCTGCCCTCCGTCTTTACGGCGAACGACGTAGATGAAGTTATATCCCGCCGTCTTTGCCGCGCGAAGATCCGCCTCATAGGTCTTCGGTGTCGGCACCTCGGTCGGCGTCGTCTCGGGTGTCTTGCCGTCATTCAAGATCGTTTGATTGACGCAAGCTGACGCAAACACCGCGAGTGCGACCAACAGCATCAAAACGCTAGCTTTCATTGATCGTTCGCCTCATCGTCATCAGGGTCTGCATTCGCATTCGAGTTCGCCGCGTCATTCTTCTCCATCTCGTCGAGCTCTTTCTCCTCTTCTGCGGTCGGCGGAGTGTTATCGTCGACGTCTTCTGCTGGCGGTGCGGCCTTCTCGTCGCGGATCTTCAGAAGCCGCGCTTCATCGTCCTCATAAATGATCTCTGCCCAACCGCTGTCGAGCAGCTTTGCGACCATATCTGTATTCTCCTTCGCATCGGTAAATACATACTTAGCCCCGAATTTTTCACGGATCTGTGGGCCCGGATCTTCTGTCTTGCCCTCGGTGATGTCCTTTAGGAGCTTGTAAAGATCCGGGTGTTCGGAATACAGATAGTTCGGATCGAGCCCGTAAACGTAACGGTGTTTCGTGTCGTAGTAGAAGAGCTTTGGGAAGTCGTCCCAGTTCGCATTGAAGATCAGTTCGCCCTTCGGGATGTTCTCCGCTCCGGTGTCATCAAGCCCCGTGGCGAACGCCATCGCCCGCTGATACTTATCGGCAGTCTCGTTACCGCGAATGCTGTCCGCAACGCCGTTCCATTCAAGGCCGAAGCGATGAAAACCGACGGTGTTCAGCATCACGACAATGAACAGAATACAGCCGAGCACCCACGCAGCACCTTCTTTCCACTTCTCCGCACGCGATTTAGGTGTTTCGCCTTTGTCGAGGTACGGATCGATCTCGCGGCGAAATTCATCCGGAAGCTCGGCAACCTTCGGCGCCGTGAATGCCTGCCAGCTGAATGCCGCAAATAGTATCGCAAAAGGTGGAAAATACTCGGCGAAACGCTTTGATTTGAACTGCCACGCGCAGAGGAAACTTACGAAAGCAAGAAAAAAAGTTGCCTTCTCCGGCAGCTTTCCATTACGGGGAACGAACAGGATATAGCCGACGACCATCGCGAGGATCGCGATCGGGAAATCTGTGAGTATCTCCTGCGCGGAGTACGAATACCATTCGCCGCCGACCGCGACGGCAAAATCGCCCGCGAGCTTGAATTTCTCCCTGAAATGCTCGTAAAAGAGCATTAGGTTCTGCGGGAAATACGGGTTAATGAGATTCCCGAGTACGAGCCCGAGCGTCGTGTACGCAAGCGGCCGCCACTCAAGACGCCTTTCGTTCCAGGCGATGATGATCGTCCAGATGAGCGCGGCTCCCCAAAGCAGCGGGAAAAGGCTGTAAGTCCAAACGAATGCGAACATCAAGGGCGCAAGCCAGACGTACTTTCTTTGGAAGAGCAGATGAATTCCGACAACCGTGATGATGATGGTCAAGGGCGGAGCCTTCGCCATATTCATCCGATAGAAGAATGCGTTCGCACAGCACATCAACGCCGCGAACCATACGAGGTGGTACTTGACCTCGTATCGGACCAGTAGCCAATAGACCGAAAAGATCGCGAGCGTGCCGTAAAAGATCGTAGAGACCTTGGCCGCCGTCTGCAGGTCAAAGAACCAAAGGAACGGTATCTGCAGCAGGTGAAAAAGGAAATGATGGTCGGCGTAAGACTGCGGATTTAGAACCGTCAGCGGCAGCCACTCGAATGTCGGCAGCCACTTGCCATGGCTAAAATTCTCCCAAAGAAGCGAACTCCACTTGATGTGATAGTAGCCGTCCCAATCGCCGCAGCAGATCGCGTCGGTCCGCGTCTGCAGGAAGATCATCACCATCGCGGCCGCCAAGAGGCCGAACGTCAAATACGTGATGCGAACGGCGCGGTCGGTCTCAAGGAATTCCTTCCAACTTTGCCTCTTCGTCTCTTTGTCTTCTATTGGAGTATCGAGATTGTCGTCCATTTATGAGCGGCTTTGTAGAAAAATATTAGTACGGGCAAAAAGAGAAAAGTAGCACGAAACAGGGGCGAAATCTAATTCGACCGCCAGCATACTCGCTAGCTTGTCCGATCTATTTGTAACTGTCTCTATGACAGATAGACACAATTTCGCTACAATGCAGTTTTCGATATGTACCCGAAAGGAAACCTTTTCATTCCGGCTAGCCACGGCCAGCTCGAGGCGATCCTAAAAGAGCCGACCGGGCCGAGACGCGGTGTCGCACTTGTCTGCCATCCGCATCCACTTGGTGGCGGGACGATGCACAACAAGGTCGTGTTCCGAGCCGCCGCAGGGCTTGTTGATGCGGGCCTCGCGACGCTGCGATTCAATTTTCGCGGTGTGGGTGCATCGACCGGTGTTCATAACGAGATCGAAGGCGGCGTCGAAGACGTTAGAGATGCCCTTAAGTATTTGAAGGACGCGTTTCCAGGCGAAGACATCACGCTTGCGGGATTCTCTTTCGGTTCGCGAACGGGGATGGAGGTCGGCGTTGCGGATGACAATGTAAAACGGCTGATCTCGATCGGGACTCCCGTCGAAAAATACAACGACTACGACTTTCTGGCGGAGGTCAAAAAGCCGATCTTGTTCGTCCATGGCGACAGGGACGAATTTTGCAGCGTCGAAGGCCTTCGATCGCTGACCGATCGCATTCCGCAGGCTGAGGTCGTGATATTCGAGAATTGCGGACATTTTTTTGACAACGATCTAACTGAACTTCGCAATACGATCCACACGTGGACAGAGAAGCAACTTACAGAAAACAACTAACAAAAAATATGGACCAAGAACCAGTAAGAGATGCCGCTATCCGGCTGACGATGATGCCGCGTGACACGAATGCACATGGCACGGTTTTCGGCGGCATTATACTTAGCTATATTGACGTTGCAGGAAGCGTCGAGGCCGTTAGGCGTACAAAGCACGACCGCTTCGTGACCGTCGCGATGAAAGAGGTCGTTTTTCACGAACCCGTCTTCATCGGCGACCTCGTAAGCTTCTACGCCGAGACGACCCGCATCGGCAACACCTCGGTCACCGTTCACGTTGACGTCGAGGCCGAACGCTTCGGCAATCAAGGACAAAAGGTGAAGGTCACGTCAGCGGACGTAACTTTCGTCGCCATCAATCAATTCCGCGAGAAGGTGCAGGTCCGGAGCTAAACTCAACCAAATCGACAAGTTAGCGTCGATCTACTATAATTTAAATAAACAGGAATAAGGAGCAATTAATGCCGCAGATCGTTGCCAACACGGCAAATGGAACCATTTCGTTCGATGCAGAGATCGGCCGCAGGCTTGTGCTTGCGCTCGAAGACAACGGCGTCGATATACTTCATCGCTGCGGCGGGAATGCCCGCTGCACCACTTGCAGGATCGAGCTGATCTCGGGTGACGCCGGAAAGATGCGCGAAAACGAAGAGGCGATCCTGTTAACGAAGGCAGACCTCGGACCGAATACCCGATTGTCCTGCCAGATACAGCTTCAAAACGACCTAGAGGTCAACGTAATAAATCAGGCGAGCATTGCCGGCATTGACGCCGGCCCGCGTCCCGAAGAATGGTAAATGCGGCGGCTTGGCTTGCATCATAGATAGGAGGAAATAATGGGAACCAAAACGACCTATACCGCTCGGACATTTGATCTGAGCGACCTAACAGGCATCTCGAATGAAACGCTCGCGATGCACTTCAAGCTTTATGAGGGCTATGTAGCCAATACGAACGCGTACAATCAGCGCGTTGCCGACCTGCTTGGCGACGGAAATCTCGATGCCACACAGGTGGCAGCCTTCAGCGAGCTAAAGCGCCGCTTCGGATTCGAATACAACGGAATGGTACTGCACGAATATTACTTCGAGAATATGCAGAAGCACGGCGCTGGCGACGCCTCCAAGGGCGATAAATTCACGGCGGCTGCAGAAGCTAGCTTCGGCAGCTACGAGCTTTGGAAGGCAGATTTTGTCAATACAGGCAAAATGCGCGGCGTGGGCTGGGCCGCAGTGTATCAAGACCATTCTGGCGCCATTTCGAATCATTGGGTCGAGCAGCATCAGGCCGGCAATGTCGCAGGCTTTACGCCGATCCTGATCATGGATGTCTGGGAACACGCCTGGATCAAGGACTACGCCCCGAGCGAGCGTGCCAAATACATCGAGGCATTCTTCGCTAATATCAACTGGGATGTCGTGAACGGACGGCTCAAATAGAAAAGACTAACCAATAAGAAGGCACAAAAGTTGCGAAATAGATAGATGTTTCTATCTGTTAGCGACTTTTGTGCTTTCTTGCCGCTTCTCACCTGATCCAGTTCGGTTCGCAACAAGCGCAGAACTCGCAAAAATGAGATAATAGTCTTTGACGCCATTGCAGGTTGTTTGGGGCAGTTCATTTTATGATCGAAGAACGCGTTTTAGTTCAGAAATTCCTTAATCGAAAAGGCCGTGAACGGCTCAAGAAGCCTGATTGGCTCAAGATCAAGCTCGGCGATCCGCGGAATCAAAATCAGGTGATGGAGCTGATAGACGGCTTGAATCTCCATACCGTCTGCCAGGAAGCAAAGTGTCCTAATATTTTCGAGTGTTGGACGGACAAGACCGCGACCTTTATGCTCGGCGGCGACACGTGTACGCGGCATTGCGGATTCTGCGCGGTAAACAAGGGCAAGCCGATGAATCTTGATCCGATGGAACCGACGCACGTTGCCGAGGCCGTAAAACATCTCGACCTTAAACACGCCGTTATCACATCCGTAAATCGCGACGACCTCCCGGATGGCGGTTCAATGCACTGGGCCGAGACGATCCGGAAAGTGCGAGAGATGAACCCCGATTGCAAGATCGAGGTCCTGATCCCTGACTTTAATGGCAAGGAGGAATCTCTCAACAACGTGCTAAATGCACGGCCTGAGGTCTTGAATCACAATACTGAAACTATCGCGCGGCTTTATCGGCGAGTTCGCCCGGACGCGAAATATGATCAGACGCTAGAGCTGCTCGAACGAGCCGCACACTATCGAGACACGCACTTCCCGCAGATGCTTACCAAGAGCGGAATTATGGCGGGCCTCGGCGAAGGATTCGAAGAGGTTGTCGACCTGATGCGTGATCTTCGCAGCGTTTCCTGCGACATTATGACGATCGGCCAGTATTTGCAGCCTTACGAGAAACGCCTTCCGGTCGAACGCTATGTCACGCCCGAAGAGTTCGCCGAATGGAAAAAGATAGGCGAAGCAATGGGCTTCAAACACGTCGAATCTTCACCGCTGACGCGCAGCTCGTACCATGCTCGGCAGCAAACGGAAAATGGTGAGAACGCTGTCCGCTAGCGGTTCGATTGATTTGCACTAAATTTCGCAACTTCGCGCTAAAGTAAGCTTTTGAAGCTTAGCGGGACGCGTGACAGAAGCAGAAACCTTTTTCAAGGAGTTTGAGAAGAAGTACGGTATCTCGAATGACGAATGAAGCGATACCGTGTAGTATTTACTGACGAATCACAGTAGGATATCGCAAACTCGTATGAATGGGGTCGTCAGGAGTGGGCTGAACATGCGGCGCGACGTTGGTATCTTAGACTCCGATCCCACACGCGCGAAATGCTGAGGCGGTTTCCTTTGGGCCAACCAGTCGCTCCGGAAAGTGACGAAACTGGTCGGGAAATCCATCAATTGATATTCGGTCGATATCGCAGTCTTTTCGATGTCGTCGACAGCACCGTCAGAGTTTTACATGTTCGCGGAGCTTTCACAGGCACAGGAAACAAGAACCCGGGAGATGACAAATGAACGAAACTGAAAAACAAGGTGTTATCGAGGTCCTGAACCGGATCATGGAGTTGGAGTTGGCGGGGGTCGTTCGATACACGCATTACAGCCTAATGGTTTACGGCTACAACCGGATTCCGATCGTGTCGTGGCTAAAGGGGAACGGCGACGAATCCCTTGCACATGCGTATAAAGCCGGTGAGTTCGTAACGATGCTGGGCGGGCACCCGAGTCTGAAGATCGGGCCGCTGCTCGAAACGGAAAAGCACGACATCGGCGACATTCTCCGCGAAAGCCTCGAACACGAGAGCACAACCTTGAAGGCGTATTACGAACTACTCTCAAAGGTCGAGGGTCACTCAGTCGCGCTCGAAGAGTACGCACGCGAGATGATCCTCCAGGAGGAGACGCATCTCGATGAAGTTAATAAGATGCTGCGAAAGCCGGGCGAAATGCAGCCCTTCAGCGAATAGTATGAACCGTACGGTTTTTCTCATCGTCCTGCTGTCCGCCGTGTTTGCGCTCGCAACGCCCGGCTTTGCGGGCGACTACGCGACGCTGAATGTGATCGGCTTTTCAAAAGATGGCCGTTATCTAGCGTTCGAAGAATACGGCGTGCAGGACGGATCGGGGTTTCCTTACTCGAACGTCTACTTCATTGATGTAGAGAAAAATGCGTTCGCCGCGCCGAGCATCGCTGTTCGGATCACCAAGGAAATGGCGCCTGAAACGGTGGCACGGAAACGCGCCGTTACCCTCGCTGCGAAGGTTCTCACACGCTTCCGTATTGTCAAAGGCAACATCGGAAAGCTCGTGCTCTCACATCTGATGACCGATCTTACCTTTGAGGGATCGCCGGAAAAGGCCCCGACCGTTCGTTTTGCGGAAGAGATCGGCTCCTTGTACCGTCGTGGGCATTATGAACTCTCTCTGACAAAGAAGCCGATCAAAACGAAAGGATGCGAAATATTCGAGGAAGATCCCAAGCTACTTGAACTTGGGATCCGTGACCTAGACGCCGATACTTTTAAGTTCCTGCAGAAGGACACATCTCTTCCTGAAACTCGCGGTTGCGCCAACGACTATCGCATTCGCGATGTTTATATAAACAAGGGCTTTGTTGTTGTCTTCATTGGCGTTTTCACCCAAGGCTTCGAGGGGCCGGATATGCGCTATATGGCCGTTACCGGCAAGCTCAAATAGTACTGGATGACGATAGCCGAAACTGAGAGGCTCCTGGTCCGCGAACTCGACGCCGAAGCTGACGCCGAATTCGTTCACGAACTGCTGAACACGCCCGCATTCCTGCATTACATTGGCGACCGAGGCGTCCGTTCGGTCGAACAAGCGCGTACCTTTATCGATGAACGCTATCGAGCGAGCTACAGAGATCACGGGTATGGCCTGTATCTCGTCGCTCTCCGCAATGGTGATGGTGCGTCCGGCCAGCCGATCGGTATCTGCGGCTTCGTGAAACGCGACCACCTGGAGCATCCGGACATCGGATTTGCTTTCCTGCCGGAGTTCGAAGGTCGCGGTTTCGGATTTGAGTCTGCCGACGCAATGTTGAGTTTCGGGCGTGAGTCGCTCGGTTTTCAGAAAGTCCTTGCGATCACATCGCAGGACAACGACAGTTCAGGTAAACTTCTCATCAAACTCGGCTTTGCCTTCACCAAAAACATTACAACCCCGGAAGGCGAAGTTCTAAAGCTCTACGAGATCACCTTATGAACTACGGCCTTATTGCCGGCAACGGCCAATTCCCTTTTCTCGTACTCGAAGGAGCGAGGGCCCAGGGCGTCGACCTTTCCGTAGTTGCGATCAAAGAGGAAACGGATCCGCGCCTTGCCGACCTTGCCGGCGATGCGGAGTGGGTCGGGATAGGCCAGTTGGGAAAGATGATCGCGTATTTCAAGAAACGCGGCGTCACAAAGGTAATAATGGCGGGTCAGGTCAAGCACGTCCAGATCTTCTCGGGTGCAATGCCGGATATGCGCATGGTGAAGATGCTCTGGCAACTGCCCCGACGCAACACCGATGCACTCATCGGCGGAGTCGCGAAGGAACTTGCAAAGGAAGGCATCGAGCTGATCGACTCGACATATTTTATAAAGGACAAGCTCGCACCCGCCGGTGTGCTCACGCGCCGAAAGCCCTCGGACGAAGAGCTCGCGAATATCGAATACGGTCTATTTGTCGCGAATGAGATCGCCCGGCTCGACCTTGGGCAGACGATCGTAGTCCGAGGCCGCGCCTGCGTCGCTGTCGAAGCAATGGAAGGCACGGATGAGACGATCCTCCGGGCGGGTAAGCTCGCTAAAGGCAAGCTGACGGTCGTAAAGGTCGCAAAACCAGGCCAGGATATGCGTTTTGACGTACCGGTCATCGGCGTCCCGACCATAGAGAATATGATCGCGGCCGGTGCGACCTGCCTTTCCATCACGACGGGAAAGACCCTCATCTTTGACCGCGAAGAGCTGATCAAGCTCGCCGACCGGCAAAAGATCTCGATCGTTGGCTCGCCCGAAACAAATTATGCCGAAAACTCGTAAAAGCACTCGATACTTCGGCCCCACGAGGGAAGAAAAGCATTAATTTAGGAGAAACAATGAAAAAGCATCTTTACGGACTTTTAGTTATTGCTGTGCTTGCGGCCCAGACCGCGTTTGCTCAGACACAGCCAAAGCCGATCCGGATCACGCCCGCCGAACGCAAGGCGGTTGAGGGTGTTACGGCTAAGCAGCTCAGCGATTATCTGCACTTTGTCGCTTCCGACGAAATGGAAGGCCGCGACACGCCTTCGCGTGGACTCGATACGACTGCGAAGTTCATCGGCATGAACCTCTCGCGATGGGGCTTCAAACCGGCCGGTGACGACGGAACTTATTATCAAAAGATCGCTCTGCGATCGGAGACGGCTGATGCCGATTCAAATAGCTTTAAGGTTGGCGATACGACGTACAAGTTCAATGAGGACTACTTCCGCCTTGCTGGTAACATTTCGGTCTCAGGCCCGCTCGTTTTTGTGGGCGACGGCTGGATGGTCAAATCAAAAGGCATTGACGCTTATAAAGGCGTAGATGTAAGCGGCAAGATCGTCGTCATTTACTCGAAGGCTCCGGCACGCGGCATCAACGGGATGGCACTTCCCGCGGGCGTGACCCAAGCCGACCTTAAGCCGGAAGCAAAAGGCGTCGATTGGGCTGACCCGACGACCTATGCAAAATCAAAGGGAGCCAAAGGACTCATTACGATCGCAGGCCCGCAGCTCGTCAACTTCTGGCCACGGCTGAAGGGTTTTCTTGGCCGCGAAAGGGTCTCGCCCGAGAAGCTCGAAACGGGCGGGCAACAGGCAGATCCGAATTTCCCGGTGCTGCTTCTCTCAAGCCCTGCCGGCGAGGCTCTCGTTGGCGGTAAGGAGAAGCTCGATGCGGGAACGGCATTTGAGATCGGAAAAGATGTAGCGATAACTGCCGGCGCAAAGGTCGAGACCAAGTGGACGCAGAACGTTGTCGCCCTTTGGGAAGGCAGCGATCCGGTCCTTAAGAAAGAGATGGTCGCGATCGGTGCCCACTATGACCACGACGGAGTAAGGCCTGATGCCCCGGGGCCGGACAAGATCTGGAACGGCGCGGATGATGACGGCTCCGGCACGGTCGCCGTACTCTCGATCGCCGAAGCCCTTGCTCATTCTGCTATCAAGCCGAAGCGTTCGATACTTTTTGTATGGCATTGCGGCGAAGAAAAGGGACTCTGGGGAAGCGAATATTTCAATAAGTTCCCTACGGTCGATATCAAGCAGGTCGTCGCTCAGCTCAACATCGATATGATCGGCCGCAGCAAGCCCGCAGGCGATACCGACCCGAAAGATGCTGAACTTTCCGGCCCGAATATGATCTACGTGATCGGCAAAGATATGATGTCTTCGACGCTCGGCAACATTGTCAGCGGCGTGAATTCCGCATACCTGAAGATGGATTACGACACGCGTTATGACGACCCGAACGATAAGAATCGCTTCTTCTTCCGTTCGGATCACTTCAACTACGCACAGAACGGCATCCCCGTAACCTTCTGGTTTGACGGCGTGCATGTCGATTATCACCAGCCGAGCGACACCGCCGACAAGATCGACTATGTGAAGATGGAGAAGGTTACGCGTACCATTATGCTTACGCTCTTCAAACTCGCCGATCTGAAGGTTCGCCCGGCGATCGACAAGGAACTGCCGAAGGAGCTGCGACGATAGGTTAGGAACTGCGTCCTTACGGACGGAAATCGCGCCACGAATTCACGAATTGCCTCGGGCATTAAATTCGTGAATCCGTGGCGAAACCTTTAACGCTCCTTTTGCGACTGGAGCATGCGGTACGCTTCGGCTCGCGCGAGCCCGAATTCCTTTGCCGCCTTTCTCATCGCGGCACGGCGGTCGAGACCTTCTCTCTCAAGTTCTACGACGCGTTCTACGAACTTATCCGGCTCCGAGGAAAGGTGCAGATGCTCCCCGCTTGCCCGCTCGATGACAACGACGAATTCACCCTTCGCCACATTCTCTTCGTAGTACTTCGCAAGATCACTGAGTCTGCCGCGGCGTGTCTCTTCGTGCAGTTTTGTGAGTTCGCGTGCAGCGGCCGCGTTTCGGTCACCAAGCACGGCGGCACAGTCCTTTAGCGAGCCTGCGACCCGATGCGGTGCTTCGTAAAAGATAAGAGTCGCAGGTATATCGGCAACCTCTGCCAAACGTCGTCGCCGTTCGCCGCTCTTTGACGGCAGAAATCCGCCGAACAAGAGCGCGTCTGTCGCAAGTCCCGACGTTACAGCCGCAAGTACGAACGCGCACGCTCCGGGAATCGCGATCACATTTGCTCCCGCCTCGACCGCTCGTCCGACGATCTTGAACCCCGGGTCGCAAATTCCCGGCATGCCCGCATCGGAAACAACCGCAATCGAGGCCCCGGCGGCGAGCTTCTTCGCAAGTTCTTCTGCGCGAGCATCCTCGTTATGCTCATGATAGCTCACGAGCTTTGTCGAAATTTCGTAATGCGAGAGCAGCTTGCGCGTGTGGCGAGTGTCTTCGCAAGCGATGATATCGACGGAGCGCAGGACGTCGAGTCCGCGGATCGTGATATCCGCAAGATTTCCGATCGGTGTAGCAACTAGATAGAGGGTTCCGGGCATTCGTAGTTTAGGATACACGATTGGCGCTCGAAAAAATGGATTTCGCGAACAGCTCGGTGGCAGGACAAGAGAAAGAGGCTGCCTTATTCAGACAGCCTCGAGCTCCTCCATTTTCAGTTGTCAGGTTAGAAAGGCCACCAGCTCGGCAATCGATAGTTGCGGTTGTTCCGCCGCTGCGGATAGTTGCGGTTATTCCGGTTGTTGCGATAGTACCCACCGTTGTAGTTCAGTCCGTAAACGTCCGCGATGATACGAAGGTCGTTCGAGATCGGATCCCAATGGTTGTAGAGATAACCGCCGTTGCGTGAGCGACCGAGCGACATCTCGATCTGGTTGCCGATGTCGAGTACGCGGCGCGCTGCGTCGTAGCTGTTATCGAGATTGCGGCCCCTGCCGAATTTGTCTTCAAAACGGCTCGCTGCCTTTGCGAAATCGTCTGCAAGATTCTCGATGTTGTCGCCGTAGTACCCACGATTGTTCTGATTGTCGGTAACGCGTTCAAAGCTCTTTGCACGCTGCTTCAGATCGCGAACGGTATTCTCGATGTTGCCGTAGTAGCCGTTATTGCCGTAGCGGCCATTGCCATAGCGTCCGTTGTTGCCATACCGGCCGTTTCCGTATCCGCCATTGCCGTAACCGCCGTACTGTGCAGAAGCAACCGCCGGCAGTGCGACCACCACCAACGAAAGTGCCAACCCCGCGACCAAATTCTTAAATGTTCTCATTTCCTTCTCCTAAAAAGTACGTATTAGGCAATGGTCTTCATTGCTCGGAATGATAGAGAGCAAGAGGCGTGCCACAACTATTTCGTGGAGGCGGAACTGTCGCTAAATACTTGTAATTGTTGACGTTATGAAGATCAGCAGTTGAACTGCTCAGTGATGCAGTGAAGGTGATCGCAGGCCGCGGCTATACGGCTTGGTTCGCCTGGCGATACGAAATCGTCAGTCCTCAACTCCGAGGGCATTCGCCGCGCAGAGCGTTCCGCCTGTCGCGACCTTCCCTTTGAGGTCGTCGCGTTTATCGACCGAGTCGAGCAGTTTTTTCCGCAACTCTCTGACAGTAATATTCGGCGAATGCGCGCTGATCAAAGCCGCAACGCCGGAGACGAACGGAGTCGCCATCGACGTGCCCGATACCTCGCGATATTCGTTGCCAAGCCAGGTAGAGAGAATGTCCTTGCCGGGCGCGGCAAGATCGACGGTCTTGACGCCAAAGTTTGAAAACGAGGTCAGGCCATCATTCCGATCGACAGCAGCGACGCTGATGAGATTCGGGAGTTTGTAGCTCGACGGATAATGCGGCCACGAATCCGTGTTTGAACCGTCGTTTCCGGCAGCGGCGACAAAGAGAATTCCCGCGTCACCGGCGGCTTTTATCGTGTCCTTTAGGGCGCGTGAATTCGTTGTTGAGCCCCAGCTAGCACTAATAACACGAATGTTGACACCCGCTCTTTTACGGTCGATCGCGTAGTTGATCGCCTCGATAGCCTTTTCCGTACTGCCGGTTCCGCCGCGGCCAAGGAATTTCAGCGGCATTATCTTGACGTTCCAATTAACGCCCGCGATGCCGATACCGTTGTTGCCGACGGCACCGATGATCCCGGCGCAATGCGTTCCGTGCCCGTTGTCGTCCATCGGGTCACTAATGAGCGTGCCCATCTTCGCTTCTAGAGCCGGGCGACCGTCGATCAACGTGGCGTCATATCCGTTAACATCGTCGATGGAACCAAGTTCATCGTCGTAATATCGCGCCACGTTATCCGGACGCGTCCAGATATTATCGGCAAGGTCAGAGTGATTGTAATCGACGCCGCTATCGAGAACCGCAACGACAACTTCCGCACTTCCCTTAGAGACCTGCCACGCTTTCAGCGCATCGATATCCGCACGTTTGGTCCCGCCGTTCTGCCCAAGATTATTGAGAGCCCATTGTTCGGCAAAATTCGGATCGTTCGGCAAATTCGGCTGGTTCTCTCGGTAAAGGAGGTCACGCAGGGCATCCTTTTGGATCGGATCGTCAAGCTTTATGGTGATATTCGCCTCGGCGTACTCAACGTTCGGAAGAGAGGAATATTGCTTTGCGACCGTCTCGGCGTCGGCATCATCGAGGTCGTCGATGACGACAAGGCCATTCACCGCCTCGATCTCATCATCGACACGGTCGTTATTTGCGAAGGCGATCTCGCGAATACGATCAAGCGTCGTGCCTTGTTTGAATCGTACAAGAACTTCCGGCGGCGCCGCATCGACACGAGGCTGGTTCACAACGTTCGTCTGCCGAACGCGTTCGACATCCTGCTGGCGTTCGACCTTCAGACTCGTAGCCATGCGGTCGATCCGTCCGAGAACGGCCGCAAAGCTGATCAAAACGACCGCCAAACCGATGTGTATCCAGATATTGCTGCGATTCATAACGCCCTCGCTTGCACGCGCTTTTTTCTTATTCTACGACGAAATTCTGTCCTTCAAAACGAAAAAGACGGAGTTGGTCGCTCGATGCGCGATACTCGTAAGTTTTCCCACCAAACGAAAAGTGCAGTTTCCAACCCGGCGTGATCATCATCATCGACATTTCGCCATCAACAGGTGCGCCGAGCGATCCATTCGGAAAGTCTGCGTCATCGACACCATCAAGCGAAATTTGGGCTGCGTCGATCCCAAGCCGGTGCGCGAGGTCACGCTTCGCCCGGTCAATCGTCTTTTCTTTCGTTTGCTGCATCTTTCTACTTTTACGCTACGTCCGGGGTCAAAGTTCCTGTTGTTTCGTAAACCGTTTCCAGGTGAAATTTCGGGTGATCTCGACGGTCGCGGGTACGATAAATGTCGAACATGCGGCGCCGAGGATGAGGCCGGTAATAAATCGCGAAAGAAAGGTGTTCTCCCAAATGCCGAAGAATGTCAGAGCCCAGTCAATAGCGATCGGAACGCACGCGGCAAAGAGCCAAACCTTCGACACCGGCTCGATCTCGTCGATCTTTCGCCATAGCGGATAGATCAGATACCCGAGAACCAGTCCGAAATACACGCCGAAACATCGCGAGCAGACGCCAAAAGGTTCCCCGTCGATAAAGAAACTTCTCGAAGGGATCTGATGGCAAATATAGCTGAAAAATTTATAGAGCGGTGCGGAGAGCTGCGTCATCCCGTCGGCCTTAGCGATCGGCGGCACTAGAATGAGCACGAGCCAGAACATGACGACTCCCAGTCCGACGATCCATACGCGCAGGGCCTGGCGGCGAAATTGTGCCGCGATCACCTGCGGAATGTATTCCTCGGATGCCGCCATGATCTGACTAGCCGAAAAGGACAGCTATTTGACTGCCCGCAATGGCTTTTGTGTTGCCTCATTTCCGATGCCAAGACGTTTCTCGGTCTCGATGATGTGAGCCGTCGTCTGCAAAACCGTGTCAGGATTGAGCGAGATCGAGTTGATGCCCTTCTCGACAAGGAAGTCTGCAAACTCCGGATAATCGGACGGTGCCTGCCCGCAGATGCCGATCTTTTTGCCGTTGCGGAGAGCGGCTTCGATCGCCATCGCGACCATTTTCTCGACCGCGCCATTACGCTCGTCAAAAAGATGTGCGACCATCTCGCTGTCGCGGTCAAGCCCGAGGGCAAGCTGCGTCAGATCGTTCGAACCGATCGAATAGCCATCGAAGACCTTCAGGAATTCATCCGCGAAAACGACGTTCGCCGGCAGCTCGCACATCGCGTAGATCTCGAGGCCATTCTCGCCTTGTTTGAGGCCGTGCTCAGCCATCAGAGCGATGACCTTCTCGCCTTCTTCAACCGTACGGCAGAATGGGATCATCGGCTTGATATTCACAAGGCCCATATCCTCGCGTGCCCTTTGGAGGGCAAGACATTCGAGGCGGAAGCCGGCCTTATAACGATCGTCGTAATACCTCGAAGCACCTCGGAACCCGATCATCGGATTCTCTTCCTCCGGCTCGAACTCCTTTCCGCCGATGAGCATCGCATACTCGTTGGATTTGAAATCCGACATACGCACGATCACCGGTTTCGGGTAGAAAGCGGCGGCGATGCGACCGACGCCTTCTGAGAGCTTACGGACAAAGAACTCTTTCGGGTCCTCTTCGCCAATACGGCGTGAGATCGTCTCGACGTCCGCGGGCCGCTTGAGATTCGGATAGTTGATCAACGCCATCGGGTGGATCCCGATATGGTTGTTGATGATGAATTCGAGCCGAGCGAGGCCGACGCCATCGTTCGGAAAACGCGCGGAATCGAACGCGCGGTCGGGGTCGCCGACGTTCATCATAATTTGAGTACGCGGCCGCTCCTTTTGCGAGATCTTTTGCTTGTCGACCTTGTAGTCGATCTTGCCATAGTAAACATTCCCGCGCTCACCCTCGGCACAGGAGACCGTAATAGGTGCCCCGTTCTTGATCTTTTCGGTTGCATCGGTCGTCCCCACAATGCACGGGATGCCGAGCTCGCGGCTGATGATCGCGCTATGGCAAGTGCGGCCGCCGCGGTCGGTAACGATCGCCGAAGCCCGCTTCATTATCGGCTCCCATGCCGGATCGGTCATCGACGTAACGAGGATCTCGCCCTCTTTAAATGTGTTGAGTTTCGACGGATCAAGCAGAACGTGTGCCGTTCCGTGGCCGATCTTCTCACCGACCGCAACCCCGGACGCAAGAGGAGCTCCGTGAACGCCGGTTAGCTGATATTTCTCGATAAAGTTCGACTCTTTTCGAGCATGGACCGTCTCAGGACGAGCCTGTAGGATAAAGAGCTCACCGGTGATCCCGTCCTTTGCCCATTCGATATCCATTGGCTGGCTGTGGCCTGCACGCGCCGAATAATGGTCCTCGATGGCACACGCCCAACGCGCGAGCTGCAAGACCTCGAATCCGGCAAGACAGAACCGATTCCGCTGCGTATCGACAACGTCACGTACGAGAGTGCCGGCCCCGTTGTCGTTAAAGACCATCTTGACTTCTTTTACGCCGAGTTTTCGCGTAACGATCGGCCTGAACCCGAGCTTCAGCGTGGGCTTGAAGACGATCCATTCATCGGGCGTCGCCATCCCCTGAACAACGGCCTCGCCGAGCCCCCAGGCACCGTTGATAACGACTGCATCGCGAAAACCGCTCTCCGTGTCGAGCGTGAACATAACGCCCGAGCACGCCAGGTCCGAGCGGACCATCGGTTGGATCCCGATCGAAAGAGCAACGTCGAAGTGGTTAAATCCTTTTGCCGTGCGGTAAGAGATCGCGCGGTCAGTCCAGAGAGACGCGTAGCATTGATGGCAAGCTTCAATGAGGCTCTGTTCGCCGCGGACGTTAAGGATCGTGTCCTGCTGGCCCGCAAAGCTCGCATCAGGCAGGTCCTCGGCCGTCGCAGACGAGCGAACAGCGACCTCGAAAGTGCGTTTGCCGATACGGTCTCCGAGCCGTGTGTAGCCCGCGATTATCGCCTTCTCGACCGCCTCCGGGAACGGCGTTTCGAGCATCAGGCGGCGAGCTTCGGCCCCGACACGTGCGAGTTCGTCGAGGTCGTTGACATCGAGGCCTTTCAGCAGGTCAATAAGACGCGAGCGAAGGCCATCGGTTTCGAGAAGAAGCTCGTATGCGTGGCTCGTCGTCGAAAAGCCATCGACCGCGCGGACGCCTTGCTGCGTCAACTCACGAAAAAGTTCGCCGAGGCTTGCACACTTGCCGCCGACAAGGGCAACGTCTGCGGCTCCAACTTCACTAAGGTCAAGAACGTAGGGTTTCGTATCGGACATAGGAATAAACTAGCTGCTAAAATGCGCGGAAGATACGAGATAGAATAGTGCGAATCGCGTCGCCTTTCTCCATCTTTTTTTTCGTGCCGCCTAAGGCTTTTTCGCAGCGATCCTCCCTTAGAATCGAATTACAGCGTCCGGCCCGCCTTCAACATGGACCGTATCGACGAAGCGGATGCTCTTGGAATCTGTCGTCATTACGACCGAATGCGTGCGTTTTCCTGCACCAAAGAATCTAACGCCGCGAAGCAGCGCTCCGTCGGTCACGCCCGTTGCAGCGAAAATGATCTTTTTACCCGGCGCAAGATCGTTCGTGTCATAGATCTTGTCGGGGTCGGTGATACCCATTTCATTAAGGCGTTTCATAACTTCGTGAACCGGCGGCACCTTGCTCTTATCAACGCCAAGACGTTCAGGGTCGAATACGAGCTTTGCCTGGATCTCGCCGTTCAAACATTTCATCGCGGCCGCGGTGATAACGCCTTCCGGCGCACCGCCAATGCCCATAAGGGCATGGATGTTGGTGCCTGCAACGGCGGCAGATATACCGGCCGAAAGGTCGCCGTCCGAGATGAGGCGGATCCTCGCCCCAGTTGCGCGAACCTCTTCAACGAGCTTTTTGTGACGGCTACGATCGAGGCAGATGACCGTCAGGTCATCGACGTCTCGGCCAAGCCGACGGGCGATATTTTTAAGGTTGTCTTCAACTGGAGCCTCAATATCGACCGAGCCTCGACAGGACGGGCCGACGACGATCTTGTCCATATAGATATCCGGTGCGTAGAGCAGGCCGCCACGTTCTGCCGCAGCAAGAACGGCGATCGCATTGTTGGCACCCAAGGCACAAAGGTTCGTGCCTTCGAGCGGATCGACCGCGATATCGACCTCGGGAAACTCGGCTCGGGCTTCGTCGGAAAATGCACCGCCGCCGACGTCTTCGCCGATATAGAGCATCGGAGCTTCATCGCGTTCGCCTTCGCCGATGACGATACGGCCACGCATCGGCACGGTATCCATTACCTCGCGCATCGCTTCGACAGCGACAAGATCGCTGTGTTTGCGGTCGCCCTGGCCCATCGTCTTGGCGGATTCGATGGCGGCAGCTTCAGTTACACGTAGAAAATCGAGAGCGAGTTCGCGTTCGGCTTTGTTGCTTTTCATTTTGAAATAATATTGGCCCGTATTTTACGGGTTTCTGTTAAGTGTTTGAAGGCATTCTAACACCTTAAACCAGTGATTTGACAACTGGTTCGCAGGATTATAGGTTTTTAGTTTGGCCATACCGGCATCGAGACCTCTCAATTTCGTCGGTTCGCCCATATTGCCATGACCTATGTAGTTACTGAACCTTGCCTTGATTGTAAATACACGGACTGTGCCGCCGTATGCCCTGTCGAGGCCTTCCACGAGCTTCCTGATAGGTTGCTTATCAATCCAGACAGCTGCATTGACTGTGACGCGTGCGTCCCTGAATGCCCCGTAGAAGCCATTTTCTCCGATATGTCGATCCCGGAGGAATATCTGAACTGGCTCGAGATTAATAAGGAAGCTGAAAATTACCCGATCATCAGCACAAAGATCCCCGCTCTTTATGCCTCCGGTTGTAAAGGACAGCCGGAATAGAGCTATTTTTCCAAGAAATCAAAAGAACGCCGCAGGATATTCGTGTGTCCCGCGGCGTTCGGCTTTTCAAGGGAATTGCGTCATTATCCGACGAATTCGACCTCGACCTTTTTCTTTATGATGCCGGCCTTGTGGCCCTCTTCCAATAAGGTTTTGACGGCCTGCCGTCCTCGTTCGCCGTAATCGAGCGTAAGGTCGTTGACCCACATCGCAACGAATCTATCGGCAAGCTCCGGCTGCATATCGCGAGCGAACTGCATCGCATAGGCAAGTGCATCTTCGCGATTCTCCATCGAATAGACGATCGAGCGGTGCAGATGGCGTGAAACCTCTTCCATCAACTCCTTGCCGAGGTCACGTTTGATAACGTTTCCTCCCATCGGTAGCGGCAGCCCGGTCTTTTCGTGCCACCATTCACCGAGATCGAGGACCTTGTCGAGCCCGACCTGCTTGTAGAATAGCTGGCCCTCGTGGATCAATAGCCCTGCATCGACGCGTCCGCTCTGAACTTCGTCGATGATCTTGTCGAACGGAATTACGACATGCTCAAAGTCTTTGTTATAGATCCTGAGAGCGAGGTAAGCACTCGTCAGTTCGCCGGGAACGGCGATCTTCATTGAGCCGATCTCGGAAGCCGGCCGCGGTTCTTTTGCGACGACGATCGGCCCGTATTTGTCGCCGATCGACGCACCGTGCGGCAAAAGGGCATATTTGTCGGCCACATACGCATAAGCGTGAAATGATATTGCCGTTACGTCATAGACGCCGTTTTTCGCGTCCTCGTTCAAGGATTGAATATCTTTTAGCGTGTGCTCAAAACGCAGGCCATCGGTCTCGAGCTTGTTCGTGGCAAGCCCGTAGAACATGAACGCATCATCCGAATCTGGTGAATGAGCAACTGAGATTGTGCGAACTCCGGGGGTCGTTTCCGCTTTTACAGACATACTTCGTTAATACTGCGTACAATAGATCTTAGTCTCGTAGAAAACTGCTATTTTACCGCTTTGCCGGTGTTTGGCAAATACGGATCTCGGGTCGTCCGTCATTGCTGCACCTCTTCGCCGGTCCACGCGCTCGCGTCCGAATGCGGGATATCAAACTGATCGAGGATGCGATAGCAGACGTGGTCGACGAGTTCGTCGATCGTCGCAGGCTTATGATAGAACGACGGGCTTGCGGGCAATATCCTCGCTCCGGCGTGCGAAAGCCGAAGCATATTCTCGAGGTGAATTGCGTTGTACGGCGTTTCACGCGGCACAAGCACGAGTTTGCGTCGTTCCTTAAGACAGACATCGGCGGCACGGTGTATCAAGTTCGTCCCGGCACCGGAGGCGATCGCTCCAAGCGTGCCCATCGAACACGGGACGATGATCATACCGGCCTGCTTGTATGAACCCGACGAAGGCTTTGCCGCGAAGTTGTCCAGCCGCCAAACGCGTATCAATTTCGAGCCAGCGTCTAGGCCGAGCCAGGCGTTTATTTTCGCGGTACCAGCATTTTTAATATCGGCATTGAGCTCAACTCTCGCGACGACCTCAGCGGTCGATGAAACGATGAGATTGATGGTCTCAACGCGTCCGCTCGCGGCCAGAAGAGCAAGCGTCCGGCGCGCATAGATCGCCCCGGAAGCTCCCGTGATCGCAAGCGTGATATCCATAAGCTTAGAGTCTAGCCTCGCGGATGCTCTTAATAAAGCCGTCGTCCGCGACTTGCCCGTGAGCCTCAAAAAAGCGGATTCTATACTCACGTGCAAAAGAAAGAGATAAAGGAAATTCTAACTGCGCTTAGCCAGGGAGCAATCGATGAGGACACGGCGATCGAGAATCTCGCAAAGGTCGGCTACGAAGACGTCGGCTTTGCGAAGGTCGATCACGCACGGGCTGAAAGGCAAGGATTTCCTGAAGTGATCTTCGGCGAAGGAAAGACGCGCGAGCAGATCTTGACGATCTTCGAAAAGCTCGCCGCACGCTCTCCGAACGTCCTCATAACCCACACAAACAAAGACGTTTACGGCGATATACGTAACATCGTTGCCGACGCCGAATGGCATGAGTCGGCGCACCTGATCCGCCTGCTTCGCGACAACACCGATCGCGGAATGGGCGAAATCGCGGTCGTTACCGCCGGGACGAGCGATATCCCCGTTGCCGAAGAAGCGGCTCTCACGGCCGAAGCGATGGGCAACCGCGTCGCGCGTATCTGGGACGCGGGCGTTGCCGGCGTTCATCGAATAATCTCGCAGCGTGAGACGCTCGGAGACGCTCGCGCCGTGATCGTCGTCGCCGGAATGGAAGGCGCACTGCCGTCTGTCGTTGGCGGGCTTGTGAACGTGCCGGTCATCGGCGTTCCAACAAGTATCGGCTACGGAGCGGCATTCGGTGGCCTCGCAGCGCTTCTCGGGATGCTGAATTCCTGCTCCTCGAACGTAACGGTCGTCAACATCGACAACGGCTTCGGCGCAGGCTTTGTCGCAAGCCTGATAAACCGTCAAAGGTAAATTTTCACTAAGGTTTGAGGAGGACGAGCAGGCGGTCAGCGTATTCGCTTTTGGCATCGCGGAGCAGATTATACTGCGCCGTCGCCATATCGCTATTCCCCGCCGCAAGATAAGCTCGGCCAAGATTGAAACGAGCTTTCTCAAGGTCCGGGCTGAGGCCAAGGGCCGTATTGAATGCTTCGATGCTCTCGGCAGCCTTTCCGTTTTCCAGCAGGCTTTCGCCAATATAGTTATAAGTCTTTGCGTCCGGCCGGTAGACCTTTAGCCGCTCAAAAACATCGATCGCCTCCGAAAAGCGCTTTTGCTGGAGCAGTGCAGCACCGAGCTTTTCCATCGCGCCGACGTGGTCGGGTTTTATCTCAAGCGTCCGGCGAAATGCGAGGATCGCCTCGCCGCCCCGGCCGAGCTTTTCGAGCGACAGGCCGAGGGCAAATTGCGTCTGCGCGTCGTTCGCGTCGATGCCGACGGCGTTTCGGTACGCTTCGTACGCGTCTTTGAATTGGCCAAGTGCAAAGCTCGATGCACCGATATTCACATACGTCGCAGCCCATTCGGGACGCAAACGCGCGGCCTGACGCGATGCCTTCAGAGCCTCTGCGTGCTGGCCGAGAACGCCATAGCAATAACCGGTCTGATACCACGCCTCTGCATACGTCGGGTCGGTGTCCGCAGCCTTCTGAAAATATGGGAGGGCACGAGCGTAGTCATCCATCGAAAGCTGTGCAAGCCCTTGCGAATAGAGCCTTTCGGCGGCGACGCGCTTACTTTTTTGTGTGTCGGAGGCGAGAGCGGAGAAAGGGCGTGCATCACCGATCTTGAGTTGGAGAATTCGTGCAGCGGGCACGGCAAAATTCAGATTCTGTCCTTCTGCGGCCTGCAGGGTCGCAACGCCAATGACCTGTCCTGCCATATTCACGACGGGCGAACCGCTCGAACCCGGCGATATTGACGCCGTGATCTGTATTATCTTGCCGTAACCGGGAATTTCACGCACCGCCGAGACGATGCCGTTCGACACAGAGCCTTCGAGCCCGAACGGATTGCCGATGACGACGATCGATTCGCCTTCCTGAGGGGCACGCCGCACAAGCGGAAGCGGCGTTATCTGGACGTTTGCCGGCAGATCCACTTGCAATAACGCAAGATCGCCCTCACCATCGACAGCCAGCACGCCGCGGACAGGAACGCGTTTGTCATTCAAGAGGTGGACCTCTGCCCGATATGAGCCTTCGATGACGTGGCGGTTCGTGATAATGCGGTCGGCACCGACGAAAAAGCCGCTTCCGCGGGCGATCGTCTGCCCACGGGCATCAAAAGCCTCGATCGCAACCGCCGAAGGCTTTATTCGCTTGACGAGTTCGGGCAAAAAGTCCTGCGCGGCAGCCGCAGCAGGCAGCATAACGATCAACAGAATGCACTTTGAAAAAATACCGCGCATTAGGAACTCAGGAGATTATATTCTGCACGAAACGTTTCGCGGAAACAAAAAGGTTACGCTGGCGGCAGACGGGCGTTCAACGCGGATAGGTAGTAAACTTGGAATGTAACGAGGAATCGATTATGAAGATCGCACTTGCCGCCGACCACGCCGGATATGAAGAGAAGGAAAAGTTGAAATCCGAACTCGACGAACTTGGTGTCGAATACACGGATATGGGTACGGATTCGGAAGCATCGGTCGATTATCCGGATTTTGCGCGAAAGGTTGCCGAGGCCGTCGCGAAAGGCGAGTTCGAACGGGGTATTTTGCTCTGTGGTTCGGGTGCCGGAATGGCGATCGCCGCGAACAAAGTACCGGGCATTCGCTCTGCCGTCGCCTGGAATGAGGAGATCGCACGTCTTTCTCGCGAACACAACAACACCAATGTCCTCGCCCTTGCGGCACGATTCACCGCCGACCACGAGATCAAGAATATCGTAAAGGCATGGCTCGACGCAGATTTTGAAGGCGGCCGCCACGAACGCCGCATCGAAAAGATCACAAAGATCGAGCAGGAAGACGTATAGCATCCCCAATATGATCGATCTTCGCAGCGACACAGTTACCAGGCCGTCCGAAGAGATGCGCGCCGCGATGGCCGCGGCCGAGGTCGGCGATGACGTCTTTGGCGAAGACCCTACGATAAATCGCCTGCAAGCCCTTGCTGCCGAGCGTATGGGTTTTGAGGCGGCACTATGGGTTCCGAGCGGTTCTATGGGCAATACGATCGCCGTAAAGCTGCATACTGAACCCGGCAGCGAGATCATTATCGAAGAGCGCGGCCATATTTTGAACTTTGAGCTTGGTGCCGCCGCGGTGATCTCGGGCGTTGTGGCTCGGTCGGTAAAAAGCTCTAATGGCACCGGCCACCTTACCTGGGATGATGTGGGACCGGCGATCAGGAAAAACCCGCCGTACTATCAATCCGCGACTAAGCTACTCTGCCTCGAAAACACACACAATTTTGCCGGCGGTAGCGTCCTTGGCGTCGCTGCGACGCGAGATCTTTGCGAAAATGCTCATTCCGAAGGCCTAAAGGTACATCTCGACGGCGCGCGCATTTTCAACGCTGCGACGGCGTTGAAATGTGATGTAAAGGACCTCGTCGCGGGGTGCGATTCGGTTACGTTCTGTCTTTCCAAGGGTTTAGGAGCACCGGCGGGCTCGATGCTTGTCGGGACAAGCGAGTTCATTGAGGAAGCAAGGTCGTGGAGAAAACGGCTCGGCGGCGGAATGCGACAGGTCGGGATACTTGCGGCGGCAGGAATCATCGCTCTCGAAAAGGGCCCCGGCCTTCTCGAACGCGACCACCGCAACGCAAAGCGCCTTGCGAACGGTCTTGCAGCGATTCCCGGAATTAAGATCGACCCGGAGAGCGTTGTTACGAACATCGTCATATTCGATTCCGCGGGAGCGAAATTGCCGGTCGCCGAGATCGTCGAGAAACTTCGCGACAGAGGCGTTCTTGCGATCGGCTTTGGCAGCCAGATACGGATGGTAACGCATCTCGATATCGCCGATACAGATATCGACGTGGCCCTTCTGGCAATGACGCAGATTGTAGGATAAAAATGAACTAACGGTCAGCTGAAGGGTCGGTCCATCGACAGCCGGATCTCGCGGCAGACAACATTCGTATGATCATTGCTATTGACGGGCCGAGCGGTGCCGGAAAATCGACACTCGGCAAGATGCTCGCAAAAGAATTCGGCCTGCTTTACCTCGACACAGGTGCGATGTACCGCGCCGCTGCACTCACCGTTATAAAGGCCGGTGCTTCGCTGGAAGACCGCCAAAAGGTCGCTGAGATCGCCGCAAACGCGAAGATCGAGCTTACGGGCGAACCCGACTCAATGCGTGTGCTACTCGACGGCGAGGATGTAACGGCCGAGATACGCACGCCTGATGCCGCAACTGCCGCTTCGGTCGTCTCGACGATCTCGGAAGTTCGCAAGATCATGGTCGAACACCAGCGTGCGATAGGCGAATCCGCGACAAAGGGCTGCGTTCTTGAAGGCCGCGACATCGGCAGCGTCGTATTTCCGAACGCCGACATCAAGTTCTTCCTCACGGCAAAGCCCGAAGCCCGTGCTCGCAGACGATTCGCCGAAGACCAGGCAAAAGGCCGCACGACCTCCTACGAAAAAACGCTCGAAGAGATCAATAGACGCGACGAACGTGACGTTTCGCGCTCGGATTCGCCATTGACGATCCCGCAGAACGCAACTGTCATCGACACGAGCGAACTGGACCTAAAAGACGTTTTCGACCTGATGCTAGAAAAGATCAATGCTCACCGCGCATCGGCTTAAGTCCGTTTGCGGCAGACTGCACGCCTTAAGTCGAGCGCAGCAGCAAATTAGGTTGACCTTCGCTTGCCCAAAGGGTAGAATGCCAGATTGCTCTTTTATGCTCCCGTAGCTCAGCTGGATAGAGCAACAGCCTTCTAAGCTGTAGGCCGCAGGTTCAAGTCCTGCCGGGGGCGCGAGATCGGAATATTGTTTCCCTTTGTTTCAAGGATGGGAAACTCGCATGGCGGCTATAGTTCAGTGGTTAGAGCGCCTGATTGTGGTTCAGGATGTCGAGGGTTCGAATCCCTCTAGCCGCCCCATCTACCTTCCAGACAAGCTTTCGCGAACATAGAGAAGTTTTTTGCCCGCTCCGGCCCAGGATCCGTTATGACCATTCGAAAACTCATTTTTCTGACCGTGATAGCCGTTTTTGTAGGTTTTTTGGTTGTTTCGGCAACGGCTCAGACGTCGCGGCGTTGGGTAGAGAATGAGGTTTTGATCAAATTCGCGAACGGGGCTGATTCTGCTGCCGCGCGTGCGGCGAATCGTTTCGCCGGTGTCGAAAAGATCGAAACGCTCGGTGATGCAAGATGGGAACGTGTACGGCTTCGTCCCGGTCAGACCGTCGAACAAGCGCTTGCCGAATTTCCACGTATTCAGAACGTTGAGGCGGTCCAGCCGAATTACTATTATCACTTGCTCGCCACACCGAACGACCCGCAGTTCACCTCGAGCGGAATGTATGGGCTAGGAAAGATCTCGGCTCCGGCGGCCTGGGACCTTTCTACCGGAAGCTCGAGCGTGGTTGTCGCCGACATCGACACAGGCCTTCGGTACACCCATCAGGATCTAGCCGCGAACACCTGGGTCAACACGGGCGAGATCGCTGGCAATGGTGTTGACGACGATGGAAACGGCTTTATCGACGATGTTTACGGCTGGGACTTTTTCTACAACGACTCGAATCCTTACGATGATGCGGGCGGCCACGGTACGCATACCGCGGGCACGATCGGCGCAGTCGGCAACAACCTATTGAACGTAACGGGCGTGAACTGGTCGGTAAAGATAATGCCGATCAAGATCTACAGCCCGAACGGCACGGATTCGACCTCGTCGATGCTCGTCAACGCTTACGCCTACATCCGTATGATGAAGCTTCGCGGAGTGAACATCCGCGCAACGAACAATTCATACGGCGATTGCGGCGAGGCTTGCGGCTATGACCAGGCGACAAAGGACGGCATCGACGCAATGGGCGATGCAGGGATAATTAGCGTTTTTGCGGCCGGGAACGACGGCCAGAATGTTGACTCTTTCCCGGCAGGTGGAAACCCAAGCCCTGGATATCCCGTTCGGTACACAAGCCCGAGCATCATCGGTGTTGCGTCTTCGACATCGAGCGACACAAAGTCGGGCTTTTCTAACTGGGGCACCTTGAGCATTGACCTCGCCGCTCCGGGAAGCGGTATCTTGAGCACAACGAACTCAAGCGATTCCTCGACCGGAACAAAAAGCGGGACCTCGATGGCGACGCCGCATGTAACGGGAGCGGTCGCCTTGCTCGCGGCTTATCACCCGGAACTGTCAGCCGCGTCGCTCAAAGCAACGATCCTGAATACGGTCGATGTACTGCCCGCGTGGGCAACTTACGTGAAGACGAGCGGGCGTTTGAACGTCTTCAACGCCCTCCAGAATCCGACGGTCTGCACTTTTACGCCGTCGATCACCGAGATCCACGTCCCGACTAAGGGGAAGGTCTTTGATGTGGTCGTGACCGCACCGGCAAACTGCGAATATTCGATAACGCCAAGCAGCAATTGGATAAAGATCTTGAGCAGTAAGACAGCTAGCGGCACGACAACCGTTACGATACGCGTGCCGGTAAACCCAACGATCTCGCGGACGGCCTCTGTGGCGTTCGGCGATCAGGTTATGACGGTGATCCAGCGGCGCAATTAAAACCGCGAAAAATCCCGAGGCGAAAATTCAAACTTTTGTCGGCTTCCATACATCAAAGTACCCGGAAGCTTCTAAAAATAAAGACTTTAAGGGATTCGTCGAGGAGCAGTATATATAGGGCCATTTATCTTGAAAAAAGGGTGCGGAAAATAGTATATTTGAAGTTCCTTGAATTTGTGCCCGCGACCTTGGTCTCGAATTCGCCACGTTCTGTCAAAAAGGATTGAATAAAATGACAAAATTCTTCTCGTTTGCCCGCAAAGGAGCGGTGATAACAGCTGTAAGTGTCCTGCTTTCCGCGGCTGCGTTTTCGCAGGCCTCGCTTCGCAAAGCCCTCGATTTTGACGGTGACGGCAAGGTAGATTTTACCGTTGTCCGGCCCAGCAATAATACCTGGTACATCAGCAAATCCGGCGGCGGTGAAACATACCAGAATTTCGGCCTTGCCAACGAGGATTTTGTTGAGCCAGGTGATTTTGACGGCGACGGCAAGGCAGATATTTCTGTCTGGCGTGACACGACCGGCGTCTGGTATCGCTTCAACAGCGCCGACGGTACTTTCACGGCCGTTCAGTTCGGCATCTCGGGCGATGAACCTGTTGCACGCGATTACGACGGCGATGGCAAGGCCGACCTTGCGGTTGTACGGCGGACGAATGGCGCTATGATCTGGTACATCCTCCGCAGCACGGACGGCGGCTTCAGCGCAGGCCAGTTCGGCCTCTCGACCGACTATGTGGCACCGGGCGACTATGACGGCGACGGCAAATTCGACCTCGCGGTCCAGCGTCCGGGAGCGACTGCGAGTGCACAATCCACGTATTACGTTCTTAAATCCGGCGACGGCGGCCTACTCGTGAACTTCTTCGGCTTATCGAACGACCTTGTTGTCCCCGGCGATTACGACGGTGACGGCAAGACGGATTTCGCGGTTGTCCGCGAAGGCTCGACCCCGACCGATCCGCTCACCTGGTACATCCAGAAAAGCACGGACGGCAACCTTCTGGCTTATCAGTTCGGACTCACGGGCACGGACCTGATCGCCCAGGGCGATTACGACGGCGACGGCAAGACGGACGTAGGCGTGTGGCGTGATTCGACGGGACAGTTCTTCGCTCTGCAGACCGGTAGCGGATTGTCGCTCTTGACGAGGGTCTGGGGTATCTCTAACGACTTCCCGGCCGCAAGCTACGACACTCACTGATCGAAGTCTGAATTCAGGATCAAGCGGTCGGCGAACTTTTTGTCCGTCGGCCGCTTTTTCATTTCCGCCGAGCTTTGCCATAATCTTAGCCACCGAGGACCGTTTCGTGACGAGATCGACAGACATTCTCCTCAAAGACTTTGCCGCCAAGAAGATCGCCGTCATCGGCGACCTCGTTGCCGATCAATATCTGTCGGGCTCGATCGCTCGCGTCTCGCGTGAAGCTCCCGTTTTTATTCTTCGGCATAATGAGACGAGCACACTTCCGGGGGCCGCGGCGAATACAGCCGCAAATATCGCGGCGTTGGGTGCTGCGGTTCTCGCGGTCGGCGTCGTCGGCGAAGATGTTAATGGAGACGCGCTTCTTGACGCTCTCAGCAATGCAAACGTGCCGACAGGCTCGATCCAGAGAGTTTCGAACTGGAATACGCCGACGAAGGTTCGCGTTCTTGCCGGCCATCAACATGCGATCCACCAACAGGTGATCAGGATCGATTACGAGCCTCAGAAAGAGCTTGATCCGCCTTCTGCCGACCGGCTGATCAACGCGGCCACCAAGGCCTGCGAATCGGCTGATGCGGTTATCATCTCCGACTACAATTACGGGACTGCAACGCCGAATTTATTCGCGGCCGTGAAACACGCGGTGGCGGCACGCGGAATTCCGCTCGTGGTGGATTCGCGCTTTCGGCTCGGCGAGTTTGCCGGTGCGACATCCGCAACGCCGAATCAGGATGAGGTCGATCAGCTCGTTGATGACGGCGAATCCGTCGAACAGTTGGAGGAGCTCTGCCGTCGGCTCGAATTCAACTCGCTCCTTGTTACGCGCGGAAATAACGGAATGCTCGTTGTGCGTCCTGGCGAGCGAGCGGTCGAGATCGCAGCCGTCGGTTCTCTCGATGCCGTAGATGTCACCGGGGCCGGCGACACTGTTACTGCCGCGTATGCACTCGGCCTTGCTTGCGGGTTTGATGAGGTCGATGCAGCACGGCTGGCAAATCACGCAGGCGGCCTTGTCGTTATGAAACGAGGTACGGCGGTCGTAACGGCCGATGAACTTGCCGCCTCTATTGCCGCTGATCTCCCGAAGGCCGTGCCTGCCAAATAGACAAATGTCCGCAACCAACGCACCTATACTCGACCGCGAAGACCTGATCGCCGAGGTCGAAAAGCGCCGTGCTGCGGGTCAAAGCATCGTACTTGCGAATGGCTGTTTTGACCTGCTGCACGTTGGGCATATCAGATATCTGGCGGCCGCAAAAGAGCTCGGCGACTGCCTCGTCGTCGGTGTAAATTCAGACGAGCAAGCTCGAAAACTGAAGGGCGAAGGCCGTCCTGCCGTCAATGAGAAAGAGCGCGCTGAGGTGATCTCTGCCTTGCGTTTCGTCGATCTTGCTACCATCTTTGTCGAGCCGACCGTAACGGAATTGATACGCGCGATACGCCCGAACGTGCACGCGAAGGGCACGGACTACACTGTCGATAGTGTTCCGGAACGTGAAGTAGTGCGAGAGGTCGGGGGACGCGTCGCGATAGTGGGCGACCCAAAAGATCATTCATCCACGGAGCTTTTTTCGCGAACCTCGGATTGATGTGGGCTTCACGAACAAAGAGCGACCTCGTCATCGAGGTCTGGGAAAAGCTCGATTGTGAAAGCGTCGGCCGGGCTGAGATCGAGGCGATCGAGACCGCGGTCGAGAGCGTTTTCGGTGCCGGTGCGGTCGATCCGCCGATGGCGATCGCCCGCTTTCTTTCCGATGAAGGTGCGCACCTGCGACATTCGGAGATAATGCAGCTTTATCTCGAGCGCGCTGGCGAAACCGCGTTCGACATTGCCCTGCGGAACGCGAGCGATTTCTCCTCTATCCCGACCTCAATTGCG
Source organism: Pyrinomonadaceae bacterium (assembly GCA_019186825.1). Lineage (GTDB taxonomy): Bacteria > Acidobacteriota > Blastocatellia > Pyrinomonadales > Pyrinomonadaceae > OLB17. The sequence continues at coordinate 89,782 of JABARP010000004.1, forward strand.
TCAATAAGACGGCTCGACAATTTACGCGAAAAACTGGCCGCTGACAACGATAAGCGTTCCTTGAACGACCTCAGGCAATCTGTATTGGAATTCCGCAACGAACTTCAGGAACTAGCGGCTCGCGAAAGAACCGCAGAAGAGGTCAGACGTCTCGCCGCCGAGATCGACGAATGGCTGTCGCACTGGCTCAAGACACCCGAGATGTTCTTTACGTGGATCGAGCTGCGTCAGAATTCGCCCGACTTTAAGGAAAAATTTGGTTCAATAGAAGAATGAGTGTTCGACGGTTTTTCTCAGATTCGATCGACGAGGCCCTCGGACGTGCGGAGTTGAGCTCCGATGAGGCCCATCATGCCCGCGACGTGCTCCGGCTAAAGACCGGCGATGCTCTCTCGATCTTCGATGGTGAAGGGCGAGAATTCAGCGGCAAACTGCTGAGCCTGACGAAGAGTCTCGGTGAGGTAGGCGACCTTCAAGAGATCGCGCCGGCCGCGCCGGAATCGCCGCTTTCGATCACACAGGCCTCGGTTGTGATCCCCGGCGACAAATACGACCTGGTTGTTCAAAAGGCTGTCGAATTGGGCGTAGCGCGATTCTTTCCGCTTACATCAATGCGCTGCGAGATCAAGCTGAAAGACATCGAGAAAAAGCTTACACGTTGGCGCCGAATAGCTCTTGATGCGGCTAAACAATGCGGACGCGCATGCCTTATGGAGATCGATGAGCCGCTCGACGTAAAGACGTTTGTAAAGACAATGACGGGAACCTGCGACAGGCGAATATTCTTTTCCGAGCGTGAAGGCAAGAAGCTCGCCCTCGACCCAACACCCAAGAGCCTCATTTCCGTCATCGGACCAAAAGGCGGTTGGGACGATTCGGAACTCGCCGCTGCACGCGATTCAGGTTTCGAGATCGTCACCCTTGGCGGACGAATATTACGCGCCGAGACAGCGGCGATCGCGTTGACGGCGATCCTTCAGCATCGATTCGGCGATATCAATTAGGAACAGGAGTGTCTTTTGGTTTCGCCTTTGGGCGGAAGTATGCGTCGCCACGCTGTGTAAGCTTTGCCTTAGCCCCAAGGGCGGCAACGACCGAATCAAGAAGTTCCTTTGACTCGAGTTTGAAATTTACTGCTGCACGAATGTCGGTGTCCGGGTCGTTGATCTGCAGGATAAGATAGCGGCGTTTTTCTCTTATGAATCCGGCGAGGCCCGCACCGGGCACTGGGATCGCACTTATGACCGAGCCTGCGGTCGTGCTCACCGACTGCGACTGCGGATAGACAACAAGCAGCGAATCGTAAGGGATCGAGAAGATCTCACCCTTCGCGGTCTTAAAGGCAAGTCGTTCGTTCACATCGTCGAAAGAGAGCGTGCCCTCGAACTTTTCCGAGTAGCCGAACATTCCGCCTTCATATTTTGCGGCAAAGCTTTCGGGTGCCGGCTTGGCATTCTTATTCTCAACTGCGATCGGCCGCGGTTGGGCCGCGACTGAAAACACGCCAAGAAATGCGAATAACGAGATCAGCAGGATTCTAAACATCGCGTCACCTTACAATGGATCTTATTTTCTAGTGCTAAGACGCAGCAACTTCGCGTTTAGTTGTCGCACTGATCGGGACGGCCATCAGGCGGGCCACTTATCGAGAAATATCCTGATGAATGCCTTCTCGGGCTTCTCAGCTTCTGCTTCGAGAAAAGCGCGAAAGCCTTCAAGCTCCTCAAAGTATTCCTCTTCATTCAGCTTGCCGCAAAAATACACCATTCGCAGCCACACGAGATACGTATTCAGAGCGTCCGTCTGATTGTATTCGACGATCGAATTCAGATCGCCGGCAAGCCAAAGATCCGTGACCTGATCACCATGCACATCGATCTTGCCAGGAAAACCGCAGAATTTTGCCAGCTCGTCGAGCTTCGGCTGCATTGAGCGGTCGTACGAGAAACGCTTTAGGATGTCGAGGTGTCCCTCGCTGTTCCGGCCGTCGAAATAATCATCGCCATCCCACGGTTTTTCCGGACGCTTGTTAAAGCCGGGAGCAGTGACCTCGTTTATCATTCCGCGTTGGATGAGCACCTGCAGGTCCGAATCGACGGAATTGTATCCGACGAGCTGCGGCTTTCGGCGGCCGACGCTGTTCAAGAATTTCTCGATGATCTCTGCCTCTGAAGCATCCTCGACCGCGGCAGGCAATTCCGGAAATGAACCGAGTCGGAATTCGATGCCACGGCCTTCTTCGCGGTACACAACGCGACGTGCGAGGAACGCGATCGAGACCACACGCGAGAACATATATTTTAAGAACGGACGCGGGTTCGTCTCCGCGTTGTATTGCGCCGAGTGTTCCCACAAAGCCTGCATTGCCTCGAGCTCGGTCGTCTCAGGCGGCAGCTCGAACAAACGCCGTGCGCCAGCAGCGTCAGGCACCCATTCGAGGTCAAAATATAGGCAAAGCTCGGGAATTTCGTTCTTCAGCATCGATCGTGCAGGAGTTTCACAGTTCTATTGGTTGGTTGCAGAAATGATCTCGTTCGCTACGCAATACTATAACAGCAGCGATGCACGAGGCATAGGCGACGCCTTCGGATAGCCAAGCCATACCATTTCGGTCGCTCAGCGGTTACGATATCGTCTGCCGCAGCCCCGAAGATCACGATCGTTAGCACCATTATTTATTTACTCGCAATAACTTAGGGTCAGTGGCACAGGGCTTGCTCTCTACCATTGCGAAAGGGATGAGGTCGCCCCGGCTTCTCTCGAAAGAAACACAAAAAAGGGAGACTAGAGCAATGAAAAAATACATTTCAACATTTGTGATGATGGCAATGATGGCGATCTCGGTTCCGATGCTTGCAGGGACTGCTTCGGCGCAGACAAGACGCTACACCCCGCGTCGGACGACCTCATACGTCTATAAGAAACCAAGCTTCTATCGGCGTCATCGCAACCTGATCAATATCGGCATCGGCACCGGTGCGGGGGCTTTGCTCGGCGGCCTGATCGGCGGGAAAAAAGGCGCTTTGATCGGTGCAGCGGCGGGTGCAGGCGGTTCCGCACTATACACCTACAAGATCAACCCGAAGAAGCGTCGTTACTACTCACAATACTACCCTAGGTATTAAGCGGTATCGTGTGTTCTCAATGATCCTTTGGATCGAATTGAGCAAGGCCGCAAGCGGATGACTCTCCGGCTTGCGGCCTTTTTCTTCACTCAAAATACGGTGCAGATTCTTAGCTAGAACGCGTAAGTGTTCGCGTCGATCAAAACCTTCGCAATCCGGCGTCGAGCCTCGATGGTGTTGATCGGCGAATTGTTCTTCGTACAGCGTTTTAAGGCCGTAAGCAGAACACGCGCATCGTCACCCTCGGCTAAAGCGGAGATCGTGTTGCGAGCAGTCATCTCGACCCGCTGGATCGCATCATTACAAAATACTGCCGCTATATCCTCGGCACGTGCCCCGGTAAGCCCGCCTTTTGCGACAAGCTTCTTCGCACGGAGGACCGCCGATTCCATCTGATACGCCTCGATGATGATGTTTGCCGCGCTAAGCAAGACCTCCTGCTCGTCCTTTAACGAAGCCATATACTTTTGAGCGGCAGTTCCGAGCACCATCAATGCAACCTTCTTTGCGTTTGCGGCAAGTTTTGCCTCGCGTGCGAGCGGCGTATCGTCCTCGTCGAAGGTCATCTGCGGTTCGAGTATCTCCTTCTGAAGAGCCATTGCGGCGGGCAATAGGCCGAGCTTGCCCTTCATCGCACGCTTTACCAATTGTCCTGGAATAAGCATACGGTTGATCTCATTCGTGCCTTCGAAAATGCGGTTGATGCGCGAATCCCGATAGGCTTTTTCGGCAGGATAATCAGCCGAATAGCCGTAACCGCCGTAGATCTGGACCATCTCGTCAACGACGAAGTCGAGCGCCTCGCTGCAGGCGACCTTGTTGATAGAAGATTCGACCGCGTACTCCTCGATCGACTGCATCTTTTTCGCGTTGTCGGCACCGTCGCCGATAAGCGCGTCGATAAGCCCGACCGTGCGATATGTGATCGATTCAGCGACCCATGTGCGTATCGCCATCTCGGCAAGCTTGTGTTGAATGGCACCGAACGTCGAGATCTTCTGCTTGAATTGTTCGCGTTCGTTCGAATAGCGAACTGCGTCGTGAATCGCAAGCTTCGCGCCGCCAACGACCGAAGCACCGAGTTTAAACCGGCCGACATTCAAAATGTTGAACGCGATCTTTGCACCATCGCCAATGTTGCCGATGAGATTCGAGACCGGAACTTTCGCGTCGGACAAAATGAGCGGCGTGGTCGATGAGGCTTTGATGCCCATCTTGTGTTCTTCGGCTCCGGGACGGCAGTTTTCGCTTCTCTCGACAACGAATGCCGAGAATTTATCCTTCTCGCCATCGACCTTCGCAAAGACGATATAGACGTCGGCGAAACTGCCGTTCGTGATGAACATCTTTTCGCCGTTGAGAACGTAATGCTGGCCGTCTTCAGTCAGCTTCGCAGTTGTTTTTGCCCCGAGAGCATCCGAACCAGAACCGCTTTCTGTAAGGCAGTACGCAGTAACGATCTCGCCCGAAATAATTCCCGGGATCCATTTTTTCTTTAACTCGTCGGACGCAAAATACAGCAGCGGCAGCACGCCGATAGATGTTTGTGCGCCGTACGTCGTGCCGAATCCGCCGGCGCGGCCCATCATCTCCGCGATCAACGCGCCGGAGGTTTGGTCGAGTCCAAGCCCGCCGTATTCCTCGGGAATCGTCGCACCAAGGATCCCAAGCTCGCCGCCTTTTTTTAGAAGGTCGCGGGCAGTTTCCCATTTGTGCTGCTCAAGAGCTTCGAGGTTCGGACGAACTTCGTTATCAACGAATTCGCGCGTCGTATCGCCGATCATCCGCTGCTCTTCCGAAAACTCCTCCGGCGTAAACACCTCGCCCGTAGTCTGTTCTGCGATCAAAAACTCGCCGCCCTTCATATATTCCTTGTTCATTCTCGCTTCCATACCGTGTGCACACCTCACATTTGAATTGCAGGAATTATACTGAATGAATGCTCATTCAGTCAATAGCGACAGCCCGAGAGTCTTGAAATCCACAAACCGGTCTTGTAACGTGATTACTTGATGGGAAGAAAGATCTCAGATACTTGATCTGATCGCCGTGGCATTTTGGGGAGTTGTTTGGTGGGGTGTATTTCGTCGGTCGGGTTTAAACCTCGTTGAAAATATTGTCGCCGCCGTATATTTTACAGCTCAGACTTTCATCTACACGCTTCTGCTGAGGCTGATCCTCGCTCCCTTCATTATCGGTCGGCCCGACATCTCCGGAACTGTCCTAGTTGCGACAGATATCGGGATCTACCTCACGTATTCGTTTTTCTTCACCTATCGCCTGTTTCGCGAAACGGGACTCCGCTTGATCCTAAAGCAACTCGCATTGATCATCGCTTTTTTGATGATAGCCTTCGGAATTGCTGTTGTAGTATCGAGAGTCAACATCCCGCAATGAGGTTCGCCAAAGCCTCCGCAAGGTTTCAACTCACGGCGAACTTAATCTTTAACGACATAGCCCTTTAACCGAGCCCGTCCGCTAGCCCAATCGCTCGAAGATGCCGGCCGCGCCCATGCCGCCGCCGACGCACATTGTGACCATTCCGTAGCGAGCATTTCGGCGTTTTAGCTCCTGGAGCAATGTTGCGGTCAGCTTTGCGCCGGTGCAGCCGAGCGGATGGCCGAGCGCGACGGCTCCGCCGTTGACGTTCACCTTCGACGGATCCATTTCAAGCACCTTCATGACCGAAAGGCCTTGTACCGCAAAGGCTTCGTTCAGCTCGATCACGTCGATCTGATCGAGCGTGAGGCCCGCCAGCTTCAACGCCTTTGGAATCGCATACACCGGCCCGATGCCCATTTCTTCGGGAAGACAACCTGCCGTAGCGTAAGATACGAATCTTGCCATCGGTGTCAGCCCAAGTTCCTTCGCCTTGTCAGCCGACATAACGACCGCGGCGGCCGCACCGTCCGACATCTGCGACGAATTCCCGGCAGTCACGGTGCCTTTTGCGTGGAAGACAGGCTTCAGCTTCGCAAAGCCTTCGGGCGTGGCGTCGAACCGAACGCCCTCGTCCTGCTCAAAAACAACAACCTTTCGCCGGACGCGGCCCTTTTCGTCAAATTCATCGACGTCAACGCTCACCGATACGATCTCGTCTTTAAAATTTCCGGCATTGATCGCCGCGGCAGCTTTCTTGTGCGAATTCAAGGAGAATTCATCAGCCTGTTCACGCGTGATCTCGTATTTTTTCGCAAGGTTCTCCGCAGTCAGGCCCATATTCAAGTAGTAATCAGGATATGTATCGGCAAGGCGCGGATTCGGACGGAACGCATTGCCGCCCATCGGGATCATCGACATCGTCTCGAGGCCTCCGGCGACGATAACATCGGCACCGCCTGTCGCGATCCGATCGGCCGCGAGGGCGATCGTCTGCAAACCGGACGAGCAATAGCGGTTGACGGTCATTGCTGAAGTTTCTACGGGCAGGCCCGCGGCGATCATGGCGGTCCGTGCGACATTCATTCCCTGCTCGGCCTCCGGAAATGCGCAGCCCATTATCACGTCCTCGATCTCTGCCATATCAAGGCCTTTTGCTCGTGCGACAGCTTCCTTGATCGCGACGGCCGCGAGATCATCCGGACGCGTGTTCCGTAATGTGCCCTTCGGTGCCTTTCCCACGGCGGTCCGCACCGCCGATACAATTACTGCTTCTTTCATAATCTCGCTAACAACACCCGACAGGTCAGGTTCGGCCTCGGATCTTTGACTCTTTTTGTAAACTGCCGCCCAATCGGAAAACGTATACCGACAATGAGTGAGCGTTCATTCATTTTTTCATGGGATCAATGATAATGCAAGATTTCAAGGCCAGTAAACCGGCTTCGCCTTTTGTACGTGACACTTGTGATTCTGCGGCGATTTCTGGGAAAATGTGGATACTCTTGACTTTTCAGTCGATAAAACCACCGGAATGATTCATCCAATATCACCCATGAAGATACATTTGCGTTTTACCTTGCTCATAGCGGCCGCCCTAACACTCTTTCTTGCAGGCGGTACTTTCGCCCAGTCCCTTATACTCAAATGCCAGTCTGACGTCAGGGCAAAGAACTTTGAGGCAGCGCTGATTTCCTGCGAGGCGGCAAAGGGGGAGAATGCAGGGGTCGCCTCTACCGGCAAAGCGATCGCATACTCCGAGCTGCTGAAATGGCCCGACGCGATCCGAGAGCTGACAACGGTTATCTCGATCAATAGTAACGCTGTTGATCTGCTCTACTATCGCGCGAACGCATATTATCAAAACGGCGAGTACCGGAATGCCATCAGCGACTTGGAACGTGCTCTGAGGCTGGCTCCGCAGTTAAAGGCCCGTCTTACTACACTCCTTGTGCAGGCAAAGGAAATGTCTGACCTGACCTCGCCGAGAAAGCCTTCGGCCGCTGCAGAAAAGAAGTCGCTCGAACTGTCCCTCGCGGCAAACACCGCTCTTGTCAATCGGGCTGTGGCCGTGATGAACAAGGCAAAGCCGGCCGAGCTCGAAAAGTTCGATCAACAGGTCCTCTCGTTGGTCCTAGAAGCCCTTGCTGCCAACAAATATAACGCACACGCCTATTCGGTACGCGGTTCGCTATATGTAGCGCAGAAGAAGGATCAGCCGGCGATCTTCGAATTCTCGAAAGCAATTCTGGTCGACCCGAAAGACGCGACCGCATATGAGAGTCGAGCAAAGGCCTACCGCGAGGCGAAAGAGTATCTTTTTGCGATCGCTGACCTCTCCAAGGCGATCGAGCTAAAGCCTGACAATTCGATGCTCTATTTCTCGCGCGCCGAGCTATTCGAACTAGCGGGCAAGAACGCCGAGGCACTCGTCGATCTGGATACCTGCGTTCGACTCCGGCCTAATAGTTCATTCGGGTACATTATGCGGGCGAGATTCCTGATGAAGCACGGCATGATTGACAAAGCCATCTCTGACCTGAACGCCGCGCTAAAGATCGATCCGAAAGATGCCGCATCTCTCGAGGCGCGCTGCGAATACTACAATCTGAAGGGAAACTTTTCCGCAGCACTCAAGGACTGCACTGCCGGAGTGGACAGGGCCGAACCTTTTGTTTCGGACACTGCGCGCTTCGAACGCATCGCGACCTACATTGGCCTTAAGAAGTTCGACCTTGCGCTTGCCGACGTGGCCGCACTTGAAAAGGGCGGGCCTTACGCCGCACTCTCGGTTCAGAAAGGAAAGGTCTACAAAGCTCAAGGCAAAAAGGCCGAGGCGATAAAGGCCTTTAACGAGGCCCTTGCATCCGACCCTAAAAACGCGGACGCAAAGAAAGAGCTTGCTTCGCTAGCTCAGTAGCCGGCAAGAAAGTACCTGATTCAGATCCCCACCTCGACCGCTTCGACGGCGAGGACATCGCGGATCACCTTCGGATCGATCTCAACCAGGAAGCCGCGTTTGCCGCCGTTGATGTAGATACGTTCGAGTTCCAGGATCGAAAACTCGACATAGATCGGTATTTTTGTACGAGTACCGAATGGCGAAGTGCCGCCAAACTGATAGCCGGTGAGCTTCGCCGCGCGTTCTGCCGTCCCGGGGACCACCGTCTTTACCTGCAGGTAGCGAGCCAGCATCTTCGTTGAAACCTCTCGATCGCCGTGCATAAGGACGATCAGCGGCTTCTTCTCATTAGTTTCAAAGATCAGCGTTTTGACGACAGCGTGTTCATCCACACCCAACTGGCGCGCCGATTCTCGCGTACCGCCCTTCTCGACGTAGTCATAAAGCCGCGGCACGAAATCAACTTTTCGTTCTCGCAGGAATCTGATCGCTGCTGTTATCGGGTAGTCCACAAATTCTGCCCCGCAAAACACACGAAAAAACACGAAAACAAACTTGCTACTTTTGGTGTGTATTGCGTGTTTCGCGGGCGATGTCTTTATATTGAAAGCACGTCGTCAGGTGGTCGTTGACCAGTCCTGTTGCCTGCATGAATGCATACATAATGGTCGAACCGACAAATTTAAAGCCACGTTTTCGCAAGTCTTTTGAGAGAGCATCTGAGATGTCGGTCCTTGCCGGTACATCCGAGATCGTCTTGCGTTTTCCGTTGATCGACTTGCCGCCGACAAAATCCCACACGTACTTATCGAACGACCCGAATTCCTTCTGCACGGCGATGAACGCTTTTGCATTAGTGACGGCGGAGAAAATCTTCAGGCGGTTGCGGATGATGCCGGGGTCAAGCAGCAGCTTCTCAAGTTTCGCGTCGGAAAAACGCGCGACCTTCGCAGGCTCGAAATTGGCAAACGCCCTGCGATAGTTCTCACGCTTTGCGAGTATCGTGTCCCAACTCAATCCGGCCTGCGCACCTTCGAGAATCAAGAACTCAAAGAACAACCTGTCGTCATGAACAGGCACGCCCCATTCCGTATCGTGATAGTGAACGGCGAGATCGTTCTTCGCCCAAGGACAACGCTTCATACACCGGTATCAGAGCAAAAGAAATATCCAATAGAGTGCGGCCTCACGCGTTCGCCTCCGTATCGGCTGGGAATCCGGGCGAGGCAATGACCCTTTGCGCTTGCCGAAAATGACGCTTCTCATGCTCAACGAGGATGTCGATCGCATCACCAAGCGAGTACGTCATTATCCGCAGGAATGGCGAGGTGAGAATGGTCTTTTTCGGATCAAATCTCCCAGCGTCCGTTATCACACGTATCGTTTTTTCTTGTTCATCGCAAAATCTATTTACGATCTCGCCATCGATATCGCTGGGCGGAACGATCTCGGTCGACGGTGCCTTGGCCTTCTTCGAGTCGTTCACCATGAACTTCTTAAGATACGAGCCGAAGAATCCGGAAAATGGCGAATATTTTTCAAAGAACGAACTTCCCTCACCGTTGAGCTTTGCCCGCACCGCCGCGGTCATACTTTCGTTTGTCCGGATCAGATGATCCAGGCATTGCGCAACGCTCCATGATGCTGCATCGGGCTTCCAATTGAGCTGTTCGAGCGAGAGCGAACCGAACGTCGCCTTCGCATCTTCAGCGAGCTTCTCTAATTCAGAAATAATCGGATCGATCCGTTCGTCCATAGGCTCTCCCAACGTCAAAACCTCAAGTTCGGTCCTGTCAAAATCCGCCAGCCAGGTCGTCAGCCCTTCCTTGTCAACGCACTCGACAATTATCAGACTCCCCTCGAGATAAACTATCGTGCCGACATCACCAATTTGTGGTGCCCGCTTAACGCCCTCGGTGCCATCGAACCGCCTGTTCGCAGTGTGCAGTCTTACGACCTTTACGACCGAATATTCTTTCATCAATTCCGTAGCGGTTTGCCGGTCTTTAGCATCGCCGCGATCCGCTCCTGAGTTTTTCGCATACCGCACAGCGAAAGGAAAGCCTCGCGCTCGAGATCCAGCAGGTACTGCTCCGAGACCTGTGTGCGGTGATTGATCGAACCACCGGCGAGGATATGAGCGAGTTTGCCGCCGATGACCTTGTCGTGCTCGGAAATATAGCCCCCGCGATTCATCATATGTATCGCGAGTTTCATCGCAGACTCTGCCGATTCACCAAAAACATTTACGTCATTTCGCTCAACCGGAGCGACAAAGCCACTCGCGGCGAGATTCAGAACCTCCTGCTTCGCATCCTGGATCAACCGGTCGCCGTTCATCGAGATCGAATCGCAAGGCCCCAGGAAGCCGAGTTCGCGAGCTTCCTGAGCGGAGGTTGCGACCTTTCCCGTTCCGATCGTCTCGAATGTCTTCTTCAAGAAAGCGAGTGGATCTGCATCAGGCGTCTTTGCCCACGCGTCGCCGGCCCGCATTGCCATTTCTTTCGTCCCGCCGCCTGCGGGGATCACGCCAACACCGACCTCGACAAGCCCGATGTATGTTTCCGCTGAGGCGCGCACGCGATTGCCGTGCAAAGTGATCTCGCAGCCGCCGCCAAGCGTCAGCCCATACGGCGCGGTTACGACAGGTTTTGCCGAATATCGCATACGCATCACGGCTCTCTGCAGGCCGCGGATCATCATTTCGATGTCGTCCCACTCCTCTTCCTGTGCAGCGAGCAGGAGCAGCATCAGATTCGCGCCGGCCGAAAAATTGCCGCCTTGATTGCCGATGACCAGGCCGACGTGGTTTTTCTCGACCTCGTCGATCGCGGTGTGCATCAACCCGACCGTATCGGCACCGAGCGAGTTCATCTTCGAATGAAATTCAAGACACGCGACGCCATCGCCAATGTCGATAAGGGATGCTCCGGCATTCGATCTTATGACGCCGGTGCGGTCCTTTACGTCCTTTAGGATAAGCACACCGGGACGCGACGGAACTCTTTTGTAGCCACCGCTCACGAGGTCGTAATACTCAGTTTCGCCTTTCGCGCGTTTGTAAAAGGACGTCGCACCCGAAGCGAGCATCTTCTCGATATTCTCAGGAATTGAGACCCCTTCGCTTCTCATACGCTCGACCGACCGCTCGAGGCCTATCGCATCCCACGTTTCGAACACGCCGATCTCCCAGCCGAAGCCCCATTTGATCGCGTTATCGATCTCTACGATCGAATCCGCGATCTCAGGAATGCGATTCGCCGAGTATCGCGACATACGCGAGATCGTTTTCCAAAGGAATTCGCCGACGCGATCCTCGCCCCACACGAGTGCGTTGATGCGGTTCGGAAGGTCTTCGATCTGTTTTGCAGCCTCGATCGACGAGAACTTCGCCTTCTCCTGCTGTTTGTATTCGAGAGTCGCAAGATCGAGCTCGAGGATCGTGCGTTTCCCTTCCGCATCCTTCGATTTCTTGAAGAATCCGCCGCCTGTCTTGTCGCCTAAGATCTTTGCGGCAAGCATTCTTTCGATCACATCCGGCAGCTTAAAGACATCACGGTCTTCGTCCTCAGGAATCGCAGGATAGAGATTGTTGTTCACGTGTGCGAGAACGTCCAGGCCGACAAGGTCCGATGTGCGGAACGTCGCAGATTTTGCGTGGCCGATCGCTTTGCCGGTCATCTGATCGACCTCGGTGGGCGTAAAACCCATAGCGATCATCTCGTGAACCGTTGCCATCATTCCGAACGTTCCGATGCGGTTTGCAATAAAATTCGGCCTGTCCTTTGCCGGTACAACTCCTTTTCCCAAACGCTGATCAAGGAAACCCGCAATACCGCAAGAGATCTCGCCGCTCGTCTTCTTGCCCGGGATCAGCTCAACGAGCTTCATATACCGCGGCGGGTTGAAGAAATGAATTCCAACAAAATGCTCTTTGAAATCGTCCGAGAACGGCTCTGCGATCGCGTCGATCGGGATGCCGCTTGTGTTCGACGCGATCACCGCAGTTGGCTTGCGGAATTTGTCCACCTCGGCAAAAAGCTTGTGCTTGATATCCAGATTTTCGACGACCGCTTCGATAACGAGATCACATTCGCTGAGCTTTGCTATATCGTCCGAGAAATTGCCGAGCGTGATGAGCGAAGCATTAGCGGTTGACATGAACGGAGCCGGTTTGAGCTTCTTCGCAGCATCAAACAGAGAATTGACAATGCGGTTGCGAACCTGCGGAGACTCAAGCGAGAGCCCGCGAGCCTCCTCCGCCGGCAAGAGTTCGCTCGGAGCGATGTCAAGAAGCAGAGTCAGCACACCTGCATTCGAAAGATGGGCGGCAATAGCGGCACCCATTGTGCCGGCCCCAAGTACAGCAGCCTTTTTTATAAGCATATTTTTGAAAGTTCATCGGCCGAGAGCACTCTTTGTAAGGCTCGGCTTCACAGTAGGCGCATTATACTGAATGAGTATTCATTCAGCAAGGAGGGGGCCTCCTCGATGATGTGCCGGTTGCATGGCAAACACTATAGGGCTGAGTCGGCTCTAGTTCGCAAACAAAAAAAGAAGCTGGCCGGGATGAGCGTCCGGACAGCTTCGTATTGGACAGGAGGGCGGATTAAAGCCTAACGGATCTGTGTCTCGTAGGAGGTTTTGATCCGGATCTGTTGATTCTCGTTCAGTTTTATTTGCTTGCCGCGTTCAATTACGACGGCACCAACTCCGAACGCTGCACCGACGGCTGCACCAACACCTGCACCGACCGGCCCGGCGATGATCGCACCCGTAACAAGCCCCGCACCGGTCGAAGCTCCGACCTTGATGCCATCGCTCTTCAGCGATGATTTGCCGATCGCGGTTCCTTCATTATCAACGGTCTTGATGTTGTCGCCCTTGACCGGCATCACTTCGACCAGAGTGGCGGCAAAATTCGACCAGCGCTGGTCGCTGATCACGATACGATCGAACGAGAGCGTCATCTGTGAACGACGTTTGATGCGGCCGGGCTTGACGATCTTGCTTACGCGGCCTTCAACGATGGCACCCGCGATCTCCGATGGAGAGACGATCTTTGCAAGAAACTTATCGCCTTCGCGGTTCGTTTCCGTCGATAGAGGCTGCTGGAGCTCGAGGAGAAGCTCGGTATCACGCGGAATGATGATGACAGCGTTCGGGTCGCCCGTGTAATGCGGCGTAACCGGTGCCTCGGTCCTTTGCGCAACTGTGTTCTCGGTGTTCGACGTCGAAGCCGAAGTGGTTGTTGTGGTTTGCGGTGCCTCGACGGGCTTTGTCGCAGCCGTCACTCCACGGCGGTGTATCTCAGCCGGAAGCGTCGATTCGAATGAACGTTTTTCGAATCCGGTTGAATAGCCGCTCTCAAAGCCCTGCTGATAGCCGTCGCGGTAATCTTCGATCGGCCCATACTCTTTGTTGAACGCACGGTCAGCTTTTATGAACTCGCTGTGGCGTTTGAAATCTCTTGTTTGGTTATCGATCGTATCGCGATATCCGGCCATATAACCGTCGGAATAGCCGGTGCGATAACCCCGCTGGAGGGCGATATTCAGGTTTGCGGACTGCTGGGCAACGGCAAGACCAGCACTTGTGAGAATTACGCACAATCCGAGAATTACTATGCGAATGTTTAATTTCATATTTGCTCCTAACGTTGCCTGAAATGGCAGAAATGCAGACTTCTCATTAGTTTATACAAGATTTTATCATCCATTACAAGAACTTTTTATCCATTTGCTTAAAATTTCCGCATGCAACTGATTAAGCATACAGAAAAGCCGTCCGGCGGTGGACGGCTCGAGATTGCCACAATGCTGTTAAGGACGGGTGCTAGAAGCTCCTTCGGAATAGATATGACATTCGGATAAAGACGGTGCGGCCATTCCGTTCGAATCCAGGCTGCTGTATATCTGTGAAGCGATTGTAGCCGTCGTAGTTGAAGTCGTCGTTATATCCGACGTAAAAAGCCGTTCCCGGGTTTGGCGTCCACCCGAACAAGACCTGCCCCTTTACGTTCCGATCGAGAGAATCGTAGTCGACCCGTGTTCGCAGGAAAGTAAAGCGCGTGAATTGATACGTCGAATGAAGGGTAAACAGGTTCGACTCGAAGGCAAGTCCATCGGTATCGTTCCGGCGTAAGCGGTCATTAGAGTAATCGAGTGAGAAGCGAAGGGCGTTAATGGGTCTGTAATTCACCCCGAACTCAATACTTCGCGAAGATCCGCGGCCGGGATCGAGGGCAGGATACGGACCGGACATACCGCCTTGCACCCACGCGATGTATGCGGGGCTGACACGGCCGTAGCGGTTTCCTGCACCGAAATCATAATCGAATCGATTCCAGCTGAATCGCGCTCCGCCGTTGAATGACAGCCTTGAATTGATCTGCTTACTAACACTGAAGCTTATCGCCGGTTGAAGCGCGTGTCGTTCGGGTGCACCGAAGAAGGCACCACTGATCGCCCGCGGCACGGAACGCTTCGGGCCGAATTCTTCTTCGTAAAGATGCTCGTAACCAAGGCCAACCTCTGCGCTGAGCGAAAGATTGCCTTGGAGCTGCGTCTCGATGCTTGTTTCAAGATTTGCCTCCTGCACTCTTCCGGACCAGTCATAGGTATAACTCGCGCTCTGCCGCCAGTTAAGGCGGATCAATGTCGCCTCACTCCGCGACTTTGTACTCCAACGGTTTGCGGCAAAGACATTGTTCGTGTCGATCCTGTTGGTAAAGCCCGCGTCCGATCGGTAAAAGGGCGACTTTCCGCTCAGTCCGATCGTCCAGCCGGTCGTGTCTTTCGTCTGGTCGAAATTGACGTCGTATGCAAATCCGTTGCCGGTCCGGTAATCCGACCGATCAAGTTCCGGCAAGTAGTACACCTTTCGAGAATGGCTGCCGAGGACCTGAAAGCTAAAGATCGTGGCGTCGTCCAATTTGTATCGCCCGTCAAAGCCGCCGACAAAGTTTCGGTTCTTTGGGAACGTCCTCGCAGTGCCAAAAAAGCCGATATAGTTGCTCTCGCCGAAATCACGTTTTAGCCTGAGCACCCCGAACAGAGCATTCTTATCGAGAAATTGATCGATCGGGCAAACAACTGTCGGGTCTGCCTGCTGACGGATCAAGCATTCGCGATTAGCAGTCCGCTCATCTTCGGAATAGTTGCCCGGAGCATTGTCGGACGCCGCTAAGAAACCAAAAGTGGTCTTGCCGGTTTTTCCTGTCAGTTTTGCGGCAAAGTCCGGATCGACGATCGTCCGAGAATAAAAGGCCGACAGCGAAGAGTCGAATATCTCCTTTCCTTCAAGAAAGAACGGCCGCTTCTCCTCGAAAAAGATCGGAAAACGCCGGTTTGCGGAAACGACCGGGGCATCTGCTTCGATCTCGGCATAGTCAGGATTGATCGCAGCGTCGAAGGTTATATTCGGCGTAAGTGTGAACTTTAAGTTCACGCCAATATCCGGCTTGATCGGCTTGTTGACGATTCGGCCGCTAGCCTGAAACCTGTCGGCGACGCGTTCACTCGTTTGGCTTAGCGTGACGCTCGGGACGACCTCAAGCGTCCGCTCGTACTTGATCTCGTCAAGGCCGGAGATGCGTCCATGCTTAATAAGCGTGCCCGAAATGTTTCGGTCATTCGGAAGCCATTGGTCCATCTCGTCATTGAACCGATTGATGTTCCTGGCGACATTGAATCCCCAAACCCGCTTCTTTGCAGATGCATATCGAAGCGATTTGAACGGTATCTTTGCTTCGACGGCCCAGCCCCAAGCGTGGATGGCCCCTTTGGATTCCATTACGATGTCGACCGAAAAATCAGGTCCCATCGAGCCTTCGGTTAAGATTCCATCCTGCTGGATACCGAGCGGATTGAAACCCAGGAGATAGGCACGACGCTGATCGTTGTACGTATCGAGCCAGATCCGTACATTATCCTCACCAAAAACATCGTCTCTTTTTGCAACCGTCGCTTGGATCTTGTCGCGATCGTCCCAGCATTTGAAGGCGACGTAGAGGAAATGCTCGTCGTACGCCATATATACCTCGGTCGGCTTTGACGGTGCTATGTTGTTGCCAGGTTGAGTTTGATAGAAATCCTTGAACACCGCAGCAGACTTCCAAGCCTCATCATCGAGGTTGCCGTCAATCGTAGGCGGAGGGCTTACCTTCGGGATCGAAACTTCGCGCGTCTTCTCCACCGGCAGAATAGGCATCTCTGACGATCCTCGCGCCGGTGTCGCCGTGGGCGTCGGAGCAGATTGAGCCGCAATCGAAACGGCGGCTGCAAATACACAAATAGCTGCAAAAAAAGCGTGCTTCATTAAAGAATTGGAGTACTCACGGGCGGGACCTCGCGGCAACTATCAGCCAAAACGCAAATTTTGAGCATAAGGTTTCAAAAAGGAAAAGGCGAACGCTCGAAATGGCGCCCGCCGACACTCGAAATTCTTCTCAGACCCTTACTTCATACTTAACAAAGAGTCTGAATTCCGAACTATGATGTTTCCATCGGTCTGCAATAGGTAGTTCGGCCCGCCATTGCCGATCTTGTACACAAAGCTATCTTCGTCCGTGCCGACACGGGTCGCTGTCAGGCCATCGAATTGGATCGGCTCATCTGTAGCGCTGAACTGCCCTGAAAAATTCGACCCGACCGTAACCACGATGTCCCCAAGATCTGACATGGCCGTCAGCTGACCAAATTCACCTTCCAGGTCAACCGTGCCCGACTCGGTTTGCGCCTTAACATCGCCCCGGAAGCCTACAGCGCGTATCCGGCCCGCAGAGGATGCGACGAGGAGCTTGCCATCCGAGTCGTGCAGCGTTATCGAATCGTCGTAGCCCTTTAGATCGAGAGTCCCGGAAACGCCGTCGACCCTGATCTCGCCGTCGGTTGTTACCTTTAGGTTGCTCTTGCGTGGGACAAAAACATCTACTCGAACGCGCCAAGGCTCGCTATCGTAGCCGCTGACATTGATCTGAACTGAATCCGAGTCTGCCTTGTCTTTCACCTCGATCGCCGAATCCTCTTTCGCCGACCTGATCTCACGAACGGTATATCGGACGACAGATTCGTCAGTGCCCACAATATTGACGGCGCACCCCGGGGCCACGATCGTCACATCCGGAGTGCCCTTGACAGTAAAGCTCTTCGAATGGCGGGAAATTGCGGGGTCAGCGCCAAAAATGCGTTCGTTACCGAACCCATTTGAGAAAACCCGCATTTTGGCCGAGACCCGCAACGCGCGTTTTGCCTCCCTAGCCGCGGCTTTTCCGATGTCGGCCATTCTGATCTGCTCGCGTGCCGCGTCGAGAGCCTCTTTGACCGATCGCTCAATAAGCGGGCCGCTAACAATGACCGCTTGTTCAGTCTCTTTTTGAGCGGTCTTTAAAGCCTCCTTCATGGCCTTGGCCGACTGACGGTTTGCCTCGGCGACCGCTTTCGCGGCCTCTGCGGACATTACGCGAGTGCTAATGCGACGCGGATGTGTAATGCTGCCGTCATCGTCGTCGGTTTCGTTTGCCGATAAGAGATCCGTCACAGGTGCCGGCGACCGTCCGTCGTTCGGATGGCCGATGAAAAGCGGTCCATTCACACTCTCGACCTTCACGTTTGCAGAGCCTCCGCCAAGTCTTGAATGGAGGCTATGGCCGACAAAGTTTGCTTTCCGGACCGCTAATCCAAAATCGGTGGTAATTCCGCCATTCAAGGTCTCGCCCTTGAGCGTTACGTCCGAGTCGGTAGGAATAATGATCTTCACCGGGCCGTTTACACTCGAGAGCTCAACCTGTGTTCGGGCATCCAACTGGCCGTAGTCGGCAGCGATCGATCCGTTGACTGTCGAGGCAGTTGCTCTGCCTTTCAGACGGTTGATGGAAACGCTGCCGTTGACACATGATGCATTTACGGAGTTTTCAAAATTCGAGATCGCAATGTCTCCGTTGACGCTCTCGATCTCGTCCAAAACAGCTCGACGAGGAAGTTTCATCTTGATAGAGACCTGGACCTGACGTTTCGCGTTCGAACCCATTGAACGCGTCCAATCCTGGTGTTCTGTCCTCAATCTGAAGTGATCCCTATCTGAATCGACGATCACCTTAACGCTGTCGAGCATTTCTTTGTTCGGCCCGGTCTTCTCGACCACCAGAGCCGCTTCCTCTTTATCCCAGCCTTCGAGCTCAATGCGGCCGTTGATGTTCGAGATAGAGACACGGCCTTCTGCACTCAATGGGTAGGTATTATCGACCCGCTCCGTAATGTCGCCATCCTGCGGTATCGAGATCGAGACCGGTGAGAGAGTTATCGGAGCCTTTGACGCAGTTTCAGGCTGCGTAGCAAAGATCAGTCCGGAAAATAAGATCGTGTATATCCAAGTCATAGATCACCTAGCCAAGTTGCGAAAATCCCGCTTTCTACATTCAATACACCGCCGACGCTCGAGTTGTGACAAGTTCTTTGCAGGATCGACCAAACACGCTGCGGCCCATATTTTTTTATTGATTTCGGGCATATTTTCCTATATTCTTTTCAAGACGAGCAGTCACTCTGCTTCGCTGTCAGACCTACGGAGTTCCCTCCATTTTTTTGTCGATCCCTCGAAGTTCGTACATTTTCCGGCATCTTTTCCTCCGCAAATGGAACAACAGGACAAGCTCATAAATATCTATCTAGCTAGTCTAATTCCTATCTCGGCCATCGCGATAGGCTGGGCTCTCCAAAACGATCCGCTGCGGAATTTGGACGGTGGATTTATTGCTTTGGGTTTGCTCACGATCTTTTCGGCCTGTTGGCTAAGGATCCAGTTGCCCCGAACGAACGTCCATTTGACGCTGTCAGACGCACTGACCATTCTCTCAATGCTGCTTTACGGGGGTAGCATTACAATACTGCTTGCATTGGCCGAAGTTGCCGCCGGAGCGATCAATCTTCGTTTGCGCGGTACCGAGCTTCGCTGGAAGACGATGGCGATCAATGTATTGGCTGCTCCGATCGGTGTTTTCGCGGCCTACCATACAGCGATCTTTCTCTTCGGACCGCTCGACCAAGTTGTTGCAAGGAACGACTTTACGAGCCTCATATGGCTCCTCTTGACCATCACGATCACTCTTTTTGCGATCAATTCAGCGATCGTTTCGATATTTGCGGCGATAAAAACGAAGAAAAGCATTTGGTTCCACTGGAAGGCAAACCTCCTGGACGCGGCCGTAATGAACGTACTCGGGGGATTGATGGCCGGTGTCATTCTCAAGGCGGTTACGCAGCTCAATCTTTACATAGTTGCCGCGACCGTAGGCTTCTTTGGAGTGATCTTCCTTACATTCCGGCATTTTGTCTCTGATGCCCGCAGGTCAGCCGAGATTGCGCATCGGGAGCAGCAGGAGCGTTATGAGCTGGCTGAGAAACACGTTGTCGAGCTCGAGCACTACGTCGCAGAACTCGAAAAGACCGCGGACGCATTGCAAAAGAGCCACGAAAAGTTTCGCCACGCCGCCTATCACGATGCGCTGACGGGCCTTCCGAACAGAAACTTCTTTATCGAGCGCCTAAAGGAACTGCTTTTGGAGGGAGCGGAAGCCGGCGAATTCAAGTTTGCGATCCTCTTGATCGATCTCTATCGCTTTAAGACGATCAACGAAAGCCTCGGACATTCCGTCGGCGACAGGCTTATAACGAATGTCGGAGTCCGGCTTTCCGAGATGGTGCGCGAATCTGATATGGCGGCGAGGTTCTCGGGTGACAAATTCGGCATAATCCTGACAGACCTCCTCGAGAAGGAAGAAGCGGCTGCCTTTGCCAACCGCCTATCCGCAAGGATCTCCGAGCCCTATATGCTCGATGATCGTCAGGTATTTACGGACGTGCGGGTCGGGATCGCCTTTGGAAACTCAAAATACGCTGAGGCCGAGGACCTCCTGCGGGATGCCGACATCGCGATGTATTACGCTAAGGATTCTAACGAGAAGCACGTGATCTTCGACCAAAAGATGCATGTGCGGGCCGTAACCCGGCTTCAGCTTGAGACAGACCTGCGCTATGCGATCGAGCGGCACGAATTCGAATTGCATTATCAGCCGATCGTTGCCCTTGAGACGGCCCGGCTCGTCGGGTTTGAGGCTCTCGTCCGCTGGAACCATCCGCAGCGCGGCCTCGTCCCGCCGAATGAGTTCATTCCTATCTCAGAGAGCACCGGCTTGATCATTCCAATGACCGTGCAGATCCTCGAATCAGCCTGTAAGCAGGTGAAAGAGTGGCAGCTCCGGTACCCTTCAGCGGTTCCGCTTTCGATCGCTGTGAATATCTCGGGCAAGCATTTCGCTGACCCTGGGCTGGTTTCGCAGATAAAGAATGTACTAGCGATCTCAGGTTTCGAGCCATCGAGCCTTAAGCTCGAACTCACCGAGAGCGCCATTATGGAGAACGCTGAACGTGCGATCCAGATGCTTACGCAGATAAAGGAGATCGGTGTTCAGCTGAGCATCGACGACTTCGGTACCGGATACTCGAGCCTCAGCTATCTCCATCGCTTCCCGATCGACCTGCTAAAAGTTGACCGTTCGTTCGTAAGCGCGATGGAAGAGAATTCTGAGAACGGTGAGATCGTCCGTACCGTTATCGCTCTTGCAAAAGCACTAAGACTCAACGTGGTAGCGGAGGGCATCGAGAGCATACATCAGTTCCACCAGCTGCGTATCCTCAAGTGCGAATATGGCCAAGGCTATCTCTTCTCAAAACCTCAAAGCGTTGCGGATATCGAAGCGTTGCTGGCGGACGAAGGACATTGGCAGCATTTTCTGCCCCAGGCTCCGCGCCCTGTGCCCGCGGCCGCAAATATTTCACCGCTTCGCCTTGCCAACTAAATCCCTGCCGGGCTAGGTTCAACAGAAAAGAGAAAAGGTCAAAGTCAGCAGTTTCTGACTTTGACCTTTGGATCTTCTGTACTCTTCTTTTTGTCTCTTAGCCTAGCGACGGCCCTTTAGAAGCTGGCTGAACGAGCCCGGAGCCGCGTTATGCTGTAAGAGAGCTTCTGCGAGCTGGTAGAGCGGCTCAGGAATAGCCTCCGGCTCTGTCAACTCTTCCTCCAGGTCCATCGGATATCGACGATAGAACGCAAGTTCAGCTGCACAGAACTCGCATGCTGCCAGATGTTCCCGCACATGGGATCCACTCTCGATTTCCATATCACCTAGTTGGAATGCCAAAAGGTCTGCGGAGGTGGGACATTTTTCGTTCTTGGCAAAATTGGCCATCGCGATCTGCAAATTTTATTGGTTGTCTAACATTGATCAGGGCGTTTTCCAACACCGCGGTCCGAGCAATCAAACCGCTGAAAAACTGCCCTATGTTAAAAATAAATCTGCAATGCACTCAAGTTCCCAAAAAGCGACGGGCAAAATGCAACAAAATCTACCGAAAAACACTGATGTTCTGACGGCTACGACACGGTGCCCCAAAGAATGTACAAGAATGCAAAAACTTGTTGCTCAAACCTCTTCGAACTGGTATTATCTTAAATGTAGGTAGTGAGACAGGTAATCATCTACCACTGCCTTTAGGATCGACCCTTCGCAGCTCGGATGTTGATCCCGCCAAATCTTTCTACCAAAACTACCAACTAGGCCCATACGTCTGCGTTTCCGGAGGTTGCCGTGTTCTAACCAACATGGCTTAAGAGAAGCTTTCTCTCTAAAAAGGTGCGACGACAACAACGGCCATTGAATTTAGGACGAAGAGAACACTTAAGGGTTATTTTAGGGTTATGAGCGATCTCAAGACGAAGGAAAGACTCCCGCGGTCGATTCAGAACAAGCAGATCAAGGTCGGCAAATGGACCGATAGCTTGAAGAATTCTGATGTAAATCAGATCTGGACCGAACTCCATCGCATAGTCTCATCGCATCCGCTTGTCAGAGCATCAAAACGTGCCGGCTTCCTCGTCGAAGAAGGTAAATACAACGCATACACCGATCTTACTCAAGAGCTTTTCGTGGCTCTCCTGAGCAAGGAACGCTTCCAGCATTATCTCGACACCGGTATGACGGATGCCGAGATCGAGGCCGAGATCAGCCAGATCGAGCTGACGAATATGCTCACGGCCGAGCTTCGGAAGCGGTACCCGGAATCTTATCGCCTGGCTAGACGTATCTCTACACTTGTTCAATCCAGTCCAACCTTCAAGCGATTCGATAATGTCGGCAATCCTGACGCTCACCGGCGCCTAGCGGACAGGCTCTACGGCCTTGCTGATTGGAAGGTTGAAAAACCGCGACGCGACGTCCAGGAAATGGATGAACGCGTAAAAGCGGTCTCCTTCAAGGCACGTGATACGCGTATGGTCGGCTGCACCGGCGATGCACAGATCGTCATAAGCAACGTCGAGCTTGAAAAGCTGATCATCAGGGTCTTCAAGGCGGTTGATTCCCCGGTCGATGTTCGCAGCCTGCGTTCCTTTGTGATGTCGCGGCTTCCGATAATGGATATTCATCTGGTTCCTGTCGGCGGACCGGCAGACGACGAAGATGACCGTATGCACTTCGAATTTACGGACCATCGCGGCACGCCCGAAGATGACCTTCTAAAAAGCGAGGGTGAGCGCGAGGCGATCGGTTATGTTGATGATTTCCTTGCGACGCTGAGCAAGTCCGTCCGCGGTAAGGAAAAACAGTACGACCGAATGATCAACGTGCTCTGGCACTGTTATCTGATCGGCGACAGCGGCACTCAGCTGGAAGTCGCCGAGATGCTTGGTGTATCGGACTCGCTGGTCTCCGACTACAGAAAGCGTATCGAATCAAACCTGCAACAGTTAAGCTTCGGAAACGTCAACGAAGCACGTCAGTTCGAGAAAGCCCTAAAACAACGCGTTCGGTCGATGGTCACCATCGAGCGAGAAGAGGTCGCAGCTTAAAACAAAAGTCAACAAAGACTTGGAAATGATCCGACAATCCGCTTTTATTTAGGATTGTTTCGGGTCATTTCTATTGTCGCTGTGCAAGCTTTTGAGAAAAAAGAATATTCATCACTCTCAGGCCACACGTCTGCCTCGAGGCGTCCGCGCGACATTGAACCGCTAACTCCGGCCGAACGACCGAGAAGGGTCCTCGATGCAGACAAGTTCTCGCGCGAGCCGGTTCATCTTCCGACGGCGAATCCTTCCCTTTCGGATCCCGATGCATCTCGAAAAGTCTTAACCAACCCGGAAAGCAGGACACAGAAGATAAAAGGCCAAAAGCCTTCGCAGGAAGAACTCGACGAGAAAGCTCTTGCAAGCGATAACTGGCTTGCCCGAAACGGCCACAGCCTGACGTTCATCGGCCTTTATCTCTTTTCGATCCTCGTGCTCTTTCGGCCATACGAACTTCTGCCGAGCCTCGGATTTCTGTCCGCGACGGCTTTCTATTTTGCACTTGCGACGCTGCTCATTTATTTGCCCTCGCAGCTTGCGACCGAAGGCAATGCAACGATCTTCACAACCGAGATAAAAGCCATTCTGGCGCTGACGGCCTTAGCGTTCTTTTCGATACCGCTTGCGAAGGAAACGAAACTGGCGTGGGACACCTTCAATGACCCATTCATTAAGGCCGTACTTATCTTTATCGTACTTGTGAATGTTGTTCGCACACGGCGACGATTGATGGCGCTTTTGTGGCTCAGCATCGGCATCGGCGTCTATCTCGGATTCACCGCATTGCGGCTCTATACCGAAGGCAAGTTCGCGGTTGAAGAATACCGTGTCGCAGTCGATGTCGGCGGCCTTTTCGGCAACCCGAACGATATGGCGCTTCACTTTGTGATGATGACGCCGATCGTCCTTTGCCTCGCTCTTGGAACAAGATCGAAGGCGATGCGGGTACTTTACTTCGCGATAACCGTGCTGTTCATATCGGCGAATATGGTCACGTTCTCGCGTGGGGGCTTTCTGGGTTTTTTTGCGAGTGCTCTCGTTCTTGTATGGAAGCTTGGCCGCAAACACCGAGCGAAAGTCTCGCTTGCATCGATCGTTGTCGGCGGCATTTTGATGATCGCGGCACCCGGAAACTATGGCGTGCGAATGCTTTCGATCTTTATTCCCGGGCTTGACCCGGTAGGGTCGAGCACTCAGCGTCGAGAACTCCTCGACCGCTCTTTACTCGTAACAGCAAGAAATCCGTGGGGCATCGGGATCGGCAACTTCCCCATTGTCGGGATACACGAACATCAGACTCATAACGCATATACGCAGGTTTCGAGTGAGATCGGCATTCTCGGCCTAATCGCATACTTGGTCTTTATCATCAGTCCGCTAAGAAAACTGTCTGCGATCGAGCGTACGCTTTTCTCGCAGGATCGTCTCGACTGGTTCTACTACCTCTCGATCGGGCTGCAGGCGAGCATTATCGGCTACATGGTCTCGAGCTTTTTTTCATCGGTCGCATACAACTGGTTCATCTATTACGGGATCGCATACGCCGTGGCGTTCCGCCGCATTTACAGCACCGCGCCCGAGCCGTCTAAGCGATCGGTTGTCGAGCCGGCCTTTGCGGCAGCTTAAACAAGCATGGCAAACAACCTCATACAAGGAGTATTTTGGGGCTCGCTCGCCGTGCTTTTCTACGTCTATGCGGGCTATCCGCTGCTTGTTTTTGCACTCTCGTATCTACGTCCCAAAAAGGTTAGAAAGGCAGAAATTATCCCGACCGTAACCATCCTGATAACTGCATTCAACGAGGAAGGTTCGATCGCGGCAAAGATCGAAAATACCCTGAAACTTGACTATCCTGCGGAGAAGATCGAGATACTTGTCGCAAGCGACGGATCGACGGATCGTACAGACGAGATCGTTAAAAGCTTCGCGTCGAGCGGCGTCAAACTTTTTCGCCAGGAAGGACGTGTCGGCAAGACCGTCACGCAGAATAATGCGGTCGAGCAGGCAACCGGTGAGATCATTCTCTTCTCGGACGCAACGACACATTACTCGACCGACGTGTTGCACAAGTTGCTGCCGGCTTTTGCGGACGAGTCGGTCGGCTGCGTCGCCGGACGGCTAATTTACACGGACCCGACCGAAACGAACGTGGGGACCGGTGCGCGGAGCTACTGGAATTACGAAACCCTTCTTAAGACCGCCGAATCGCAAAGCTGCTCTTTGATCGGTGCATCCGGCTGTTTGTATGCCGTTCGAAAAGCGGCGTACGAACCGATGTATGCCGCGGCGTGTTCGGACTTCTTGATCTGCACGCTGCTCTATCGAAAAGGCTTGCGGTCGGTTTTCGAACCGCAGGCGACGTGCTACGAACTGACAAATGAGCAGGCGAGCGACGAAATGCGTATGCGCGTACGCGTAATTTCGCAGACCTTCACGGACCTTTGGCAGAATCGAGATATGTTGAACCCGCTCCGGAGCGGCTTTTACGCGGTCGAACTTATCTCGCACAAACTTCTGCGATACTGCGTGCCGCTGCTCCTCCTGACGGCCTTCGTGAGTAACGGTTTGCTGGCGGTCTCATCGCCATTCTTCGCTGTGATCTTCGCATTACAGGCCGCTTTCTACCTTGCGGCATTCTTCGGCTGGCTTCTGGAATTGAACGGCAAGCGCACAACGCTATTCGTACTGCCGCTCTACTTCGTGCTTGCAAATATCGCGTCTGTGATCGCATTTTTCCAGTTCCTTCGCGGAGAACAATACGCGGCTTGGGAACCGATCCGGGAGGCAAGATGAAAGTGCGGCAGCCCGACACATTCACGATAAAACGCGGCGGAAATGTTTTGCCGTCGCCGCGGGTCAGCGTTGTAATGCCGGCATACAATGCGGCAAGATTCATCAGATCTGCGATAGAGTCAGTTAGGGCTCAGACCTTTCGCGACTTCGAACTCATCATCGTAAATGATGGTTCACCGGACAGTGATGAGCTCAACGTCGTACTCGCGCCATTCCTCGATGACATCGTTTTTGTCGATCAGGCAAATCTCGGTGCAGGCCCGGCACGCAACCGTGCGATCGATCTTGCGCGAGGCGAATTGATCGCCTTCCTCGACGCCGATGACGAATGGCTCCCGAATTTCCTTGCCGAGCAGACGAAGCTGATCGATACGGGCTGGGATATGGCGTACGCGGATGCCGAGCTATTTGGTGACGCTGCGCCGAGCGAACACACGTTCATGGAATCAGCACCGTCGGAGGGCGAAGTTACGGTCGCATCGCTGCTCGATTTCACCTGCAATGTGATAACGTCCGGGACGATCGCTTGCAAGAGTGTGATACTGGCGGCCGGACAGTTCGAAACGGTTGACACTCGCGCACAGGACTTTCACCTCTGGATCCGGATCGCAAAAGCCGGATTCCGCATCGGATACAGCGACAAAGTTCTGCTTCGATATCGCGTGCATACCGAGAATCTTTCCGGCGACTCGATCCAGAGAGTTGAACGCGAAATAGCCGTTTTCAAAAGAGTTCGAGAGACGATCGACCTTTCCTCCGCCGAGCTTCTGATCCTCGATCGGCAGCTCCGCAGCCTCGAGGTCGACCTCGATCTCGAAAAAGGAAAGTCCCATCTGGTGAATCGCGATTTTACCGCTGCTCGAAGATCGTTCTCGCGTGCAAAGGCCGCGCGACCGTCAATAAAGCTTAAGGCCGTCTGCCTTGCCGCACGTCTCGCTCCGCGCCTTTTGCTCCGCATCTATGTTCGCAAGCATTCAGATCATCTTGGGCTTATCCGAGCTGAGACGAGTGCCTCAAGCTGGACCTCATTTTCTGTAATTTCGGCCCTATTAAAACTATTTTCAGAGTGATCTTGGGGGTAAATTTTGCCGTTGCTCCCGGCAATCTCGCCGCGAGATCGGTTTTTTGCCGCTTTAGGATGCCGATAAAGCCGTTACAAACATCAGAAACACCCCCTAAAAAGGGCTCTCGCACAAGTTCGCTGCGTGAGCAAAGCTTCTGGCTGCTTACTGCAAAAATAGTTGGCTTTGCCTTCAGCTTTTGCGTGCCGCTCGTTGTTGTCCGGTACCTGCCCCAGGACGAGGTCGGGCATTACCGTGCTGCGTTTCTCGTGATCGCGAACGCGATAATCGTGGTGCCGCTTGGCGTGTCGATGAGCGCGTATTATTTCCTCGCTCGTGAGACCGAGGAGCGGCGGTCGAGCTGCATCCTGAATATCCTCGTTTTCAACTTCGTGGTCGGCGGGATCGCGGCGTTGTTCTTGTATCTGTTTCCGCAGTCAATAGGTTCGATCTTCCAAAGCGCAGAGATCACAAGGCTCGCACCGCTTATCGGCATTGTCATTTGGATCTGGATATTCTCATCCTTTCTTGAGACCGTCGCGATCGCGAATCAGGAAGCCCGCGTTGCCACCGTCTTCATAATCTCGGCGCAATTCACGAAGGCACTTTCTATGTGCACGGCTGCATTTGCCTTCGCGACCGTCGAGGCATTTCTCTATGCGGCGGTCATCCAGGGCGCTATCCAAACGCTGCTGCTCGCGTGGTATCTGACATCTAGATTCCCAGGCTTCTGGCGAAGATTTGACCTTGCATTTCTGCGAGAACAGCTCGTATACGCGGTTCCGTTCGGTGTCGCGGGAACACTTTGGCTTGCGCAGACTGAGATCCACAGCTGGTTCGCGGGCCACAGATTCTCGCCGGCGGATTTTGCTGTTTACGCCTATGGATGTTTTGAGATACCGCTCATCGCGATGCTCGCGGAATCAGTTACGGCGGTTCTTATCCCAAGGATGAACGTGCTGCACGGCGACAACGATCGCGATGAAATGGTCCGTCTGAAGGCGCGGGCGATGCAGAAACTTTCGTTCATATATTTTCCGGTCTATGTGTTCCTGCTTATCACAGCGAACACGTTCATCACAACGCTTTTCACGCAGAAGTACGCGGCAAGCGCCAGCGTCTTCGTTGTGAATATCACGCTACTGCCGTTCAGTATTCTGATCACCGATCCGATCGTGCGTTCATACAAAGAGCTTGGCCGGGTATTTCTGCTGACGAGGCTCTTTATCGTCGCGGGACTCGTCTCATGCCTGTATTTTATGCTCGACGAGATATCGATGACCGGAATGATCGGCCTTGCGGTCGGCGCGGTCGTCGTCGATAAACTCGTTGCCGAAGCAATGGTGATCCGAAAGCTTCATCTCGGCGTCAAAGATCTGCCGCTTCTTGCAAGTGTTGCGAAAACGGCGTTTGCGAGCATTGTCGCAGGCATCGCGACGTATCTCGTATATACGAATTTTCATTCAAACCTCTTCGCGGCTGCTGAGAGCTTCCTTTCGACCTCGGCCGGGATCACGAAAGCGAGCATCGTGCATTTTGTTAGCGGTGCATTCGTGCTCGGAGTCTCTGCTCTGGCGTTCGCACCAATCTACCTCATTGTGGCGAATTTGTTCGGATTGATCGAAGACGAAGAGAAGGATACGGTTCGACGCATCGCAAGCAAGCTACTGCCGCGAAACGATCGCGTAGGCGATGAAGTACGCACGTCAGCTTTGTAGAACAATGAACGAAGTCGGAATGCTCGCAAAACTAAAGCACAATCTGCCGTGGCTCATTCGCTACCCGGACGATGCTGCGCGCGCTTTCCTTGAATCAACGGCCTTCGAGAAAAAGCATTTGATCATCACGGTTGCGAATCATTTTGAGCCCGGATGGTCACCGAACGGTATTTTGGATCACGAGACGCAGCTCAAAAGATTGCGCGAGTACGTCGCGACGGCACGCACGACTGCCGATCTTGTCCGAGACAGTGACGGCACCGGATTCCGCCACACGAATTTCTATCCCGCGGAGCAATACGACCGCGAGCTGCTCGACATTCTAGCGGAAATGCAGTCAGAAGGTCTCGGCGAGGTCGAGGTGCATCTTCACCACGGTGTCGATAGGCCCGACACGTCCGACAACCTTCGAAGGCAGCTCGTCGAATTTCGAGATGTTCTTGCCGAACGTCACCGTTGCTTGTCCCGCTCGGCCATCGACCCGACACCGAAATACGCATTCGTTCACGGGAATTTAGCTCTTGCGAATTCGTGCGGCGGTAAGTTCTGCGGTGTCGATGACGAGATGCTGATCTTGAAGGAGACAGGCTGTTACGCGGACTTTACCTTGCCGTCGGCACCCGACCGCTCGCAGGTCTCGGTGATCAATCGCATTTACGAATCCGCCGGCGACCTCTCGAAGGCACGGCCGCACGACACGGCGATCCGCTGCGAGGTTGGCGGAAAGCAGCCTGATTCTCCGATGATAATTACTGGCCCGCTCAGATTCGGTTTCCGCAATGCGATACGGCCCTATATCGAGGATGGAGCGTTGACAAGTGCCTTAGGCAGCGATATTTCACGTCTTAAACATTGGAGACACGCCAATGTCACGATCCTTGGTCGTTCGGACTGGATCTTTGTTAAACTGTACGCACACGGATTTTTCGATCACGACCGCTCGGCTTCTATCGGCGAAGGCGCACAACGTCTTTTCGCCGGAATCGTGGAAGAAGGCGAAAAGAGCGGCAGTTATTCGACGCATTTTGTTTCGGCTCGCGAAATGTTTAACATCGCTACTGCCGCGATCGATGGTCACAGCGGCGATCCAAACTCCTACCGAAATTACGCCTTGCTGCCGATAATGCAGGCAACTGAACAGACGGCCGCTGCAACAGTATGACGACGCCATTCAAGGCCCTAAAAAAGATCCGGACTATCGGGTTTGATGAGCTCCGCACCCGCGGTACGCAACTTGTCACGGCCTATCGCGATCGTCTGACAGGCGTCGAGGTGCCCGACCGAACGGAATTCTTCCGGCTCCTGGATGACGATTCCAGGCTCGACGTACGCAATTCTGCCGACAGCATTCGACAGTTATTTTTCGAGAATTCCCGCGAGTGCTTCTTCGCGTCGATGCGTGAGGACGGCGCTGACGCATTTGCCGGTTCGTGCGGACAGGCAGCTGCAGAGAGGTTGATCAAAGCGGCCGATGCGATCTGCGACGGACGGATCGAGATCCTTGGCTTTGGGCTCCTTGATGTCGGCACAGAGATCGACTGGCATCGCGAGCCGATATCCGGCATCGTTTCGGCTCGGAAATATTGGAAAGAATTCAACGAACTCGACCCGTCGGAATCCGGTGACAAGCGTATTCTTTGGGAGCTGAACCGTCATCAGCATTTCTTCACTCTCGGAGCCGCCTATCGGCTCACTCAGGACGAGCGGTACGCGCATCTTTTCGCACGCCAACTTTCAAGCTGGATCCATGAGAATCCACCGGGAATTGGCGCGAACTGGATCAGCAGCTTGGAGATAGCATTTCGGTCGATCTCGTGGCTCTGGGCTCTCAACTTGTTCAAAGATTCTCCCGAGCTTACGAGCGATCTGGTGCTTGACTGTATTCGATTGCTTTATGTTCACGGCCGCCATATCGAGACGTACCTTTCGACGTACTACAGCCCGAATACGCACCTGACCGGCGAGGCCCTCGGCCTCTATTATCTTGGGACGCAGCTTCCTTTTCTCGGATCGGCGGCTGAATGGCGCCGCCGCGGCGAGGACATTTTGCTCACCGAGATCAGCAAACAGATCAGCTCGGACGGCGTATATTTCGAGCGGAGCAGTTGGTATCAGCGGTACACCGTCGATTTCTACCTGCATTTTTACGTGCTTCGGGAGCTTTTCGGCGAAACCGCGTATGATGAACGGAATGCTGTTGCAGATCAACGGCTCAATTCCGCGTTGACCTTTCTTTTGAATCTCGCCAGGCCGGATGGCACGACACCCTTGATCGGTGATGACGACGGCGGACGGCTCCTACCACTGACGACGCAAAACGAGGCTGACCTTCGCGGTACGCTTTCTGCCGGTGCCGCAGTACTCGGACGCAGCGACCTCGCATACGGTGGTGATGAGGCAATAGAAGACGCTTTCTGGCTGCTCGGCCCTGCTGGCATCCGTACGCTCGAAAAACTGAATGCTCGCGCTCCCGAGACACTTTCCTGCAGCTTTGCCGAGAGCGGCTACTTCGTGATGCGGAACGGCTGGACGCCGACCGACGACTCTTTGGTGATCGACTGTAGCGGACCTGATACGTCTTCGGGTGCTCACCACCACGCGGACCTTTTGTCCATCGACCTATGCCTTCGCGGACAGTCGCTCTTCGTCGATCCGGGAACATACACCTATTCGGGCCGCCCGGAAAAACGTGAGCATTTCCGGAGTTCGAGGGCCCACAACACTTTAAGTGTTGACGGGCGATCGACATCAGTGAGCGCCGGTCCGTTCTCGTGGAAATCACGCGCAGAGGGGAAGACGAAAGAGTGGATCACCGATCCGATCTTTGATTATTTCGAGGGACAGGGCCAATTGCCGAACGGCGGGACCCACACGCGCTCAGTACTGTATATCCGCGGCGACTATTTCGTCATCCGCGATACCGCACAGGTTCCCGGCGAACATTATTTCGAGGTGAATTTCCGCTATGCTCCTGAGATCGTCCCGGAAAAGGATCTCGAAGGCGATTTTGTCGGCGACGCTCGTCATCGAACCTTCATCTTCGGGAGTGGAGCGATGAGATTGAAGGCAGATAAGATCTCGCCGCAGTACGGTCGGATTGCGGACTCGACGCGCATTCGATATATCGCGAAGGAACACGACCGGACCGAGTTCGTCACTTTTGTGCTGCCATGCGAGCAGGGATCTACACCGCCCGAGGTCCTCGACATTCCGATCGATACCGGCCGGATGTTTGTCGTGCAGTACGGCGACTATCGCGATGTACTCCTGTTCGGAGAACGCGGAGCCAGGATCCGCACCGAAAGCATCTCGTCGGATTTCGCGCTAACGTGGGCACGCACCCATTTTAGGAACGACCTGCCTGAACAGCTCGTTGCCATAAACGGAGCACGGCTTAGCATCGTGACATCGCCGATCGTCCACGAAGAAACAAATGTACGATGTGTCTCCGCACGGCGATTCGGCAAAGAGATGTATGTGAACGCCGATGGTGAACGTCAGACCGTGAAACTCACCGACCTTCCAAATTGAAAAAGCATCGCATTTTACACATCACTGGGAGCTTTAATCAGGGCGGAACCGAGCGGCAGGCCATTGAGACCGTTCGTGGCCTAGTTGCCGCCGACGAGTTCGATATACGGCTCGCAACGCTCAACTTGGAGGGCCCGCTGCTTGCCGAGGCACGAGACTTAACGGCCGAGCCGATCCACACCTTTCCGATCGATTCGTTTATGAGCCGATCGTTCGTCCGGGCTGTTGTGGCTTGCAGCCGTCTCATCAAGGACGAAGACATCGACCTAATACACAGCCACGATTTTTACACCAATATCTTCGCCGCGGCCGTTGGAGCATTTGCCGGAGTCGCCGTCCGAATTGCTTCAAAACGCGAAACATTCGGGATGCGAAGCCGCAGGCAGGAGTCTGTTGAAAATTTTGCGTTCAAACACGCCGATGCGATCGTTGCTAACTCGTCGGCGGTAAAGGAGATGCTCGTCGAGCACGGCATCGCCGGCGAGAAGGTCTCGGTCATCTACAACTCTCTCGATACCTCACGGTTCGAAAATGCGAGTGCGAACGGCATCCGCAGCGCACTTCATCTGCCTGGGGAAACGCCGCTTATCACGCTCGTTGCAAACCTCCGGCACGATGTAAAGAACGTGCCGATGTTCCTGCGTGCGGCAAGAAAAGTTACCGAAACCACGCGGGCTCATTTCGTGATCGCGGGTGAAGGCCCGCTGGAGGCCGAGTTGAAGGATCTTGCCGCATCGCTGGGCATCGCGGGTGAGGTGAGCTTCATTGGACGCTCAATGCGGGTACCCGAACTTTTGTCGGCGAGTTTTGCGGGTGTGCTGACGTCAAACGCAGAGGGATTTTCAAACTCGATCATCGAATATATGGCCGCCGGCAAGCCGGTTGTCGCAACACGCGTCGGCGGAGCAGCCGAGGTTATTTCTGAAGGTGAGACAGGGTTTCTCGTCGAAGCTAACGACAGCGAAAGATTGGCCGAGCACCTAATAACACTTCTCAAGTCTCCGGATGAAGCAGCGCGCCTCGGCGAACGCGGCCGGAGCCTCGTCAAAGAGCGTTTTGCAAAACCGCGACAGATCGAAGCCCTAAGCGAACTCTATCGACGAAAGCTTCGGGAGGCGTTTCTGTGAGCCTTCACGTTGTCGAATTGGGCCCGATCCCGCCACCTGAGGGCGGCGTTAGCCGGCAGATCGTTGCGATCAAGGACCGTCTTACTGACCTCGGGATAAAATGCACGCTGGTCGCAACAACGCGAAGCGATCCCGAACACCGTTCTGCGGATAACGTCTATCCGGAATCGCCGCTCGCCCTCGTCTCATATCTGCGGGAAAGCGACGCGGACATTTTTCACCTTCATCTTGGTGGTGAGATCACGCCTCGCGTTCTTGCCCTCGCTTTGGCAGTCGCGAAGACCGCTAAGCGATCAATTCTCACGATGCATTCGGGCGGATTTCCTAAGGCGATCACACGATCGAGCATTTTTCGGAGAAAGTTTACGGCATCGATCTTAAAAAAATTCGATCATTTGATCGGTGTCAGCGATGACATTTCAGACGCGTTGCGGGACCTCGGTATTCCGCGCGAGCAGGTCGAAACGATCCCGCCGTACGCGTTGTATTTGCCCGACCCTGATATTCAACCCGACGACGAACTATCCGCCTTTCTTCGCAGTCGTTCGCCGATACTCGTTGCGGTCGGTGCGCTCGAAACGGAGTACGCTCCGATCGAACAGATCGCTGCAGTAAAAGAATTGGCCGAAGAATTCGCGAATATTGGACTGGTGATCGCTGGCGATGGTTCGATCCGCGAAAAAGTCGTCGAGAGTATCGCCGACGCTGGACTTAGCGGAAGCGTGTACCTTGCCGGAAATGTCAGCCACGACGTAAGCCTGCATTTGCTTCAAAGGGCCAACGTCTCGCTCCGAACTACGCTGTACGACGGCGATGCGATATCAGTACGCGAAAGTTTGTTTCTTGGAACGCCCGTGCTCGCCACCCGCGTCGGCACTCGGCCTGTAGGTGCGCATTTCATTGATGAGCTGACGCCGAATTCGATCGCGCAAGGCGTACGGTCGATCCTCGGACAACCGCGAAGCGAAAAGAGAAAGACCGGCAGCGACCTTTCGCAGATCGAGCGCGTCGTCGATCTTTATTTGAAGGTTACCGGTTCGTAAAGAACGGGAAGGAGATGCCGGCGCATTTGCCATTCGCCGTGCAGTATTTGGTTCCCGGCTTTAGGCGGAAGTCCTTCGCTGCGACGTCCATAAACCCAACCCTATCAGCACTTTCCACGAACTCATTCCCCGGCGGGACATTGATGTCACCCGAGCCAACACCCATTTCGTTAAAGATAATATTTCCGTGGATCATCGCCTTCGCAGCCGGTGACTTAACATCTATGGGTCCGTGAATGCCGTAAAGTCCGTGGCCTGTTACATTGTTCGTGAATACAAAGGCACGCGGCTGATCGCCGTAGAATGTGATGATATTTCCGCGATTGAATACGGTATTGTTCTCGATCGTGATCGTGTCGCCGCTCGCGACCTGTATGAAGTAGCCTGAGCCGTCGAATCCTTCGCCGCCGAGGTTCAGGAAGAGATTGTCCTTGATAGTCAGCCGTTTCAACATTTGGCTCGGATATGTGTCGTCGCTCCCAAGAATATTGATGCCTTCACCGGCTCCGACGATGATGTTGCCGCTGATCTCGACATCCTCGATGGTCGAGAACGGAGCACCACCGTCCTGATTCCTGACCGTTATTCGAAACGCCGAACCCTCCCAATTATTCGCAAGATAGTTCTTCGTGAACCGGACGCCCTTTGCGTTCTTCAATTCAAAGAGCGTTTTGACCGTGAACTTGTTCTGCTTCCACGATTCAGGTTTGAAGAGAAGGTTGCCCGATATCTCGATGTTTGAAGGGATGAGTTCCGCATTCGCAGGATCAGAGCCGCCGAACATTATGTTCTCAGCCCCGCCTTCGACGTAGTTGTTCAAGATCTTGACGTCGCGCGTTCCCGTCCAACCGCAAATACCCTGCGATTCTTCGCTCTTGCCTGCAAACCCTTCTATGTAGCTATTCTTTATGACGGTTCGTGCGCTGTTCAACGCGATGCCGCGCCGGGTTTTCCCCGTAGGAAGCGAGTGGATGTAACAGCGATCGATCTCGATATCGTGCGGCACTCGGTCGGGACGCGTTTCGTCGCCTCCGAGGGCGACCAGGCCGTAATTGTAGATCGAACTCGACGGGACAAACTCGATCCCGACAAATCGATAATGATGTGCACCGTTTGCCGCATAAACGGCGGCACGGCCAAGCATACCGGATTTTATCGTCGCAAGAAGTGGCTTTTGCTCGGGTGAGATACGCTTTCCTTCCGGCAATTCCGAGCTGCGCGATGAACGGATCGTTACAAAATCGGTAAGAGGTTTTTCTGTGAGATCGATCCGGCCGGCGTATGTCCCGCCGGCTTCGAGTTCGATGACATCACCGGAACGGGCGTTGTTGATAGCGCCTTGCAGATCACCGCCCGAGGACACCTTGATGATCCTGCCCGAGGCTGTCTCAACAACCGTATTTGGCGGTGCGAACGGGGTGAAAATTCCGGCGTACAGAGCAAAAACGGCTATGCTGACCGCAACAGTTCCTACCGCCGCGAACAGCAGCTTCGCAAAAAATGGACGCCTGCCCAATTTACTCTCTTTGGGCCGAACGACATTCATAACCTCGACATACGACACTGCCCTATTAAAGTCGTAAAAGTGCTCAGAATCCACGACAAACCCAATTTACGCTAACATTTACTTTGCATTTTCCATTTGATAGCCTTTAGTGTTTGCTCCCCTGCTCTATTGAGCATTTTTGGAGAAGTAAATGAAGTTAGAAAAGACAAAGCTGAATTTCTTAAGAGGCACCCCTGATCTCTCACGGCAGGCCAAAACCGGCGTGTCAATGCACTGCCACACGGAATATTCGAAGGAGATGCTTGCCTTTGTCCCGCACTACGCCGACACTCTGCCGATCATCAATTATTTTTGGCGAAAGGAAAAGGAAAAATACTTCGCCCGCGAGGGGAAATATCCTAATTTTGACACCGGTTACTGGTCGCCGCCGCTTTCTCCGCAGCAGGTCTATGATCTTGAAAAGCAGCAGATAGAAGGCGCCGGACTCAACTCCATTGTCTCGCTGACCGACCATGACTGCATCGACGGCAACTTCACGATCGAAGAGGCCGATCGCCAAAAGACCGTCCCGATCTCGCTCGAATGGACCGTGCCGTTCGATATCGGATTCTTTCACGTGGGAGTCCACAATCTACCGCGGGACCGCGCGGTAGAGATCTCAAAGGAGCTCATTGGATTTACCTTCGATAAGGAGCAGCACACCGGTGAAAGGCTGAATGAGCTTTTCGCTATGCTTGAAGAGATCCCGGACGTCCTTGTCATCCTGAATCATCCGCTCTGGGATATTGAGATCATTGGGAAGGCGGCTCACGAACAGTTGTTGAAGGATTTTCTCCGAA
Source organism: Pyrinomonadaceae bacterium (assembly GCA_019186825.1). Classification (GTDB taxonomy): domain Bacteria; phylum Acidobacteriota; class Blastocatellia; order Pyrinomonadales; family Pyrinomonadaceae; genus OLB17. Next base: position 126,708 of record JABARP010000004.1, read on the forward strand.
CCTACGGCCGCTGGATACACGCTCTTGAGGTCAACGGTTTTCGGAGCTGGTCGGAGAATAAGGCGGTCATTGAGCTTGCAGAGGTCGTAGGCATCCCGGTAGTGACCGGCGGAGACCGGCACGGCTGCAAGCCCAATACGGTGATCAACTTAACGGATGCGACGTCATTCGAAGAATTCGTCGGCGAGATCCGAGTCGATAAACGTGCTGAGATCGCTTTGATGCCTGCCTATGAGCAGCCGCTGCCTTCCCGGCAGCTTCAGTCGTTCTCTGAGATCTTAAGCCACTATCCTGCATTTCGCGCCGGACGTCAGCATTGGTTCGATCGCGTATTTTTTGATATCGACAATGGCAAAGGCCTTGTTTCGCTCTCTTCGCACGGATGGAAGCGCGGAGGCCCACGCTGGCTTCGCGCCGCGATATGGACGCTTGCGGTAATGGGTAGCCCAACGGTCCGCCCGGCCTTCCGTCTGCTTAGGAAGAAGACGGATCGAGTCCCACGCAGCATTGAGAAAACGGAGTTCCAACTCCCTAAGGACAGCGGCGATCTTTCACAGATCCTGATGTCGGACACGGCTTAGAAAGGACGGATGCTCGCATCGTCCGTTATGACGCTAATTCCCTTCGCGAGGCGGGCCATTAGAGCCCGCCATTTGTGATTAGGATGGGCGTTTTGCATTAAAGTGAAAGATACCTTACGCGTAGCATTTTTTCCGGATTCTTATCTCGAGGTGAACGGCGCCGCGATGACGTGCCAGCGGCTCGTCAATTTCGCCCGCGACAACGACCGTCCGATGCTCTGTGTCCACGCCGGCCCGGAAACTGAGCAGACAACGACCGGCAGCGTTACACACTTTTCTCTAAAGCGAAGTCCCGCCGCGATCGCGCTGGATGAAGGTCTCGCGTTCGACCCGCTGTTTGCACGCCACGTTCCAAAGATCCGAAAGGCTTTGATTGAATTCAAGCCGGATCTCCTCCACATCACCGGCATCAACGATGTTAGCAATGCGGCCGCATATCTTGCGTGGCGAATGCAGATACCGATGCTCGGTTCCTGGCACACGAACGTGCATGAGTTTGCGGCAAGCCGGCTCCAGCGTATGTTTCGCTTCCTGCCGCAAAAGGTAACCGATCCGTTCATTCGGATGGCGGAATTCCGCATTATGCAGGGCTGCATTCTTTACTATCAAATGCCAAAGGTCATTCTCGCACCTAACGACGAACTCGTTTCGGAACTTGGGCGTCGAACAAAGCGAGTCGCACGGTTAATGGCACGCGGAGTTGATTCGGAATTCTTCTCGCCTAAGAAAAGGACGGTGGACGACGGCATTTTGCGTGTCGGATTTGTCGGCAGGCTGCGGGCGGAGAAGAATGTGAAGCTTTTGATCGACGTTGAACGAGCGATGCTTGAGCGCGGTCTCGCGAATTTCAAGTTTCTGATCGTCGGCGAAGGAAATGTACGCGAACATCTTGAGCAGAATATGAAAACCGCTGAATTCACAGGTTTTCTTTCCGGCGAAGAACTCGCTGCCGCCTACGCAAATATGGACATCTTCCTTTTCCCGTCGGAAACCGATGCGTTCGGTAACGTGGCGCAAGAGGCGAATGCTTCGGGCGTTCCTGCGATCGTTACCGATAAGGGCGGTCCGAAATTCATCATCAAACCCGGCGTCAACGGGTTGATCGCCAGCGGGCCGGAAGAATTCATTGAGCACACGATCTCGCTGGCCTCTAATCCGGCATTGCTCGCAAAAATGAAGGATCATGCACGCGATTTTGCGGTATCGCGTTCCTGGGACGCGATCTTCGAGGGCGTGTACGACGCGTACATCGAGGCGATCGAGATCGCCGAGCAGCCGCTTGAAGAAGAGCGGCGGGCAAAACAAACAAAGAAGACCATCAGGGCGGGCAATAATTAGTCGATGACAGATCCCGTTCCTGATCTCGCAACAAACAACAGCACCGAGAGCTTATCGATCAGCGAGGCCTGGGGCCTTGTCTTCACGCATCCGGCCCTCTTTGTAAAATACTGGAATTATAAGGGTGCGATCTTGAGCGGTGTACTGCGCGCACCGATCTTCCTGGTCACTTATCTTGTTGCTCGTGAGAGTCTAAAACTGGCGCTTGGGGCCGCGGCGGTGCAATTCGCATTTCGATTCGTCTTTGCGGGCCTAAGCGGTGCACTGATCCAGGCGTTCCGAAAGGTTGAGCCGGCGTGGAAAGCTCTGATCTCCGTGATGCTGATCGTACCTTTGATCAGCCACCTTCTCGAATTCGGATTCCAGTATCTCTTTGGATATCTGACCTCGACCACGGCTCATACCGACCAGGCGATCGTTCGTTCGGTCTGCGTCTCGATCTTTTCTGCACTCTTTGCTCTCTTTATAATGCGGCGAAATGTACTTATCGTCGGGGAAGAAGAGAGCAAGTCGCTTGCCAACGATGTGATGCGGATCCCGCGACTTGTTTTCGACTTCTGTGCATTTCTGCCCAAGGAGATCGCGGCAATGCTCCGGCGAGGAGCGACGGTAGCGTTCATCGTGACGCTGGTCGGATTTACGGCATTCTCGCAGGTCGTCGGCTGGGCAGTTACGAATCGAGTTTACTGGACATACGGCGGCGGCAAGGAGATCTGGGGATTGAAATATTGGGGCATTGACGGTTTGGTCCTGATGATACTCGCCGTTATTGCATCCTCGATCTATTACGAGGCCCGACATCGTCGCGGAAAAAGATCTTGACCGAGAAACTCACAAAAACGGTTCACATAACGAACTACTACCATAAGAATTCGGGTGGCATCAGCACCTCGTACAACGCTCTTATGGCGGCCGCCGCACGTCATGAACGCGAGATGGCGCTCATTGTTCCAGGCGAGATCGAGGAGACCGAGGTAGTCAACGATTTTGCGAAGATCCATTACATTCCCGCAAAATACTCACCGGTTTTCGATAAACGTTACCGCATCATAATGCCCTGGCAGTATTTGCCCGGCGGATCGCATATGCGAAAGATACTGCTCGAGGAAATGCCTCAGATGGTCGAGGTAACGGACAAGTACACGTTGAGCATGATCGGAGCGATGATCCGCACGAATAAGTTCAAGCAGCTCGGACGCCCGATGCTCGTGCATTTTTCATGCGAAAGGATGGACGATAACATCTCGTCATTCCTTTCGGGCGGCAGCATCGGCAAATGGGTATCGCGGCGTTTGATGGGAAATTACAACTTTCCGTCGTTCGATTTTCACATCGCGAATTCCAGCTACACGGCGGAAGAATTTTACGCATCGGTCGAGGCGAAGAATAATCCGCGACGCTCGAAGTGGTTCATCAATAAGACTTGGCGTTGGCTGAAGGCTCCACGCGTACCGATCGAAGACCGCATCGCCGTCTGCCCACGCGGCGTAGATATCAAGCAGTTTCGGCCCGACCGAATGTCTGACGCGATCCGACAAGAGCTGATCGAGAGAACCGGCGTGCAGAAGGATTCGATCTTGCTGCTGTACGCAGGCCGCATCTCGCCCGAGAAGAATATACCGCTGCTGATCGAGATGATGAAGATCCTTACGAAGGATGCAGATCGCGATTATCGCCTCATCGTAGCCGGTGCAGGACCGTTAGCGGAAACTCTCGAGACCGAGGGCAACAAACTTGGCGAACGCAAGATCGTCCAACTCGGCCATCTCGACAAGGAAACGCTAGCCAATTACTACGCGAACGCCGATGTCTTTGTCCATCCGAATCCGCGCGAACCGTTCGGGATCGCACCGCTCGAAGCAATGGCGTCGGGTGTTGCGACCGTCGCACCGAACGCGGGCGGCATCCTGTCCTACGCAACGGACGATAATATCTGGCTGACAGTGCCTGAGCCGGAAGCGTTTGCCGCCGCGGTTCGCGATGCGGTAACGAACGAAGAGTTGCGAAAGAGGCGGATCGCCGCTGCTCTTGAAACCGCGCGGAACAATACGCGAGAGGCATCGACCGACAACCTGTTTGCGTGCTACGACAAATTTTACGATTATTTTCAGAGGAACCGCGAGCTTTTCACCGACAGAGAGGCAGCCTCGCGATTCGATTTCAACGAACTTCTAGATGTTTGAGCTAGTTATAGCAAATCTCCGCGTACGTTTTTTCCGCACACTGATCAGCGTGATCGGCGTTGCTCTCGGCGTAGTTCTGATCGTCCTTTTCACGGGCCTTGCAAAAGGAATGACCGAGGATATGGCAAAGCGCTCGGCAAATTGGAAGGCCGAGATCGTCTTCGCTCGCCCGGGCGGAATGGAATTCGGCAGCTCGAATATGAACGTGAGCACGGCGTATGTCGGGCGGCTCGAAGCGATCGAGGGTGTCGCCTCGGCAGTGCCGGTCGGGCGTTATATCTCGGCCGACCCGAAAGCACGTTGGGGCCTGCTGCAGCTCGACGGTGTCGATTGGGAACCATTCGCAAAGATGAACGGAATGACGCTTACGCAGGGCCGTGCCCCACAGGCGAATAACGAGGTTATCATCGACGAACGTCAGGTAAAGAACGACAATTCGAAGCTCGGGGATCAGATCACGCTCTTTGGGAATAAACAGTTCACGATCGTCGGTGTTTTCGAACCGCCATCAGGTTCGCGGATCAAGATGACGCTCACGGCGATGCAATCGATCCTCGAAGAGACGAACAAGTGCACCTACATCCTCGTCAAAGTAAAGGACGGCGAGAAAGTTCCTGCGGTCGCCGCACGCATTAACGAACAGCTGCCCGGCAACAAGGTGAATCTCACGAGCGATCTGATCATCGACGCAAAAGAACGCGTACCCGGCCTGAACACTTTTCTGCGCGTGCTGGTCGGCCTTGGAGCATTCGTCTCCGTCGTCTTCGTGCTCCTCTCGATGTACACGACGATCACTGAGCGGCGAAAAGAGATCGGCATCCTCAAATCCCTTGGAGCCTCACGCAGTTTTATTGTTTCCACGATCGAGGGCGAGGCGTTACTGATCGGCATCGCGGGGGTTATTCTAGGCTTTGTCACTGCCTTCGTAGCATCTACGGCGATCAGCCACTTTTTCGACCTGCAGTTCGATTTCAGCGCGACTTGGATCGCCTGGGCGATAGCGATCGCGATCGTCGGCAGCCTCTTCGGCGCACTCTATCCTGCCCTGCGTGCCTCAGGCATCGACCCGGTCGAAGTTATGGTAAACGAATAACGGCGTCGAGCGGCTCAGCTCAGTCAGAATGGAATGAATTTTGGCGGCTAAGCCGCCACGACCTTTTAGTGAGCGTGTCGGAAATGCTCAGCATTTCCGCTCAGCGATATTGCAGATCTAGAATTCGCGGTTGGGTTCAAAGGTTGCGAGGACCTTTGCGAGGTCATCGTTAACGCCGACGTCTGCGACGCTCGTAACCTTCTCGCTGTTGGATGTGGCGAGCAGCGTTAGGGCGAATCCGGTACGGACGCCGGGTCGGGCCGCAGGGATCCAGATGCGTCGTCCCCAAACTGTCAGAGGATTCCCGGCTGCGCCGGTCCCGCCGCCTTGAAACTGTATCTCATAGGCTTTCCAACCATTTACGGTCGTTTGTCCTTGCGACAGGATCTTAAAATCCGGAAGCAACTTGGAGAGTGTATTGCTAGATTCCGTTACAAGCTCCGGGAAATTCGGAGCATCGTCCGAATACGTCCCGCGGCTGATGTAGTACGAGATCAGAAGCTGCTCTTCGAGAAGCCCGTCGGCATTTTTCTTAGATATATCGAGGAATTTGCCTCGGTTCGCTTCCGTGCCTTCCTTAGGCCCGGCGGACTTCCAGGTCTTCGGATAGTAGATCGAGAATCCGAGAAAATTGCGGTATAGGTCGCCTTTCAAATTCTGCTTATTCGTAATGAAATAAGTAGAATTCGGCGGCGCCTCAATATCGCGCGGTGCGGGCGGCGTTTCAGTCGGGTCGTAATTCGAATTCGCATTCGGATCGACGTTCGCAGCCGGAACGGTATGCGGCCGATTGAGCAAATAGATCCATGCGGCAGCAAAGATGATCGAGAGCAGAATAAAGACGCCAAGGGCGATCTTTATCCAGCGCGCATTCGGTTCGTGCAGCGGTTCAGGCGAACGCCTTAGCCATGCAGGCATATCGTCGCCATCCTGATCGGTCGAAACCGTGTGCTGCGTCGCGTCAGAATCGTCCAAGATCTCTTTGGCCGGTGCAGCAGATAGCTTAGCTCCCTTTTCGATCACGGGAAGCGTCAACGGCTTGGAAACGGCAGCGGCAAAGGCATCGCCGGCCTCGCGTGCTGTCACATAGCGCGAACGCGGGTTCGGCGAAAGAGCTTTCGAGAAGAATTCATCAACTGCCGGCGATATCTCCTGCGAATATCCCGCACGCTGATCTTTTACAAGTTCGCGTTCGGTCGCCCCGTCAAACGGAAAGTCGCCTGTAAGAAGCTGATACGCAGTTACGCCAAGTGAATAGATATCGCTCGCAACGGTCGAGACGCCGCCTTCGATGATCTCAGGAGGTGCATAGCGGATGTTCTCTTCGTGGAGTTCGCCGCTTGAAACGCCGAAGTTAGTTATCTTTAAGGCTCCCTCGCCGTCGACGGCGGCAACCTCGATATTCGCGGGGCGAAGGTCACGATGCAGGATTCCCTGCTTATGAACGTCCGCGAGAGCGTATGCGACCTGGCGGATGAGTTTGCCTGCCCTTGCAGGGTCGAAGCGCCCGTGGATCGAAAGCACTTCCTCCGCTGAAAGAGCATCGAGGTCCTCGCTGATCAGGTATTTGACGCCGTTTGCGTACGCACCGGAATCGAACACGCGGGCAACGTTCGGGTGATTGAGGTGCGAAAGCCGTACGCGCTCCTCTGCAAGGATATCGGCCGTAACCTCATCGCCTTCAAACGGGTTCAAGATGCGTACGACAACACGTTTTTGACCGACGATCCGATCTTCGGCAAGGTATGCGTAACCGGCGTCATCCGTTGCGAGCATCTCGAGCACGCGATAGCGGCCCTTGACGGTCTTGCCGACAAAAGCGCCAGGCGATTCGGGATCAAAGTCACTGACGCGGCCGGCGGCCTCGCGTTCCTCGAGATCGACGTGGCCGAGCGGAATATCGTTCGGGCTAACGCGGCGGATAGCGGGCTTTTCGGGCTCATCCCCGGTGCGAACGGAGGACCGGCGAGTTCGTTGCCGACGGTCCGGCTTTGGCTTGATCGGCGTATTCTCGCGGCGGAAAAGCTCTGCCATGTCCTCGTCGCGGATCACTTCATCGTCAGGTTCGATGAACTCGTCCGTCAGCTCGAGAACTGTATCCTCTTCCTTTTCGAACGCACGGCGTATGCTCGAAGACCCCATCTCGGAGCCGCTAAAAACGGTCGAGAAATAGGCATTCAGCGGACGAGCATCCACACCGGGCTCGCTTACGAGCCTTGTTCCGTCAAGGTCGCAGACCCGCTGGATCCCGGCGACGTATCGTTGTCCACAAGTAGGGCAAAACATCAGTTTCGATAAAAACGCACCCTTACAGGGCACACTACAGACCGCAAGCAGCTCACATGCTCAAGACCGGCAAAAAAGCCGACGTTTGGGAGGTGTAAATGGCCTGCGACCCGTTGCCTGCTAAAAGTACTGCACACAAGAAACGATAAATACCTAAGCAATTCCTTCGAACAAGAAACAAAAAATTTCAGTCAAAACCGCTCTGAGCGGCCCTTCTCTTTGGCGCCTTATTTCAGCTTTGCGATCACGGTCTCGCGTTCGGGCTGATATGTCAACGCCAGTTTGTACGAGCGTCGAGCCTCGTTTTCCTTCCCGGCCTTTGAATATGCGTCGCCAAGCTGTTCGAACTGTCTTGCGAGCACCGGCTTGTCGTATTTGTGAGCAAAACGCGACCCGCGGAGCAGTGTATTTTCCGCATTTGCAAGATCTGAGGAGCGCAAGTACGCCGATGCTAGCCGAAAATAAGTATCGAAATTCGAAAGATCGGCACCGAGGCTTGCCTTCAAACTTGCTATCGCATCGGCGACCTCGCCATTTGCGAGTTGCGAACGCCCGAGCAGATTCAGCACGAGCGGCTCGTTCGATTTATTCCGGACGGCCGTTTTCAGAAGCCTTTCGGCAGCAGGAAAACGCTGTTCGGATTGAAGTATCTCGGCGATCTCTACGACCTCGGCCGCTTTGTCAGCACGAGTTGCCGCAGCGGCATCCATCTCGGCGGCTCCCGCCGTATTTCCATTTCGACGAAGTAGTCTCGCAAGGTACGCATACGTTGCCGCACGTTCGGGCGAAAGCCGTATAGCCGTGCGATAAGCCGCCTCGGTCTCAGGGCCGACAAGCCCGAGCATCTCGCGCGCAACACCGAGGAGCTCGAATGCAGCCGCATTCGCAGGTTCTTTTTCCGAAACAGTTTTTGCAAGGTTCATCGCCTCTTCGTATCGGTCGGCGAGATCCATTACGGGAACCGGAATTACGAGTATCCGGCCGAGCGCAAGCTTTACGGACGAGTCATCCGTTGAACTCTTTACGACCTCGCGGTATTTTTCTTCAGCCGAGGCGAGGTCGCCGGCCTTCAATGCGGCCGCGGCTTCACTCGTGAGTTTCGCGATCTGTTCGGATGAAAGTTTCGCGGCGGATGCCGTTCCGGATGCTTTCCTTGCAGTCGTTCGTTTAGATCGGCTGGGTCTTGCGGCACTATTTCGAGGTGCGGCCTTTTTCGCAGCGGGTGCACTCTTCTTCGACGAATCCTTGCCTCCAAAGAGTTTGTTGCTGCTGCCTAGATCCTGAGCCGAACCAAAGGCAGCTGTCGCAGCTATCAAAGCGATCGAGAAAAAGAGCCGGTACATAAAAACCTCATACGGGCTTTCAGCTTGTCATTTCGTGACGAGGCGAAAACCCAATTCCTTGTCACGCGTCGCTGCCGGGACGTCCCTGCGCCACGAACTCGTAATGGCGGCGTCACCCGTCGACTTGCTGAACGCTGAGCCGCCGCGGATCATATATCGCGCCTCGGTCGTTTCTTTCAAAATGCCTTCGCTTCCGGGATAAAGGCTTGCCTTCGAGCCCGTCCACTCATAGACGTTCCCGATCAGGTCCTTGACGCCCCATTTATCGGGGCAAGAATGCGTCCCGACCTCGGTCGGTTCTGTATTCGCCTGATCGACCCACGCGCACTGCGATCTGAAATCATCTCCCCAGGGATAGAGATCGCTGTCGCTGCCATTCCTTGCCGCGTACTCCCATTCTTCTTCGGTCGGCAGCCTGTATTGAACGCCGTCCCGTTTCGAACGCCAGCCAGCAAAGGCCTGGACGTCGTCGATATTCACGAAGCGAACGGGAAAATTCTCCTTACCCGCGAGCGGTTTTCCGTTGACCCAGTCCGCAGGCAGCGGTTTGTGGCCTGTCGCCTGCACAAACTGATAGAACTCAGCATTTGTTACCTCGGTGCGGTCCATCTTGAATGGATCGACGGTAACCTCATGTTCGGGCCGCTCGGAGGGCATTCCGTCGTTGCGTCCCATACGGAATTTGCCGCCAGGGATCGCGACGAGATCTGCCTTGACCGCAGGAATATCCGTCGGCGTAGCTGCCGGCGAGTTCGCGACGCTCGGCGAAGGCTCGACATTTGCCGTATGGCCTGTACCCGGGAAAAAGCCGAGAAAATACGCCGCAGCGACACCTGCTATTCCCAAGCCGAAAAGCACCAATAACGCTCCGATTCCAAGAAAAAGGCCGGTTCGGCTCTTTTTTGCGGGTGAAGGAGCGGGTGCAGGCGTCGCAACGGAGACGTTCGGTGTCGAGACCGATGCTGCGGGCGGCGGATTCGACGTCGAAGGTTCGACAAGCAGTGTTGCGCCCAGCAAGCTTTGCGTGTCGGGCCGCGGGATCGCGTTGATATCGGGCTGCGAATGCCTGAGTTCGGCAATGACGTCCACGGGGTTGCCATCGCAGACCACATTGTCGATCCAATCGTCGAATCCGTTATGGCTGATGCGCAAGAAATGATTGCCGCTCTGGATGCCCTCGAGCAGCAGCGACCCATCGACATGGCTTTCGCCGACCGCAACGTTATCGACAAAGACCTTCGAACCCGGCGGCCGTGTATGGACGCGGATCGTCGAGACCGGCAGTGCACCTGTGCCCGCAGTAACGTGGATATTTGACGTTACGTCGATAGCACGGCGCAACTCATCGACCATCAACTCAACAGATGAGGTTCGCTGATTCGGATCCTTCTCAAGTGTATGCAGGACGGCTCTTTCGATCTCCGGAGCCATCGGAACGCCGAGGCTCGCGAAGGTCGGTGCCGGGTCGCTGATGTGCTTTTTCATGATCGCCGGGATCGACGAGCCCTTGAACGGCACATCACCCGCGAGCATCTGATAAAGCATCACTCCGAGGCTGTAAATGTCGGCACGCGAATCCGGATCCTCGTCCGCCCATTGTTCGGGCGACATATAGTACGGCGAACCCATCAACCCGGTCGTCTGTGCTTGTATGAAAGAACCGAGAAGCTCGCCGGACTTGATCTTCGCAAGCCCGAAATCGAGGATCTTCACCGCCTGCGACATATTCGGCCGGTCGGAGCAGATCATGATGTTCAGCGGTTTCAGGTCGCGATGGACGATGCCCTGGTGATGAGCGGCCCCGACGCCCGCACAGATCGCTGAAATAAGCTCGAAAGCACTCTCGGGCGATAGTTTGCCTTCGCGTGCAAGAAGGTCGTGGAGCGATTCACCCTCGACGTATTCCATCACCAGGAAGGGAACGTTGCCGTTGATGACGCCATAGTCCGTAACACTTACGACGTTCTGATGGCGGATCGCCGCGGCGGCAAGTGCCTCCTGGCGGAAGCGAGTAACGAGCTGCGGGTCGTTGCCGACAAGGTCCGGCAGAATGATCTTTATCGCATGCAGCGTCTTTAGATACGCATGCCTGGCCTTGTAAACAACGCCCATTCCGCCTTGCCCGAGCCGGAACTCAAGGTGATACTTGCCCTCGAGCACGCCGTCGCCGGGGATCGTGTGCACGGTCGGCATGCCTTCATTCGGACAGGTCGCGACCGTGTCGGCGAAACAAGTTTTACAGGTTTGACATTCCCTCATTCGAACTTTGTAAGAGTGTAGCTTAAAAAGACGTGTAGCTGCTTAAGTTAGACGCACTTCCTAACTAAAAAGAGGCAATCATTATCTAGATTTTAGTTTTTTTTCACTTTTGCAAGCAAGTTTTACCCAAAAAGGCTAAAGTTGCGGCAGAAAAGTGTCCGCAGCCCGCGGTAAGAAAGGGCTCGGCGTGAGATCCACTCTGCGGAGATTTGCGTGTCTTCGGTTGTCAGAAACGCAAAGATCGCAAAGGAAGTCGCAGAGGACGCCGCTCGGCGACGGGAGAGGCGGGCGGGGAGCCGTTTGTGCATTTTGTATCAATTTGCGCATTCTGTGCATTTTCATACAATTCGTGCAAAGTGTGCTTCAAATGGACGCGGAGCTTGGCTATGCTTGTTGGTGATCGAAGAGCGTGTTGGCATCGATCATGAAAGACGTGGACATTGCGAATCGATTTTGATCGGCTATCGACGCGTGAGCGATAACTTTTTTCGCTTATTTACGTTAATATGATTGAAATCTTTAAATTTAGACCCCGGAACAATTCTTTTTGCTTCTGCCAGTTAAAACCAAGATGAAAAAAATTGCACTTCTATCGCTATGTCTTGCTCTTTTGAGCATTTCGGCTGCAGCCCAACGCACGCGTCGAATGCCGGCGGCATCGCATGTAACGGTTACGGCCGCTGATTACGAACGCGCCGAGAGCCGTTTGAGCTATAAGACCAATCCGCTGATCGACCGCAACGGCGTTCGCGCGACGTGGCTGCCGGACGGCACTTTCTGGTACATGGTGCTTACGGCGACCGGCCGCGAGTACGTTCACATTGATCCGAAAACCGGTGCCCGCAAGGTCGGCGCAACTCCGGCTGAGATCGGTGTCGATGGCGGTGTGCCGAATATGAACGCATTTGCCCGTTTTGGCGGCGGCCAGGCGGTCAGCGTCTCACCGGACGGCAAGCTTGAGGCATTCATCAAGGATTGGAACCTTTGGGTCCGCGACCGTGCGACAAAGAAAGAAACTCAGCTCACGACCGACGCACAGGAAAATTACGGCTACGCCACCGATAACGCAGGTTGGAAGCACAGCCCGCGTCCGATCCTGATCTGGTCGCCTGACTCGAAGAAGATCGCAACATTTCAGCAGGACGAGCGGCACGTCAAGGATATGTACCTTGTAACGACGAATGTCGGTGCGCCGAAGCTCGAAAAATGGAAATATCCGCTGCCCGGCGACGAAAAGATCGCGATGATCGAACGCGTGATCATCGACGTTGCTTCGGCAAAGGTCGTTCGCCTGAAGATGCCCGCCGACGCACACCGCTCGGCGCAGTGCGACGATATCGCTTGTGACGGCGGCTGGAGCGATGTTTACTGGTCGAATGACAGCAGCTCGCTCGCATTTGTCTCTACCTCACGTGACCACAAGGTCGAGGATCTGCGTGTTGCCGACCCTGACACGGGCGACGTTCGACACGTCTATCACGAAGAGAGCCCGACGCAGTTCGAATCCGGCCAGGGCGGCACAAGCTGGCGCTATCTGCCCGAGACGAACGAGTTCATCTGGTACACGGAACGCAGCGGCTGGGGCCACCTTTACCTCTACGATCTGAAGACCGGCAAGCTCAAGAACGCGATCACGAGCGGTGATTGGGCGGTTTGGAACATCGAGGATGTCGATACGAAGAACCGCGTTATCTACTTTAACGCAGGCGGCCGCGAAGCGGGCGTCGATCCGTATTTCGGACACTTTTACCGCGTGAATTTTGACGGCTCGGGCCTCAAGCTGCTCACGCCTGAAAATGCGAATCACGCGGTCGCGATCTCGCCCGACGGGAATTACTTCATCGACAATTACTCGACGCCGAATACGCCGACCGTCGCCGTGCTTCGCGATATGACGGGCAAGAAGATCGCTGACCTCGAGAAGGCAGACGTCTCGCGGCTCGAAAAGACGGGCTGGAAAGCTCCGACGCCGATCGTCGTAAAGGCCCGCGACGGCAAGACCGATCTTTACGGCCTGATGTACTTCCCATCGAAGATCGTGCCCGGACGCAAATATCCCGTGGT
>JABARP010000004.1:139864-153003 GCA_019186825.1 Pyrinomonadaceae bacterium
GGCTTCGTCGTCGTAACGATCGACGGTATGTGCAACCCGATGCGCTCGAAGGCTTTCCACGATTCGTGCTACGGCGATATGGCCGACAATACTCTCGAAGATCAGATCGCCGGCATCAAACAGCTTGCCGCGAAATATCCGTTCATGGATCTTGATCGCGTCGGTATCTGGGGACACTCCGGCGGTGGCTTTGCAACTGCCGCAGCGATGTTCAAGTATCCCGATTTCTTCAAGGTCGGTATCTCGGAATCCGGAAACCACGACAACCGGAACTACGAGGACGATTGGGGCGAAAGGTATATCGGCCTGCTCAAGGGAGACAACTACGAGAAACAGGCGAATCAGGTCTATGCAAAGAACCTGAAGGGCAAACTCCTGCTTGCTCACGGTACGATGGACGACAACGTCCCGCCGTACAACACGCTTCTCGTGGTCGATGCTCTGATCAAGGCCAATAAGGATTTTGACCTCATCCTGATCCCGAACGCACGTCACGGCTATGGCCAGGCAAGCTACTATATGATGCGCCGTCGTTGGGATTATTTCGTCAAGAACCTTCTCGGAGCCGAACCGCCGAAGAACTACGAGCTGAAGCCTACTCAGGATCCTCGTATGGCCCCTCCAAAGAAGTAAGCCAAGTCGGGCTTGCCTCATCGCATTGTGGTCGGGCAAGCCTGCAAAATTGTTTGTCGCCAAGCGGCGAAGCTCTGCGGAGCTTTCCCGTTCGGCGACGAAAGGCACAGAAGTCCGAAAGCCCGTGAACGGGCTGAATCGATCTTCGTAGTTCTTACCACGCCGTAAACGACGTGGCTATACGACAGGACTGTTACTGTTCGAGTTGTCGGGTTTCTTTTTCGGTGGATGCTTCGAGAAAGATCTCGCTTACGGAGGCTTGCGGCGGCGGAAGTTGTGCGGCGGTCTCGATCATATCCTTTTCGAGTTTTGCGACCGATCTGCGTGCCTGCTCGGCGTCCTCACGCGGTATTTTTAGAACGATCTTGCCGTTGTCATTCGGGAGCTTTGTGGATTTTGCGATCGAATTCAGACGCAGAACGATGCGGGCCCCGACGTTCAAAAATCCGCCTTTGAACTTCACAGAGTGAATGTCGGCGAGCGAGACGCGCACCTCTTTTACGCCATTCGAGAAGATACCGAGGAACTTCGATTCGAATTCGAGGATGATGCCCGCTGAGGAGAATTTTGCGATGCCGTTCGCATAATTCGGCCAGCCTTCGGCCTTGAAATGGATCGCTGTAAAAGCCTGATTCATACGCTAAAAAATTCTAGCATGGAATGGAGCCTGAATGCCGCGACGAAAGAGGTCGCGGTCAGCAGCAAACTCACTCGTCGGGATTCGGCTCCGGGCCGAAGAAGAATAGGTATGTCACGCCAAGAACCGTCGCAGCGAGTGATGCGCCGAAAATCGCAAGCTTTGAATCGTCGATAAGCGATTGCCTGCCCGCAAACGCAAGATTCGTGATAAAGATCGACATCGTAAACCCGATGCCGCCGAGCATTCCGACGCCCACGACCTGCCGCCAGGTCAGCCCTTTAGGCAGTGTCGATACGCCGAACATGACAGCTAGGTAGCTTGCGATAAAGATGCCGACAGGTTTGCCGACAACAAGCCCAAGCCCGATGCCCAGGCTGTTCGGCGAAGTAAGTTCAGGAGCCCAGTTCGACTCGATAATGATCCCGGTATTTGCAAGGGCGAATATCGGTAGAATGAAGTACGCGACCGGTTTGTGCAGCCAGTCCTCGAGCCACTCTGAAAGCGAAGGTTCATCGTCATTCTTTGAGGTGAATGGGATCGTGAATGCGAGGATCACGCCCGCGATCGTTGCGTGGACACCGGAGAGCAGCATCGCCCACCACATAAAAACTCCGCCGACCAGATACGGCCAGAGCGACCTAATGCCAAGGGCAAAGTTCATCGCAAAAAGCAGACCTGCGATCGCAAGCGCGGCGAAAAGATAGGTGAGCGAAAGATCTGTCGAATAAAAAACGGCGATGACGATGATCGCCACGAGGTCGTCGATCACGGCAAGCGCAACGAGAAAGACCTTTAGCGAACTGCTCGCCCGGTTGCCGAGCAATGCCAACGAGCCGATCGCGAACGCTATGTCCGTTGCCATCGGAATGCCGACACCGGCCTGCGTCTCGTGTCCGTGATTGAACGCAAAGTGGATCGCTGCGGGCACGATCACACCGCCGAGAGCCGCGATCACCGGCATCAACGCGCCCTTAAGGGACGAAAGTTTGCCGGCAAGGATCTCGCGTTCAAGCTCCAGTCCGACGAGCAAAAAGAAGATCGCCATCAGGGCGTCATTCACCCAAAGCTCGACGCTCAACGGCCCAAGTTTCTTGTGCCAAAAGTCGATATAAGCCTGTCCCGAAGCTGAGTTCGCGATGAGGAGCGACGCGATCGTACACGCGATGAGAAGAGCGGCACCTGCACGCTCCGAGCGCAGAAAGTCCGCAAAAAGACGTATCAGCCGAAATCCTTGTTTTTCTCCCATTTTGAAACTACTTCCCTGCTCCGGAACCGCTTCGCATTGCGAATTTCCCGATGCCGAAAAGGCTGATCAAGAGCCAAAAGAATTCGACGACAAATGCCGACAAGTTGAACTCGAAAAAGAGCGATACGATTATGAGCGATGCACCGGCGGCATTCAATACTGAGTAAAGCGGCCTGTCGCTCGAAAGCCGCTCGAACTGCAGTAGCAAATATGTACCGATGATAAAGGCGACACCGACAGCGCCGACGATGTCGAACCACTGAATGGTCATTTAAGCTTGTACACGCCGCCCTTTTCGCCGACGGCCCAGACCGCGAATTTGCCTTTGGCAGCAACGGCGTTGAGATTCTCGGTGCCGAGCTTCTTCCAGGATTTACCACCATTTCGCGAGATGTCGGTGCCGTTCGTGCCGACCGCGATGATCGTCTTTGCGTCGATATACACAACTCCGGAGCGATAGCCGGAAAGGCCTTTCGCAATCGTCCACACCTTTCCGCCATCGGTCGTAAACGCGAGGTTATCGGTCATCTCATCCGGCTTTTCGTAGTTGCCGCCGACGAGCACACCGTTCTTGGCACCGTTCATCGCGACGGAGAAAATTCCGCTGCCGGCGGTTCCCTTCACGATCGGCGTCGTAACCCATTGCCAGGTCGAGCCTCGATCCTCGGAGAGGAAAACGCGTGCGTCGGCACCGCCGGAAATTAGCATCGCACCGCTCTTCCCGTGCGTGATCAGGCATGTGCCGCTTGCCGCGAACGCCGCCTCGCCGTCTTTGGCTGCAGGCATCTTATTGCTAACGATCGGCTCCCAAGTTTCACCGTCCGTCGTCCTGATGAGGCGATAGTGCCCATCGACGGGATCGCTCATCGCGATGCAGTTGCTGCGATCCCAACAGGCGAGCGCGTCGAAGAATTTCTTCGGATCCTTGTTAAGGAACTGTTCCTTCCAGGTCTTGCCGCCGTCCGTCGTTTTGTAGATGCGCGAGGCCTCGCCATTGCCGATCGAGAGAACGTATGCCGTATTCGCATCGAACGCCTCGATGTCGCGAAAGTCGAGACGCTCGGCACCGGGAACGTTCGTGAGGTCCCAACTCTTTCCACCGTCCGTCGTTCGGATCACGGTGCCGCGCGTGCCGCTCGCCCAAACGACATTCCGGCTCACGACCGAAAGTCCGCGAAAAGAGGCGTCCGTCGCCACTGTCCGCTTGACCCACTGCGCCGAAACGGACGTCGTTGCCAATAACAGAAAAAGCAATGTAATCTTCATGGTCACTAAGTATCGCACACCCGGCCGAAAATGGCGTTCGCGAGCCGATCCCGTCGCCATCTGTCTCTGCAGTCTTCGCGGTTTTTGATCGGCTCTATCGCCGAGTGGGAAAGCTACGCATTTGCACCGCGACGGCCAAACAAAACCGGCGGCTGAGCCGCCGAGAAACTTTTATTCTGACAACGGCGAAGCCGAGCTTCGCCGCTCGGCAACGTTCGTGGGCAAAGATCTCAGTAAACCATTCGCGACTTTACGGTTCCGGGAACGTCCTTTAGGAGCTCAAAAGCTGCCTTCGAGAGTTTTGATTCCACGTCGAGGATCACGTAGCCGATCGCGTCGTTCGTCTTTAGATACTGGCCCAGGATGTTGATTCCGCGTTCTGACAAACGCGAGTTTATCTCGCCGAGTACGCCCGGAATGTTGCGGTGAATGTGCAAGATCCGGTGCGTTCCGGCCTGCGGCGGGAGGTTTACGGGCGGCACGGTGTGCGAGCCTTCGCTCGTGCCAAAATCGAGATACTTAATGAGCTTTGCGGTAACGTCCATGCCGATGTTGCCCTGTGCTTCTTCGGTCGAACCGCCGATGTGCGGCGTCAGGATCACGTTCGGCAGATGTTGCAAAACGCTCTCGAACTTATCGCCCGTACGCTCGGGCTCTTCCGGGAAAACATCGACCGCCGCACCGGAGATCTTCCCCGTCTTCAGGGCCTTTGCAAGTGCGTCAAGATCGACGACATCGCCGCGGCTGTAGTTGAGGAAGATCGCGCCTTTCTTCATCGACTTGAACGCGTCGGCATCAATCATATTCCGCGTTGTTACGTCCGACGGGACGTGCAAGGTTACGATGTCAGACCTTCGCAGAAGGTCGCGAAGCTCGCGAATTTGCCGCGCATTGCCGAGCGGCAATTTCGTCGCCGCGTCGTAATAGATCACCTGCATTCCCATCGCCTCGGCCATCGTCGAGACCTGCGAACCGATGTTGCCATAGCCGATGATGCCGAGCGTCTTGCCGCGAAGCTCAAAACTTCCCTTCGACTCCTTAAGCCACACGCCGCTGTGCGCCGCGGCATTCTTGTCGGCGATGCGGCGGATCAGCATCACGCACAATCCAATTATCAGCTCCGCCACGGAACGCGTGTTCGAATACGGCGCGTTAAAAACCGCAACGCCTTTCTCGGTCGCCGCCTGCAGATCGACCTGATTCACGCCGATGCAAAAACACCCGACAGCGAGCAGCTTGTCGGCCGCCTCGATCACCTCACGCGTGACCTTTGTCTTCGAACGGATCCCGAGCAGATGCACGCCCTTGACCGCCTTCACAAGCTCGGCCTCGCTCAACGCTCCGCTCGCACGCTCGACATTCGCGTAACCCGCCGCCTCAAGCTCACGCACCGCCGCATCCGAGATATTCTCAAGCAGCAGCACCTTGATCTTGTTCCGAGGGTACGATGTTCCGACAGTTGCCATTCAATTCGTCAAGCACCAAAAACCGTTGGTGACCAGCAATGCTCTAGTCCGCACTGTCGGGAAGATGCTTTGGGACATCCTTCACCTTAATGTCTAATTCTTTGGCAAGGTTCTTCCACTTACCCTTCTTAGTTTTGAAATAGACGTATGCGAGGTCGACCCCTTTTCCGTTCACTTTTACTTCCCAGTAGCCTTGGTAACCTGCATCTACGGCATCGACAGACTCGATCGCCTCGACGCGATCGCCCTTGTCATCGCACGGAGCACAGTAATGACGGATCTCCTTTTTGTCCTTTAGAAATGCCGCCGCCTTTTCTGCCTGAGCTCGACTGACGTACGCCGCTTGATCCGCAAATATCGGAATGGCAAGCAGAGCCCCAACAACGATACCGATAAAAACTTTCTTCATAACCGTGAATAGCTCCCGACTCTTTTGAGATAGTTTACCTTCGGCACCGAACAATTGACACACCCGGCAACCCGAAAACGTCATGCAGCCTTCTTTGGACGGCCTCCGAGCTTGCCGTTTTTTCGGGATGCGATCCGTTTTCGCTCACTTGTCACCGCACCATTGCGACGACCAAGCTCCTTGACAAGATACTTATTGCCGATCAGATCGAGGATCAAAGAGCCAACGCCGAGGTGCTGGTCGAGCGTCTCCCATTCAAGGGCAAAGCCCTGACCCATCGGCCGAACCTCCGCAAGCTCTGCTTCCGTCGCATCCTTGAAAAACTTGAATCTCCTCGGATCGAAGCTGAAACTCCAGCCCGATAAGAGTCGAACGGTTACCTCTCCGTCTTTGTAGCTCGCCGATGCAGCCCTGGGCTCATTCTTCATCGCCCATTCGCCACGCTTCGTGGCCTCGCGATACTGCCGCTCGAACTCCTCGTCCGAGATACCGTATTTCTCAAGCCCTCGTTTGTTCTTACCACTTTCCATGAATCTTTACCCACTCCCGAGTGAAAAGATCGTTGTTCTCGCCGACGACCGCAAGGGCAAAAGCCATTTCCTGCCGCTTCATCCCGTAGTTCACTCGGATCGAGATCGGATGCCCATCAACTGCCAAATTCACAACGGCCACGACCCTATCACCTCGAACAACATGAATATGTGGCGGCGTATGGTCGTCCGGCCAGATCACAAATCGAAATCCGCCACTTCTCCAGATCGTTGGCATATACAGAATAACCTAACTGTTAGGTTTTTACAATCTTTTAGTCTTTCGCTTCTCTCGCTCATAAATATGGCCGGTCGCTTGGCAACCGGCCAGTTCTTCTGTTGCAGGAACGCTCCGCCTGTTAAATATGGATCGTCAGATCATGGACGCCTTCGGCAGCATCAAGTTATCTTTGATGCGACTCAATGAATGCCGAACGCAGCGTTTCGTCAAATACTTTCTGTATCTGCCAGCGATGGCCGAAAGGGTCTTCGACCATTGCCTGGCGATATCCGTATTCGTGATCCGTCACCGGAGCCATTAAGGCCGCGCGGGCACCGACGGCCCTATCGACGACCGCTTGGACATCATCAACGTACAAACCGATCATCGCCGTGACCTTGCCGTCGGGAGCTCGCATATAAGCTGCCTGCGAGATCTCGTGAACATGAAAAATAGCGCCGTCAATATGGAATTCCGCAACATGAATGCTGCGATCGTCGTTGCGGACCGTGAAGTTATTCACCGCCCCGAACGCCTCTTCATAGAACGAAAGATCCATCACGCCATTCGGTATCACAAGCGACGGTGCAAAATGTGTCCCCATGGGCCTCCTCCTCTTCTAGATATGTATTGTCAGATCGTGGACGCCTTCGGCGGCTTCCATAATGGATTCGGAGACGGTCGGGTGAGCGTGGATGACGCGGCCGAGTTCGTCAGCGGTGGTTTCGAGAGCCATTGCGACGCAGGCCTCTGCGAGAAGCTCGGTGGCGTGCGGGCCGATGATGTGGACGCCGAGGACCTCATCGTATTTCTTCTCGGCGACGATCTTCACAAAGCCGTCGGTCTCGCCGAGGATGCGTGCCTTACCCGAGGCCGAGAACGGGAATTTGCCGACCTTGACGTCGTAGCCCGCTTCCTTCGCCTTTGCTTCGGTAAGGCCGACGCTCGCGACCTCCGGATCGCAGTACGTGCAGTTAGGGACGAGGTTGAGCTTGATCGGCTCGACCTTCTTTCCGGCGATCTTTTCGACAACGAGGATGCCTTCTTTTGACGCAAGGTGAGCAAGCTGTGCGGTCGGTACGACGTCGCCGATCGCGTAGATGCCGGGCTCTGCCGTCTCGTAAAATTCGTTGACCTCGACGGTGCCCTTCGGGCTGACCTTGACCTTTGTGTTCTCGAGTCCGAGGCCTTCGAGATACGGCATACGGCCGACGGCGACGAGCAGCATCTCTGCCTCAAGCGTAACGGTGTCGCCCTTGGCATTCTTGCCCGAAACCTTTACGCCGGACTTCGTCTTCTCCATCTTGTCGAGTTTTAGGCCGGTCTCGACCTTGATGCCCTGTTTTTTGAACGCACGCTGCAGTTCCTTTGAAACATCGGCGTCTTCGAGCGGGACAATGCGGTCGAGCAACTCGACGAGCGTCGTCTCCGTGCCGAAGCGATGATAAACACTCGCAAACTCCGAGCCGACAGCCCCCGAACCCATCACGATCAGCGACTTCGGCACCTTCGTGAGTTCGAGAATGTGGTCGGAATTGACGACCGTCTTGCCATCGGTCTCAAAACCCGGGATCGGCCGCACGACCGAACCGGTTGCGATGATGATATTCTTTGTGTCGATCGTCTCTTTCTTGCCGTCTGCGAGGGCGACCTCGACCTTGCCCTTTCCGACGATCTTGCCGAATCCGTTGAAGACCGTAACCTTGTTCTTTTTCATCAGATAGGTCACGCCCGCACTGTTCTTGGCGACGATGTCGGATTTGTATTTCTGCACGCCGGCCCAATCGTACGAAACGTCCTTGACCTTCAGGCCGAAGTTCTCAAAATGCGAGGTCTTTTCGTAAAGATGTGCCGCGTTGAGCAGCGCCTTTGTCGGGATGCAGCCGCGCAGGCCGCATGTGCCGCCAAGCCGCGCGTCTTTCTCTTTCTCGATGATCGCGACCTTCAAACCCAATTGCCCCGCTCGAACCGCCGCGACATAGCCGCCAGGCCCCGAACCGATGATAGTTACGTCAAATTGTTCAGCCAATGTAGTGTCCTCTGATCGTTATTTCTAAAATTGCCTAAAGGGAAATTATAGCGAGTCGGCGTCGGACAAACAAAAACGGACCGCTTGGAACGGGCAAAAGCCGCAGAAAGCGTGCTAAGACGCCTCTTGCGGCCTTTGGAAAGCTTAGATCGGCCTCAGTTTCTCGTGATCTCGATCGAATATGGCGCACCGGTCGCGGCATCGCCATCTTCGTTCGGGCCATAGACCTGTATGCTGTAGCGGCTCGCTACCGGCACACTGCCCGAAAACTCACGTTCAGTCGCAGAACCGTTGAAGATCATATCTTCGTCCGGGCCAAGCTTGTCCAACTCAAAGATCTTGAATGACGCGCTTGCGTCCGCGGTTGAGAGCTTAACGGTGAGACGCTGGCCTTTTTTGAGCGTGATGATGTATGAATCGCGTTCGGCGATCTGCCGCGGCAGATTGCCCTTGTAGACGACCGTATTCTTGCCCTTTGGGAAGACGACACGCCGTTCTTTGTCGCCGGCAAGGCTGTTGGATGCGGCGAACGTAATTGCGACGATCACCCACGCAGCCATTTTCTTCCAATTTGTATGCTTCATAAATTTATCCTCTTAGAAAGTTGAAGCGTAAATCGCGCCAAAAAAGTATCATAATAGGAAAAGATGGAAAACGAACAAGACAAGATCGCTGCGGCCCGCGAACGTGTGGCCGAGATCGCGTCCGAACATTATGGCCGCGGAGATGTTCTCGGCTGGTTCGACGCTCTTTATAAAGAATCTGCCGGCGACCCCGAAAAGATACCTTGGGCGGACCTTGAGCCGAACGCGTATTTCAAACAGTGGGCCGAGGCAACCGGCCTCAAAGGCGATGGGCGAAAGGCGATCGTTGTCGGCTGCGGACTCGGCGACGATGCGAACTATCTGCACGAACTCGGATTCAAGGTAACGGCGTTCGACCTTTCACCGACCGCGATCGAGTGGGCAAAAAAGCTCTACCCGAACGAAGAGATCGCCTTCGAGGTCATGAATCTTTTCGAGCCTCCGCGTGGATGGCTTGGGGCATTCGACTTCGTGCTTGAGATCTACACGATCCAGCCTTTGCCGATCGAGATGCGATCGGATGCGATAGATGCGGTCTCGCGTTTCGTCAATGACAGCGGCGAGGTCGTCGTGGTGACGCGCGGACGTGCGGACGACGAGGAGCTTGGTGACCTGCCCTGGCCGCTCTCGCGGAAAGACCTTTCGCGTTTTGAAGCGAATGATCTGAAGCAGGTGGATTTTGTGATCTACCCGCCGGAAAATGAGGGCGAGGCCGACCGCTGGGTCGTCAAGTACTCGAGGCGTTGATCACGCGAAGATCGCGGCTTGCTCTTCGAATTTATTCTTGAGGCTGCCGCAGACAACGTCGCAAAGTTTAAAGACCGTCTTGTCCGCGATGCTGTAGAAGACGTTGTTGCCGTCCTGGCGGCGCGCGACGAGGTCGGCCTCTTGCAGCACGCGCAGGTGTTTGCTCACGTTCGGCTGGGTCGATGCGACCGCCTCGGTCAATTCATTGACGCTCGCCTCGCCGTTTCTCAATAGCTGCAAGATCTGCAGCCGCGTCGGCTCCGCGAGGACTTTGAATCGTGCGGCGACGAGGATCAGGGCCTCCGGGGACATTGTTCCGTTATGTGCCATTTGCATTTGATAATATAACTATATAGTTATATACTTATATTCAGTTAGAGTATATTGCACTATGATCAAACAAGCAACGGTCGAAGAGATCAATTCATTACTGAACGGTACCGGCGAATGCCAGGTGATAGACGTGCGTGAATTTTCGGAATACAACAGCGAGCGGATCGCCGAGGCACAGTTGATGCCGCTCTCGAATTTTGAGAAGCACGCCGGCGAGATCGACCATTCGAAACCGGTGTACTTGATGTGCCGTTCGGGCAGTCGTGCGGCGAAGGCGGCGGAGCGGCTCTCGGCAAAAGGATTCACGGACATCCACGTCATCAAAGGCGGTATGCAGGCGTGGGAAGCCGCCGATCTTCCTGTCATCAAAGGCACATCGAAGGTTTGGTCGCTCGAACGCCAGGTTCGGTTCACTGCCGGCCTTCTTATCCTGACGAGCGTCATTCTCGGCTTTACGGTTTCGCAATATTTCTTTGTGGTCTCGGGACTGTTCGGGGCAGGATTGACGTTCGCCGGAGCGACCGATTGGTGCGGAATGGCGATGGTTTTGGCCCGAATGCCATGGAACAAAGCGCGCGGAAACACGTGCTGTAATACGGAGGCAAGCTAATGCATTTCAAACAGTTTTATCTCGGATGTCTTTCACACGCGTCGTACTATCTTGGGTCGAACGGCGAGGCCGTCGTGATCGATCCGCAGCGTGACGTACGGCAGTACCTCGACGAAGCAGCTGCCAACGGTGCGAAGATAAAGTACATCATCGAGACGCACTCACACGCAGATTTCGTTAGCGGCCATAAGGAGCTTGCCGCAAAGACCGGAGCAAAGATCGTCTTCGGGCAAAAGGCCGAAACCGCGTTTGAAACGCTAAAGGTCAAGGACGGCGATATTATCGATGTTGGACATATTCGCCTACGCATATATGAAACGCCCGGCCACACGCCAGAGGGCATTACGATACTTGCCTCAGAGCCGGGCGAACCAGACCGCCTCTTTACCGGAGACACGTTGTTCATCGGCGATGTCGGCCGTCCCGATCTTGTTGGTTCCAAAGGCTTTACGGCTGAGCAGATGGCCGGGATGCTTTACGATTCCCTTCACGAAAAGATCCTGCCGCTCGCGGATGAGACACTGGTTTTCCCCGCACACGGAGCAGGAAGCCTTTGCGGGCGTTCGCTCTCGAAAGAGACGTTTTCGACGCTTGGCGAACAGCGAAAATTCAACTACGCACTTCAGCCGATGGCAAAGGAAGAGTTCATCCGCATCGTGACTGCCGGTCAGCCTCCTGCACCGGCATACTTCGCCGAAAGTGCCGCGATGAATCTCGCGGGGGCGTCTTCCCTTTCGGAGATCGCGGCACCGATGGAATTGACCGCCGAGCAAGCCGCGGGTTTTGACGGCGTGGTCATCGACGTTCGGACGAACACGGAATACGGCAGCGGACACATCCCGAACTCGATCAACATCGGGCTCGGCGGTCAGTTCGCTTCTTGGGCCGGACAGATGGTGCCGGTCGGAACTCCGATCGCGATCGCCGCCGGAAATTATGAACAGGTCGAGGAGGCCGTGATGCGGCTCGCCCGTGTCGGCTTTGAGACGGCCTCGAATTACGTGATCGTCGGCGAAGGGAGTGTTCTGAAGAGCACGCCGCAAGTCTCGGTCGCGGACGCCGCAAAGGTCACCGCGAGCGACGCGACCGCGCAGCTCATCGACGTGCGTCGTCCTGCGGAATATTCCGCAGGCCATGCTAAAGGTGCGTTGAACATCCCGCTCGATGCACTTTCGCGAGAGCTCGACCGCGTCGATCCCGAACGGCCGACATTCGTCATATGCCAGAGCGGTTATCGTTCGAGCCTCGCAAGCGGTATCCTAGAGAATGCCGGCGTAAAAGAGATCAACAACGTTGCCGGCGGCACAAAAGCGTGGATCGACGCCGGACTCGATACCGAGCTTGCAGCTTCGTCCGCCGCTTCGTAAAAGGAGGTAGGACACGAAATGAAAAAGGTTTTGATACTTGCAGTTTTTGCTCTCGCGCTCACCGCGTGCAATGAGGCTCGGACACCGCAGACGCCCGTCGCGGCAAAATCCTTAGCGGTGACAGATATGTCGCCGATCGAAGCAAGGCCCGGCATCGAAAGCCCGGGTTCGCAGTTCGTCGATGTCCGCACGCCCGGGGAGTATGCCGGCGGGCACGCGAAAGGCGCGCGGAACATCCCTCTCGATACGCTCGAAGCCAATATGTCTTCATTGAATAAGGATCAACCGGTTTACGTGATCTGCGAGACGGGACGACGCTCTTTGCAGGCCGCCGAAACGCTCAGCAAGGCGGGCTTCACCCGCGTGATAAACATCCCGGGCGGCACACGTGCATGGGCCGACGCTGAACTTCCGATGGAGAAGCCCGCGTCGGACAAATAGAGGCTCTAGATGCGCGACCTCCTGATCATCGCCGTCATCATCGGACTGTGGCTGCTGCTACAGCTTGTGATACTGCCGCGTCTCGGCTTCAATACCTGACTGCGCGGAGCCTGCAGCACCGGTCGGCGCCGCAACGCCAATGACGAACACAAAATGAACTAACCTCTGCACGAACTGCGACTGCGGGCCGGGCTTTGATTGGAAGATTCAATCTCGGTCTCGACAACCGAATACACGTCATTTGACATCTTAGGACGTGTGACGGCTCACAAGCAGACAACCGACGGGCAGAATTACACGACAGGCTACGTGTATAATCTTTCCGGTGCGTTGATCGAAGAAACTTATCTATCAGGCCGAGCGGTGAAGAACACGCTTGATGCGGATGGCAGTTTGAGCCAGGTGCAATGCCGCAAGGCGAACGAGCGGATCGTAAGGTTGTGAATCCTTCGGCGGATGCTGCGAACAATCGCTTTGCGGCGGGGCAAGGGTACGTTTACGATGCGGCGGGCAACACGATCGCGGATGCGAATGGCCAGACGTACATCTACGACGCAGAGAACAAGATGGTCATGGCCTCGAATGCGAGCGGCACGCTTGGCCAATACACCTACGACG
>JABARP010000008.1:0-63109 GCA_019186825.1 Pyrinomonadaceae bacterium
TCGAGCTGCTTGACACGCTTCGTGCGCGGTTTGAAGAGAATACCGTGCGTCACAAAGGCATCAAATGGGCCGATGTTCTGGCACGGCTGGAGACGGACCTGACAAAACTCTGGTCGCTCGCACAAAGGGAGGTCACCGGCGGCGAACCCGATGTTGTTGGCTTTGACAAGAAGACTGGCGAATATATCTTCTTCGACTGCTCGGAAGAAACTCCAAAGGGGCGTCGTAGCCTTTGCTACGACCGCGCGGCGTGGAAATCGCGCAAACAGCACAAACCCGACAATGACGCTCAGAGTGTTGCCGCCGCGATCGGCATCGAGATCCTCACTGAGGAGGAATACTACGACCTTCAGCAGCTCGGAGAATTCGACCTGAAGACATCAAGCTGGATCGCGACGCCTCGCGACGTTCGCGAGCTTGGCGGTGCGTTATTCGGCGATCGCCGCTTCGGCCGAATCTTCACCTACCACAACGGCGCCGAAAGCTACTACGCCGCGCGCGGGTTTCGCGGCTCGTTGAGAGTTTAGGGTCGGAGTTCTGCAGTCAATTTATCGAGGTTCTGCTCGTTCGCCGTCGCGAGGAAATCGTTCATCTTTGTAGCGAATGTCTCGTTCTCGAAAGTCTGTTCCCATGACACGGTGGTCTTGCCGTCGTGTTCAGCAAACGAGATGATGAGCTCGTACTTTGGCAGCGATACATGATCGATAACGATCTTCTGTCCCGGAACGACCTCACGAAACACGCTCTCGTTCTCGTAATCCTTTCCGTCCGGGCCGTGCATCGTATAGACCCAACGGCCGCCGCTCTCGAAGTCAAAAGTGTGAAAAGAGTTTGTAAATCCCGCCGGTCCCCACCAGCGGGCCAGCCGCTCGCTGTCAATAAATGCCGCAAAGACGTCCTCGACCGAAGCGGCAATTTCACGTGTAGTTTTGAGTGTGGTCATAAATGAATCGCAACATTATCTCACGCGCGAGCCATATTTCTCACGCCCGCGGGTGCAATTAATGTGCGAATTGCTATGGCTTGAAATCGTAGGATACCCAACCGGAAACTTTTACTGGTACGCCGGATAACTGTGTCGGGCTGAACTTGAGTTTTCTTGCGGCTTCGAGAGCGGCATCATGAAAGGCAACCGGGCCGCGAGAAACTTCTGCGGAAATTACATTGCCTTCAGTATCGGCAACGATCCGAACTTCAACTCGAGCGGCGGGCCGCGGTTTCTTTAATTCGGATGGGTATTTCGGATCCTTAAAGTTGAGGGCACGTCGATTCAACCAGCCGGCACTGATCACTTTTTCTTTCCGGGGAACACTCACATGTGCAAGCGCGTAACCCGCATTGAAAAATTCATCTATATCCTTTTCGGTCTGTTCCAATGGCCCGGTACGCGAGCAACAGCCGCGAGTCGCGTACGTAAGCTTATCGTCGTTTAGGTATCCGTATATCAGATAGCGGGCACCGACCTTCCAGCCATCGGCGCCGGTGACCGTGATCGTCGATTCGAGATTCTTCTTCCACGCGCGGTCAACGGCAATCTTGACAGTTTCATAGCGACCGCCATCGTTGCCTTGATCGGACTTTTGAACATCTACGACCTCGCCGGTAAATACAACAGTTGCGTCGGCATACTCTTCAAGTGCGGTGATGCCAGGCATTGCGCAACTACACTGAGCATTTGTCGAAAGATAGCCAACGCATATCAACAGACAGCATAAAAATAGACGAAGAACCAAAAACTCAGATGCTCCCTTTTTTCTCATAGGTTTGAAGTGAAAGATCACGGCAGGATCAGCGGTTGCTTACTGATCACTCGTCTCTTTCCGGTAGCTTTTATGCCATGACCGTACGCCGCATTTCTGGCATTTTTTGTAGTTTCTCTGATCGCCCTTAGCCTTCCAGCGTATTCCACCCATATCCCAATAGGATATTTCGTACCCGCATTTCAAACATTTCATATGCCATCGACGCGAGTCCTCTTCCATCGATTTCGCCCACGAAGCAGGAAAAATTGCCGTAAAGAATCTTTGTATTCTGCTCATTCGTTTACTCCCATCCGCAAAGTTGATCTAAATTCCGCGCTTCGCCTAGCCGTATGAACCTGGTTTGGCGAACTCTATTGGCGTCGCGAAACTACGATTGCCGATGTGTGGTCACAGAACCCGTCGATCGTAATGTTGATAGCAGCAATAACTTTCCTCATACATTTAGTCTCGGCCCTTAGAAAAATTCATCTTGCTTTGAGGAGCCCCACGAATGCGTCGCGATAGCAGTAGGCAAGAAAAGAGTTCGCGAGCACCAGGAAGGCCGGGATCGCCAGATTGCCGCGGTCGAGGAAGAGGCCGACCATAAAAATGTTAATTATGATCGGCGAGAGCACGACAAGAGCTAGCGGTACGAATCGGCCGATCACAAGAAGAAAACCGCAAACAAACTCGGTGGTCTTCAAGAGAAAGAAGAAATAACCTGACGCCATCAAGCCATCGTTGAATGTCTTGATCGGCCCTTCCATTGGCGGCGGCGTGAACACCCCGAAATACATCAGAAAGAATGTAACCGATGCAAAAAGGAACAACAGCCCCATCAGCGTGCGAACAATTACCTTTGCGATCTTCATAAAAATTCACTTCAAGTATTCGACCCGCAGTTCTTGGTGGGAGGCGGTCCGATCGAAACAGCTTACGCGGCGAGCGGCTTTTCTCCATTGATCCGGCCGCCGGCAAGTTTCCCGCCGAGAAACGCCAGCGGCAGATAGAGAACAAGATCGGTGACGATGAACCAGGAGGGCGCCGGGATCAGCGAGATCGCGTAAATGCCGCCGAAAAGAAACCATGCGCCGATCGCAAGGGCAAATATCATCTTGCGAGTGGGAGCGATCTTTGCCGCAACAAACGCGCCGACAAGCGTGCCGAGTTGATGCGCTAGCAGTGTTCCGATAAGGTTCGCCGTCGTGAGGCTGCCGGCGTTAGCCTTGACGCTTTCCGCATCAAAAAGGTCCAAGCCCTCGGGCGCACCGAGCACCGCAAATGATAGAAAAAGGATCCCGCCGTTGACGATGCTGCCGGCGATGATACCCACGATGATCGCCAAAATGCTCTTAACGATTTTCATAGCAATCTCTCCTTTATTGGTTTGAAGGCTTGGCGTCGAGAAAGTCGTTAACCATCGGGACGATTATAGACCTGCGGTTCATCAACGTAACATGAGTTGCGTCGGGCAAAATAGCCAGTCTCGATTCCGGGTGCGGCCGTATGTCGCCGTGTAGATCGCCGCCTTTGAGCCGGTACATTTCCGCAATGTGGTCGAGCCGCACGCCGTCGGCGTCGCCGTGGATGAAAAACATTGGAGCTTTGGTGGCTTTGAGTTTGTCGGCGCCAATATCGACCTGCCTCGAATTTGATGCCATGAGGTGCTTGACGAAGTTCGCGAAGCCATCGGGCGTCGGGCTCAGTCGTTTGTATTCATCTTCAATGGGCGACCCTTTGAATAAATCAGGCGTGATCTGCGATAACGCGTCGATCCCTTCCTTGGTAAATCCGTCGCGGCGAATAGCATATGAAATGATGACAGCCTTACGCACTTTTTCCGGATGTCGGATCGCACACTGCATCGCGACCCCACCGCCAAGGCTATAACCAAGGATGTCCGCCTTTGGGATCTTGAGAAACCTGAGCAACGCGGAAACATCATCTGCGAGATTCGCAGGTGTGATCGGTCGGTCTATATCGGCCGTGCGCCCGTGGCCCTGCATTTCGACGGCAATCACTTTGCGCGTCTTCGAAAGCTCCTCGATCCACCCGCTCCAGGTGCCGGGAATCGTCATGAACGCCCCGTGGAGCAACACTATAGGTTCGCCACTGCCGTGGATCTCATAATACATTTTCAGCCCGTTAACCGGCGCGTAAGCCCCGCTCGGCGTCTGCTGGCCCAATACGACTCCCGACCCGAGCATTGTCATAAGCATCGTCAGCAGAAATGCAGTTGTCTTCATGTTTTATTCCTCGCAGGGGAAGTGTCCCCTTAAGTAGTCGAATGACGCTCCTCGCAATTGACGGCTATGGTGTTGGCAGTTCTGTCGAAAGCGAGCGAAGGTGCGTGAGCAATGCGACGCGACCTAACCCGCCAGCACCTCGTCGAGTTGCTTGTAGCTCATCTCCATTCCGTCGGTCATGCCCGTGGAAATTGCCGCATCGCGGTCCGCCTGCGAAGCAAACTTGATCGAGGTCGCCACGGCAGTGATCCCGTCGGTCTCGTTGAACGTGACCGTGATGATCGACGGCTCACCTCCCATCGATCCACCCAAATTGCCCGGGTCGAAGATCTGCGTATGCACGATCTTAGAATGCAGCGCGACCTCAAGCATCTCTCCCGTGAACCCAAACTCCTGGTCGTTCTCATCATTTCGCCAACGCCAGCGATACTTCCCGCCCACATCGGTAGTCATCTCGCACACCGGCATCGACCATCCGGGCATGGCCGTCAGCCAACGACGCATCAACGCGGGATCGGTATACGCCTGCCACACCAGATCGACCGGCGCATCAAAGCTCCGTTTCACCAGCACTTCCCGATCTGACGGCGTGCTCACTTCAGCAGGTTTCATTTTTCGCCCCTCCTTCTGAGCTTTGCTATTCATGATCATTCTCCTTGACCTGCCACGTTTGTCCGCGTTAGTGTCGCGAGCAGTTCTTTCAGCTGGCCGAAGGTTGCGGTGATTCCTTCCTTAAAGCCCATTGCAAGTAGCGTTTCCATGCGTTCGAGCGACTCGTTGTAGATGGACGCGCGAACGGTCGTCTTGCCGTCCTCTTCGCTGAAATTCAGGTCCCAGTCGGAGCCCGGCAGTTCGAGGTTCTCGTTTTCGTCTGAGAACGCGTTGAACAGCGAGAAGTGCGTCTTCGGGGTGATCGACTTGTACTGCTGCAGCACCCAACGCTCCTGGCCCTCCGGGCTGACCATCGCGTAAAACCGCTTGCCGCCGACACGAAAATCCATCACCTTTGTTCTCGACGAAAACGGCTTCGGTGCCCACCATTGGTCGAGAAGCTCGGCCTTTGTATAAGCATCCCAAACGAGGTCGCGTTCGGCGTTCAGCTCGACGGTGATCGTAACGGTCTTTGTCTCTTTGTTGACAATAAAGTCGAATGGAATTGTGTTGCTCATTTTTTCTCCAAAAAGTTCTTGAGTGAGTTATCGATAATGTGGTTCCAGCCCGTCTCAAAATTGTGAAGTGCGAGTTCGGGTACGTCTGCGGGAAAAGTGTCGATACCTGAATGCGTTAGTTTGAGAAGTGTACCTCCCTTTGCGTCGAAAAGCTCGAACAATACATGGGAAATGCCGCTGTATCCATCATATTTCCACGTGTAGCCGATCTTTGTTTCAGGCTCGACATCAGTGACCTCACATAAATGCTTCCACCGTTTTCCGTGGTCGTCACCGGCCCAAAACTCGAACTTGAAGCCGACCTCGGCACGAAATTCCGCTAGATCGAAATACCATTGCCGCATCAGGTCGCGCTCCGTAAGAGCACGCCAAACCATGTCACGTCCGGCGTCAAACTCGGCCGTGATGACCAGTGTTTTTGTATCTTTGTTTATGACCGACTCCATCGTTATTACTTCTCCTTGCGGTAATATTCTTGCCACGAATGCACGAATGAGAGTTTGTCGTGGCTCTGCGGCTCCATTCTTTTCGTGATCCCGTTACCGGTAGCTGTTCGCGAGTGCATCAAGAAAATAAATTCGTGCATTCGTGGCCTACTTCTTTTTCTTCGTCCTTTGATCGTTCTTCATCACCTCGAGCACTTCGCCCAACTGCTCAAACCGCGACTCCCAGATCTTTCGATACTGTTCGAGCCATTCGTCGATCTCCTTCATTTTGTCTATCTCCAGTCGGTAATAGATCTCGCGGCCTTTCTGTTCCTGCGTGACGATCTCGCATTCGGTCAGAATACGCAGATGCTTCGAAACGGCCTGCCGTGTCGAGTCAAAATGCTGCGCGAGGGCATTTGGCGTCATCGCCTGCACGGCGATGAGCGCGATGATCGCCCGTCTCGTCGGGTCAGCAATGGCTTGAAAAACGTCGCGTTTCATATCAACGAGCGCAAGTATGCAACCAAACGGTTGCATATGTCAAGCGCAACTGAATGGTTTCAGGACTCGGTGGCGCAGTTACGCAGCCGGGTCACGTAAATGCAAAGGAAAGTGAGGTCGGGTGTACTTAGTGAATCGGTAGCTAGAAAGAGTCTTTGGAAAGCCGGTCGAATACGGCGAACGGCGACCTGGTGCAGATCGCTTGCTTAGCATCCGTAGCCGCTCCAGCCGTTCGAACATCCGCCGCCTTGATAGGTCTGATATGCCTCGCCGGTCGTGTAATCATTACGTATGCCGGTGGTTTTATAGACGTCCGAACGAAGATGATCGGCCATGGACTGCGGCAGGTGGTCGCCGTGCTGGGCCATGAATTGCCGGTATAGTGCCGATATTTCGCTTTGCAGCCGACTCATCCGCTGTCGGGTTCCTCTATAAAAATTTGAAAACGTACCGCCGCTTTGAACTTTTGAGGCAGCCCCGATCACTTGTTCGGCGAGACGTTCTATCTGAGGATGAACGCGGTCAAACGCGGCTATTGCCGCCCTTTCTTTAATGGGGTCGCCCGAGCGTCCGCCTCTTCCGCGGGCCGAACCATCAGAATTAGATGCGGCTCGCAGTTTCATCGCCTCAAGCTCTTTTTTCCATCCATCGTCCTGAGCTTTCCAGTACGCAGTTTCCTTCAGCGATTCGTCGGCATTCATCGCGACGCCCGATATCGTGTTCGGGTCGTCCTTGAGGTCGGCTTTGATCTGTTTCGACCTTTCGGCAAATTGTTTGGCAAGGTCAAAGTTCTTTTCGGTCGAATACGGCGTTTGATAAATGTTGGCGATAAAGAGCGCGAGGCGCGCGGCACATTCGGCACCGTTCGTGCCGTCATAATTGGCAAGTTCGCCCTTAAGGTAATTCAGCTTGGTGCTGTCGTGCTTTTTCCGGTTTTGATCATACAGGCCGTTTTCGTCCCGATCGAAATATCCGTATTTGAAAAATCCGACGCAGACATTCTTTGGATTCCTCGTATGTAGATCGTACCAGTAATCACGAACCGCTTTTACCTCGACATCATATTCCGGAACATCCTTTATCACCGTTCTTCCGCCAACATAGGTAATGCGGTCATTGGCTTTTTCGATCAGATTTCGGAGGTCGGACCAGGACTTGTCGAGCTTTTCATAGGCGTTGTAATCCCACGGTTCTGCTTCGACGACAAGTTTCAGGAACTCGAGCTGCTTGCGGCTGTTCGCGATCTTGCGGCTTTGCTGCTCGCGGTAAACCGCCGCCGCTTTAGGGTTGGTTTCGCGTGCCTGGCCCGCGATCTTGTAGAGTTCATCGCCTGTCCACGGACTGTTCGGGTTGAGTTTGTGTGCGGCTTCAAATTCAGCAAATGCGCCGTTTAGATCTTTGTTCAGACGCTTGATATAGCCGAGCGTGATGTGCGCCAGATAGGTATTCGGGTCCGACTGCAAGGCATTTTGGGCATCGGCGGCTGCACCATCCCTGTCATTTTTTTGAAGTTTATAAACGGATCTTACAGCCAACGCGGTGCTGTTTGCGGGCTCTGCGCGCAAAACGGCTTCGGCATCTCTGTTGGCGTCTTCCAGCAATGAACCCTCGCCGCTGATAGCGAGCATTAGTTCGGAATATGCCTTTTCGGCAAAGACTGCGACTGTTTTGTTCGTGGAAGCGGCTTTATTCAGATCGATGAGAGCCAATTTGTGTCTGCCGAATTCATTTAGCAGGCGGCCGCGGACGGCACGGGCGGTGGAGTTTTCCGGATTTAGCTCTATCGCGAACGAAAATGCGTCCAAGGCATCACTCTTTTTGCCGATCTTTCCTGAGTAAAGCGTCAAAGCCCGGTTAAACGCAGCCTGCGGATACTCCGCGTCGATGGCAAGAGCCTTATCAAAATCCGCAAGAGCTCCGACGGGGTCTTTTTTTCCGTCGCGTTTCGCAACACCGCGCGCATTGAATGCGACCTTGTTTTTCGGATCGCGGACGATGAGTTTATTAGCGAGCGATTCGGTTTCGGCGAATTGTTTTTTTATGACAAGAATGCGAACTTTTTGCGTAAGAGCATTCGCGTCATTAGGCCGGGTTTTCAAGATCGCATCGACCTTCGCCGAAGCGGCATCGATCTCGCCTTTGTCTATCAATGAGCTGATCTCATTGGTCGATTGGGCCGCAACGGCGACGGCAAAGAACAGAAAAGCCAATATGGAAAAACCTATCTTCATATTTCGATCCAAACTTGCGCTGGAAACATCCGGTTAAACGCCGTTCGGGTTAAGTAATGGGAATTTTAAAGAATACAGATGCCTTGAACAAGCCGACAGCTCTCGCTAATTGGGTACAGCTTTTGTCGCTCACAATGGAGGCCCGCTAGTGCCGGCATGGGAGATCCGCCGACTCTATGGCGTCACGGCTTGACTGCGTCTTTTGCAGGTTTTGCCGGTG
Organism: Pyrinomonadaceae bacterium; assembly: GCA_019186825.1. Taxonomy (GTDB): domain Bacteria; phylum Acidobacteriota; class Blastocatellia; order Pyrinomonadales; family Pyrinomonadaceae; genus OLB17. The sequence goes on from JABARP010000008.1 coordinate 8,538, forward strand.
CGAGATAGCCGTAGTTGAATGTCGCAGAAGATAGTTCCTTGCCTTGCCATGTAAAGTGGCAAGTTCCGTTGACGACCTTACCCGGCAGCCACCAGTTTTGATAGTTCAGATAGCAAAGATACAGCGGTGCGCCATTGCTGTCTTTGCCGATCGCGTACTTTTCACCTTCTTTGGCGAGCAGTTCCAACTTGGGATTATCCGAGGTCAGGTAGATCTCAAAAAAGTGTACTGACGCTTCCGCTCCGCCGTCACCGAAGGTGCATTTCTTACCGAGAACAATGCCCGGGACGATGCTTCCTTGATACCTCGCGCGACATAACAGATTTAACCCTTGCGGGCTGTTAAGGCCAAGGGCTGAGCGTGGCACGGTCGCCATCTGAGTCGAACTCGTTTTTCGCCAAACCGGTGTCGGTAGCGGAGCTGATGCTGCGGTGCCGCTTGTTGTAGTAGCGGCGGGTTTCACTGTTTCGGGTGTTGGTGGCGTCTTGCCGTCGAGCTTGTCGATCTCGATCTGCGCGATCTTGCGGAGCCCGCTTGTTTTCGACGCTTTTACAAAATCTGCACGGGCCAGCGTCCTCTCACCTCGGTTGGCATAAACTCTGCCGCGGAGAAAATACGCAACCTGATACGTCGGGACCGCAGTAAGCAGTTTGTTCAGATCGCTGAGTGCCTCGGCAAGCTTGTTCTGGTCAAAATACAATTCCGCTCTGCGATAGAGTGCGTTGTTCTTTTGGATCTTTATGGAAGAGTGCGTCTCCGGCATCGCGAGTACGGTATTGTAAACACCGATGGCTTTGTCGAATTGCTTGTTCCTCTTGTAAGCTCCAGCAAGCTCGCTGACGAGATTCGCGTCGTTCGGCGTGAGTTTTACAGCCGCTTCGAAATCGCTGATCGCGGCCGGAAAATTATCGAGCTGAAGGTAAGCACGAGCACGGCCCGCGTGGGTGAACGAGTTGTTTGGCCTGTAATATTCGGTCGCCTTTTTGAACAGCGCCTTGATCACACCCATTTCCTTCTCATACTGCTTGATCTGTTCGGGTGTTGAGTCCTCGCCGTGATCAAGGTAGCTCGCCATCACAACCTCATACAGACCGCGCGTCACCAGCTTTTCGGCAAAGTCATTTGAGATCTTTGTTAACTTTGTTCCGGCATCGTTGTAGTTCGGATTCTGAGCAAACATTGGATGAAGCTCGATGAACTTTCTTAGGTCTAGGATCGCCGGCTCGAGGTCGTTCTCCTGAATATAGACCGTTGCCCGGCCGTAATATGGCGGATGCGGAGGCGTGCTGCCCAGCGAGATGGCCTTTGTAAAATCCGCTATCGCGTTCAGGCTGTTCTGGCTCTTCGGCGGAGTTTCGCCGGGCTTCAGATCTGCGGTTATCGCAGCCTCTTGCTGATAGGTTCGCTTCGGCTCATCGACGCGCTTGCCGAACCAGGCGACCCCGCGATTAAAATAGAGCCCGGCAACGTCAGGTCGCAGCCTGATCGCTTCCGTATATTCGCGGATCGCGGCATCCCAGCGCTTCGCCTGCAAATGCTCATTCCCGCGAGCAAAGATCGCCTGTACCTCAGGCTGAGCAAAGGCCGTTGCAGACAAGCCGAAAAGAAACGCACCCAACGCGAAAACACACAAAGAGAGTCTCATAAAACAGTCGGTCACCGATCAAGTTTGGAGCCAGAAGCAATACGGACAGCGTGGCGGTGCCGTCGCAGATAATGGTCTTAGATTCTAAAGCATTGGATCAAAGATGCCCAATTCTTTTTTGCACAAATTGCATACCGAAAATGCCGTGCGGTTCAGGCTTGCCTGACCGTAGTAAGTTTTCCCAAAAAATTCAAGCCTGTTTTAGCGGGCCGACACCAAACCACGGCGTTTCGCTGTAAGACTCTGCCACGACACAGGCACACGCGGTGAGAAGGATCGATACGACAAACTCGTTCCACTGAAACGCGCTCATTGTTCCCGCGATGATGCGCGGCGTCCAAACTACGAATGTCAGCAGGAAGAGCTGGAGCGTTACGAGCGCAGCCGCAAGTCGGGGCAGGATGCCGAAGATCACGCCGAGGCCCGCGGCGATGAAAGCCGCACCGGTAAAGTACGACCAAAAGACAGGCCAGATCAGCCACGCCGGAACGAGCGGTGCGGTCGCTTCGAGATAGAGGAAATGGGCAAGGCCGAGCGGGATCAGGCCGAGGCCAAACATTATTCTTCCGATGCGAACACCGGTCCCGCCGGCAAAGAAGCTAGGAGAGTGTCCGTCCTGATCGTCAGCAAGCGAGGCATAGATCATCCAAGCAGCGGCCAGAATAATTGAGGTTGAGGACGCGGGCCACCATGTATTCACCTGTGGATCGACGACCAGCCACGGTAGCCTCAGCACAAGCAGCCACAGCAGAACGCCGATAAACAGCACATGCGCCGCGAGCTTCGTTGTCGGCTGCAAAAGCAGTCCAACTCCGCACGCAAGGTAAACAATGTCGCTTAGGTAGGCGAGTATCTGCCGTGCTGGGATCGACTCCGGCACAGGTTCCCAACCCGGGCCAAAATCACCCTTGACCAACCCGATCACTCCCAGACCGATCAAAGTTAGGGCAAACACAACACGGCTCACACTTCGCATACGCACACAGTCTCCTCACCGGACGAACGATGCTCCAAAACGGCCCAAGATCGATTCCTCGGTGGCCAAAAAGAAGTAAAGTTGTCAGCAGTTCAGAAAGAAGGGTTAGATGCAGTTCGATCCGCGAAGGGTTTCTTGCCTGAGGAAAAGATCATTCGTGCGCCGCTCAAAGCGAAGGGCGCCGGACGCTTCGCTCAGGTCAAGTTGCGTAACGTCCCCGGACACGACGGTTTTTGAGGCATCTTTGCGACCGCAATTTAGGATGAGTGCACCTAGCGTCGCCGAAAGGTCCGCGATTAGCTCTCTTCTTCCAATCGTGTCGTTCATAACCTCGGAATATGGTACCGCACAAACAGGGCTAAAGATCGAGAATTCTCGAAGCACGCGGCTTTCCGCCTCAATATCTCCGGCGGCACCTCGCGGATCAGAGGAATGATCACGCCAGGAGCCATCTCCAACGCCGATATAAGGTGGTTGAATCACTCATACATTTTTGTTCAGGGCTCCTTAACAAAATTCAAACCCTTCATAATGTTGGCAGAACTCTCTCGAATTTCAATTCGGTTGGTTTCGCGGTTGTATGAGTGGCATTCGAGAACAGCAAGAACGCTTGGCAGTGAGCCGCGGAATCGTGGATGCAAGTAGAGCACTGGATCGGAACATTTCTTAAACCCAACCCCAGGAAAAGCTAAGACGCCGGCATACGTGGGATCGTCCGTTCTACGACTCGCGAAAATACCACTCGCATCGAAACCAGTCCCAACGGTTCGACCTTCTAGATCAACTCGCTCAAACGTTTGGCCAAAAAGAGCCATGTCGAAATCTTCCAGATCGCACCAAATTTCCGGAGCTTCTATCGCGAGCAAGACAGGTACTTCGGAGTCGCGAACCTGGTTCTTTTTTTCCTTCACGGCATTCCCGATGCGGTCAACGCAATTGCCAATTACAGCAATTATTGGCTCGATTGCCACCCTTCCTAATTTCGATTTGCCGGGAAGAATTGTTATGTGAATATCGCCGTTCGATAATTGCTTCACAATGTCGAGTCTACCGTCATCAAGGCTATCGGGCAGAGTCGAGAAGATTGATTTTATTGCTGTCTTAAATTCCTTCTTTGAATCAGCCAAACCTATATTTGGTAACTTCCAAACGGCACACCGCACGTCGTCGGGCTTGTGTTCTTCAATTATCTCGAGAAGAGGCTTTTGAGTTTTGATCTTCTCACCAGCTTCGGCATTGAAGACAGGAGAAACAGCTTCTACGACTATCGGAACATCCGCGAAGGTTGCAGTGAAATCTGGCCGTCTTCCAGTTTCGTTCGGCTCCTCAGTTTTGAGGGTCGCTCCTAATGCTTGTAACGTTCGCGCAACGATTAGTTCAAAAAATGCACTACGCCAACGATGCCGCGCGTTCTGAAGGAATGACTTCACAGCTTGATCTGGAAGTTCAGCGAGGCTTTCGTTGAGAAACCGTCTACACTCTTTGGCTTTCCAATTGGTGCATCGAGCAAGCCAATCTAGCGTGTGTTCGTCTCGTGAAGCGGGAGAATCATCTGAAGCACCGGGTTCGGGATACCAGAGTTTTGTAGAGCTAGTCGGCATACTAAAGAGCTGGAAACAAACTTAGTTCGGGTTAGCCAAAAAGTATGATATGTCAGGTAGCTCCATCAAATCAGCAGACAATCGATTCGACCGCAGTGGGTATGGGTGAGTTCACTGCCGCTCGTCAAACTCTTGCGCTGACCGGCGTGAAAGACACCTTTGCCCGAAAGCCTAGCGAATAGAGTATTCGCAACAGAAGGTCGCTGGACACGCCGGACGCATTGCCGTTTAGTATCGCGGTCAATTTCGTGCGCGAAGTTCCCGCAAGTTTTGCGGCCTGTTCGTGTGTTAGCTTCCTTGCCTTAACGGCTTCCTTGATCTTATCTTTCAGCTTTGCTCTGAATTCGATCTCGATAGCGTCCTGAGGCGTCAGATCGAGGATCTCGCAAAGGTCAAAAGCGTTCTTTGCGACATAGACGTCTGTTTTGCCACGCTTTACTGATTTAACATTTCCCATAGCCTTTTCCTCGCTGTCTCGATCTCGTTTTGAGGCGTGGTTTACGTCTTTTTAACAAAGGCGTGAAAGACCAGAATACCTTCTGCGGATTTTAGATAGTAGAAGACGCGGTAGATACCATCAGCATCCTTTACTCGCAATTCATACGCTCCGGCTGCGATCGTCGGCATCGGCCCCGCCGCCGGCATTCCGATACTCTCTCCACGCTGTAGATCGAACAAGAGTTCGCCAATGTCAGTTCTAACGGCTTTCGAAAACGCTCTTATGACCTCCGCTGCTCGTTTGTGAAAAATAACACTCTTGTTCACAGCGTCGAACCTCTCCATTGTCCCATATCTGGGACATAAACATCAAGCAGCAATTTTCTCCACGCGATTATAGACCGTGTCCCTTTCCACAGCCTCAAAGCCGGCGCGGGTGATGAGTTCGATGATCTCGGCCTTGGTCATTTTGACTTCGTTGTTTGATTCGACGGAGTAGGTATGGGTGAGTTCGCCGCCGTCGGTGATGGTGCCGTCGAGGTCGTTTGCGCCGTAGTGGAGGGCGGTTTGGGCGGTGGCTTTGCCGAGCATTACCCAATAGGCCTTGATGTGGTCGACGTTATCGAGCATCAGGCGTGAAACGGCGATGGTCTTGAGGTTGTCGATGGCGTCGGGGCCGGGAAGCGTCGAGAGGGCGGTGCCCGGCGGGTAGAACGCGAGCGGGATGAAGCATTGGAATCCGCCGGTCTTGTCCTGCTGTTCGCGGAGCCGGACGAGGTGGTCGATGCGGTCTTCGATGGACTCGATGTGGCCGTAGAGCATCGTGGCGTTGGTCTTGAGGCCGGCTTTGTGGACCTTGCCCGCGAGGTCGAGCCAACGGTCGCCGTCGCATTTGTGGTCGCAGATCCGCGAACGCGTCGGTTCGGCAAAGATCTCTGCACCGCCGCCGGGGCACGAATCCATTCCCGCGGCGTGGAGTTTTTCGATCACGTCCTCGTCGCTCATCTTGTAGAAACGCGCGAAGAAATCGAGCTCGACCATCGTGAGCGCTTTGAGGTGCAGTTTCGGAAACTCACGCTTCAGCGAAGAGAAAAGGTCGGTGTAATACTCGAAGGGAAGTTTCGAATTCAGCCCGCCGACGATATGCAGTTCGGTCGCACCTTCGGCGACTGCGGCACGTGCGATCTCGATGCCTTCCTCGATCGAATGCGTGTACGCGCCTTCCTGGCGGGCACGCTTATAAAAGCCGCAGAACTTGCAGTCCGCAACGCAGATGTTCGTGTGGTTGAAGTGCCGGTTGACATTGTAATACGTCGTCAGGCCGTGCTTGCGGCGGCGAACCGTGTCGGCCAGTTTGCCGAGCGCGTTAAGGTCCGCCGTTTGGTAAAGCGCAACGCCTTCGTCGAACGTCAGGCGCTCGCCATCCTCAACCTTGAACGCGATTTCTTGAAGATCCCTGTCAAATGAGAACTGCATAATCCCTTATGCAAATTCTACCAAAACAGGGAGTTATGAACCATCGAACATCGGCCAAGACCTCGCGTGCGAAGTCGTCCGAATCCCCATAGCGAGCTAGTCGTGTGCGGGTTCCGGAAGGTCGAAGAATTCGCTTTTCGTACGGTCGAGAGCGGCCGAGATCAGCCTAAAACTGTCGATGTTCGGCTTTAGGGCGACGTATTTGTCCACGATCCGCCGTTGCCTGAAAATAATGAATGTATTTTCGACGAGCGGGTCGATCTTGTTGAGGTTTGCGTCGGTCTCCGTGTCGGCGAACGAGGGAACGAAGGTGAGCGCGATGTGTTTGACATTCAGCTCCGTGCCGAGCTCCTCGAGCTGCCTCATACGCCGCTCCCGGCTGTAATCCGCGGTGTCGCCATAGACAAAATAGGCCTTCAGGAATTTCCCTCGCCTAACGCTCTCCTGTTCGAGGAATGCGATCCAGGCGCGAATGTCATTCCAGTTTGGATCATTGCCCACGAAATAGATCACGCCCTGGAACCTGCCGTATCTGCAGACCGGACAGGCCTGGGTTCCTTTGTCTGGCCCGAAAGCGTGGTATGGGCCGAAGGACGGCTGGTTGTCGCCGATGTCGAGTCCCGAACGGGCCGCAGCTGCCTGTTTCCTCGGATAGTTCGGGACGTTAAGCCCGAGTATGATGTCGTGCTCCGCGATCTGAATATCGCCCTTTATCAGCGGGAATAGCAATCCGCTGCCGCCGAGCGGATTCGTTGCAGGGTGCTTCTTTCGAAAAGGGATAAGCCGCTTGTCATCGTCGAAAACAAGATCGTCGAGCCAATATTCGTTCGTGATGTCCGGTTCCTTGACCATCAGATGAATGTGCGCCGGATCTTCGCGTCCGGGATAAGGCCCTGGACGGATCGTCTTGATCGTATATTTGCCGTTCGCGTCGGTTTTTACCCAACCTCGTATATGACCGTGCCGCGTTTGATTCTCCGGCTTGTCGTTTCGCGGCGAATAGTACCCGTCGTTGTCGGTGTGATGATAGTAGATGATCACGTTCGGGGCGGGCGTCCTGCCGTCGATCTGAAAAGCGGTTCCCGTGACGATCAGCTTCTGTCCTTTTTCGGTCCAGCCGGGGCTGGTATCTTCGGCCTTGATGTCTTTTGGCATCCCGAAATACATCAGTTCGCAATAGCCTTCTTCGCATTCGCCGCCAACCCGCGCCGACCGGTCGGCCTGCGGGCTTTGCGGCTCAGGCGTTCGTGCCGTCGGAGGCGTCTGTCCGCGGCTATCGCAGGAAACGATCAGGAGACAAAAGACGAGAGTTGCAGTGTATAAAAATGATCTTTGCGTTTTCATGCCGAGATGATGGCACAAAAATCGGGCGTGTGATCACCAAATGTAGTAAGACGTGTCTATTCTGCCGTAAGCTGATGACCCGGTCGGATCTTGGTCTTAAACTCGGCCGCATAGTTCCGGCTGAGCCGTAATTCGGTGCCGTCCGAGATCACGAGATCGTAGTCGCCGTTCGACCTCGACCTGAATGATCTGACCTCGGAAATGTTTACGATCGTCGATCGGTGAATGCGAACGAACTGGCCGCCGTCCAGCTTTGCGAGTACGGACTTAAGCGTTTCGTTATGGAGATAACGCTTCGTTTTGTGGTGGACGTAGATGTACGGAGGGCTGGCAGAAAAATAAAGGATGTCCTTTGTCTCGAGAACGATCCGCTTGGCTCCGTCCGCCACGACGAGAGACCGTGCGAAGGTCGCCTCGCGGTGCGGTGCGGCCGCTTCCGGCCTTGGTTGGACGTCGGCCTTTCTGCCTTCCACAAGGCGATAGAGCACAAGGCTCGCCGGATAGACGATCAAGAGAATAAAGCCGTATCTCGTCAGCTCATACTCAAGCGTTTGCCGGTAGGGAAAGGTATTTTCATAGAATACGGCAGACAACGCCCAGATCATCGCCGGATACACGAGCAAGTGGAACGTGATCGGGCCGACGGCGAGCAGGACGTTCGAGGTCGTCGTGCGATGAGAGCGAGCGAAATAGAATTGGCCAAAGATGATCGGCACGAACAGCCACCAAAACGAGCTGAACAAAAATGACTCGGAAAGGTAAAAAGCCGAGTGGCTCTCAAGCGATGATTCCAACAGGTCAAAAACGACCGTCAAAACGACACACGCGGTCAAAAGTACCGCGAGAACCGCGAATATCCTTTGCTGCGCCGTCCTTGATCTTGCAAGCATTACAACCTACTGCTCATATACTAACATCTCAGTGCGGGTAGCAAAGCAATAATACTTCTTGACAAGTGTGATATCATTGTAAATTGCACAACGGTCGTTGTGTCTGCGTCGTCGAGATGTTTTCCGCGAAGCGGCTCGAAATTTTTTTATTTTTTTCGCAGATTTTGTGGACAAACGGGCTAAGTACTGTGGTATCAATGGTTTCCCTGTCCACAACCCTTGTGGACAAGAGTGGACAAAAGTGGACAGATCAGGCTAAGTGCTGTGGTATCAATGGTTTCCCTGTCCACAAGCCTTGTGGACAAGAGTGGACAAGTGGACAAAGCTTGGACGGCCGTTGCCGGAGATGACGGTTATTTCTTATGAAACTTGGGCCATGGCTGTGGAAAACTAAAGTGAGCCTGGAGGAAAGGCAATGAATGGCATTTTTGGGCTTGCGATCACGCTGATATTTCTAGCGCACTCCTGTCTCACGGGCCTAAATACCAATGCGCACGATAATGGAAACGCGTCGCCGCCGGCGGTCGTTGATGTAGATCCGGCTGAGCCGTCAGAGGAAGTGTTGGTGCATATTGCACAGGAAAGGCTCTTAAGGTCGGCGGTCGAGATCGATTCGACGGTCCACCTCGGCGACCGAACTTTTGACCTGGAGCTCGACAGCTTTCCGAAGCCTGTGTCAGAGCCGCTCGTATCGGCTTTTCGCCAGGCGAATGCAGCAAGGAATGTCGTCCATCCGCCGTTCGACGTGTACGCGAAGATCGTCCCCGTTACCTATTCCGACGCGGCGGATGACTTGACCAAGGTTGATAAGCAGAACGATCGGAATACTAGGTTCCTTGTTTTGCTCTCGGGCACAGGGATCGTTTATCGAGAAGGCAAAGGGAACCATTTCGAGAGAGACCCCGTCGAATTGTTCGGATGCGCGCGCTTCGTCTCGGACACGAGGCAGAAAAGACCGCTCTGCCTTTATACGTCCTATGATGCAGACACGAACGTCTTCAAAGATGTTCTCTTCGAACAGGATTCTGACGGGAAATGGACCATCAGATGAGTAGCCAATGGAATTGGCCGTTTACGAAAGAGGAACTTATATGCTTTTCTAGAGAGCGACCTACATGTATCGGAAGATCAGCAAGCGGAAAGAGTAAGGAGAGAGAAATGAGACACTTCTATTACATTCTAAGTTGCCGGCAGTTGGTTAGATCAGTTGGCCTTTTGGGAATTCTGCTTTTGATCCCGATCATAACTATGGCACAAGCTGATGATGTGACGATCGCGGTTCGTCTTCCGTCCGATGGCGTAAAGATCGCAAAAGGCGGTGAGGCGAAGGTGACGGTGACCGTTACAAACATCTCCGATCACGACGTCAAGATCGGCGGCCCCTATTTCTCGATGGTAAGAGAGGGCGTTCGCGAAGAAAACGTTAAGCGGTGCGATCTATTTGTAGGTCGAATAGAACCGGGAGGCACGCTGTCGTTCAAATACATTAAGCTAAAAAGCGGTGAAGCACGATCCTTCGATTATGATCTCGGAAAACTGTTCGTTAAAGAATCCTTTTCCTCGATCGACTGGTTTTCACCGCTTCTCGATGAAGTTGGGACCGGCCGATATGATATGGATTCAGAAGTCTATGTCGTTTATAAGGGCAAGAAAACGCTGGTGTCTTCGAGCTCGTTCAAGGTCGATGTCGAGGCCGCGGAGAACGCCAGGTGCGGGAAGGTCCGACCGGAATAGAGCCACGGTTTTTCGTCTGTCGGCCGCCGATGCGGCCTCGATTTTGTTTCTGGCTCGATACCCATAGCTGACGCTATGGGCTATATGCTGTGATCCGCTTCGCGGATTCACGGAGCGCGGACACTCTTGTCCGCATCGCCGGTGCCTCCGGCGAGAGGGGTATTGGCGAGCAGAGTTTTTCGCGTCGCAAGCGACGCTCATGCGGACAAGAGTGTCCGCGCTCCGTCGCGGCGAGAATGGGATCGCCGTCATAGTTTTTTCTTATGAAATTTGGACAGGTAGCAGATCCGGGTGAGGTTGATCTTACGATCCCGGCGGATCATCCGGCGACGAAGGGCGTATTCGCCTCGGAAAAAGCGAAGGAGATGGAGGTTTGGGTCGGCTGTGCAAAATGGAACAGCAAGGATCTGAAAGGCTTCTATCCGAAGGGCGTAAAGGCGAAGGACGAGCTGCGGTATTACTCGACGCAGTTCAACTGCATCGAGCTGAACGCGACGTTCTACAAGCGCTATTGGGAGAGCACATATACGAATTGGCGCGAAGGCGTCGAGGAGAAGTTCAAATTCTTTCCGAAATTCAACCAGGGCGTAACGCATTATTCACGCCTCTCGGACGTTGGCCAGCGATGCGAAGAGTTTGCCGAGAATATCGTCTTTCTAAAAGAGAAGCTTGGGGTGCCGCTCCTCCAAATGCACGATAATTTCGGTGCGAAGGATTTCGATCGCGTAGAGAATTTTGCCGAGAATATTTGGACGTTCGACATCCCCATAGCGATGGAGTTTCGACGGAGCGAATGGCACACGGACCCTGATATCTCCGAGAGGTTGTATTCGCTGCTGGAAAAGCACCGCATCACGAACGTGCTTGTCGATACCGCGGGCCGCCGCGACCTGATGCATATGCGTATGACGACGCCGACTCCGTTCATCCGCTGGGTCGGTGCAAATCACGAGTCGGACTTTACACGGCTTGATGAATGGGTCGAACGGCTCGGCACCTGGCAGAAGCAGGGAATGCGGAAGCTATACTTCTTCGTGCATCAGAACGTCGAGCAGGAATCGCCGCTGCTCTCGCAATATTTCATCAAGAAGCTGAACAAGAAGCTTGGAATCGACCTTCACATTCCGCTCACGGCAAAAGACGTTGAGGGCTAGATGATCAGTTCCCGCTACTGCAAAAAGACCGCACCGCCGAATGATGCCAGCAGGATCACGCTTACGAATGCGTTCGTCGTAAAGAACGCGGCGTTCATCCGCGAGAGATCGTTCGGCTTGATCAATGTGTGTTGGTAGAAGAGCAAAATGCCGACCGCCATCACGCCCGCGAGCGATAGCCAGCTGAGCCCGGTTACGATCCACAAAAAGATGAGGACGATGAACCCCTGCAGATGGAAGATGCGTGCCATCCAGAGAGCGCGTGCGACGCCGATACGCGCCGGCACCGAATAGAGCCCTGCCTTGCGGTCGAAATCAATGTCCTGGCAGGCGTAAAGAATGTCGAATCCCGCTGTCCAAACGAGAACGAAGAGCGAGAGCAGTATCGGCACTTCGTCAAAAAGGCTGCCGCGAACCGCGATCCACGCAGCCGACGGCGAGATCGCGAGTGCCGCACCGAGGATGAAATGCGAGAGCGCCGTATAACGTTTTGCGTAGCTATAGCCGAGGATAAAAAGCAAAGCAACGGGTGAGAGCGCGAAGGTGAGCCAATTCAGCGAATAGGCTGCGAGCAGGAAGACCGCGATCGATACATAAAGGAACACCCACGCAAAACCGACGCTAAGCTTGCCGCTCGGCAGTTCGCGATTCGCGGTTCGGGGATTTTGAGCGTCGATCTCTCGGTCGGCAATTCGGTTGAATGTCATCGCTGCCGAACGTGCTCCGACCATCGCGACAGTGATCCAAACGATCTGCATCACGGTCGGCAGGCCGTTTGCCGCAAGGATCGCCCCCAGAAATGCAAAGGGAAGAGCAAAAAGGGTATGCTCGAACTTGATCATTTCGAGCGTAGTCGTAAATCGCCGCAAGGTCGTGGTCATTGCTTGAAAAAGCTAGAGTTTAGCACCTTAAGCCCCTTAAGTCGTCTCCGGAGACGAGCCTTCAAACGTCAAATGCCAAGCGGCCGCACACACGATCTGCTGACAATTGTACTCGCGATTCCCGCGGCTGCGGCTGCGTTCGCAGCTACGCAGAGCTTACCGGGGACGGCCGTCTTTACGGCTGCGTTCGTGTTCGGCGGCCTGATGTTCGGGCCGGATCTCGACACTCGTTCAAAGCAATATTCGCGCTGGGGCGTCTTTCGCTTTCTTTGGTTCCCATACCGGACGTTCTTCAAGCATCGTTCGCGGTTCTCGCACGGCCTCATCCTCGGCACTGCGATACGCGTCATTTACTTCTTAGGGATCTGTTCTCTCGTCGTGATCGCGGGTTCGTGGGTGTGTGCGGCGATCGCGGGCGGTAAGGTGATATCACAAACGGAATTCGTCGAAATGTGGAGCACGATCGGGAGATTCGCTCGACAACATCTCGGCGACGGCTTCTTGTTGATGATCTTTCTCGGAATGTGGCTCGGTGCGGCAAGCCATACGTTCACGGATCTCGCAGTAACGTACATCAAAACCGGCAGACGCACGAAGCTCTTCTAACCTTTGCCGCCTGTGCGTGCGTTAACAAGGCGCGTAGCGTGCTTGCGGATCGCTTCGGGAACGTTGCGGTCTTTTTGCAGACTTGCGAGGTCGCGCAACTGAAGGCGGTTCATTATCGACATCGAATTGCCGAGGGGTGTACGAGGATTCTTCGCAAGGCTCAGCTGGATCATATAGCTGCGGCCCCACTTCTTGTTCATGGCGATCTGCCGCAGCACTTCCTGCGGAACGGCACGCATCGTGGCGATCTTTTCGACCTCTTGCTCGGTGATCTTCGGATTGTTGATGACCGCCGAGGAGACAAGCTTGTTCGGGTCACGGATCAAAATGTTACGGGCTTCGCGGTCGCCCTTCATACCGAGTTTGACGCGGTCCTTAACGCCCATTCGCATTATGCGGTTGAGCACGGAGATGCGCTCATTCGTCGCTTCGTCCTCGGAATGAAGTTCGCCGAGGATCTTCGCCATAACGGCCTGTCGCTGCTCCTCGCTTTCCTCATAGATCTCTTCGATGTATTCGAGACTCAGCCAGGAATCGTCGGTCTCTTTGTCGAGAACCTCGATATGCTTGGCGATGAGAAGAGCGTCTTCGGCAGACATCTCGTTCTCCTCGAGATCTTCGGCGAATTCGGCCTGTTCGAGGAATTCCGCCGCAGCTTCGTTTCCTTGAGCGCGAAGCTCGCTTGCGATCTGTGCCGCACCGCGTTCTTTTTCGAAGAATTCGCGCTTTGTTTCGGCAGCACGCCGCTCGGCTTCCGGCGAACGATGCGGGTTCGCAAGAATGGCGTCGATGATCGCGGAATGACGGATGAGAAGCTGCTGATTGAGAGCGATCCTTTCAAGCAGTCCGGCATCGGTCGCCGAGGCTGCAAGGGCTTCGAGAGATTCGGGCGGAGTTGCGGTATTTGACAGCACGGCCTCGTAGATCTCTACCGGCATTGTTGCCGCCCGTGCAAAATGCGCCAGAACGGTTGGGGCGGCATTCTCGCTTCGCAGCATCATTTCGAGCGAGTCGATCGCCTGTGTGCCGAGGGTTTCGCGGGCATTGGCCGAGAGTTCCGCATCGGTGCTGTTCGCAAGCCCCACAAGCAGTTCGAGCAGATCCTCGCCCGGCAACGGCAAAAGGCCGCGTGATGCTGCAAGCTGCGCAGGCCGAGGCGCCGAACCGGTCAATACGGCAGCGACAGCAGGATTCTGCGAATATATCTCAGTGGACATATAAAGTGCCCGAAAAACCGCGGTGAGCTAGAGCAATTCTAGCAAATGATAGGCGAATCAGCCTCTAACGGCAGCCGTTCGTACCCTTAGAAAGGAAAGTTTGCACGATTTTTCTCAAAAATGCGCTAAATTCTGTGTTTCCTGTAAAATGGATATTTTTGGAACCTAATAATGATCAAAGAAGAACTAGAGAAACTTATCGCCGACAAAGGTGCGAAGATCGGTGTGATCGGCCTCGGATACGTCGGTTTGCCGCTTATTGTGGAGTTTGCCCTAAAGGGTTTTTCGACCATCGGTTTTGAGGTCGATGAGAAGAAGGTCGAGCAACTGAACGCGGGCACGTCCTACATCGTGGACGTACCTGACGCCAACGTAGCCGAATGCGTGAATGCGGGAAGACTTACGGCGACGATGGATTTCGGCCGATTGGGCGAATGCGACGCGATCATTATCTGCGTGCCAACGCCGCTCCGCAAGACAAAAGATCCGGATATGAGCTTCATTCTCTCTGCCGGCGAAAAGATACAAAAATGCCTTCGCCGCGGGCAGCTCATCATTCTCGAATCGACAACGTATCCCGGCACGACCGACGAAGTTCTCGAACCGATGTTCGAGGAGAAAGGGTTCCGCGTGGACGAGGACTTTTTGCTTGCATTCTCGCCGGAACGCGTCGACCCCGGTAATCCGCAGTTCCAAACACACAACATTCCGAAGGTTGTCGGCGGCGTAACAGAGGATTCGACCGCGGTTGCCGCGATGCTTTACGGACAGATCGTGAATGACGTACATCCGGTCTCTTCGGCGCGCGTCGCAGAAGCGGCGAAATTGTGGGAGAACACATTCAGGGCGATCAATATCGGAATGGCGAACGAGATGGCAAAGCTTTGCAATGCCCTCGGGATCGATACATGGGAGGTCGTAAAGGCCGCGGCGACAAAGCCATTCGGTTTTATGCCGTTCTTCCCGGGTCCGGGCATCGGCGGCCACTGCATTCCGCTCGATCCGCATTATCTCTCATGGAAAGCACGTCAGCACGGATTTGATTCGAAGTTCATAAGCCTTGCCGAACAGGTGAATTCCACGATGCCGAATTACGTCTTCGACCTCGTTTCAGCCGCATTGAATCAGCAGAAAAAGGCTGTGAATGGTTCGAAGGTTTTGATCCTCGGCGTTGCTTATAAAAAGGACATTGACGATATGCGCGAATCGCCGGCACTCTCGATCATCGACCTTTTGCGGGCCGACGGTGCGGAGGTCGTTTATCACGATCCTTTCGTCGAAGAGGTTACGTTCGACCACGCTTATACGATCGGCCACGGCGAGCCGCTTTATAATCAAGAGCTTACGGATGAATTGATCTCGGGAGCAGATTGCGTCGTGATCTGTACCGAACACTCTGCGATCGATTACAACCGCGTGTGCGAGCTCGCCGCCGTCGTCGTAGATACGCGCAACGCACTTTCACCGGAGATCCGAAAAGGATGCAACGCCCGGATCATCCGGCTATAACGGTGCAGCCTTTAGCGCCTGACGCTTTGCAAAGAATGGGCTAAGATAGAGTTTGGGGTGAGCTTATGGTTGGAGTTGTCGATCTAGAGATAACCGAAGCAGAAGGAAATGCCGTAAAAGATACTTGGATACTGCGCCTCCCGAAGGAGATCTGTGACATCGAAGGTTTTGCCGAAGGGACCTTGGTTAGTTTGACGGTAAAGAACGGCGGTATTCAAAGCTCGTTTATTCGTCCGCCTTCAGACAAGCTTCAAGAGATAAGCCAAATCGTGTTGGATAAAGACCGTGAGCTGCACCGGAGATTGAAAGAAATTGGAGACTGACGGTGTAGTTTATCTGGAGTTTGACGAGGCCGTGTGGCTGCACTTCCAGTTGATGTGGGATTGGGGCGAGACCCGCATCGGCATTGACAGACGCGAGCTGGTCGAGTCAGCATTAGCTCGCCCGCAACAAGAAGCCAATTTCGCGAAATCCGATGTTGTCCGGCAAGCGGCCACGCTTTGCTTCGGGTTGGTCAAGAATCATCCATGGCGCGGTGGAAATAAACGAACTGCAACTTATCTGATGAGAGTCTTTCTAATGCTCAATGGCTTTGATCTTGATTATGAGGTTGAAGACGCGGTTGAAATGGTGTTGGCTGTCGAATCTGACAAATGGAAAGTCGATGAGATCGAAAGCTGGCTGCGTTCAAGAGTGCGGATGTTGAGCGCATGAAGAAAGTTCTCCTCATCGCGGGTGCACGGCCGAATTTTATGAAGGTTGCGCCGATCTACGCCGAAATGAAGCGGCGGGGCGACACCTTTTCGCCGATTATCGTGCACACCGGTCAGCATTATGACCGGGCGATGTCGGACGCATTCTTCAGCGATCTTGGGATGCCCGAGCCGGACATAAATCTCGGCGTCGGCTCGGCCTCACACACACAGCAGACAGCGAAGATAATGACGCTCTTCGAACCGGTCGTTGAAAGCGAGAAGCCGGATTGGGTCGTCGTTGTCGGCGATGTGAATTCAACGATCGCCTGTGCACTCGTTGCAGCGAAAATGGGTGTGAAGATCGCTCACGTCGAAGCCGGCCTGCGTTCGAACGACCGCAGAATGCCGGAGGAGATCAATCGGATCCTTACGGATTCGATCTCCGACCTTTTGCTGACACCTTCGCCGGATGCGGATGCAACTCTCCTTCACGAGGGCGTCGACGAGAGCAAGATCCGTTTTGTCGGGAACGTGATGATCGATTCGCTGCTTGATCACTTGAAGGTTTCTGAGCGGTCGAATATTCGCGAAACTCTCGGAATTACAGCGGGCGAATATGCTGTTACCACGCTGCATCGCCCGTCGAATGTCGATGACCGTGAGACTCTTGCGGGCATAGTCGGCGCGTTGGCCGAGATATCAACACGGCTGCCGATCATCTTTCCCGTCCACCCGAGGACGAGGCAGAAACTTGCTGACTTCGATCTCGACCGCGTGCTTTCCGATTCTCAGGTGAAGCTGATCGAACCGCTCGGATATCTCGATTTTCTGCGGCTTTACAGCGGTGCAAAACTCGTGCTGACGGATTCGGGCGGGCTGCAGGAAGAGACGACCGTACTTGGCATCCCGTGCCTTACGCTTCGCGAGAACACGGAGCGTCCGATCACGATCGAGATGGGGTCGAATGTTCTTGTCGGTGTTGATCCGGAAAAGATCCTGGCTGAAGCGTACGCATCGCTTGATGGACGCCGAAGCGAATCGAAGATCCCGCCGCTTTGGGATGGCAAGGCCGCCGAGCGGATCTGCAACGAATTGGAAAAGCCCGCTGCGTAACGGGTGTTTACGCTAACGGGCTTTCGTGCGATCTAAAATTTCTAACTTCTACTTCTCCTCCATTGGGTAGCCGGCTTTTTTCCAAGCCTCGGTACCGCCCTTCATTGCAAAAACATCTTTGTAACCTTTTTCGCTAAGTGTGACTGCCAGACCGGCACTCGTATGTTCGTTCGGTCAGGAACAGTAAACTATGATTTTCTTGCCCTTCGGGATCTTGCTGAAGGCCGCCTCCGGAGACCCGAATGGGATATTGATCGCGGTCGTGATGTGTTCCATCTCGTATGCGGATTGACTGCGAGAGTCGATAAAGACCGCATCTTTCGCGTCGAACGCCTTCTTTGCGTCTTCGAGACTGATACGCGGTGCTTTCGCCATCGCCTCTTCGTGCGGGTCGGGTGTCGGCGTGCGGACAGCGATCGTCTGCGTTGACGAATTGTCGTTACTCTTTGATATCGCGATCGGAGCCGCCGATTGGCAGCCCGCAATGACCGCGAGACTAAGGATACCTGCAAGTACTAATAGATTTTTCACTTTTCTCCGAATACCGCGAGAACCTCGTCGGCGTGTTTTGAAACATCGACCTTGTCGAAGATCTTCACGATCTTGCCCTTTTCGTCGATCAAGAATGTCTTGCGGAATGTGCCCATATATTTCCGCCCGTACATCGATTTCTCTCCCCAGACCCCGTAATCCTCGACTATCTTCTTGTCCGTATCGGCAAGCAGGTCGAACGGAAGCTGGAATTTCGAGATGAACTTCTGATGCGACTTCTCATCATCGGTTGAAACACCGAGCACCTTGATGCCTTTCTCGTTAAAGATGGCATCCGCATCGCGGAATGAGCAAGCTTCCTTTGTGCAGCCCGGCGTATCGTCCTTCGGATAGAAGTAGAGCGCGAGGCGCTTTCCCTTAAAATCCGAGAGCTTTACGGTCTTGCCGTCCTGATCTCTTGAGGAGAAGTTCGGTGCTTTATCGCCTTCTTTGAGCATTCACACTATTTTGAAGCATTTCACGCCTAGCCGCAATATCGTGCGAGGCTATTTACTCTTTCCGAAGTTCCATTTCAGGCCGGTCGTAAACAGAAAATCATTCTTTTCGGTGTTTCGCGGCGGATCGTTATTGAATCGATTTCCGACCGTAAAGAAGACACCGACGCGTTTCGTAACATCGACCGAGACGGTCGAATCCGTGATGAACCGGTATTCCTGAACGTCAGTAACATTCTGGTAAAAGCTTATTGTTCCCTGAAACTTCAGCCTTCCGTTGACTCGTTGTTTAAGAGCGGCACCGGCGAGGCCTTCGGGTGTGTCGGTCTTCTCATCAGCCTGCCAGGTGCGGTTCCATGCCATACCGCCAAGCAGGTCGAGTTCGGTGCGTTCGTTCTTTATCGTGTGGTGGCCGATGCCTGAACCAACGATCGAGCGGAACATCAGCTGCTTCGGGCGATCGCGCTCAAAATCATACGAAATGAAGCCGAAGATCTTTTTATCTGCGTTGCGATCGTAGCGCGCACCGCCCCAGAAGGCATTTGATGTCGTTATCGACACACCGGACTTTCGGCTTGAGAACCAGAGGCTTCGTGCATAAACGGTTAGCTTGTCCTTTTTCCCCTCTTTGACCGCACGAATGCTCGTTGTTAGTGTCGCGGTCTTTGAATTGCCGGAGGCGTAGTTATAGCCGATCGTCGCGTTGCCGGTCCAGCCTTCGAGAATGCCGAACGCCCGTCCGTTGCCGAACAAAGGAGCTGCTTCATCCTTTTCAGCTTTGGCGGTGGCCTTTGCCACCGGTTTTGCCAATGCCGACTCGGGTTTTGCCGCCACGTTCGCATCCGCAGCCGGCTCGGGCGTGATTTTATCGACCATCGAGGCAGCGATCTTGATAACACCGGCGTAGGCAGTCTCGACCTCGATCGATTCATCGGTACGGCTTACGACGGTGCCGGTTACTCGGTCGCCGTTCTTGAGCGTGATGTGGTCTGCAAGGGTCGCAGTTGTCGAAGCAAAAAAGATACAAAAAAGTGCTAACGCTGAGATGGATCTGGTCATGTTTTTACTACCGGGGAGAATTGCCCACAATGACAATAATTGAAATAATCCTAACATTCTGAGGCCTCGATGTGAACGTGCGGCCTATCTGAGACGTGAAGCTACTCTCCGAAAAAAAAGCTCTCGAGGACCTTGCGGCAATGAGGGCGAGTTTTGCCGCGCGCATCAAGAATGGATATGAGCATGCGGCGAAAGACTGCCTAACTTGTGAGACAAAAGGAGCTTGCTGCCTCGACGCACATTTTGTGAATGTAAGAGTTTCGCGGCTTGAGGCTGCCGCGATGAGGGACGCGGTCGGCGAACTTCCGCTCGATCTCCGGAAGAGAGTCGCTGAACGTACGGTCGTAGCCATCGAGCGGTACGGTTTGCGTTCGGCAGAAGATGCTGACGCTGCGACATACGCCTGTCCGCTCTTCGAACCCGGGATCGGCTGCCTCGTACATTCGACAGCAAAACCGTTGCCGTGCATCGCTCACGCTTGCTATGAGCGGCAGGAAGATCTGCCGCCCGACGAGATCCTCGATTCCGCAGAACTGGCCGTCGCCAACCTGAACTGGCGCGTGTACGGCAAAGCTACAGCACAACTTTCCATACCGCTCGCGGTCGAGGGCGTCGGTTAGCTATCTGATCGACAGTTCGAATGGCATCAGCGCCATTGCCTCGCCATTCTTCATCCGGTCAAGCATCGCCGCATAGCGAAAAGCTCGGCGAACGTCCGCAGGCATTTGCGAGAGCAGCTGATCCTGAGCCTGCTTGGCTTTTGCATCCTGGTCGCGGCTTCCGCCAAAAAGAGATTCGAGCCATGGCGTACCGGCCGGATAGAGTACGCGCTTTACGTCTTTGTCTGCAGGCAACTGAGCGAGCTCCTTGGCGACGGTGATCGCCTTTTCGAGCCCGCCGAAATCATCCACGAGGCCGTTCGCCTTTGCCTGCGTGCCGGTCCAAACGCGGCCTTGGGCGATGGCGTTGATCGCTTCGGGCGTCTGGTTGCGGCCCTTTGCGACCTTCGGAACGAAACTGTCGTAATAGATCGCGTTCGCCTGCTCGACCATCTTTTCGCGTTCTTCGGGCGTCCATTTGACCGACTCGCGGAAAATGCCCGCGTTCTTGCCGCGCATCACATATTCATTCGAGACGCCGAGCCAATCGTAAAGGCCTTTGACGACCGGTTTGCCCATAAAAAGGCCGATCGAGCCGGTGACCGTCGTCGGTTCGGCGATGATCTTGTTCGCGTTGCAGGACACATAATAGCCGCCGGAGGCTGCGACATCGCCCATCGAGACGACGACAGGCTTCTTCGCCTTTGCATCCTCGATCGCCTTCCACATCAGGTCTGACGCGAGCGCCGATCCGCCCGGCGAATCGACGCGAAGGACGATCGCCTTGATCGAATCGTCGGCAGCAGCCTTATTGACGGCTTTTACGATCGTGTCTGAACCGACTATCTCGCCGTTCAAGATCCCATTCGATGAGGAGCCGGTATTTATCGTACCGGAGATGAACACGACCGCTACTTTTTCACCGGTGCTGAGTCCGACAGAATCGGACGGAATCTCGCGGTATCTCTCCCCGCTGATCGTTTTCAGCTCTTTATCAGCAGCGTAACCGAGGCGT
Source organism: Pyrinomonadaceae bacterium (assembly GCA_019186825.1). Classification (GTDB taxonomy): domain Bacteria; phylum Acidobacteriota; class Blastocatellia; order Pyrinomonadales; family Pyrinomonadaceae; genus OLB17. The sequence goes on from JABARP010000008.1 coordinate 29,476, forward strand.
TCTTTAAGAAAATTATCGACCTCGCTGCGATAGAGTGCATCGTCGATCAGTCCAAGCGATTTTGCCTGTGCCGGCGTGTAGGGAGCGTTATCGATAAGAGCTTTTACGTCTTCGACGGATTTAGAACGCGCCTTGGCGATCGCGTTCGTGTACTGACCGAAATATTCATCGAGGAGTGCATTGATGACCTCACGCTGGCCCTCGCCCATCTCGGTCTTGGTGTATTGATCCGGAGCATTCTTGTATTTTGGCCCTATCTGAATGACATCGGCTTCGATGCCGAGCTTATCGAGCGAGCCTTTGTAGAACATCGCCTCGGCGGCGAATCCATTTATAAGAAGATCGCCCGGCGGCGGAACAAAGATCTTGTCGGCAGCGGTTGCGATAAAATACTCTTTGTTCGAACCCAGCTCTAAATACGCATAGACGGGCTTGCCGCTCGTGCGGAATTCGGTTATCGCCGAACGTAATTCCTCAGCCTTGCCCCAGCCGATACCGGGGAAGTTGATATCAAGGAGGACGGCGGTGATGCGGCCGTCAACTTTTGCCTTTCGTAATTGGGTGAGTAGGTTCGTGAATGACTGTTCCTGTTCGATACCGAGGGCGCGTTCAAAGGGCTGATCGGGAACGTAGTCCGGCAGCGAACCGCTGACATTCAGCACCAAGACGCTGTTCTGCGGAACGCTTGGCCTGCTGAGCGATTCAAACAAGAGAGCGATAACGATGATCCCGACAAGGCATACGATGAGCACTCCGGCGACAACGCCGAATGCGATCTTTGCTGATTTCGAAAGAGCCATAAAAAATTTTTCGTTCTATTCCGGAATACCGCGAGCGGCGCCTTCCGCAATACAAAGGTTAGAATATATTACGGCATCTAAGCCATTAAAGTTTGTCCGCTATTTTGAATGCCCATCGAGCTTGCGAAATAGACGGTTTCGCGAACCAACTGTATAGTCAGAACTTATGGCAAAGAAAGGGAATATCCTTATCTGTGATGACGAAGAGATAATGCGCGACGTCCTCGAGACGATCCTCTCAAGCGCCGGATACAAGGTCGATCTTGCAAAAACAGGTGAAGAGGCCCTCGAAGCATACTCTCAAAAGGCATACGACACCGTTCTTATGGACGTTTCGATGCCGGGGATCGGCGGCCTGACCGCTCTCGAACGCCTTATCGCGATGGATCCGGAAGCGATCGTGCTAATGATCACCGCCTACGCAACGTTCGACACGGCGATCTCCGCTTGGGAAAAGGGTGCCGCGGGCGTCATTCGAAAACCTTTCCAGAACGAACAGATCCTGTCCTTTGTCGCACGTGGTATCCGCGACCGGCGAAATCAGGAAGAGCGTCGTCACCTTCGCCAGGCGATGGTGAAAAGTGTCGAGCGGGAAGGCATCATCGGCCGCTCCGACGTGATGGAAGAGATCTTTCGCCTCGTCGAAAGGGTTGCGCAGGCGCGTTCAACCGTGCTTATAACGGGCGAAAGCGGAACGGGAAAGGAGCTGCTGGCAAGGGCGATCCATGCTTCGAGCCCGCGCGCTGAAGAGCCGTTCGTTATCGTAAATTGCTCGAATATTCCCGCCGAGCTACTCGAATCCGAGCTTTTCGGCCATACAAAAGGTGCATTCACCGGTGCAGTAAATGCGAAGAAGGGCCTTTTTGAGGCTGCCGATTCCGGCTCGATATTTCTGGATGAGATCGGCGATCTGCGGCCGGAGATCCAGGTCAGGCTGCTGCGTGTGATCCAAGAAAGGGAATTCACGCCACTCGGGGATGTTTCGCCGACGAAGGTCGATGTCCGCATCATTGCGGCTACGAACGTCGATCTGAAAGAGGCGGTAAAGAGCGGATCGTTCCGCGAGGACCTTTACTATCGGCTGTCGGTCGTTCCGATCGAGCTTCCGCCGCTTCGTGAACGCCGTGAAGACATCCTGCCGCTCGCACAGCACTTTATTCGCAAATATGCGGAAGAGAATGGCCGTGAAATGAGCGATACCGTCTCGCCGGCCGTGCTAGCGCTTCTTGAGGCATATCCATTTCCCGGAAATGTCCGCGAACTCGAAAACATTATCGAACGAGCCGTTGTGATCGCACCCGGTAACGAGATAACGGTGGAGTGTCTGCGTCCGGAGGTTACGGACCCGCAGCTTGTCCACGAAATGATGCAGAAATCGGAAGGCACCTCGGAAGAGATCGATCTTTCGAATGGTGTTGATTTCTATGATGAAGTCAAGAAGTTCGAGGTCGATCTTATCCGTCGTGCACTGGAACGCACAGGCGGCCACCAATCGCGTGCCGCACGCCTTTTGGGCCTGAATGCGACGACATTGAATTCGAAGATCAAGAATCACCATATCCCGACCAAACACAGCTAAGGCTCTGTTTCGGGATTTCGGCTATAATGGCGATGCCGCGTACGCAATGCTTTCTTCAACAACCGCATCAGGAACAACGGTCAAATCGCTCGGTGCCGGCGACCTGATCGATCGAACGGTACGGCTGTATCGCCGGAATTTCGGGGTCTTTATGTTGATCGCGGCGCCGCCCGTGGTTGTAGGTACGCTCCTTGCTCTTGGCTGGTCGATTTTGACGCGAAGCGTGATCTTCCCCGATGCGGCCGTTGCAGCGAACGACACAGCGACGTATTACTTCACTCTCGTTGTCGGTACGGCGAATGTTTGGTTCGCGGAGGTCGTTGCGACCCTCGTCGTAATGGGCGGAGCCTCGCGAAATTTCGTCCGCAATCTGCTCTTTGACGAACCGATGTCGTTCCGGCAGACGTACGCCAACTGTCTCTCGCGGATCTGGAGCCTGCTGATAGCGTCCGTGCTTATCACGATCGGCGTTACGATCGTCAGCCTGATCGCGGCGTATATCGGCCTGATAGCGATCTTTATTCCCGTCGCTCTTTCCGCATTTCTTCTCGCGGGAATTCCACCGCTCGCGGTCGTTGTGGGGCTTGTCATCGGCCTCGCGATCCTTTACGGCGTCCTTTGGCTTGCTCTGCTGATCGTTTCGCGCGTTGCATTCGTGCCGCAGGCGATCCTCGTTGAAGGGCTGGGTGTTGGGGCTGCGTTCGGGCGAAGCGCTTCGTTCTCCACGTGGAGCGTCCGCCGCCTGATGGCGTTGCTCGTCTTTACAACGGTTGCCACCTTTGCGGCCCTTGCGATCCTTTACGTTCCGCTCGCGTGGTTCACATGGGCGAATGGTGTCGAGGTTTCTGAGTGGGACGTGATGCCGATCTGGCTCTCGGTCGTCTATTCACTTATCGGCCAGCTTTGCTTTATGTTGCTTTCGCCGGTCTGGATGATCGGCTTATCGCTGCTTTACGTTGATACGCGTATCCGAAGCGAAGCCTATGACATCGAGCTTCTGGCGACACGGCGTCTTGGTGCGATACCGGATCTTCCGCCGGATTATTTCAATCCGCTTCAGCCGGCGCTTGGGCATACAAAAAACCGGACGACCGCACTTCCTCAGACTGGCAATTCAGCATCAAATTCGATGCTCGGACTCGAATGAGATATTCGCGATGCATTCTAGCTTTTTTCGTCGTGGTGGCATTCGCGGCAGGAGCTTTCGGCGCCACGCTCGAAGACTATGCAGGGCGAGTCCGTCTCGCAAAGGATGCGGCTGCCGACCTGCATAAGACTGTTTCTTCCGGGACGATCAGCAAAGAAGCAGAAGAACGCTTGCTAGGGATCATCGAAAATTCGCTGCCGGCGACCGAAAAGGTCGATGCTCCGGGCACGACCGTCGTTACCGATTACACCTGGCTTCACGAAGATATAAGCGAGTACCGCGCAGAAAAAAAACCCGAGCGGCGGAGAGAGATACTCAGTTCTCTTACGGTCCGTTTGCAAGCGATCGAGGAAACGGTCTCGGAGCTGGCAAATGCAGAGAAGGCTGCCCCGACAAAGGATTCGGACAAAGAGGCGTTGGATAAGATCCTGCAGCGGGAAGAATATAAGACGGTCGAGCCGCAGGAATCTCCCTTGACCTCGCTTTTGGACCGTATCCTCAATTGGCTCTTCAGCCGATATCCGAAACAACCCATTACGCCAGTGGCAACACCCGGAATGCCGAACCTTGCGTCATTCCTTCAGATACTCCTATTCCTCGGTGTCGCGATCGGGCTTGGATTCATTGGGTACAAACTCGTGCCGCATTTCGTACCGAGGTTTAGAAAGGACAATGCCCGAAAGAGGGAACGCGTCGTGCTCGGCGAGGTCATCAGTGAGGATACGACGTCACACGATCTTTTCTCCGAGGCGGAGGAACTCGCGCGTTCCGGGCAGCTTACGCTTGCGATCCGCAAGGCGTATATCGCTGCCCTTTGCGGGCTCGAAGACCGCCGACTTCTCAAACTCGCAAAGTATAAAACCAATCGCGACTACCTGTTCGATCTGCGAAAACGGCGCGAGATCGTCGCCGAAATGAGCGACATCACACGGGAATTCGAACGACACTGGTATGGCGCCAAAGAATCGACGGCCGAGGATTGGGCACGAGTCGCAGCTCTCTACCAACAGACTATTGACAAGGCGGAGCGTGCCTGAAGATGAAACAAAAACTGATCCTGATAGTTGGTTTCATTCTTATGCTAGGGCTGCTCGTCGCGCTCAACGCCCTTTCTGTCCAGCAAAAGACGGAGATCCCGGACACCGAACTCAACCCGAACCGTTCGACCTATAACACCGATTCGACCGGATTCCACGCCTTCTATACGCTGCTTTCTGAGACGGGACGCAAGGTTCTCCGGTGGCAGAAACGAATGAGTGCGTTGGATGCTCACGACACGCCAGGGACGTTCGTGATAGTTGGTCCGCTTAAGAAGGAGATCAGCGATACCGAACGCAGCGAGATCCTTCGATGGGTCGAGGCCGGCGGCAAGCTCGTTGTGATCGACCGCAGGCCGGATGCTGCCTATCTGAACGACAGCAGCAAACACGCGTTCGAGATCGATCCCATGCGTCCCGGCTTCCCGTTCCTTGACGAGGCCGGTATGAAGGAGCCGACAAAGGATGTGCCGCCTGCTGTTCCGGTTCAGCCGACGGTTTTTACGACGAATGTTGGCAGTGTCCAGCCCTCGCGCTTTGCCACATACGTTCGATGGCCGACACAGAAGAGCGAGGCCGACAACACTGAACCCGCTGGGGGGACCGAACCTGATACCAGTGGGTCAACTCCGGCTCCGTCACCTTCTGAAACCTTCACGGGTGACTATGGACTTTCGTGGGGTGAACCGGTGGCCGATCTAAAAAGTGACGGAAAGGCGATCGTCGTCGATCGAGCATACGGCAGCGGCCGGATCGTGATCTTGACGGATCCTTTCGTGCTCTCGAATCGCGGCATCTCGCTTCTTGATAATGCACAGCTCGGTGTGAATCTTGTCGCATCAAGGCCGGGCGAAACGATCGCATTCGATGAATATCATCACGGCTTCGGATCGAACGAGAATCGGCTGGTCGAGTATTTCAAAGGAACCCCGGTCGTTGCGATCTTCCTGCAGCTCTTTCTGATCGCGGGCCTCATTCTCTTCTCGCAGAGTCGGCGGTTTGCCAGGCCTCTGCCGATAAAGGAGCCCGATCGCCTCACGAAGCTCGAATATCTTTCCGCAATGGCCGAGCTCCAGCGTCGCACCGGCTCATACGACCTTGCCGTCGAGAATGTCTATCGAGAATTTCGTCGGCGGGCCTCGCGTCTCGTCGGTGTCGATGCAAAAACCGTGTCAAATGCCGACCTCGCCCGCCTGATCGCTTCCCGTGCAGGTAAAGAACCTGAGGCTGTCCTCGATATTCTGTTGAGCGCTGAGGATGTCATGCATGACGTCCATCCGAGCCGGGCCGAGGCAACCCGTGTTGTCACCGGCATACGCGAGCTTGAGGCCGCATTGAATCTCACACGCAGGAAGACGGCCGCGAAATGAATATTGCGGAGTTCGCCCTTATACTCTTTATTTTCCTGGTAACGAGCGTCATCGGCGTTGTCACGGGCAGCAATTCGCTGATCACGGTGCCGGTGATGTTCCAGTTCAATATCGAACCGCGGGTTGCCGTTGCGACCAATATGTTCGGCCTCGTTTTTATGACGGCCGGCAGTGCGATCCCGTTCATTCGCCAAAAGACGGTCGATTTGAAAAAGGTCTCGCCTCTGCTCATCATCACGGCGGTGAGCTCGGCGATCGGGGCGATGCTCGTCGGCTACATATCAGCCGCCGGAATAAAAACACTCGTCTCGGTTTCGATGATCGCGGTTGCGATATTCGTTCTAATAAAGCCGGGTTCAGGAACCTCGGAAGAGGCAAGAGCAATTACACCCGGCATTCTAGCTTACGCGATCGCATTCGCGCTTGGCATATACGGCGGACTTTTCAGCGGCGGTTATGTAACGATAATGACGGTCGTCCTCGTCGCGTTCTTCGGTATGCGGTTTTCTGAATCGATCGCTGCGACGAAACTCATTAACCTCGTCTCGTCGGGAATTGCCACGATTCTTTTTATGTGGCAGGGTTTGGTAGACTACACGCTTGGGTTTTGGCTTGCGGCCACGATGTTCATCGGCGGCTACATCGGTGCTCATTATGCAGCGAGAATGAACGATGTTTGGCTAAAACGCATTTTCCTTGCGGCGGTTCTACTACTTGCTTTGAAGATAATTTACGATTTGATCGTCTGAACAAGATGCTAAATGTAACTCCTCAATTCGTCGCGCATATCCGCCGCGAACTCTCAAAAACAGTCGTCGGCCAGTACGCCGTGATCGAGCAGATCCTTATCGCTATGCTCGCCGAGGGCCACGCACTGCTCGAGGGTGTGCCGGGAACCGCAAAGACGCTTACGATCAAAACGCTCGCACAGACGCTCGGTTCGCAGTATTCACGTATTCAGTTCACACCGGACCTGATGCCGTCGGATATTACAGGCACGAATGTCTTCAATATGCGGACGTCTGAATTCAACCTGCGGCGAGGGCCGATATTTACCGACATCCTGCTCGCGGACGAGATCAACCGCACTCCGCCGAAAACACAAGCTGCTCTGCTCGAAGCGATGGAGGAACGTCAGACGACCATTGACGGCGAACCATACAAACTGTCGCCGATCTTTACGGTCCTTGCGACCGAAAATCCGATCGAGTACGAAGGGACATATCCGCTGCCCGAGGCACAGCTCGATCGGTTTCTGCTAAAGATCCTGATAGATTATCCGGCCGAGACGGAAGAGCAGGAGATCGTTTCGCGTTGGGATGCAGGATTCAATTCGCGTCGCCTCGAAGCCGTCGATATCGTCCCGATCGAGGATCCGTCCGCGCTCCAGCAATGCAGATTCGAGGTGCGAAATATGCGTGCGGAGGCGGGAGTTCAGAAATACATCGTCGATATGACCCGAAGGACGCGAAATCACCCTGCAGTGCTTTACGGAGCAAGCCCGAGAGCGTCGATCGCACTGCTGCTTTGCTCGAAGGCATTGGCTGCGATCAGAGAGCGAGATTTCCCGACGCCTGATGATGTCCGCGACGTTGCATTACCCGTGCTGCGTCATCGCCTTTCGCTGCGTGCGGAGGCGGAACTCGACGGTGCAACGACCGATAGCGTCATCTCAGATATTCTGACAACGCTCGAGGTTCCGCGCTGAAGAAGCGGGCGGCCTATTCTTCTGTTTTTCCTTTCTTGGCAGGCTTAGCCGGAGCCTTTTTGGGCTCGGTCGATGTCGCTGTCGGCTTCTCCGTGGCCTTTGCCGGAGTTGCCGTCGCTTTCGGCGGCGTTGTCGCACCGGCCGGATCCTTTGCAGCAGTATTCGCAGCATTTTTCTTCGGCGTAGGCGTTGCCTCCGGCTCCTGATTTTTGGGAACCGGAACAAGAATAACGCCGCCTTCGTTCGGCATAAAGACGCTTCCACCCGGCTGTACGGTGATCTTCTCTCCCGGCGGGCCAATGGCCTGAGGCGGGATGCCATTCTGCGAACCTTGCGGGAATTGCGAACCCGCGAGCGGACCTGTCGTTGTGCCGCTAAGCGGTGCTCCCGCAGGCGGCATTACGCCGTTCGCCCAGGCGTTATAACCGTCTCCACCCGGAGTTGCTCCATTCAGATACGGGTCTTGCAGGGCACTCGGGTCTCCGATCGGTGCACTCTTTAGTATCGCCTCTTCCTGTGCACCGGTCGCCGGATTTATCGGCTGCACCGGAAGGCTGCCTTCATCGAGCTTCATACTAACGGTCGGGTCGCTGCCCTTCGAATACGTAGCGTAAATGAACACACCTGCCAATACGACGATGCCGCACAAGACGATGAACGCCGTCTGCCAAATGTTGTGCTGTTTTGCCGCCCCTGCAACGACAGGACCGCCGCCCAACTCTGCGTAGATCCGATCCAGGTCCTCGCGGAATGCCGTCGTCGACGGGTAGCGTAGTTCCGGATCACGGGCCGTCGCAGTTTCGATTATCGGGGCAAGCTCTCTATGTGCATCTGTGGGGAGAGCAGGAGCAACGCCGTCGACCAACGCGGCGCCGACGAGCATCTGTTTCAGCATTTCGCCGAGCGCGTAGATATCCGAACGCTTGTCAGCGATCGGATACTCATTGCGCTGTTCAGGTGCCAGATATTCCGATGCCCTATCACGCGGAACATCGAAGGTGTCGCCGCCAAAGCCGTAAACTTTTGTGTCCGACCCGGTCTCCACAAAAACCTTTCTAGGTGACAAGGTGCCATGCAGGACTCCGCGTTCGTGTGCGGCTTCCAGAGCTTTTGCGATGTCGCGTGCAATGCCGAGAGCTTGAACTTGCGGCATCGGCTGCCTCATCAGCGAAGCGAGCAGATCTGCCTTGATATCCTCGTAACCTGCGTAAACGTTGCCGCGAGAATCTTCGCCGAAATCCTCAAGCCGAAGAACATTCGGGTGTGAGATACCGCTCGCAACGCGGGCACGATCGAGAAATTTCTTCGTCCAGCGGCTATCGACCGAAAACGCTCTCGGGAGCAACTCGAGGATCAAAGGCGTTTCGCGGGATTCGTGCACGGCGCGAAAAAGATCGCCGGAATCGCTTTCTGATATGAGCGATTCGATGCGATATTTATCTGCTACGAGTTTTCCGATCAGGTCGCTGGTCATCTTTAATTAGAACGCTTTCTTAGGTCCCAAGTTGCAAGTAAACACCAAAACCGTCTTATTTGCCACAAAATAATACGGCGACAACCCAATTGAGATCCGAGATCTCTTTGAAGGTGCCGCCGTTCTACAAAAACTTCGTGTCGCCGCTAATTAAAGCTTAACGAAGACGACGAGCAGTGCGAAAAGCACGAGTGACTCGATCATGGCGAGGCCGATGATCATAAGGGTCATTACCGAGCCCGAAGCACCGGGATTACGTGCGGCACCTTCAGCGGCACGCGAACCGACCAAGCCCTGGCCGATGCCTGCGAGGCCGGCAACGAGGCCGAAACCGAGACCGGCAGCGAGAGCCTTTGAGCTGTTGACGGTGAATTCGTTGTCAGCTGCACCTGCACCCTGTGCCATTGCCGCAATGCTGAGAAGAGCGATCGCGAGCGTTGCGAAAGCAATATGTTTGATGTTCTTCATTATTTATCTCCTATTTTTATAATTCGAAGATATTCGGTCATCGATCGAGCGTTCGAGAACAATGTGCAGGGCGTTATTATTTCGCCTCGCTTCCGGTATGCGCTTGATTTTATACTCCGTAGAGTCAAGGCTCCTGTCGCGTGCGGGCATATCATGCTATAAACGCACATCATTTTCGATCCCTTGTGATCGACTCGCTTTTATCTTCAAATATCGAGTGCCCGAAACCCTTCGGGCGAAACTTAAAAAAACTTACGCGTGTGCCGCAGCCGTTTCTGCGTGCTCCGCATCGTGCTCGTGCTCGTCATGCGGTTCGTGCGTAACTTCGCCGATATAGATCATCGAGAGCAGCGAGAACACGAGTGTCTGCACGAACGCGACGAAAACGCCCAATCCCGTCAAAGCCAGCGGCAGGATGAAGTGCGTGTACGGCGGATAGATATTGGTGATCTCGACGAAGACCTTTTCGTCCGAGAACATATTCGCAAAAAGCCGAACGCCAAGCGTGAATGGCCTGAAAACGTTGCTTATCAGCTCGATACAGAAGATCAAGCCCGTGATCAAAGCAAGGAACCACGGCAGTTTCGGCCCGGCGAGGTGAGCGATGTGGCGTCCAACGCCATTCTCCTTTATGCCGACGTAGTTGTAGTAAATGAACGATGAAAGGCCAAGGGCGTAGGTTACGTTCACCGAAGCGGTCGGCGACATGAACATCGGGAACTGGCCCATCAGATTCGAGATCAGGATCAGAACCGCGAATGTCGCAACCACCGGGAAATACCGTTGTCCGTGGCTTCCGATAACACTTTCGAGTAGGTCGCGGACGGCAAGATAGCCGGCTTCGAGCGTCAGCTGGCCGCCCTTCGGGTCATCTTCGGAAAGCTTGCCCTTGAGCAGGTAGATCACAAAGACCGAAAGGAGGCACGCGATCACGAACATCACCGTGTACCAAGGGATCGCCGTCTCCGGGCTGTACGGAGAGTTGAAGACCACCTCGGGAGTCGTGCCGAAATGGGCAAAGAATTTGTCCCAAAGCGGCTTTGTGTAGGCGATCTGAAACCGATAGACAGGTTCGCCCAGGTAGTGGTTCAGGAATTCTACGATCAGCGGAGTATGCTCGCCGCCTTCTGCTAAAAGAAACATTTCTATCTTTGACTCTTAAAAATACTATTAAATCCGTCCAACACTACGGCCACAGCGAACGCTGACAGCCCGATCAAAACAGCCGCAATCGGCAGAACGTCAAGCTTATAGATTCCCCAAAGAACGACGCCCAACGCGAGGTATCGGAGAATGAAGCGTGCCGCCGGGAATATCGACCGGCGTCCCTCGGCTTGCTGAGCGAAAAGGCTCTTTGTCGTGCTTTCCAGCCAAACGAAATTCACAGCCGACAAAAGTCCGCCGACCACAATGCCGACGCAAAACCGAACACTTCCAACTATCAATCCCGCGGCCGCGGCCGCTACAACGGCGACGGCCATCAGAGCGAAGATCCTTGCCCGCGAATACCCGCGAATGCCCGTTTCTGGATCCGTTTGGACGCCCATCGCGAAACGGACATTCTACCCCGATTTCGCGGCAAAAATCAAAGCGGGCAGGACTTTTCCAAGAGAATGTCAGGGGCGTTGGTCGGTCTGGCTGTCACGCGATGAAAGGAGGGGATTGACCTTTGGAGCTGAACTTTTCGGAAAGATGCGTGAGGTTATCTTAAAAAGCTGAAAAAAACCGATCATGGCACCAATAACGACGCCCAAAACAATGCCCCAAGGCGAGCTTCCAATAAGCAGATCGATGAGCCAGCCGAGGAATACCATGAAGGCGACGGCACCGGAAAAAGCTATTCCCGCCGACCAGCCAAGCCCGAATCGCCGAGCGTTCTCGCCCGCCGAGACCGGCGTAAATGATTCTAAAATAAAGGGTTCTTCGTCCTTGGGAGACTCTTGTCCAAATAGCGAGAACGAACTTTCAGGGACATCGGCAAAGGCTTTCTCAGCACTGCTCTCGACGACGGGTTCGTCGGGAGATGCCGGTTTTTCCGGCTCTGCGTCTTCTGCGTAAGGATCTTGCCAATCTTGACTCATCGCTTTTCGCGTATGATGACAGTTTCGCTCGGCGATTTCAATTCATAGACGGTTCCGCGCCAGTTGATACGGCGTGAGACGAGGGCGGCAAGCGAATTCACAAGAAATACGCCCGGCGTTAGGAACGCGAGCACGATCTGCGAAAGATATTGCCTTCTCAATTTCGGGTCGTGATCCGCGAGGACAAGGCGGACGGCGTTAAGGCGAATCACGGCCTTGCCGACCGTAAGTCCTGCGACCACAATAAATACACCGGCCGCGAAATCAAACTGAATTGAGAATGGAGCCGAAGCGGCAGCGATAAAAATGCTTGCGATCAAGACCCCGCAGAATATCGCCGAACCGATCATCGACATCACCCACAGGCTCGGCGAATAGACGCGCGTTATCTTCATCTGCCGCGTTGTGAATTCGAGCATGTCGATAAGCGAGCGATCCTCGAAGCTTGCGCACATTGCACGCGGAACGAATTCGATCGCGAGCCCGGCCTTGTGAACCGCCCGTGTTACGGCGAAATCGTCGCTCAAAGCTCCTTGCCAGTGGCTGCGGATGTCGAGACGTTCGAAATTCTCGCGGCTGATTGCCATTGAACCGCCCCAGCAAAAATTCGTCCTCGTGTTTCGGCCCAAGGCGCTCGCGACCGAGGCATTCCAGACCGAAGCAAATGCGGAGCCAAGCCGCGGCCGCTCGGAGATCAGCCACCGATAGGCTGTTGCCGCCCCGACATTTGCATCCAAAGCCGCTGCCGTAAGGGAGGAGAGCCAGGCACTGGTTGTCCGCGCGTCCGAGTCCACAAAGGCGAAGACGGAACTGCGTTCGTCTGCCTCAGGGATCGCATGCAGGAGGTTAGCGATCTTCTGGCTGCATCCCTCTGCCTTTGGTGCGATGAGGAGTTTTGCGGATACACGCTCGTTCGCAAAGTTCGCGATCGCCGCATTTATCGGCCCGACTGCCTCGTCGTTCTCGTCATCGACGACAAAGATGATCTCGTACTCGTGATGATCTTGTGAAAATAGCTGCTCCAGGTTTTTCACAAAGCCCGGATCGACGCCGCGGCATGGGGCGAATATCGTCGCGAAAGGTTGTTCCTTGGCGACCGGAACGGCAAGGTGTTCGCGGATGAAACGTGCATACTCGATTCCGCCGCTAAAAGCTTTGTAGCTCAGCCAGATAAGGATCGCAGCGAAGAAATAATATACGAAGATCAAGATGTCAGCGGCTGCTCGGCCGGTTGGGCGAACGTTCGATCAACGGCCGGAGTTGTTCGAAGGTACGGTCGATAGCACCACGGTTATTGTTCATTGCGGCTCTTGCTCGTTCGCCGAGGCCCTTGCGTTTTTCGGGCCGGTCAAGCAGTTTGCAAAATTCTGCCGCAAGGCTGGCGGCTGCGTCGTTAAGGGCTTCTTTCGGGAGTTGAATGAGAGCTTCCCGCTCAACAAATTCCTCGACGATCGCCTTGAAATTATGCGTGTACGGGCCTGTGATGATCGCCTTCCCGGCGGCCGCGGGTTCGAGTATGCTCTGGCCGCCGTGCTCGATCAAGCTGCCGCCGACGAACACGATCTCGGCAAGCGGAAAAGCTGCGCGAAGCTCACCGATCGAATCCAGAAGGATGACCTCGGCCTCTGCGTCCTTTTCGTCCGGCGCCGCGGACCGTCGCACATACTGAAATCCCGATCCTTCGATCAGACGCGCGACATCGTCGAAGCGTTCAGGATGCCGTGGCGCGATCATTAGACGCGGGAGCGCCTCGCGCGTCTTCTCCCAAGTTTTGCGAAAAGCCTCAAGGACGTACCTCTCTTCCGGTTCGTGCGTACTTGCTGCGATTATCAACGGACCGCCATCAGCCGATACAAAACGCGCTCGAAATTCGTCCGTAAGCGCCACTTCGGTTTCGGTTATCGAATGATCGAATTTTAGATTCCCCGTAACCTTCACCTTGCTTGCCCGCATACCGAGGGCCATGAAGCGATTCGCGTCCGCTCCTGTCTGGATAAGCCCGCGATCGATATATCCGAAAAGCCGCTTCATCGTCTTCTTAAAAGCTGCGTAGCGCTTGAATGACCGTTCGGACATCCTACCGTTGACGAGCGCGATGCGAGTGTGGGATTTGCAAGCTTCGCGGATAAGGTTGAGCCAAAGCTCAGTCTCCATTATGACGAGAAGTGTCGGGCGAAAATGCCTTAGGACGCGCCGAACCGTCCATCGCCAGTCGAATGGAACGTAAAAGACCGCATCAGCGTCCTTGAAGATCTCTTTAGCAAGTTTTTGGCCGGTGCGTGTTGTGGTCGAGATGATGAGCCGAACGTTCGGGAATTCGGTGTGGAGCCGATCGACAAGCGGCCTCGCGGCATTTGCCTCGCCAACAGAGACGCAATGCAGCCAAACGACATTCCGGTCGTCCGGTGTAAATGCGGGTAAAAAGAGACTCAGCCTCTGGAAGAATCCCGCCGCACGCTTTCCCCGAACGATACCGCTAACCGCAAAAACGGGCAGCATCGCGAGGAAAGCGAGCGTATAGACGAGGCTGTAAAAGAAGAACATTGCAACTCCCCGAAATAGATAAAGTCGCAAAAAGGGTCAAGTTGCAAGAACCAGATGGCTACTTAACGCGTTCCAGATACCGCGATTCCGACGGGTTTACGCGGATCTTCTCGCCCTCAACGATAAAGGGCGGCACCTGCAGCGTAACGCCGTTCTCGAGGGTTGCCGGTTTGTTCGAGTTCGAGGCGGTCGCGCCTTTCATAACAGGCTCAGTCGTCGTAACGGTCAATTCCATCGAAGCGGGCAGCGTGATACCGATCGGCGAACCGTTATAGAACTCGACCTCGATCGTTAGGTTCGGCATCAGCCATTGGGCCGAATCGCCAAGGTCCTCTTCAGTCAACGCAACCTGTTCGTACGTCTCATTATTCATAAAATGATGATGCGAGCCGTCCGAGTAAAGGTAGTCCATTTTGTGCTGCTCGAGGACGATCCTCTCAAGCGTATCGTTGGAGCGAAAGCGGTATTCGAACGAGTTGCCGGTGAGCAGATTGCGAAGCCTCGCCTGCACCATCGCCCTGAGGTTGCCGGGCGTATGATGATGAAACTCCATTACCTTGACCGGTGCTCCCTCGTGCAGGATCACCATTCCTTTTCTGATATCGTTAGCTGAAATTGCCATAAAATTTAAAAAACTCCGTTGTTCTATTGCATCTCTCGATAAGATGCAAAAAACAAAGGAGTAAGTTTATGTTTCGCGCCCGCTTTTTGTCTAGCGGACGGTGATAAGAAACTTGAACTTTCCCTTCCAGGGGTCGGCCTTCTTGCATTCGGTGACCGTGATCACGTAATCGCCGGCGGCTGTCGGCTCGACATCGTTCCGATCGTGGCAATCGGCGGCCATGTCCTGCTCATAATGCGAGCCCTTGGGCGGTTTAACTGAGATCGTTATGTAGTTATCCCCTGTGTTCTCAGTAGTTAACGTTTGCCCTTTACGCACTCGGATAACGAATGTCCGTTTCGACTTCCAGCTTGAAAGTGTTCCGGTAACGGTCTTTTCGGTTGCTCCGCGGGCGAATTTTATTCTAGTTGGCGATCTCTGAGCATATGTCGCTGACGAGAACGCGAATGTCATCAGGGCCAATACCGCAACCGCAATAAAGTTCTTCATTTGTCTTTTTCCTTGCCGTCGTACGGGAGCGGCGGCGGTTCTTCACCGGGTTTCGGTGCCTCGCGGTTCATGCTAGCGTAGATCCCCATTATCTGATCGACCCATTCTTTTGCCTCCGCCATATTGGGATCCGCGTCGAGGGCCTTTCGGTAATCACCAAGCGCGGAAGGATACTGCCGTGCATCGGTAAGTGCCATCCCACGGTCGAAATAAGCCTTGGCGAGAGCCTTTTTGGCGTCAGCATTCTTTGGCGATTTCTTAACGGCCGAATCTGCGGCTTTTATCGCCTCATCAAATTTCTTTGTATCGATGGGCGTTCCGCTTTGGGTCCATTTGGACTTCGGCTTAGAGGGATCGATGGTCCCGGCAGGGCCGGGGCCGGTCGGCTCATTCGAATGTGCGATGACCGATTGCTCGGGTAGTTTTGCGGTGTTCGAAGCAGCTGAGTTGTCCGACACACGAACTGCGTTCGTGCTGCACGCCGCAACAGTTGAGCCTGCGATCAGGACTAAAAGTTTTCCGATATTTTTCATTTTTTCTCTACGTAAGGCCTTGCCTGGACTATGAATATCTTTCCGTCGATTATTCCCCACTCTATATCCTGAGCCGCCGAGCCGCCAAAGGCACGTTTGATCGCGAGGGCCGCCTTCGCAAGCGCTCGTGCCTCCGCGTTGGTCAGAACGCGTTGATCTTTCCCGGCACAGGTCTCCCTCGTGGGGCGAAGGTCTCCTTTCTCATCGAATTCAAGTGCGCTTTGCTGCTGCGAAAGCGTTTTGACCGTAACCGAATTCGCCTGCGCACTGTAAAGCAATTGCTCCGGGATGCCGTCGTTGTCAACGACCTTCGAGTTGTGTCCGCAGACCGCGGAAATATAGACGACGTTGCGTGCACGATCGTCGAAGGGATCTTTCGTGATCATCACGCCGCCTTTTTTCATATTGACGCCGATCTGAACGAGCGCCGACATATAGACGTCAGTCTGGCTAACATAATTTCGAACGCGGGCTTCGTAGGCATCAAAATTCCAAAGCGATGCCCAAACCTTTTTTACGGCCGTGATGAGCGATTCATCATCTATCACGTTCGCAACGCTCGAATAGAGTCCGGCACCGCTGAAGTTCGGCAGATCCTCGCTGTTCGACGAGCTGCGGACAAACACGGGTTTTCCGCCGAGCTGCGTGTGCCAACGGTCGAGTATCTCCTTCCTCAACGCATCATCGAACTTTCCTGCGATGATCTGCTGGCGGAATTCGACGAGCTTTTGCCGCCGAACCCTCGGATTGTGGACAAAATCGTTGTTGTCTGTGAGCTTGAGAATGATGTCGTCGAACCCATTCTCTTGCATAAATTTGTCGTACCAATGGAACGGGATCCCGAAGCCATCCGGTATCGTAACGCCCGGCACCTTCTTGTTGATCATCTCGCCAAGATTTGCGGCTTTTGACCCGTAGGAAATACTGTCCCGTTTTCGCATCTCTGCGAGCGGTGCGAGCTTCGTCGTCGTCAGGTTCACCGGCGGGATCTGGTCGTCCGGCGGATTCGGAATGTCCTCCGAACGGGTTACACGTTCGAAGGAGTAATCTGTCGATCTCGCCTCAAGCTTTATCCAATACGTATTCAGTCCGCGAAAGAGCTTGTCCGCATCCTTTATGTAGATATTCGGAATGCCCCAGCCGCGAGCAAGGATATTCACGTGCGAGAGTGGTGATGACGGCTTCGCGACGATGATCCCGCGAACCGGCGGCAGCGACTGCGGCAGTTCTCGAAGGACGAGGATCTCGTTGTCGCCGATCTCGACCGTATCGTCGAGTTTGTCGATAATATGCAGCCGCCCGACGGAGCTTCCCGTATTTAACGCGAGATAAACTTGATTTCGGTTGAGTTCGTCCTGCGAAACGCGTTCGATGCCGAGGTCCGCGGACGCTGTGGTCTGTCGGTCGGAGTTCGGCTTGAAGCTCACATGCGTGTAGAACGCAGCATTTATCACGTCGTCAGCGAGCTTGATAAGCTCACTAGTCGCCATATCGCCTTCCCAGAGTTCCCATGTGAAACGCTGGATCGGTTCCTGCCAGGCGATCGTCCCGACCATGAACCTACGCCCCGAATCTATGTAGATCGGTTTAAAGATATCCGCTCCGCGCGGGACGAGATACGTCGCCAGCAGAAAGTCCTTATGGAAACGAAATCTCTGCGAATTGATGAAATAGATCTTGTCTTTCGCTTGCCGGTCGATGACGAACATCACGTGCGGCAGTGCGTACGGAGTTCCTTGCTGATAAACGCGTGCGAGCGAATCGAACGCCGCTCTCGACGGTATCGTCTTGAGCGAATCGTTCTTTGAGATCGCCATCTTCGGCCGCGGTCTTGTTGGTCGGTCGCCTCTTGTTCGTTCGCCGGGTGCCTGGCCACTGACTGCCCCTGCGAACGTCGCAAGGGAAAGGAACGCCGCAAGAAAAAGGGGATGCAATTGCTTCTTTCTCATCGATAAAACTTTCCGACTACGCGGCCGTCCGCCTACTTAGTTCCTTCTTCTTTAGGAAACGTTCGCGAAAATCCTGTGCTTCGTCCGGGCCTTCCTGCACAAAACCGAGGTCGTGAATGATTCCGTCCTGCAGGCGATAGATCCATCCGTGAACAATGAGTTTCTGGCCGCGTGCCCATGCATCGGTTACGACCGTCGTGTCCGCAGTATTGATGACCTGGCGGGCGACGTTCAATTCGCATAAACGATCGACGCGGTCCTCGCCGTCAAGGTTGTCCAACTCCTCCGAGTAGAGGTACGCGGTCTCGCGAATCATCTGCAGCCAGTTGTCGATCAGCCCGTGGCCGATCGTCTCGAGAGCGGCCCGCACTCCGCCGCAGCCGTAATGTCCGCAGACGATCACGTGCTCGACTTTGAGTACATCGATCGCGAACTGCAGAACCGAAAGGCAATTCAGGTCGCCGTGAGCGACGATATTCGAGATGTTGCGATGGACGAATACCTCGCCCGGCCGCACGCCCGTGATCTGATTTGCGGGAACGCGGCTGTCCGAACATCCGATCCAAAGGTACTCCGGCGACTGCAGCTCGGCGAGGCTTGTAAAAAAATCCGGTTCGGCCGTGACCTGTTCGGCTGCCCACTTCTTGTTATTGTCGAGCAGTCGTTTTATGCGTTCCATAAGAACATTCTATTCGGTCAGGCAGCGGCGACAAAACAGCGCTCGTTTACAACTAATTCGCCTCGTCGTCGGGTTCGGGATGGTTTGGCGGCATTTCGCGGGAATTGATTCTCGCTTTTAGCTTGAAGCGATAGCCCAGAAAAAACATCGATGCTGAAAGAACGAACATTGGGAACGTCCATTCGGGATCGTCCGCGCGCAGGAAATAGACGAAGCCCGCCGCAAACAGGAATCCTGCGAGATAGAAGGCGAGCTCGAGCAGGCGAAGCGACATTTTAACGCGCCGCCTGATCAAACCCTTTCCCCGAAAGATAGGCAGACACGGCACGGAACATCCGCAGCAGCCTGCGCACGATCTTTGGCAGGAACCAGATGAAAAAGATCACAAAGAGCCCGAGGAATATAGCGATCAACATGGGTGCAAAGACCGCTAGAAAGGTTCCGACAAACGCGATGATGTCCTCGACTATCGAGAGCGTCCAGTTCGAGATCGGTTCAGGTGATAGGTTTGCGGTAACGCGTGCTGCTGCTTTTGTTCCGTGTGAGGCAAACGCCAAGCCGCCGCCAAGGAGCGCTGCCGATATCGTTATTGTCGGGTCAAGCTGGCTTGTCGCCGCATAAGCAACGATCACGCCCGCAGGAACGCGAATGAATGTATGCACGACGTCCCAAACGCTATCAACGTACGGGATCTTGTCGGCGACGAACTCAACAATGTACAAGCCGCCCGCAACGCCGATGATCCACCAGTTATCGAGAGCCTCGAGCCCGCCGGGCAGCTTAATACCCGCAAACTTCTGCAGCAGGCCGAGCATCGATACCGTTGCATACAGATTGATGCCCGATGTCCATGCCGAACCAAGAGCGAGAGATAATGTAGATAACCATTCCATCGGTATAGTTTCGGCGATCTTCCTGTCGCCAAAGGCTATTCCTCGCTCGCTTCCTCTTCGGCGTCTTTCTTGAAGCCGAATTTCTCTAAGCGATACTGCAATGTACGAAAAGTCAGGCCGAGGAGTTTGGCCGATCTTGTGATGTTGTTATCGGTCCGTTCCATTGCCTGCATAATTAGGCTGCGCTCGAGATCCTCAAAGTTTATACCGTCCGCCGGCAGTTTGAAATCCGTGCTTGCGTCAATGGCCGCGGGCCGCGCGGCGTTCGTCATCTCGGGCGGCAGATCGTCGAAGGTTACCGTGTCGTTCTCGCAAAGCAGGATCGCGCGCTCGATCGCGGATTCGAGCTGCCGGACGTTACCGGGATAAGCATATTCGTCGAGCACTTTGCGGGCACGCGCGTCGATCTGTATCTTGTGGTCGGTCCCGCGCGTGTGTTTTTTGACAAAATAGTCGATCAGTACGGGAATATCCGTGCGTCGTTCGCGGAGAGCGGGCAGTTCGATCGAGAGCACGTTCAGACGATAGTAAAGATCCTCGCGAAAGCGCTTTTCTTCGACCATATGTAGAAGGTCGCGGTTCGTTGCCGCAACGACGCGGACATCGACGCCGATCTCCTTTACGCCGCCCACGCGTCGTATCTGCTTTTCCTGCAACGCACGCAAAATTTTTGCCTGGAGCGAGATGTCCAACTCGCCGATCTCATCGAGGAAAAGCGTGCCGCCATGCGCGATCTCAAAAAGGCCTTTCTTGTCAGAGACCGCGCCGGTAAATGATCCTTTTTCGTGGCCGAAAAGCTCGCTCTCGAGGAGGTTCTCATTGATCGCTGCGCAATTCACGGCCTGAAATGCTTCGTTCGCTCGGAGGCTGTTCGTATGGATCGAGCGTGCGATCAACTCCTTTCCCGTTCCGCTTTCGCCGCGGATCAGAACGGTCGAATTCGACTTCGCGATCTTTAGGATCAGCTTCTTGACCTTGTCCATCTCGGGCGAGACGGAGATGATCTCGGCGTCGAGCGTCGAGAGCTTCTTTAACGCACGCGAGACCGTTTCGAGCAGCTTTTCGCTGTCATAAGGCTTTTGCAGATACTCGAACGCGCCCAGGCGCATTGCATCCACCGCCGAATCGACCGAACCGTGCGCCGTTAACAAGATCACGATGATCGACTTGTCAAAATCGGTCAGCGATTTGAGCAGGTCGAGGCCGCTCATCCCCGTCATCTTGAGGTCTGTCAGGACGAGGTCGAAATGCCGGTCGGCGACGAACTTCATCGCCGCTTCGCCCGAACTCGCACTCGTTACGTCGTAGCCCTCGCCCGACAATATCTCGTCGAGTATCTCTCTTTGATTCTTCTCGTCGTCAACGACGAGGATGGATTTTCTTGCCATACCGTTGCAACTGTATTCGAATCGGATTATAGCGTGTTTTGTAATAAATGGCTGGGAGTTTCGTGAAACCCATTGACGATGGGTGTCCGCGAGCACTCGACAACGACACTTTAATCACGGCTGATATCGTGGTCAGGCTCTCGATCAGCTAAAGAGCTAAAACTGAGCTTAACGGCTCTAGCGTAGGGTCAGACGTGTGAGTGAGACTCTCGAATTCCCAGTACTTAGGCGACAAACGGCAAGAGTGGCGCGGCGTCATCGGATTCCGCTTGCCGAACGACCATAGGAGAAATGCCGCATAACGGAGGAGTTCACCTTATGGCGAAGCTCGCGCAAACCTCTGTAGTCAGTCAGGTGCAACGACAGGTTAGCCGTCACTTCATGCGACTCTTGAGATAGTTAACGAACGCCGTACAGGAGAGCAGGAAGAATCGCGCGTCGTCGGCTCCTAGGCTAGGGAGATCAAGCATTGCATGTCGGATGCCGTCTTCGTCACTAGTGTACCCATAAAGCCTAATGAAGCCTTCACGTAAGGCCGGGTGTAGCTGGTCGCGTTTGTCGAGCAGCTTTAGCGCATCTGGGAGCATTGCCTTGTCGTCGCCGGTCACTAGCTTCGCCATACCTTCGACGGCGGAAATCGACTCCTTGATAGAGTTGCGATAGTCTGGCGCATCTCGGCTGGAGAAGAGCTCTAGTGCACGATGGAGATGCTCAGTGACGCCGGCAAACTGCGAGTCGGCCAATGCCTCCTCTAGCATCGCGACCTCTTGCTCCGAGGTGATATCAGTTACGACGCCGGCGACTAAGCGGTACCCAGCTACTTCCTGTTCGAGGACAAAGTTGAGGTACTCCGCAAGATTCGGATGATTCTCTTTTTCGTTTTGAACCACGAACTCGAGGAAATCGTATACCTCGTTCCAGGGGCTCTTGAAGAAGTGGTTGCGGATGTGGCTTAGGATTTCGCTTACGTATCTGGGCCTCGTATCGATGGGCTTTTTGAAGTAGTGGAACCACAGGTCGCGGCTAAAGGCCTCGACGCGGCTCAGCAGGAATCCTTCTTTCGACCAGATAACCAAATCCAGTACATTCCACAATCCATTTCGCAGGTCGTCGTTCATGTCTGATATCTGAATGACCTGGTTGACGGGCTTGAGTCCCTTTCGTTGGCTAAAAGATTGCATAGTGGTCGTGGCGGCTAACGCGCCGCTTGCGGCGCGTCCCCTGCAAGCGATGGTTAGAGCCCGTTCTGTTCAACGTACGCATACAGAGCATTGATGTCACCAGGCCCTTCCGAGCTGCGAGACTTGAAATAGCGAACGATCGGCTCTTGAAGTCGCTGGCCATTGCTCTTGACCTCGCAAATCGAAAGGTCGGTGTATTTTTCAGAAAGATCGAGCGCTGAATCGGGGCCGATCTGTCGCTCAGGCTCACAGGAATAGGGCAAGCGAAGAGCAAGCGCATCGAGTTCTGCGCGATTCTGGCCATGGCAGTGGTGAGTGGACGATGAAGCCGTGACGAAGAAACCATTGAGTCGCAGGTAGAGCGACACTAACTGCTCTTGAAGCTGTGATTTCGATCGCGCGGCGGTCATGGACACGGGCTCTAACTCCTTATTAACACTGACTCAGCTTGATAATATGGCATAAACCATTTTGTTATCAACGACAATCATTGTCGCGATCGTCAAAGCTCCTCGATCAGCTTCTTAGCCGAATGGGCGTTCGTCCGTGTCCTGCGGCCAAGAAGCCGAGAGGCCGAATTGAGAACGGCGTAGTGTGCCCAAAGTCTTCGGCCCGACGCCGCCGGGCCGTCAAACTTCATCCGCCTTTGGCAGGCGAACCGAGAATGTTGTTCCCTTCTCCACGTTCGATTCGACCTCGATCGTGGCGTTGTGGATGTCCAATATCTTTTTCACGATCGCGAGGCCGAGGCCCGTGCCTGTTTCTTTTGTCGAAAAATACGGCTCGAAGATCGATTCGAGATTTTCCTGCGGGATTCCGCGGCCGGTGTCCGCGATCTCGAAATTGACGAATTTCGCGCCTTCAGATGGCGAGATACGGACGTTGAGTTTGCCGCCCGTACCTTCCATCGCCTGAACGGCGTTGATGAAAAGGTTGTTAAAGACCGAGCGTAAGAATACGGGGTCGCCCATGATCTGCGGCACGTTCTCTTGTTCGGAAACCGAAACGACGATGCCTTTCTCCTCGGCTTGTGCCTCGATGATCCGTATCGAATCCTCGACGACGGTTCGTGCGTCGATCGGCCGAAGGTCCGCGGTCGCCGGCCGTGAATAGTTCAAAAAGTCCGTGATCTGGCGATTGATCCTTGCAACTTCTTCTTTCAGCTGGAGCGTAAGTTTGTCGAACTTGGCTTTCTTCTCGTCGTCGGTCGGCGCGTACTTGCTCCTAAGGTGATCTAGCGTGAGGTTGATGTAATTCAAAGGATTGCGGATCTCGTGCGCGATCGCCGAACCCAATCTTCCGACGACGGCTGATTTTTCCGCCTGCTGGAGCTTTGCTTCGAGTTCGGTCTTCTTTTCAAGTTCGGCGGTCATCTCGTTAAAGTTCGAGGCAAGGCGCCCAAGCTCATCCGTGCGTGTTTCGCTTACGCGCACATCGAGGTTGCCGGCCGCGATCTCTCTCGCTGCATTCGAGAGGTCCGCGATCGGCCTCGTAAACCGAAATACGAGCAGGATCGTGATGAGAGACGAGATAAGCAGGATCGCGAGCGTATAGAGCAAGGGCTGCGCGGCCCGCTCGGCTGCCGCCGTCTTATCGTTATAGAGCAGCACCATCACGTACCAACGGCCTTTGCTCGTTTCGATCGGGATCGCGTGTGCCTCGCCGTCATGCTCTTCGCTTTCGGAAGCAGGCCGATTGGGGAATTTTACGATGTCCGAACCCAGGCGTGTGCCTTCGAGAAGCGGCGGCAAGTCCTTAAGATCGCTTAATTTTTTGTAGATTATCTCGCCGTCCGTCCCGGTGGTCGGGAGGTTATCGGCCGAGAGCGAATCGAATACGCGCCATTCGTTATCGACAACGATGATGTCCTGAATACGGCGCTTTGATTCCTCATCGAGCAGCGTCTGGCCCGGGATCTCGATCAGGTCGCGAATGCGATCAGGGCTCGTCACGCTGCTGATGCCGACGGCAAAGCCCGCAACTATCGCCCTTTCCTGCTTTTCACGAAGTGCATAGTTCTCCTGCTGCGTCCTTAGATTCAGGAAATATTGGACGCCGAGCGTCGCGATCAGAAGCAGCGCGAGAATAACGACAAGGCGTCCGCGAAATGTGCTTAGAAAGGGCATATCGAAGCAAGACCGATAGGAACTCTTATAGCTGTCATTAAAAGTCCTTGCAAAGGAGAGACTTCGAATGTTAAGCTATTGCTTAGTTTGTACGCAAACTCGGGCCGCCTTAAGACGCGTTGGCCGGCTCTTCCGAAAACACAAAACATTTCACTTTTGCTTCCCGTATTCAAGGCATTGAGGTTTATGTCCCTACGAAAAGTCGCTCTTCGGTCGCTTGTTAGTTGTCTTGCGGCCCTGGTTTTGTTGTCCGGTGCGGTGATGGCTCAGAAGAAGCCTAAGGCTTCTGCTAAGTCTAAAGCGAGCAGTGCGAAAGAGACGAAGAAGTCTTCGTCGAAGTCTTCACGCTCGGCGAAAAAGGATTCTAAGTCCTCGTCGAAACAGAAGACCGTCGCAAAATCAAAAAAGGACGACAAAAAGAGCAAGAGCAAGAAGGACAAAGCCTCGGCCCGACGTGATCGCGACGACGACAGGGCATCATCCAAAAAACTTTCAAAGGCTGACCGCAAGCGCGAAGCCGCAGAGCGTCGCCGCCGCGAGGCCGAGCGACGTGCTGCCGAGCTTGCAGAACGCCGCCGCCGCGAAGCCGCCGCTCGCGAGGCCCGCGAGAGGAAGTTGGCATTTGAACGGGGACTTCGTACCGAGACCGTTGCGAATATTGCCGCAGACAATACCGAAGGCGAGGATCTGAACATTCGCCGTATCGCCGTCAACGCTCTTGGCGGACACGCCGGTTCGGTCGTCGTCATGGAGGCTCAGACCGGCAAGGTGCTCACCGTCGTTAATCAGGACTGGGCAGTTCGTTCGAGCATTAAGCCGTGTTCGACGATCAAGCTAGTTACCGGTGTCGCCGGCGTCAACGAAGGCATAATCGACAAAGCCGACGGTTCGATCGAAAACGTTCCGACGAATCGCAAACTCGATGATGCGATCGCGTATTCTGATAATGGATATTTTCAGCGTGTCGGCAGGATCCTCGGCAATGAGAAGATGATCGAGTACGCACGCGATCTTGGGCTCGGACAGCCGACAGGCATCAATCTTGAGGGCGAGACGGCCGGCCGCCTCGCGATCGGCAACAATAACGCACGCATTTATTCGCACGGCGATGATTTCGAGGTCAGCACGATCCAGCTCGCCGTGATGGCTGCCGCGATCACGAACGGCGGACATCGCGTCCTGCCGCGTATTCCTCGCAATTCGATGGAAAAGGCCCGCTTCCAGACGTTCTATAAGGCAGATGTTGACCTGCCTCAGTCGAATGTTCGACGCCTCATTCCCGGAATGATGGGTGCCGCCGAATACGGCACTGCCCGCCGCGGAATGGATCAGGACCTTGGCGTCGCGGGAAAGACGGGTTCGTGCATCGATAAAGGCTCGTGGGTCGGGCTTTTCGCCTCGGTCGCTCCGATCGAAAAGCCGAAATATGCGATCGCCGTCATCACACGCGGCCAGAGCGAACGCGGACGCTACGCCGCAGGCATTGCCGCTCAGATCTATCACGCACTCGCAGGTACCATCACCCGGACCGACCGTAATCTTGCCCAGACGGAATTTCACATAATGCCGAAGAATGTCGCCGTCGCGAAGAAGGCCGCGGCTGACGATGACGAGGAATCCGACGATAGCGAAACCATGACGGACGGCACCGATAACCTACGCGTCCAGCCGGATGGCCGGAACGTGATCATTGTCGGCAGTGCGGAACGCGAAACGGCAAAGCCCGAAAAGTTCGTTCGACGCACAGGCGATTCGAAGCCGCTTTTCGCACCGGTTATCATTACGCCCGAAGAGGCCGCGAAGAAGAAACGCGAACGGATGGCTGATCAGGACTAGGCAAGTTCCGCCCTCTTAGCAGTTTCGCACCGCCATTTTAGAAGAGATCCGAACCGGTTTTGCCCGAATTATTCGGGTGCCGCAGACCTGTCTTACAGGCTCAAAAGACTGCTTTTGGCTTGACAGGCAGGCTGATGGTGCGTGATTATTTAATCTTCATTTTACCGCTGGTAAAGGGATCGACCGTATTGCGATAGCATTTGTGTTTTTTACAAAGTATTGCAACTCGCGGTGTCACAAAAACATCTGATTTCACGCTAAACCAGTGTCCGACGGCGGACGTTGGAAAATGCAAGTAACGCTACACGCTCGCCGGGCGGCAACGCGGCGGAGGATTTAAGGAATGAAGACGATTTTTCGATACAGTGTCATGAGCGCAGCTCTCGCTGTCTTTCTTACAACGGCAGGAATGTCCGTGTTTGCACAGGACCCTTGTGCGGACACTGCAACTCGCGACGCTCTCGATAAGACGATCCGCGAGAATTCGGTCATTAAGACCAAGGAAGCCCGCAAGAAGACGGCCGATGCAGGAAAGGAGTTTCTTGAGAAGTTCGGCAACTGCAAGGACGAGGCCGGCAATCTGATCGGTGCCGATTTCGTTGAGTGGCTCAAGGCAAAGATCCCTGTATATGAAAAGATCTACAAGCAGATGGAGCGGGATGAAAAGGCCGCCGCATTGGAGAAGCAGTTCTTTGCCGGCATCTCGTCGAAGAGTTGGGACCAGGTCTATTCGAGCGGCAAAGAGCTGATGGCGATGGACCCTGAGAAGTATCGCCCGGCGGAGATCGTGCTCGGTTCGATCGGTTACGACGAAACGGCGAAGAGCCCTCGCGTTACTACCTGGAACGATGAGACGCTGAAATACGCGAAACAGTCGATCGCTGACCTCGAAGCCGGAAAGAAATTTGAACCCCTTGGCTTTTTGCCGTACAGCTACAAAGATAAGGACGAGGCTCTCGGCTGGCTGAACTACACGATCGGCTACATCCTCTCGTTCGACAAGAATGACAAGAAGCAGGGCGTTGGATACCTCTACAAAGCGAGCCAGGCAAAATCAACGACCGCCACGATCCCTGACGTTTATCGTTCGATCGGTTCCTACTACATCGACGAGATGAACAAGCGGATCGAGGAGCTTCAGGCCCTTGTGAAGGCACAGAATCCGGCCGATCCGGATGACGTCAAGGCAACGAAGGTCGCCGAGATCAAGGCAAAGCAAGGAATCGTCAACGGAACAGCCGAGCGCGCACTCAACGCGTTTGCACATGCTGTCTTTCTCGCCAACAAGGATCCGAAGAACGCCGCTTATGCAAAGGCCATTACGGAGACCGCAAAGCAGATCTATGGCATCCGCTTCGGCAAGCCGGATGGGTTTGACGCCTATCTCGCAACTGCCAATGCAGCTGCCCTTCCGAATCCTTCGACCGCGATCGAACCGGTGAACGATCCTGACACGAGTGCAGAGACTCCGGCCGCGACGCCGGCTTCTTCAAAACCGGCAGCTTCGACCACGAACGCTAAGCCGGGAACTGCCGCTAAGGCAAGCTCAGAAACGGCAAAGTCGAAGGGCACTCGTCAGTAGGCATATCGGATCGATCCTCATACCTTTTAGCCGGACGTCTCGTATAACGAAGCGTCCGGCTTCCTTTTTTGCTAAACTTGTCCTCTATGTCAGCGGATCTCAGCGACCTCGAAAGGGCGATCGGTCACAGTTTTCGCGATATTAAGCTTCTTGAGCGTGCGGTAACACATCGCTCGTGGGTATTTGAGAATCTTGACGTAAGCGACGAAGCCGCGGCCCGAGAGTCGGAGAATGAGGTGCTCGAATTCCTTGGCGATTCCGTCGTGGCGCTTGCGGTCGCCGAGAATCTTTTGGCACTTCATCCGACGCTTGATGAGGGTGACCTGACGCTGATGAAGCATCATCTCGTCTCGACCGCAACTCTAGCGAATGCGGGCGAGGCGATCGAGATCGGTAAATTCCTGCGGGTCGGCCGCGGCGAAGAGAAAACAGGCGGCAGAAAAAAGCATGCTCTGCTTGCGAACACGGTCGAGGCCGTCATCGGAGCGGTATTTCTCGACAGCGGATACATTGCGGCTCGTGGCGCCGTAAAACGCCTTATTGGTAAAGAGATCAAGGCGGCGACGCCCGAACGTTCGCTGGATTATAAATCGCTGCTGCAGGAAAAACTGCAGGCCATCAAACTCAAGGCCCCGGCCTACGAGCTTCGTCGGACGGACGGCCCGCCGCACGATCGCAGATTCTTTGTCGAAGCGGTTTGGGAAGGCGGCAGCTCGACCGGCGAAGGCCAGTCGATAAAGGCCGCTGAGATGAACGCCGCTTGTGCGGCGATCGAGATACTTGAGGCAGGAAAGGATAAGTAAGGTACTGATCGAGTCACGTTTTTATGAGTGAAGAGAAAGAACAGCCGGTTGTCAGCACGGTCGGAGAAGAAAAGAAAGAGAACGAGTTCAAAGGGCCGCCGAAATCCACGTTTCGTGAATATTTCGAGTCCCTTGTCATCACCTTGATCATGGCGTTGTTCGGTATGACGTTCATCGTCCAGGCCGTAACGGTTCCGACCGGTTCGATGCAGAACACGATCCTTGTCGGCGATTACCTGCTCGTGAATAAGTTCATCTTCACGCCCGGCGGCCACGAGCTGCCGTTCCTGCCGCAGCGTGAGATCAAACGCGGCGACGTTATCGTCTTCAAATATCCCGGCAACCGTGTGCGCCCGGAAATGGATCGTAATCGTCCGGGCGGGCCGCTCGAGGCTTACAAGCTCAACTACGTAAAGCGCGTCATTGCGTTACCGGGCGAAACTGTCGAATTTCGCGATAATCACGTTTACATCAACGGCGAACTGCTTCCTGAACATCGCATTATCGGCGACGCGACGAGCCGCGAGGCCGCTCTCGATACGCACGAATTCGAAGAGCGAAAGCCCGAGGACAAATGGGATGTTTATTACAGCCAGGAGACGATGGATGAGGTGAATGCAGGCCACCATCTGCCGACCTCGCAGTACGAATTCGCAACAAAGGGCAAGACGATGGTCGTTCCGCCGAATAACTTCTTCTGTCTCGGCGATAGCCGCGACGCGAGCGAAGACAGCCGCTTCTGGGGATTTGTCCCACGCGATCTGATCATCGGCCGCGCGATGTTCGTTTATTGGTCTTGCGACCGCGAAGCCTCGAACGGCAGTATGCTCGGCTGCATCACGAACCCGCGTCTTAGCAGGATCGGCAAACTGATCCGATAAGTATTTTCGATGGATATCAAGTTCAGCAACCCGGTCCAGAAGGCTTTGGATGATCGTGCCCCGATCGTCGCGCTCGAATCGACCGTGATCTCACACGGCCTGCCGTTCCCGCAGAACCTCGAAACTGCGGTCGGCGTCGAGGAGATCGTAAGTTCCGTCGGAGCAACTCCGGCAACGATCGCTGTGCTCGATGGCACGGTCTGCTGCGGTCTTTCACGCGACGAACTCAACCGCCTCGCGACCGAGGACGGGATTCGAAAGATCTCGCGGCGTGATATCGCCGTCGCAACCTCAAAACGCCTCATGGCAGCGACAACGGTCGCGACGACAACCCTGATCGCTCAGGCCGCGGGGATCGAGGTTTTTGCGACTGGCGGAATTGGCGGCGTACATCGCGGTTACTCTGCGGACGTTTCGGCAGACCTGCCGGAGCTTGCGAACTCACCGATCACGGTCGTCTGCTCCGGGCCGAAGATCATTCTCGATGTTGCGGCCACACGCGAATGGCTCGAAACCTACGGCATCACCGTTCTCGGCTGGCAATGCGACGAGATGCCGGGATTTTATTCTCGGACAAGCGGCTTGCCCGTTGATGAGAGAGTGGATTCCGCTGAGGAAGCCGCCGCCATAATCCGCGGCCGCGATAAGCTCGGGCTTTCCGGCGCGGTACTTGTCACGGCTCCCGTCCCTGCCGAATACGAGATCGAACTTTCGGAGGTCGAGGATTTGATCGCCGAGGCACTACGCGAAGCCGACCGCCAGAATATCAAAGGAAAAGAGACGACGCCTTTCCTGCTCTCCGCGCTCGTCGAGAGGAGCAAAGGCCGCACGCTTGCCGCAAATATCGCACTGCTTAAGAACAACGCGAAGGTCGCGGCAGAGATCGCGGTCGCGCTGAAAGAGAGTTAATTAGCGCTTGCCGTCCCCATCTTTTCGGCAAGCGACGCGAGCCGGCGTCTTGCTTCGACCGCTTCGGCTGACTTTGGAAAGGTCTGAACGATCTCGCTCCACGCGGCCCCATTGTAGTGAAACGCCTTTGCTTTGGCGTCAAATAAGAATATGATGCCTTCCTTTCGATAACGGTCCAGCATATTGAAGTTCAGGAAATAGCTATGCAGCGGCGCGCCGGTCGCAGCAAGTTCCGAACGCTTTAGGCGTGAATTCGCATCCTTCGAAAGCTTTAACGCTGCCTCTTCAATGATGTCCCCGTAGAGCAGGAGAATGCCGGGCCGCACCGCCGACTTCGGGTAAAGTTCGAGGAATTGCCTTGCGATCTCGATCTTCTCAAAACCTGTCGAGGCGACGACGAGCTTTGCAAGGCGCGTTTCGTCTTCCGCGCGCGAGCTGAAGAAAACGGCGTCCGCCTGCACCCAACCAAAATATTTCGGCGGAACGGTCACCTTGTAAAATCGAACGCCGTCCGCCTCCTTTATATCCTGTATGCGAACCGTGCGGCCGCGTTGGATGCGATGTACTGATTCGGCAAAGAGGCTCGGACTTACACGTAGGGTCGAGAGTTTTTCGTCAACTACAACGGCCGACTTCCCGATCTCAGATGCACGAGCCGCTCCGGTGGGCTTGCTCCGCGCGGTACGTCGTTTTTGAGCGTATGCGGGAAGGAAAAGGAATAGTAGGAGAAGCGTGAGAGTGGCGGATTTCCTCATTTTTTCTTTAACTTTTCTTGTGCGGCCAAAACTTTTGCCGCCGTACCTGCATGATGAAAATGACAGATCGCGATCGCGAGTGCGTCGGCCGCATCGTGAGGCTTCGGCATTTCTTTGAGCCGCAGGAGTACGCGGACCATCTCGCCGACCTGAGCCTTTTCCGCATTGCCGTAACCGGCGACGGTGGATTTTACGAGCCGAGGCGCGTATTCGGCGATCTCCAGGCCGTATTGCTCCGCGAGCAGCAGCGTCGTCCCGCGAACCTGTCCGAGTTTGATCGCGACGCCGACATTAACGGCATAGAACGTATCCTCGACCGCAAGTACATCCGGCGAAAAACGCCCGACGATATCGGCAACGCCGTTGTAAATATTCAGGAGCCTTCGCGAAAACGCGTCCCGGCGGTTCGATCTGACCGTCCCGAATTCGACGAGCGAGTATCGTGAGCCCGCACCATCGACGACGCCCCAACCGAGCGTTTCGCTACCGGGATCGATTCCTAAAACACGCATTTTAAGGCAGTTGAGATCGGAACAAAGTTTAGCAAAAATCGCGGAACGTGGCGAGTCGTACGTGCCCGTCGCATCGGCTGGCTCCGGCGATAGCCGCCGGAGCCGTCTTTGCGAATATCCGCCGCAGTTCTTATCATCAAAAGAGAGAAAGATGCAGGATCCCCAGGTAAATATTGGAGCGCGAGAAAAGGCCGTCGAAAGGCCGCTTTCGAGCATCGGGGTGCTAATGGCAGGAGCGATCGACTACGCAGGCTTGTTCCCGCCGTCTGCGGTCTCGATGACCGATGCCGTAGCGAACTATGCCGCTTATAGGCGTGGTGAATATTCGTGGATGCTCGGGCGCTTCGTCGTAACGGCGAGCCGGCTGAACGAATTCGCTGCTGAGGCGTCAAAAGTTCAGAAAAAAGGCGAGAAACCATGGCGGCTTGCGGTCGTTGCGGGCGAAGACGTTGAGCTTTCCACGTATTCGGTCGTTGAATTCAACGCCGTCGAACGAGGGAAGTTCATTGCCGACGTGATGGAGATAAAGGCTCCGCAGCGTGAGGATATCGATTTCGCACATCGCCTCGTCCCCAAAGAAATTACCGCGTATTACGAGATACCGCTCGATCAACGCCTGCCGGAACTCGTCGCAACGCTTGCGTTACGCGATCAGCGTGCAAAGATCCGCACGGGCGGCATCACGCCTGAGGCTTTTCCAAAAGCGCACGAGATCGTGCGATTCGTGCGTGCCTGCACGGCGGCGAATCTGCCGTTCAAGGCGACCGCAGGCTTGCATCATCCGATCAGATGCCAGCGGCCGCTCACCTATGAGCCGAATGCCGTGAAGGGCAAGATGCACGGCTTTTTGAACCTATTCCTGATGGCCGCGTTCGTTCGCGATAGCCGTCATATCGATCTGCTCGACGAATTGATGATGACCGAGGATCCGAGCGAATTCCGTTTCGATCAGACAGGTGTGCGATGGCGGAACGACTATGTGCTAACGCTCTTTCAGCTCGAACAGGCTCGATACCGCGGCATACAGTCTTTCGGCTCGTGCTCATTCATCGAACCTATCGCCGACCTGAAGGACCTCGGAATTCTCTAAGGAACTAAAAGACACGGCGTCGTTGCCGGTGTGTCGCAAAAATATTGACGTAAAAAATCGCGGCAGCGGTCGCGTCCTTTACGCCCAAGTTGATCTTATGACCTACGAAATTAACTCTACACACGACCCCGACCTAAAAAGCTGGGTTGCGTCGGCCAATGATCCGGCGACCGATTTTCCGATCCAGAATCTGCCTTTCTGTGTGTTTGCAAACGATTCGATCGACGACGAGATCCATATCGGCGTGCGGATCGGCGACCGCATTCTGAATCTCGACGCATGTGCCGACGCCGGGCTGCTCGAAGATTTCGATGCGGAATCGATCGGCGACGACCGCCTCTGGAGCCTTCTCGACGGGATCATGGAGTTCTCCGCGGCGGACCGAATGGCGTTGCGGCAGCGTATCTCCGACCTGCTGCGTGAGGGCTCTGAATTTCGAGGGCAGGTCGAGCCGCATCTTGTGCCGGTTTCCGAATGCTTTCTCGACGAC
Organism: Pyrinomonadaceae bacterium; assembly: GCA_019186825.1. GTDB lineage: Bacteria > Acidobacteriota > Blastocatellia > Pyrinomonadales > Pyrinomonadaceae > OLB17. The sequence continues at coordinate 62,402 of JABARP010000008.1, forward strand.
ATTCCGGCGGTTATCGGTGATTACACCGATTTCTATTGCTCGATCTATCACGCAACGAACGTCGGGTCGATGTTTCGTCCCGATAATCCGCTGATGCCGAATTACAAGTACATTCCCGTCGGGTATCACGGGCGTGCGTCAAGCATCGTTTTGAGCGGCGAGGACATCAAACGTCCTCAAGGGCAAAATCGCAGCGATGCCGAGAAACCGCCGGTCTTCGGGCCGTCGAAGAATCTCGATTACGAGATGGAACTCGGCTTTTTCGTCGCGAAGGGGAATGAGCTTGGCTCACCCATCGACATCAAGGATGCGGAAGAGCATATTTTCGGCGTCTGCCTCGTGAACGACTGGTCGGCACGCGACATACAGGGTTGGGAATACCAACCTTTGGGTCCGTTCCTTGCGAAGAACTTTGCAACGAGTATTTCACCATTCGTCGTAACCATGGAGGCTCTGGCTCCGTTTCGAACGCCTGCTTTTGAACGCGATCCGGCCGATCCGCAACCGCTCGAATACCTGAGCAGCGACGAGAACCGCAAGTTCGGCGGACTGGATATCAACCTTGAGGTCTATATACAGACCGAAAAGATGCGGACCGAAAACATTGAACCTTTCCGCCTGAGCCGTTCGAATACGAAAGACCTTTATTGGACGATCGGCCAGATGCTCACGCACCACGCTTCGAATGGCTGCAATCTGCAGACCGGC
>JABARP010000008.1:63138-145580 GCA_019186825.1 Pyrinomonadaceae bacterium
TTATGGCGACGGGCACTGTCAGCGGCAAGGAAAAGGATGAGCGCGGCTGCCTACTCGAACTCACATGGCGAGGCAAAGAGCCGATCGACCTGCCGTCTGGCGAGCAAAGGCGTTTCCTTGAGGATGGCGACGAGATCATTATGAAAGGCTTCTGCGAACGAGAAGGTTTTCGACGCATCGGTCTCGGCGAATGCCGCGGGCGCATTGTTCCTGCGTGATAAAATTGGCAAGAAATAGAACTAGCAAGTGGAGAAAATTATGTTCAAGAGAATCTTCGCGGCCGCTCTGGTCGCAACGTTTTGGGTCGCGGCGTACGCGGCATCGGCACCGCTCGCCGTGGATTCGAATCACTCGAGTGTGAGCTTCAACCTGCCTATTTTAGGTGGTTTGTCGAAAGTTACAGGAAAATTCGGCCAGTTCAAGGCCGACCTCAATTTCGATAAGTCGGACATCACGAAGTCGTCAGTTGTTGCGACGATCCGTGCCGACAGCATCAGCACGGGCATTGGTGCACGCGACAATCACTTAAAGACCGCGGACTTCTTCGACGTTGAGAAATATCCCGAGATCACATTCAAGAGCAAGAAGGTTGAGAAGAAGGGTGGAAAGTATATCCTGACCGGTGATTTTTCGATGCACGGCGTAACGAAAGAGATCTCTTTCCCGTTCACGATCAGCGGTAGCTGCGCGGACAAAAAGGCCGAGGCAGTGGATGGACCGTGCGGTTTCAGCGCGACGCTCCAGCTCAACAGGAAAGACTACGGCATTGCGTACGAGCGAAAGGACAACGTGGACTTCATGGGCGATGTTGTCAACGTCGATCTGAGCATACTTACGCAAAAGCCCGCACCGCCGAAACAATAACCGGCGCCAGCCAAGCAGTGGATTTTGACGCTTTCATATTGATCGGCGGGCGGTCTTCCCGATTTGGTTCGGACAAGGCCCTCGCCGATCTTGGTTCGGTCACGCTGGCAGAAAATGCCGCCCATCTGATCGGCCAAATTCCGGGATGTGCGAATGTGATATTTGTGGCGGCAAATGAAACGCAGTTTGCTGACGCACAGATGCCCTTAAACGTCGTCGCAGACAAAAATCCGGGCCGTGGGGTCTGGAGCGGCTTTCAAACGGCTCTAGCGGCCTCTAAACGCGAAATGACGTTCGTGCTCGCCTGCGACCTGCCTCTTCTGAGTAAAAACCTGCTCGAAAGGCTCGTCAAAACGGTTCGCGAGACCAATGCCGTGGCCGCAGTGCCCCTCCAGCCGGACGGCCGCCTTCAGCCGCTATGCGGCGTTTATCGCACAAACCCCGTCCTTGCCGCAGTTAACGCGAAGATCGCCTCGGACGAGCATCTCCCATCGCTGATCTCGTTCGTTCGCGAGATCGGAGCCGCGGTCGTCGAACCCTCAGAAAATGACGCTCCAGGCGAGTTTCTGAACGTAAATACCCGCGAAGACCTCGAAAAAGCCCGACTTCTGCGTTCGTAATTCGCTCCCCGCAGGATGTAAAATAAAAGCCAGGTGATCGAGGACTTTTTCGACAAATTTCACGAGGAATGCGGCGTCTTTGGCATTTTCGGCCACGAAGAGGCGGCAACTCTGACGCAGCTCGGCCTTTTTGCTCTTCAGCATCGCGGGCAGGAAGCTTGCGGCATCGTCTCGACGGACGGTGTCGATTTCTTTGAGCATCGTGCGAACGGCCTCGTCGCGGACGTTCTAAACGCACAGGCATTGGCAAAGCTTCACGGCACGGCTGCCATCGGCCACACGCGTTATTCCACAGCGGGGAAGAACACGATCAAGGAAGTTCAGCCTTTCTCCGTCACGTGCCAGCACGGGAAGATCGCCGTCTGCCACAACGGGAATCTGCCTTTTGCCGACGCTCGCCGCCGCGAACTCGAACGCGAAGGCGCGATATTCTCCTCGACCTCCGACACGGAAACGATCCTGCACGGTATCGCACGCGTCCACGAAGGCTCGGCCCTTGACGCTATCCGCCGAGTCGTCCGAGATACGGAAGGCGCATTCTCGCTGCTCTTTTTAACACCGACGGCGATGATCGCCGTTCGCGACCCGCGTGGATTCCGCCCCCTCGTTTTGGGTAAGTACAAAGATGCGTGGTGTGTCGCGTCCGAGACCTGTGCGTTCGACCTTATCGACGCCGAATATTTGCGCGAGATCGCACCGGGCGAAATGCTTGTGGTAACAAAGGACGGTGTCGAATCGAGCTTCCCGTTCGAGGTGAAGAAGCACGCCGTCTGTACGTTCGAACACGTCTATTTCTCGCGGCCGGATTCGATCATCTTCGGTAAGTCGGTGAACGAATCGCGGCATAAGATGGGCAAGCAGCTTGCTCGCGAACATCCTGTCGAGGCAGACATCGTCGTGCCCGTGCCTGATTCGGGCGTTGCGGCGGCGATAGGATATTCGGCGCAGTCCGGCATCAATTATCGGCAGGCGATCATTCGAAACCACTACGTCGGACGCACGTTCATTGAGCCGACGCAATCGATACGCTCATTCGGCGTCAGGCTCAAACTTAACCCGATAAAGGATCTGATCGAGGGCCGCCGCGTCATTCTCGTTGATGATTCGATCGTCCGCGGCACTACGTCGAAGAAGATCGTGCAGATGGTCCGCGATGCGGGAGCGACCGAGGTGCATATGCGCATCTCGTGCCCGCCGACCGCTCATTCCTGCTATTACGGCGTCGATACGCCGCATCGCAAAGACCTCATCGCCTCGCGTATGAGCGTCAAAGAGACCTCTGAATACATCGGAGCTGACTCGCTCGGCTATCTTTCGCTCGAAGGAATGCTCCAAGCCGTCGGCCTTAATGCAGATTCCTCGTGCACGGCCTGCTGGACAGGCAAATACCCGACCCTGATCGCCGAGACCGCTGCCGTCTCGACGCCGTGATCCGAGTTCCTTGTGGAATTTGGCGATCGATTACCGTGGTATAATGGCGGCGAATATCGCAGACACGGAGCATTTGCCGATGATGCCCAAAGACCTCGAGAAGAAGCACTGGTTTCGCGCCAAGACTTACGGTTGGGGTTGGGGTTTGCCCTCGACATGGCAAGGATGGCTCGTGTTTGGCCTGTTCATTGGCCTATTCATCGCGCTGGCACTTGTCTTTCCGCCCGTGCAGTTTCCGTTAAAGTTTTCATGCGGCACAGCCGCCCTCATCCTCGGGCTCGTCGCCATCTGCTTAGCAAAGGGCGAGCCGCCTCGCTGGCGCTGGGGCCGCCACGACGATTGAACGATCTCCTCAGCGCCACTGTTGCTTGTTCGATATCGATCTCGGATCGAGGTCCCCGACTAGTACGGCCGCCACGTTCCGTCATTCCCGACCTTGAACGTTGTCGTTACGTCAGATCTCGTCATATCGATACCGCCCGGGTCTAAGAAGATGCCGACCTCAACTGATTCTCCGCTTGGAACTAGCGTGATCCGAAGATCGACAGGCACGCCGGCCTTTATTTCGATGTGATCTTTGAATCGCTTGAAGCCGGACCTCTCGGCGACGATCTCGACCTTTCCCACAATGTCGGGTTTGTCGAAAACGTACCGGCCAATCGTATCTGACAGCACCGAATAATTCGTCTTTTTGTCGATTCGTACGGTAACCTTTACGCCCGGGATCACCGCACCTTGCGGATCGACGATAACGCCTTCGAGGTTATGCCTTTGTGCCGTAATACCCGCGTCCGGCGACGAGGCCGCTGAGGGTTTAGACTGTGCAAATGTCGCAGAAAAAAGTCCGATAACCGCCGCGAACACCGCGCCGGCCACTCGGGCAACGCGTCGTCGATATGCTGCGAGGCCTTTTGGACAATCGCGCGTGATGACGGTTCCGTCGCTCCGTCTCATTAGCCGGATACAGAGACGACCTTCGCGGTTCTCGATCAGATCGCGCACCTCGTTCGACGACATTTCCGAGATGTTGTAGATGTTTATTCCGCAGTCGTGGCAGAGGCGGCTGCGCTCGTCGCCGGTCATCAAATTCCAATCTGCGGGACAAGGCTTCGCGACCGCAATGGAATTCAGCTCGAAGTTCGCAGGTTTTCGTGAGAAAAGGGCCATGCCGCTTGGGATGCAGCAACACGCTGCGGCGGTTGCTTCAGGCGGAGTCGTGAAGGTCGATGCGGGCTCCTTTCCGTGTCGAAGTCTCGAAATGACCGATGATGCTCCGATAAGTTATATTATTCGTTTACGTTTATGGCAACGAACGAGCAGGCAATAGGCATTTTTGATTCCGGTGTCGGCGGGCTTACGGTATATCGCGCTCTGCATGACAGGCTGCCGAACGAGCGTTTCATCTATTTAGGTGATACAGCGCGTGTGCCTTATGGGACGAAATCGCTCGCGACGGTAGAGCGCTACGCGCTTGAGAATTCCACGTTCCTTGCCTCGCTCGGCATCAAACTGCTCGTTGTCGCCTGCAACACGGCGTCTGCACTCGCGTTGCCTGCGATCCGCGAAAAGGTCGGGATCGAGGTCGTCGGCGTGATCGGCCCCGGCGGGCGGCGTGCGGTCGAGATCGTGCGTGAATTCGGCGCGAATGCCCGGATCGGTGTCATCGCGACCGAAGCGACCGTTGCGAGCAACGCATATATCGACGCGATCCGCCGTGCCTCGGTCGAACCGAAGGTACTGCAGGCCGCGTGCCCGCTTTTTGTGCCGCTCGCCGAAGAGAATTGGATCGACCAGCCGGAGACGGCGAGCATCGCCGAAAAGTATCTCAAAGAGGTAAAGGAATTCTCTCCGCAGGCTTTGGTGCTCGGCTGTACGCACTATCCGATCCTTCGCGATGTGATTCAACGCACCGTCGGGCGCGATGTTAAACTAATTGATTCAGGCGAAGCGACCGCCGATGAGGTTGCGATAATACTTGCAAAGAACGAGATCGCGAATACGACCGCGCCCGCGAAAAAGCGGGAATTGTGCGATGACCTCGATCATTTCTATGTAACGGACGCTGCGGACAGGTTTGCCCGCGTCGCCGAAAGATTTTTAGGGGCACGCCCGCAAAAGCTTGAGGCGATCGAGGTTTACGGCGTTGATGAGTTGGGGCAGAAGCACGCGGGTTAGTGCGCAACGCCTGTTGAATTTATGAGTTTTACGAGACAAGACGAACGCAAGTTGGATGAACTGCGTTCGGTCAGAATTACGCCGAATATCTCGCCCTATGCGGAAGGCTCCGCGTTGATCGAGGCGGGCCGCACAAAGGTGATTTGCACTGCCTCGGTCGAGGATCGCGTGCCGCCTTTCCTGCGAAACAAAGGAACGGGCTGGGTGACTGCGGAGTACGCGATGCTGCCGCGTGCGACGAACACGCGAACTCAACGCGAGACGATGCGTCCGACCGGCCGCACGCAAGAGATTCAACGCTTGATCGGCAGAAGCCTGCGTGCCGTCGTCGATATGAAGCTTCTCGGCGAACGCCAGATCTTTCTCGATTGCGATGTGATACAGGCGGACGGCGGCACACGGTGCGCGTCCATCACGGGAGCGTATGTCGCGCTAGCGCTCGCATGCCGGCGTCTTGTGCAGACGGGCGTTGTCCGCGCAAATCCTATCCTGAGCGAAGTTGCGGCAGTAAGCGTCGGCATCTGCGAAGACACGCCGATCCTCGATCTTGCTTATGCTGAGGATTCGACCGCCGAAGTCGATATGAACATCGTTTGTACGGGCGAAGGGAAATTCATCGAGATCCAGGGAACGGCGGAACGCGAACCTTTTACCCGCGACCAGATGAACGCGATGCTTGCCCTCGCAGAGAAGGGCATCGGAGAGCTTTTCGCACAACAGCGAAAGGCATTGAATCTTTAGCCCGTCGGGCATTTAGGCAATTATGCAAAACAAAATATTTGAAGGAAAAACCGCTATCGTAACCGGCGGTACACGCGGCATCGGCCGCGAGATCGTTCGCGAACTGGCGAAAGGCGGTGCGAACGTTGCGTTCAATTATTCAAAGAGTGCTGCCGAGGCCGACGCTCTCAAAGCCGAGCTCGAGGCCGCAGGCACGCATGTTTTCGCCGCGCAGTGCGACGTTGCGAATACCGAGGCCGCAGCGAACTTCGTCTCCGAAGTAAAGGATGCGTTCGGCACGGTGGACTTCCTCGTAAACAACGCCGGGATCACGCGCGATCAGCTCATCCTTCGGATGAAAGAGGAAGATTGGGACGCCGTGATCGACACGAATCTGAAGGGCGCGTGGAATTTCTCAAAGGCGGTGTTGCGGCCGATGATGCGGAACGAGAATGGCGGCTCGATCCTGAATATCTCTTCTATCTCCGGCGTTGTCGGAATGCTCGGGCAGTCGAATTACTCCGCGTCAAAGGCGGGAATGATCGGCCTAACAAAATCTCTCGCAAAAGAGATCGCAAGCAAGAAAGTTACGGTGAATGCGCTTGCTCTCGGCCTCGTCGAAACAGATATGGCGAGCGAGATGAACGCCGAATACCGTGAAAAGATCCTCGCGATGATTCCGCTCGGACGGCTCGGCCGCGTCGATGAGGCTGCGCAGATCGCGTGCTTCCTGCTTTCACCGGCTGCGACCTACATCACGGGGCAGGTGATACAGGTTGACGGCGGGCTTGCAATGTAGTTTTTGTTTTCCCAAATGTCACTCGATTACAGGGACGAGGAATTAGGTCCCGAAGGATCACAGCAATTCGAAAGGCCGCGCCCGCGCGAGGTAGCTTTCCGGCCCGGTCCGCCGTACTACGCGATCATTATCATCGCTCTCTATACGTGCGTTTTTCTCGCGGAGCTTGCTCGCGGCATACAACCTGCGATCCTGGCTGCCGGTTTTGATAAGCAGGCGTATTTGCTGCAGGGCGAACATTGGCGGCTCCTGACCGGAACGGCGTTGCATGCCGGTTTACTTCACATCGGGCTAAACAGCCTTGCGTTCTACAGCTTTGCGCGACCGTTTGAAGCACTCGCAAATCGTGCTCATCTATCGATCGTCTTCTTACTCTCGGCGGTCGGCGGCAGCGTACTTACGCTTCTGCTAAGCCCGGTCGGGATCTCGATCGGAGCGTCAGGCGGGATCGTCGGGATCATCGGTTTCCTCGCGGTCTATTCTTTCAAACGCAGGCAATTCATCGCGCCGGAGTTTCGACGGAATCTCGTCGTCAACATCGGCTTCATCCTGCTTTACGGTTTTGTCTTAAGCGGAATCGTCGATAATTATGCACACATAGGTGGGCTTGTAACGGGTGCGGTCTATGCTCTGTTCGCTGTTCCCGGCGACCCGCACAAAGATCCGCGCGAGGCGTTGCCGCCGATCAAGGTCGCGGGACTGCTCGCGATCGCTGCCTACGCGGCGGTCTGCGGCCTTTCGATATTGACCATTCTTCAGATCGTCTGATCTATGCCACGCGTACGAGTCCATCAACATGTAAATCCGCTGGCACCGTTCTATCGGCAGACACCGGTGCCTCTCGTGATCGAGGATCTTTTTAGCGACCCGGCGCGTCCGCTTTTTATGGACATCGGCTGTGCACGCGGGCGTTTCCTGCTGAAGATGGCGAGCGAGTTGCCTGAATACAACTACCTCGGCGTCGAGATACGCGAACCGCTCGTCGAGGAAGCCAACCGCCTTGCCGCCGAAGCGGGCCTTGCGAATCTCCGCTATTCATTCTGCAACGCGATGCTTTGGCTCGACCGCTTGATCGAGAATTTCCCGGACGGCCGCCTGCAAATGGTCACGATACAGTTTCCCGACCCATGGTTCAAGAAGAAACACGAAAAACGCCGAATGGTAAATCGCGAAATGGCTGACGCGATCGCACGGAAACTCGCTCCGGCGGGTAAGGTTTTTGTTCAGACCGATATCGAATTCCTTGCTGAAGAGATGTTCGAGATCTTCCGTTCGCACGAAGCGCTCGCAGAAGAAAAGATCGACGCGAATCCATTCCCCGTCAAGACCGAACGCGAACTAGCAGTCGAGGGCAAATCGCTACCTGTCTATCGCTCGATCTTTAATAGGATCGGCTAACAGGCAGATTCCATCTCGCGAAAGCCGGACTAAAACCTGAATCCAAAACCAACATTCATCTGCAAGTTATGGCGGTTGAAGGTCGGATTGTACTCCTTTGGTTCCTGGCGGTTGTAATGGACTATCGTATCGCCGACATCGACCCGCAAGAATGTCCTCTTCGAGGTGTAATATTCGAACACACCGCCGACATCGACATTGAAGAAGGTTGCGGGCTTTTCGGCTGAGACCAGCACGACATCGGATATTTGGCCGTTGGGACCGTAAAATATGTATGTATTGGTAATATACGGGAAGGCATTAAAGTGTATAAACCCCGGCCGGATCTTCCCAAAAATGCCGATTCGCTTGCCGCGATATCCGTATTTCGCCCCGAAGAGTACCTGCGTCTTTTCCCCGCCCGAGAACGGACCGGTTCTTGGCACTCCTGCTTCAAAATGATCCGCCAAAGTCATCGTGCTCGGCAAGTAGTTGACCTCTCCCTCGACAGCGAACGCCCGGTTCACGTTGTAGGTGAAGCGCCCCCCAATACCGGTTTCGAAACGGCGATCGATGTATGCGGCATTTCGAAATCCGTAGTTGATGAATACGACATCGGCAGGCTCAAAATCATCCTGTAGCATCATCGTCAGGTGCCCGCCGACCTCGAAACGTTTCAGCTTATCTCGCCCGGTAGCGGTATTTTCACTCTTTCCACTTTCGGACTCCGGCGTTGCAATTGTCTCGGTCGCTTTCGTGGTTGCGTACTGATCCGGAAGCGTACTCCTTTCCTGTCCGCTCAAACAGAGGGCCATAAACATCAGGCATAGAAGTATAATTGGTGCGTAAGTGACGGGTTTCTGCTTCATAAATTCTTATCCTCCACGATTGTTTAGCAATACGGGGCCCGACCAACGGTCAAGCCCCTACTTAGCCGGTGTTAGAACAAACAAGGTGCCGGTATCGAGCAAGGATCCGGCAGATTCGGGGGTGACGGAGGTGTGTTCCCAAAGAGCGAAAGCTCTCCCGCACCAACGGCTTCCCATCTTCCCGACGCACTCACATTGTTGACAGTGATTTGATAGACACCGTTGTAATAAGTGCTGACATTCGGAAGCGTGAATTCCATTTGGCCCTTGCCAAGATTAGTAACCGTTGCGGCGATAGATGCCCTGACATTTCCAAACTCATCGAGTATCGCAACCTGCGGCGGCCCGTAGGTATCGGATATCCCTTCCGCTTCGACGGCTATAGTTGACGGGGGAGATACCGCGTCGACAGTCGAAGGATTAATGGAGATTGGAAAAACGTACGCATAGCACGGTAGTTTTTCCATCTCACCGAGGTGGACATTCCTCTCGACAGTATGCACTCCCCCTACGCATGGAACTTGCCCCATAAAGCTCTCCCAATATTGAAATCGCCACTTCGCAGGAACCCGCGTGTTAAAGAAGTTGCGAGGCCCGGGGCCGATCTGAGTGGTCGGAATCAATTCGATCGTACCAGTCGTTGTACCCAATGGCTCGAGAAACGTACCGATTACCGACATCACTGTTGGTCGATGAATCTGGCTGCTTGTAGTTTGGCTAATCTCTATACGATCTGGCAATAGGTCAAAGCCGCGATCAGGCGGATTGTTGCTGCCGCCACCGCCGCTGCAGCCAACGAGGAAAAGGGTGCACAACGCTGAACTTGTTAACGCAATTAGTTTGGTTTTCATCTTCTTTTCCTCCTTTAGTTTTCTATTCCAAGAATATCCAATGCCCGATGCGGGATCGCCAGCAGTTCCGCAGATGACATCGTCGGGATTTTATCGGCGATTGCCTCACTGATCTGTTCGGTTTTCACCGGATCATCGTCAAGGGTTTGACCGATCTTTGTCGAATGCAGGTCAGTCCACATCGCGCTTCTTTCGGCTTGCGTGAGCTGATAATTCGGGTTCGACTTTTTCTGGTTTAGCATCGCCAAAGCTACAAACACAGCTTCGGCGGGAGACATTTCAGGGACGATCGTTGAGTTCACATCGCCGACCGAACTCTGCTCGGATTGACGGCCATGCCCGACAAACTGAGGGGCGAGTAATTGCAAAGCTTGGCGAAGCTTTCGAACCTCGTAAACGTCCGTTTTACTGAACTCAGGAGTGTTAAATTTCACCTGTAGCCCGTTGACCACCTGAACGACAGCCGTCTCCGAGACGCCGCCGCGCTGGTTCGCCTGGTAGAGCAATTCGGAATTTACTATTCGAGTTTTCACGTCGGTTGCGACGGTCGTGCTGAATGTCGCGAATAGTTCGTTAACCAGATCATTCACGGCAGTCGAGCCGCCGCCTTCGTTTACGGCCCTCGCCTTAATGTTAAGCTGACTAAACGCGACGTTGTCGTCATACGACGCCGGAAGCAGTGTTGCGGATGTGCGTACGTCTAGCGAGTTGAGTACTGCCGCACCGATTAGCGAAAAAACAGCAATAATCGGCACAGAGTAGAGCAAAGTTCTCCTGATCATATTTCTCCTCTTTTGTGAAGGGAAGAAAACGAAAGGTTACAGGACATTTCGCGAAGTTCGCTTCCATTTCTTCGACTTTTAGTTGTAGCCGTGCCGTGCTTTACGCTAAGATATCTATGCTTTTTGACGACATCTGTTGTCCTAAACACGACAGAGCCAGTTAAAAACAAATGGGCCCCAAGGATCGCTTCAACCGATCTTCGGGGCCTTTTTTGAATACTGAAATCCTTGCTCTTCCATCGCAAAATAGACCGGCCCATTCAAAAGAACGGGCGACCAAGGGTTGCAGGGTGGAGCGTGAGGAACTCATAAATTGTTCTACATTGGATTTGAGTTCACATATTTTGTAGGCATTTTTGCCTTGATGTCAAGCGTTTTTTTTTTGCAGCAGGATAAATGCTGTAAGTAAAGGGTTTAGCGGTTCTCCTTTTTGCTACAAATCGATACGCCTTCGGTTACTTCCAGCTTTTCTCTTTGCGGAAGCGTTTTAGGACCATATCGCGGCGGAGTTTTGGGAGGCGGTCGACGAAGAGTTTGCCGTCGCAATGGTCGGTCTCGTGCTGGAATGCGCGAGCTGCGTAACCGGAAGCTTCCGTCTCGAACCACTCGCCTTTCTCGTTCTGTGCACGGAGTTTTGCGGTTTCGGCACGCACGAGCACGGCCGGAACTTTCCCGACCGAGAGGCAGCCTTCGTTGCCCGATTGCTCGCCCGAGCGTTCGATTATCTCGGGGTTTGCGGCGATGAGCTTGATCCCGTCGCAATCCATAACGAAAAGCCGAAGGTTCAGCCCGATCTGCGGTGCGGCAAGCCCGACGCCCTCGGCATCGTACATCGTCTCGAACATTTCGGCACAGAGCGCGACAAGCGCGTCGTCAAATTCCGTCACGGGTTTGCCGACCTCGCCGAGAACGGCTGCGGGGTATTCTGTGATCTTTCGGACTGCCATCAGCGTGGGATCACTCCCGTGCGGGAAGACCGGGAATAGCCGCGACGTGCGAAGAAGTTCTTTTCTTCGCGTGCGAGGCACTGCCAGCAGATGTTTCGCGGGCGATTCGTCGAGGAAAGGAACGTGTTGTAGTGGTCGACCATTCGGTCGCAGCTTGCGCAGCGGACGACCGGTTTATCGGTTATTTTGGGGTCTAGGGTTTGGATCATTTTTCGATCTTTCTCAGCAATCTGACTTTCTCGAGATAAAAATCCTGCTCGGCAACTATAGTGTAATTGGCTTTGACGTAAGTTGCCAGAGGCGTGCATGCAAGAGTCTCGCTGCAGACGGAACCGGTAACGAGCCAGACCTCCTTTGTTGCCGTTGGGAATTGCGAGATCGCGAAATTCGTCTCGGTCAAAAGGCTGTTTGCCGAACCCGCCGGAGCATCGCGTGTGAAGCGAAAGTAACCTTCTCCGGGGCTGATATGGACCTTGCCATTGTAGGTCTGCTCTAACGCGAGTGTGTCATAGACGGGGAAGACGAAGATAGGCCGCCATTCCGAGCTTGCTTCAAGGAATCTTGCGACGCGGTCCCAATCACCCCGTTTTGTCATCGTCGGATAGAGCCCGACGATCGATGCCTGGAAGAAGATCGCGAGGATCACTCCGCCGACGGCTACGAAAGTTAGCCTCGCGGGCCTCGAGGCAACGGCTGCTGAAAGATCAAAGCCCAACGACACCGCAGCAAGCAGCAAGGGAACAAAGGCGACGGTCGCATGGCGAAGCTCGACGAGGTCGCTGCCGACCGCAAAATACGCCGACAAGAGGCCGAGAAATACCGTTCCGGCGAGAGCCATTAGGCGCCATGTGCGGTTCGAAACGGCCCGTAGATTCACGGCCGTAAAAATGCCGACCGCAATGAGAAGGACACGCACGATCCAAATACGTGCGAATGCAAGAGGGCTCCATTCACCGGTCGGAAAAAGGCCTGCGGGCAGCAGCATCGTCACAAAATGCTGCCACATGAGACGTAGCCCTTCGACGAGCGACACGGGCTCGTGAAAGCCTTGCGTGTTGATCGCAAATTGACTCCTTACGAGCAATGCCTGCGGCAGAAAGACGATCGCCACCGGTATCATCGACGCGAGAAAATTCACGACGTTCCTTGCGCGTCCCGAAACGACGTTCGCAACAAAACAGCCCGCAAGCACAAAGCCGAGATAGTAGTTTGTGTAAAGCGCGATGATGGCGGTTGCGATGAACGCAATGCGGGGCTTTGTCCGCGCATTCTCGCCCTGGGCGATCAGTGCTTCGTTCAGATGAACGAGAAGTGCCGCGAGGACAAACCCGAGAGCGTAACCGCGCGCTTCGAGTGCCGCCCAAATGACAAGCGGATGCAGCCCGAAAAGAATTGCCGTGATCGCTGCGGCTCGCCCTGACAAAAAGCAGCGTGCGAATTTCCAAACGAGAAAGATGCCTCCCGCCGTGCAGATGATCGAAAAAAGACGCGCGAAGAAGAACGAATCGTTCAGAACCCGCCAGAGCGACATTATCCAAAAGTAGAGCGGTGCTTGTTTTTCGTCCGCCCACGCGTGCTGAAACGCGTGCAGAAAACCGCTCTGCGTTGTGTAAAGCGTCGATGCCTCATCGACCCAAATGTTCAGCCAATAAGCGAGCGGGAGCACGATCGCGAGGTGAACCGCGACGACCGCGAGCAGCGTAAAGCGAGAGAATTTTTCGTTACCGTCCTGCATTAAGGGTGTAGGTCAAAGACGATGAATTCGTCCGTTTCGATCACCGTCGGGAATCTCGAAGCAACCTCCGGTTCAAACCCTTTCGCGTGTGCGAGTTCGCTTTTTTGTGCGACGAAATATTGTGCGCCGAGCGATCGGAATCCTTCGACGGCCGCAACCGTCTGCCGGTCGCTGCAGATGTTGAACCCCTTGCGATCGAGCCAGTAGAACATATAAGAGGCATTGTATGCGAGAGCGTAGCCGTCCTTATCGACACACGCGCCTCCCGAAACAAGTATAAGGCCATCGCGTCGCAAATACGGCTCGATCTGTTGCGATTCCGCGAATGCAGGCTCGTGTTTGCGATGTTGGAGGAAAAGGCCCCGAATAGAGCGCAGGTTGAAAACGAATGCGGCAACTGACGCCAAGACGATCAACGCGGCAAGGACCTTGCGCGTCGAGAATTTCGCTTTTAAGTCGCCGAACAACGCGATGCCTTTGCCCGCGCCGATGCCGATCAGCAGACTCGCGGGTGCGACCGCAAAAACGTGGTAGTAATTCGCCCAATCATCGGCCGTTGTACGTGCGGCGACGATCAGAAAGACGAAGACCGACGCGAGCCAGATGAGCGAGAACGAGGCCGCTCTCTCGCGTCTTGCGAGTATGACCCCAACGAGCGCGACAATGACGCCGATACCAGCCCAGACCCATTCGATCTCGTTAAGTAGGATGCCGAGGATGAAATAGGAATTCGTAAAGAAGTCGGGCCCGATCCAATGATGTTCGTTCGAGACGCCAAGCGAATTTCCGTAAGTCAGCCAGAGATATTTGGCGTGAATGTACCAGAGAATTCCGGGCGCGAGAGCGATGCAGGCAAACGCATACGTGCGCCAATTCTTGACTGCGCAAACGCCTTCTTTTCTTAGCCAAACGACGGCGATGAGCAATCCTATGTGCGCCGAAGTCGCTTTTGCGAGGATCGAGAGCGAGGTGAATGCCGCCGCGGCAAGCAAGTCGGAGAGCCGATCGGTTCGCATCCAGCGTGCAAAGAAATACGCCGTGGCGAGATACGCGAGAATCGTTAGGCTTTCGGGCTGCACTGCCGTCGATATCTCGAAGATCAGAGGGTTGAATGCAAAGAATGCAAATGCGGCGACGGCCTCGTCCGGCTCGAGGATGTCGCGCGCAAGGAACCAGAACAATGCGAGTACGCCGAGCGAAAGCAGCATCGAGATGATCCGGCCGGTTTCGTCGTGGATGCCGAATGCTTTGTACGCGACGGCGATCGTCCACGGATAAAGCGGAAGCTCCATTTCGGCGTATCCGGGTCCCGTTCCGCGCCAATCGATGCGCGGATAGAGCGGGTTCATGCCTTCGCGTGTGAAGTTTCGCGCGATGCTGCCGAGGTCGGATTCGCGCCAGGAGGCTCGGTCAAGCGGTCGAAAAGTATCTGCCACCCTTAAGAGCACGGCGGCCGCAAAGAGTGCGATAAAGATCGTGCGGCGTACCCTCATCCGTGCTTCAAGAGATGCGGAAGATATACGACAAGCGATGCAGCGATGAGCCAAAGCAGAAGGTTTAGCGCGGTCGGCCGATCGCGAAAAAGTATCTTGACGGGGTCGCCGCCCGCATTACGCTGGTGGATCAGAAACAGATAGCGGAACACGCCGTAAACAACGAACGGGATCGTGACCAGCATCCATTGCGAACCGACGCGTGCGACCGTCTCATCCGCACGCGTGTAGAGCGCGTACGTGATCAGGGCCGCACCTGCGCAGATCGCCATTATCGAATCGAGAAATCGTACAGAGTATTCGCTGAGATTCTTGCGATGCGAGCTTGCAGCCGAACGAAGCAGCATAAGCTCGTGCCTTCGTTTGCCGAAACCGACCAGCAGAGCGACCATCGAAGTGCAGATGATCAGCCATTCCGAGATCGTTACGTCGATCAGCACGGCCCCCGAAATAGCACGCAGTACGAAACCGCTCGCTATCAGGATCACATCAAGGATAACGACATTCTTTAGCTGCAGCGAATACGCGACACACGCCGCAAGGTAGACGACGATCACGAGTGCGAACCGCGAACTAAGCGCGAGCGACCCGGCGGCAGCCGCGGCAAAAAGAGCGACCATCGAGATGCGTGCAAGATTGAGATTCAATTCGCCGGCGGCAAGCGGACGCGTCGATTTGATCGGATGCGCGCGGTCAGACTTTATGTCGCAAAGGTCGTTGAAGATATAGATGCCGCTGCTTGCCGCACAAAAGACGAAGAAACCGAGCGTGCTGACCCACAGATCGTGCAGTTCAAGAAGCGACCCCGAAAAGATAACGCCCGCGAAGACAAGAAGATTCTTGACCCACTCCTGCGGCCGCATTTCGACAAGAAGGCCGCGAAGATTCCTCCGAAGCGCCCACGAAAAAGGGTGGCCGATCTCGAGCGGTTTCACGATAGCGCCGGCTCCGCCCTGTTCGCGGAGCTAAGACGCTCTCTAAGGTCGCTTGCGTGTCCGCCGACGGTCCTGACGTCGAATGACGCTTTGTAGGTTGAGATGATCCAGTTGAGCAGGGCGCTCTTCGCCCCGGAAGAAAGCGACATTCCGGGGAAGAATTTCAGCTCAGGAACCTCTTCGCCTGTAAGAAAGTCGAGCGGATGTAGAAGCAGCGAAGGCTGGATATTCGCCATGCGGCACGCCGCGAGTGCGGAACGCCAATATGCTTTTGCTGCCGAACGCGAGAACGTCGAAAGATAGATCACGTAGCTTGCGTGGATCGGCGTTTTTACACCGGGAAATGTCGTCACAGGGATCTCGGCGATCGTTCCTTTTTCGGTCGTGACGATGTGAGGGTTGAGCGGCTTTAAGCCATCCGAAAACTTGCCGAAAAGCTGCTTGCGTTTCTCGCGTTCCTCATCGGACATCTTCGGCGCGGTAAAGAAATAATACGCGCGGGCAAGCGGTGCGATGTAGGTCGGAAATGTTGAGCAATCAAGCTCATAGCCACGCTCGACAAGCGTTTCGAGCACCGCCGGACTCAGGCTGAAGCCCGGCCCGCGAAATCCTTTTGGATGGCGGCCCGTCGCAAGCTCGATCGCCTCTTCGCTACGTTCAAATTCCTCGGTCAACGCCTCTTTCGAATAGAGATGAAGCCACGGCTCGTGATGGAAGCTGTGGTTCCCGATCTCGTGCCCCGCGTCGGCGAGGGAACGGAGCGCATCGTGGTTTTTATCAAGCGCGGCGTCCTGGCCGACGACAAAGAACGTGATCTTCTGATCGTGCCCTTCAAGGAAAGAAAGCGCACGCGGGACGACAAGGTCGAGATAGCTGGGGAATGTTTCCCAGCCCGCGTCGCTGTGCGTCTTCATGTATGACCACTGATTGTCGAGGTCGAGCGAGAGGCTCGCGATACGCTTGCTCATCGAGCCGCCTCCTTGCTCGCAAGTTCATCGAGCAGTTCGCCGGCGAACCGCTTTGCAAGCGCGATCGTTTCGTTGACATTCAGCGTGCCGTTGACGATGTGAGTTGAATTGACGATATAAAGGCCGTCAACAGAGGTGCGCATCGCCGGAAGATCTTCCGAATAATTCAGCACCGGCAGCGGAAAAACCCTCCGCACACGCGAGACCTTGAATTCAAGCACATCGCGACGCTTGAAACGCGGATACATCTTTTCAAGCCCGGCGAGAAAAGTCTCGCGGATCGCCTCGTCGCTCGCATCAAAAAGTTTGTCGTCCGGGTCGAGATACTTCGGGAGATAGACAAGCGAATTCCCGCCGAACTCGTGCTTGCTCACAAGAGCCGACATCTCGATGACGCCCGTGAATGGCGAATTGTCCGTGATGTTCGTTACGTAGAATTTCGAGAGCGAAGAACGCAGCAGAACGGACGCGCAGATGATGCCCTGATAGCGAATGTTCGCAAGATCGAGGTGTTCGCGGCCTTCGAGTTGGGCCGTCATCTCCGCTGCCTTCGACGAAGGGCAGGTCAATATCACGCGGTCGAATTCCTCCGGCGGCGGTGTCGGTAGCTTGTCCGACCTGCGGCGGCGAGGCGTTGGTTCCGGCTCCGTAAGGAACGCACCCGAAAAGCCGGAGGCGACCGCCACTGCCGAATTGAATGCCGCATATTTCGTGCGGTGCGTAACATATTTTGCACCGAGATCCGCCTTTCGCCGTGCGTCGATGACGCGGACGCTAAACTTGCCGTTTCCGAGTTTTTCGACCCGCTGGACAGGCGAATTCAGCCGAACCTCAACCCCTTTTTTAGCCAGTACCTCGGCAAAGCGTTCGAGTACGCGTGCGTAACCGCCGCGAACGTAGCCGAACATTTCTTTCTTTAGGCCCGAACGCCGTGCTGCGTACATTCGCTGGATCGTCGCCCAGATGAATGCCGCCGAGGTGTCTTTGTATGATTCGCCGAGTTTGGCAAGCAGGAGCGGACGCCAGATCCTATTGAATGTCTTTTTTCCGGAGAGTCGCGTGAGCCATTCCTCGACGGTGATCTTCTCAAGCTCGCGCCAATCGGTGATCCGCGACGCCTTAAAGATCGTGTATCCGAGACGGAGTTTTGAGATCGGGCCAAGGAGCGGGAACTTTAGGAACTCGATCGAGTTTGACATCGAGTGCAGCTCGCCGTCCGAGAAGAATCCTGTTTTTGTCTCGACCCAGCGAAACTGATCTTCGAGGCCAAGCTCGTTGATGAGTCCGCGCGTGTGTTCGTCCGAGAGAAGCGTAACGTGATAATGCTTATCCCACGTGAAGTTGCCGATCTTCCACGCTGAGGCAAGGCCGCCGATCTCGCCGGCAGCTTCAAAGATCGTCACGCGGTGGCCCGCTTCTGCCAGGCGCAGAGCGGTCGTCATGCCGAGAAAGCCCGACCCAACGATCGCGATATTCTGGGAGTTTGTATTCAATTTTTCCTACCCTTCCTTGTCCGAGCAAAAAAGAGAAACTAAAACGCTGCGGCCGCCGCATCCGCTTCCGTGACGACGCGGTCTACGACCTCATACCGAAGTCCACATTCGCACGCTATGTTTGCCGTATCGCCGTCAGCGAACTTATGAACGAGATTTCCGCATTTGCACACAACGCCGATCGAGCGTGCCGGCGAGCCAAGCGCAAGATGAAAATCCGGTATCGATCTCGTTACGACCGAACCCATACCGATCATTGCCCAGCGTCCGATCTCGAGGTCATTTCCGATCACGCAGCCCGCACCGATCGTCGCGCCTTCGCGGACGTGAGTTGGAAGGGTGTGTTCATCGGGTTCCGAGCCGCGCAGTGTTTTAAGGTCAGGCATCGTCGCCCGCGGAAAACGGTCGTTCGTGAACGTTGTCGATGCCGAGATCATCACGCCGTCTTCGATCGTAACGGCCGCGCAGATATAGACCATCGCATTGATCTTTACGCGGCTGCCGATCTTAACGTCGTACGCAATGTAAGTTTTTTCGCCGACGATGCATTCTTCGCCGAGAGTTGCGCCGTGGCGAATGTGCACGTTGTCCCAGACGCTTGTGCCCTCGCCTAGCGTTACGTTGTCTTCGATGATCGCTGTCGGATGAATGCGCGTCATAACGTATTTCCTTGGATCACCACAGAGGGGCCAGAGAGCACGGAGGTGCTAGAAACTACGGGTTTCTATTTCCCTCTGGCCTCACCTCTGTGATCTTTTACGCGGCCGCGAGTGCCTTCTCGACGACCGGCTGCCAAAGCTTCTCGCTCATCGAACGATAAGCGGCTTCAATTACCTGAACGCTTGCCATCGCGTCTGCCGGCGTGATGAAAAGTGCCTCTTTGCCGCGAAGTGCATTGCCGAAATTCTCGATCTTCCCTTTGAAGGACGCGACCTTGTCATAGCCGCTTCCAAAGACGGTCCAGTCGGGATTCGATGTCGTTCTGTATTTCGATTCGCGCCAACCGACGTGCAGCGTGCCGTTCGAACCGTAAATGCTTAGGAAGTACGGAAGCTCCTTGTTTATGCCCCACGTAAGATCGACGCTTGCGGTCACGCCGTCGGCGGTCTTTGCGAGAAGTTTTACGTTCTCGTCAACGGCAAGGCCCTGCGTGCCGCCTGCATCGACGGCGAGAACCGCGTCGATCGAGCCGAGCAAATATCGAATGATATCGACCGAATGAGTTCCGTTATCGATGAGGACGCCGCCACCCGAAAGTGCCGCGTCGGAATTCCAACGCTTCGACATATCGACCTTTGCGGTGAACGCGTTCTCAAGCTGTAGAACATCACCGAGCGCGCCGGAAGCAAGAATGCTCTTTGCCTTGATAACGTCGTCGCAATAGCGGAATTTTGACGCCATTGTAAAGAGCGTATTCGTCTTCGCGGCGGTCGCGATCATCCGTTCCGCATCGTCGCTCGTCGTGCAGAGCGGCTTTTCGCAGAGCACGGGGATCGAACGATCGAGGAAGTGACATGCGATCTCGGCGTGTGTCGAGGGCGGTGTCGCAATGATCACCGCGTCGAGGCCGAGCGTCGCAAGTTCATCGAAAGAAGGGTAGCTCTTGCCGCCTACCATTTCGGCAAGAGCCGCCGCCGCATCGGCACGTGTGTCCGTTACGGCTACGAGATCGCAGCACGAGCTTAGATTAAAAGCCTGTGCATAGGCCTGGGCGATGCCGCCCGCTCCAACTATTCCAAAACGTAACTTTGTCATATCTATTTCCGCAGCCGGCTTGCGGCGATCCTCACGTTGTCAGCGATGTAGCGAACGTGCTCTTCCGTGTACTTCTCGTTCCAGGGAAGTACGAGCACGTCGTGGAGTGCCTTTGCCGTGAGCGGATAATTTTCCATCTCGTAATCGACCGCGCCCTCGCGTGCGAGATTGAAAGGGAACTGACTCGTGCCAAGCGTGTTCTTTTCCTGAAAGACCTGGCACATAAACGCCGGTTTTACGATGTAACGCGGGGCAGAGAAAATATTCTTTTCCTTGAGCAACTGCGCCATGCCGACCGAACCGCCCTCGATCTTCGAGTCGTCCACGGACAGGCAA
Organism: Pyrinomonadaceae bacterium; assembly: GCA_019186825.1. GTDB lineage: Bacteria > Acidobacteriota > Blastocatellia > Pyrinomonadales > Pyrinomonadaceae > OLB17. Next base: position 83,289 of record JABARP010000008.1, read on the forward strand.
TATTTCCAGTACGTGTGCGTTGCGTCCGGTGCGATAACGGGAGTTTCGATGCCATCGATTCCTTGCAGAAGCTCGGTCAGCAGTGCGGCCGTATTCTGACGATTTGCGACACAAGTTTCGAGCTTTTCGAGCTGGCCGAGTGCGACCGCAGCTTGAAGCTCGCTCATGCGATAGTTCAACGCCATGAAGTAGTGGTCGGGATTCGCATCGCCGTAGCCCCACGCCTTGTTGATGTAAAGGAACATCTTGCGTGCGAGCTTTTCGTCGTTGGTTACGACCATGCCGCCTTCGCCGGTCGTCATATGCTTACCTTGCTGGAGCGAGAAGCAGCCGATGTCGCCGATCGTGCCGGCGAATGCATCACCCTTTTTCGCGAGGAACGTCTGAGCCGAATCTTCGATAACGGGGATGCCTTTCTCGCGTGCAAGCTCCATGATCGGGCCCATTTCGCAAGGATTACCGAAAAGGTGCGTAACGATGATCGCCTTGGTGCGTTCGCTGATCTTCTTTTCGATCGTCTCTGCGGTCACATTCAGGGTCTTCGGATCGACCTCTGCAAAGACCGGAACAACGCCGCGATACATCAGAGGCGTCAGTGCACCCATATCGGTGATCGAGGTCGTAATGATCTCGTCGCCCGGTTCCGGATTGATCGCTGCGACTGCGATGTGGATCGCCGCCGAACCTGACGTGCAAGCGTACGCGAATTTTGCGCCGAGTTTTTCGGCAAACTTCTGCTCGAGCATCTTGCCGAATTTGCCTTTCGTCGTCGTCAAGGTCCCGCTTTTCAGGACCTCGGTAACGTAGGCGATCTCGGTCTCGTCAAAGGTACGGCCGCTTGCGTCCTGGTCGGAGGGGAGCGACATCAACAGTTCGGTTTTTGCAACGGGTGTCATAGATTTGGATGGATTATTTGCTGATAAATGGGAAATGCGGGGACGTCCTTTTTACATCCAGCGCGGGTTATCTAATTTCTTCCTCAAGTGCAATAGAAGGTCTAATTGCAGAGGATTTCCGAAAGAAACGCATTTTTGCGAGCCTTGAGAGCAATTTCAGATGTCCGACGATGGTCGCGGCCGTCTTCATCTTCGAAAAACCGAAAAGCCGAACTTCCAGAACCGCCGGGAATTCGACGACCTTGCCGCCCTCGATATCGATGCGGCCGAGCATCTCGGCAACGCCCAGGAATCCCGATTCGTCGAGGTTTAGGTTTGCGACCGCGCTTCGCCGATACACGCGAAAGCAGCTCGTATAGGTCGAAAGCTTTTGGTTGAGCACGGTGCGATATAGCGCAGACGCTCCTTTTGATAGGAAAAGCCGCCAGCCCGGCACATTTCGCACACCGCCGTTGCGATGGTAGGGCGAAGCCGTGACCATTGCGGTGTCCTTGTCGAGTAGCGGCAGCATTCGAGGCAATTCGTGCGGATCGTACGTGCAGTCGCAATCCATCGACGCGACGATCTCCGTCCCGGCGGCGCGGATCGCGGTCATTATCGCTGCGGCAACGCCTTGGTTCTGCTCGTGGCTGATGATCTCGGTGTTCGGAAATTCATCGAAAAGTTCGTGAAGCAGGTCGAGCGTCCCGTCCTTGCTGCAGTCGTTCACGAATATAAAATTCGCCGCGTAGCCGGCTTCAACGAGCGTTCGATCGACGCTGCGGAGCGTGTTCGCGAGATATGGCAGTGTCTCGGCCTCGTTATAGCACGGAATTCCGATCGTGATCGGCGTTAGCTTGCGGTCTTTCGCTTCGCTCGCGTTTGCCGTCGTTACTGGTTCAAGTTCCGTCTCATCCGCACGCAGATGTTTCTCGGAAAGGCCGAGATGGTCCGCGATGCTCACGCAGTCGTAAGCCGCAAGATTCTCGCGGAGGATCCATTCCATCTTGTCGAGTTTTCGATAGTGGCGAATGCGGTTATATTTCGAGGCGGCGGAGATGCGCGGCTGTTCCGGGTCGAGTTCCCAGACGTGAAAATAGCTCACGAAAGGCTCGGCGGTCGTCTCGCTCCAGGCTCGCACGGCGTGCCGCATCAGCGTATAGGGAATTTGGCGAAAATAATTCCCGCCCGAGATCGGAAGAAGGCCGACACCGACATTCCGCGTAGAATACGGAAACTCCCAAATGCGGCCGTTTTTGCTTTCGACCGTGTGTGCGACGCGTTCCTTCGCCTCCACGCCGCGGGTCGGCATAAACGAAGCGTCATATTCATAGCCTGCTTCGGCCAGAGCGTCGAGGATCCAGTTGTCGCGGCCGTAATGCAGCTTTTCCGCGGAACGATGGCCGACGATCCGCTGACCGGACGCCTCCGAGAGCACGCTTGCGGCACGATCGAGGTCGATGCGAAATTCTTCCGGCGAAAGCTGCCGGACGGAGCGATGATAGTATCCGCGGCTTGCGACCTCGTGCCCCCGAGTTGCGATCTCGCGTACGAGGTCAGGATTCTGCTCGGCGATCCAACCCAGGACGAAGAACGTCGCCTTTGCATCGAATTCGTCGAGCAGGTCGAGTGCTTTTAGAGTGTTCTGCTCGTATCGCGGCTCAAAATGCTCCCAGTTGCGCTGCTGTATCAGCGTCTCGAAAGCACCGACGTGGAAATAATCCTCGACGAGTACCGTCAAAAGATGCCGCGGCCTTGAAGCTTGTGTTTCGAGCTCGTTCACAGCGATACGGTTCGTGCCACTTCGGGTTCGGTTTTCGGGGCAAAATGTGATCGAAGTGCCTCAACGATCCTGCGTGAGGCTGTTCCGTCGCCGAATGGATTCGGTATCTGCTTTACGGAATCGATCCACGCGGGATCGGCATAGTTCTCTTCGAGAAGTTCTTCGAGCCTTGCGGCGTCGCTGCCGACGAGCTTTGAAACTCCGGCCGCAATGCCTTCGGGCCGCTCGGTGTTCTCACGCAGAACAAGGAGCGGTTTCCCGAGGCTCGGTGCCTCTTCCTGCACGCCGCCCGAATCGGACACGACGAGCCACGATGCCTTCATAAGGGCTAAGAAATCGGAATGATCGAGCGGTTCCAACAAATGGACGCGGTCGCGGCCCGCGAGGATCGCCTCGGTCGCCGCCCGCACATTTGGGTTCGGATGTACGGGAAAGATCAGCGAAACGTTCTCGTGCCTCTCGACGAATCGGGCAAGCACCTCGAGATTCCTGCTCATTGCGTCGCCAAAGCTCTCTCTGCGATGCGTCGTAAGCAGTATGCGCTTTTGCCCGGCCGTCTCCGCGATCAGATCGGTGATCTCGTCGCTCACCCGAAGGCGATCCAGCATCGCGTGCAGCGAATCGACGACCGTATTTCCTGTAACAAAGATCTGCCGGTCGGAAACGCCTTCGTCGAGCAGATTCTGCCTATTCTGCTCGGTCGCGGCGAAGTGAAATGAGGCGATCAGGGTGATCAGCCTGCGGTTCGCCTCTTCGGGGAAGGGACTTGCGATATCGCCCGAACGCAAGCCCGCCTCGACGTGGCCGACAGGGATCTTTCGATTGAAAGCGGCGAGTGCACCGGCAAGCGTCGTTGTCGTATCTCCTTGTACGAGAACGACATCCGGCATTTCATCGACGAGAATTCGGTCGAGGCCCGCGATCACGTTCGAAAGCACATCGTTCGGCGACTGATCGGCCTTCATAACGTCCAGGTCAATATCGACATCGACATTCAGGCTCTTTAAGAACGGAGCGAGCAGGCCCTTGTGCTGGCTCGAGGAAACGACGAGCGGGCGGTAATTCTGCTGCCTCAGCTCTGCGATCACCGGTGCGAGCTTGATCAACTCCGGCCGGGTGCCGAACAGAACGAGTACTTTCCGGCCGGCTCGCGGCCGCGTATGGCCGTTTCCGAGCAATGTGTCGAGGGAATCCATCATTTTCTAAGTGTTTGGACGGCCCGAAACGCAAGAGTCCGCCCGCTCGATAAAAGGCTCAATTACGTCGGGTTTCCTAAGTTTTATCGGTTTGCGGGCGGTTTCTGTGCTGTCAACTGCAAACCTCTCTGTGCGAAAATGCATCTATAAGACGAAGCACAAGGAAAACGAACTATGAGATTTGCGAAGGCGGCGGGAGTTATTTTTCTGGCTCTGGCTTTTTCGGTAGCGGGCATGGCACAAGAGTCGGCGGTTGTGCCGACAGACCTAAGTCAGGCGAAGATCGACGAGATCCTGAAAAAGGTTGCCGAGAATGAAGGCCTTTTCCGTTCGGCGTTGACGGATTACGTGTTCAATCGAAAGGCGATCGTGCAGACGATCGGGCTTGGCGGGCAGGTTACGGGGACATTTCGACGCGATTCGTTTATGACCTTCGGCTCGGACGGCGGCCGCTTCGAAAAGGTGCTTTATGCTCCGATAGCGACCACACCGCCCGGATTTGTAACACCCGAGGACCTCGAGGACCTCGGCGGTATCAATCCTTTCGCGCTCGAGCCATCGGCGATGTCTCACTACAATTTCCGCTTCGCAGGCACCGAACACATCGACGAACTCGATCTTTACGTCTTTGATGTGACGCCGAAGGAGATCCCGAATCCGAAAAAGACGAAGCTCCGTCTCTTTACGGGCCGAATTTGGGTGGATAAGACCGACCTTATGATCGTTCGGTCAAAGGGCAAGGCCGTGCCGGAGACGAAAGACAATAAGTTCCCGGTCGTGCTCACAACGCGAGCGCAGATCGACGGTAAGTATTGGTTCCCGGTCGATGCGCGTTCGGACGACGAACTCGTGTTCGATAACGGCAATGTTATCAAGATACGGATGCGTGTCTCTTTCAGCAATTACCGACAAGGACGCACTGACGTGATCATCAAGGACGATCCGGAGACTCCCGACGAGACGCCGCAGAAGCAGCCGTAAACGAGGCTATTCTTTCGACAATTCCGCCGCGATCGCGGCACGGGTCTCAAGCAGTAGTTGGAGCGGAGTTACATCTCGGCTCCTTTCTCTTACGGGTATCGGCGGCAGCAGCACCATTTCGATCGTGCCGGGATAGGCGACGCCACTGCCCTTCCCCATCATCACATCAGTATTCTTGATAGCGACCGGAATGATGTCCGCATTCGTCTGCAAGGCGAGGTAAAAGGCACCTTTTTTGAACGGCAGGAGTTTGCCGGGCAAGGCACGCGTCCCTTCGACAAAGACGCCGAAAGAATATCCCGCATCCATCACCTTTCGAGCCTTTTCCATTGATTCGCGGGCTTTTTCAGGATTGCTCCGGTCGATCGCGATGATATTCACGAACGACATTCCCTGACCCATCACGGGCACTTTCAGCAGCTCTTTTTTTGCGACGAGGCCGATCCTCTTTCCGGTGAACGCAAAGAGCGTCGCGGTGTCGAGATAAGAACGATGGTTTGCGGCAAAAATATACGACCGTTCGGGGTCGAGATTCTCTGTGCCCGTAACCCGAACCTTCGCACCGCACGCCTTGAGCCATGTGCGTGCACCGAAGATCGCAAGTGGATAGAGCCAGACCCTTCGGTTGATGATCCAGAGGAAGATCAGCGTCGGTATAGCGATAACAAGCAGCATCGCTCCGGCGACAAACCAGCACCACCAATAGCGGAGTTTGCCCAAGATCCGCGATCTGTGAGACTCTGGCAAAGGAAACTCCATCAAATTATTTTCAACTGTCGGCATCGACCTTAAAGTCTAATGGCAAAGAGACAAAGTCCAAAGTCTATCTTTCTGTGCCTGGTTGCGATCGTTCTCTCTGCGGCGGCAGCCCTTGCGCAGGCCCCATCTCCGAACTCCGTTCTCGGGTTCACGCCGGGCGATGACCGCAAGATCGCCGATTGGGATCAGATCGTCGATTACTTTCATAAGCTCGATCGGGCGTCGTCTCGCGTCCTGGTCAAGGAGATCGGACGTTCGACGAATGGGGCACCGATCATCGTCGCGTTCATCTCCGACTCCGGGAACATAAAGAGGCTCGATAAATATCGGCAAATAAACGCGCGCCTTGCCGACCCGCGAACAATTTCGAGCGAGGAAGAGCTGAGCAAACTCGTTAAAGACGGTAAGACGATCGTCGCGATCTCCTGCTCGATCCACTCGACCGAGATCGTTGCTTCGCAAATGTCGATGAATCTTGCCTACGAACTTGCGACGGCTAAAGACCCGGCGACCGAAGAGATACTCGACAACACGATCCTCCTGCTGATCCCATCGCCGAATCCGGATGGCATCAAGATCGTTGCCGATTGGTATAAGAAAACTTTGGGGACGAAGAGCGAGGGCACTTCGCCGCCCGAACTCTATCACCATTACGCCGGCCACGACGACAACCGCGATTGGTTTATGATGAACCTCGTCGAGACGCGGGCCGTAACGAAATTGTTCTGGCAGGAGTGGTTCCCCGAGGTCGTCTATGACGTTCATCAGCAGGGACAGAATTCCTCGCGGTTCATCATCCCGCCGTTCTACGATCCCATAAATCCGCGCATCGCACCGACGCTTCTTCGCGAGGTCGGGCTTATCGGCTACAAAATGGCGGCCGACCTCGAATCTCGCGGGATCAAGGGCGTGGCGACCAATTCGACCTACGACACGTGGTGGCACGGCGGCTTTCGTTCGGCGCCGTATTATCACAACTCGATCGGCATTTTGAGCGAGGCCGCGAGCGTCCAGCTGATGTCGCCGGTTACCGTCAAGCTCGAGGATCTTAAACGGAGCCGCGGTGTTCGCGGCCTCGCCGATCTGACGACGCCGATGACGAATTATCCCGATCCGTGGCTTGGCGGTGAATGGCGTGCGGCAGACATAAACCGCATCGAGATGGTCGCATCGCGCGGGCTTCTTTCGCTCGCCGCAAAGTATCGCGAGCGGTATTTGCGAAACTTTTACGACCTTGCGAAGGCAAACCTTGCGCCGAACGCAAATGATCCTCAGGCGTTCTACATTTCACGCGAGCAGAACCGTCCGGAGACCGCGAACCGCTTCATCGAGATATTGCGTTGGCAGGGCATCGAGGTTCGAAAGGTCGGTGCGGAGTTTCCGGCATCGACCGACGCGGAAGGCAAGGATCCTTTGGTGCAGAAAGACGGCTGGATCGTCTTCGTAGATCAGCCTCAGCGAAACAACGTGCTTAGTCTTTTCGAACGGCAAGAATATCCGCATCGTCTTCTCCCGAATGGCGATGCCGAGGTGCCTTACGATGTCGCGGGGTGGACGCTTCCGCTTCAGATGGGCGTGAACTATTCGCCGCTGTGGCGCATCGCGGATATCGATAAAGTTCGTGAGGGTTCAAAGCCTATCGAGCATTTCAACGACGTGCGCGACGACCTCGGCTTACCGAAAGCAAAGACGCCATTCGCGAACATAAAGGATCCGCTTACGACGTCGCCGCGGATCGGGCTTTATCGCGGGTTTACGGGATCGATGGACGAGGGCTGGACGCGATTCGTTCTCGATACATTCAGCATTCCGTCGTATCGCATCACGAACGAGCAGATGCGAAAGGGTGAATTCACCTGCGGCGATAAACGGTGCGACTCGATAATATTGCCGTCCGACAGCGAGAACTCCGTCATCAAGGGCCTTCCTGCGTCGCGTTATCCTGAGGAATTCGCGGGCGGTATCGGCGATGCAGGCGTTGAGAATCTCAAGAAATTTGTCGATGAAGGCGGGCGTATCGTTTGCTTCGATCGCGGATGCGATCTCGTTATCGACAAGTTCGCCTTGCCCGTTCAGGATGCTCTCGCCGGCTTGAAACGAAGCGAATTTTACAACCCCGGTTCGATCGTAAAGATCGATGTCGATAACACAACTCCTATCGGTCGTGGAATGCCGTCGTCCTTGCCGGTATATTTCGCATCGAGCTCTGCGTATGAGGTCACCGAACCGACCGACACGCTCAGGGTCGTAGCGCGGTATGCCAAAAGTGATGCGCTCCTCTCCGGCTGGATGCTCGGTGAGCAGCATCTGAATGGCGAAGCGGCTGTTATCAAGGCGTTTGTCGGCAAAGGTTCGGTCGTGATGTTCGGCTTTCGCCCTCAACATCGCGGCCAATCGTGGGCAACATTCCCGCTGATCTTCAACGCTCTAGAAAAGGAGTAGGCTCCGTCTATTTGCTCGTGATGAGTCGGATGTACAGCAGGTCATTCGACGGATGAGCACCCGTCAGCGCGATCCGGCCATCGCTTTCAATAAAGGCCTGGCTGAGGTAAAGGTGGTCACCCTCGATATTTAGCAGCACGCTGCCGTTGCGGCCAAATCGCCGATCCGCCATTCCGTTTGGCCAATATCGACGGACAGATCCCAAGTTCGGGCCGGTTGGAAGTATTTGATGGCCGGTTACGTAGAACTTCCCCGAAGGCTGCATTGAGATCGCTACAATATTATTTAGCATCGGAAAGACGACGCTGCCATTTGATCCAAATGCCGTGTCGAGTTGACCGTCTAGAGAGAATTTCTGCAGCTTTCCTGATACGAGAACCAACAATCCGCCATCCGCTGTTCCGGCGATGTCGATAGCGTAGTCTCCGCTGATCCAATGCGGTTCAAAACCGCTGTCGATCTGCCCAGTCGGCAGGTATTCCATGACCAAGCCTTTCCGTATAGATCCATTCGGCGCGCCGCTATCGCTGATATCGGCGCTGAAGGCCGCCGCTATGCGTCCATTCGCTAGGAGGCTGATGTTAGAAATGTGCGCCGATCCGCTAGACTCGTCCCCCAAAACCGTCTGTGTAAAGCCTGCGGTGCCGAACGACGCATCGAGCGCCCCATTCGCGTCAAATTTAACGATCACTCCGCGCGCCTGTTTGTTTACGTGGTCGGTGCTTACGCTCGTTATCGCCGCCGTGAGGATCGAGCCGTCGGGCAAAAGCGCGATCTCGCCCATTGATTCGTCTGAGAAGTGTCCCGATTCCGCAGGCAGATCATGAATTGCGAAACCATTAGTGCCAAAAGTTGTATCGAGCGATCCGTTCGCATTTAGGCGAGCAAGAAATATATCTGAAGGTGTGCCGGGAAAGCTCGTTTGCCCCACGACGACCAGCTTTCCGCCTTTTAACTCGACGAGGTCTGTTGGTAGGCATCCGGTGCAGGTAATATTCGCAAAGCCGCCCGAGCCAAAATCCGTGTCGCCTGTACCGTCATACCGGAGCTTGATCAATTGAATGTTGTTGTTCGCCGCACCGACAAGAACGATCGACCTGTCCGAGAGTTGTTTCGTACGACCCGCGAACATTGACCCGCCCATATGGACATACCCGACATTGTTGAGCGTTTTGTCCAGCGATCCAATGCGGTTATAGCCAAGCTGCGCGGCGGCGATCTGCTGAAAGGCAAGGACGACGATGAGTGTAAGAACGGATCTTGTGAGGTGCATATTCGAATCAGGAAGGCGATGGCTGAACATCGGGGCGAAGGCGCGATGCAGCATATATTATAAAACATCGAAAGCGGGAGCGCTTCCTTTTTTAGCGGGGTGAAGCGAGCACGATTAAACCCGCCCCGAGTTTTGGTTTAATATAGTAGGTCCATGGCGTTAAAGGGCGTACTCGTAGTATTTGCATCACAACTCCTGCTTGCCGGTTCGGTTTTTGCCGGCGTCTTTACCTACCGGCTTCCTGCCGAACCGTTGATCCGCATCGGCCTGGCGACGAATGCGTCGAGCGTTTCGATCACAACGAGCGACAGCTCGCTGGTCGCATTCAGCCCGGACGAACCTTCGCGTCTTCTCGCGTCAAATCGTGTGTCGATATCGGCAAGGGCGTACACGCCGCCGGAGATCGAGCAGTACCGCATCGAATTTCAAAACTTGCCGTCGCAGATGGATGCGAACTCGCTCGCGGACGACATACGCGAGGCGACGGGCGAATCCGCGATCGCGAGTATCGATGTCGAGAAGAACACGTGGCGCGTCTGGGTCGGCGGAATAAAATCGACCGAGGAAGACGCACTTCTCCTCAAGCAGCAGCTTGCCGACAAGGATTTTGACGATGCTGTGGTCGTCGTCGAAAAGAAGGAGATCATTTCGCCGGATGCGATCGCGTTGTCGCGGCAAGTCCGCAACGCAAAGAAGAGCGAGGTCCGCAGCCTTGTCCGCACGACCGGTTCCGTGAAACTTGCACCGGGCGAGACCGTCGATCCGAACCTTCGCGAAGTTATCGTAAACGGTCCGTCCGAAGAATCGAAATTCTCGTCCCTTAAGTCCGTTGCTTTCGGGTCGCTGAACGAACGCACGACGCCCGTCCGTCTGAACGGCAAAGCATATCGCGGCAAGCTGGAGGTTTTCGTGAATGCGTCGGGACGGCTTTCTGTCGTCAACGTCGTGCCGCTCGAGGATTATCTTCTCGGCGTCGTCCCGAGCGAACTCGGCCTTCCTGCGATCGAAGCGCAAAAGGCGCAGGCCGTTGCTGCGCGCACCTACGCCATTGCGAATATCGGCGGTTACGAAACAAAAGGCTTCGATATGGTGCCGACCGTCTATTCACAAGTTTACAAGGGCGTGTCGATAGAGACGGCGATGGGGACGCGTGCCGTTCGTGAGACCACCGGCATCGTCGCAACTTACCACGGCGAGCCGATAATGGCGTATTTCACCTCGACGTGCGGCGGCCGGACCGAGGACGGCAAGAATATTTTCGGCACGGACGCGCCGTATCTGAAGGGCGTTGAATGTTCGCTCGAAGGCCGCCGGCAGTTCGATCCGTTCACGATACGCACGTCGCGACGCCCCGCAAAGCTGCGTGACGCCGGCCACCTCGAACTCGCACGGTTTATGTCGCGTCTTGCGTCGAATGGCTTTTACCTTTCGACCGCAGAGATGACCGACGATTGGTTCGACAGCGTGCCGAACGAGAACGAGATGTCGAACTGGCTTAACCAGATCGCGGCAAAGGCCGGCAAGCCTTTCCCGAACGTTACGCACGATACGGCAAGGCCGCTCGAATTGGCTTCGACGCTCGCAAAGCTGTTCTACGAACCGCGCGTCAACGACACGCTTCTTTCTGATTCGGATGTCTTTTATCAGCTAACGTTCGATGACGCTGCAGAGGTGCCGAAAGAGAAGCGTGCGGACCTCGCGGCATTGCTTCGCGATGGATTGTTCATCCTGCATCCTGACCTGACGCTCAAGCCCGCAAAGCCTTTTACGCGTGCAGAATTCCTTCGCCTGATCGGCCAGATCTACAAGAAGAAAAATTGGCTGCCCGACCTTCAAAAGGGAACCGCAAAAGCCTCGACGGATGGCAAACTCATCATCGGCTCAGGCCGTAGCTCAAGAACGCTCGCCGTTCGGCCGGACGTTTTTCTCTTTCGCGAATTCGGCGAAACGCTCTATCCGGTTTCTGAAACCGCACTCGTCGGCGGCGAGAACATCGCGTATCAGACCGACGGCACCGGCGCGGTCATCTATCTCGAAGTGCAGCCGACGACGACGCCGACCAGTGCCGAGAATATGTCGCCGTTCACGAATTGGACAAAGACCGTCTCGGCCGGCGCACTAAAGGCTCGGCTCTCGCGATATGTCCGCGACATCGGGACCTTGATGGATGTGAACATCAAAAAGGTTGGTTATTCACGCCGTCCGATCGAGATCGAGATCGTCGGTTCGAACGGCATCAAGACGCTTTCGGGCGGCAAGATCCGCTCTGCACTGCGGCTTCCCGAGCAGCTTTTCGTGATGAATAAACGTTACAGCGGGGCAAGCGTTGCGACCTATACATTCACAGGACGCGGCTGGGGCCACGGCGTCGGAATGTGCCAATACGGTGCGTATGGAATGGCAAAAATGGGCGTCAAATACGACGAGATCATCAAACACTACTACACGGGCGTCGATCTGACGCGAGCTTACTAACTGAATAGATGACAGGCTTTATGAACCGATCAAAGTGCAGGCTGCTCATCGGCGTGATCCTTTGCGCTCTCGCGGCGACGAGCGTCTTTGCGCAAACTTCCGCAAAGGCAAAGCTCGGTTCCGACACCGCAAAAGGCGGATTTCGCAACGAGGATGCGATCCGCGATAAGTTCAATTCTTACAAGTCGGATGACGACGCAAAGGCGTGGCTTCGCGAGATGAATTTCGATCCGAAGGACATCATCTCGCTTCGCGCGGCAAAACCGCACGGCGAAAAAGCCGATGTCGAGGTCACGATCGAAACCAAGGCCGGCATCCGCCGCGAAGGCATCTCGATAAAGCTTGTCTCGGGCCAGCAGGGATTCAACCAGATCGACAAACGCTGGCTCTCGCATTACGCCGAGATGTGGAAGATGCCTTCGGATGTCGTCACCGCACTAAAGCTCTTTGTCGGTGAGATCCCGCCGACGAAGCCCGGCCGCTCGAAAGAGCGAATGTTCCTCGATGAGATCGACCCAAAGCTAAAAGACACCGTCGTCAAATTCTTCACCGAGAACAAAGCGGCGATCGTCTCGGACCTTTTTGCGGGCGACGGCGAGCACAGCGCGAGCTGGGTAATGGTCGCATTTAAGCCCGCGGAAAAAACGGAATGGGTGCTTCGGTCATCGCAAAGAACCGTCGAGTTTTATGGCGAAGGCGAGGTCTCGTTGACACGCGGCGGCAACCTCAAGATCGGCCGTATCACGATGCAGAGAAAGGGCGGCGATGCCGGCCGCGACACCGCAAAAATGCTGCAATTCAAGATAAACCCTGTCGAGCTTTTTAACGCAAAGAAATGAGATTCTCGTCGAGACAGATAGTCGGAGCATTGATCATCCTAGTGCTCATTCTCGCTGTCGGGCTCACCCGGCTACTTTGGTGAGATCCGCAGCGGGCGAAAAATTTTCACGGAACAATAGAGAGAACTGAGCGTAAAACGGTCATGATCGCATTTTGGCGGCCCATGGATCTTTATGTTGCGTATATTTGTTTTCATTCTTCTTCTCTCTAGTTTTGTTGCTGCCCAATCAGTGAACAACGAGGCGTGGCTCGAAGATTTTTCGCAGATGAAAAGAGAGATGTCCTCTCACTATGCGAATCTCGAGTGGGCGGTTGCCGAGCGGGGCGTTGACCTCAAAGCGCTGTCGGAATCGACCCAGGCGAAGATCCGTTCTGCAAAGAGCGAGGCCGACGTTATACAGGCTTTGCGGACATTTGTTGAAAGCTTTGGCGACGGCCACCTGCAAGGCGAGAGGCCGAAAACGCAAAATTCAAACTCATCCGAGCAGAAGGCCGAAGGGCTTTGTGAACGGCTTGGTTTCCGCGAGCGGGCCTTTCGCGACGGGATCGACTTTGCATTGGGCGAAGGCTTTCGAAAGATCGATACGCCTTCTTCGGCATATATTCCCGCCGGCATCGGAACGCTATCGGACGGAAAACAGTACGGCATTCTGCGGATCCCGAGCTTCTCCGAGCAGCACATGCCCTCTCTTTGTCGCACGGCCCTCGCCGAGCTCAACATTAAAGAAGATGCCGACTGCGATGGCGAATGCAGCGGGAAAGTTGAGCAAAAGGCCGCGGATCTCTATGTAGACGCATTCCGCCTTCAGCTGGAAGAGGTTCGCAAGGCGAAGGTCGCGTTCGTCATCGTTGACGTTACGGGCAACGGCGGCGGCAGCGATGTCTATCAGCCAATGGCGCGAATGCTGACGAAGAAGAAGTTAAAGATATCGACGTTCGGCTTCATTCGGCATCCGCATTGGGTTAAGGATCTTAAGGAACGGTTGACGGATATTGTGGCCGCGATACCTGATGCACCGCCTGCGATGCAGGCTCGACTGAAGGTAGCCGAGAAGGCGGTTCGAAAGGACCTTGCGGAGGCCGAAAAGACGTGCGACCTTTCACCGCTTTGGGAGAACAAGCAGCCCGGCTGCACGAACGTCGTACGATCGCTCAATGCAGGCGTTACTTACGCAGCACCCGGCGAGCTGACGGACACCGTTCTCGGTGACCTTTTCTTTACCGCCAGCCGCTATAAATATGCAGAAGGACTTTATTCAGGGCCGCTCTTTGTAATGATCGATGAACGCAGTGCCTCTGCCTCTGAGGGATTTACGGCTCTCCTTCGCGATAACGATGCCGCAACTGTGATCGGTATGCCGTCGCTCGGGGCCGGATGCGGCTATACGAACGGAGGCATCTCGACCGTGCTCAAGAATAGCAAGCTGCGGCTCCATATGCCGGACTGCGTTCGTTATCGTCCTGATGGCACGAACGAGATCAACGGAATTACGCCAGACGTTATGATCCCGTGGCGGCGAAACGACACGCCGGTACAGAAGTTCCGAAGGCTGAACGCTATCCTTCCTACGCTGCAAAAATAGGGAAGCTGCAGGTTTTTGCGCGGGCACGGCTTTCGATCACTTGGAGGCGCGTATTTTTGTACGCTGTCGAACTGCTCTAGAATCAGCAGTGTGCCGACTTCGAGCAAAGATCAGCCTATAATTGCCGTCGCGGGGCCGACCGCGTCGGGTAAAACTGCTCTTGGCGTCTTTCTTGGCGAAGAGCTTGGCGGCGAGGTCGTGAATTTCGATTCCGTCCAGATCTATCGCGGGATCGAGATCGCGACCGCAAAACCGACCGCCGAAGAACGACGCGGCATTCCGCATCATCTGATAGATTACGTCGACCCGAACATCGACTACACGGCCGCCGATTGGGCGAAGGATGCCGAAGCGAAGATCCGCGAGATCGAATCGCACAAAAAGCGTGTGATACTGGTCGGCGGCACGGGCTTTTACCTGCGGACGCTTTGCCGGCCGCTTTTTGAGAGCCCGAAGACCGACCCGAAGCTTCGCGAAAAATATCGCAAACTCCACGCAGAACACGGCCCCGAATACCTTCACGCAATGCTCGCAAAATTCGACCCGCAGGCCGCCGAGAATCTGCCTGTTCGCGATCATGTCCGTGTGATCCGCGCTCTTGAGGTGATCGAGCAGACCGGCCAACAGATCTCTGTCCTTCAGCCCGAGCGGCCTGAACCGCCTGATTTCGCCGAACGCATCTCGCTTGTCGTACTGTCGCCGCCGCGCGATATCCTTTATGAGAAGATCAACGCCCGCACGCTCGAACATTTCGATGCCGGGCTTGTCGATGAAGTAAGGCGTCTGCTTGCCGACGGTGTTCGCGAGAATGGCAATGCACTCGGTGCGCATGCCTATCGACGCGTCTGCGAATACCTTCGCGGCGAGCGTTCGCTCGAAAACGCTATCGAAAAGTCGCAGCAGGATGTGCGAAATTATGCGAAACGTCAGCTCACCTGGTTTCGTAAAGAAAGTAAAGCGGTGTGGTTCGAGGGCTTCGGCGGTGACCGCGAGGTCGCCGCGAAGGTGCTAAAATATGTAAACAATATTGCATAAAATGCGTATAAACAGGACTAATTCGGATATAAGCCGAATTCTGATATAATCGCCGCACAAGGTCTTGGCCGTTACAATTATTGCTGTTCAAGAGGAGAAAAGATGGAGAAGCAGGCTGCCCAGAATATTCAGGACGCGTTCCTAAATTCAGCCAGGCGGGAGAGGCTGAACGTTGTCGTACATTTGCTCCAGGGAGCAACTCTTACGGGCCGGATAAAGAGTTTTGACAAATTCTCCCTTCTCCTCGACGTCGGCGGGCCCGACGTACTTGTCTTCAAACACGCGATCTCGTCCATAACGCAGGAGCGCCGACCGGCTTCGCATTCGCCCGCACCGGCCGAACAGACTCAGGCTTGAAAGGCAGTTTTATAACCTTTGAGGGCATCGACGGAAGCGGCAAGACGACTCAGCTGAAAAAGCTCGCCGAGAGCTTAGAGCGTGCGGGCCGCGACTGTCTGCTCACTTGCGAACCCGGCGGAACGCCGCTCGGCCGCGAGATCCGCAAGGCATTTCTCGAAACAAAACAGGATGTCGAACCGCTCGCCGAGCTTCTCCTTTTTGCCGCCGACCGCGCGCAGCACGTCAAGCATCTGATCCTCCCGGCACTCGCGGCAGGACGCATTGTCATTTCCGACCGCTATGCCGACGCGACCACCGCCTATCAGGGAGCAGGACGCGGCTTTGACCTCGAATTGATAAAAAGCGTGATAGCGATCGCGACCGACGGCCTGAAGCCGAATCTTACGCTCTTCTTCGATATTGATCCGGAAAGCGCGGTCGATCGTATGGCGTTCCGCGGCGAACACAAGAAGAATCGGATGGATCTGGAATCTTTGGATTTTTATCGGCGCGTCCGCGAGGGTTACTTAAATATTGCCGCGGCAGAACCGGAGCGTTTTCGCGTCATCGATGCGAACCGCAGCGTTGACGAGATCGCGGAAGAAACGCTCGATATCGTAACGGAGCACCTGAAAAGTGTTTAGCAAACTCATCGGCAACGATGTTACAAAACTCACGCTTCGACGGCTGATCCAGCAAGGGCGGCTGCCGAATTCGCTGCTATTTGTCGGCCCGGAAGGCGTCGGCAAAAAGCAGTTTGCGATCGAGGCCGCGCGTGCTCTCGTCTGCCGTGAGCCGTCGGAAGGCGAAGCTTGCGGCACCTGCGCAAGCTGCCAACGCGTGGGCAATATATCGCCTCCAAACTCTGACAAGGCAGAGGACTTTGACCGGATCATCTTCAGCGAGCATCCGGATGTCGGCGTGGTCTTTCCGCACAAACGGAATGTTCGCATCGCCGCGATACGCGATCTCGAACGCGAGGCGAACTTCAATCCGTATGAGGCCGCGGCACGTATCTTCATCATTGATGATGCCGACCTGATGAAGGACGCGGCTGCGAACGCGCTTCTTAAAACGCTCGAAGAGCCGCCGGCGACGACGCACATCATCCTCGTCACGGCTCGGCCCGACGTGCTCTTGCCGACGATCCGTTCACGCTGCCAGACGATACATTTTGCACCGATCGACCGGAAGGCGATCGAGGAATATCTGATCGAGACACGTGCCTTCTCACACGATGAAGCACGCCTGGCTGCAGGCGTCGCTCATGGAAGCATCGGGCGTGCCGTCGAGATCGACGTCGCCAAGTATCGCGATATGCGTGACCGTGCGGCACGCGTCCTGCGTTCGGCGATCGTCGATGGCGACACGGCCGCTTTGCTGAAGATATCCGAAGAGCTGAACGACGCAAAGAACAAGGATGATTTTGAGCAGAATCTCGACATTCTCGAGGCGGTTGTGCGTGATGTCTGGCGGCTTGCCTGCGGCGTCGATCCATCAAAGATACTCGACCCCGAAATGGCCGAAAGCTATCAAAGCCTCGCGCGTCTTGCCGCACCTTCGCGATTCGCGGATTGGCTCGGCGAGATCGAAACGCTCCGCCGCGACCTCGCCGTGAACATCAATCGAAGGGTCGCGACCGACGCAATGTTTTTGACAATGGCCGCCGAAAAGCGGTAAGTATGAATTAGGCCGCAAATGAATGTTCTTGCGTTAGAAGATCCATCGAAATTGACAAGGCTCTCGGCCCTTGCCGGTGCCGGTGCGCTTGCTGTCGGCTCTGGGATGGTCGCGGCGTTCGACCCGTCAAAGGCGCATTTCTTTCCCGTCTGTCCGCTGCTCGCATTGACCGGCATCGCGTGCCCTGGCTGCGGCTTGACGCGTGCCTTCCACGCGCTTTTTCACGGCGACATTGTTACGGCGTTGGATTTTAATCTGCTTGTTCCCGTGTGGGCGGTTGCATTTGCGTGGATCTTCGTCTCGCTTCTTCTTGTCGGCATCCGCAAAAAAGGCTTGCCGATGTGGCCGACCAACCCGAAGTTCGTTTACGGATTCTTTGCGGTGTTGTTTGTTTTCGGAGTGCTCAGGAATATCCCGGCGTGGCCGCTGACGATACTCTACCCTTAGCCTAATTTGACGAGTTTTTTCGCGGCCTCAAGCGGCGAGACCGAGGGGCCTTCCGTACGCAGAAGCTCCACCTCTTTTACGAATTCCTCGACGATATTCTCGCCCGCAACTTTGCGCATCGGTACGCCATTCTTGAATATCATCCCGACATTTCGGCCGAACGTGATGCCGAGCTGCGAATCGTGTGCCTCGCCCGGGCCATTCACCGCGCAGCCCATGATCGAAAGATGCAGCGGTTCCTCGACGTGCGCAAGCCGCCGCTCAACCTCGGTCACGATCTCGACAAAATTATCAATATCGAGCCGTCCGCACGTCGGGCATGCAACGACCGTCACGCCGCGTTTTCGTAGTTCGAGAGATTTTAGAATTTCCCAGCCGACGCGAACCTCTTCGTGCGGTTCGGCCGCAAGCGAAACCCGGATCGTGTCGCCGATGCCGTCATTCAACAAAATGCCGAGGCCGATCGCGGATTTTATCGTGCCGCCGAACGGCGTTCCCGCCTCCGTAACGCCGAGGTGGAGCGGATAATCGACCTTCTCAGCCATCAGCCGATACGCCTCGACCATTCGATTCACGTCCGAGGCCTTAAGCGAGATGATCGTGTCCGAAAAGCCAAGGTCCTCGAGAATGTGCACGTGCCGCATTCCGCTCTCGACCATCGCTTCAGCCGTCGCACTGCCGTATTTCTTCAACAGATCTTTCTCAAGCGAACCGCCATTTACGCCGATGCGGATCGGCACTTTCTGTGCCTCGGCCGCACGCACGACCTCGCGTACTCGCTCGATCTTTCCAATATTCCCGGGGTTGATGCGGAGCTTGTCGATGCCCGCATCCAGCGCCTTCAACGCGAGCTTGTAGTGAAAATGTATGTCCGCAACAAGCGGCACATCCGTGCGTTTGCGTATCTCCTTTAGAGCGTCCGCTGCAGCGTCATCCGGAACCGCAATGCGGACGATCTCGCATCCGGCCGCCACCATCTCCTCGATCTGCTTTAGCGTTCCGTCAACATCGGTCGTGTCCGTCTTCGTCATCGACTGCACGACCACCGGCGCACCACCGCCGATCTGTATATCCCTTACCTTTACCGCTCTTGTAACTCTTCGAGCCATATAAAAATTCCCTGCACCAACCCGACGACCCCGCGCGTCAACCACCAACTGCACGCTGTTCTCAGCGCCGAGATCTCAACGCCCTACTCCAGCTTCGCGTTCGGGTCGACCGCACGGCGGTTCAGCCAGTCCTCATGCCGCACGCGAAACTCCGCCATTTCACGATCGAACTCTGCAAACTCCTTATCCCGTTCGATCTTCGCACGCACCTTCTCTGTTAAGAATTTTACACCCTTGATGTCCGAATTCTTTAATGACTCTATCCAGCCGTGCAGCTGCCGGGACGTATTCGAGGCCATTCCGATCAAATTCGCGATCTCGGCCCCGGCCGACGAAAAGCGTTGCGACCGCTCGCACAAACGCAGTATCGAGCGGGATTCGCCCGCAGAGCCTTTTGCGATGTACAGGAAATTGATCAGCTCGGCGGTGGTGCCGCGTTCAAAGCCTTCGGCGATGTTGTTTGAGATGGAAAGGGCGGCACGTTCAAGCTGACTCTTTGTATCGCCGAGGCCGCGAAAATCTGCTTTTGCCGTAAACCCGAAAACCTTCAATGCAAGATCGATCGCTGCCCGCCAAACCGGCAGTTCCTCGAATGTGGAGTATTTCATTGGTGGCTCAGATCCGTGCCCGAACGGGCGGGTGTTCTAAAGTCTCAGATTCTACTTCTCAAAGTTAAATATCCTAGATTCCCAGCCAACTGTATTTCAAATCGAAACCCGCAACTCACAAGCCTCAGTTCGCAAAATCGCAAAGTGAGGTCTGAAATCTCAAATTTCAAATCGTAAATTTCAAATCTCAAATCAAAAACCCTCAGCGTCCAATTCGCAACCCGCAAAACCGCGGAGGGAGCAACAACTCTCAAGCCTCAACCCATAACTTCCACTTCCACCCACGCCTCAACCTTACTTCCCGAGCAGTCTTGAGACGTCGAAAAAGACGGTGGTCATCATCAGCAGGAGGACGATGCCGAGGCCTGTGAGCTGAATACGTTCGCGGGCGGTGATGGAGAGTGTTTTGCCGAACCAGGAGAGAACTTTCTCGATGCCGAGCACCATTATCTGGCCGCCGTCGAGCATCGGTATCGGGAGCAGGTTCATTACGCCGAGCGTTAGGCTAATGGCCATCAAAAGCGGCAGTAGCCCGAAGAATCCGGCAGCGAAAACCTGATTCACGATCGCTTGCCCGATGCCGATCGGGCCGGAGAGTGTGTCGCGTGCGGAGCGTTCACCTGTGCCGACCTGGCCGAGAGCAACGCCGGTAAGCCGCAGGATACGCATATTCTGATCGACCGCGAATGCGGCCGCGCCGGCAAGGCCGACCGAGTCGCGTTTCGCCAGCAGGCTCGGGTCAAATCCGATGCCGATCAGCCAACGGTCATCCTTTTGTTCCGCGTGTGTGGTGATGGTGACTTGCTCACCTTTGCGGTCGATGGAGAGTGCGAGCGGCTGGCCTTTTGATTCCGTAACGACGGACTGCATTTTGCGGATGTTCGTGATATTCACGCCATTGACCGCCTTCACCCAATCGCCGACCTGGACGCCGTCCTTTGCCGCCGGCAGCGACGTGTCGAGGCTGCTCACGACGACCGGTTCGGTGCCCGTATCCGGATCCATATCCAGGATGCCCACCGACTGGCCGCTTTGCGTAAGCCGTGTCGGTGTGATCGTGAGGTCGAGACGCTTGCCGTCGCGTTCGACCGAGATCGGCACTGCCTTTTCGGGGATAAGCAGCGCGTCATCCTCGATGCGCGTCCATGAGGGATTTTCTTCGCCCTGGAAAGCAACGATGCGGTCGCCAGCCTGGATCCCTGCGTGTGCCGCGGCACCATCCGGTTTTACAAAACCGACGATCGGGGCAGGATTTGCCGGAACGCCGAGCCAGAGTGCAATGCCGAGCGGGATCGCAAGCGCGAGGACAAAGTTCATGAACGGACCGCCGAGCATCACGAGGAACTTCTGCCAGCGCGGACGCAATTCGTAAAGTTCGCTATCGGGTACTGGCTCTGTCGTCTCGTCCGCGGCCTCAAGGCCCGAATTCGACTCATCGCCGTAAAGCTTCACATACGCGCCGAGCGGGATCGCCGAGACGCGATAATCCGTGTGCCCGATCTTTACGCCAAAGAGCCGCGGCCCGAGGCCGAAGAACGAATATGCCTCCACGCGCATCCCAAAGAGCTTCGCGATAATGAAGTGCCCGAATTCGTGGATATTGATCGCGACCCCGAGGACGAAAATGATCGCTAGAATTGCAATTAGAACGTTCAACATCAGTTAATTTCCGCTAAATACTGCCGCGGCGGGCCCAATTTCCATTATAGCGCGCGTCCGCGCCCAAGAGTCTGCATCGAGGACGGCGTCGAGAGTGTCCGCGGGCCGCGAAATGTGTTCGCGCATCACACGTGAATTCGTTTCCGAGATCTCGCTAAAGCCGATCTTCCCATCCAAAAATGCCTGAACGCTCACCTCGTTCGCCGCATTCAAAACTGCCGGCATCGTACCGCCTGTGCTCAGCGCTTCGAACGCAAGGCCGAGGCAGGGGAACCGATCGGTGTCCGGATCCTCGAATTCGAGCTTGCCGATCTTCGCAAGGTCGAGCCTTTCGCACGAGGCCGAACGGCGTTCCGGAAACGTCAGTGCGTATTGGATCGCGTGCTTCATATCGGGGACGCCAAGCTGTGCAATTATCGAACCGTCGATCAGCTCGACCATCGAATGCACGATCGATTGCGGATGCACGATCACCGAGATCTCGTCCGCTCCGAATCCGAACAGCCAGCGTGCCTCGATCACCTCAAGCCCTTTGTTCATAAGGGTTGCAGAATCGATCGTGATCTTCTCGCCCATCTTCCAGTTCGGGTGGTCGAGGGCTTGCTCGCGGCTCGCGTTAAGTATCTTCTCTTTCGGCCAGCTACGAAAAGGCCCGCCCGAGGCCGTCAAAATTAGACGCCGAACCTCCGAACTTCGTTCGCCGCGAAGGCACTGGTGAATGGCGTTGTGCTCGCTGTCAACCGGCACGATCTCGGCACCCGAACGCTCCGCCGCGGCCGTCATCAATTCGCCCGCCATTACGAGCGTTTCCTTGTTCGCAAGAGCGATGCGTTTTCCCGCCTCGATCGCCCGCAGCGTCGGGATGAACCCAACTGCACCAACGGTTGCGGACACGACGGTGTCGGCCTCTTCGTGCGTGGCGACGCTCACAAGGCCCGCTTCGCCGCACTCGATGCGGGGCCGTTTGTCGAGCTTTGCAATTTCCCGTTCGAGCCGTTCTGCACACTCTTCATCACCGCACGCGACGAGCTCCGGCGAGAATCTCTCGATCTGCTCGACGAACTTCTCCGTATTTCGACCCGCAGCCATCGCAACCACACGCACGTCGCCGAGATGCTCGACAACCTTCAGCGTGTTGCAGCCGATCGAGCCGGTAGAACCGAGAACGGCAATGGCCTTTGCGCTTTTCATAGGGAACGACGGTGAGCCCAAACGTTGGAAAGCCTGTACGGCAATACCACAGGCCCTTCGCATAAAATACAGCCCTAAGACTACCACACGACGCCGGCAAATCGCGAACTTCAGGCCTCGAGTACGCCATCCGTTCACCTCGCTCGCCCAACCCGTTCCAACGCGCACCGACGGCACGTAACTCATTTGTTTATTGGAGCTTAGGCGATTTACCGTTAGAAAGATCTGGGGAAGGAACAAAGCGGCGATCATAGATCAAAGATGCGTTGCGTCGCATCTATGAAACATTGTATCACACTTGTCAAGGGGTTTGTGAAAAAAATTTCACGAATGGGTGTTTCGCACCCGACGCACGTCGTATCGCATTGATTCGCGTTGCGAATCGCAGCCTTTAGCTGATGATTTATGCGAAGAAGTGATTGGCACGTCAAAGGGTCACCGCTATTGGCTTCGGAAAATCGCTCACAGCATGGCAGTTACGATTCGCGTAACCGTATAACTGCACAACAAAATCGCATTGATTCGCGGAGCGAATCGCAGCATTTAGCCCATAGCGATAGCTATGGGATGCCCGACGAACCACCAGCCGAGGTTGCGTTAGCAACCGACAGATCAGCGCCAAAGATATTTTTCATCAAAATCGATCCCGCTCAAGTCCAACAGTTTCTTGAATTCGTCCTCGAAGCTCATCTTAGCGTGGTGACGTGCCTGGTTGCGAATATATTTCCGAACCACCTCGATCTGCGACATGCTGACCGTGAACGCGCCGTATCCCGTTTGCCATTCGAACCTGCTGCGGGCTATCTCGTTTGCCCATTTCGAGGAACATGACTTCAGCTCGCGCATAAAGTCCGACAACCTTACGGTCGGCTTGACGGCCAGTAAAATGTGCACGTGATCAGCGATGCCGCCTATCTCGATCAGCGTCCCGTCGAGACCGCGAATCGTGCCGCCTATGTATTCATACAGCCGCTCGCGCAGCTCGTCAGTTATCAAGGGCCGCCGCTCTTTTGTTGAAAAAACGATGTGGAAGATGAGATTCGAATATGTGTGCGGCATTGGGCTGTCGTTCACTTACGTGAACTCGTATTTTGTTTTTGGACGCGTTCCACAGTCTTGCGACTGTGGCTAAATGCTATGATCCGCTACGCGGATCGGGTTTGTCTTTTGCATGCTCCACAATCTTGTGATTGTGGCTAAATACTTGATCCACTACGCGGATCGGGTGTGTTGTCCGGATGGAGCCTCGGCGAACGACAAAAACCGTCGATCTAGTCGGATTCACCGCGGATAAATGAGGCGGCGGAGGCGCGTTCGATGGTTTGTTGTTCGCCGGTAAGCATATTTTTGATGGTGACGGTGCCGGCAGCGATCTCGGATTCGCCGAGGATGCACACGGCGCGGACGTTGATCGAGGCGGCGTATTTAAGCTGCTTACCGAGCTTGTCGGCGTCCGGATAAACGGTTGTGCGGATACCCGCGGCACGCAGTTCGGCAGCGAATTTTAGCGACTCGGCGGCGGTATTTTCGGCGTGGATCGTCACGAGGACGTCCGCAGGGGTTGACTCCGCGATCTCGGGTGGGAACATTCTGCGTTCGTCCATCACGACGAGAATGCGTTCGAGCCCGAGCGAAAGTCCGCACGCCGGTATCTGCTCTTTTCCGAACATCCCGATCAGGCCGTCATAACGGCCACCGCCTGCGAGACTGCCTGCGAGATCGGGAACGTTGACCTCGACGATCATTCCGGTGTAGTACGATAGGCCGCGAGCGAGCGAAGGATCCACGTTCAATTTCAGATCTGAGATCCCAAAATTCAAGATTTGTTCGAGGCTTTCAAGGCCGGCGACGCCGTCTTCGTTTTGGCCGACGAAACTGCGCAGGTGAGTGAGCTTTTCCGCATTGTTCATCGTCGACAAAGTGGAGAAAAGATCGAGCAACGCATCGGCAGCGGTTGAACTGATACCGCGCGCGGCGAGTTCTTTCGCAACGCCATCCGAACCGATCTTGTCGAGTTTGTCGAGCGCGACAAGGGCGTCGCTGTGAAGGTCGGTCACTATTTGGCATGCATCCAAAATACCTGTTAGAAGCCGACGGTCGTTGAGGCGAAAGACCGCGTCGTGAAAGCCGAGCTCGGACAAGACCTTTGCGGCTGCCGAGATCAATTCGGCCTCGACGACCGGCGAGGTTGAGCCGATCCAGTCGACGTCGCATTGATAGAACTCGCGATAGCGGCCTTTTGC
The DNA here is from genome assembly GCA_019186825.1 of Pyrinomonadaceae bacterium. Lineage (GTDB taxonomy): Bacteria > Acidobacteriota > Blastocatellia > Pyrinomonadales > Pyrinomonadaceae > OLB17. The sequence continues at coordinate 107,807 of JABARP010000008.1, forward strand.
CGGGCGGTCGGCACGCCAGACGGGCTGTATCTGATAGCGTTTGAACAAAACCGGTAGCTTGTTCCGATTGTTGGCGACGACACGTGCGAGCGGCACGGTGAGGTCGTAGCGCAAGGCGAGGTCGGCGAGGTCGTTCAGAGTGCGCGATTCATCGCGTTCCGACGAACTAAAGCTCGCACTCTGAACCAATTTTTCGCCGCGTTTCAGGATCTTGAACATCAACTGGCCGCCTTCTTCGCCGTATTTGCCCGTGAGCGTTTCGAGGTTCTCGAAGGCGGGCGTCTCCAGCGGCTCAAAGCCGTAGGACTCGTAAACTCGCTTGATGATGCCGATTACGTACTCGCGTTTTCTTACGTCGGCGGGCAGGAAATCGCGCGTTCCGCGTGCCGGATTAGTTGATGCCATAAACGATAGATATATTACAGCAGAGCCGCCCGCGAATCACACGAACCAGCGCGAATAAAGGCTGGGTATCGCTGCCGGATCCTGCGAATCTTATTAGCGTTTGTTTCGCTCTATTTGCAGCAGCAAAAGCTACTTGTTGAAGAATGAGAAGCCGACGTAGAAGACGTTCGCGTTATAGCCGGGGTTTATCCTGCCGATGTTCATATTCGAGATGTGAAAGTATCGATAGCCGAAATTTATGGTCCTTCGTTTCGAAAGGCTGTACATAACGCCGCCGCCGAAATCGCCGACAAAATCGTAACTCAGGCTGCCGGGAATGGGGATCGGTTTCTTCGCGAATAGGAACCCAGCGCCGGTCTGCACGAATGGCTTAACGCGTCTTTTCGGGCGGAAGATGAACCGAAAACTCACGGGTTCGAATGCAAAGGCATACGTTGTCTCACGCTTCGTCACAGGCGGTGTGGCCGGCGGTGCGGCCTTATCGATCACCTCGTTGTTGAAAGCGAGCGCTACGGGTATGACCTCAGCAAGATATTCGTAAGTTACGGGGCCTTTTGTGCCGATAACGCGGCCGTACCGAAAGCTCAGCATCCCGAATTTGCGGCCATCCGTGTCGTATTCCTTACGTCCGCTGAAGAATATCGGCTGCGTTGGAGAAAAACCTGCTTCGACCTCAAAGGAGTGAGCTCCGCGGGAAAGCTTCCAATCGACGGGCTCGGCGGTTCGTGGTTGCATTGTGCGAACTGAAGGCAGGACCTTCTCCTGTGCGGACAGCGTTGTGACGAACAGGATGAGGATGACCAGTGTGAAGAAAATGTCGCGGGGAACTCTCAAACGCATCTCCATAAAGAGCAAGGCCGAGCTTTCGGCGGCAAGTTGAGCGATGATAACGGCTTGCAGGGCGGGCTTCGGTAAGGTCGAATACGAAAGCCATTGCCCGCGAATCACGCGAAAAGGACGCGAAAAAGATCTAATAGCGCAGCTTCAACTCGGTGTAGTTTCGCCAGGAACGATCGAGGAACTCGATCTCGTCCTCTGTGAGTTCACGTTTTACGCGAGCGGGCGAACCGATAACGAGCGACCGCGGCGGCACGATCGTACCCGGCGTAAGAAGCGAACCGGCACCGACCAGGCATTCCTCGCCGACATGAACTCCGTCCATCAGGATCGCGCCCATTCCGATAAGGCATCGATCGTCAACCGTGCATCCGTGGAGCAGTACGCGGTGGCCAACCGTTATCTCGTCCCCGAGAACCGTCGGATGAGTACCGCCCGAAACGTGTATGACGCAGTTGTCCTGTATGTTTGTACGTGCGCCGATGCGTATGTAATTCATGTCGCCGCGGACGACCGACCCGAACCAGATGCTCGAATCTTCACCGATCTCGACATCGCCGATCACCTCAGCGCTGTTCGCAATGAATACGCTCGGGTGAACGACCGGGAGTTTATCCTCGAATTTTGCGATCATACGGCACTTCTCCTAAAACGCTTCGACATCATTGCATAGAGCTGATGCAGTTCCTCGACGCGGAGCAGCATCGCACAAATGACGAACGATGCACCGCCCAATACAATTGGAACGAATGCCTCGATCAGGTGCATCTTCATCCCTGAAGAACCCCAGCGAGCCAGAATGAAATGATAGCTTGTGTAGCAGACTACCGATAGCACCGCCGATGAGATCGCGATCTTGATGAACGCCGAGAGAATGGCGCGGCCGTTCAAGCGGCTGATCTTTCGTCGAAGCAGATACGCGAGCGCGGTGAAGTTCACCAATGCGACTAGCGATGTCGCGAGCGCGACGCCGACGTGCCCGTAACCGTAGGGCGTTTCAGGCGTTACGCCGTAGTGCGAGAACAATTCGCGAAGGCCGTAGCAACCGACGAAGTTCACAACGATCGAGGCCAGTGCGATGATCATCGGCGTCTTCGCGTCATCCAAAGCGTAGAAAGCAGGCGAGAGGATCTTTATCGCCGCATAGCCCGTCAATCCGATCGAGTAGCCGACAAGCGCCGTTGCGGTCATTTGCGTCGCGAGTGCGTCAAAGCGTCCGCGCTCATAGATGAGCCGGATTATCGGTTCACCGAGGACTATCAGCCCGCACGCGCTCGGGAGCGTCATCAGGAATACGAGATTCATTGACGACGAAATAGTGTCGCGAAATTCACCCTTTTTGCCTTCGGCAGCGAGCCGCGAAAGCACCGGGATCGCGGCGGTCCCGACCGCAACTCCGAAAAGCCCGATCGGAAATTGCATCAGGCGAAACGCATAATTAAGCCAGCCCTGCGCACCGTCGATCGACGAGACGAAATACGTATTGACGAGCACGTTTATCTGCACGGCGGACGTGCCGAGGATCGCGGGTGTCATTAGCGCGACAACCTTTTTGACGCCCTCGTCCGCAAGAGAGATCACAGGCGAAAAGCGAAAGCCGACACGAAAGAGCGACGGCAGCTGCATAGCAAGACTCGACGCCCCTCCGATCAGCGTACCGATCGACATGCCGATGATCGCCCATTGAGCCGCGCTGTCAGGAACCGCATTCTTATCCTTCGGCACGGTCCAGCCGCCGCCGCTCAGCCAATATGCGAGGCCCAATCCGACGCAGATCGAGACGATATTAAAGACGGTCGATGCCGACGCAGGAATACCGAAAATGTTCTTCGTGTTCAGCACGCCCATCGCTACGGCCGCAAGGGCAACGAGCAGGATGTACGGGAACATTATCTGCGTCAATGTCGTGGCAAGAGCTGCTTTTTCGGGCGAGAATCCATCGGCGACAAGGCCGACAAGTTCTTTTGAAAAGATGATGCCGACGATGCAGATAATGCTCAGCACCACCGCAAGGAGATTGAAGACAAGGCTTGCGAGACGCCATGCCGCCTTCTCGCCGAGCTTTATCTGGTAATCGGTAAAGACCTTTACGAACGCGACCGAAAGAGCGCCTTCTGCAAAAAGATCGCGAAGGACATTCGGCAGGCGGAACGCGACGACGTACGCGTCGGTAAGAAAACCCGCACCGAAGAAATTCGCAAAGATCATCTCACGCGCGAGGCCGAACAGGCGCGAGAACATTACGGCGATCGATACAATGCCGGCCGAACGAGCAACGCTTGTGGGCCGAGACGGTGTCGTCGGTTCCGCGGCAGATTCTGCACTATCGGGTGGCGTTGTATCTTCGATCGATGGCATCAGCGGCTAGAATCGAAAATTATCGCACGCTTGCGGGCAAATTGTAGAAGACCGTGAAAAATATTTCGTGAAATAGGGCTCTGCCGTCAATGCGAGGCATTCGACGGATAGGTGATCCGAGAGGTCGCCATTCGCTTGTCGAGCGAGACGGCCTTGTAGTTGAACGACAGCGGCCCGCCGAACTGCCCCTGCACGAGCGAGACATAGAGATTCTGGAACGAACGGAACTGCCCGACGCTGCCGCGTTGGTTGAATATAACGAAGAGAAGCTTGCCTTTCTGCGTATTCACCTCGCCCGAAAGTGCGCTGACGCCGCTGTCGGTTCGATGCAGCGTACCGGTCTTTCCGACGACGCTGCCGGCGTAAAAATCGTTGTCGAAACGATTTTCGAGCGTGCCTTCGTCAAGGCCTGCGACGGGCATAATGTCGGCAAAATTCATTCGATAGCGTCCCAATTCCGACTGCAAGGAGCGGAGGAGCTTCATCATTGCATTCGGCGAAACACGGTTGATGCCGAGGCCGCTCGTTGTCGCGAGCGAGAATTCATTGTCCGGCACATTTGCGTTCAATTCGACGATCCGCGAGACGCCGAACGGTCCGCCGAGCATATCGCCGAGACGCTCGGCAAGAAAATTATTCGAATAGCAGAGTGTTGCCTTCAGGATCTCACGCATCTTTGCCGATTCGTGCGTAAAGAGCAGCCTCAGGTCGCTCGGTATCGGTTGGACAGACGCCGTTCCCGCGACCGAAACGCTCGGAAGCCCTTGGATCATACCCGCGCGGCCCGAGTTGTTCAGGTAATCGATCCAGGCTCTCGCGGCCGCCGGCGAACGGCGTGAAAGATCGAGCGTTGAGAGCATCGTCTCTGCCGAACGCTGCGACGAACCCGAGTAATTCATCACGAAATCATTCGTAACGACGATGTCGCCCGTGATGGACCGGATACCTCGCCGATTCAGCTCGTTTGCGATCGAGATAGCGTGTTCGTACCCAAAAACAGGATCTTTGCCCGAGATGTAGAGATTGCCCGTCAGCGTTCCTGTCGAACGGTCAACCGTGCCGTTCGTATAGACGTTCGTTGCAAAGCGGAAGTCCGGCCCAAAGGTTTTGAGCACTGCGTAGGCAGTTGCGACTTTTACGTTAGATGCTGGGTTAAAAAGGGAAGTCGAGTTCGATTCGACGACAACGCCGCCATCCATCGTCTCGATAAGGACGCCCGAATATCCGGGGATCGTCTGCTCCGCAAGCAGCGGAAACATTGTGCGGACAGCATTTACGGGTGCTGTGGGGACCGCCGACGTCATTCCGGTCGGCTTTACCAGCGAACCTTCAGTATCTTGCGGCTCCGGCTTGTAGATCTTGATGTCCTGGAGCAGAGGCCGTGTGGTCTGGGCAGGTACAGCGAAAGATCCCAAAAGAAGGGACGCGAAAACAACGACAAACTTTATCGCGGAGGCCTTGATCATTGCTTGGGTCGATTTGCGAAAGTATTCTGACGCGGAGCCCGAGATGCCGGGCGTGTTGCAATCATACCACAGCTTTTGACCGCGCTGGAAGTTTTTTACGTTCGGGGACATTTCGCTGATAAAGATCAACCTCACTGCCATTTAGATGAGACTGCCGCGATATCGGATGCAGACAAACGCAAGCGACCTGTCCGCGGGAATGATTGACTTTCGCCTTGCCGCCTGCCTAGAATCCAACATCGACGCCGTTTTTGAATGAAAAAAGACTCACTTCCGCCGATCACGACGAGAAACATTAAGCTCGCGCACATTGCGTCTGCCGCCGCGATCAGGGCCCGTTTGGCAGAGTTTTCCGCCGTCTTGGAGACAGGCGAAGACCAACGCTTCTGGGAAGAGATGGTCTTTTGCTTCTTTACGGGCGGCTGCTCGGCAAAAATGGGCATTCGCTCGATCGAGAAAGTCCGCCATCTCCTCCTCGAAGGCAGTCAAAAGCAGCTCGCGAATGCCCTTTCGGGCACGCACCGCTATCCGAATGCAAGGTCTCGCTACATCGTCGAATCACGCAGCTTTCTTCGTGAGGACTGCGATCTTAAGCTTCGTGCGAGGCTTCTTGCCTTCAAAGACCCGATTGAACGCCGCGATTGGCTCGTACAAGAGAAGGGAATTAAGGGCCTCGGCTATAAGGAAGCAAGCCATTTTCTGCGAAATGTCGGCTTTCGCGGGTACGCGATCCTTGATAAACACGTTTTGAACTGCCTTGCCGCACTAAAAATAATTCCCGAGGCAAAGCCACCAAATACGAGGCTACGGTATCTAACCATTGAGGAAAGTCTCAAAAAACTTGCCAGACGCAGTCGGATCGACTTTGACGAGCTCGATCTGGTCCTTTGGTCGATGAAGACCGGCGAGATCCTCAAATGACCTGATCCAAAAGAAGGAGTGCCTATGATCCAGCCTCCCCGAATTCGATTTTCACGACGTGCTATTCGGCTGATCGGTTGCGCCATTTTCCTGCAATGCCTTGTGCTGGCATTTTCAGCGCCGGCATTCTCGCAAAAGCGTTCTGCTCGTAACGAGCTAAAAGAGGCGATGCGCCTCACGCGCGACAACGAACTTAAGAAGGGCGAGGAGATCCTGCAGCGACTCGTACAGGCTGACCCTGATTTTGCCAAGGCCCGCACCGAACTCGCTTTCAATCTCACAAAACAGCGTCGTTTTGTCGATGCCTACGAGACCGTTCTCTCGGTCCTTGATAAGGACAAGCGCGATACGCGTGCACTCTCGGTACTCGGTGCGCTACTGGTCGCGAGCGGCCGGCTTCGCGAGGCTCGTGGGATCCTTTATCGAGCCCTTGAGCTCGACGGCGGGGAGCATCTTGCGTGGGCGAGTCTCGGGATGCTCGATTATTACGACAATGACGTCGATGATGCGCTAAAAAGTCTGAAGAGGGCGATCTACCTTGCCCCGCGTGAGCCGGACTATTACTTTTCGCTCGCTCAGGCGTCCGCGCGTGCTGATCGTTATAAGGATGCGGCGACTGCTTATGACCGCTTTCTCGCCGTCTCAGGCGAAATGGACATCGATCGGCGCGAACGCATCAAGGGCCTCGTAAGCTTCTTGCGTTACTTGGGTGATAGGCCTTCGCTTTATGATGTGAGCGGTGCAAGTGCGACCAGCATTAAGTTCGAGCTTGTGACCAACCGGCCGATGGTCGAGGTTTACCTTAACGATAATCCTAAGCCGTTTCGTTTTGTGATCGATACGGGCAGCGGTATGACCGTGGTTTCAGAGACTGCTGCCAAGGCCCTTGGGATAAAGGAAGTTGCACGTGGCGGCAAAGGGCGGGGCGTCGGTGGCGACGGGACATTCCCCATTGTTTATGGGTTCCTGAACGAGATCAAGATGGGCGACGTCAGCGTTCACAATATCCCGGTCTATATCCGGAACGTCCGCACTCGCAACCACATCGACGGATACCTCGGGCTCGCCGTTATTTCGAAGTACTTCACCACGCTCGACTATGGAACGAACACGCTTATGTTGTCCAAAGACGACACGGCCCAGGTTTTCTCTAAGGCAAATGTCGAGCATATGCTGCCTCTGCGACTAACGCCGAGCGGCTTCCTGAGCGGCGAGGTTGGCGTTTCCGGTATTGAGACGAACTTGAATTTTATTGTTGATACGGCAGCCAGCATTTCCGTCATATCGGACAATGTAGCGTCTGCCGAGGCGATCAAGAAATACCTAAGCGACGAGCGTTACAAGGTGGTTGGAGTTGCCGGCGAAACCGTCGATGTTCCGGCATTCCTGCTGCCGCGTGTTACATTCGGCAACAACGTTCGTGCACCGCTTGTCGCCGTAGCGCTCGACCTCGATGTGATCAATGAGGCATCGGGATTCGATCAGGCCGGGATACTCGGCGGGAATTTCTTGAAGAATTACCGTGTTGCGTTCGACTTCAAGAATGCCCGCATACGCCTAACACCGCTTGTTGCTGAGACTCAATAGATGAAAACGAGCCTCTATCTTGAGACGTCTGTGATCGGAGCGTATTTGGACAATGGCGATGCATTTCGCCGCGACCTTACGATCCGCTGGTGGGAGCACGAGATGCAGGATTACGACGCATTTTCGTCCTATCTCGTCCGCCGCGAACTCGAACAGTTTCCCGAGCCGCACCGCACCGGCTACTTGAATCTTGCAAAAGAGACGAACGAGCTGGACATTCCCGAAGAGGCCGCGATCCTCGCTGAAGGCTACATCGAACGCGGCGTCATCCACCGGCGGTTTCTGTCGAATGCCATTCATTACGCCGTCGCGTCCGTCTATAAGCTCGACTATTTCGTAACGTGGGATTTCGGCCACCTTGCCAATATCCGTAAGCAAGCCCGGCTGCGTTTATTCAACACGGCCGCCGGCTTTGCATCGCCGACCATCATAACGCCGGAATTTCTCGTCCACTCGATCTGATGGCTTCGTAACGGCAAGTCTAAAAAGAATCAAGGTCCAAAGTGGCCGGCCACCGAGCTGACCACTTTGGACCTTGAACGTGATGGACCTTCGTTTACGGACGCGGCGTGCCTTCGACGAATCGCGGCAGCGTGACCGACTGGTTCAGATAGACGCCGAACTCGGTGCCAGACTTTACATCGACATCCTCGCCCTTTGTCTGCGTTTCGGTGATCAGGCCGCCGACGCCGCCGATGATGCCGCCGATAAGTGCACCCTTGCCGCCGCCGATCGCTGCGCCAAGAAGCGCCCCGCCAGCGCCGCCGCCGCCGATGAAGATCAGTTTGCGATGCTTCATCTTATCGCCTGAAGCCGTGCCTTCGTTGTCGCTCTTGCCGTCCTTTGTGTCGAGGTCAGTGAGTGATCCGTTTATCGAACGCGTCGTTCCGTTCGGCAGCCGAACCGAAGTGAAACTCACGTCGATCGTGCCCGGCTTCCCGCCTTTTCGAGCTTTTTCGACGCTGTCAACACGGCCGTTGACCGTACTGCCGACCGGGATCACGATCACGCCGTTGCTCGAATACACGGGCTCGGTAACGGTCGATGAAAACGTTGAGCCGACCGTGGATGTTTTTGACGAAAGCTTCGAATTAAGCCGTACGCGCATTACCGTCCCGCTCGGGATCGAGTAAACGGGCGTGGCGACCTTCTTGACCACTGTCGTCCGTTTCTTCCTGATGACGGGCTTGCGTTTCTTCTGAGAAAAGGCGTCCGTTACGCCCAGCCCGACGATCACTGCGATCGCCGCAGCGATCGCCCGTTTGTTGAATATTCGTTTCATAAAAAGGTTTATCCTCCCGAAAATTAGCAAAAATACACCAGGCTTGCTCCAGCGAACATGCCCATAGTTAAAAGTGCGGTCCCAATGTCTCGATTTTAGCACTGAATCGGAGTAATATAAAGGAAATTATTTTTCTGGAATCGGCGTCTATTGGTTGTTTAGTTGGGGCAAGTCAGTAAATTTTGCCGCGTTCGCTGTTCGTTGATCCGAGGCCTTGGATCTAGAGGCCGTCGTGTCTGAGGTTGTCCGTTGACGCGGATCTGTAAGGGGAAAATATGCCATTGACCAGGCCTGCGATCTTGCTTTTCGGACTGAATCTTCTTGACGCGCTGCTTACGATCATTTGGGTCCGAAGCGGTGTTGCGACCGAAAGCAATCAGCTGATGGCAAGCCTCCTCGACATTGGCAACGCTCCATTTCTGATCGTAAAAGTTGCTATTGGGGCCGTTGCAGCGGTGGTCATTATGCGTTGGGGATCGCGGCCGATCGCACGCTATGGACTCGCCGTAGCCTTGGCCGTTTACATCGGGTTGATGGGGATCCACCTTTTTACGGGCCTTTCTGCATTCGGCTATATCGCCACTGACCTCGCTCGTGGGGCGAACGACCCCGTTGTCGGCTTCTTTTCGGCAACGGCCGTTGTCCTATCAAGACTGTTTTGACCAGCCCAAATATCCGGATTTTCGCGAACCTTTGCCTTTTCCGGGCATATCTTAGCTGAAACCTTTCTCGTAGATCGAATGTAATGCACAACGGGATGTATTTCTTCGTGCATCTCAAGTGTTGTTATATTTTAGGCTAGAGGTATTCATAAAATGAGGAGAACTCCGGTTTATCAGTTATCGGGCCGACAGATACTCGTGCTTTCATTGGCGTCGGCATTCATCGCGATCGGCCTTAGCGCCGTCGTAGCACTCATCATCACGTCGAGGGAGTCTGCGGATCCTTCGGCGGTAATAAGGGCGGAATCTGCAGGACCGCGAGCGGGCATTTCGGATCCCTCGACCGTTTCGGACGAGCAGAACAATATCGAGGTGTATAAGGCTCTCGCTCCGGGCGTTGCGTTCATCAACACAACGTCGTACCAGCAGGATTTTTGGGGTAATGTCCAGGAAGGCAAGGGCAACGGCTCGGGTTCGGTGATCGACGCCAACGGCGACATCTTGACGAATTATCACGTCATCGAAGGTGCGCAAAAGCTGACGGTATCTTTTGGCGGTGACAAGACCTATCCTGCCAGAGTGATCGGCGGCGACCCTGACACGGATCTCGCCGTTATCAGGATCGAGAATCCGCCCGCGGGTTTGACGGTCATACCGCTGGGTGATTCGGACAAGCTTGTCGTGGGGCAGAAAGTGCTCGCGATCGGAAACCCGTTCGGCCTTGACCGCACGCTCACGACCGGCGTTATATCCGGCCTTCAGCGTCCGATCCGCGCGGTCAACGGCCGGCCGATCGACGCCGCGATCCAGACGGATGCTTCGATCAACCCGGGAAATTCGGGCGGTCCGCTGCTCGATAAATATGGCAAGATGATCGGCATCAATTCGCAGATCCTGTCGCCGCAAGGCGGATCGGTCGGCGTCGGATTTGCAGTTCCGGTAAACATTGCAAAGCGTGTTGTCCCGCAGCTCATCCAATTTGGCGAAGTTCGCCGTCCGAAGCTGGGAGCAAGTACGATGAGCGTTGCTAGCCTTGCGGAACAAGGTGCGCGTCTTCCTGTCGATAGCGGATTGCTTATCCGAAGCGTAACGCAAGGTTCGCCTGCATTTACCGCAGGCCTCAAGGGGTTGAGCCAGGCACCGGACGGCAGCATTCTGCTCGGCGACATTATCGAGAGCATCGACGGTGAGAGGCTTGCAACGAATGACGACCTTTATCGCCTGCTTGATAAAAAGCAGATCGGCGATACGATCCAGATCGAGGTCTTCCGCGGCGGCAAGCGTGTAACAATTCCGCTCAAGCTACTCGCTCCATCGACGCGACGTTCTCCGACGCAGCAGAGTTTGGAATAAGGCGGAAATATCACTGACCATGATGGCGATGCGGGCGAAAGAATGCGTCCCGCACCGCCATTCTTGTAAGCTTAGATGTATGCAAGACCTGGAGCTTTTTTATAACGACGGCACCGGCTGGTTCTGTAAACAGTGCGAAAAGGAGATCGGCCTTGAGAAGGAGGTCGAGCATGCGCACGCGCGCTTTTTCCGCGAAGGCGAAGCGGAAAGTAAATTCCCGACATTCTCCGACCAGGCGCGGGCGAAATGGCTCGATCGCGTCGCCGAGGTCCTCATCTGTCCGCGTTGCGGGGTTACCGAGAAAGTGGATAAGCACTGACTTTTCGCGATTTTTCCGTCCTGTCTGCCATGCCTGTATAATCCTCGTAGATGCTTGAGAGAGAACTTGAAACTGCACGAAGCCTTGCATTTGAGGCTTCGAAGCTCATCCTTGGCTACTACGCCGGTGAGATAGTTGCAGAAGAAAAGCTTGGGGCCGACCAAAAAAGCGAACCTGTGACGGCTGCGGATCGCGCAGCGAGCTGCCTGATCGTTGATGGCCTCTCGAAAGCGTTTCCGGACGACGCGATCCTTTCAGAAGAAGATATCGGCGAGAACCTTGAATGGACGCATTCGAAACGCACGTGGATCATCGACCCGATCGACGGTACTGCCGGATTCATTAAGCACGAAGATGATTTTGCGATCCAGATCGGCCTGACCGATAACGGCAAGCCGGTCGTCGGCGTCGTGCATCTGCCGGCATTTGGAATAACTTACGAAGCCGCTTTGGGTAGCGGCGCGTTTGTCGTTGAGAACGGCGCACGAAAACGGCTCACAGTTCGGGACGTGAGCGACCCGAGCGAGATGCGTGTCGCCCTTTCCCGCAATCATTTCAGCCCGCGAATGAACATCCTTATCGAGCATTTTCATTTCGCATCGGCCGTTCAACGCGGGTCCGTCGGATTGAAGATGGGGCTGATCGCCGCTCAGGGATCCGATGTTTACATCCATTTGAGCAGCCGAACAAAACTCTGGGATACTTGTGCTCCGCAGGTCATTCTGGAAGAGGCGGGCGGCACTCTGACGGACATTTACGGTGAACCCTTGGTTTACGACACCCCGGAACTAAGTAATTTAAATGGGATCGTCGCCTGCGGTTCGGCCGGGCATGCACGCATCATCCAAGGGTTGCAGCCGTTGCTTCGAACTCTAGGAAAAGCTGAAAGAGCTGTATGAAGTTTCTCCACATCGCAGACGTTCATCTCGGGTGCACACGCTATCAGCTTGCCGAAAGCCCGCGCGATTTTTTCGATGCGTGGATCGACGTGCTTCGCCGTTATGCTATCGCCGAAAAGGTGGATTTCGTCGTGATGGCCGGCGACTTTTTTCACAAACGGGTCGTGCCGCCCGAGACGATGAATTACGCGGTCGAAGGTCTCAGCGAACTGCGTGATGCGGACATTCCCGTAATCACGATCGAGGGTAATCACGACCAAAAGTACACCGACAGCGAATACAGCTGGCTTCGCTCGCTCTCGACGTGGGGTTTTGTAAAGCTTTTAGAACCAACATTTACCGATGGAGTTCCGACTTACGAGGCGTGGGATGAGACGGCTCGTCGCGGCGGCTACGTTGATATTGGCCAGGCAAGGATCTTTGGTTCGCAATGGTTCGGTGCGCAAGGGAATCGGATGATCCCGATGCTTACGGATGCGATAGCTGCAAACCGCCGTGATGGAGCATTCCACATACTTCTGCTTCACACGGACGTCGAAGGCCATCAGGTTCATCCGATACCGGCCTTGTCAGTTGATGAACTGATGCGTCTGCGTTCAGTGGTCGAATATGTCGGCCTTGGGCACACACATATGCGGTACGAGATCGAGAATTGGACCTTCAATCCGGGCTCGATCGAGGTGACGAATATCGCTGAATATCGTGAGGACCGCGGCGTCTTTCTGGTCGAGGTCGATGAGGAGAATCGAGTTACCGCCAGGCATATTGACGAATATCACTTCAGGCCGTTCCAACAGCTCAGCCTCTCGGTGGACGGTATTGACGGGCCAAAAGAACTGACTGAAGAGGTGCTCGAGATGGTTCGTCGTGAGGCTCGGCCTGCTGAAGACGGCAAGCCAAAGCCGATCATAGAGATATCTTTGCGCGGAAGGCTTGGCTTTCCGAATTCGCAGCTCGAGGTACGCAAGATACGCGACCTGACGGCCGAGATCACGAACGCACTTCATGTTCGGTTGAAGAATCACACGGTGCCTGTTGAATTTCTCGAGACCGAGCCGGCACAAACCGACGAGGGCCGGCATCGCGTTGAACGCCGCGTGGTCGAAGGCCTCGTCCTTCGCGACAGCCGATACAAAGATCGTGCCGGATCGATCGCAGAAGCCGTTATCGGAGCCAAAAAAATGGCTCTCGGCGGCGAATCCCCCGAAAGCATCGCAGAATTTATCGCCGGAAAACAAACAGACGCAAAAGCCTCCGAGAAAAGCGCCGCCTAAGCGCGGCGTCCGTAGCCCGCACGTCAGTAAGGGCTCGACGGCGCTTCCGCTTATCGCAACGACCAAAAAAACAATGCCGCCGCGGATATTTCTCTTTGCGTCCTTCGCGGGCTTCACTTTGCGGCCTTTGCGTTTCCTGCCGATCCAAGACGCAATGTATCTGTCTAGCATTTTTCACGTTGATTCAAACGCAAAGAACGCAAAGACGTTCGCAAAGTTCACAAGACGCTGCTGCGAGATTACATTCCTTTGCGTCCTTCGCGGGCTTCACTTTGCGGCCTTTGCGTTTTCTGCCAATCCAAGATGCATCGTCGCGTTTTCCTTCTTTCCGCATAGATTTCATCGCAAAGAACGCAAAGGCATTTCGCAAAGTTCGCAGAGAATCAGGCTCTCGGTCTGAAGCCAAAGGCTGCCGACAGCTTATCTTTCAGCCACGATTGTGTTAAAAAGGTAGCTGATTTGAGATATTTGTTCTCCGTGCGGCCGCCTGGTGTGAGGCGGCAGAAAGAGTTTCGAAATAATGAAGAAGTATTTTGTATTGCTTTCGATCGCGGCGATTGCCGCGTTCACTATCTGGAGCTTTAGCGACCGTGTAGAAGCGGACGCTCAAAGTGCGGTCAATGCGTCGCCGCATCTTGTGATCAGCCAGTTTCAGGCCGGCGGAACGTCGAACGCGAACGACGAATTCATCGAGATCCACAATACGAGTAGCTCGCCTGTCGATCTGAACGGCTACCGCGTTGTCTACCGCTCGGCGAACGGATCGAATGATGTCGGCCCGATGGCCGTCTGGACGACCTCGACGATCCTTCAGCCCGGGCAGTTCTACCTCATTGCTTCGACATCTTACAGCGGTTCGGTAACGCCTGATATCACGTACAACAACACATCATGCAGTTGCTCACTTTCGGCGAATGCAGGCGGACTTGCGATACGCCAGGGCGACAACAATACAGGCGCGGTGATCGACGCTGTCGGCTGGGGCGGAGCGACGAACATTTTCTTTGAGGGCACGCGGACGACCGCTCCGCCGAACTCGACGAGCCAGGCACGCAAGAACAACGGCTGCCGCGATACGGATGACAATTCGTCGGACTTCGAGAATCTTAATCCTTCGGCACCGCGTTCGACCGGCACGACCACGACTTGTGGTGCTGCGGGCACGGAACTTTTTGCGACGATCAATGCAAACCCGACGACGGTCGCTCCCGAGGGCAATACGCTCATTTACGTAACGACCGTTCCTGCGACAACTCCGCCAAGCACGAATATAGCCGTTGTCGCAGATCTCACGCAGATCGGCGGCACGAGCAGCCAGACGCTCTTTGACGACGGCACCAATGGCGATGTAACGGCCGGCGACAATGTCTTTTCTTATCGGGCGACGATCCCTGCCGGAACATCTGGCGGTGCAAAGCAAATTCCCTCGGTAGCGTCGGATGCGCAGGGCCGCACCGTCAATATGCAGTTGACGATCACGGTCAACGCTCCGAATCCGAACGAAGACCCGCTGCTCTTTGGCAATCCATCGGGAGCAACCGCTGATACCGCGAATGAGAACAATTACCTGATGCCGAAGCCGCAGTACACCTTGTCGTACAATCGCTCGACCGCGACACCGAATTGGGTCGCGTGGCGGCTCGACAGCTCCTGGATCGGCACAACGCCGAGGCAGGATGATTATCGGCCCGATCCGGCGCTTCCGGCAGCCTGGTATCATGTTCAGGACAATGATTATTCGGGTTCCGGTTATGACCGCGGGCATATGTGTCCTTCGGGAGATAGGACGAATTCGGTCGAGAACAACTCAGCGACCTTCCTGATGACGAATTTCGTTCCTCAGCTCGCCGCAAACAACCAGGGGCCGTGGAATGATTTTGAGAACTATTGCCGCTCGCTTGCCGGCCAGGGAAAGGAGATCTACATCATTTCAGGCCCGCTTGGGAACATCGGCACGATCGCCAGCGGACGCATCGTCGTCCCGAAATACACGTGGAAGGTCGTCTTGATCTTGCCGAACGGTGCGAACGATCTCCAGCGTGTTACGCGTTCGACAAGAGCATTCGGGATCGTAGTTCCGAACTTCCCGCCGCTTAGTTCGAATACGCCTTGGCGGCAATTCCGCGTTTCCGTCGATGCGGTCGAGAATTTAACGGGGTACAACTTTTTCTCGGCAATTCCCATCAACACACAGGCGATCATCGAGCGCAGGCACGACGTTCAATAGTTCTTTATGAGACAGATATTTTTCCTGGCGGCCTTTGCGGTCGCCGTCCTTTCCTTCGGGCAGCGAAGCGTTTTTGCACAGAGAGAGCTTCCGATCTCGACGATCCAGGGCGACGGAATAATGTCGCCTTATGACCGCCAGCAGGTGAAGACCTCGGGCGTTGTAACGGCAAGACGCCGCGATGGATTCTTCCTGCAGACTCCTGATGACAAGGTCGATAAGGACCCGAACACAAGCGAGGGAATATACGTTTTCACAAAAAATGAGCCGTCGACGGATGCCGCGATCGGCAGTCTTGTTTCGATCACAGGCCAGGTGCAGGAGTTTCGTCCGCGTGCGGCAAACGGCGCTACTCTGCCGATAACAGAAATTTCGATGTTTGCAGATCGCGACAGGATCCAAGTGCTGGAAAGGAGCGTCCCACTCCCGAAAGCGATCGAGATCACCGCTGCGGATTTTAAGGCGAACTCGATCACCGAGCTCGAAAAATATGAGGGGATGCGCGTCGTCGTGCCGCAGCTCTTTGTGACCGCACCGACCGGCGGCCGAACCAACAATATCGAGAATACGTCCGAATCGAACGGCACATTCTTTGGCGTCGTCAAAGGAATGGAGAAACCGTTTCGTGGTGCGGGCTACGATATTTTCGAATATATATTCCTGAGCAAAAGCGAGAAAGAGAGTTTTCAGAAAGCCCATCCCGGCATCAAGCTGTTCGACGGGAATCCCGAACGCCTTCGTATCGAGAGCCTCGGACTCGATGGCGGCACGACGCTCGATGTCCCGGCCGGAACCACGCTCAAGGGCCTTTCGGGCGTGATGCATTATTCCTACAACACATGGACGATACTTGTAGACCCGACCGCAAAACCCGCTGTCGAAAGTTATGAATCGACGGTTGTAAAACTTCCCGCCGCGACCGAAAGGCAATTCACGGTCGCGGGAATGAACCTTGAGAATTTCTTTGACGATATTGACGATCCGGGCATCAAGGAAGACGTTGTAAAGCCGGAGGCTCTGAAGGCGAGAATGAACAAGATCTCGCTCACGATCCGCGAACGTATGCAGATGCCCGACGTGATCGGCGTTGTCGAGGCGGAGAATCTTGCTGTCCTGAAACGTCTCGCTGAGAAGATAAATTCTGATGCGGTTGCTGCCGGCAAACCCGACCCGAAGTACGCGGCCTTCCTTGAAGAAGGCAACGACGGACGCGGTATCGATTGCGGCTTTCTGGTAAAGACCAGCCGCGTGAAGGTCGTTGAGACGAAGCAGTACGGAAAGGACGAGAAGTTCGCAAGTCCGGGCTCGCCGAATGAGATCTATCTAAATGACAGGCCGCCGCTGCTGCTAAAGGCGACGGTTTCGGACCCGAAAACGGGCGTGCCTTTCGCGTTCACGGTCATCGTAAACCATTTGAAATCATTCTTAGGGTACAACGATCCGAAGCGGCAGGACGCTGTTCGCTTGAAGAAGCGTCTGCAGGCAGAGTTTCTCGCAAAGCTCGTGAGCGCGCGGCAAAAGGCGGATCCGAATGAGCGTATCATCCTGCTCGGCGATTTCAACGCATATCAATTCAGCGACGGCATCGTCGATGTCATCGGGACGATCAAGGGCACGCCGGCCGCAAAGGACGCCGTTCTGAATCCGTCCGAGGATCTTGTAAACCCCGACCTTGTGAACCTTGTCGATCTGATCACGCAGACACAGCGTTATTCATATAACTACGACGGCAACGGCCAGGTGCTCGATCATATGATCGTAACTGCGAACTTCGTACCTTATGTCGGTGGGTTTGGCTACGCGCGGGTGAACGCGGATTTTCCGGAGAGCTATCGCTCGGATGCGACAAGGCCCGAGCGATATTCGGATCACGATGCGGCCATCGGATATTTTTCGATCGATCCGAAGAAAACGGCGAAGTAGTTAAACGCGTTCGAGTATGATCTGGGCGATCGCGTGTTCGCTAGTATGCGAGAGCGAGATGTGAATGCGGTTCGCACCGCTTGCGGCAAAAAGCTCTGCGGCCTTTCCGCGAAGCATTACCTCGGGTGCTCCAAGCGTCGTGATCGTAACCTCGATGTCCTGCCACGAGAGGTTTCCGCGCCAGCCTGTTTTGAGGGCTTTGAAGACGGCCTCTTTCGCCGCAAAACGCGCGGCATAGCTTTCGCCTGCGGTTGCACCTTTTGCGTCGCAATAGGCGCGTTCCGCTTCAGTAAAAACCCGTTCGCGAAAACGCGGCGTTCTCGTCAGGGTTTCACGTATGCGGTAAACTTCAACGATGTCGATGCCAGTTGAAACGATCATAGACGAAGACGAGATTCTAGCCGATTCGGGGTTCGTTTGGCGAGAGGCCGGCGGCGTAAAGGCACTCATTTCGCAGCAGCTCGAGGCCGCGGGCTTTCAGAATGCGTTCTCGACGCGGATCGGCGGCGTCTCGGATTTTCCTGCCGGCAGCCTGAATCTTGCGGGCTTTAGCGAGGACACACGTGAGAATATCTACGAGAATCGGCGGAGATTCCTGCAGCTTTTTTCGCCCGGGATGCGGATCGCTGCCGTCTATCAATGTCACGGCTCGACGGTGGAAAGTATTGAGAGCGAAGCAGACATCACGGATTCCGATGACCGTGCGGACGCGATGGTCTCAAATCTCGACGGCGTTCTTCTCGGCGTAAAAACCGCCGACTGCGTGCCCGTTCTTATCGCAGATCCTGCAAGCGGTGCCTTCGCGGCCGCACATGCGGGTTGGCGCGGAACGGTCGCTTCGATCGTCGTTAAGACCGTAAAAATAATGCGGGAGAAGTTTGGCTCGGAACCGTCGAAGATGATCGCCGCGATCGGCCCTGCTGCTACCGTCCGTCAGTACGAGATCGGTGAAGACGTGTTGAAGGCCTTCGCGGAGAATTTCGAGGACTCGGAAAAGTATTTCGTTCCGACGCGTCCTGGCCACGCACGCGTCGATCTTCACGCAGCGAACCGCGACCAGCTTCTCTCCTGCGGCCTTGAAGCCGCAAATATCTCGATCGCCCCGTTCTGCACGATGGAGCGAACCGACCTCTTCTTCTCGTATCGACGCGAGAAGCAAATAAATGGCAAGACCGGCCGACTACTATCTGTTATCGGAAGGGCTAGCGGACGCGGGCCGATAGGTTGAGCCGCTTTGTTTTTGGCGAATAGCAAACCTCGTCCGTACACGCCTGATATCGAACCGCAACGCGGAAGTGCGCCCTATCTTTGTCGAAGTTCTTCGGTACGATCACGGGAAACGAGAATGTAACGCGGCCTTCATACACGTTCAGAGCATTCCTTGAAAACCCAAAAACCTTATCATGCCCGGCAGGGTATCGCACTGCGCCAAAACGCAAACCGGCGCCTGTCGGTGTAACAACCGTTGCGATCAGATACTCACCTTTCGGCCGATGCGAATTGACGTGCAGGCCGTGTGGAATATCGAGGGTTACGGTCACCTGGACGGACCTACCGCGCTTGAGCGTGCCATTCGGTACGGAGGCCGAAACCTCTTGCGCGTGAACTGCGCTTCCGAAGATACCCAAGACGAAAACCAACGATGCAAGATATAGAACCCTCTTCATAAAACTTACGCGGCCGTCCCGCCGTTCTTTACAACAAAACTCTCGAGCATTACATCCAGCGATTCAAATACACTCTCATCCGCTTCTTCGAGCGCCTTGATCTTCAGTACATACGCGGCGTCGCTCGTTTCGCCGATCTTATATTTGACGCGGCTCGGTACTTTTGTTCCGCCTTCTTCGATCTCGATGACGTGATACGTACGCCCGTCGATCACCTCTTTTCGGTCGTCCTCGATCTTTCCGCTTTGCTTGATCTCGGCTATCTTCGCTTTTAGGCCCGTCAGATGCAGCTTTTTGATCTCGGCCCTTACAAGACGCATCTTCGAAAGCATTCCTTTACCGAATTCCTTAGAATACGCCTCGAATTCAAGCTCAGGATTGCCGTTCAGCACATGGAGCATTCCTTCAGGTTTGTCGATCGAGAATGCAGGCGTTACGACCGTCTCCGGTTCAAACGCCGCAGCCGCACTCTTTTTTATGCGCGTCGAGGCCCACGCCATAAGCGCTACGAGTATGATGCCGAGAATGAGTATTTCCATCGAAAAAAAATGCTTGCTACGCGGCTTTTGCCGCTAATTGTCCGCAGGCTGCATAAATATCGCGACCTCTGGGAGTTCGAACATATGCATCGACGCCGAATGATTCGAGCGTGCTCTTAAAGGCCGCGACAGCCTCGGGCGAAGATGCGTTGTAATCGAGCTGTTCCGCGCCGTTGTGCGGGATCAGGTTTATCTTGAACCGTCTCAGCTTATACCGCTTCAGCAAATCCGCGAGTGTGCGTGCGTCCTCGGGCGAATCATTCACGCCGCCGAGCATCACGTATTCGAACGTAAAGCGTTCCCCGCGCTTCAGGCTCCGCTCGAAATTCTTCGCAGCCTTCATCAACGCATCGAGGTCCCACTTCTTATTGATCGGCATCAGGCGATCGCGAAGTTCGTCGGTCGCAGCCGTCAGCGAGATCGCAAGGTGCGGACGATCGTCGAGCTGAGCGAGGTCGTCGATGCGCGGGACGATCCCTGCGGTCGAGACGGTAACGCGATTCGGCACGATGAAAAGGCCCTTTTTGTCCGCCATCAGGCGAAGAGCGGTGATCAGATTCTCAAAATTCAAGAACGGTTCGCCGGCACCCATCCCGACCAGGTTCGTGCCATGCGGCGTCTCGGCCCCGACACCGTAAACGTCATTTAGGACGATCACGATCTGCTCGACGATCTCGCCGGCGGTAAGGTTTCCGAGCAGGCCGAGTTTCGCCGTCAGGCAAAAATCGCATTTGAGCGGGCAGCCGCTTTGCGACGAAAAGCAGATCGTGTCGCGATTCTCTGTCGGCAAATACACCGTCTCAACGGGACGGCCGCTCGCCGTTTTCATCAAATATCGCCGCGTTCCGTCGGTCGAGACAAAGCGCGATTCGACCGAAATACGCGAAATGTCGGCAACCTCCGCGAGCTTTGCCCGAAATGCTTTGGGAAGATTCGTGATCTCGTCGAATGACCGAAGGCGCTGCTCGTGTACAGCCCGAAAGACCTGATCGGAGCGATACTTCGGCTCGCCGAGGCTTGTAACAAGCTCGGCAAGTTCTGCGCGGGTCATCCCCAAAATATGCGCTTTCTGCGTCACGCTTGTTATTTTAGCTTATGCGGGCAGGTTTTGCCCTTTTAGGCGTCAACCGCTTGCTTGGAGCGGAACCATTCAACGAATTTCGGGATACCGGTCTCGATCTTTGTCGTCGGGTTGTAATTGAGCATTCGCCGGGCCTTTGAGATGTCGGCAAAGGTTATCGGTACGTCGCCGGGCTGCGAAGGTTGTCGATCGATCGTGGCCTTTTTACCTAAAGCATCCTCAAGGAGTTCGATCAGCCGCGACAATTCCGTTGTCTCGGATTCGCCGAGGTTAAAGACCTCGTGCATCGATGCGTCAAACGCCATCGCCGCACGGACGCCCTGAATGATATCGTCGATGTATGTGTAGTCCCGCCGCGTCGAGCCGTCGCCAAATACAGGGATCGGCTTGCCTTCGTGGATCAGCCTGGCGAACTTGTGTATCGCGAGGTCGGGCCGCTGCCGAGCGCCGTAAACCGTAAAGAACCGTAGACACACGGTCCGGATACCGAACAGATGCGAGTACGTGTGGCAGATAAGTTCGCCCGCGGCCTTTGTCGCCGCGTATGGCGAGATCGGTTCGAAGATCGGATCGGCCTCGGCAAACGGGACCTTCTTATTCTCGCCATAGACCGAACTCGACGACCCGAAAACGAACTGTCTCACGCCGTGTTGGCGTGCAAGTTCGAGCAGGTTGGTCGTGCCGTTGATGTTCGTCTCGATGTATAGCTGGGGTTCGAGCAACGATGGGCGGACGCCCGCACGAGCCGCAAGATGGACGATCGTGTCGAATTTCGTTCTTTCAAACACCGGTTCGAGGGCCGCGAAATTCCGAATATCCGCCTCGACGAACTCAACATCCAGCGACCGGGCAAAGAGCGCCAGATTCGCACGCTTGATCTCGGGCGAATAGAAGTCGTTAAGGTCGTCAACGATCGTTATTTGCCAATCACCCTCGGCGAGGAGCTTCCCGACAAGATGTGAACCGATGAATCCGGCACCGCCGGTTACTAGTACGTTTTTCTTCACAGAGCATCAATTCGGGGAGATGAGGTCTTCGCAACGATAGCACCGAGCAGCTTGCGACGGCAACTTCTGCGGTCGATTTAATTTGCAAACTTTTGCTTGGCCTCGAATCTTGCGAGCAGTTCCTCCAAGAATCCTTCGTAGGTGAAATCCGCTTCGCTGTATCGCGGCTTGAGCTTGTACATCAGCGGCAGAGCGATGCGCCACGCCATCCACACGCGCTGGCGTTCGCTCATATCCCAGCGTCGCCGTAGGAAAACTTCGGCAACCTCGATCTCGTCTTCGGTTATCTTCGAGATGTCGGCGGTGAATGTAACGGGCTTTTGCACGCGGGTCAATGCAGGATCGGCTATGCGTTTCGTAAAGGTATCGGCGAATGTCGGGGCCTTGTCGATGCGTTCGCGGATGACGACGGTGCCCGCGAAAATATCGCCGAGCCTCTGATCGCGTGCATTCAAAAAGATCGTGATCAACCCGACCGAATATACCGGAATGACGAATCCCGGTGCCGCGTCCGCAATACGGAGCAGATTGCGGACGATCGCCTCCCAAAGAGTGAGGGGACGACCGTCCTCGCGTATCACACGCAGCTTCATCAGACGTTTGCCCGGCGTCTGGCCATTCCAAAGCCATTCAAAGACAACAAAATAAGACGAAAAAAGCACGAAGACCGCGATGATCATTATCGCCGTGACCCATTTTGGCGAATCTTCGAACAGCGATGTTGAGCTGCCGCTTGCGATCCAAGCCAGGATCCAGGCGACAACGAAAATGCTCACGAACTGTATGAAATGGTCGATGCCGACCGCCATAAACCGATTGCCGATCGAGGCTAGCGAGAACTCAAGCTCGACACGCTCTGGCGTTTCGATGATAAGGGTTTCTTCGGCTGCGAGGATGGATTCGGACATTTTCGCGTGTCAAGTATTATCCGCAAAGGCAAGCCGTATGTCTATAAGATAGGCCGTCAACGGCCGAATGCGAGCGGATCAATAGAATTTTAGGTTCTTACCTTTCCAAACGACGACGACCGTGCCGGGCAAAGCAGTAATGATCCTTTCGAGCGCGGGTTCCATCGTGCCGCATGTATCGCATCTCTTCGCACGGTCGGTCGTTTTTCCGCCCTTGTACGCCGAGTCGTACCAAATGCCTTCGCGTTGGGTAAATCTCTTTCCGCTAACGGTGCGGGTCGTAGTCGGCGACGCGACCTGGGACCTTAGTGCGCCGTCCGCAGCGGAGGGCGGTGCAGCCTTCGCTCGCGCCGGTGCGTCCTTAGCTTGTCGGTTATTAACTTCGCGGCCGTCAAGGACCCAGACGTTCTCTTTGCCGCTAGCGCCATCAACTTGAAGATCGGGACTCAGATCCTTCTTCTCGGGCTTTGGGGCCGCCGCAACTGACGGCTCTGAAGCCACCGCCTTTGGCTGGGTTGTCATTTCGGTATCGCGTTTTGCGAGTTCGTCCTGATCTGCTTTGTCGTCCGGTGTCTCCGCGAAAGAGCGCGGTGCGATCGTCGGGGCATTCTCAACACGTCTCGACGCGTTTGCAGTCGCCGCTGCGTTCGAATTCGCTTGTGCGTTCTCCTCGGGCAGCGGAATTTGATTTGAGTAAACAGATGCGTTCGCAGATGTTTCAGGTGCTGAAGCCGGCCTTGCGCCTTCCCCGGCTGACTTTTGCGCGACTATATTCGATTCGTCTGCTTGGGAGAGATACCGTACGGCGATGAGCCCGGCGAATGCGACGACGAGCAGGCCGGAAAGAGCGGCGGCAAACGCAGGCATTCCGAGGAAACGCCAACGACGCTTCGGCTCGACCGCGGGCGCAGCAACAGACACGTCCGCCTGAACGGACGCTTCGTGCAGATCGACCGCCGCGGCAAAGACGGCACGGCATACGTCGCAATTCGCGGTGTGTGCAATAAGGTTCGCACGAGCCGTCGCAGGAAGAGCACCGTCGAGGAACGCGGCGAGCTGGTCAGCATCCGCGTGCTCTCCCGACGGCACAGAACGACGGCCCTCGGCACGGCGGCCAAAGCCCCGCAGCAGGCTGTCCATCTCCTTGTCGAATTCGTGCTCCATTACCAAAAATTAATACCGCCGTCGGCCCGAACTTGATTCGGCTGACGAATTTTCCTCAACTTCTCAAACCCGAGGCCTAACGGCGGCAGGCTTCGTGACCGTCTATAGAACGGTTAGAGAACCAAAACTTGCAGCATCAGCACAACCGCAAGCCCCGCAAGCATTTTTTCGAGGTCCACGCCCATTTTTGCCGCAACATCGGCCAAATTTCGCTTGATATCGCCGTCTGTCCAGCGATGTTCGCGTTTGAGTGAAGATTCCACCTTTTTGCGAATATCGCTCTGGATCTTCGCAAGCCGGCGGCTTGCGGTCGCCTCGTGATAGCCGAATGCCGCAGCGATATCCTTCAACTTCCTATCGTCAAAATAGTACAGCTTTAGGATCAGCCGACTTTCGTCATCAAGAGCGTCGATCGCAGTGCGCAAGGCTGCCGTCACGGCGTCTGACGAATCCTTTTGAATGAGCATATCCTCGCTCGTCTCGGCGTGAGCGACGATGCCATTACCATCCGAACCCGCCGCATCTTCCGCCAACACCTCAAGGTCGCGGTCTTCCTCGACCTGCACGAGCTTTGAGAGCTTTCGATGCCGATCGACAGCAAGCTGTGCCGTTACCGCACGCAACCAACCGCCGAGGCTGCCGCGTCCGCTGAAATATGCGAGCTTTGACTTCCGAACGCCGTCCTTATCGACACGAAGGCCATAAAGCTCAGCCCAGATCGAGCTTGCGAGGTCCTCGGCATCCTCGGGGTTCGCGGCGATCTTGCGCGCGGCGGACTTTACCGTCGCGTCGAATTCCCGCACAAGGTCGTCCCATGCCCTTTCGTCACCCCGTTCGCATGCAAGGACGAGACAGAGTTCGTCGCCGCGTATCTCTTCGATAAAGGTAGTGATGTCGGCGTGCTCGACCTTCGTTTCAGGCAGGAACAAATATTTTTCAAGCGACTTTACGAGTCTCGGCCGAATGTCTTCGATCGTGCAGCCGCGGGCATCGCTGCATCTCGCGAGAAGGTGCGCGGCCGCGTCGTCTATCGTTCGGTCGAATTTTGCAGGTATTTCCGCCATCAAGAGGCTCGCAAGAAGAGTGAAGCCCAAAAGCAGAATTTTACACTCTTTTGGCACTCGGACGCATTCTCGAATACGCCATTATCTTAGATGCTTCCGCAGGAAGTTCACGATCTTAAAACCGTCGTAATAGACCCACGGTTTTTCGCCGAGCGTGTAATGGCCGCAAGGAATCGCGACGCGGCTGTGTTTGATCTTGTTTCGGCGAAGGGCGGCGAGCGTATCGCGCGAAAGGTCAACGGGAAAGCTCAGATCGTAGAGTGTATAGATGTAACGCTGCGGCCGTTCGGGCAAGGCCGCGAGCCTGTCCATATATGCCATCGGCGAAATTGGCAGCCAAAAGCGGCGAAGTTCATCCAACCCGACGTTGTCGCCGAGCCCTTCTTTGACGTGATAGGTCGAGAGGCCTTCCCAGACGACGTCTGCGACGTAGCCCGAAACGTGATTAAAGACCGCGGCATTGATAGCAAGGTCGTGTACGAATGCGAAAAACCCGACGCACGAACCGATGCTCGTGCCTACGAGGCCGATCTTTTCGTAGCCTTGTTCGCGAAGCCAACGCACTGCCGATCGTGTATCGACGACCGATTGCCGAAGCGACTGCAGCGTTCTCCCGATATTCGGCGCAACGAGGTAATCGGCGCGTTCGAGTTCCGGCGGCATACGTTCTTCGTGATAGGGAAGCGTGAGCCGAAGGGCAGAAAATCCCCTATCGTTGAACACCTTGCAGAGGTCGAAGTAAGTTCCGGCTTTCGCATTCCAATGCGGCAGGACAAGCACGGCGGCCTTCGCTCCGACCTTTGGGAAGTACGTTGCTCGGACAAGATTGTTCTCCTCTGTCGGCGTTGCGATGCCGCTTGTCCACGTCAGATCGCGATCGTTCAGATGAAAATCCGAGATCTCCGGCGAGCAGAAGAATTCGTGGCTATCGCGGATCGCTGTATCCGAGAACTCCTCAAAGAATTCTCGCGGATCGCGTCCGGTCGCATCGGGATCGACGAACTCAACACCCCAGGCGAACGGCTGCACGATGCGGTTGTCGTCCCGCATCGCGAAATACCGCTCTTTCGCATGCATATATCGCTTGAGCATTGGTTAAATGTTTGAGTGGGATCGTCGGGCGATCAATGCCGTTTTTTTCGTATCGCCTACGGATGCGTCATCTCTTCTGCGACCACGAGCTCGTCAAAACGCTCGGCGGACAGCAACCCAAGTTCGACGGCTGATTCCTTTAGCGAGATGCCTTTTTTGTGGGCATTCTTTGCGATCTTCGCCGCGTTGTCGTAACCGATGTGTTGATTCAGCGCCGTAACCAGCATCAGCGAATCGCGCAGATAATGGTCGATCTTTTCGCGTTCGAGCTCGATGCCCGCGATGCAGTAATCGACG
The DNA here is from genome assembly GCA_019186825.1 of Pyrinomonadaceae bacterium. Classification (GTDB taxonomy): domain Bacteria; phylum Acidobacteriota; class Blastocatellia; order Pyrinomonadales; family Pyrinomonadaceae; genus OLB17. The sequence goes on from JABARP010000008.1 coordinate 134,139, forward strand.
AACCCGTGACAGGCATCGTGAATGAGCCGCACTGAATGCAGAAAGTTGTGGATCATCACGGGCTTGAAGACATTCAGCTCGAAATTGCCCTGCGAACCCGCAAACCCGATCGCCGCGTCGTTGCCGAAAACCTGAACGGCGACCATCGTCATCGCTTCGCTCTGGGTCGGGTTGACCTTGCCGGGCATTATCGACGAACCTGGTTCGTTCTCTGGCAAAGAGATCTCGCCGAGGCCGCAACGCGGGCCGGAAGCAAGCCAGCGAATGTCGTTCGCGATCTTCATCAAGCTAGCCGCGAGCGTCTTTAGCGCGCCCGAGGCGAACACGATCTCGTCGTGCGCAGAAAGCGCGGCAAACTTATTTGGGTGCGACTTAAAAGGCAAGCCTGTCAGCTCCGCGATTTTTTCTGCGGCACGCGTCGCAAATTCAGGATGTGCGTTGAGGCCCGTGCCGACCGCCGTTCCGCCGATCGCAAGATCCAGAAGGCCGGGCATGACGAGCCGCAAACGTTCCACGTCGCGATCGACGAGATTCGCCCAGCCGCCGAATTCCTGGCTGACGGTAACGGGCGTTGCGTCCTGCAGGTGTGTGCGGCCGATCTTCACAACACCCTCAAATTCTTTCGCCTTTGCCTTTATCGCCGAGCTTACTTTTTCCACCTCAGGCAGAAGGGCGTTGACTCGCTCCGCCGCAGCGATGTACATCGCCGTCGGGAACGTGTCGTTCGAAGATTGCGATTTGTTTACGTCGTCGTTCGGGTGGACCGGTTTCTTCGACCCCATTTCGCCGCCGGCAAGTTCGATCGCGCGGTTCGAGATGACCTCGTTCGCGTTCATGTTCGTCTGCGTGCCGGAGCCTGTCTGCCAGATGCGAAGCGGGAAGTGTGCGTCGAGCTTTCCTTCGATGACCTCATCGGCAGCGCGGACGATCAGATCCTTTTTATCCTCGGGCAGCTTGCCGAGGTCGAAGTTGACGATCGCGGCCGCTTTCTTGAGGATGCCGAGAGCGCGTATCAATTCACGCGGCATCACATCGAATCCGATGTCGAAATGCAATAGCGACCGTTGAGTCTGGGCTCCCCAATAAACGTCCGCCGGAACCTCGATCTCGCCCATCGAATCCGTCTCTATCCGCGTCGCTGTCTTTTCTGCTGTCTGCATAGTTTTTATCCGTGTACTCACCCCAAACCTCTATTTTAACCTGTTTTCCCCATCCGCAAAATTGTCCGCCGCAACGCCTAGAAAGAACCGCACAAACCTTATGCTTGCGAATGAAACTGCAGGTTTAAATGCGGAACGCGGCTACTTTGTGACCCACCGCGGGACACCGCATTTAGCCATTTCGTCCACAAAAATCGCGAAAAAATAAGAAAATTTCCGCATCCGCATCCTGTAACAGCCGTTGCAGTTGTTACAATAATATCACACTTGTCAAGAGGTGTTTTCTTGCGGGCTGTGACAATTGCGTTCCTTGTGTTGATCGAGCTGTTTGCTACACCTTTGCGCGGATGAGGAGCTGCGAGTAGCGCGGGTCGCTGCGTAAGGGTTCGAGCAGGGGATCGACCTTTATATTCGAGAACTGAAGTACGCGGAACTTCAGAGCTTCGTCGAGGTATTGGAACGCAACATCTGCGTCGCCGACCTGCGCGGCAAGTTCCGCGATATACATCTTGCGGGTCGAGTATTTATTCGGCTCGTCATAGGAGCGCATCAGGTCGAGTTCCGCCCGGAAGACGCCTTTCCAGCCCGACTTTGCATACACGTTTCGAAAGTCCTGGATCTCCTTCGGCTTGGCCTCCCAGATCTCCTTATTCTTTAAGAAATACTCGAATGCCTTATCCGGCCGGCCGCTAAGAAAATACTGCCGCCAGAGCGAATAATAGGTCGGCTGAAACTTAGGTTCTATTTCTGCAAGGTGAAGCAATCCCGCGATACCCTCGTCCGGGAACCCGGCGGCCGTCTGGTATTCCGCGAGGAACCATTTATCCCACAGCCCGGTCGGATTAAGATCGACCGCCTTTTTTCCTTCTGCAAGCGCCTCTGCGAATCGTCCATCCTGATAGTAGGCTCCCGCAAGGACGCGATGTGCGAGCATGGCGTTCGGGTCGAGAGCGATCGCTCGATCCAGATTCTTGTAAGCCTCGGCCGCGTTCCAATAGTAATCACGAGCGATCATTCCGCGAATGGTCAGGGCTGTGACATTTGTTTCGTCGATGGCAAGAGCCTTCTCGAGGTTCGGCTCTGCTTTTGCGAAAACCTCGGAGGGAATTCCGCCGCCCGTGTGTGCGAACAAGCAATACGCCTGTGCCTTCGCGGCCCACGCGGCTGCGTAATCGGGGTCCAAATTGACGGCCTGATCGAGAAGATCGATGGCCTTGAGGGAACCATCTCGATTGTTCTTATCCAGGAGGAAAAGGGCTTCGTTGTAGAGCGTATACGCCTTTTCGTTGTTGGTCGCGCGTTTCGGGTTAGAAAGATTCTCGGGCGTTCCGAATTTCGCAAAAAGCCCGTTGCTGATCTCGCCCGCAACTACGTCCTGCACGGTGAACACATTGCCCGTATCGGTTTCCGAACGGAATGTACGATCCGCAAGGCCGGTCTCGACATTGATCAGCTGCGATGTTACGCGGATCCGCCCATCTGAGATCTGATAGTTTGATGCGAGAACGTAATTGACCTCAAGCTCGCGGCCCGCGGCGACAGGGTCGGCCTGCAGATCGGTGAACTTGCGGACGGCGAACAGCCGCTTTACGTTCACGTTCTTCGCCTCGCTGATCTTTAGGATCAGCGAATCAGCAATGGCAAATTCCAGGGCCTGATCGCGATTCTCAGCAACGACAGGCTTTAGCGGCAGGATCGCGAGCGTCGCAATATCGGCCGTAGATGTAGGAGCGGGCCTCCGGAGATAAAAGTAGGCAAAAATGGAAGCGGCCGCGATCACAACGAGGCCTGCGGCAAGGTATGCCGATCGGAACGACTTTCGGCGGGTCGGGATCACCTGAACCGGGATCGCCGCCGGTGTCTCGACAAGGTCATCGCTCGGCCTCGGCGGCTCTGACTCCAACAAAACCATATCGGGCTCAGTACTTACGGCCACAGTCGAAGGCGTGATCGCCGGCAAAACGGTGATCTTTTCTGATGTGTCGACACCGTTTGCGACATTTACGTCCGCAACGAAACGGTAGCCGTGTTTTGGAACTGTCTGGATGTAGCGGCTGTCCTTAGAATTATCGTCGAGGGCGGTGCGAATCTCCCAAATGCACTTCGAAACTGACGCTTCTTCCACGAACGCACCATTCCACACGTGATCGAGCAGGTCGGCCTTTTCAACCAACCGTCCATGATTTCCAACAAGATAGACCAGAGCCGCGAACGCCTTTGGCTTTAGCGCGATCGGGTCTCCGTCCTTTTCAAGAATGTTTTCGGTTGGGAGCAGCCGAAATTCACCGAACTCGTAAATATTCCTGCCATTGTGAGTCATTTTTTAAAGCCAGTAAGAAAAAGATGAAGAAAACAAGAAGTTTTGTCAAGGATTTCCCCGATCTTGGGCGGCTAGTATCAGAACTCACGTGGAGGGAAATATTATGAAACAAAGTGGTTTGCTCTCGAATGTGGGATCAGTATCCCGATATTTATATTCGCTATTTTGTGTGGCGTTGATGGTCTGGACGATGGTGCTGCCGATGCCATCTGCGGCTGGGAGTATGCGATCTGCTGCTCCGGGGCCGGTTGTTACGGACAAGCCGACACAGGATAAGCCCGCACCGTCGCTTGAGAGCGTGCAGACGTCGATGGGTGATGCTTCTGCATACTTTGAGGAGAACGACGGGCAGTTCGATGACCATGTGAAGTTCCTTGCCAGAGGAACGGGCGGTTATGACCTCTTCCTTACCGCAACCGATGCCGTCTATGTCCTGCACGAACGGACAGCAGATCGGACGCCGATGATGCCTGAACAACATGGAATAGAAGAGGCCGAGCGGAGTTCACAACAGCCTCAACACGCCACGGCAGTCTATATGACACTCTCAGGTGCAAGAAGGGATGCGACATTCTCGGGCACGGAGATGCTCGAACACAAGACGAACTACTTCAAGGGGAGAAAAGAGCACTGGCGAACGAACATCGCCAACTACAGGAGAGTAGAGACACGCGGCATATACAACGGCGTCGATATGGTCTGGCACGGACGCGAGAGAGGCGGTGTGCAGTATGACTTTATCGTACAACCCGGAGCAGATGCCTCACAGATAGGCTGGGACATACGAGGAGCACATTCCGCAGAGATCGATGCGGAAGGCAGCCTGATCATCCACACAGACTATGGCGATATACGGCAGGAGAGGCCGTACACATACCAGGACGTGAACGGTTCAAGACAAGAGGTTGCAAGCAGCTTTACGATCGACAATTCCACAAGAGGTGACAGCGTAGCCCACATCGGTTTCTCGCTTGGTGAATACGACACGGCCAAACCGCTCACCATCGACCCGTCAGTCAACCTCTCGAAGCCTTCGTTCTCTACATTCCTCGGCGGCACCGACATTGATGAAGCCCAGTCGCTCGCTGTCGACAGTGCCGACAATGTTTATGTAACGGGTTATACATACTCGACCGAGTTCCCGACGACGCCAGGTACGGTTGACACATCGCACAACGGCGAATCTGACGTCTTTGTGACAAAGCTTAATGCAGCAGGGACCGCACTGATCTACTCGACCTATATCGGCGGCGGTAGCGGTGATCTCGGCATCGATCTATTCGTCGATGGGTCGGGCAGCGCATATATTGCTGGTAGCACCACGTCGGCCGATTTTCCGACGACGGCCGGTGCGTATGATCCGAGTCACAACGGCTACAGTGACGTTTTCGTCACAAAGCTTAATACGACGGGATCGACTCTAACATACTCGACGTTCATCGGCGATGTTGGTGACGACTATGGTTGGGGAGTGGCTGTCGACACAGCGGGTAACGCATATCTTACTGGCAGTACTAATTCGGCCAACCTTGCTACCACTCCGGGTGCATATGACACGACGTTCAACGGCGGTCAGGATGTATTCGTCACAAAGCTCAATGCTACTGGGTCGGCTCAAGTTTATTCCACATTCGTGGGCGGAAGCGGTACTGACAGCGGCCATAGGATCGCGATCGACTCCGCGGGCAATGCGTATGTTACGGGAGAGACCCAGGACGACACGACCGACTACCCGACGACCTCCGGTGCGCCTTATCCGACGCACAACGGTAGCACTGACGCCTTTGTCACAAAGCTGAATGCTGCAGGATCGGCTCTCTTATACTCCACATTTCTTGGTGGAATCAGCTATGACACCGGCTATGGCATCGCTGTCGACTCCTCGGGTAATGCGTTTGTAACTGGGTGGACTTCGGATGCCGCAACGGACTACCCGACGACGGCCGGTGCCTATATGACGGCGCACAACGGTGGCCTTGACGTCTTTGTCACAAAGCTAGATGCGGCAGGATCGACTCTAACATACTCGACCTTCATCGGGGGAAGTGGTGATGACCAAGCCAACAACATCGCCATCGACCCATTGGGGTATGTGTTTGTAACGGGATGGACCGCAGACGCCGTCACCGACTACCCGACGACCGCCGGTGCGTATGATATGACGCACAACGGTGGCTATGACACCTTTGTCACAAAGCTGAATACGACAGGTACGGCTCTCTCGTACTCAACAGTCATCGGCGGGATTTTCAGTGACCTTGGCACGGACATCGCGATCGACTCATCGGGAAATGCCTTTGTCACAGGGTATTCGACCGGCGGTGCGCCCGGATATCCGACGACACCCGAAGTCTTTCAACCAGAGTACGACGGCAACATAGACTCATTTGTAAGCAAGTTTGGTGACTACTCGATCTCGGGCAGGACGGTCGATCATCTTGGCAACGCACTCCCGAGCTCGGCGGTCGCTCTCAGCGGCGATAGTGATGGCTTTATGCTGTCGGATAGCGAAGGATACTTTGCATTCTCAGATACATTGTCATTGGGGACTTATCTGGTCTCGGCAACACACCTGCTCAATAACTTCAACCCGCCGAATTATTCGATACAAAGCCTCAACCGCAACAAGCGAGTCACCTTCGTAGGCCGGACGATCACATCTGGGCCGTCTGCAGCGTTGAGGCAGCTCGGCGGTGCGGTTCATTCGAGTACAAGCGGTGTCGGGCTTCCGTTCACGCAGATGTCGCTTGTCGATGTCTTCGGGAACATACGCACGACACAGACCGATGCACAGGGGCGTTATGTCTTCGACAATGTCGAGACCGGTGCATACTACGTCGTCTTTGCTCAAAGGGACGGTTATGCATTCCAACCCGGAACGGCCTCGATAAACTTCTTTGACGAGGACCTTGGAGTGAACTTCTCTGCAAGACCGACGAACCTACGCCCCGTACAGGACTTCGACGGCGACGGGAAGACGGACCTTGCGGTCTTCCGCCCGGCAGAAGGCAACTGGTACATCCTGCGCTCTGAGACGAACTCCGTTGAGGTAGTGCGTTTCGGCCTTGCAGGGGATATCCCCGTTGCAGAGGACTTCGATGGCGACAGAAGGGCGGATATAGCGGTATTCCGCCCGACGGACGGCAACTGGTACAGGCTTGATTCCTCTACGGGAGCCTTTACTGCCATACACTTTGGTGCAGATGGCGATATCCCTGTCCCTGCTGACTTTGACGGTGACGGGAAGGTGGACCTTTCTGTCTATCGCCCAGATACAGGCGTATGGCATCGCCTGAACTCCTCCGACGGCTCATACACTGCCGTCAAATGGGGAATAGAGACGGATATACCGATCCCTGCCGACCTTGATTCGGACGGGCGTGCGGATATCACTGTCTATCGCAACGGCACATGGTATCGGCTGAACTCCTCGAACATGCAGCTGAGCGTCTCACAGTTCGGTGTCGCGGGCGATGTGCCTGTTGCAAGGGACTTCGATGGTGACGGACGGCCTGACATATCGGTCTTCCGCCCGTCGAACGGGACATGGCACTACCTGAACAACCTGAACAGTGAATACCACTCGATGGGCTTCGGCCAAAGCGGTGACATCCCCGTTGCAAGCGACTACGACGGCGACGGACGCTTTGATGCTGCAGTATTCCGCCCGTCGAACGGAACATGGATGCTCAGGCGTTCGGCATCAGGCACCTTCCAGCAGCCATTCGGCACAGCGGGCGACATCCCCGTCCAAAGTGCCCCGATCGCCCGCTGATCACACAATGGTCAATTCGAATGACGCCGGTCCACACGACGACGTCATTCGAATTACCTTCCTTTGCAGCCGGGTAACCGACTTTTGCTAACCCACACAAGGAGAAATACGATGCAAAAAATATTAACGATACTTTTCATAGTCACGCTGTCGCTTGCGGCAACCGCTGCAGTTTACGGACAGTTTCCAATCAGCATTCCGAAGATCCCGAAGATCAGAAAGGACAGGCCATCTTCGTCCAACACCAGCAGCAGCGATGATTCAAGCTCGGACGGTGAGCAATATACATACGAACAAAATCAGGCGTTAAATAGGATCGTTAACGATCCGGATCACCCCAAAAAGTGGCTCGTTCTTCCCTATATGGAGTGTTTCGACAAGCGGCACAACTTCCAGCATAACCAATATAAATATGGTCAGGAACGAAGATTTAAATCGAACAAGGAAAAGGTCGATACTCTCACCCGCGAACAAGCGGACCTCGCACAATTGGAACGCGATCTTCGGGCGAACGGGATTTCCGAGCGCATCAGGATCTCCAGCGACGGGATGGACGACCTTCGCAATCCTGCGATCTGGCTCGAAATTGCGAGCAGGCGGCAAGAGTATCTTCAATGTGTTGTGGCTGGTGTTCCGAAAGCCGGTGAGTGCGGCAAGCTCGACGATATTGCCAAGACCCGCGTAGATACGTACAAAGAGGATCTCGATGCGTTGCTCAAGGAAGCAAAGTCTTTTAACGGAGACCGAGGATGGTATTCCTCCAGATACAGGGAAGATTGGCTGCTCGCTGCGATCTCACCTTCGAAAAGGCAAAAGCTTGCTACAGAATATGGGGACCTTTATCCGTGCATCTCCGGCCTTTTGGACGAGATCCAGGCAGCCGCAAAGCAAACACTGCCGAAATACACGCTGTATTCCTACAACGTTCGAAACCCGGCGGCCGAACGCGTCCTCCGCAGTGCTATAAGCGACCTCAATCTGGCAAAAGTGTTCAAGATCGGCCTGCTTGAGTCCTCATGGCTTATGGAGAAAAACTCGATCGGTATTCCCATAAATCGGTTCAAGCACGGAGCGATCTGGGTCAAGTATCCAAGCGTGGATCACGGGTACTGTCAGATCCTGTGGATAAACATCGTTCAGGAATACGCCGGCGGCGGCACCTGGGGTTCTCCATATGGGAACTTTATCCGAAATGAGCCCGCGGGGTGCCCGACAAAATGACGCAGTCCGGGGTCTCAATGGCAAAAGGCGTTTTGACGAACCGAGCAACCATCGGCGCGGTGTTGCTCGTTGCGCTGTTGGCGGCTGTGCCCAACTCACACGCACAGTCGCCGCAGCCGGCTTTTGGCGGCGAACCGGCCTGGGTCGTTACCACATTCTACAAATGGGTGCTCGGGACGATGGTGGATAAGAGTTCGCCGATCAAGCAGAAGAGAGTGATGGCGACATGGCTTTCAAAGAGCCTACACCGCTGGCTCTATACAAACGCCGATCGGGAGGAGCGGGAATCCTATCTTGTCCCGGGAAATGACTTTATCGATGCCTGGGTTGATGAGATCAAGATCGTCGATACGAAAGTCGATGCGAAACGCGCTGCGGTCAAGGTCGAACTCGGAAAGCCGGGCAGGGATGATGATTTTGTCAATCACATCCTTGTCAACCTAAAGGTCGAGGGTGGCGTGTGGCGGATCGATTGCATTCGCTCGAATGACGACGATACGGAAGACGCATACGTGTTCGATCCAAAACTCGATCCGCCGGGGTGCAAGCCTGTGTCGAAATCGCCTTGAGCTTGAGTTGGCAAAGTAAGGAGAAAGACCCTATGGAATATTACGTTAGTTCAAATGGATCACAAACGGGACCTTTGCCGGAGGCAGAGATCATAGAGGCCCTAAAAGCGGGTCGTTTCTTGCCGACAGACCTTGGTATTGAACCCGGCAAGTCCGACTGGCGGGCCCTAAGCGAGATATTTCCCGATGCTGTCCCGTCCGCGAAGAAAGGCGGCTGTCGAAGGCCATTGGGGTGGTTCCTCGTTGCATGCGGCATCCTCATTCTGTGCGTCGGCGGCCTTCTTGCGGTGCTCGTTTATCGAAATATGCAGTTTTCCTCCTCCGGGTTGGTATGTAAGTTGGCGGATGAATCCCACGCACGGGTGGACGGGCTCTCGGGCTTGATGAAGCAAAGAGGTCTTCTCGACATCAGACTTGATGACTCGAGACGGATCGCTAGCCTTTCGCGGGAGGACCGCGAACTTTTGAACGATTTTCAGGATGCAATAAAGGTCGCGGACTCAAATAGCCGGAGCTGCGGTATGGCGAAAAGAGCTGAGCGAACGATGCAGATCGAAACGGCAGCCGTCGTGTTCTTTGGGCTTATTGTGTTGCTTCTTGGATTTGTCTTACGTCGCAAGCCAAAACAGGCGTAACGGATGAATTGCAACCCGTTGCCCCGCTACAGAAATTATAAGGAGGAAGGTTGATGTCGAACATATTCTGGAGAAATATCACACGGTACGCGAGCGAAGAAGAGCGTTGGGCAGCAGTCTTGGGTGGTAACAATCTAGACTTTGCACGTTGGTTGGAGTCACCGTTAATAAAGCGTTGGATGACGAATGAGGCGGCCGGCGCAGCTGCCGCGGCCGAGGCACGACTTGCTGCCGCTACCGCTTCGGTTCGGGCGAGTTCGATCTCGATGGCGGCCGCCGACCTCATGACCACAGCGGTTGTGCCGCTCCAGATCTGGGTGCATGTCTATTTAATGCTCGGAGCCCCATATTACAAAGCACAGATCTTGGTCCGCAATGAGAACTTTGTTTCGGGCTTTACGCAAGGGTTCGTAACCGGCCTCTTGAAATGGGACTGGACACACACGAGGGCGCGGTTCGTACGCTTTTGCCCGGATTTCAACACATCCGGTGCTGTCGACCTCGGCTTCATTTCGGCGAACGCGCGTAACGAGGGCCTAAGAAACGGATACATCCACGCATCGCTCCTGCCGGATCCTATAAAGAAAAAATTCCTCGCGCATTTGAAGTCTCTCTCGCCGAGTACACATGCCGGCAACTGGAGCCGAAACGAACAGATAAGTTACGTCATCGAGCTGGCAGCGGCAGGAAGGCGAGCGCAGTTTTTCAAGTAAACCAAGGACAAGCGGATATCAACCGACACATTTGATGAACACTATGAAAAAGAACCGATGCATCGACGTATTACTCATCTTTTGCCTTCTCTGGCTCGGATGCGGAGGCGAGAACATTCCGCCTGAGAGCGCCCGTGTTTACAAGGTGATGCAGGATAAGGCGAACGAACTCGGCAGCCTGGAAGCCGCGGTAAAACTCGATCCATCTGCCGCGATCAAGGGCAAGACCGCGATCGTCGTTCATTGGCACGACAGTATTGTCGACAAGCCCGAAGATTATCGGATCGAAGGATACACGCAGTACTTCGACGGCATTGCGAAGGCAAAGGTTCTCGACCCCTGGGGCCTGACGCCCGAGACAGTTCCAACGACACCGAGCGAGATCGAAACGCTCGTCCGCATATCCTGCGGGAAAGGCGACAGGATCGGGACCTTCCCGGCAGAAAGACGCGCGCCTGTTCCGGCCTATCGAAGGGACTGTCTTGTTGACATCATCGACTACAAGACGAAGACGGTCGTCTCACGCGAAACATTTTTCAGCTCCGAGATCGATCCGCATACACGCGTGCTGCCGATCGACCAGGAGGTTGTCGCCTCTCCGCCATACGAAGATATCAAAAGCTACGTGAAAAACTTCAAACGAGAGTAAACGGAGCGCGGACACTCTTGTCCGCATAAGCGTCGCCGCCGTCGATCTCTTCGCCGAACGGATGATAATCGTGCCTCGCGATCACCGCACCCGACGCGTCGGTGTTGATGCGCGGGGAACCCAAATGATCGGTCGTCAGATAATTCACCTTCGCCGTCGCGGCCGGCTCAACGTTCGTCGAATACTCAGCCACCATCTTACTTGATGCATCGTAAGCGAAAACCGTTGTTTCACCCGCCGAAGGTACAAACTTCTTGATCCGCTTCCCATCGCCGTCGTAGGTGTATTGGCCAAGCGTGCCGCTCGCATTCGAGGCCATGACCATCTTGTTCTCTGCGTCGTAGATGTACGTCTGGCCATTCGCATCCGCGATCGTGTTGCCCGCCGCATCGTAAACGTA
>JABARP010000014.1 GCA_019186825.1 Pyrinomonadaceae bacterium
CGGGAAGACCGCCGGTGTTGAAACTTGTTGACCATCTCCCTTAATTCTCCTAAAATAGACCAGAGGTGAAACCCCATTTCGCCTCGTTCAACTGTTTCCTGCCTGCGTTCTACCCGTTGTATGCCCGCGTTCAGTAAAAAGGTCAGCCTAATATACTTCGTGATCGCGACCCTGCTGGTCGTCGGCCTTGTTCCGCTGGTCCTTACCGGATGGACCTTGTCGGACAAGTCTGCGGGTGAGCTGCGCGCGGCCGAAAATCGCTATCAGATACAGCTGGTTCAGGAAAAAGCGCGGCGTATCGAGATGTTCGGACGGCGTTTTGAATCCATTGTCGAAGGGCTTGCCGTGGCCCTGGAACTGTCCCATGACCCAAAAGTAATAGGTGCGCAAGGTACCGAAGAAAAGATCGGCGAAGTGTTGCGGCAGAATCCGGACCTACTCGCGCTTTCGATAAAGCCGGTCGGCGTTGACTCGCTATCGGTCTTTCGTCCGGGTGTTGCTCAGACCGATGTCGATGAGATCGCTGCGTCGGCGGTCAATAATCACAAGGGCGACGGAGTCTGGATCGGTTCACCGCAGCGTATTGCGAGCAGCGGCACCCTTGCGGTGACATTCAGCCGCGAGGTGAAGATCAACGGCGCGGTCGCAGCGGAGATCGTCGCGATCGCCTCAATGCAGAACATTGCGCAAACCGTTGCGGGCATCTCCGGCGCAAGGAATGAGGACCTATGGCGGCAGGGCCTGCCGATAATCTTTGTTGTCGATGGAAGAGGCCGGGCGATCTTTTATCCGGACAAAAGCTTCGTTGAAACCGGACGGCCGATGACGGACCTAAAGATCGTCTCGGAATGGCTTGAGTCCGGTTCACAAGTGCAATCAGCACTCGTACCGTTCACGGCTGAGGAAGCCGGCTCGAAATACGACATGATCGGCGCTTATTCGACTGCTCGAATCGGCTCGAATCAAAATTTTGGCGTATTTACGATGCAAGATACGTCGCGAGCCCTTGCGATAGTCGGCGAAATGAAATGGCAAACGTGGATGATCAGCCTTCTGTTTGCTGTTTTTGCACTTGGAGCGGGACTCGTCCTTTCCCGGTGGATGACATCGCCGCTACTGCATTTGGCTGCTGCTGCCAAGCAGATCGCAGGCGGCGATTTTTCGAAACGAGTTAAGGAAGGGAATATCACCGAGATCGGCACCTTGGGCGAGAGCTTTAACGTGATGTCCGAGAAGATCGAGGAGCAGATCGCAAACCTCGCTCGGGCGGCGGAAGAGAATCGTGAGTTGTTCTACGGCACGGTCAAGGCGCTCGCCGCCGCGATCGATGGGAAAGACAAATACACTCGCGGCCACTCAGAACGCGTTTCAAGGATTTCCGTAGCCATCGGAAAGCGTCTAGGAATGCCTGAGGCCGAACTCGAAATGCTCAAGATGAGTGCACTCCTCCACGACATTGGAAAGATCGCGATCGACGATGCCATTCTCAAAAAGCCCGCTGCGCTCACGCCGGAAGAGTACGAAATAATGAAGAGGCATCCGCAGAAGGGCTACAAGATAATGTCGCAGATCCCGGCGATGAAAGACTTTTTGCCGGGTATGTATATGCACCACGAGATGGTCAACGGCGAGGGCTATCCGCAAGGCCTCAAGGGTGATGAGATACCTTTGCAAGCGAAGATCGTTTCGGTTGCGGATACCTTCGACGCGATGACCATCGACCGCCCGTATTCTCGCGGGATGCAGCTGCCGGCAGCGTTGGCCAGACTGCGGGAGCTCGTCGGTACACGATATGACGCAAGCGTTGTCGAAGCTCTTGTAGCTGCCTGCGATGCGGGCGAGGTTGCAAACGGCATCGTGCGGCAAATGGCATCGATCCGCGAGCAGCAGGCCGCTGAGGATGCCGAAGCCGCCGCCGCAACTGAAAACGCTACTGCTGAGCAAGACGACGAACTCACAATTCCTGCGGCAGAGCCGGCAGACGCTCCCGCTGTCGCCGAGGAAGAACTCTTAGAGATCGCTTCATAGCCCCCATAAAGAACATCATGGAAAAGCAACTGGAACAGGAGATCTGGCAGGTCGAAGCAAATAGCGAGATCTATCAAGGAAGCTTTGCAGAGCTCTCGCAATGGATCGAGGAAGGCAGTCTTCTGCGTGCAGACAAGGTAAGAAAAGGGAACCTTCGGTGGATCGAGGCGGGACGTGTACCGGCTCTGGCCGCCGTCTTTACTGCCGTAGAGAATGGACAGCCGATCCCGGTTCCCGTCGCACCTACGGAAAAGGTCGACCCTACGAATTTTACGGTCAGCACCCCGATAGCCGTTGGGTCGGACGTTGAGTCCGTCGCCGATCCGGTTATGTCAGCTCAGGACGTATCGGTGTCCACAGTACCCGCGGGAGTTGTGTCGGCCGATCCTCTCCCTTCCGCACCGCGCCCTGTAGATACAGCGTTCTGCGGCATCCATCGGGATCGGCCAACTGCTTATATTTGCACGTCTTGTAACGGCTATTTTTGTAAGGGCTGCCCAAAATCGTATGCGAGCGTAAAGATCTGCCCGACGTGCGGCGCAATGTGCGAATCTGTCGGCCAATTGGAGAAAAAGCGTCGCGAGGAAATGAATCACTCGGTCGCGAGCGGAGGATTTGGCTTCGGAGATTTTGCCGCGGCGATCAATCATCCGTTCAAATTCGGGACGAGTCTATTGCTCGGCGGAGCCATGTACGCGGCACTGTCCACCGGGCAGGCAGTAGCCGGATATGGCGGGCCATTCATGTGGGTCGCTGCTCTTTTCTGTTTCCTTTTCGCGAATATGCTCACGTTCGGCGTTCTCTCGAACACAGCGGAACTGTTCGCGAAAGGCGACACGAATGCAAATTTTTTCCCCTCGTTCGAAGATTTCTCCGTATGGGACGATATTCTCCGGCCGTTCTTCTTGAGTATCGCGGCTTATGTGGTCTCGTTCGGGCCGTTTATCGCAATGGTCGTCGTACTCGTCTTCTTCGTAATGGGAGCGGTAAAAGATGGCGTCATTCCGAAGCAAGACCTGGGTCGGAGTGCGATGCCGGCTGCGTCTGAGCTTCCTAACGCCGCGAAGGGAGCCGAACAGTCGGAAAGGTTCCGCGAGTTGCTTAACAAGCAAGCAAATGTCCAGCGTGACCGCATCACCTCCGCCACGGAGTCTGCGGAAAGCGCAAATGCGGCATCCGGACGTGAGGATATCGAAAGCCGCCAGGAAGAGCTCAACAGACAGTTTGAGAGCTTGGCAGCACAGGCACAGCCAAGTGTGCCTGATGCGAGTTCGTCAGCCCCGGACAGTGCGTTGATACAGAGCTTTGTTCGCCGCGGATTAAAGTATGTTCTGCTTGCGGGCGTTTTTCTGCTTTGGGGCATGATCTTCTTCCCGGCGGCCTGTATTGTCGCGGGCTACACCAATTCGGTGGGTGCGACGCTCAATCCTCTTGTCGGGCTTGATACGATGTGGAATCTCGGCCTCGACTACATTCGGCTCTTGCTGATCGCGGTCGCCTTGATGGTGATCGGAGGCGTAGTTGCTCTTATCGTTGGGATCCTGCTTTCTCCGTTCAATTTGCCTCTCCTTGGCAATATTCCGGCGAAGTTCGTTACAAGCTTTATCGGCTTTTATCTTTGGGCAGTATTTGCCTGCTCGATCGGCTTTCTTCTTTTCAAATCGCGGTCTCGGCTTAAGCTTCCGTCGTAATTGAGCCTTCTGCGTCGGTTGTTCCGCTCTTTCTATTCTTTTATACTCTTTAGTTTGCGTGTTCTTCGGATCTGCGAACTATGAAGTTGTTTTGGCGTAGAAAGAGCGAAAAAAGTGCATCGGTCCTTGGTCTCGACAAGTCTCTCGAGGAGCTTAAAGCTCAGGAAGAAGCTGTCGAGCGCGAGTTCGGTGTGCGTTTTTCGCGTGCGATCGAGAAGACCCGGAATTCGATCAACGACAGGCTTGACTCGATCTTCGAAGGCCGAAAGCAGATCGACGATGCGTTCCTTGATGAGCTCGAGGAGATGCTCATCTCGACCGATATCGGCGTCGCGACAACGATGCACATTCTCGATTCGGTGCGGAAAGGTGTGTCACGCGACGAGATCCGCGATCTGGATGCGCTAAAGCGTGCGATCAAGGACGAACTTCTTACTATCCTTAAGAATTCGGAAAAGCATGGTGTCGCCGACGAACTCGCGGTGGACGCCTCGATCAAGCCGTATGTATTGATGGTGGTCGGTGTCAATGGCGTCGGAAAGACTACGACGATCGGCAAACTCGCACAAAGGATCAAAGACGAAGGCAACGACGTTCTAATTTGCGCAGCCGACACGTTCCGGGCGGCCGCGAGCGATCAGCTTGAGATCTGGGCTGAGCGCGCCGGGGTTGAGATCGTTCAGCAAAAGCAGGGAACTGATCCCGCTGCGGTCCTCTTTGATGCACTTGCGGCAGGGAAAGCACGCGGTTCGGACGTTCTGATCGTCGATACGGCAGGCCGGCTTCATAACAAGTCGAATTTGATGGCCGAACTTGAAAAGATGAAGCGTATCGCGGGCCGTGAGGTTTCGGGGGCTCCGCACGAAACATTGCTCGTCATTGATGCCGTTACCGGGCAGAACGGGCTTGAGCAGGCCCGACAATTCATGAAAACGGCAGATGTTACGGGCCTTGTGATCACTAAGCTCGACGGGACGGCGCGAGGCGGCATCGCCGTTGCCATCGCAAAGGAACTCGACCTTCCGATCCGTTATATCGGTATCGGAGAGCAGGTTGACGACCTCGTAGTTTTTGAGCCGGAAGCGTATGTGAACGGCCTTTTTGAATAAAAGAATTGGATTCAGCGACGAAAAGCAACGATATCGATTTCACGCAGCGAGCACTGGCGTTGGCCTCGCGCGGTGTCGGGCTGGTAAGCCCGAATCCGGTTGTCGGCTGCGTGATCGTCGCGGGCGATGAGGTCGTCGGTGAAGGCTTCTACACGTACGATGGTGTCACTCACGCGGAAGTTATTGCTCTTGATGCCGCGGGCGAAAGGGCACGCGGAGCGACCGCGTATGTTTCGCTCGAACCTCATTCTCATCACGGAAAGACTCCGCCGTGCACCGAAGCTCTGATCACCGCGGGCATCTCCCGTGTGGTGTGTCCCATCGAGGACCCGAACCCGCTGGTTTCGGGAAAGGGTTTTAGCGATCTTCGCAAGGCCGGCATTGAGGTGGTTACCGGTATCTGCAAAGCGGAGGCAGCCACGCTCAATGAGAAGTTTTCTTGCTGGCATAAAAAGGGCAGACCATTCGTTCACGTTAAGCTTGCGGCTTCACTCGATGGACGCATATCGCTCTCATCAAGTGTTTCCACCTATCTTTCCAGTGATGAGGCTCGGAAGCGTGTGCAGGAACTTCGACACGAATATGACGCGATCCTCGTGGGCGGCACAACGGTAGCTGTGGACGATCCAAGCCTTACGGACCGCAGCGGCTTGCCGCGTCGAAGGCCGCTTGTGCGCGTGATCCTGGATGGCCATCTTGCAACGCCTGTGAAAAGCAACATTGTCCAAACTGCAAAAGAAACGCCCACGATCGTTTTCACTTCTGATAAGGGTGAAGCGGCGGCGGAACTCAATGCGGCTGGCGTCGAAGTGATTTTTGACGAGAATGGCGGGCACGACCTTGCCTTTGTTCTCTCGGAGCTGAAGAAGAGAGAGATTCAAAGCGTACTTGTGGAAGGCGGATCGGCAGTTGCCGGGTCCTTTCGCGACGCCGATTTGATCGACAAACTTTCGATAATCTACGCTCCTTTGGTCATCGGCGGGGATGACGCACCAACGGCTTTCGCCGGTTCCGGCGCCTCTTCTTTGTCTGACGCACTCAGACTCGCGCGAGTCAACGTCGGGCTTCTCGGCCGCGACATCGAGGTTACCGGCTACCCGGAAGCCTCTGATAGGCCTTAGTTTGAGGCATTTTCTTCTATGCCTAACGCTCGCAGACCCGCAAATCCTCTTGCTGCCAAGAAGCGCTTTGGACAGAATTTCCTTGTCGATAGAAATGTACTTGAGCGGATCGTTGCGGCGGCACAATTAACGCCGGGCGACCGCGTGATCGAGATCGGGCCGGGACGGGGAGCGTTGACCCGCGAGCTTTTGGCTGCCGGCAGCGAAGTTTGGGCAGTCGAGATCGACCGCGACCTGCAACGCTTTTTGGAAAACGAATTTTCGGGCGAACACAACTTCCATCTTGTTCCGCGCGACATTTTGCAGACATCGCTTTCGAACCTACTCGATCCGCCGTTCAAGGTCGTTGGTAATCTACCCTACAACATCTCGACGGCGATCCTCGAACGTCTGGCGGCTGAACGAAGCCTTTTCACCGATGCAGTTCTGATGTTTCAGCGTGAAGTCGCTATGCGGCTGCTCGCCGGCCCGGACGATCCGGATAGAGGGTATCTGTCGATCATCGCGCAGGCCTCGTTTGAGATCGAAAAATGCTTCGACATCGGCCCGGGAGCCTTTCGCCCTTCGCCGAAGGTCTGGAGCACCGTTTTGCGATTTATTCCACGTCCGGATAATGTCTTTGACCGGGCTGAGGCGCGTTCGCTGGTTTCGAAAGGCTTCTCGCAACGGCGAAAGATGCTCAGGAATACGCTGAAGGGCGTCGCCGGCGCCGAAGATGTGCTGGATCTTTCACGCCGTGCGGAATCTCTGACGCTCGAAGAATGGGAAATGCTGGCAAAAAGCCTAGTTTGACGCGATTGTGCTAAGATTCCAGAGAAGTTTTGGCACGAAGAGGTGTTTGTGGGGAAAGTTGAAATAATTCCGCTCGGCGGTATCGGCGAATTCGGGATGAACTGCATGGGCATCCGCTATGACGGCGAGATGATCGTCGTCGATGCCGGCATGGGCTTTCCGGAGGAAACACCTTACGGTGTCGATATTTCGATCCCGAATTTCGATTTTCTCGAAGCCTATCGCGACGACATTACAGCGATCATCCTCACTCATGGGCACGAGGACCACATCGGTGCGCTGGCGTATATTCTGCGGAAGTTTAACGTACCCGTTTATTCGTCGCGGTTTACGCTCGCTTTGGCAGAGAAGCGTCTCGACGAATTCGATATGCTGGGCGACGTGATGCTTCACCGCGTGAAAGCCGGGCAAACGGTGGATGTCGGGCCTTTCAGCATCGAATTCATTCACGCTTCGCACTCGCTCGTCGAGTGCTTTTCGCTTGCGATAACAACGCCGGTCGGCACGATCATTCACACTGGCGACTACAAAATTGATGACACACCCGTGATCGGAAAGCCGTATGATCTTGCAAGGCTTAAGGAGATCGGTGACGACGGCGTGCTCGCACTACTGTGCGATTCGACCAATGCCACTGTTCCGGGAAGGACACCGTCTGAGCAGGCGGTGATACCGGCATTTGAGGAGATCTTCGAGGAAACGGACGGCCGACTCTTTATCGCGACATTCTCTTCGTCGCTTCATCGCCTGCAGATCGTGTTCGATGTCGCACACGAATTTGGCAGACGCGTCTGCGTTCTCGGACGCTCAATGCAGCGGAATGTAGAGATCGCCTCGGAACAGGGCCTTTTAAAGATACCCCACGACACGCTCATTGATCTCTCGAACGCGCGGGCTCTCGATGACGATGAGATCTGCTACTTGGTTACCGGTTCGCAGGGCGAGATGCGTGCGGCACTGTGGAATCTTGCCACTCAGGTCTATAAGGGAATGCAGATCGAACCGGGCGACACGGTCGTTCTGTCGGCGCGGATCATTCCGGGAAACGAAAAGAATATTAGCCGTCTGATCGGCCACCTCTACAAGCGTGGAGCCAACATTATCGAGGAAAAACGCCGACTTGTACATGTTTCCGGCCATGCGTCGCAGGAAGATATTCGCATTATGGTCGAAACCTCGCAGCCGAAGTTCGTGATACCGATACACGGCGAATATCGAATGCTCTTCCGACAGAAAGAGTTCATCAAGAACCACATTGCGGGTTACGACGATGAGAATATCCTTCTTGTAGAGAACGGCGATCTGATTGAGCTGGACGAGCGGTCAGTTCGTATTGTTGAGAAGATCGATCTTTACAAAACGTTCATCGACGAAGAATCAATGGAAGAGATCGAATTCGAAACTGTTCGCGAACGCAAGCGGCTTGCCTACGGCGGTGCCGCGAGTTTGGTCGTTACGATCGACAAAAGGACCCACGACCTCGTTGGCGAGCCGTTGATCGATTTTCAGGGTGTTGCCGGGATCGATCCGACGAATGGATTCGCCGCCGAGGCGCGCTTGGCGATCGTCGCCGCCATAAATGATATGAAACGCGAACACATCGTTGATCGCACGATCTTTCGCGAGCAGCTTCGGCTCTCGCTAAAACGCTACCTTCAGACCAAGCTTGGCACGAAACCTGTTATCGTCACGACGATCGTTGAAGTGTGAGGCTCCGGGCTTGAGTCGCATCAACGGTTGGTCTAAGTTTCGAGCGAATTTGCCGCAATGAGAAGATCTACGTTTGCAGTTGTGAGTGCGATCATCTTTGGGATCGTTGGGCATGCCTTCCATAGCTGGCTTAATACCTATGACCTTGACTCTCGGATATATCTTGGTATTTGGCTCGGCGCGGGCACGATCGTCGGTAGTGTGCTGGAATCCATCCTTGCGAGATTCAACACAAAATTGCTGCCTATAGAAAGGCCCACGGAAGGGATATTGAAGAAGAGGAACGATATGAGTCCGAGTTGGTCGATCACGGAATGATTTCGTTACACCTGCTAAAGGATCACGACGACCGATGAACTGGAAAGACAAACGGGTATTTCTGACCGGAGCGTCGAGCGGCATTGGTGAGGGGCTCGCGATCGCTCTCGCAAAAAAGGGTGCGATACTTGGGCTTGTTGCTCGGCGTGCAGAGCTTCTGGACGGGATCAAGGCGAAATGCGACGGTGTTGGCGGAAAGGCACTTGCCCTTCCTTGCGACGTCACCGACCCGGAGGCGGTGCAAGCGGCCGCGGACGCGTTTCGAAGTGAATTCGGCCGTATCGACGTCGCGATCGCAAATGCCGGTATAGGCGGCAACAATGCGGAAACTCGTAATTTCGAGCCTGCTGCGGTCAAAAAGGTCATTGATATCAATCTGCTCGGGTCAGTGAATCTGGTCTATGCCGTGCTGCCCTCGATGAAAGAGCAAGGCAGCGGACAACTCGTTGCGATATCGAGCCTTGCGGGTTTTCGCGGACTTCCGAAATCCGCCGCGTACTGCGCCAGCAAGGCCGGAATGACGGCATTTTTCGAAAGCGTCCGGCTGGATGTCGCGCAATACGGCATCGATGTAACGATAATCCAGCCTGGTTTTATCAAGACGCCTTTGACCGATGGACGAGCGCACAAAATGCCGTACCTCATGGAGTTGGACGACGCCATTCCGTTGTTCATCAGCGCGATAGAAAAGAAGAAGAAATTCGCGGCCTTTCCGTGGCAGCTTGCAACGTTCGTCCGCTCGGGGAAGTTTATGCCGGCATGGCTCTATGACCGCATTGCCGGTAAGAAACGCTACCGCGAATAAAACCTACCGCCTCTCAATTTCGTACCTTTGCCATTCACTCGCCAATAACGCAAAATTAACGGCGGCTCATTACGATGGATCTAATACAAGCGATCATTCTTGGCATTGTTCAAGGCCTCACAGAATTCATTCCCGTAAGCTCAACGGCACATCTCGTTTTTGCAAGCCGTCTGACCGGGATATACGGCGGCGACCCGGCACTTGTTACCGCGACGATAGCCGTGCTGCAGTTGGGCACGCTCTGCGCGGTCCTTCTCTATTTCATTGGGGATATTTGGAGCATATCGTCGGCGTTCGTCCGGGATCACTGGAATCTCGCCTTTGGCCGTCGAAAAATGCGTTTTTCCGGCACGGGCGGGAATCGGCCGATATTTTTATCAGATGAATCGTGGCTCGGTTGGCTGATCATTCTTGGTTCGATACCGATCGGAACGGTCGGGTTCCTATTCAAGGACTTTATCGAAGGGCAGGGGACAAAGAATCTTTGGATCATTGCGACGATGTTGATCGTCATCGCCGTGCTGCTTTTTGTCGCAGAAAAGGTCGGGTCGCACCGTAAGGACGTCAAGCATCTTACGCTCGTTGACGCGATCGTGCAGGGTTTTTGTCAGGTGCTTGCCTTGATGCCCGGTGCGAGCCGTTCGGGCTCGACGATAATGGGTGGCCTTCTTGCAGGCGAGAAGCGCGAGGCGGCTGCGCGATTCTCTTTTCTGCTCTCGATGCCCGCGATATTTGCCAGCGGGCTCTTGGAGCTTCATCAAGCGACGAAGATCTTGCCAAATGACGCATGGGTTCCACTCCTCGTTGGTACGATCGTCTCGGGCATCGTCGGGTACATTTCGATCTGGGGCCTGCTCGCTTACCTGAAGCGCAATTCAACTCTTATCTTCGTTGGATACCGCATCATTCTAGGCGCCGTGATACTGATCCTGCTTTGGAAAGGCGTGATCGCACCGAATGTTCCTTAAAGGCTTTTCGTGACAGCAAAAAGGTGGACAATCCGAAAGCACGGCCATGAGCGTGTAAATCAGTTTGCGCGTGAACTCGCCGTCAAACCGATCATTGCCGCATTGCTCATTGCCCGTGGCTATGACACGCCGGAAAAGGCCGAAGCCTTTCTCACACCCAGCTTGAAGCACCTCCACAACTCCTTCCTTCTTAAGGGGATGAGAGAGGCGGTCACACGCATCCAAAGGGCTGTAAAAGACGGCGAGAAGATCTTGATATGGGGCGACTACGACGTTGACGGGACGACCGGCACGGTGCTCCTCCGGCGTGTGTTCAATCTTCTCGGCGTAGATTCCGAATATCACGTTCCAAATCGGTTTACCGAGGGTTACGGGGTCAATATCCCGGCTCTTGAGGCGGCACAAAACCGCGGCGTCTCGCTCGTTATAACCGTCGATTGCGGAATACGCAGTTTTGAACCTCTAGAGTGGGCAAAGGAGAACTCACTTGACGTGATCGTAACAGATCACCACCTTTCGGACGAGGTTCGCGGAAATCCTCCGGCGTTTGCCGTTGTAAACCCGAATCAGACCGGCTGCGAATATCCCGACAAGCATCTCGCAGGTGTTGGAGTAGCGTACAAGCTCGCCGATGCATTGTTGCGCGAGGCAGGGCTTGAGAGCGAGATACCCGGATTTCTGAAGATCGCCGCGATCGGAACGGTTGCGGATGTCATGGATCTTACGGGCGAGAATCGAGCTATCGTCGCGATCGGCCTCAAGGACCTGCCTTTGACCGACAACTCCGGCCTCCGCGCTTTGATGGAGGTCGCTGACTGCACGTCAGAGATGACGAGCTACCACATCGGGTTCCGCATCGGCCCGAGAATAAACGCGGCCGGGCGAATGGATGTTGCAAGGCATGTCGTCGAGCTGCTCGAGGAAACGGACTTTGTGAGGGCAAGGCAGCTCGCTTCGCTGCTAGACTCCAGAAACCGGGAACGCCAGCAGACGCAGCAGAAGATCACGGAACTTGCGTTCTCTGAGGCCGCGGACCACGCTGATTCGAAATTTATCGTAGCTGCGGGCGAAGGGTGGCATCGAGGCGTGATCGGTCTTGCGGCTTCGCGCATCGCGGACAAGTTGTATCGTCCGACGATCGTTCTCTCGATCGAGGATGGGATAGCACAGGGAAGTGCCCGAAGTATTCCCGGTTTTCACGTTTTAGAGGCATTAGAGGCCGCTCAGGACCTTTTTGAGCAGTTTGGAGGCCACCGAGCAGCAGCGGGGATGAAAATACGCTCAGAACGCATTCCTGAGCTCAGAAAACGTCTTTCAGACTATGCGGACACTGTTCTGAGACCGGAGGACCTCGAACCCGAATTGCACATCGATGCCGTGCTTCTCCCCGAGAGCATCGATCTCAAACTCGTTTCCGCCCTTTCTTCGCTTGAGCCTTTTGGTCAGGGCAATCCAAAACCGATCTTCGTAACGAAGAATCTGATCCTACGCGAAGACGTATTCGTTATGAAGGAAAAGCATTTGAAGCTAAAGCTTGAATCCGAATCGGGATGCCAGTTTGAGGCCGTTTGGTGGGATGGCGTTGATCGTTCAAAGGGGCGAACGCCTCGACGCGGTTCGCGCATCGAATTAGCTTATGTCGTCGAAGTCAACAATTGGCAGGGAAATCGAAAGATCCAGCTTGTCGTCGAAGACTTTAGAGAAGCATAATCCTTCTGTGGCTGAAAGAACGGTCGAAAAACTCCAAAGCTACGACTTTCGGGCAAAGCTGCCGAAGATCCTGCGTTATACCGCGATCGCCGCAGCGGGGATCATTGTGCTTGTTGTCGCAGCGAGTTTCTATACGGCCCGTTCGAAACCTGCTTTCAAATTCAAACCTGAACACGCTCATCTCTCGACCGACGTTATCGCCGAGGTCAATGGGTATGAGCGCACCGAGAGCGACGGTTCGACGCCGAAGTACTACATCAAGGCCGATACTGCTCGAACTTTCTCCGACAACCACCAGGAGCTGGAGAATGCCTACGTCAAGGTCTTTGCTGCCGACGGACAGGCGTTTGACGAGATCCGCTCGGACAAGGCCGTCTATGTCCCCGAGGCGAATAAGAATTTCACCGCTTATCTGGCTGGAAATGTAAAGATCGGTACTCGCGATGCGCTGAATATCGAGACTGACGGCGTTACTTACACACGAGCTTCCGAAACTGCGGAAACGGACGAAAAGATCTCGTTCGAACGAGACAATATTCGCGGCACGGCCGTCGGGGCGACCGTTAAAATGGCCGATAAGAAACTCGAACTGCGACAGGATGTTGAGATCGAGACGTTTGAATCCGCTGACAAAATGGCGGCCGGTGTTAAATATGCGAAGTTGAACGCGGCCAATGCTGTTTACGATCAAAATACAAATAGTATCGAGTTGTCGGGCGGCTTCAAGGCAAAGATCGAGGCAGATGGCCGCAAAAGCGACGTGACGGCCGGCAGCGCGGTCGCTTGGTTGTCCGGCAATGATACTGATCCGTCGGGTCGCGACCTTACGAAACTCGAGCTATTCGACACGGTTCATATCGTTTCCAACGATGGAAAGATGACGACGATCGATGCCGGAAATGCGATCTACGAGAAGCTGCTTGACCGCTTCGAGTTGAAAGACGGCGCACGGATCGTAACTCAACAGGATTCGACCAAAACCGAAATTCAGTCTCAGAACGCCGTTTATGACCGCAAAGCCTTAAAAGCGACCTTGAACGGCGCTGCTCAGGTCGCGCAAGGTTCGGACTACGTAAAAGGCGATTCGATGGTCGTCGATCTTTTTCCATCGGAGGAGATCAAGCACGCTGTGGTTTCGGGCAACACATACTTAAAGCAGACTGCGCCCGACCGGCTTGTTCAGGCATCGGCGAACGAGTTGACGGTAGATTACGGCGCACCGAGTAAGCTGCGAAATGCGCGTGCTGTCGGGAATTCTAGAGCGGAGATCGTACCAACGACGATCTCCGACTATTCGAAAGCGACATTGACGACGCCTAGAAATATCTCGATCGATTTTAAAGGCGCAGGGCTTCTCGCGGCAATGACCACCGACGGGCGTACGACGATACAGCTTGATGCACCGGGCAATGCACCCGATGCGGCAACAAAGCGCGTAACCGCCGACACCGTAAAGACGTACTTTCACGACAGTGGACAGGATCTCAGCAAGGCCGAAGCCGTTGGAAACGCGGTGCTGGAGATCGAGCCTGTGAAGAAAGCTCCCGAGATATACAACACGACGGTCAATGCGCCTAGATTCGATTGCGAATTTTTCCCGACCGGAAACAATGCTCGCGAGTGTGTCGGTGCTACCGGTGCGAAGACCGTTCGGAGGCCTACCGTTGCCGCTGCAGGCCGAGGCGATCAGGTCCTTACCTCAGAGCGCGTGATCGCGACGTTTGATGCCGTAACCAAGGATCTTGCCGAGCTTCAGGCGGTCGGAAACGGGAAATATTCAGAAGGCGACCGTCGTGGGATCGCAGAACGATTCACCTTCGGCCAGAACGACAAGGTGCTAAGGCTTCGCGGAGGCGAGCCTACGGTCTGGGACGGGCGTTCGCGTGCGAAGGCACCGGAGATCGATTGGAATACGGCGACGCAGGTCTCAAATTTGCGCGGCGGTGTAAGTACGACGTTTTACAACGGCGGAGCAATGGGCACGGCGTCGCCATTCTCGAAAGGGAACAAGCCCGTTTTTATCGCCTCGAGTGAAGCGGTCTTTGACCGGAACACAGACACGGCCGTTTACACGGGAAGTGCACGTGCCTGGCAGGATGACAATTACGTTCGGGCTGACAAACTGACGATCCTGCAGGCTCAGGGAAAGCTTATCGCTGAAGGCTCGGTGCAGAGCGGCCTTTACGACGCAAAGGTAAATCGCGGCGGAAGGGTGTCGACGGTTCCGGTTTTTGCGTCGGCGAATTCGATGACCTACAACCGTGACGGCCGAACTCTAAGCTATCGAGGGAACACCGATA
Organism: Pyrinomonadaceae bacterium; assembly: GCA_019186825.1. GTDB lineage: Bacteria > Acidobacteriota > Blastocatellia > Pyrinomonadales > Pyrinomonadaceae > OLB17. The sequence goes on from JABARP010000014.1 coordinate 14,553, forward strand.
TCCGCCAGGGCACGGACCGGATCACGGCCGACGCCGCCGACGTTTTCCTCACGGAGAATAACGAGGTCTCACGGACAGTTGCCGACAGATCTGTCGTCATCACACAGCCGGGGCGTCGAGCGACGGGCGACCATGTCGAGTATGCTGCCGACACTGAGATCGCGATCCTTCAGGGCAATCCGGCAACGGTGAATGACTCGGAGAACGGCAGCACTTCCGGTTCACAGATCACAGTCTATTTTCGCGAGAATCGATTCATCGGAAGCGGCCGCGGGCGACAAAGTCCGAACGCCCGTGTAAAATCTGTTTACAAGACGAAGCCGCAAGAATAGATGCAAGATCAAGACGAGTTGGAGACATCTGAAACAGGCGAGAGAACACTGCTTTCAGGCGTCGATCTTCAAAAAACCTATGGCAGACGCCGTGTTGTTGACGGCGTTAGCCTGAACGTTGCAAAAGGTGAGGTTGTCGGCCTTCTCGGCGCAAACGGTGCGGGCAAGACAACGACATTCTATATGCTCGTCGGCCTCGAGAATACCGAAGCCGGTTCAATCACGCTTGCCGGACGCGACGTTACAAAACTGCCGATGTATCTGCGTGCCCGCCTTGGCCTCGGATATTTGCCGCAGGAACCTTCTATCTTTCGGAAGATGACCGCCGAACAGAATATCCTCGCTGTTCTCGAAACGCTCGGTATCTCTCGCGAAGAAAGAATGATTCGCCTCGACGAACTGCTTGCCGAGTTCGGAGTCGAGCACGTCCGCGGAACACGCGGCGATGCGCTTTCAGGCGGCGAACGGCGCCGCGTCGAGATCGCAAGATGCCTTGCAACAAACCCGAGCTTTATCCTGCTTGATGAGCCGTTCGCGGGGATCGACCCGCTCGCGATCGACGATATTCGCGAGATCATCGTCTATCTCAAAGACCAGGGAATCGGCATCCTTATCACAGACCATAACGTGCGCGAGACGCTAGGCATCACTGACCGCTCTTACATCATGGCAGAGGGCCGCATCTTGCGTTCCGGGACAACGGAAGAGCTTGTTGCTGACTCGGACGTCCGACGCCTTTATCTTGGCGAGCGGTTCACTCTTTAGGAAAAAAGTTCGCATCCTTTTTGTGAAAATTTTCCCTTTTCATTTCTGAATCGCTATAATCATTTTTAGAGCGGTACGCAAATTGCGTGAATCGACCGTAATTGCTTCATTTCGGCACGGTTAGCTGACACGATCTTTCGTTTATGTCATCTCTTCGGCTCCAGGCAAAACTCCAGCAAAAGATGGTTCTCACGCCGCAGCTTAGGCAGCGGATAGAGATGCTGCAGATGACCGCGCTTGAGCTGAATGAACTGATCGAAACCGAGATGGCAACGAACCCTCTGCTTGAAGAGGTTCAACCCGGTGATGAGATCGAAGAGATCTCAAGCAGCATTCTCGACCAGAACTCTGATAGTGCCGAAGTTGATACCTTTGCCGACGCCGGTTCTGCGGATGGCCTGGACCGTGTGGATAGCGAATATCGCGGGTCAAGCGATGAACCCGCAGCGGACAATAATCTCGACGGTGAACGCGGCGGCGAGTTTGACGCCGATTCAGGTGATGATAGCCACAGCGAATCCTCCGATCCGTTCGACGAGATCGATTATGGCCGCGAATTTCAGGATTATCTCGACCCCGGATACAAAACTCAGGAAATTGAATATAAGGAAGATGCGCCGAGCTTTGAACAGTTCCTGACGCACGCTCCATCACTTTCGGAGCACCTCGAATGGCAACTCTCGATGCTGTCATTGCCTCCGGTGATCGAGCGAGCGGCTCTATCTGTCATTGGCAATCTAAATGCTGACGGAAGACTCAGCTGTACGCTTGAAGATATCGCCGCAAGCTCTCAGTGCACCATCGAGCAAGCGGAGGCCGCCAGGCAGGAAGTCTTGTTTCTTGATCCCGTCGGATGCGGCGCGTTCGATGTTGTCGAGTGCCTGCTTGCACAGCTAAAGGCCGATGATGAGGATGACACGCTTGCGGCCCAACTCGTCGCGCATCACTTGGAAGACTGTCAGCCGCACAGGCTCCAGCATCTCGCAAAGAGTACCGGCGCGAATTTTGAGACTTTGAACTCGGAGATAGCTCGGATAAAAGAGCTTGATCCCTATCCGGGACGCCGATATAGCTCGGAAAGCACAATGTACGTTGCTCCGGAGGTCTATATCGAAAAGGTGGACGACGATTACCAGATCTTCTTCACGGACGAGAGCAGCCCGCGGCTGCGGATATCAGCGACGTACAACAAGATCGCCGACCAGGCAGAGACGAGCAAGGAGACACGGGATTTCATCAAGGAAAAGAATCGCTCAGCGATCGATCTTTTGCGCAACATCGAGCATCGGCGGCAGACGATATTCAAGGTGGTTGAGTCGATCGTTGCACGACAGAAAGACTTCCTCGACCACGGACCGAATTTCCTGAAGCCGATGATGCTCAAGGACATTGCCGAGGATATCGGGATGCACCTTTCCACGATCTCTCGCGTTGTAAATCGAAAGTATGCACACACACCGCAGGGTGTTATTGAGTTAAGGCGTTTCTTTAGCGAAGGAATGCTAAATGAAGAGGGTGAAGAGGTTTCGACCCGTATCCTTAAGGCAAAGATCAAGAAAATGATCGAGGATGAGGACACGAAAAAGCCGCTGACCGATGACGAGATAGCTAAGATCCTAACAAAGGAGGGCGTGAAACTGTCCCGCCGAACCGTTGCAAAATATCGCGATCAGATGCAAATACCGGGTTCGCGCGAGCGCAGAACGATAGTTTGAGAATTATGGGAATCAAGATCGAATTCACTGGCAGACACATTGAAGTTACCGAGGCGTTAAAAAAGCATGCGGCGGGGCAATTCGAAAGGCTTGGGCCGTTGTTCGATTCAAAACCACCAAAGGCGAACGTCACGATCGAGGTCGAACGAGGACGCCATCGTTCCGAGATCAATATGCACTGGCGCAACGAAAACTTATCCGCAACGTCAGTTGACGCCGATATGTACCAGTCGCTTTCAAAAAGCGTGGCAAAGATCGAGAAGCAAGCCCGGAAGCTCAAGGAAAAGGTAGTCGACAAGGCTCATCGGGCTCGAAGGTCGCTGTCAAAGGCGGTTGGAGAATCTGTTCCGCCTTCGCGCCAGCCAAAGATCGTTGTGAGTAAAATGAAGGCTAAGAAACCCGTGACTCCGCAAGAGGCGGCGATGCTGCTTGATGCCGGGAAGGAGAACTTTTTGCTTTTTCGAGATGCAGACAGCGGCGAGATCTCGCTGATCCATAAGCGGCCCGACGGGAACTACGGCCTCGTTCAAACGTGAGCGTGGAGCGAAGAACGATCCATGCCTCTTGCGTTGAGATCCGTGGGCAAGGAGTATTGATCCGTGGCGGTTCAGGTGCCGGCAAGACCTCACTACTTGTTGAGCTTGTAGATCGCGGAGCGGGGTTTGTAGCAGATGACAGTGTGGTCATCACGCGAGACTCTGACCACCGTTTGTGGGCCGCACCTTCGGAAGCGACTGAAGGGTTGATCGGCACTTCGCCGTTTGAGGTTGAGGCGGTCAAAGATAGATTTCCGGGTGTGAAGACGGTTCTTGCGACACGGATCGGGCTGTGTGTTCAGCTCGAGGCAGAAGAAACGCTAGATCCAGAGCTGATCTTGGCTGATGCTCCGCGACTGTATCTGAAACGAGGCGCTCTGTCTTTGATGGCCGATCTCTGTGAGAGTGCAATAGATCGAATCACCGTCTGATCAGGAATTTAATGCAAAAGAAGAGAAAGACCGACCAGGCACTTCCATCGCTCGTAGTAATCACCGGACTCAGCGGTTCGGGCATGAGCTCGGCGACGGACGCTTTCGAAGATCTTGGTTATTTCTGTGTTGATAATCTGCCGGTGACGATGATCTCGACATTCGGCCGGTTGATGGTGGGCGATGGCGATAAACCGTCCGCGATCGAACGCGCGGTACTCGTCATTAATATACGGGAACGGCATTTTTTGCCTGAATTCTCGGCCGAACTAAAGAAGCTCGCAAAGCGCGGTATCGTCCCTTTCATCGTCTTCTTCGAAGCGGCGGACGATGTCCTCCAGCGAAGATTCTCGGAGACACGGCGGCCACATCCCGCAAAACACGCCAAAGGCTTGGTTGCCTCGATAAAGGCGGAACGCCGTGCAATGATCGACGTCCGCCGGATGGCGGATCTGATCATTGATACGAGCGATCACACCGTCCACACGCTCCGCCACCTCATCGTGCAGAAATTCAGCGGTAATCCTGACGGGCAGCCGCTAAAGGTCGAGATCATCAGTTTTGGCCATAAATATGGAAATCCTCGCGGACTCGACCTTCTTTTTGATGTAAGACACTTGCCGAATCCGTATTTTCACCGCGATCTGAAGGCCCTTACGGGCAGCGACCGACCGGTGGTCGAGTTCCTGGAACGCGAAAAGGAAGTTACGGAGACTATCGATCGCGTGATCGACCTATTGATGTATCTTTTGCCGTTGTATCAAAGGGAAGGCAAATCGTATCTCACGGTCGGCATCGGATGTACCGGAGGCCGTCACCGTTCGGTAATGGTTGCGAATGCGATCGGACGTGCCCTGAAGAAAGCAAAATTCAACGTCACAATCTCGCATCGTGACGCAGAGAAATAGAGGTATATGGATCAAATAAAGAAGATCGGAGCGGTCATTGTTTCACATGGACAGGTGGCGAACGAGTTGCTCGCAGCCACAGAGGCTGTTGTCGGCGATGTTGGCAACGTGGCCGCCGTGTCGATCGGCTGGCATGATGATGTTGAGGCCGCTAAGGCAGAGATCGAACGCGCGATCGAAAAGGTATCGCAGGGCGTCGGTGTTATCCTACTAACAGATATGTTCGGCGGAACGCCGACGAATATCTCCGCAATGTTCCTCCGCGAGGGCGAGATCGAGATAATATCGGGCGTTAACCTGCCGATGGTCATTAAGGTCGCAACGATCGGGAAATCGGTGCCTCTCAGCGATTTTGCAAAAGAGGTCGAGGAGCAGGGCAAATCCGCAATAATGCGGGCTGGTGATCTTTTGGAGCCGTTGAAACTCAAGAAGGATGCTTGAGCGGGAGATCTGCATAGTCAATCCTCTCGGCCTTCATGCTCGGGCGGCAGCGAAACTCGTCCGCCTGGCACGGACTTTTTCCTCAAAGATCCTTATCGAACATCGCGACGCGAATGCGACGGCAAATGCGAAATCAATGTTGAGCATCCTAGCGATCGCAGCGGGTATGGGAACGCGGTTGTTCCTTGTCGTGGATGGTCCGGATGAAGAAGCGGCGATAACGGCCGTTGGTGACCTGATCGCGACGGGTTTTGGAGAAATGTAGAATAGAGATCTTATGGGAGCTCGAAAGATCGGCTTATTGGGCGTGCCTCTTGGTTTCGGCGCAGGGAAGACGGGAAGCGAATTGGGTGTGAACGCGATGCGGCTTTCGTCCGTTCGTGGTCAGCGGCTCGCCGATCACATCCGCGGGCTTGGCTATGAATTCGTTGACCACGGCGACGTGTCGATCGTAACTCCAACCGATCCGGAAGAAGGCAAAAACCCGAAGCATCTCAAGGAGATGCTCGCCTCAAGCGAGAATATTATCGACGCCGTTTCCGAAATTCTTGCCCGTGAAGAATTACCGGTGATCTTGGGTGGCGACCACGCCATTGCCATTCCGACATTCTCCGCGATCTCCGCTCATTACAGGTCAAAAGGGCAGGACGTTGGCCTCATTTGGTTCGACGCTCACGCGGACATCAATACACCTCAATCCTCGCCTTCAGGCAACATTCACGGTATGCCGCTCGCGGTCTTGCTTGGTGAGGGAAATCAAAAACTTGTCGAGCTTTGCGGTTTTTCGCCGAAGCTCAACAAAAAGTACTTCGCTCACATCGGCGCACGCGATGTCGATCCCGGCGAGCGTTCTGAGATCGAGAAACTGGGGCTTCGCGAGCAGTTCTTTACGATGAGCGATATCGACAAACGCGGAATGGCAGCTTGCGTTGCCGACGCCATCGAAATTGCATCTGCGGCACCTGGCGGCTTTGGCGTTACGTTCGACGTTGACGGCATCGATCCACGATTCGCTCCAGGCAGCGGTACCCTCGTCCGTGGCGGTGCAACTTACCGCGAAGCACACCTCACACTTGAAATGATCGCTGCAAGCGGTAAAATGCGTTCTTTTGAGATCGTTGAGGTCAATCCGCTTCTCGATCAATCGAACATTACCGTCGAGCTTGCTTGTGAACTGATCCTTTCCGCGCTCGGCAAAACTATCCTTTAGGACTATGAAGAAGAACCTCGCAATTATTTTTGGCGGCCGCTCCGGTGAACACGAGATCGCCATCCGCTCGGCCAAAACTGTGATCGAGCAGGCTGACCCTGCGAAATATCATCTTTTTCCCGTCGCCATCTCGCCATCAGGAAAGTGGCTTTCTCCTGCAGAATCCCTTGCAATGTTCCCGGCAGAAACTGTTGCCGCGTTTGAGAGAGAATATGGCGAACCATCCGATCGGCTGCATATCCTGACGGGCGATGCGAGTGCGGGTGGATTTTCGATCCCGAATGGCGGTACGCAGCCGCTTGACTGCGCATTCGCCGTTCTTCACGGGACCTACGGCGAGGACGGCACGATTCAAGGGCTTTTTGAAATGGCGGACGTGCCTTATGTAGGCTGCGGTGTCCTTGCTTCGTCGTGCGGAATGGATAAGGTCACGATGAAGACGCTTTTCCGCGAGGCCGACCTTTCGATCTGCGAATACGTGTGGTTCCTTCGCAGCGAGTGGGAAGCCCAGCCCGACGGTGTGGTTCGCTCGGTCGAAGCGAAGATCGGCTATCCGTGCTTTGTTAAACCCGCAAATCTTGGGTCTTCCGTCGGTATTACGCGGGCAGATGACGAGGCTGGATTGAGACGGTCAATAGCTCTTGCGGCCGAATACGACCGAAAGATCATCGTTGAAGAAGGCCTGGATGTGCGTGAGATCGAGTGCGCGGTGCTTGGGAATGAGGACCCAAAGGCGAGCGAAGCGGGTGAATATATCATACGTGATGAATCAAAAGCGTTCCTCGATTGGGACGAGAAGTACACGGGCACCGGGAATAATGAGTTCATAACGCCAGCACCGCTTTCGGCTGAGCTTTCAGACAAGATCAAGCAGCTTGCCGTGCGGGCGTTCAAATCCATTGACGGATCAGGCCTTGCGCGCGTCGATTTCTTTCTCCGAAAGGACAACGGAGCCCTTCTTGTAAACGAAATAAATACGATGCCGGGCCTGACGGATGCTTCGGGCTACCCGAAGATGTGGGGGGCCTCCGGGATGGAGTTTAGAAGCGTGATCGATCGGCTCGTTGAGCTCGCGATCGAAAGGTTCGACGACAAGAAGCGTAACCGAACGGATCGATAGGCTGATTATTTCTTGGCTTTAGGGGCGATATACCCTTCGCGCGTACGGATCTTGAGGCCGCCGCGTGCAACACGCACTTCGATCGAATGGAATTTGCCGTCTTCCTTTGCAGACGCAGGCTGATAACCGATCGTGTATTGGTTGCCAAGCTCGCTTACGATTGCCTCAAATGCGTGCCGCATCTCGGCTCCACCAGGAGTTGCCACGAACGTTCCGCCGGTCTTTTCAGCAAAACTCTTTAGTGCGTCCTGCATGATCGCTTTTTCTTGAGGCGGAGAATCTTTCGGCGACATATCGACAGTATAGACCGACGCTCCGACATCGAGGACAGCCTTCAGAGCCTTTTTTTGAGAATACTTGCTGCTATTGTCCGCCCCATCCGAGATAACAATGATCGCGCGTCGTTTCTCGGGCCTTTTTGAGAGCATCTTCGCCGCAGCGACAACCGCATCGTTCAGCGACGTCATGCCGTCAGCCTTTAGATCGAAGAAGACATCAGGTAGGTAGGGTGTCGCCTCAAATTCTCGAAGCACACGGACCTCATTGTCGAAGCTTGCAACGGCTGCGAAATCCTCGCCTCGCAACCCATCGAGGAACTTGATCGCGGCACTTCGAGCGTTGCTGATGCGAAACTCCATGCTGCCCGAGGTGTCGATAAGGATAACTGCGGCGAACGGCGTGGATTCGGCTGAAAAAACGTCGATCTTCTGTGGGACGCCGTCTTCTAGGATCGTAAAGAGCTTTTGGTCGAGGCCCGAAACCGGCTGGCCGTTGCGGTCGGTAATATAGACGTTCGCAAGAACCAGTGACGAATCAACGGCTATCACCTCATCGTCGGTTTGCGCATAAGCAGGATTCAAGAAGAAGCCAACAACCGCAAGAGCGGCAAGACAAACGCATGCGCATCTCGAGCGGAAAGTTCGCGAATCTTTTATTGGTTTCGCAACCCTTTTCATTGATAGGATCTCAGGACCCGAACGATCCTTAGGACAGCACCGCTTGATTCGATCGCCGCGGCAGATATTGTAAATCTCGTTGTCTTCTTCAATTCTGCCGCCATGGTGGCCACGGCATTCTCAAGTTGTTTCGCAGTAGCCGCTGGTGTTTTTCCCGTATCCTGATCCGTTACTTCGTTGATAAGGTCACCTGCATCCCCGCCAAGATCGTCGAGCAGGTCTTTCGTGATCTTTTCCAGGTCATCGATTCGTTCGCGGTCCTCGCTCGTTACCTTTGAGGTTTTCTCAACCGAGGCTCCGATCTGATGCGATAGCTTTGTTGCCCTCTCAGCACGATCCAGACGCTCCTCGAAATCCTTCTTCGCTTTCTCGATCTGCATTCGGATGAGCATATCGCGAACACCCTGCGGAGCGTCGTCCTGTTGACGAACACCGCGTGGAAGAAGAGGAGTTTCGTCGACGCGTCGATCCTGTGCGGAAACATTCAGAGCCGCGGTGAGAATGGCGGCAAATAGAACCGAAATTGTAAAGAACCTACGGGCCGTCATCCTTTGGAACATCCTGGACAGGATCGGGCGAAGTCCCGGTCACGGTCTCGATCAATCTGGAAAGAAATTCATCCTCGATGACACCAGAACTCGGAACCGTCAGCCATTCGGACGTCAGGCCGTTACCGGCACGTCCTTCGATCTTAGCGTTGACCGAAACCTTATTTTGGATCCCATCGATGGTTTGGACATCGATCGTAAGGGTGTATTGGGCCCGTGTCCACGCAGTGTCGGGATATGCTACCTCTCCAACGCGTGCAAGTTCGCCGCGGGTTATCACAATGCCTTTAGCAAAGACGAACGGCTGCGTAACGATATAGCCATCCGAGATCCTCGAAGAAGCCTCGTCAATCACGATCTTCTTATCGCGGAGGACTTCCTGGATAGAATTGATGAGCACGTCGCGGCGTGATGCCATCTTGTAGGGATTCGGCAGCATCGCCCGAACCTTAGTCTTTCCCTTACCCCAGTCAAATGAACGGGAGACATCGGACGGCCGACTTGTCGGATTTCCTTCCTGCTTTATGGTTTCGGTCTGAGTGTCGATCCCTTTTTGTGCAAAAACAGGAGCCGCCAGGCAAATCATCCCTAGCAGCAGAAAGGCGAACTTTGATGACGATCTTTGTAGATTCACGAGTTCTAATATGACACAAACAGGTGGAATTCTGAATACTTAGATGTTTCGTAAGCAGTGGAAGTTGTAGCCGGACGACAAAAAATGTCTACTTTGTCGCTCGATGCATTTGCCAGAGAAAGGCATTTTTGAGAAATACGTTATAGGCCCCGAAGCCTGCGATCATTACGCCCTGGGTTCCATCAAGAAAGCCCGCTCGCAGCACATAGTCTCGAAAGAAGGAAAAGACCGGGGCGGCCAGGATCTTAACGACCGAGGTTCGTTTACCCTTTTCGTACATAGATCGAGCCGAGAGCGGTGCATATCTCTCCTGGATCATGCGGGCGTGTTCGGAGATATCGTTACAAGTGAAATGCAGTATGTCATTGTGCAACTGACCGGAACACGCACCTTCGTCCAGTTTGAACGATTCGTGGATAACTTCGTCCGACCAACGGCCTTTTCGGCGGTCGAAAAGGCGCAACTGAAAGTCCGGATACCAGCCGCCGTGACGGATCTCACGGCCCAGATAGACCGCAAGACGCGGGATCCGATAGCCGTCAGAAATGGAGTCGTGCCGAAGGAGCTGACGGATCTCAGCCGAAAGCTCTTCGCTCGCTTCTTCGTCCGCGTCGAGGCTGAAGATAAAATCGTTTGCGGCCGCGTCAACGGCGAACTGCTTTTGGCGGCCGAAACCGAGCCATTCTTGCTCGATGACGCGTGCTCCGAGTTCGGAAGCAATTTGTCTTGTCGAATCCGTACTGCCTGAATCCACTACGACGACCTCATCAGCCCAGCGCACAGACCGTATCGCACGCGCGATATTCTGCTCCTCGTTCAGGGTAATTATCACCGCGGAGATCTTCACAGCGAGGATTTTCGCAAAAGTTGATTCAAAATGCGAAAGAGCCGCACGAGCCTTTATGGCTAGTGCGACTCAGTATTCGCTAGCTAGATGTCGTACTCCGCTACTTTATATCGACCGGTCGGTCGATCGTAATGTTATGTTCCCGGAAGGCGGTCGCTGTCGCGCGCTCCCTATCGGCAACGGCCTTTGCGTAGTCCGTTTCGGCGCGGATCTCAGCATTTTGAGCCGCAAGAAGGGAATTCTCGCGTTGGAAGAGCAGGAATGTGGTCGAGCGGCCGGCATCGTAGAGCTTTCTCTCGCCTGCAAGCTGCGCTTCCGCACTCTGCCGGGCACGACGCGCCGTATCGACCCTCAAGCGTGCGGTCTCGACCGCCTGCACGGCATTACGAACGTCCGTCAGGACCGACTCTTCCTGGGCCCGCGTCTGTGCAGCGATCCGTTCGCCGGTGATCTGCGCTCCGGCAAGGTTCGCCTTTGCCGTTCGGTTAAAGAACGGGAACGAGAACGTAACGCCGATAGAGTAGTTTGGCGCGTCGCTTCTGAACATGTTCGACATCGAGCGATTAAAGCCTCCGACGAAGTACGCCGGCGATCCGGGTACCACGATAAGCGGATTCGGTAGCTGTGAACCAGGGGCAAATAGCGTGTTCAGCTTCTGCCGAAGGATCTCGTCGTTTCCGGTGAACTGCGGGATCAGGCTATTGGCGGTCGATACGTTCCCGCGAGAGATGCCGTCGAGCGAGAATGTCGTATTCAGGTCGATCTGGGGCTTTGCCTGATTTTTATAAAAGCTTATGTCGAGGTCATTGATCTCTCGTTGAAGCTTCAGGCGGCGAAGCTCGAACCGGTTATCGAAAGCATCGTTGATCGCGGCGTTCAGATCGGAGGGGAGCGGGGCGACCTTTGGCGAATCCGTCGGAACGATGGCTTGGGCCCATTCGGGCGCAAGCGCGTCGCGGATGACGAGCTTCTTTAGGGTATTTTCAGCGATGCCAACTTGCTGGGTCGCAAGCAGGAGATCGCCTTCGCGATTTGCAAGCTCCGTCTCGACCTCAGCTTTCTCTAACGGAGCGGCTGCTCCCGCGTCGATCTTAGCCGTGATCTGTCGTAGATTTTCACGGGCCAGCTCAACATTGGCCTTGCGGTTTTGCTGGTCGCGAAGGGCGAGTACGAGATCCCAGTACGCGCGCTGCACATCAGTGATCGTGTTCGTGGCCTGTAACTGGAAATCCGAATCCGACTGACGAAGCTGTTTCTTCGCGATCTTGATCTGGCGTCGCGTGTTGTCAATGCCGAAGTTTCGCAAAAGCGGCTGCGTATAGTTAAAGCCTAGCTGAGATGAATAGATAGCGGAGCTGCCGGAGGACAGTCCGCCTGACGTTACCTGGGCTTGCGCAAACGCGTTTTCGGTACGAGTGTTATTAAAAAATCCCTGTATCGTGCCGCCGCCGGGCTTGATCCGTTGATTGATATTCGCGTTTATACGAACGTCGTTCGTACCTTGTTGTCCGGTTGACGAACTATGCGAGAACGTGGCCTGAAGTGTAAAAACCGGATCGTAAAGCCGGCGCAGGCCGCGGACCGTCGTGTCAGCGAAACGCACGTCGGTGCGGGAAACCTCAATATCATTATTGTTCGCAAGGGCCCGCTTGATCGCCTCGTCCAATGAGAGAGCAAGCGGCGATGCTGTCTGAACACCGATGCGGGAGGTCGTCGACGGTGTATAGTTGTCCGAAGAAACGCCGGTTGAAACAGTCGGTGCAACGGATGCAAGGCGATCTTTCGGCGTTTGCGATCCCTGGGCGGCCGCATCGACGGATAGCAACGCCGCCAGGCCGAGCACAGGAATTATCAGAAAATATTTTCTTGAGCGACGTAATGTCATTATTTATTGCTCCGGTATAGATGCGAGATACAAGTTTACCGTAAAAAATCTAAACGGGTATTACGCCCGCAAATTTTTGTTTGTTTCAACTATCTTCCTGAGGCTGTAAAGTTTTGCAAATTGAGTTTCGCGTCGTGATTTAGTATCTTAGGCGTTTAATATCACGCACTTTTTCTAAGGAGACTTAATAAAATGGGTATCAAAGTTGGCATCAACGGATTTGGCAGGATCGGGAGGTCCGTGGTCAGAACCTGGCTGAATGACGACGACATCGACCTTGTCGCAGTAAACGACCTAACGGATACGAAAACACTCGCTCATTTGCTCAAATACGACTCCGTAATGGGCAATCTTGAGCACAAGATCACGGCGGGTGACGGCTCGATCACGGTCGAGGGGGATACCTTTAAGGTCTTTAGTGAAAAGGATCCGGCCGCGATCGATTGGGAATCGGTCGGAGCCGAGATCGTGATCGAATCGACCGGGCGGTTCACGAACGCTGCTGATGCCGGCAAACACTTGGGCGGCTCGGTCAAGAAAGTCATTATCTCCGCTCCGGGCAAGGGCGAAGATATCACCGTCGCACTTGGCGTCAATCAAGAAGCGTATGACCCGGCGAACCACCATATCATCTCCAACGCATCCTGCACGACGAACTGCCTTGCTCCTGTTGCGAAGGTCATTCACGACCGCTTCGGCATCAAGAATGCGTTGATGAACACGATCCACAGCTATACGAACGACCAGCAGCTTCTTGATCTCCCGCACAAAGACCTTCGACGGGCGAGAGCCGCCGCGATCTCGATGATCCCAACATCGACCGGTGCCGCAAAGGCGGTTGCCCTCGTGATCCCGGAACTGAAAGGACGTTTTGACGGCATCTCCATTCGGGTCCCGACGCCGAATGTCTCGATCGTCGATGTTGTGATGAATGTCGAAAAAGCGACCACGAAAGACGAAGTCAATGCCGCGTTCCGCGAAGAGGCGAATGGGCGATTGAAGGGAATTCTTTCCGTAAGCGACGAACCGCTAGTCTCGATCGACTATCGCGGTAACCCGCATTCCTCAACAGTCGATTCTGAATATACGACCGTTCTCGATGGGACGACCATCAAGGTCCTGTCATGGTACGACAATGAATGGGGCTATTCATGCCGCGTTCGGGACCTCGTAAGATATATCGCGTCGAAAGGGATCTAGGCCGAAGGACTATACATTTTTGATGAGGCTTTTTCGGATCACCATCTCCTGCTTGATGGCGGCGGCATTTTTGTCGGCCGCCATTGATGTCTTGGGCCAGAAGAAGCCGAAGAAGCCGCGAAAATCGGCTCGACGCCCGGTCATCACAATGATGGGCGACCCTGTTTCGTCGGTCCCCAAACCTGAACCTCTCTCTGAGAATGTAACCGCATTCCTACAAGCATGGTCCGTCGTTAATGAGACGTATTTTGATTCGACGTTTGCCGGCCTGGACTGGGATAAGGTACGAGAAGAATATTTGCCCCGGGCAAAAGCCGCAAAGTCTGAAGCCGAGATCGACAATTTGATCCTCGAGATGGTGGGCAAGCTCGGAAAGTCCCATTTTGGCATCGTGCCGGCAAGCTTTTTTCGCAGCCTTAAGGTCGCCCGCAAGCTTTCAGCCGAACACGAAGGAGCTTTAGCTGAGCCGGCCACTTCGAACGGAGCCGGCGAGAAGCGAGCAGGTATTTCAACGGAGTTCGAGCTTGATGACGATGACCAGCCTGAGCCCGGCAAGTTTGGAATCGGTATCGAACTGCGGGCACTTGACGGTCAGTTTATGATCGTCTCCGTACTTCCCGGGTCCTCAGCTGCGGCGGCAGGCATCAAGCCGGGCTATATTCTCGACGAGATAAACGGTATTTCCCTCAAAGTCTTGAGCGAGACGATCACGAAAGGCGCTCCCAACGTACGCCACCTTGACCGAATGCTCCCGACCGCGATCAAGATGTGGCTACTTGATCGAAACTACGCCCTCAACGTAAAGATCACTTGCTTGGATGCAGATGATCGCAAGGTCGAATACGATCTTGAGCGGAAGCCGCTAAATGGGCACATGATCTCGCTAGGCGGCCTGACGCCGAATATTCTTCTCGAATATCGCTCCGACTCGCTGAATGATGATGTCGGATACGTAAAGTTCAACGTCTTTGGGCTACAGGTCCTAGGTCATTTTTGCGAGACGATTCGAGAGTTTTCCAAGAAAAAGGCTGTGATCATTGACCTCCGTGGGAATTTGGGCGGACTTGTTCACGCCGCAAGGGGTTTCTCCGGAATGCTTGAACCCGGACCGGTCCTTTTCGGCACGAGTGTTGCCCGTGGCGTCCGGACGGAGATAGATACCGATGACAAGGCGAAGAAATTCAAAGGTCGTGTGATCGTGCTTGTCGATGATCAGTCGATGTCCGCAGCAGAACTCGTTTCGGCTGAATTGCAGGATAATGCGCGGGCCGTCATTATCGGACAACGCACCGCCGGAGAGGCTTTGCCGGCAATGAGTATGAAGCTTGCTACGGGCTCAGTGATGTCGTATCCGGTCGCCGATCTCCTTCGTCCAGAGGGTGTTTCGGTTGAAGCACGAGGCGTCGACCCGGATATTGCGGTTCGGATCACGAGAAAAGACCTGCTGTCGGGCCCGGACCCGGCATTGGCAAAGGCCCTCGAGATCATCGGAACCGATGTGTATCAAGAAGAGATCGCGAAGCGGGAAGCTGCGAAGGAAAGGCGTCTTGCTGCTAAAAAAGCTGAAGCCGATCTTCCGCCCCCTCCGCCAAAGGCGATCAGCGGCACTAATTTTGGTACGGGTTCCGGGAAACCAAACGATCTTGCAAGAGCCACCAGGCCGAAGGCGGAGAAGCCTTCGAAAGATCAGAAAGCAGAGGAACTGCTCTCGAACGCGGCAAAACTCGTTGGCGACCTTTCGAAGATCAAGACCTACTCTTTCGAAGGAACTCTGCTCCTGACCTTTGGGGGCACGCCGACCAAATATAAGTATTCATTTTATCGAGAACTTCCGGATAAATACGTATCGACGTCTGTTTCGGACCTAATGGGCACACTTAGGTCCGGAGCGGTTGGGAAAGACACATTTTTTGAAAGTAACGTTGGCCTTTCTCCGACGAACGTTGTCGCGGGTGATGATCCGAACGTTGATCTTTACGCGCGGTTGAGGAGTGTGCTGGCACCCGATGCGTTCTCATCCCTCAAGTACGATGGCGTTTACGACGCAGACGGAAAGAGCCTCTCGATCATCGAGGGAACCGACAAGGAGGCGCGGACGATCTACATTACGCTCGACAAGGCGACGGGGTTGCCCTTCAGGATATACGACGGCACGATCGCCATGGTCTTTGACGACTACCGGAAAGAAGGCGGTTTTATGTTGCCGCGACGAATAAAAGTGGGGGCGGCCCTTGAGTTCTTGATCTCGAATTACACGATCGGGCAGAAGTTTGACCCGTCCGTGTTTGAAAAGCGCGAGAGCTGTTTCGATCGGCCATAGGAAGGGTGAGTGGACCGCGACCAATAGCGGCATCCGATAAAATACAAGTCAATAGAATGCAAAAGCGAACTATCAAAGATATTGATGTAAACGGAAAACGCGTCTTCGTGCGCGTCGATTTCAATGTTCCGGTGAAGGATGGTGTCGTGACGGACGATACTCGAATTCGGGCAGCGATACCGACGATCCGCGACCTTGCTGGACGTGGAGCAAAGGTGATCCTTGCTTCGCACTTGGGACGCCCTCTCAAAGAAAAGAAGAAGGCAGAGGAAGCCGGTAAAGAGTTCGATGCCGCTAAATTCTCGCTAGCGCCGGTATTTGCCCGATTTAACGAACTTGTCGAGGGTATCGAAGAGATCCGGGAGACTCGGTTTGCCGTGAATTGCGTCGGAGCGGAGGTTTCCGAAGCGGTTAACGCGCTAGGTGAAGGCGATGTTCTTCTTCTTGAAAATCTCCGGCTTCATCCCGGAGAAGAGAAGAACGATCCAGAGTTCGCAAAGCGGCTCGCGGCATTGTGCGACATCTATGTGAACGACGCCTTCGGTACAGCTCACCGAGCACATGCCTCGACTGAGGGAATTACGCATTTTGTCGATACGTGCGTTGCGGGCCTCCTGATGGAGAAGGAGCTTGACTACCTCGGCCGCGTCCTCGGATCTCCTGAACGGCCGTTCGTTGCGATCCTCGGCGGTGCAAAGGTCTCGGATAAGATCCCGGTGATCGATTCGCTCATCGAAAGAAAGGTGGACAAGCTGCTTATCGGCGGAGCAATGGCTTACACTTTTTTCAAGGCAAATGGTTACACCATCGGCAAATCGCTCGTCGAGAACGATATGCTCGACCGCGCAAAGGAGATCGAAGCGCGTGCGAACTCTGCTGGCGTCGAGTTGCTTCTCCCGACAGATCATCAGGTCGTTGACAGCGTCGATCCGCTTAATTCACAAAAAACTATCCCGATCGATTTTACAAATGCCGGGCACGTAGGCCTCGACATTGGCATCGAAACGGCCGCGATCTTTGCAAATGCACTGAAAGGGGCGAAAACGCTCGTGTGGAACGGACCGATGGGAATGTTCGAGGAAAAGCCATTCGATCAGGGAACGATCGCGGTCGCAAAGGCGGTCGCGGAGGCGACTGACAACGGTGCGGTCTCGATAGTTGGCGGCGGAGATTCTGTCGCAGCCATCAAGCAGGCCAGGCTCGAAGACCACATTTCGCATATTTCCACGGGCGGCGGAGCGACGCTCGAATTCCTTGCGGGCGATGTTCTGCCTGGTGTCGCGGCTCTAAACGACAAAAATGAAGCAGTCGTTTGATGATCTTTTGCTCGCTAAGGAGTGTGGGCCCGTGCAGGCGTCCTAACGCTTAAGTTTTTTATTGGTCGGTCGTCCGGACCAATATCGCGCTACAATAGCAAAACTCGGTTTTATCAACGAACACAACTGTCTGGAACGCGGGCAGATACTAGAACACTATGCACGAACTGCCGCTGCTAATAAATATAGCTGTCGCTCTTGTCGCTGCTTTTATCGGCGGAATGGTAGCGCGGTTCCTCAAATTGCCCCAGATCGTTGGGTATATGATCGCAGGCATCGCGATCGGTCCATTTACGCCCGGGTTTTCGGGGGACGTCGCGACCATCAGCCAACTCGCCGAGCTCGGCGTGGTCTTCCTAATGTTCGGCGTCGGCTTGCACTTCTCCATCGACGACCTTTGGAAGGTTCGAAGCATCGCTATCCCCGGTGCCATCGGGCAAATGTTCGTTACGACCATCCTTGGCTATTTGTTTGCCACGTTTTTGGGTTGGTCACAGTCGGCGAGCGTTGTTCTTGGCCTTGCGATATCTATCGCCAGCACCGTCGTTTTGCTTCGGGGGTTGATGGACAATGGGCTTCTCAACACACAGCACGGACAGGCCGCTGTCGGATGGCTGATCCTCGAAGACATTGCTACGGTCCTGATCCTCTTGCTGATGCCAACTCTCGCATCCGGCGAGGGTGGTTTGGACTGGGGTGGGCTCGGCCTGACCTTACTCAAGGCCGGTGCGTTCTTTATCTCACTGATCTTCATCGGGCGCAAACTCATACCATGGATGCTAATGGGCTCTGCCCGATCGGGTTCACGCGAGCTATTCCTCCTAGCCGTGCTGGCTGTTTCAGTGGGCATCGCTCTGGCGGCGACTGAGATCTTTGGTGTTTCGATCGCGCTTGGAGCCTTTGCGGCAGGCGTGGTTGTAAGCGAATCAAAGCTGAGCCACCAGGTAAGCGCCGACATTCTGCCGTTTCGCGACGCATTCTCGGTGCTGTTTTTTGTCTCGATCGGGATGATGGTTAACATTCACTATCTCGGAATGAATGTGTTCGCTCTGATCGCTTTGGTCTTGCTGGTCACGATCGGAAAATACCTTGTTACGCTGTTGATGGGTGTACTTATCAAGCGTCCGGCTCGCACTTTCCTAGTGGTTGCTGCAGGACTCAGCCAGATAGGAGAATTCTCGTTCATTCTAGGACAAGCCGGTATGGCTCTCGGACTCCTCGACCAAAACCAGTACTCAATGATCCTGGCGAGTGCTCTCCTATCAATTGCAGTAAATCCGCTAATGTACCAGACGACCATGCCGGTTGAGAGGTTTCTTCGAAAGCGACCTCGATTCTGGCGCCTATTCGATCGGCACAGCGGTGAGTTTGAAATGCCGGAGAGCATGTCAGACCATGTGGTCGTGATCGGTTTTGGGCGTGTTGGGCAGCATATCGTGAACGTTCTAGTGGAGCTCGGGATCCCTCTGATTGTCGTCGAGGCTGACCTGGACCGCGTTGAGAAACTGATGGAGCGGAATATCCCGGCTCTGTACGGGGACGCGGGTACTTCTGAAGTCATCTTTCACGCCCATCTTACAACGGCACGGCTCTTGGTCGTGACGACGCCGGAAGAAGCTGTAACGGATATAATCGTGAGCGATGCACGCTCGGTCGCTCCTGACCTTCACATAGTTGCACGGGGAGCGTCCGATGTTGGCGTGGCGCAACTCTACGAATTGGGTGCCAATTATGTCATCCATCCTGAGTTGGAAGGCGGCCTGCAGATCCTTCGGCGAACTTTGCTCGAACTTGGCTATTCGCTGCGCAAGGTACAACAATACACTGACGCAGTGCGTAGCGATCAGTATGATTCTGCGATCAATACTAAGGAGGAACGCCATTTTCTAACCGAACTGCTTATCGCGAGCGATAATATTGGTCTTAGCTGGCTGTCGCTGCACGATGATAGTGGGCTGATCGGAAAGACTTTGATCGATGCCAAGCTTCGTGAACTAACCGGAGCTTCGGTGGTGGCGATCTTGCGGACCGGGAAACTCATTGGTAACCCGCCTGCGCGAACAGTCTTAAAGAAGGGAGATGTAATCGGCCTTATAGGTTCGGATGACGACATTGAAAAGGCTCGGGCAGTGTTCGGGCACGCTATTTAGGACTCACGCGCGTAATGGCATACCTGCTCCATTGCACACGGTTTTTGGTGCCCGCACGACTAACCGAGTAGAATAAGCCGTTCTCGTAGGTATAGGCATCGCCACCGCAGCGATAGATGTAAAGTGTTATGAGAAAACCTGTAATTGCCGGGAATTGGAAAATGTACAAGCTGCTGGGTGAGGCCGTCGATACGGCTCTCGCGCTAAAGCCGCTCGTTGCGAATGCGACGCACTGTGAGGTCGTGATCGCCCCCGTATTCACAGCGCTCAAGACGGTTGCAGATCGCCTTGAAGGATCGAACATCGGCATCGCGGCGCAAGATTGCGCGACGCAAAACGGCTTTGGCGCATTGACCGGCGAGGTTGCTCCGGTAATGCTCAAAGACGTTGGTTGCAAGTACACGATAATTGGCCATTCCGAACGCAGGCAGTTCTTCGGCGAGACGGACGCCTCCGTAAATTCGAAATCAAAAGCAGCTCTCGAAGCAGATCTTACCGCAATTGTGTGTGTCGGTGAATCCTTGGCAGAAAGGGAATCGGGCAATGCCGAGAATGTCGTTGCCGGACAGCTTTCAAGTGGCCTTTCGGGTTTGACAGTCGACGAGATGAGCCGTATTATTATCGCTTACGAGCCTGTCTGGGCGATTGGAACGGGTAAAACCGCGACGCCTGCACAGGCTCAAGAAATGCACGGCCACATCCGCAATGTTGTCGAGAAAGATCACGGCAAAGACGTTGCGGCCTCGGTTCGGATCCTCTACGGCGGTTCGGTCAAACCTGAGAACATTGGCGAATTGATGGGTCAGCCCGATGTCGACGGTGCATTGGTTGGCGGTGCGAGTCTCGATGCTGAGAGTTTTGCGAAGATCGTAAACTATAAGTAATCGGGACGGGAGTTAGAAAGTTGCTATACGTACTTTACATTTTGTTTTTTGCTTCGTGCATCGTCCTCGTTGGAGCAGTTCTGCTCCAACCTGGTAAGACCGATGCCGGCGCTCTGTTCACGAGCAATATTTCGAGCTCGGCATTGACGCCGCGAGGTACGACGACGATACTTTCGAAGATCACGATCGTGGCCGGCGTTGTTTTTATGGTTTCGGCCTTGCTGATCTCGATGCCTGCATTCAACGGCAACGTTTCGGTGCTCTCGTCGAACCCGGAAGCACCGGCTGAAGCTCCTGCTTCGACAGCAGCAAATTCAAATGCAGCACCGGCGGCACCCGCGGCACCCGCGGCTAACACGGCTGCTCCCGAATCTGCTGCACCGGCTGCTAACGCAAATGCCGCTGCACCTGCAGCGAATACAAATGCGGCTCCGGCAGCGAATAAGTAGCGTTTGTTGAGATTGAAAATTTAGCTCAGGTGGCGTAATTGGTAGCCGCGCACGTTTGAGGGGCGTGTGGAGCGATCCGTGCGAGTTCGAGTCTCGCCCTGAGCACCAAATCGAAGAAGCAGGCCGCATCGTTGGCCTGCTTTTTCTATTTGACGACCATTGTGCCCGTCCCTTCGTCCGTGAAGACCTCGGCAAGCACCGCATTTGCCTTTCGCCCGTCGATCACATGGGCTGTATGTACGCCACGTTCTATCAAGGAGATCAGGCTCTCGAGCTTCGGTATCATTCCGCCGGTCGCCTTGCCGGATTCGATCAGCTCGCGAGCCTCGTTGATCGGCAGTCGCGAGATCTTCGACGCGGGATCCGTCGGATCGAGGTAGATGCCGTTCACATCCGACAGCAGAATAAGCTTCTCCGCCTTAAGGGCAACGGCGATCTCCGCCGCGATCGTATCTGCGTTAATGTTGAAAACGTGGCCGTGATCGTCGGCACCGAGCGAAGAAAGAACAGGCAAATAGCCGTTGCTCAGCATCACGTCGATGAGCGATGCATCGATCTTCACGACATCGCCAACATGCCCAAAATCAACAAGGTCCGTTACGCCGGTCGCTCGATCGAGAACGTTCTTGGGCGGACGCTTTTCCGCCGTCAGAACGCCGCCATCAATGCCCGAAAGCCCGACCGCTTTTATCCCACGGCGCCTGAATTGTGCAAGGATCTCAGTGTTGATCTTCCCGCGAAAGACCATCTTTGCCAATTCAAGAGTGTCGTCGTCGGTGACTCTACGTCCTCCTACGACCTTTTGAATTACGCCAAGCTTCTCGGCCATCTCGGTCAACTGTTTACCGCCTCCATGTACGACGCACACTCGGATGCCGACCTCGTGCAAAAGTCCGATCTCCTCCGATATCGACGCTAGGTTTGCCGGGTCCTCGGTGATCTTTCCGGAGAATTTGATGACGAACGTCTTGCCGGCGAACCTCTGGATATACGGCAACGCCTCGCGCAACAAATCTAGTGATTCGATTTCCATAGCGAGCTATTTCACCAATGCTGCAAGGATCGCCTTCTGGACGTGCAGCCGATTTTCCGCCTCGTCGATGACAACGGAGTTTGACGAATCGAGAACCTCGTCCGTTACGATCACATTTCGGCGGACGGGAAGACAGTGCATAAAAATACCGTCGTTTGTCCGCGACATCTTCTCGGAATCAACGATCCAGTCGTGGCGGAGCGAAGCGTGGTGGCCCACGTCGGGTCTACCGTAGAAGGACGCGGGTGCCCAGCTTTTCGCATAGACCACATCTCCATCGTCAAAGCCTTGATGTGGATCGTTCGTAACTCGAATACTGCCACCGGCGGCTTCAGCATGCTCGGTGGCCTGTCGCATCAGGTCCGAATCGAGGTCATAGCCCGCAGGATGTGCGATCGTCAGCTCATGGCCGCATTGTGCGGCGGCGAGCACGAAGCTATTTGGGACCGCCATTGGTAGTGCCTTCGGGTGCCACGCCCACGTCATGAGCACGCGCTTCTTTTCACTGCCGAATCGCTCGCGTATCGTCAACATATCAGCGAAGGCCTGGCAAGGATGGTGCATCGCCGACTCCAGATTTATTACCGGAACATTAGAATACTTTGCGAATGCGTGCAGGACCGGATCAGTGCGTTCGTACTCCCAATCTTTCAGTTCTGCAAAGGTGCGTACGCCGATCGCAGAAACATATCGGCTGAGGACGCGAACGAACTCCGCGATGTGCTCGGTCTTGTTGCCGTCCATAACGATCTTGTCTCGGTATTCGATAGACCAGGAGGTACTTCCGGGCTCGATCAGCACAGGATTTCCGCCTAATTCGAATACCGCGACCTGCATCGAAGCACGCGTCCGCAACGAGGGATTCAGGAACACGAGGGCTACGGACCGACCGGCTAATTCATTCGTAACGCGTCGATCAGCCTTGAGGGCCGCGGCCTTCCGGAGAATATCCTCAAATTCCTTTCTCGAAAGGTTGGCAGTTGAAAGGAGATCTCTCATGCGCTGAGCACCTCTGCGAAGAGCTTGATCTCATCCTCTGACACGTTCAGCGGCGGAAGCAGCCGGAGCACGCTCGGATCACTGCTCATACCGGTAAGGATCTTTGCGTCAAGGAGCTTTTGATAGTGGGGATGCGCACGGTCCTCAAACTCGACGCCAAGTAGGCAGCCTTTGCCGTGTACTGCTTTTACAGCCTTGCAATGCGAGCACGCGTCTCTTATCCACGCTTCAATATTCTTCGCATTGGCTAGTAGGCCGTCACGAGCGATGACATCGAGGGTTGCGTTCACGGCGGCCATTGCGATCATGCCGCCGCCGAATGTCGTCCCAAGGTCATTTTCCTTGATCGAAGCGGCCATTCCGTCCGAAACAAGGCACGCGCCGACAGGCACACCGCTGCCAAGAGATTTTGCAAGCGTGACAATGTCCGGCACTACACC
Organism: Pyrinomonadaceae bacterium; assembly: GCA_019186825.1. GTDB lineage: Bacteria > Acidobacteriota > Blastocatellia > Pyrinomonadales > Pyrinomonadaceae > OLB17. The sequence goes on from JABARP010000014.1 coordinate 37,672, forward strand.
GCCCGCGGCTTCGCTTCCCGCAAAAAACCACTCGCCTGTACGGCCAACACCGGTCTGGACTTCGTCGAAGATAAGCGCAGCTCCAACCTCATCACACTTGGCTCGCAGTTGCTTGAAAAATTCGGGCGAGGCTTCACGCACTCCTGCCATCGACTGTATAGGCTCGATGAGCACCCCTGCGGTTTCCTTATCAATAACGGATGCAATCGATTCGAGATCTCCAAACTGAGCCTCCAGATGGCCGGGAACGTTCGGTTCGCCCAAGGTCCGATATTTGCCTAAGAACGTTGCCGAAATGGAGTCGGCCGTTCTGCCGTGAAAGCCTTTGGCAAAAGAGACAATATTGCTTCGGCCTGTCGCAAGACGAGCGATACGCATCGCGTTCTCGTTCGCTTCGGTGCCGGAATTGCAAAAGAAAGCCTTCGAAAGCGGTATGGGTGCGACCGAGACAAGCCTCTCGGCGGCCTTTGCTCTGACGTCCGAATAGACGACGTTCGAATAGAACATTAGTTTCTGTGCCTGCTCGGAAATCGCCGTCGCGACGTCCGGATGAGAATGGCCGAGAGCACAAACTGCGTGGCCGCCATAGAGATCGAGGTACTTCTCGTTGTCCGAGGTCCAGACCCACGAGCCGCTGCCTCGTACGATCGCAAGCTCCAGTTTTGAATACGTCGAAAGCTGAAAGTTCTTTTCTGTAGTAAATATTTCTTCGCTGGTCATTAGGGATTTGTGCCCGGGAATAGAAGACCGGTGGTTTCTTCGATGCCGAACATAAGATTCATATTTTGGACAGCCTGGCCCGCCGCACCTTTTACGAGATTATCGAGGGCGGAAAATACCGCGATCGTCTTACCCGAAGCATGGACGGCGATGTCGCAATAATTCGTCATCTTGACCCAATTTATGTCCGGCGAGGTTTCAACGATCCGTACGAAACGGCTGTCTGCATAGTGGTCCTCGAAGAGGCGACGAGCTTCGCCATTCGACAAGGCAGAGGTAGTTTCCATATAACACGATGCGAATATTCCGCGTGAAACCGGCATACTGTGCGTCATAAACACGAGCGACGATGTGAAGTTGCCAACACGATTCAGACACTGCTCGATCTCAGGTAAATGCTGATGCGTAAAAGGCTTATAGGCGTAGAATGAATTCGCTCGCTGCGGGTGGTGCGTATTTGCGGCCGCCTTTGCTCCGGAACCTGATGAACCCGTCTTTGCGTCAACAATGATCTTGCCGGTCGTAAGTCCGCTCTTGATCATCGGCGCAAGTGCCAGGATCGTTGCCGTAGCAAAACATCCCGGATTTGCGATGAATTGTGCCTCTGCGATCTCATTTCGAAATAGTTCCGGAATGCCATAAACGAATTCTTTCTGGAGGCTATCTGCGGTCTGCGGACGCCCGTAAGCCGCCTCGAACACGTCGACATCGTCGATTCGAAAGTCACCCGACAGGTCGATCGCTTTCGTACTCTTTGGAAGCGAACCGACAAGCGACATTGCTGCTCCGTGCGGCATCGCGAAAAAGGCGACATCCACTTCAGGAAGCTGCGATAGGTCTTCAGGCGTGGGCGAAAAGCTCAGGTCGGTCACGCCGAGAAGGTTTCGATGAACCGCCGAGACCGGCTTTCCCGCATGCTCATTCGCGGTTACAAAGACGATCTCCGCATTCGGATGAAAAAGCAGCAGCCTAAGAAGCTCGCTGCCGCCATATCCTGAACCGCCAAGTATACCGATTTTGACACTGTTCAACATACCGATGCCTCCAGGGCATTCATCTGAAGATCAGCCGCGAGACTATAAAGGCGCGCGCTGTCATTCCTGGCGTTTGCGGCATCGATCTTAAAGCGCTCACGGATCGCCGACTCTCCCATCGAGGAATCAGTTACCGCGCCGGAGATCACATCCGGCTGCAGGCCGAATTCTTTTAGAACAGTGATGCCGCCGACCACGCCGACAAAGTCCGAAGCACAAAAGACGAGCTTCTTGACCGCGCCCATCACCTTCGAGGAACCGAGAAGACGCTCGACCGAATACCCGCCAAGCACGCCGTCACCAAGCTCGGCAACGATAAGGTCCGGCGAGAGGGAATTCAAGTGGTTGAGGGCGCCGATCGCAACCTTATCGAGGTTCGCGCTGCCGACAGTGGAGGGAAGTCCAAAATCCAGAAAACTTACGGTGGCAAACGCACCGTTATCCTGCATCTCAAGCGTGTCACGCAGGCACGCAACGCCCGTAAGCTTAACGCCTGCAACCTTTAGGCCTCGTAGGGCGGCCTCTCGAATGATCTCCGCGACGGCAACCGTCTTTCCCGAATTCATACAAGTTCCGGCAACAAGAATGACCGGAGCCGAAGGTGCAAGCATGTCCGACGTCGGCAAGGCGCTTGAAGCAAGGTTCAGCACTATCCCGTCGGCCTCAGAAACGCTCCCGATCACCTCAACATCAACGACCGTTCCGAGTGACGAGCTCACGCCGGTCTTCTGGCCGATCACGCCGCCGAGATTCAAGATCGAAAGGTGGTCACCCTCAGCGATGAACGCCGGCACTTCGCCGACGATGCCCTTCAAGGCCCGCCGCTCGCCGAGAACGCCGCAGATGACGCTACCTCGCTTGATCCGGGCGAGACGGCCGCTTGGAGTTTCGAGCATTCCATACGACCGGCTCTCGTTCAAAGCACGAACAGCGACAAGGTCGCCAACCTTTGCAACGCGTGGCGTCGGATCGACGAGGGCCGTGCGGCCAACGGAAACCCGGCCCGTAACCGAAGCCAAGAGGTCAAATTGCACTTGTCGAATGCTCATTCTTCGTCGATCCCTCCGAATATTTGTCGAAACTTTGCCGCTATCAGCGGGCGATCGGCGGATGTTCGTGCAGCGATGAAGATCGTGTCATCGCCTGCTAAGGTGCCCGCGATCTCGGACATGTTCGCCCTATCGATCTCAACTGCGATCGCTGAGGCGATACCGGGCAAGCACCGAAGTACAAGCAGGGAATCGCCTGATGTCCGCAGGCTGATAGGGCCAAATGCCGCTGCGGTCCGCTCAAGCGCGTATCGTCCGTCGCGTTTTGCAATACCGAGTTCATGGAGATCTCGGGAAATGCTGGCCTGAGTAACCGAGAATCCAGCCGCCGTAAGGTTTTCGACGAGTTCCGCCTGATTCGAAATCGGGACCTCGCTGATCGCCTCAAGGATGTAGTTATGTCGTGCTTCTTTCGAAAACATACTGCATAATATACACTCTCTAATGGATATTATGCAAGCTAGAAATGAATTGTCCCTTATTTTGGGGACGAAAGATCCGGTCGCTATTAGAAAATGGCTAGTTTTATACGGAGATATTTTTTCGGATTTGCACGGAAATCCTTAAGAAGCTGGGTGCCTTCGCCTGTGAAGGTGGCGACATTGTTAGCGGTTTGATTGACGCTATTGTAGAGGGTTTCGTCAGTAATGAGTTTACCGAGAGTGCCTTTTCCGGCCTGAGCATTGCTGAGGATCGCGTCTATTCGCGATGCCGTCGAATTAAAGCGATCAAGAGCAAGGCGAGTGTCGTCGTACATCTTGTCGTCTGTCAGGAGCTTGCCTAGGGTGCCTTTTCCACTGCGAAGGTCGGCTGTGATCGCGCGAAAATCTTCCGTGATCTTCCGCAGGTCGGCAACTGCAGCTCGGGTTTCGTTGTAGAGCACGTCATCGTTGATGATCTTGCCCGCAGAGCCTTTGCCGGCACGAATGTCGCTCGAAATGGATTCAAGGCTGGCGGCGGTCTTTGCGAGGCTCTCGTAGAGCTTCGGGTCGTTGACGAGCTTTCCTGCGGTGCCTTGGCCCGAATTGACCTTGTCGATGGTTGCCTGAAGGCGCTTCATCGTCTCTTTTGTCTCGGCAACGGCTCCATCGAGGTTGTCATACAGCGCATCATCGTTAACGACCTTGCCGAGAGTCCCTTCACCGGTATTCGCTTTATTCAGGATCTCGTTCGCCGGGATAGCAAGCTTATTGATCTGCTTTAGAAGGTCGTTGCCCGTCGCGGTAAGCTGATTCATCGAGATCGCAGTGGATGACTCCAGAACATAGTTCTCACTCACCGGCGAGCCTTTTTCGGTGCCGGGCGTAATGTTGATCATTTTGTCGTTGCCAAGGACAGACGTTGCGATCAACTGCGCCGCTGAGTCCGTGCGGATCATTTCACCGATGGGCTGCCCCTGGATCTGGGTCGCGACGGCAAGGGTGGCTTCGATCCGGTTTCCGTCCGGCGTATCCGCGGGGAGAAATTTCACGTCCACGACCTTGCCGATCGAGACGCCTGCGAGCTGCACGTCAGCGGCCGTGTGAAGGCCGTCGGCCGAGACGAATCTCGCCTTGAGCGCAAACTTCTTTTCAAAAGGGTTGAAGTCACCGCTGGAATTGATAACAAGGTAGCCGAGGACAAGCAAAGCCAGCAGCATAAAGATGCCTACGCGAAGTTCGCTCAATCCCACTTTGTTTCTTGTTCTTGGCATACGGATCGTCGGGCCGGCTATCGGCCTTTGATGAATCGGTGAATATACGGATCGCTAGTTAACTGCAGCTCCTCATCGGTGCCGTCGAATATTATGGCACCTTGTTTGATCATCATCACTTTCGTATTGATGAGACAGAGTTTATCGCCTTCCTCCTCAAAATGTACACGGCCTTCGCCGTCAACGATAGCATATTCGGAAGAAAGATACTTTAGGTTATTCATCTCATGTGTAACAAAGATGGACGAAACACCTTCGAGATCGCGAAGCTTGATCGCAAGTTCGCAGATCGTTCTCGCAGTTGGCGGATCGAGGCCGGCCGTCGGTTCGTCAAAAAGGACGATCGGCGGGCTGCCGACGAGCGCACGTGCGATCCCGACCCGCCTACGCATTCCGCCTGAAAGCTCGATCGGCATCTTATCGATAGCATCTTCGAGATCGACGAACCGAAGCATTCGAATGACCTCGTGTTCGATCTCGTCTTCGTCGATCCCTTCTTCTGCAAGGCGATACGCAACATTGTCATAGACAGAAAGTGAATCGAACAAAGCACCTTCCTGAAAGACCATGCCGATCTTCTTTCGAATTTCGGTCAATTCCTGCTCATCGCACTGAGTGATATCTTCGCCGTCAATGAAGATCGTGCCCGCATCAGGCCGCAACAAGCCGAGCACGAGTTTGATGATCGTTGACTTTCCGCTTCCGGAGCCGCCAAGCACGATCTTTGTTTCACCGCGGCGTATCGTAAAGCTGATCTTGTCGAGGATCACGCGGTCGTCGAACGCAAGCTCGACGTCCCGAAACTCGATCGCAGGGCCAAAAGGCGACGCCTCGCTCACGGGTTCAACTTGTGTTTCGATGTCGAACATAAACTACGTGCGTCGAATCAGAAAAGCGTACTTGAGAAAAATCCTTGTAAAACCTTTGATAAGAAAAAGTCCGCAATGATAATCGTTATCGATGAAAGCACAACTGCATCTGTCGTTGACTTGCCGACGCCGACGGTCCCGCCCTGCGTGGTCAGCCCTTTATGACACGAGATCAGTCCGATCAGGAACCCAAAAACGATCGGTTTCACGATACCGCCGAGAATGTCCTGGATCGTAATACCGGTGCGAAGGCTAGTGATGTATGAATTCGCATCAAGTGCATAGAGGTACCGCGCGATGATGCCGCCGCCTATGAGGCCGAATATGTCAGCCGCTACAGTAAGGAGCGGCAGCGTAACGACAAGCGCAACGACACGCGGGGTTACGAGCTTCCTTGCGGGTGAAGTGCCGAGAGCACGCATCGCATCGATCTGCTGTGACACGACCATCGACCCAAGTTCTGCAGAGATCGCCGATCCGACGCGGCCGGCGACCATCAGTGCGCAGAGAACAGGTCCCAGCTCCCTGATCAACGTTATCGCGACGCTTTGCCCCGCACTGCTTTGAGCGCCGTAATATTCGAGCGTTGGATATGCCTGCAGGATCAGAACGCAACCGGTGAAGAAACCCGTCAGGCTGACGATCGCCAACGATCCGACTCCGATGAGATCCATCTGCCGTACCATCTCGTCGAAATAGCGCGGCTGCTTGCGAAGCCCTCGCAGCATACGCCAGAACAGGAGAGTAATATCCTGCAATTCGACAAGAAAGCGTGAGATCAGATTCATTAGCGAGCTGATGCCGAGCGCCACGACCTTCCGACGCTGACTTTCTGTGCATTATAGCTTGTCAGCCCCTAGAGCGGTAATGAACTACGCTCGAAATTGCTCGGTCCGTGGGAACCGGGAATAAAAAAAGGCCGTCCGAATTTACCGTTCGGACAGCCAAGTTTTCTTGGAGGGTAACGTTGGCTACTGAACCTTCGGCGGGCGATTGGCCGGCCGTTGAATCGGTTGCCCCAGTTTGCGGTTCATCCGCTGCTGCAGAGGACGGGCGAGAACCTTTCGACCATTTGCGTCCTGCATCATTCGTTGTGCGAAACGTCGGCGAAGGTCGCGAAAGCTATTGAGCTGCGTCGGTGTGAGGATCTTTCGTATGTTCACCTCATTCTCAAAACGAAGCCGCTGCACCTCGGCCTGTGCCTTCTGCATATCAGCAAGGCGCAAATTATACGTATATTCATCAAACACATCGGCATAGATGGCGGCATCAAGAGCCTTCATCGCCTCGCGAAAGGTCTTTTGGGCAGCAAGCATTTGAGGCTTACGTGCCTTGTTCAATTCGCGGAGCTGAATCTTTTGCTCGTCCGTCAAGCCGAGCTCCTGCATTATCGCCTCGCGCTTGTCCAAGCCCTTTACCTTTGCCGGCTGGCCGTCAAAAGCCTGAGGGACTTGTTGGCCCACAGTGTGCTGCGCTATGCCGAGCAAGGAGAACGCCCCGAGTAGAATATACGCTGAGATCTTTAGTTTCATAAGGCAATTCCAATTTAGTCTTCGTCGTCTTCTGCGAAGAGATCCGTCAAACGAAGCGACCGATCGCGTGTTTCAGCAACCTCGCCGAAAAGGTCTTCGGGAGCGACCCTAACGCGAGAGCCGTTACTCGCCACCGTTTGGTCCTGAATTCGATCGTTCGAATTTCCGGTCGGTCGCCTGCTCTTTACACGCTGAGCGCGGCTGCGTCGAATGGGCGTCGGAACTTTCGTTTCTGTGGCCGCGATCTGCTCATCGGTGTCCCGTTGGACAGGCGGTTCAGGTTCATCAATAGGCAGTACTGCCTTCGGGGCCTGCGTTTCTACACGTACCGGTGAATCTGTCGTCGCGATCGCCGGCTGTGATTGCGTGCGGCTTCCTAGCAGGAAGTAGAGACCGATCGCTGCTCCGATAAGCAAGGTTGCAACCGTCGCCGCATAAAGAGGCTGCCGGAAGAAAGCGAGAATACTCGCCGCAAGGCTCGGCCGCGGCGCAAGAGATCTCGGAAGCTCGAATCCTAAAGCGCCGAGAGGCTCAAACTCCTCAGCACGCCAATGCCTCACGGCCATGCTCGTTGACGACAGATCCGCGACATCCTCGGCACACGACGAACATTGCGAAAGGTGGCCTTCGAATGCCGCTTTCCCGGAGCCAGCCAGCTCGTCATAGACGAAGTCCAGGATCTGCCCCGAAAATCCGCAATCTCTAATTGTTGCTTTGTCCCCAGCCATTTCTTTCACTTTCCTTTCCTAAACGACCTCGACCTGAAGCCGTTCAAGCTTCATCTTGAGCTGCTTCAACGCCGTGTAGAGTCTGCTCTTGACCGTGCTTAGCGGCAGCTCAAGGGTTTCGGCGATCTCCTGGAAGGTCATTTCCTCAAATTCCTTCATAACGATCACTTCGCGAAGCTCCTGCGGCAATGCACCGACCGCTTGCCTGACGAGTCTTAACCGCTCGCCCTTCTCAGCGATATTCTTCGGCGACCCTGCCGGAGACGCCACGAAGACCCGAGACTCTGCCTCGTCGTCCTCGCTTAAGTACTCTTCGGAACGAGACTTCTGACGCCGTTTAACTGTCAAACACTGATTCACAGCGATCCGATGCAGCCAGGAGGACACTTTTGCGTCTCCGCGGAACCGTGAAATGCTGCGGTAAGCGTTGATAAAGGCTTCCTGAGCCGCGTCTCTCGCCTCGTCCTCTCGGCCAAGCATACCGAAGCACAGAGCGAAGATCTTCCGCTCCCAACGCCGCACGATCTCCCCAAAAGCCTCCGGGTCGTCTCGTACCGCCAATTCAACAAGCTGCTCATCGGACAAATTTCTCAGCATTCACTCGTGTTGGGCGCCGCTCCGGCACGAGAATAATAGCCCAAAACCTCGAAGCAGTGCGAAAATCGTCCGCACGTATGGGTTTAGACGCCCGAAAGTGTAAAAAAGTCAGAAAGATTTTGGTAGAAAGCCGCCAGAAGGGGTTTGTGGGCGTCGGTACGGAAAACGACGCCCGGCAGCAAGCTTCGAAGTAGGGATCAATAAGCTCTCGCGAATACAACGCGGCGGTTAGATGGAGCCCCGGTCAGGATGCATTTGCCTTCTTCCTCGGGAGCATCGAGCGGAATACAACGTATTGTCGCCTTCGTCTGCTCTTTGATCTTTTCCTCGGTTTCAGCGGTTCCGTCCCAGTGAGCGAGCACAAAGGCGCCTTCCTCGATCTTCTGAGCGAATTCGTCCCAAGTATCGATGCGGAATGTGTGTTCTTCGCGGAATTTTGCCGCTTTCGCGAAAATATTCGCCTGGATATCGACCAGAAGCTGTTGAACGTGCTCGACAATGCCGTCGATGGGACGAGACTCTTTCGTGAGCGTGTCGCGTCGAGCGACTTCGATCGTGCCGGCCTCAAGGTCGCGCTTGCCGAGAGCGAGACGCACGGGCACGCCTTTCAATTCATACTCTGCGAATTTCCATCCCGAACGCTGATTGTCGCTGTCGTCGTATTTGACCGAAATTCCCGCTGCCTTTAGCTTTTCGACGATCGGATCGACAACCGCCGAGATCTCGGCAAGGTCTTCCGGCGATCTGTGGATCGGCACGATAACGACCTGGATCGGTGCGAGCTTTGGCGGCAGCACAAGGCCGTTGTCGTCCGAGTGGGCCATGATCAGCGCACCCATTAGCCTCGTCGATACTCCCCAGCTTGTCGCCCACGGGTGCTCAAGCTCATTCTCACGATTTACGAACTTTACATCGAACGCCTTTGCGAAATTCTGCCCGAGAAAGTGCGACGTTCCGCACTGAAGGGCTTTTCCGTCCTGCATCATTCCTTCGATGCAATATGTTTCCTCGGCCCCGGCAAACCGTTCGGAGGGCGATTTATAGCCCTTGAAGACAGGCAAGGCGATCCAATTCTCAGCAAAATCGGCGTAGACGCCGAGCATACGCTCGGTCTCCTCGATCGCTTCTTCCTTTGTGGCGTGAGCGGTATGGCCTTCCTGCCAGAGAAACTCGGCCGTGCGGAGGAAGATCCGAGTTCGCATCTCCCAGCGGACGATGTTCGCCCACTGGTTCACTAAGATCGGCAGGTCACGCCACGACTGGATCCATCCGCGATATGCGTTCCAGATGATGGCCTCGGAGGTCGGGCGGACGATCAATTCTTCTTCAAGTTTCGCTGCCGGATCGACGATCAGTCCGGGGCCGTCCGGATTCGTCTTCAGACGGTAATGCGTTACGACCGCACATTCTTTAGCGAATCCTTCTGCGTGTTCCTCTTCCTTCTCTAAGAAGGATTTCGGCACAAAAAGAGGGAAGTAGGCGTTCTGGTGCCCCGTCGCTTTGAACATATCGTCAAGAGCGCGCTGCATCTTTTCCCAGATCGCGAAGCCATACGGCTTTATGACCATACAGCCGCGAACGGCGGAATTCTCAGCGAGGTCTGCCCGCTTTACGATCTCGTTGTACCACTCGGAGTAGTTCTCCGAACGCTTCGGAAGTGCTTTGCTCATAAAGTTTTGCCGTCGTGCGACGAAAACTTTAATAATAAGCGAATAGCCGCGAGACGACAATTCACCGAGAGCACGTTATGCAAACCCCGAGCGGCGGCTTTGCGTTCTGCACGGTTATGTTAGAATCCTTGCTTTATGACCGAATTTCGTTTGGATTTTCGCGATAGTGAAACGGCGTTCGCCGACAAATCGGATGCCGAGCTAAAGGAGAAGTATCGGATCTTCAAGATACTCAATTCTCCCTTCCTAAATTCTCTCGGCACGCATGCCACCAAACTCGGCCTGTCGATCGGCCTCCCGATCAAGGGACTCATCAGATCAACGATCTACAAACAATTTTGCGGAGGCGAATCGATCCCGGAATGCGATCCGGTGATAGAGAAGCTTGGCAAGTCGAACGTTGGGACCATCCTCGATTACGCCATCGAAGGGAAATCCACCGAGGATGATTTCGAGGCAACAAAGAACGAGATCATACGCACGATCGAGCGTGCAAAGGGCGACCCGAACATCCCATTCTCCGTCTTCAAAGTAACCGGCATCGCGCCGATCGGCACTCTCGAAAAGATGAGCGCAAAAAAGAAGCTCGACGCGAAGGCCGGTGCCAAATGCGAAAGGATCTACACGCGAGTTTCCGAGATCTGCGAGGCGGCACACAATGCGGGCCAGCGGCTCTTCATCGATGCTGAAGAATCCTGGATCCAGGATGCAATCGACCGGATCGCGACCGAGATGATGGAGCGGTTCAATCAGACGAAGCCTATTGTCTTCAACACGCTCCAGATGTATCGGACCGACCGCTTGCAGCACCTGAAGGAAGCGCGACGTGCCGCGCAAGAGGCCGGATACATTTACGCCGTAAAACTGGTACGCGGAGCCTACATGGAGAAGGAACGCGAGCGTGCGGCCGAGATGGGATATCCTTCCCCGATCCATGAAACGAAAAAGGAAACGGACGCGGACTACAATGCGGCCCTCGAATACTGTATGCGGCATTTCGACGACATGGCGTTCGTCACCGCATCGCACAACGTAAAGAGCACGCGTCGCGTTGCCGAGGCTATGCTAGAGGCCGAGATGCCACCCGATCATCCGCATATCTTCTTCTCGCAGCTTTACGGAATGGGCGACAACATTTCGTATGTTCTCGCAAAGAACGGCTTTAACGTTTCAAAATACGTGCCGTACGGCCCGGTTGCCGAGACGGTGCCATATCTGATGCGTCGAGCCGAGGAAAATTCCTCTGCGGCCGGCCATATGAGCCGCGAACTCGAGCTCATCGCGGAAGAGATGAAACGCCGCAAACTTTAGCCTTTCTCTTATGTTTTGTCCGAAGTGCGGAAATGCCGACCAGGCGCCGGAAAGCTATTGCCGGCGATGCGGCATCTTCTTGCCTGACCTAGACAAACCGAAAAAGAAAGCACAAACTCCGATCCAGAATGTGAACGCCAATGCCGTCCTGAGCGGTATGACCGTGGTCGCAGCCGCGACGCTTGCGATCCTGCTTTACGCAATACTCGGCTTTCGCGAAGACACGCATCCGCTCATTTACGCCACGGCAGGTTTCCTGATCGCGATAACGGCCTGGAATATTCAAACATTTTGGCGATCGATGCTGCTGCGCAAACATTTTAAGAAGCCGCAACGTGCCGACGATCTTCAGACCGAAACGCCCGTTCTCGAGATGCCTGCGAATAGCGAACTACCTGCCGCGGACTCCGACAATTTGGTTCCGCCAAGCGTCGTTGATGCGACAACGCGGCATCTGGACGAAGTCCTTATTTCAACGAAATCCAAGCAGTAGTCGGATCGAGATATTCGAGACTGGATGGTCCTCACTCTCCCGCCACGCGTTAAGCGGAGCGAGGTCGTCTTGCGTCAACGGGTGGTTGGCAAGAGTTGCTGACTGAGTGCTCTGGAATGCACGTTCGGTCAATGCCGCGTGAGCGAGGGCCTTTGTGAAATTCTCCGGCGAGGCGAGGGCGGCCTCTGCGGATTCGATGTCGGGAAAGAATTCGTTGTAGCCGGCCAGATGCCAGACCCTGCCCTCAGGCTCCTCATCCACCGCCAGCAACCTCAGCATCGCAAATGCCGACTCCAACTGATAGACAAGGAAATCCCCGGCCTTAAATGTGTGTGACATACCTCTTCAAAGTTATCACAATGCGGAGGCGGAGGCAGAGGCTGTAGTCGATCGAGAATGCGGCCGTGATGAGAATTGAAGTTTGTGCATTTTGTATCAATTCGTGCATTTTGTGCATTTTCATACAATTCGTGCAAAGTGTGCTTCAAAGAGGTGCGTTGGTTGGGTATGATGTCTATCGGTTCGACGCCGGAAGCTCGGTAGATCCCGCCCTCAACCGCTCCGGCGACACGCGAATCGTAACGAGTTTTGATACAATTTGAGTTTGTCACAATAAACTCATTTCATACGGGAACTTAATAAAATGGCAGATAAAGAAGCAGTAATACTAAGCGCGGCACGTACGCCGACAGGTAAGTTTCAAGGCCTTTTGAAAGGCTTTACGGCACCGGATCTCGCGGCCCACGCCATAAAGGCGGCGTTGGAGCGTGCAGGCGTTGCTCCCGAAAAGGTGGACGAGGTCATCATGGGTTGCGTCGTACAGGCCGGGATCGGTCAGGCACCCGCTCGTCAGGCCGCGTTAAAGGCCGGCCTCCCGCCGGAAGTCTCGGCACTGACCGTCAATATGGTTTGCGGTTCGGGTTTGCGGGCAGTTGCTCTTGCGGCGCAGGCAGTCAAGCTCGGAGATTCGGACTACGTTGTCGCCGGCGGTATGGAATCGATGTCGAATATCCCATACGCGATGCCGGGAGCCCGCGACGGTTATCGTATGGGCAATCAGACGGTCGTTGACCTGATGATCAATGATGGACTTTGGTGTCCGTTCGAGAATTGGCATATGGGCAACACCGGCGAGGTGGTTGCGGAAAAATATCAGATCACTCGCGGCGATCAGGATGAATACGCGTTCGGTTCGCATCGAAAGGCTGCCGAAGCCCAGGCCGCTGGCCGTTTCAAAGACGAGATCGCACCGATCGAGATCCCGCAAAAGAAAGGCGACCCGATCGTACTCGACTACGACGAACCAGTGAGGCCGGAGACGACGGTCGAGACGCTTTCTAAGCTCAAGCCGGCGTTCAAGCGCGACGGCGGCACCGTTACGGCCGGAAATGCTCCTGGCGTCAATGACGGAGCTTCTGCCGTTGTCGTAACTTCTTGCGAGAACGCAAAGGCGGCAGGCATCGAGCCCCTGGGACGCATCGTTGCAAGCGCGACGTCCGGCATCGAGCCAAAACTCATTATGATGGCGCCGGTCGAAGGCGTTAAGAAGGTGCTTGCAAAAGCCGGTTGGGATATGAAGGATGTCGATCTTTTTGAACTCAACGAGGCGTTCTCGGTCCAGGCCCTCGGCGTGATGAAGGAACTCGGCCTCGATGTCGCGAAGGTCAACGTCAACGGCGGCGCGGTCGCACTCGGCCATGCGATCGGCAATTCGGGTTCGCGTGTGCTCACGACGCTCCTTCACGAGATGAAACGCCGGAACGTAAAACGCGGAGTTGCAGCACTTTGCCTCGGCGGCGGAAACTCGGTCGCAATGGCGGTGGAAAGAGACTAACGAAAATCACAAATATGACTCAGACAATTGGCGTTATCGGCGCCGGAACAATGGGAAACGGCATCGCACAAACCGCGGCAGCGGCCGGATTCGATGTCGTAATGTGCGACGTGAAGGCCGAGTTCGTTGAACGCGGCCTCGCAAACATCTCAAAAAGCCTCGACCGCTTCGTTAAGAAAGAGACGCTGACCGAGGAGCAAAAGGGCGAGGTGCTTGGCCGTATCAAAACGACGACGCAGCTCGACGATCTGAAAGACTGCTCACTTGTCGTCGAGGCCGCAACGGAGAATTTCGAGATCAAGAAGGGAATTTTCGAAAAACTCGATTCCATTTGCTCGCCCGACACAATACTTTCGAGCAACACATCATCGATCTCGATCACGAAGATCGCGGCGGTCACAAAACGGCCCGAAAAGGTGATCGGAATGCACTTCTTCAATCCGGTGCCGCTAATGAAGCTCGTCGAGGTGATCCGCGGCATCGCGACCAGTGACGAGACGTACGCAAAGGTCAAGGAGCTTTCCGAGAAGCTAGGAAAGGTTCCGGTCGAATGCAACGATTATCCCGGCTTCGTATCGAATCGGGTCCTGATGCCGATGATCAATGAGGCGATCTTCGCTCTCCACGAAGGCGTTGCGACCAAAGAAGCGATCGACGAGATAATGAAGCTCGGGATGAACCATCCGATGGGACCGCTGACTCTCGCAGACTTCATTGGCTTAGATGTTTGCCTTGCAATACTTAATGTATTACATGAAGGTCTAGGCGACCCGAAATATCGTCCGTGCCCGCTCCTGAAAAAATATGTAGATGCCGGATGGCTCGGCCGTAAGAGCGGCAAAGGCTTCTATGATTACAACTAGAAAGGTGCGTAGGGCGGTTGTTCTTGGAATCGTTGCCGTGTTCGCAGCGGGACTCGCCGTGCCGGTGCTTTCAGCTCAAACTGCCAATAACGCGAAGCAAAATCTAGCAGGCTGGAACTACACGGAGTTGGTCGAAAATGCCCCCGCGACGAAAAAAGGACTCCCTCTGATCATTGTGCTGCACTCGAGCGGTTCCAGCCCTGCAGATTTCGCGCAGTACATTTCGGGTTTTACGAAGCCGGTCCGGATCCTGCTTCTTGAGGGAAACTACACCAACGAAAAGGGAGGTTTCTCGTTCTTTGTCCGCTCACCAAGGAGCTATTACAAAGACTTGACCGACGATGAGCGTAAAGAGCATCTGCTGACGGTTGCCGAGAATGTGAGCCGATTCATCACGGCGGCAACTAAGAAGTATGCGCCATCGAAGGCTCCCGTTATCATTGGGGCGTCCCAAGGCGGCGACATCAGCTACGTCATTGCCGTAAAGTACGGGAAGCTGATAAGCCACTCTTTTCCGCTGCTTGCTACTATCGACGACCGGATAATTCGAGGCGGCTGTCCAACGAAGGTTGTCGGCATAGACATCTTTCATGGCACCGCCGATCCGATCGTCTCCCTCTCGGATGTGATGACGCATGCGTCCGAAGCGGAGACAGCCGGTTTTCGAGTGAAGGTTCACAAATATGAGGGCGTCAAGCACGATATCTCTCCTGAAATGAAGGCCGATTATCAGGCCCTCATCGCGAAGGTCCTCTTTTGAACGGTCCGCCGTGCGGACCTCTGATCGATGCACAAAAGCCTAAAGTCCTTTTTGGAAACACTCTCCCGCGAAGACGAGATCGTCGAGATCGCGGCGGAGGTGGATCCGTATTTGGAGATCGCGGAGATCCATAGGCGTGTCATCGAAGCCGAGGGAAAGGCTCTGCTTTTCCGCAAAGTTCGCGGCTCGGGATTTCCGCTTGTTACGAATCTTTTTGGGACGGTGCGGCGTATCGAACTCGCTTTCGGGCCTCGGCCACTCGAGATCGTAGAGAGGGCTGTTGAGGCAGCGGAAACGCTATTGCCTCCGAGTTTTGGGAAGTTATGGGGATTTCGCGACCTCGGGCTTGCGGGGCTTAAGATCGGCACAAAGGGCATTGCGAATGGCCCAGTAACTGAAGTACGACAGGCAACGCCAAACCTCGACGAGCTGCCGCTTTTGCAGCTTTGGCCGGAGGACGGCGGTCATTTTTTCACGCTTCCGCTTGTTTATACTGAGAGTCCTTCGACGGGAAAACCGAACCTTGGGATCTACCGAATGCAGCGTTACGACGCGACGACCACGGGCATGCACTGGCAGATCGGAAAGGGTGGCGGCTTTCACTACTTCGAGGCCGAGCAGCGAGGCGAAGCGCTACCGGTAACGGTCTTTAACGGCGGCCCGCCGGCGCTCATTCTGTCGGCTATCGCTCCGTTGCCGGAAGGAATTTCTGAGCTCATGCTCGCATCGCTTCTTGTTGGCGAGAAGATCGCGACCGTAAAGGATCCGCTCGGTAACGCTCACCGTAAGCTGCTTGCTGAGGCGGATTTCGCGATCGTTGGCCACGTTCCGCCGCGTGAACGCCGTCCCGAAGGACCGTTCGGCGATCATTATGGCTATTATTCGCTGACGCACGATTATCCGGTCTTCCATGCGGACGCCGTATTCCATCGAAAGGATGCGATCGCGACGGCGACGGTTGTGGGCAAGCCACGCCAAGAGGATTTTTTCATCGGCGACTACCTGCAGGAGCTACTCTCGCCGCTGTTTCCTCTTGTGATGCCGGCGGTCAAGGACCTTTGGAGCTATGGCGAAACGGGGTTTCATTCGCTAGCGGCTGCGGTCGTAAAAGAGAGATATTCACGCGAAGCCCTGTCCGCCGGATTTCGCATTCTTGGCGAAGGGCAGTTGACGCTCACAAAGTTCCTGCTCTTGACCGACACGCCCCACGACCTACGCGACTTTAAGCCGCTATTTGAGCACATTCTTGAACGTGTAGATTGGCGGCGTGATCTTCATATATTTTCGCAAACGGCCTTTGATACGCTCGATTACGCAAGCGGAAAGATCAACCACGGCAGCAAGGCGATGCTGCTCGGCCTTGGCGAAAAGAAACGCGAGTTGCCGGGAGAATTTCGCGGCGAACTGCCGTCAGGCATACGAGCGGCCGAACCTTTTTGCCGCGGCTGTCTTGTGCTCGAAGCCGATAGCTATGAGTCGCAGCCTGAGCTTGCAAAACTCGTCGCCGGAAGCGGAAAATTCGCGGGTTGGGAGATGGTCGTTCTGCACGACAGCATCGAGTACGCACGTTCGACGGACAAATTTCTATGGGCAACGTGGACGCGTTTTGACCCCGCAAGAGACATCTTTTCGGCTGAGACAAGGCTTGATAACAACCACATCTCGTATTCCGCTCCGTGCGTGATCGACGCTCGTATGAAGCCTTGGTATCCGAAAGAGGTCGAGCCGCCCCCGGACACGGTGAAGCTTGTCGACGGGCGTTGGAGCGAATATTTTCCTAAATAGTGCCTGAATTTTCCCGGAAACATTTTCTTTGGCTTGCGGCATTCCTTGTGTTGGCCGCATTGCTTTGTGTGGCTTACGGATACTTCATCGAGCCGCATCGGCTCGTTATCACAACGCAGACGATCGAGCCGAAAGGCTGGCCAACGGAACTCGACGGCTACAAGATCGTGGCGATCGGCGACATTCACGCAGGCTCGAACGGCGTCGATCACGCTAAATTACGTCGGCTCGTTGCAGAGGCAAATGCACAGCAGCCTGACCTGATCGTGCTCTTGGGTGACTATGTTTCTGAGAAGAACGAGACCGATTTGAATATGCCGATCCCGGAAATCGCCGACGGGCTTGCGGGCCTTTCGGCTCGCGACGGCGTGCTCGCCGTGATTGGTAATCACGATGGGTTCACTTGCCCGACATGCATCAAGAAGGAATTTCCGCGCGTCGGGATACAGGTTCTGGATAACACGGTCGTCCCTATCGGGACCGCAAACGGTGGGCGATTTCGCGTGATCGGTTTACCCGACCATATGCAGCTCACGTATTGGAAGGTTTTCTCTGATAACGCGAAGCGTGCGCTTGCCGCGACCGAAGGTCAAGGCCCGGTCATCGCACTCGAACACAGCCCGGACATTCTTGAGGTCATCACCGGCGACCTGCTCATCTCGAAGGATCTTTCGCTGATCCTCGCGGCACACACGCACGGCGGACAGGTGCGCTTTCCGATCCTCGGGGCACCGATCGTCTCATCGAGCTACGGGCAGAAATACGTCCGCGGCCTGATAAAACAGAACGACGTTCAGATGTTTGTAACGTCGGGCGTCGGCGAGAGTATATTGCCGTTCCGGTTTTTGGTACCGCCGGAGATAGCCGTGCTGACGCTCCGTTCGCATTAAATCTACCGCAGCATCCCTTTCACGTGCCGAAGGTCACCGTCATTCGGCGCAGGCTTTAGGCCGAGTATCTTGCACATCACGTTATAGACCTCGACGTTCGAGAAAGGTTTTGCGACATAGCCACGCTTGAACGCGGGTCCGTGAGCGACGAACACGGCCTGCATCTCCTGATATCGATTGTCGTGGCCGTGGCCGCCGCGCGGGCGCTCGGGGTCTGGAATCGTCTTGATGTAGGCGTCGTATCTCGGATGCGTCGTAACGATGTGGCCGATCTCAGTCGAGCAAACGATCGGGGCGATGCGCGCACCGTCGTTGTAATGAAGACGTTCTGGGATCTCGCCCTTCTTCCAGCAGGTCGCGAACGGCATCTTTTTCAGCTGCGAATACACATAGTCGAGCTTGCCCTCTTTCGGAAAGATCTGGTTGATCTCGTGCGTGTAAAGGATGCGGTTCGTATCCTTCGCAACGTCGATGTAATCGTCGATGAAGGCGACTTTGCGGACGTCAACTGCCGCCATTCCGTGGTCTGAGACGACGATGATGTTGACCTTGTCGGCAATTCCGCGGCGTGCAAGGCCTTTGACAAGCCGTGCGATGTAATCGTCGTCATTCAAGGCGGCGTAGCGGGTTTCCTCGGCGTCCGGGCCGAATTCGTGCCCTGCGTCGTCGGTATCCGAGAAATACATCGTGATCATCGTCGGACGTTCTTTGACGGGAAGGTCGAGCCACGAGAGGACCTTGTCCACACGCATCTGCGGCGGGACCTTGCCGTTATAGGTCGTCCAGTATTTCGGATGCACCCCCTTGACCGGTGCCTCCGAACCGACGAAGAAGTACGACGCAGCGATCTGGCCTTGCTCCTGTGCCGTGACCCAGATCGGCTCGCCAAGCCACCAACGTGCGTCCTGCACCTTCGTACGGTCGCCGATCGTGAATGTACTGCCGAAATCCCAAACGTTGTTGTCAACGATGCCGTGATGCTCGGGATAGAGGCCGGTCGCGATCGTGTAATGGTTGGGAAAGGTTTTCGTCGGGAACGAAGGGATCATCCACTCCGCTCGAACGCCGGTGCGCGCAAGCTGCTTGAGCGTCGGTGTGTTGAACTTGTCAATGTAGTCGTATCGGAATCCGTCAAGCGAGATCAGGATGACCGTCGGCTTGAGATCACGGATCCGCTTTTGAGCGAACGCGCCGCCGGCGACCGCCGCGATGACGACCAACAGAACAGCACAACGTCCAAAGGCAGTTGCCCACGTCGTACCGATCTCAGCACGCGTCGGACGATTCAAACCCTTAACGAGATCTCGGCCGGCGCAGGCGGCCACACGAAGCAAAGCCACGACATTTCTCATCAACGTTACCTTCATTATTGAGATATTGAGTATGATAGCCGAATTTCGTCGATATGCTAATGAAGGCGAACTCTATTGGATCGCTAGTTGCCACTTAACGTGCTAACACCTTATCCTATTCGGCGATCCTGCACTCTGAGTGCCACTTAACCACAAGGGAGACAATCAATGAAACGATCCAGATCACTCACCGGCCTGATCGCCGGCATCCTCATCCTGTTCGCCATCGGGGCGGCATGCAACAGCGGCTCTTCCACGAAGAGTGAACCAACAAACGCACAGGCACCGGCCCGAACCGACGGCGGAGATCCGAAGGCCGCGAATACTCCGCCCGCTAGTGCAGACATTGCAGGCGATTACACCGCTACGGGAACGAATCCCGGTGGCGGCGGCGCATATGATGCGGCGCTGAAGATCACACCGCGTGGTGACGTTTATCAGTTCAGCTGGGCGTCGGGCACGCATCAGTACGATGGAGTCGGCGTGAAGACCGACAACGCAGTTGCAGTCTCGTTCACCGACGGCGTTGATGGAAAAGGCTGCGGCGTTGTGCTGTATAAGATCGGCGCAGATGGTTCGCTCGACGGTAAGGCGGGATACTGGGGCGTCAATGATTCAGAATCCGAAACCGCCACGCGCACAAGCGGCAGCGATCTTGAAGGGAATTACTCCGTTAAGGGCAAGAGCCCCGAAGGCAAGGACTACACCGGCACGCTCGCGATCAAAAAGGCCGGCGAAGGCTATACGGTCGAATGGAAAGTCGGTTCTACGTTCAGCGGGTTCGGTGTGAGGAATGGAAAGTTCCTTGCGGTCGGGTTTGGCGGCAAGCAGTGCTCGTTTGTCTCCTATGAGGTCACGTCCGACGGTTCGCTCGACGGACGTTGGGGCAGCTCCGGCTCGACTTCTTTCGGTACCGAACTGGCAAAGAAGAAGTGATCGACTAATTTCAGAACCATTGCATTTGCAAGGGCGTAACGGCTGCACTAGCTGTTACGCTCTTTTCTCTAGCCCGGAGAGTCGGGACTCAGCATCGTCTAAAGATTCGAACGTCTTTTTCACTGAGAACCTCGGCACAAGGTGCGGCACACGCAACGCGAGGTCCAAATGTATCGGTTATTCCCTTACCAACGTGCGGGTTCATGTACTATGGCTACAGCCTATAACCTCAACAACATCCGCGGGAGCGGGCGGTGGGAACCTTCCAAGATGCTTTTGCTGCATCAGTTGACAGAATCAGTGCCCAGGGTTTTCGGAACGGTTTCGCGGACGGGTTCGACCCAATTCTAAACCGCACTGATCTCATCCGGCTGAATAATTACGACCTCGCCATTCCGTGAAACGGCAACGGGATTACCGGCTTGCTTGTGGCGTAACAAGGCTTCTCGGACACCTTTCACAATAGCGGAGTTGACTGCTTTTCGAAACTTATTCAAAGCTTCAGAACCGCTTGCTTTTATTTTCCTATCGTTCGCCATAGTAATTCATTAAGAATGGTTTCACCCTCAATCTTATCACCAAATGCAACCTCGATCGGAGATTCGCCTGAAACATCGTAGAGACCTGCCACGAGTCGGCAGTAGGACGATAAAGCTCGAAGAAATTCTCTAGACCTCGAGAGAAGCGGCGGCGGATGGTTTGTTCGGGGATGTCGTGACCACCCTCCCGAACTCTCTCAGCTACCCGTTCGACTGCCAGATCAGCGGAATTCAGCCAAAGAAATATCAGATGGATGTAGTACCCCTCTGCTTGGAGTTTTGGCAGCCATCCTGCGTAAGAGCGAGTAGCGAGGGTCGTCTCAAATGAGAAATCCTCATGCCTTCTCGCTAACTCGTATAATCGATGCAGCATTACGCGTCCGGCTTCAAGCGCCGCTGACTCGGCGGCAAACGCTGATAAGCCCTGAGCAATCGTATCAGCATTTACGTACTCCAAAATATGGAGCTTGTCGCGCAACAGGTGTGGGGCAAGGGTGGATTTTCCTGCTCCGTTTGGTCCGGCAATGACGACGACGTTTGGCATTTACGGTTTCAGCCTATACAACATCCTCGGGAACGGGATGGTTTCGCGGACGTGTTCGATGCCGCACATCCACGCGGTGCAGCGTTCGATGCCCATTCCGAAACCGGCGTGCGGCACGCTGCCGTAACGTCGGAGGTCAAGGTACCATTCGAACGCTTCGCGCGGCAGGTTGTGGGCTTCGATCTGCTTTTCGAGATATTCAAGCGAGGCGGCACGTTCGCCGCCGCCGATGATCTCGCCGTAGCCTTCCGGCGCGAGCAAATCGATGCCGAGAGCACATTCGGGGCGATCTTTGTCAACCTCGAAATAGAACCCTTTTATCGCGGTCGGGAAGTGATGGACGAACACGGGCTTTCCAAATTGGTTTGAAAGATACGTCTCATCCGCTGCGCCGAAGTCGCCACCCCATTCAAAATTATTCTCAAGCTCGCCTTTTTCGTGGCCTTCGCGGAGCATGTTCACCGCATCGTCGTAATGCAGGCGAGGGAACGGAGCGGAAATGGCTTCGAGCTTTGCGATGTCCCGCTCGAGGACCTTCAGCTCTTCCTGCCGATCGGTGAGAACTCGCTCTACGATCGCGAGAATAAGGCCTTCGCCGAGGTCCATCATATCCTCGTAGCTCGCGTACGCGACCTCGGGTTCGACCATCCAGAATTCTGTCAAATGGCGACGCGTCTTAGATTTTTCTGCACGGAATGTCGGGCCGAACGCGTAAGATTTACCGAACGCGGCCGCCGTTGCTTCGTTGTAGAGCTGCCCGCTTTGAGTAAGGTACGCCTTGTCGTCGCCGAAATAATCGACCTCAAAGAGCGTCGTCGTTCCTTCACATGCGGCCGGCGTGAAGATGGGCGTGTCGGCAAGCGTAAAGCCATTGTTGTCGAAGAAATCACGGGTCGCCTTGATCACCGAGTGTCGGACCTTTAGGACAGCGTGCTGCTTTTTCGAGCGGATCCAAAGGTGGCGGTGATCCATCAGGAACTCCGTGCCGTGTTCTTTGGGTGTGATCGGGTATTCGTGAGAATTCTGAACGATCTCGAGCCCTGTTACGTCCAATTCAACGCCGATCGACGAACGCGTATCTTCCTTTACGGTACCCGTAACAATGATCGAGGATTCTTGACCGATCGAGTTCGCAGCCTCGAATAGTTCTTCGCTATTCGGTCGGAAGACAACGCATTGCACGATGCCCGTGCCGTCGCGAAGCTGAAGAAATACAAGCTTGCCGCTCGAACGTTTGTTATAGAGCCAGCCTTTTAGCGTGACAGTTTCGCCGATGTGGCCTTTTAGATCTTTAATGTAGGTCTGCTTCATTGTGTATTGTTGATATCGAACTAAGATTCCTAATCTGATGGGATCTCGATCTCGCGTTTCAAGATGGAGCTTAGCGTCGGAAACGTGCGAAGATTGTGCGCCGAACGCAGGACGATCTTGAACATCGGAACGATGAACGGTATGAAGTGTGTCTTTCCGCGAACTGCCGATTGATATGAGAACGTACCGACAGCCTTCAAGCAGCGCTGCAACGTCTGCAGCCGAAACTCCGCAGCGAACTCGGCTTCGTCGATCCTCGGCAGGCCGAGCGCGACGCGAAGGTCGAGAAAGTATTTTCGTTTCTCGGCAAGCCACTCGGGTGACGGCGGTTCCGTAATGCGATCGAGCAGGAACGACACGAGATCGTATGCAACCGAGCCGATGCGTGCGTCCTGATGGTCGATGATGCGCATCGCGCCGGTCTTGTCGATCATCAAGTTCGCCGCGTGAAAGTCGCGATGGCAAAGGACGGAGGCACGGTCGGCGAGGTCGCGTGCGAGTTCGACGAATTCAGCCGACAGGCAGCGGTCTTCCGTTTCGGAGAGCGGCCGCTTCGCGAAGGTCTCGAAATAGTGCGTCTTGAAGAAATCGAGTTCCCAAAGCAGTTTCTCTTCGTCAAAGCGTAGGCGTGACGCGATCGAATTCGTCTCGAAGGCAAGCGGCGTCGCAAGCTGGATCTTCGCGATCAGAGTGATCGCTTCGTCGATAGCGCGCTCAGCCGTTTCTGGGTCTCGCGTCTTCAGATATTCTCGCAGGACGTTGTCGCCGAGGTCTTCCTGCACGATCACGCCCAGTTCGCCGTCAACCGCGTATAATTCTGCGACAGGTAATTCGGCGCGAAGGAACAGCCTCGTAACATCGACGTAGGCGTGCTCCTGCTCGTCAAATGCATCCGGATAAACGCATGCGACCGCTGTTTGACCGAACCACTCGATGCGAAAATATTCGCGCGTTGAAGCATCCGCAGAGAGAACGGTTACATCATTTGGGATGTCGTTCTTGAGCAGGAATGCGTTGAGTTTGTCGAGCAGCTGCGTCATCTAAGCTATAGGCACAATGTATTTATCGCCCTCAAAATATCCTTTCTGCGCCTTGTCAGGCATTTCTTCATTCGGATCTACGAGGTCGGCACGAACAACAACGGCGTTCTCGATCCTCTCGCCCGAAGCTATCGTTACGCCATCGCCGATCACAGAGCGAGAGATGCTTGCGCCGGCTTCGATCGCGACGCGATCCCAAAGCACACAATCTTCGACGTTTGCCTCGCCGGAGATCGCACATCCTTCGCCACAGATAATCCGGCCGTTCGGCGACATAGCGAGGCTGATATCGAGATACCGCTTGAGCGTAGAAAGCTCGTACCAGCGGGCATCCGTTACGAACGCATTGACCTTCTC
Source organism: Pyrinomonadaceae bacterium (assembly GCA_019186825.1). GTDB lineage: Bacteria > Acidobacteriota > Blastocatellia > Pyrinomonadales > Pyrinomonadaceae > OLB17. The sequence continues at coordinate 61,579 of JABARP010000014.1, forward strand.
ACCCTTTTCGAATGCCGGGCGATAGAACACGGGAATGATATCCGAATATTCTCCTCGCGGGATCCAGTCAAAGACCCGCGGCTCCAGGACCTGGATCCCGGTGAACATCAGCGGAGCTTGTGACTCGGCATCGTCTGATGAGCCAAGTTCGCGAAAACCTGTAACGCAGCCGTCGTTGGTTTCGACGACCGTGAATTTCTCGCCACGCGGATTCGGCCGCAGGACCATCGTCGCAACGGCTCCGCTCTCCTTGTGAGCTTTGACGGCGGCCAGGAGGTCGATGTCCGTGATGATCTTGCCGTTGATGACGATAAATGTGTCGTCACCGAGCAGGTCGCGTGCGTTGTCCAACGCACCTGCGGTCCCTAGGATATTCGGTTCCTCGATCGAATAGTGAATATTTACACCGAACCTTGAACCATCGCCGAGAGCTTCCATCACCGAACGCGGCTGATGATGGACGTTAACGACGACGTCCTTTATCCCAAAACCGGCAATATACTCAGCAACGTAGCCGACGACCGGTTTGCCCAGGAAAGGGATCGCCGGCTTTGTGCGGTCAATAGTCAATGGAAAGAGCCGAGTGCCAAAGCCTGCGGCGAGGATCATCGCTTTCATCTTGCCGGTTCAGATTTTATCCTATTGGCGGAATTCTTTCGAAATCAACGAGTTGCTTTTGTCAGAGCCCGAACAGCGTATAAGATTGTATAGTTAGATCACCCAAAAAAGCTTTCAATTCCGGCGGCCGTACAGTATTTCATTTTTAATGACTTCGAAAACAAGCGATAAGAACCGGCCGCTCGAGATATTCGGTTGGGTGATGTATGACTGGGCGAATCACGCGTTCTTTGCGGTAGTGCTCGGTGTGCTCGTCGGCCCGTACCTTACGGAGCTTGCCCAGCGGAGCGCCGGAGACAACGGAGCGGTGCTTTCGCTTGCCGGTTATCCGCTTGTAACGGCAAAATCCCTCTTCTCATACTCGGTCGGCATTTCTGTCTTTCTTCAGGTTTTCTTCCTGCCCGTACTCGGAGCCGTCGCGGATTATACGCACCTAAAAAAGGCCTTTATGGCCGTGTTTTGTTATTTGGGAGCATCTGGCTGCGTCCTGCTGTATTTCGCCGAGGGTGACCTGTATCTTTTCGGCACCATCGCGTTCATTCTCGCGAACTTGAGCGCCGGTGCCTCGATCGTTTTCTTTAACTCATTTCTCAATGATATTTCGACCGAAGACCGGCGCGACCGCATCTCGAGCTGGAGCTTCGCGGTCGGCTACGCAAGCGCGACGATCACGCTCATCTTGAGTTTCATTCTGCTTTTTAATGCGCCGCGTTTAGGAATTACGACCGAATATGCCGTGCGCCTCTGCTTGCTCGCTTCGGGGCTTTGGTGGGCGGGGTTCTCAGTGATCTCGTTCCTTCTGCTGAAAAGCCGTCAGCCGCTCCGTACGCCGCCCGAAGGGAAGTCCATCGTCAGCGCAGGCCTCCGAGAGGTAAGCGACACATTCAAAGAACTTTTTCGGCTGAAGCACACGCTGAAGTTTCTCATCGCATACCTGATCTACAACGACGGAATTCAAACCGTTATTACGATGGCTGGTGTGTTCATCACGCAGGAATTGTTTATCGCAAGAGGCCTTCCGGACGACCGAACGGTTCTGATCACGGCGATCCTGGTCTCGCAGATCGTCGCCGTCTTCGGCGCGTTGATCCTTGAGCGCGTTTCGCGTTTGACCTCAACCAAGACCGCAATCCTGATCTCGCTTGCGATCTGGTCGGCGATCGTCGTGTACGGCTACGTTGCACTCGAAACGGTCGCGGAAGCATATTTTATGAGTGCGGCGATCGGCTTTGTGCTCGGCGGCTCACAAGCTCTGTCGAGGTCGCTATTCTCGCGAATGATCCCAAAAGGCAGGGAATCGGCATTCTTTGGGATCTATGCGATATCCGAACGCGGAACGTCGTGGCTTGGGCCGATCGCTTTCGGACTCGTGGCGCAGCTTACGAACTCTTACCGGCCTGCGATCCTGGCTTTGATCGTGTTCTTTGTTGCCGGCGGCCTTCTTCTGTACTTTACGAATACAAAGCAGGCTATTCACGACGCCGGCAACCTGACGACCGCCGAAGCGGCAGGGCAGGCGAACGATATCTAACTTTCTCAACTCGATGAAGGCAGCAGAAACCGCTATCATGTAAGATTTTGGGAGGAACGCAGCTATGAAATGCCCTAAATGTACGATGGATGTTCGCGATGACGCGAAGTTCTGCGGGTCGTGCGGCTTTACGATCGCGGTCGAGCCGCCGGTCGCCGCAACGCCGACGCAACCGATCCACCCGCCGCCGGCTCAACAGACGTCAGTGCCGCCAGGCGGTTCATTCCATTTTGACGCTGACGGCCGTGGGCAAGGTTCCGGATACGCGTGGACCATTGAACATCAAGGCGCATTCGCTCTCGCGGTGATCAATCTCGCTCCCGAACAAGCGATCGCGGCTGAAGCCGGAGCGATGGTCTCAATGTCCGCGAACGTCGATCTTTACTCCGAAATGAAGGGCGGCGTCTTTGGTGCGTTGAAGCGTGCGGTCGGCGGCGAGTCAGCGTTCGTTTCGAAATTTACGGCAAAAGGCGGACCGGGCGAGGTTACCTTCGCACCCGGAACCCCGGGCGATATCGCGGGCATCGAGATGCGCGGACAGTCGTTCGCGGTGCAATCGAGTTCATACCTCGCGGGAGACACGTCGCTTGTCGTTGATACGAAATTCGGCGGGGCGAAGAGCTTCTTTGGCGGCGAAGGCCTTTTTGTTCTGCAGGTTTCAGGCACGGGGCTTTTGCTCGTCTCGTCCTTCGGTGCGATACACCGAAAAGTGCTGCGTCCGGGCGAGCAGTATGTCGTTGATACGGGCCATCTCGTTGCCTGGGAATCCCATATGCCCTACCAACTCCGAAAGGCATCGAAAAGCGGATATTTTCGAAGCTTCTTGAGCGGCGAGGGAATGGTCGCAGAGTTCACAGGCCCCGGCGAGATCTTGATGCAGACGCGCAATTTAGCCGCGTTTGCCGGTCTCCTTAAGCCTTTCTTCCCGTCGCAGGGCGGCGGTGGGGGCTTTAGCTTCGGAAGCTAGAGGAATATCATACCGCCGAAATGCCGGCGGGAATTTGTTTTAGTTTTGGCATCACCGGTCAAAGATGAATTGCGGGCGAGTTTTACCGGACGTTCGGTCTCAAGGGGCCGAGCGGTTGGCCGGGCTTTGCTCGTGGTTGGACGAAAACGCCAGTTTTTCCGTGCCGAGATCTCGGAAGATCGTGTCGAAGACGAGATCGCGCGCTTCAAAGCTGCAGTCGCCTACGCCTCGAAGCAGTTGGAGGCTCTGATCGCAAAGCCGCCGACGCAGAACGCCGCGGATATTTTTGACGCTCATCTGCTGATCCTTGAAAGCTCAACGCTACTCGACGGCGTTGCGGAGGTCATACGGACGGATCTTGTGTCTGCGGAATGGGCGGTCAAGACGGTCACGGACAAGCTCGTTTCCACGCAGCGTGCATCCGCCGATGTTCATCTGCGGCAAAAGGCCGTTGACATCGAAGATGTTTCCGAACGCGTCTCGAACGCTCTTGCCGGTGGAAAATCGCCGCTGCCGCCGCTTCCTCCGAATACTGTGGTGATTGCGACGGAGCTCTTACCCTCGACTCTGATAGAGTTCGCCGATTCGCCGCCGACGGCGATCATTACCGAGCGCGGAGGCTGGACATCGCACACATTCATCTTGGCCCGAGAGAGCAATATTCCCGCCGTGTCCGGAATAAAGCGGGTTACGCGGCGTTTTGATGACGGCGATCTCGTCGTGGTCGACGGTGATACAGGGACAGTCACCTTTGCTTCGAAAGAGGAATTCGAGCGGGCAGTCGCCGAGCGTGACGGCTCGGCTGCCGCCGTCGGTGCGGTCGACTCGGATGAATCGACGGACACGGGATTTCGGCTTTATGTAAATACCGACAGCACGACGAAGGTGGCCAGAGCCCTCGAAAAAGGCGCCGTTGGCATTGGCCTCGTGCGTTCCGAATATCTTTTTCCCGGCATCAAGGGATGGCCCGACGAGGAGCGTCAATATCGAGCTTATAAAGCTGCCGCTGAAGCCGCAGCGGGCCGAGAGATCCGGATCCGAACATTTGATTTCGATCTTGACCAGGTCTCTTTCGGAGGACGCGAGCCGGAGAAGAATCCTGCGCTTGGGATGCGGGCGATCCGTCTTGGCTTGGCACGCGAACGGAACTTTAGAATTCAGCTGCGAGCCATCCTGCGTGCGAATACTGAGGGGAATGTCTCGATCATTCTGCCGATGACCGCCGGTGTCCAGGACATCAAGCAGGTCCGAAACCTTATCGACGACGAATTCAGCCGGCTCGAAGGTATCCACTTTCCAAAGATCGGCGCAATGATCGAGCTGCCATCAGCCGTTCTCGTCATCGATCAGATCCTCAAGTACGTCGATTTCCTCGCGGTCGGAACGAACGACCTTGTCCAATATACGCTTGGCGTCGATCGCGACGACGAGATGGTCGCAGACTGGTATCAATCGCTTCATCCGGCGGTCCTTCGTTCGATCGCACGCGTTATCGAGGCTGCAAAGGCAGCGGGCAAACCGGCCTCGATCTGCGGCGAAATGGCGGGCCTTCCGTTCTATATTCCGTTGCTTGTGGGCCTCGGAGCAGAGGAATTCAGCCTAAAACTGTCATCGCTTGCCGTCGTTCGGCGTATCCTTAGAAGCCTTGATCGTACGCAGGTCGAAGAGATCGTGCGTGTCGTGAAAGACCTCGATACGACCCAGGCCGTCGAGGACGCTCTTGTGGCCGCATACCGCACATATTGGCCTGATCTGCTGCTTACCCGCACATAAATTCTAGAAAATCCGTCATTATCGGCATTTAGTTTGACCAGAACGAGGTGTTTAGCCTTCGAATCGGGTCAATGGGACGCATATTTTTGACGATCGGGCTTGTCCTGGCTTGCTGTTTTGCGGGCGCGGCTCAGGATGAGACAAAGACCTACACGATCGGTGTCGGCGACACCATTAGGATCGATGTGCCCGGCGTTTTCGGCGCTCCGCAGGATAGAACCGTAAAAAGAGACGGCACGATCGACCTTTCGATCGCGGGCGGAGTGATCAGTGTAAGCGGATCGACGACCGACGAGGTCGAGGCTCTCATCAGCGACGCCATTGGCTGGCTTGGCGAAGCTCGGGCAAACGTTTCCGTGATCGGGTACGTAAGCCACTCTGTCATTTTGTCCGGCAAGATCAGTGAGCCCGGGATCCGATTTCTAACCCGCGATGCTGTGCCGGTCTATGTGTTTCGTGCCGTTTCGATGCCGAACGCAAATGCGGACGCCGTTACGATCCGGCGCGCGGACGGTGCCCGTGTTTCCTGCAGATTTGAGGCGTGCGAGAAGGAAAACGTCCTGATCCGTGCCGGTGATCAGGTGGAATTTACCGCAAGCGTCGGGCTCGCAAAGAAAGATTAGTGCAAAAACGTGTTTGACAACCTTCGACCAATGGTTAATTTTTGTTATACTCAGTTAGCCTTTTTGCTATGAGGCTTACCGGACGGTCGCTGGGGCGATTGCCTCAGAGGAAAGTCCGAACACCAAAGGGCAGCGAGCCGGATAACGTCCGGGCGTTTTGACAGGTCAGGTCTCAGATCTGATATTTCAGGACGACGACAAGTGCAACAGAAAGTATTCCTGCCGGAAGATTTGGAATTTCAGATTTGAGGTTTCAGATCGCGTGCCTAGCACGATCCGGTGATGGGTGAAACGGTGAGGTAAGGGCTCACCGGCATCGGTGGTAACACTCGATGGCCAGGTAAACTCCTCGTGGTGCAAGACCAAATAGGGAAACGCGATCGGGCTGCCCGTCCCGGCGTCGGCTTTGGCGGACAGCGTCTCCGGGTAGGTTGCTCGAGCCGTTCGGTAACGGACGGCCTAGATGAATGACCGTCACCGTGTGGTTCGTGTTCGAAAGGGCGCGGACTTTCGGAACAGGATTCGGCTTATAGGTAAGCCTCATAGCATAAGAAAGGCGCGCGACTGGTTTCTAAACTCGCTTGTCGGCGAAACCCGGGAGCAAGCTCACAAGATATATGGCAAATAGGAAAGGAGTTTTTATCGGAGCTTATGTTCCGAACGAACTGAAAGAGTCTTTAAGGCGGCGAGCCGCGGGCGAGCATCGCACTCTTTCGCAGGAGATCACACGCATTCTGATCGAAGCGGTTCACGGCAAGGGTTTGCCGTCGGGAAGCGTCGATCGGCGTACGGGGACCACGATACCGCGACGTCGCGCGAGCGATCCGCCGATACGTCGGCGTGCAGAGGACCTGCCGTACATTGATACGAGCCATCGCGAGAAAAAATAGCCGCATCCACAAGAAACAAGTGTCGAGGCAAAGTGTACCCTTTTTTAGGGCGCATTTTGCCTCGACACTTTAGCTTTACGCACCTCACTTTAGTAAAATCTCCTTGATGAATTCGAAGGCGATCACCGTTGCAATTATTGTCGGGCTGCTTGGCCTCGTTATCGGGTTTGTTACCGCAAACAGCATCAACCGAAGCGAGATGAATTCGCTCAAAATGCAAGCCCAGACGGCCGCACCCGCAAACGGAGCTCCGCAAAAACCGGGAGAAAGCTTTACTCTTGATCCCGAAGAACTGAAGGCGAAGATCGCGCAGGCGGACGCGGCTCCGGACGATTTTGATTTTCAGAAGAGCCTCGGCGGAGCGCTTTACCGTTACGCGACGATGAAAAAGGACACGCAGCTGCTTGACGAAGCAGCTCGTATCCTCGAAAGGGCAAACAAGCTTAAGCCGAAAGATTACGCTGTTATCGTTGACCTCGGTAATGCGTATTTCGATTCGGGCTTTTTCAAGAAAGACCCTGCAGTGATGAAAATGGCCCGTACAACTTACGAGAAGGCCATCGCCGAAAAGCCTGATGATGCTGACGTACACGCGGACTACGCCCTGACCTTTTTCCTCGACGATCCGCCCGATCTTGCACGCGCGGTCGTTGAATTCCAGAAGGCTCTAAAGACGAATCCGAAACAGGAGCGTGCCCTTCAATACCTTGCTCAGACGTATATCCGTCAGGGTGATTTCGATAAGGCAAAGAAGACCGCAGATGAGCTTCGCGGGATAAACGCAAACAACGAGGCATTGCCGCTGCTCGATTCTCAGATCGAGAAAAAGACCGCTCAGCCGATCCAATGAGAGAAGCGGTCTTTATCCTTTTTGTTCTCTTTATACTGTTCGGCCTGACGGCCCTGCGATACCGCAAACAGATCGCCGCTATCCTCGATTTTGGCCGTACTATCAGGGAAATGAAGGAAGGTGCTGCGGCTGACATTCCGCGTCAAAGAAAGGAAGCTGCTCCCGCGGCGCGGGAACTTAGATCCTGCGCGGGATGCGGAAAGTGGATCGACACAAGCACCGCGATCAAATTCGATCAGAACACTTTCTATTGCTCAAAGGAATGTGTTCAGCGCTCGATGGCCTCGTCCTAATAGAACTGTCCTAGATACCAACCGATCAGCTTCTCACCAAACAAAAGAGAGACGATCGCGCCGATACCGAGAAAAATGCCGAAAGGAATTTGCGTCTGAAGGTCCTTGTTCTTGCTTTTCAAAAGGACCCCAATGCCCGCGAGAGCACCGGAAAACGCTCCGAGGAAGATCGTAAGCAGAGTAAGCCGCCATCCGAGCAACGCACCGATCCCAAGCAGGAGTTTTACGTCGCCAAGCCCCATCGCATCGACCTTCCTAAGGACCTTCCATAGCACGCCAATCAACCATGGCGATCCGCCGCCTACAAGGGCACCAAAGAGTGCACCCGCGAGGCTGACCATCCACGGTGAGAGCCCTGCGAACTCGACGCCGCTGATCGGCGAAACTTTGGTATCCGGAAAAAAGCTGTCACCCAAAAGAAGCGGAAAAGTGACCCGGACAATGATCGCGAGAACGAAGAGCGGGTATGTGATCACGTTCGGCAGGATCATATTGTCCGCATCGATGAAGATCAACGCGATCATCGTCGCCGTGAACGCAAGGGCGACCGGCAGATATGCCGTCAGTCCGATCTGCCAGAATACGCAAACAAAGAGAAGGGCAGTCAGCAGTTCGACCGCCGGATAACGCCACGAGATCGGTTCCTTGCAGTTCGCACATTTACCGCCAAGAAAGACCCAGCCGAGGACCGGGACGTTGTAGTAGAAGGGAATCGCTTTCCCGCATTTCGGGCATGCTGAACCGGTCAGAAGCGACTTCTCGGCCGGGACGCGATAGATAACGACATTCAGAAAGCTGCCGATGCACGCACCTATTACGAAGACGAGAATGTAGAGGGCGAGTCCGTTCGCATCAAGCGAGGCCGCGGGTAAATTTGAGTTCATTAGAAGATCGGTAGCGCTGCAAAAGTGAGAAAGTTTGTCCCGGCAGTCCGCCGTCCTTGATTTTAGTTTATTTGCCGTAAGCTTGGAAAGGATATTTACCACGAAATTCCTTGCGGGAGCTTCGCCGTTTGCCTTATGATACAAGCGCTAGCAATCATCCTGACGCGAGGAATCTGTAACCTTGAAGCCCACGAATATCGCCGACCCCGAATACTTCCACAAAGTCGTTGACTGCCAATATGCTTGTCCCGCGCATACGCCGGTGCCGCAATACATTCGCCTTATCGCCGAAGGCAAATATACCGAAGCGTATATGGTCAACTGGGATTCAAATGTGTTTCCGGGCATCCTGGGACGCACGTGCGACAGGCCTTGCGAACCGGCTTGCCGCCGCGGCCGCATTGACGAAGAGCCTGTCGCGATCTGCCGTCTGAAACGCGTTGCCGCGGACAATCGCGACGAGGTGAAGCATCTGATGCCGCAACCTCCATTCAAGCCGAACGGAAAGAAGATCGCGCTCATCGGTGCAGGCCCGGCGAGTCTGACAGTCGCACGTGACCTAGCCCCGCTTGGCTACGAACTCCATCTTTTTGATGAGCAGTTCAAGGGCGGAGGTTTCATGCGTTCGCAGATACCGTCATTCCGACTGCCTGAGACCGTTCTCGACGAAGAGGTAGATTACATCCTCGACCTCGGTATTCAGACGCATTTCAACCGCTATGTCTCGTCGCTAAAGGAAGTGCTTGATGCAGAATATGACGCAGTATTCGTCGGCACCGGTGCTCCACGCGGACGTGACCTGCCGGATCTCCCGGGCCGCCAGGAAGGCGATGCAAATATCCACATCGGCATCAACTGGCTCGCAAGTGTGGCTTTCGAACACACCCACAAGATCGGCCAGACCGTGATCGTTCTCGGCGGCGGTAATACGGCAATGGATTGCTGCCGCACTGCGCGTCGGCTCGGCGGCGAGGACGTGAAGGTGATCGTCCGCTCGCCGTTTGCCACAATGAAGGCTTCGCCGTGGGAGAAAGAGGATGCGATGCACGAGGACATTCCGATCATTGATAATCACGTGCCGAAGAGCTTTGTGATCGAGGATGGCAAGCTCGCAGGTATGACCTTCGAGAAGGTCGAGGCCATTTACGATGAGAACGGCAAACGTTCACTGGTTCCGACCGGAGAACCTGATGTGTTCTTCCCGGCGGACGACGTACTGATCGCGGTCGGTCAGGAGAACGCGTTTCCGTGGATCGAACGCAATCTCGGTATTGATTTCGACAAATGGGAGATGCCGGTCGTTGACCGCACGACGTTTCAATCGACGAATCCACGTGTCTTTTTCGGCGGCGACGCGGCTTTCGGCCCGGAGAACGTGATCACTGCCGTCGCTCACGGTCATCAGGCTGCTGTTTCGATCGATCTTTTCTGCCACGGCAAGAATCTGCTCACAGAGCGTCTTCCGCCATTCGTCAACCTTCAATCGGTGAAGATGGGCATCCATGAATGGGCTTACGACAGCAAGATCGACGAATACGACCGTCTGCGAGTACCTCAGGCTCCAAAAACGCGTACGCTCGTCAACCGTAAGCAGGAGGTCGAGCTCGGTTTCGACCAGCTTGACGGCTACAAAGAAGCGATGCGTTGTCTGAACTGCGACGTCCAGACAGTCTTTGACGCCCCGAAATGCATCGAGTGCGACGCCTGCGTCGATATCTGCCCGACGAGCTGTATCACGTTCACGGCGTTCGAACTCGAAGGCGGCGACGAAAACGATCTTCGTGGGCGCACAAAGGTTCCGGCGTTGAATTCGACTCAGGCTCTCTACATCCAGGACAACCTCAAAACCGGCCGCATTATGGTCAAGGACGAAGACGTCTGCCTCCACTGCGGACTCTGCGCCGAACGCTGCCCCACCGCCGCCTGGGACATGCAGGCCTTCTGGTATAACGTCACAAAAGCCGACGGCCACAAATACGGCCCGACCGTCACCGGCAATCTCGTCCAGATACAAAGGGATGGAAATGCTGCGGTCTAGTTCTACGTCGAGTGAAGTGTGGGGCTGTGTTCCGTGGACGTAGCCACGATGTACATTTACAAATGGGAAGATTTAACGACATTGATTTAGAAAACTGGCGAGAAAGCGACGTTAACACCGATTCGCTTTGGTTGATTGGCGAGCGGGCAAAGACCGGCAAACACAAGAACGTCTATCACGGAAATTTCATTCCGCAAATTCCTTATCAACTCCTGAGTCGATACACAAAGATAGGCGAGGTTGTTCTAGAGCCATTTATGGGCAGCGGAACGACGCTATTTGAGTGCGAAGAGTTAGGCCGACGGTATATTGGTTTCGACATCAATCCTGAAATGATCGAGTACGTCAGCGGACAGGTCGATCTTTTCACTAACGACAGCGAGTACTTCATCGGTAATTGCAATTCGGCTAGTGCCACTGACGTTGAGCTCTGTGTTGGGCAGGGGTTGGGCAAACTGGGCGCCCGTTCCGTTCAGTTCGTACTAATGCATCCTCCATATATGGATATCGTGAAATTCACGGAGGACCCGAACGATCTATCACGACTCGGCGACTTGAGCGAATTCGTCTCCAAGTTTAAGAAAGTTTGCGAAAACTCTCTACGCTTTCTAGATAAGAACCGCTATTTCGGTGTCGTGATCGGAGATGTTTACAAGAACAGCGAAGTGGTGCCACTCGGCTTCTATGTGCTGGATATGATTAAGCGGTCCTTCAAGGTAAAATTGAAAGGCATCATCGTCAAGAACATCGAAGGAAATAGAGGCAAGATAGGGCAGAACGGGATATGGAAAATCCGGGCTTTGCGGAGTGACTACTTTATCTTCAAGCACGAATATATCTTGGTCTTTAAGAAAGAAGGCTAACTAGCAAATCGACACCCAATGGACATCAAAAATAACTTCTCGACAGATGCTGCAAAAAAGATATTCGGAAATTCCGAGCAAGCCCTTGCATTCCTTCTGGAGCTTCAGAAAGTAAAAGGTTTTGCTTTACCCACGCGGGTGATGCAGCGGGGTCAGTTCGCAGGACAAACACGCGTCGAGATCAGCAACGCCGAGATTTGGTCAAAGATTGTCGAACATTGGGATTACGATGCGAGTCTCGCAATCATTCGTGAGATGTTTACGCGGACGAAGAAATATCAGTCGGGCAAAGACTCCCACAATATGATGAATCTCCTGTTGGAAGAATGGGAGAAAGTTAAGCTGGGACAGATCGCGTGGCCGTTCTCCCAAGGGGATTTTGACGGATTTGTTCAACGCGTGAATGCCGAAGGTATTTCTGGCTTCGAGAAGGACGAGAAAGTGAAAGTCGCTGCCGTAAAGTATCGGCGGATCAAGGAAATCAACACTGTTCGCAATGACTTTATCGAGACGTTGATTTTCGAAAAGAACAAGAACATATTACCTACGCTCAATCATCGGCGATCAGTTGATTTCTTCATTAACGGAGTTTCTTTTGACCAAAAGGTAGCCAAGAGTCCGACGGCTGAATTTAAGAGAGATTTTGGCGATAACTGGAAGCAACATGCCATCGCTCATCCCGAAGAGGTCGCCGCATATCTTTACAGATACCAGGACGAAGGACGGTTCGGGGCCGACAGCCGTTTACTAGTTGTTTACCTTGATGAGGACGTTTCGATTGAGACTATTGCGCAAACGATTGACGACATCGATTTACAAGACCCGATAGAGGTTACGTTCGATTACGACCACAAAACGCAGGGCACGAAGACGTACAAAGTAAACTGCTTCATCATATTGCTGTCAAACGTTGAATAATTACTGATGAACTATATTGGATCTAAATTCAAACTATCTAGGTTCTTAACATCGTCTATCGATAGAGTTGCGGGCGGGGCCGAGGGCAAGGTTATCTGTGATATTTTTGCGGGCACCGGTGCTGTTGGTCGGGCTTTTAAACGTGATTCAAAGAAAATCATCGCGAATGATGTTGAGTATTACAGCTACGTTCTGAACAAAAACTACATAGGCAATCACATCGAAATGGATTACTTCGGTCTGCTTACCGAGCTGAACTACCTGCCCGGGCAAGAAGGATTCATTTTTCAAAACTACTGTGCCGGTGGCGGCACTGGACGACAGTATTTCAGTGATGAAAACGGTCGCCGTATTGATGGGATTCGTCAAAAGATCGAGCAATGGCGTAAGTCAAAGGATATCGGCGAGGGAATGTATTACTTCTTGCTCTCCAGTCTCTTAGAGGCTGCCGACGCTGTCGCGAATACGGCTAGCGTTTATGGAGCATTCCTCAAGCATCTGAAGAAAACGGCACAAAAGGAAATGTGGCTCTACCCGGCAGAGTACGTAATCAATGAGCCGGAGCACGAGGTGCATAATCGGGACGCGAACGAGCTTATCGGTGAGATCGAGGGCGACATTCTCTATATGGACCCGCCATACAATCATCGACAGTATGGAGCGAACTACCATATGTTGAACACTATCGCTCTTTACGATGAGTTTGAGCCTTCGGGCAAGACCGGACTTAGAAGCTATGTGCGATCACGTTGGTGTATAAAGAATCAGGTCTCGACTGTCTTTGATGATCTTGTTGGAAAGGCAAAATTCAAACATATTTTCTTGTCTTACAACAACGAAGGACTTATGAGCCTCGACGAGGTTCGCCGGATTATGGAGAAATATGGACGCTATGTACTGATTGAGCAACCATATCAACGCTTCAAGGCAGACAAGACAGAGAATAGGAATCACAAAGCTACATCGACGATGGAATACCTTCATGTTTTAGAGAAGGTGTAACTCAAACAACGACCGAAACAAAGGAGGTATTTATATGGCAGAAACAGGAAACGCTCGGAACGTTGAGCATTTGATGCCACGAGTTTCAAGCGGAAGATCGACGGTGCGATATCAAACTCAAGATGAAGGGAGCGGAGTTTGCCTTCACTTCTTCTTACTGGGTAACCACGGATGCCGAAGGAAAGAATGCAAAAGTGACCCCGTGGGTTGGTGAGAGCCAGAAACTCGCGGCGAGGTTTATTGACCAAGACAACTTCATGACTTGCGTAAAGAAATGGATTTTAGAACCGAGCAGCAAGTTCATAGTCCAATTCTGCGTCACAACTACGTCGCTTGGTTCATCATCCGAACCACCGCAAAGGCACGAAGAAGGTGTCAAAGCGCTTTAAGAAACCATAATTGATATGAAACCAAGCACAAAACGCAGCATCCTTCGCATCGTGCACCTTGTGAATGAAATTCGATAAATGCTCCCGCTGAATTGCGTTTGTGCAGTGAAAGCGTGACCATTTAGTTGATGAAGAATGTAAAGCGGGCGGAGCCATTGCTGGCATCGGCGAGTGAGGAGCTGAAGAAGGCTCTGACGGCGTATGGCCACCTGCGAACTTACTACCCGAACGAAGAACTCGTTGCCGCCGGCGAGAAGGCGGATCACCTCCCGATCATCGTAAAAGGCCGCGTCAAGATGGTGCAGTTTCCCGCTCCGGGGAAGGAGGTCATCATCGGCATCTTTGGCGCGGGCGAGATGTTCGCCGTCCCGCCGGTCGTTGATGGGGATGTCTATCCCGCGTCTGCCTACGCAATCGAAGAATCCGACATTCTCCTGCTTCACCGCGAAGATGTTTTCAAACTCCTTGCTGAATCTCCTGAATTCACCCTGGCCTTGCTGAACTGGATGTCGTCGATGCTCCGGCAGAAAACGGCACTGATCAAGACGCTTGCGGGCGGATCTGCCGAACAAAGGATCGCCGGTGTCCTGATCAGATTGTTTTCGGCTTCTCCGGACGAACCGCCGTACAGGATCAAACTCCGACGCGAAGACATCGCCAGAATGGCGGGCCTTACCACCGAAACGACGATCCGCACGATACGCCATCTTGCTCAGATCGGCGATATCCGCATCGTCCGCGGCAAGATACTGATCGACTCCATCGACGGCCTCGCATCGCACCTAGAAGGCTGACTTTTTTGTAAGGTTTCACAAGAACCTTGTCCCCGTAACTTTTTGATAAATAAGCACTTCTAAGCACTCAAATCGGACAAGTTTATGATTTTTGTCATATTTGGTTCTTCGCACGAAGTGGTATATAAGTAACTGTAGCAACCGTTCTTTGGAAGCTGGCAATTTACCGTTTCGAGCACTCAATTTCGGGTGCATGCGCCGCCCGGCTTCGTTTCAAGGTCAGTCCTGTGGACCGCAGGAGGGAGAGCAAAATGGAGGCACGAGCAACTCCGCAGAAGCTTAGTTATAAGAACCCGACGATCATTGGCTTGGTCTCATCGGCGGTTCTTACCGCACTCGTTATAATCGGTTCCCGCAACCTGGAAAATTTCGATTCGGCGCTCTTCGGCTACACGATAGCCAGCATTGTCGCCTTCGGCGCGATCGCTTTCCGCTATGCGGTTTGGCTGCAAAGGCCGGCAACGCGTATCTATTTCAAACGCGGCCTCCAACTCTTCTTTACGAGGAAGAAGTTTGGCGAGAGCGCAAAGAGCGCGGTCGGGAGCATCGCGACCAACCTTGTCGAACAGCGCTTTATCTTCAAGCGTGCTCGTCAGCGTTGGATAATGCACTTCTTCATAATGTGGGGCTGTATCCTTGCGGCTGCGATCACATTCCCGTTGGTTTTCGGTTGGGTGCATTTCACGCTTGAGGGCGATATGGGCTATCGCGCCCATCTTTTCGGCTTTCCGCTGATAGTTATGAACGGCCGTAGCCTGATCGCATGGATCACATTCCATGGCCTCGATATCTCGGCAATCATGGTAATGATCGGTTGCGGCATCGCGATCCAAAGGCGTCTGAACGACCGCGGAGCGATCGCTCTGCAGCAGTTCCTGCTTGATTTTGTCCCGCATCTCTTGCTTATCGCGATCTCGATCTCGGGAATCATGCTGACGGCGTCGAGCCTTTGGTTCGAGGGCTATATGTACTCCTTCATATCGCTTTCGCACCAGGCACTCGTGATCATGACGCTATTCTTCCTGCCGTTCGGCAAACTCTTTCACATCGTGCAACGGCCTGCATCTGTCGGTGTCGAGCTTTATCAGAAACGTTCTGCCGAAATGGAACAGGCTGTGTGCCCGCGGTGCAAATCAAGTTTCGTTGGCAAAATGTGGATCGACGACCTGAAGAAACTTGTTAACGAACTCGGATACGACTATCGTCTGCAGAACGGCCACACGATGCAGGATTACTGCCCGCGGTGTAAACGCGTGATGCGCGGCCTCGCATACGCAAAGGCTCCGGACAAGGCCGAACCAGTATTTTTTGGCTCCAGAACTGGAGGACAATAATGTCTAAAGTTGAGAATCTTGGCGAGATAATTGAGAAGTACGGCCCGCATCTTTATGATGCGCCGGTCGATGGCTGGCAGGCCGATCGAAAGATCGATCGTGCCGTGCCGACACACTGTCCATACTGCGGCGTGCAGTGCGGAATGAACCTGCTTGTGCAGGACGAAACGGTCGTTGGCTTTGAACCTCGATACGATTTCCCGGTAAACGAAGGAAAACTCTGTCCCAAAGGCGTTACCGCCTACATGCAGATCCACCATCCGGACCGTCTGCTTTATCCGCTGGTGAAGAAGAATGGCATCTTCGAACGGGCAACATGGGACGACGCGCTGGACCTGATCGTTTCACGTATCAAAGAGATACAGGCCAAGTACGGTAAGAACTCTATAGGAGTGTATTCGGGCTCGTCGCTAACGACCGAAAAGACGTACGTGATGGGCAAATTCGCTCGTCTTGGGCTGGGTACGCGCTACGTCGATTACAACGGGCGGCTTTGTATGGTCAGTGCCGCAGCCGGCAACAACAAAGCATTTGGTGTCGATCGCGTTGCGAACTCGTGGGACGACATTCCGCTCGCTGAGGTACTGATGATCGCCGGTTCGAATTGCGCCGAGACATTTCCGATCCTCAATAAATACCTTTGGCAGCAGCGTGATAATGGCGGCCGCTGGATCGTTATCGACCCTCGTGCGACAGCAACAGCAAGGCAGGGGGACATCCACCTGCAGCTATTGCCCGGCACGGACGTGGCAGTTGCAAACGGGCTGCTGAACGTCATCATTCGCGAAGGCCTCGTTGACGAAGAGTTCATCTCGAAACACACGAATGATTGGGATGCGGTGAAGGCCGTCATCGACAAATATCCGCCGTCAAGAGCAGGTGAACTGTCCGGCGTTGACCCCGCGAAGATCGAAAAAGCCGCAATTCTCTACGGCCAGGCCCGGACGGGAATGATCCTGCACGCACGCGGCATCGAGCATCATTCGAACGGCGTCGATAACGTTCTAAGTTACATAAACATTGTCCTTGCCACCGGCAAGATCGGCGAACCCGGCCGAGGTTACGGAACCATTACCGGACAGGGCAACGGCCAGGGCGGCCGCGAACACGGGCAAAAAGCGGACCAGCTTCCCGGACAGCGGTCGATGACAAACCCCGAAGACCGCAAGCATATGTGCGAGTTCTGGGGGTTGCCGGAAGACGAGTTGCCCGAGGCCGGCGTTTCGGTCGTCGAAATGTACCAAAAGATGCGAGAGGGGGAGATCAAAGGCTTGATCTCGTCCTGCAACAACGGAATGGTCTCGCTCCCGGACGTGAACTCTATCCGCGAGTCGCTTGAAGGCCTTGAGTTCTACGTCAACATCGACTTCTTTATGTCGGAATCCTCGCGATTTGCCGATGTCGTCCTGCCGACCACGACGTGGGCCGAGGACGAAGGCGTTACAGCTAGCGCCGAGGCACGCGTCGTCAAGATCAACAAGGCGATCGATCCTATCGGCGAATCAAAGCCCGATTGGTGGATCGCCAAGGAGATCGCTCGCCGAATGGGCCGCGAGAAATATTTTCAGTTTGACTCGCCGCGTGAGATATTCGACGAGCTTCGCGAGGCGTCCAAGGGCGGCAAGGCTGATTATTACGGCATAACCTACGAAAAGATCAAAGAACAGAACGGCGTTATGTGGCCATGCCCGACAGAAGAGAGCAAGGGCACGCCGCGGATGTTCGAGGACAAGAAGTTCTACCATCCGGACGGAAAGGCTAAGTTCTTTGCGGTGGAATACAAAGGTCCGGCGGAGGTCCCGGACGAAGAGTATCCGTTCGCGCTAACGACCGGGCGCGTGGTCTATCAGTACTTGTCGGGAAATCAGACACGTCGTATCGGGTTCCTCGTGCAGCAGTGTCCGGAGCCTTACGTCGAGATCCATCCTGAGACGGCAGCGAAGTTGGGCATCGCGGACGGCGAGCGGGTAAAGGTCGTTTCGCGTCGGGGCGAAGGCGTATTTCCGGCCCTCGTTGTCAAGACGATACGCAAGGACACACTCTTTATTCCGTATCATTGGGGCGACGCAAAGGCGGCGAACTTGCTGACAAACGCGAAGCTCGATCCGATCTCTAAGATACCCGAATTCAAGGCGTGTGCGGCAAGGATCGAGAAGGTTGCATCAAGAGATCTGCCGATATTGGGCGATTCTCGAAAGGGTGCGAGCTTAAGCGAAGTGCAAAAAGGGCGGTAACTCCCGACGCTTTGGAGCCCGCAAAATATGGAGGCTCAAAAGTTATGAAGATTTTGATCGCGATCGATGGGTCGGAGAATGGAACTTTGGCTCTACGTGAAGTTGCAAACGGCTCCTGGTCGGAGAAAGACGAGGTGAAGGTCATTCATGTTGTCGGAACGCCGCTTCCGGTAACGGATATGTTGGGCGTGAATGCCGAGATCGCACGCGACGCCCATACTGAAGCTTTCAAGAAGGGCAGCGAGATCCTCGCGTCAGCGGTGGAACTGCTCGCAAAAGAAGCCGCCGGACTAACTGTAAGTTCAGAGGTCGTTACGGCTCAGCCGTTCCATTCGGCAGCGGAGGAGATCGTTAACTATGCCGGCCGTTACGGTGCTGATCTCGTGGTAATGGGCTCGCGCGGAATGAGTATGTGGAAGAGTTTGATCGTCGGGAGCGTATCGTTCGCAGTTATCCAGCATGCGCCTTGCTCGGTGATGATCGTACGCCCGAAGCAGCTTGTAATGGATACCGAAGGTTGATTCCGAAGTAAGGGGAGAGATATGCAGGAAACGATGTTTGTCGATCCGCAGCGTTGTATTGGCTGCCGATCGTGCGTGGCCGCTTGCCGCGAATGTTCGACGCACAAGGGCTACTCGATGATCTTTGTCGATTTCTTCGACCGCGGAGAGACCACTGCTACGATGCCGACGATCTGTATGCATTGTGCCGAGCCGACGTGTGCACAGGTCTGTCCGGCAGATGCGATCAAGCAGAACGAATTCGGCGTAGTAATGACGGCTCTTAAGCCGCGCTGCCTTGATTGCCGCAACTGCGTGAACGCCTGCCCGTTCGGGGTGCCGAAATATAATTCCGCGATGCACCTGCAGATGAAGTGCGATATGTGTTACGACCGTTCGTCCGAAGGCCTTCAGCCGATGTGCGCAAGCGTGTGTCCGACCGGTGCACTTACCTTTGGGAAATACGAAGATGTCGTACCGCTGCGGCGAACCAAACCCGTGAACATCCACTACTTCGGCAATCAAAAGGTTGAAACGAAAGTGTACTTGATGATGCCGACCAATGAGGCGGACGCAATACACATTGACGGAGATACTGAATTCGGAGAACACCTCTCGGCACACGCAGGCGACGAAGCTTCGTGGATCGAGAATGAAATGGGCGAGACCGACAATAGCAACGAGTTCCGCTCGTAAGGAGAATGCAGGAAAATGGCGGCTTCTGAGATCAACAACTGTCCGATATCGGACGAAAGGGACGTTCGGCGTGCAACAGATTCGCATCAGGCGGAGTTTCCATATAACCGCGATGCCGAATCTGAGGTTACGCGGCGTGAATTCTGTAACTTTCTCGTCCTTGCCTCCGGCACTTTCTTTGTCGGTACGGTCGGATTCTCTGCAGTATCGGCGGTTGACGCGAAAAAGGAACGCATGTTCACGCCCGCCGCGATCGAAGGTGCCGAGAATATGGCTCCGGGGTCAGCTCTTAATTTCGCTTACCCGACTCCAAAGGACACTGCGATCCTGATACGCACATCGAGCGGTGAATATAAGGCGTACGGACAGAAGTGCACGCACCTGTCGTGTCCGGTGTATTATTCGAAGGAGCACAAACGTCTTGAATGTCCGTGCCACGAAGGCGGTTTCAGCGAGGCGACAGGCGAAGTACTCTTCGGACCGCCGCCAAGACCGCTCGATAAGATCGACGTCGAACTTCGCGGAGGCAAGGTTATGGCACTTAACAGGGAGGTTCGTGGAAATGAGACTTAGATCTGCAAAGTCGGTCGGGTTCAGTGAACCAAATCGGCCGCCATCAAGAGGTCGGCGCTCGGTGGCTCAGGCCCGGCTTGCCCTTCTTGTTATGATCAACATCGCACAGATGTGGGTACTTGCCGCCGCAGTCGAGGCGGGCCTCGCACACGAGCTTGAACATCTCGTCCCGCTAAGCATAGCGTCAGGCCTTTGCTTCGTGATCTCTCTCACAATTTTCTTTTGGTGGAAACCCGTAGGGCTCGCCAAACGCAAGATCAATGAACCGAAGAGTTGAGGGCTTCGCGATCGACGACGAGGGACATTGGAGGGCGAAGCTTTCTTGCCGCCACTATCAGCACGTACGGCACGATCCGCCTCTGCGTGTTCGGGAGTGGGTATTGACGCCCGAAGGACGCGAATCGCGGATCGGCCAAGAGTTGAACTGTAAAAAGTGTGACGAAGACCAACCCGACGACTTCTGAACCGCTCCCAAATGTCCCACAGCACGGCCGCTTTATGCGGGCCGCCGCTGACCTGTTTCCAGGCTATTTTGCAATGGTAATGGCGACCGGCATCACGTCGATCGCAGCCAATCTGATGGGCTTTCCGGGAATCGCATGGGGACTGATATATGTCAATGTCATCGCATTTGCGGTCCTTTCGATTCTCTTCATCACAAGGCTCATCTTCTTTTTCGACCGGATCGAAAAAGACCTGATCAACCACCTTCGCGGACCCGGATTTTTGACGATCGTCGCCGGCTGCTGCGTACTCGGCAGCCAACTTATACTCGTCGCCGAAAGCTTTGCCCCGGCAGTCTATTTCTGGATCGCCGGCCTTGTGCTATGGGTGATCATCACGTATTCGTTCTTTACGGCGATGACGATCCGCGGAGGGAAGCCGCCCTTGGAAAAAGGGATCAGCGGCACGTGGCTGATCGCGACAGTCGCG
The DNA here is from genome assembly GCA_019186825.1 of Pyrinomonadaceae bacterium. GTDB lineage: Bacteria > Acidobacteriota > Blastocatellia > Pyrinomonadales > Pyrinomonadaceae > OLB17. The sequence continues at coordinate 82,282 of JABARP010000014.1, forward strand.
ACCCAGTCGGTTTCCGTGCTGGGCACACTGCTTGCCGCCCATTACCGAACATACAGCCATGAGTTTCTCTTCTTCACGCTTTGTATGTTCTTTACGGGCTGTATGCTCTACCTGATCCTTATAACGCTGATCTTCTATAGGTTCACGTTCCTTGAGATCACGCGTGAGAATCTCGGCCCGCCCTATTGGATCAACATGGGTGCCGTCGCGATCACGACCCTTGCGGCGTCCCGACTGATCCTAGCTGCGGATGAGTTTCACCTGATAAAGGAACTCGTTCCTTTCCTCAAGGGATTTACTTTGTTCTTTTGGGCGGCTGGCAGTTGGTGGGTTCCGCTCCTCGTTATTCTCGGGCTTTGGCGGCACCTCTACAAGAAGCTTCCGATCAAGTACGACCCGCAGTACTGGAGCATGGTCTTTCCGCTCGGAATGTACACCGTGTGTACGTTCCAACTCTCAAAGGCCCTCGACTTTCCGTCGCTGATGCTTATCCCGCAGATCTTTGTCTACGCGGCGTTGGCGGCGTGGACACTCGCCTTTATTGGGCTCATCTATACCCTCGTACGAAGCTTTTCATCAGAATAAGCCTAGAAACGTGCGGAGTACTGCATTTCCCGACCAACCGCGATTCGCTGGCGCTGAAGTCAACTAGTTCCTATCGAACCGGCCCGGCTTGCCTGCACCCAAAGCGCAAAAACGGCGTCTTTCGCTCCGTGGAGCAGAGGAAAGACGCCCAGGCTTCATTGGCAGAGTGGGAGAATATGAACTAATGCTCGCAGCCACAGCCGCAAGAATGAACTTGAGCATGGCCTTGGGAGTGCCCATGCGGGTGCGCGTGGGCATGGTGGGAGTGTGCGTGGCCATGCTCGTGGACACCGCAAACCTGCTCTTGCAAAGCTTTGGCATCCGAAACAGTACCGCTGTCTTCCATCTCGATGGCCTTCGGGAAGAGAATATTGTTCTCAAGATGAATGTGCTGATGAAGGTCTTTCTCAAGGCCCACAAAAGCCGCAAATAGTGTTCGATAGGTCGTGCAGCCGTCTTGCGGCACCGTAAAGTCGCCTGTCAATGCTCTCATCTCGTCGATCATCTCGGCCGCTTTATCGTGATCGCTGATCATTACGGCGATCGGGTTCCGAGTGGAACCGAATGGTGCGGGCGGACGCGGCATTCCAAAATTGAACGAGCTTTCCATCAGCGAAATGTACGGGAAAAGCATCCTCTCCTCTTTGAGCATATGGTTCTCAAGCTCGAGTTTGAATGCCTCAAAGATCCGCTGAACTTCAAAAAGTTCCGGGTGATTGCCTCCGTGAACAGAACAAACCTTGTTGAGAAGGGCCTGAATGCGAGCGTCTTCTTCGCGGGTAAAAACGTGATGGCAACGAACAATGTGGTCCGCCAAGGCGGCGAGCGACATCGTTGCAAAATCAAGCTCGACCGCCTCGCCGTTCTGCGGTTTATTCGCCTCGGCTTCGAGCAGTGCTGCAAGATCCTCCAGTGCTACGCCTTTTGACGCGCAGGCATCCGAGATCGACTTCTGCCCGCCGCAGCAGTAGTCGATACCGAGCTTTTCGAACACTCTCTTTGAAGGTGGATACGTTACCGCATAATCAGCGACGGTTCGTGTGACATCAAGTTCCATTATAATTACCTCGAATTCAGTAGCCTTTCATTCGGCTCCATTTATCAAAGGGCTAAACGCAAATATTCAGCAAATGCTGTGTCGGGCCAAAGGCCGCTTATCAACACCTTTTCTCGCCCAATACCTGAATTTTTCCAAATCAATTGGGCGCTCAATATGATTTGAATCATATTGAAGGTCTTTTTTTTGAAATGCCGTGCCGGCCGCCTCAACTACCTTTCCTTTTGCCCGAAAACTTCCTAAAATCGGTTCGGAACAGAGGCATCGACATTTTGTGACAAACTCCACCAAGATCAATGACTTCGTCGTCCGTTTCGCCAATGTGAACGGCACCGGTTCGGCTTCGGCAAATGCGCTTTTTACCCGCGCGGTATTTCGAATGGGCGTGCCCGCAACGCCTAAGAATATTTTCCCGTCGAACATTCAGGGCCTGCCGACCTGGTACGAAGTTCGTGTGTCGGAAAAAGGCCATCTGGGCCGGCGAGAAGGCGTTGACGTCGTCGTCGCGGTCAACCCGCAATCTATTAACAAAGACTATGCTTCGGTATCTCCCGGCGGGTATTTCCTTTACGACAGCTCAAAGCCCTTGCCGCCCGGCTTTGACAGGACGGATATCGAACTGATCCCGATACCACTAATGCAGCTTGCGAATGCCGAATTCACTGATGCTCGTCAGCGGCAGCTCTTCAAGAACATCATTTACATCGGAGCTCTCGTTACGCTGTTCAAGATCGAATTTTCGGTGATCGAACAGCTGATCGGCGAACAGTTTCGCGGCAAGGAGCGGCTTATCGAGCCTAACATCAAGGCTCTCAAGATCGGCGAGAAATGGGTTCAAGATAATCTCGATCCTGATAGCTTCTCGCTTCGTGTCGAGCGTCGCGACCTTCTGAAGGGCAAGATCCTTTACAACGGCAATTCCGCGTGCGCTCTTGGTGCGATCTATGCAGGAGCGACCGTTGCCGCCTGGTACCCCATCACGCCCTCGACGTCGGTTGTCGATGCCTTCGCCAAATACGCTGCGAAGTATCGTGTCGACCCGGAAACGGGACGGAATAACTACGCGATCGTCCAGGCCGAAGACGAACTCGCAGCGATCGGAATGGTGATGGGAGCATCGTGGAACGGCGCACGTTCCTTTACTGCAACAAGCGGTCCGGGTGTCTCGCTGATGAACGAATTCATTGGACTTGGATACTTTGCCGAGATCCCGACCGTATTGATCGATGTCCAGCGAACCGGCCCTTCGACCGGCATGCCGACGCGAACTCAGCAATCGGATCTACTGCTTGCAGCGTACGCTTCGCACGGCGATACGAAACATCCGCTGTTGCTGCCGGCAACGCCGAAAGAGTGTTTCGAGATGACGGCTATGGCATTCGACCTCACCGAAAGGCTGCAAACACCCGTGATCGTCATCACCGATCTCGCCCTCGGAATGAACGACCACATCACCGATGAGCTGACATGGGATGATTCCAAAACTTACGATCGCGGGAAGGTGCTCACAGCCGAACAGCTGGAAGAGATCTACGCGGCGCAGCCGACCAACGGCTCGAACGGCGGAAACGGTGCGGCTCAAGCCGCGTCCGGCGACGAGCGGCTGGCTCGATTCAAGGGCAGGTTCGGCCGCTACCTCGATATTGACGGCGACGGCATACCGTTTCGCACTATCCCGGGAACGCACGTTTCCCGCGGGGCATTCACCACCCGCGGCTCATCAAGGGACGAATACGCGATCTACACCGAGGACGGCGACGCCTACAAGCGAAATGTCGAAAGGCTCGCTCGAAAGTTCGAGACGGCAAAGGAACTCGTTCCCCAGCCGGAGTTCATCAAAGCGGGTTCAACTGAACCGAGTAGCGAAGTTAGCAAGCGATCTCGCGACGGCATCATCTACTTCGGCACATCGACTTACGCGGCGATGGAAGCGATGGAAATGTTCGAAGCGGACGGAATTCACCTTGATGCGATGCGCCCTCGTGCTTTCCCGTTCGGCAAAGCATTTGCGGAATTCGTTGCATCGCACGATCGGATATTCGTCGTAGAACAGAATCGCGACGCTCAATTCCGCAGCCTGATGATGATCGAACTTGGCACCGATCCCGCAAAGCTCGTCTCCATTCTCAATTTTGATGGTACGCCGATAACGGCCGATAATATCTACGGTCAGATAAAAGCCGCAATGGGTTGAATCTAGCCCGGTCTTACGGCCTTTCCGATCCGATCTGACGCATTGTAGAGCGTCCTAAGCGGCACGATGTTGAAAAGTTTATAGTCGCCAACCGCTGCAAGGCCGCTCGACGCGATACAGCCGCATTGTGAGCAATCGGGCGTCCCTCCAAACTGGCAAGGCGTAACCTTGCTCACAAGATCGGCCGTATAGTTGATCGTCGTTCGAGAGAAGATGCATTCGCTCGGTGACTTCGGCGGTTGCCGATAGCCGTTCGCGACGAGATCGTTAAAAACGAGCTTCGGGAACCTCTCACGCAGCATGACCATACTGTCGATCAGATGTGCTCGGGCCTCAGGCGAAAGGATCTCAGGATCATTGGCTCCCATTTGCGGCGTAAAGATGCTGATCCAAATCTGCCGCACTTCTTCTCGGGCCGACCAGAACTCGAGAAATTCCTCGTAGTATCCGGTTCGCTCAGCTGTTTGGGAAGTTACCGTGCAGTGGACAGTGATCGAATGTCCGGCGATATTGCGCAGTATCCTCTCGTATGTCGCCGGCTTGCGTCTGGCATCGTGCTCCGGTTGTAGGCCGTCGATCGACACTACGATGTAAAGCCCGTCGATGGAATTCCATTCGCTTGGGATCTCACGCACAGCACTTGTCACGAGCTGCACGGCGATACCTTTCTCGCTCAGGATCGGCAGGAGCGTATTCAACTCGCGAAATCTGACCAAGGGTTCGCCCCCGACGATCGACAGATGCAGCGGCTTGTGGTGATCGACAAGCGCCAGCACTTTCTCGACGAGATCATTGCTCTTGAAATCCGAGAGTTCGCGAAGGTTTCCGGCGCCGTTCAGATGCTCCGGTTCGTAAGCATAACAACCGGGACAGCGAAGCGGACATTCTCGCGTGATCTCGATCGAAAGGTTCGGGTATCGGCCGGTGAGGATCTTGCCCCATGCACGTATTACATCAGATCTGTTCAATAAACCTCGCTAAAGGGCGTCACCTGTGCAGACTGCGATATTCGCGTGCCCCTAAATACTCCGGCCCACTGCCCGGGCCGTTTACAACTCGTAGAGATCGTCGGCAAAGGACAATTGCCCAGCGGGGAGCCGACCTGTCTGGGATGGTCACATATATTCTACAACATCCGAGCGTTAGAGGTTGCATAGGGGACTTGTGTTTGTGGAACTTGTCGTGTCGAACGGTATGTTGTGCCACCCAACTTGACCGAGCCCGGAAAACACCTCGACAAGCCGCTCCTAACCGCTTGACTTTCTCAATAGCCGGAGTATGCTTAGCGCAACTTCCCGCGAATAACGTAACTGCCGATGAGGCCCTTTCCTCGAAGGGCCGGTTGGCCATGATTGTTTCTAATCAACTTTGAGGTGACCATTTATGAAACGTTCAAGTTTAGCGATAGTCCTTGCTGCTGCGGCACTCGGACTATCCGCTTGCGGAGCACCGGCTGTAAATTCAACAGCCAACAGTAATGCAAATTCAAACGCCAACACATCAAAGCCGGCTGCTGCCGCACCGACCACGGAGGCACTACTTGCCCTCGATAAACAGCTCGGAGATGCATGGGCTAAGGGCGACACGAAGTTCTTCGAAGAGAATCTTTCGGACAGGTTCGTCGATTATTCGAACGGTCACCGTTCGAACAAGGCCGAGGCCTTGAAGATGCTCGGCCAAATGAAGTGCGACGTAAAATCGATGGCTAGTGCCGACGCGAAATTGTCCAGGATCGATGACAACACTTACGTCCTTATCTACAAGAGTACGTCCGATGCCAGCTGTACCGGCCCTGACGGTAAGAGCGAGAAGATCCCGAGCCCGACGCTCGCAGCCACGATCTTCGTTCGGGATGGCGACAAATGGAAAGCAGTATTCCACAATGAGAATCCCATAATAGCAGCACCGGAGACAGGAGCACTTCCGGCCACCGAAAAGAAAGAGGAACCAAAGAAGGAAGCTCCAAAAAAGGAAGAGCCGAAAAAGGCTGACGCTCCCGCCGCCAACACAACCCCGGCCGCTGAAGCGAAACCTGACGCAAACACGGACGCGTTGGCAAAAACTCACTCGGCCGGATGGGAAGCCTTTCGGAATAAGGACGCCAAGTGGTTCGAGGCAAACACGACGAAAGATATGTCCTTCGTCGATCCTGCCGGCATGTTCCATTCCGGTCAGGCGGCCGTCGTCAAGCTTTGGACGGCTGATATGAAATGCGAAGGCGTCACTAAGACTTCGTTTACCGAAGCCTTCGCTTCCGCCATTTCACCGACAGTTGAGCTCCTGACCGGCAAGGGCGAAGCCGACGGTAGCTGCGACGGCCAGAAGAACGGTCCGCTCTACCAAACCGCCGTTTATGTAAAGGAAGGCGATGCGTGGAAGCTCACCTTTATGTTCGAGTCTCTCCCAGCCTCCTAAGCGTAAATTGGACCGCTTATTTAGGCTGCCTGGAACCATTAAAGTTCCCGGCAGCCTATTTTTCTGGCCAGCGTGTCCGTAGCCCGCTGCGTCTGTAGCCCGCCGTCTCCCTTCGCGTCCTCTGCGGGCCTCCCTTCGCGGCCTTTGCGTTTCCTGCTGCCCGACTCCACGCAATTTCGGATTGCACTCTTCACGTTGGTCTTAACGCAAAGAACTCAAAGGAAGCCGCAAAGAGCACAAAGACGCTGCCGCGAGATCCTTCCCTGCGTCCTCTGCGGCTTTTCCTTCGCGGGCTTCACAGGCGACCTTTGCGTTTTCTGCCGATCCAAAGTGCAATGTCTCTCTAGCATTCTTCACGTTGGTTCAAACGCAAAGAACGCGAAGGCATTTCGCAAAGGCCACAAAGACGCTGTCGCGAGAGCCTTCTCTGCGCCCTTCGCGGGCTTCACTTCGCGACCTTTGCGTTTTCTGCCGATCGAACTCACGTTCTCGCCCTTCGGACTCTTCACACAAAAACTGCCTAATTCAGTTGTCAAACATCAACCAACCACAGAAAGAATATCTGACCGCTCCAACCAATTGAAGCCTAAAATGCACGAATTATATGAAAATGCACAAAACGCACGAATTGATACAAACTGCACAGAATGCACAAAAGCCGCTCCCGAATGAGTTGAGGTCTACAGAGAGCGGACATCCAGCCAATGTAGCATCCAACCAAGAGCTCTAAAGCAGTGCTGAATTTGAAGGGAAAAGCGATCGTCTCGTGGTAGAATAGCGACAAGATCGTTGATCTCGCTATCACCCATTTTTTGAGTGGAAAAACCGTAGATGACCTACCTTAAATCGAAATTTCGGCATCCGGCGCTGCCCAAGAACGAGCTTGGGTTCACCGTGGATCATTATGAAGGGAACTTGAGCACGCTTTGTGCGGGCTGCGGACACGATTCGATCAACGCGGCGATCGTCGAGGCCTGCTGGCAGTTGAATATAGAGCCGCACAAGGTCGCAAAGCTCTCTGGGATCGGCTGTTCTTCGAAATCGCCCGCGTACTTCCTATCGAACTCGCACGGATTCAATTCCGTTCACGGCCGTATGCCGTCTGTCGCTACCGGTGCATATTTGGCGAATCGCGATCTGATCTATTTCGGCGTGTCGGGTGATGGCGATACCGCGTCGATCGGAATGGGGCAGTTCGTCCACGCGATCCGGCGCAACCTGAAGATGGTCTATCTCGTGATGAACAATGGCTGTTATGGCCTGACCAAAGGGCAGGATTCGGCGACCGCCGACCTCGGTTCGAAGAGCAAAGCCGGAAGCGTGAATCCTTTCGAGGCGATCGATCTTGCGGGAATGGCGATCGAGCTTGGAGCAACATTCGTCGCGCAAAGCTTTTCAGGTGATAAAGAACAGCTCGTTCCGCTTATGAAGGCTGCGATGCTCCATAACGGCTTTGCCTTGCTCAATGTGATCAGCCCTTGCGTGACCTTCAACAACAACCCAGGCTCGACAAAATCTTATGATTATGTGCGCGAGCATATGGAGGTCGCAGGCCTTGTCGATTTCGTGCCGATCTCCCGCGAGATCCTGACGACCTACGAGGCGGGCTCAGTTCAGGACCTATTGATGCATGACGGCTCGAAGATCTACCTTCATAAGCTTGCCAAGGATTGGGACCCGAATGACCGGCTTTCGGCAATCACAGCTCTTCACAAAGCTCGACAGCGACAAGAAGTGCTGACCGGCCTGCTCTACATTAACGAGGATTCCGTCGACCTACATTCAACGCTGAATACCTCTGAAATACCGCTAAACAAGCTCGATCAGGCTGTTTTGTGTCCGGGAAGCGATAAGTTGGCAAGCCTTAACGCGAGCCTGCATTAAGAGTCAGTACGAGCTTCCGCGATCGAATTCAGGACGCATCGTGCAGTTGCCGCAACTTCGTCTGCACGGCCGGCACGTATTGCGGCAAGATCGACAAGGTCTGACCCAAGACCAACAGCGAGACAACCCGCCTTTATGAAGCTCGCTGCCGTGTCGATCGTGATACCACCCGTTGGGACGAGCTTTAGATCGGGCAGCGGCGCAAGAAGAGATCTAATGTAGTTGACACCGCCAAGTGCCCCTACCGGAAAGACCTTTACGACATCCGCACCGGCTGCGATGGCTCCGACGATCTCGGTCGGCGTCAACGCACCCGGCATAACGACTGTTTCATTCTCGTTACACGTTCGGATCATGTCCCGATCTGTTGCCGGGCTAATTATGAACTTGGCGCCGGCATCGATACACCCCTTTGCATCATCGGCTGTCAGAACCGTGCCCGCGCCAAAAAGAACGGCCGGCAGCTCCTGCGTGAGGGTTTCGATCAACGTGACGGCGTTCGGGATCGTTAAGGTCACCTCGATCGTATCGATACCACCTGCGCAAATAGCGTCGATCGCACGACGGGCTTCGTCGCTCGAAGCCGCACGGATAACGGGCAGAATACCCGTCCTCGAAATTCGCGAGATCACGTCGTCTTTTGTCATAACTCCCACAACGCCCTTGAAGCAAGCATTATATGCAATGCATACTCACGTGCGAAATCGCACCTTGGACGAAAGGTGAACGTTGCGAATTTCTTTGATTCAATTTAATCTCAGCTATTGGATCGACCAGAGATAAATGCTCAAGATCAAAAAGGAAGGGGAAGCTACGTGGGACCTGATCGCTCTCGGCGAGGTCATGCTCCGATTCGACCCGGGCGATGACCGTATCCAAACCGCGCGAAGCTTTCGCGTGTGGGAAGGCGGCGGTGAATATAACGTTGCACGAACCCTTTCGCATTGCTTTCGAGCTAGAACGTCGGTCGTTACTGCCCTGGCAGACAATCACGTCGGCCGCCTTGTCGAGGACCTAATTCGTCAGGGCGGCGTTGATACGTCGAACATTATTTGGCGTGAAGTTGACGGCATTTCGGGGAATGTGAGGAACGGGCTGAACTTTGTTGAGCGTGGTTTCGGGCTGCGGCCGCCTGCCGGCTGCTCGGATCGAGCGAATACCGCTATATCCAAACTTACGCCGGACGACCTTGTTCAGAGCACATTCTTCGAAAAGAATGACACGCGCTGGTTTCACACCGGCGGAATATTTGCGGCGTTGTCTGACAGTTCGCGAGAAGTGGCTCTCGCGGCAATGCGTGCGGCGAAAGCAAGCGGTGCGGTCGTATCTTACGATCTTAACTATCGCGAGTCGCTTTGGAGCGGCCGCGGCGGACGTGCTGCCGCAGATGAGGCCAACCGCCGCCTGCTTGCCGAAGCCGATGTTGTTTTCGGTGTCGAAGGATTCGATCCGACATTGGATGGATTTTCGATCGAGAAGTTCGACGCTGCGGTCCGGGCGATGCTTGAACGGCACTCTAACCTGAAGGTTGTTGCGACCTCGCTAAGGGATGTTGCCTCCGCCTCTGAACACAGCATTGGTGGAGCGGTTTACATTGATGGCACTGCGTACATCGGCCGGCCATTTAAGAATGTTCGTGTGCTTGACCGCGTCGGAAGCGGTGATGCCTTTGCGGGCGGTGTCATTTACGGGATGCTGAACGAACTTCCGACACAGCGATACATCGACCTTGCATCGGCGAACGCTGCATACGCAATGACCTGCCCTGGTGACACTTCGACGGCAACGCTCGCAGATCTTGTGCGAATGCTTGATTCAGGAACAAGCGAGATCAAAAGATAATGAGCAGCATCAACGGATCCTCAATTCGAATGGTCGGGGTAAATGATATCCGCGATATCAACCAAACGATCTTCCTGCATTTGATCCGCGAACAACAGCCCATCTCTCGCGCTGATATTGCCAAGCAAACTGGTCTGCGCGCCGGGACGGTCTCCGCGATCGTCAATCGGCTGATCAAGGGCGGACTCGTGCACGAGGGAACCGAAGGGCCTTCGACCGGCGGGCGTCCACCAAAGAATCTTTACATAAATGCAGAGAGCTTTTATGTTCTCGCGATAGATATTGGCGTTATCGATACGGTCTTCGCGGTCAGCGACTTTAACGGACGCGTCCTGAAGCGAACGAGTATCCTCACGTCCGGCAAGCCGTTGAAATTCCTCGATCGCTTGTGTACGGAGATCCAGCGTCACATCTCTACGAATTATGCGAAAGCTCGTTTCGGCGGGATCGGAGTTAGTGTGCCGGGGCTGATCGACCGCGAAAGCGGAACGCTCGAGATATCACCGAACCTTGAATGGAAGGACGTTCCCGTCAGGGATATCCTTTCGAAACGGCTTGGTTTGCCCGTCTTCGTCGAGAATGACGCAAATGCGGCTGCGTTTTCGGAATTCTGGTACGGTCCGATCAATGAGGCGAAGGTCAAGAACCTGCTATTCGTGCTCGTCGTCGAAGGGCTTGGCACCGGCCTGATCATTAACGGGGAATTGCACGTCGGTTCGCATCGAGGGCTTGGCGGTTTCGGTCATATGAGCATCGACCCCAACGGTGAACTTTGTTCGTGCGGCCGCCGCGGATGCTGGGAAACCTTTGCTTCCGAACGCGCGACGATCGAGCGATATCATCGCGTTACTGCAAAACAAGGCGAGCCTCTCGTGACTGTCCATGACCTCGTAACCCTCGCCAATGATGGCGACAAAATGGCGCTTGAGTCATTAAAGATCACCGCCGAATATCTTGGCGAAGGCATTAGCAATCTCGTGCACGGACTCTTCCCGGAGACCGTCGTCATCGGCGGAAAGATCACTGCGGCTTGGCCGCTGATCGAACCCGTGATCCTCGACAAGGTCCGCAGCAGATATATTGTTTCTCCCGACCAGGTAACTATCCGCCCTGCCAGTGTAGAACGACCAAGTCTTTACGGTGCGATCCCCATCGCTCTCCAAAGCTGTTTCGGTTCGTCGCCGCTACCCACGAACGAACACAATTCTTTTGCCCGAGCGTAATTTTCCGGTTGACACATTAGGAGAACTAGTGTATCAATGACTTAGTCAACGCCGAAGAAAAAGAAATTCGTCAGTTTTAGAGAGACCTGAACGCGACTTTGCATTCAGAATAAAGCAGGGCAACCCAACTGAATTATCGGATTGCCATCGCTTTCTCAACACGCAGGACAAAGTTTAGACTTCCGAGTACGTCACAGGAGCCTATAGACCAATGCATCTATCTGGGATCGACCAAGTCATCGTCGTGCTATACCTGGCAGCGATAATGGGCATTGGCCTAGCGATGAAGCGGCGTGCGTCGAAAGGAATGTCGTCGTACTTCCTCGGCGGAAGACAGCTGCCTTGGTGGGCATTGGCGATGTCGGGATCGTCGTCGTATTTCGACATTACCGGGACGATGTGGATCGTTTCGACGTTCATCGTTCTTGGCTTAAAAGGAATGTGGGTTCATTGGCTGTGGGGTTTTCCGATCACAGCCTTTTATTTGGCCTATATGGGCAAATGGATCCGCCGGTCGGACGTGATGACCGGTGCCGAATGGATGATGACGCGCTTTGGAGCAGGCCGGGCGGGTGACATTGCAAGGCTTTCCTATACGCTCTTTGCCGTCCTTACGATCACCGCACTGCTCGGATACGGGGCGATCGGAATGGGTAAGTTCGGTTCGATCTTCTTGCCATTCTCGCCAACGGTCTGTGCGATCTTGATCCTCGGCGTAACGGGGATTTACGTCGTTGCCGGTGGATTTCATGGCATTGTGCGGGTTGAGATCGCCCAGACCATCGTGCTGAGCGCAGGGGCTATCGCTTTCGCGGTCGTCGGCTATATGCACTTTGACGCAGCGAAATTCGCAGCTCTCGTGCCGGCGTCCTGGATGGAGATTATCCCAACCTCGGCGCGGCCGAGCGATCTGCAGGGCATGATTTCAGGAGGAACGGATTATTCACTGTTCGGTGCGTTGATGGCGGTTTGGGTGCTCAAGGGATTCCTTTTGTGCCTCAGCGGGCCCGAGCAGCTTTACGATTTTCAACGCTTCCTGGCCGCCAAGGACGAGCGTGACGCGTCAAAACTTGGCGCACTTTGGGGGTTGATACACACAGTTCGCTGGCCGTTCGCGATGGCGATCGCGATCATGGCCATCATGGGGATCGGGAATGCCGCATTGGATCAGCAATTGCGTGCTGACCCGGAAACTGCTCTTCCGTTGATCATCGGCTCGATGTTGCCGGTTGGCCTCGTTGGCTTCATGCTGGCGGCGCTATTGTCAGGGTTTTTGGCAACATTTAGCTCGACGGTCAACGGGGGAGCAGCTTATTTAGTAAAGGATGTCTATCAGCGGTACATCAACCCGAAAGCCGATGCGAAAAGGCTTGTGCACGTAAGCTATTTCTCGTCGGCACTCCTGATCATTGTCGGGCTCATCATCTCGGTATTCGGTACGTCGATAAACGCTGCATTTTTGTGGATCTTCGGGACGCTCGCCGCCGGAATCCTGCCGCCGAATGTGCTGCGCTGGTATTGGTGGCGGCTAAATGGATGGGGATATGCCGCAGGTGTTTTCGGCGGAATGGTGCTCTCGCTCGGCCAGGTCGTGCTCGACACGACGTACCTCAGTGAGCCGCTGCCGCTCTATATCGGATTCCCAGTCATCGCATTGGCATCTTCGATCTTGACCATTGTCGTATCTCTTTCGACTGAGCCGACAAGCCTCGAGACGCTCAAGGTCTTTTACCGAAAGGTTCAACCCGCCGGGTTTTGGGCTCCACCGCGGGCCGCGGTTCTTGCCGAAGACCCTGACTTCAAGAAGCAGACACCTTTCGCGCGGGACGTTGTGAACACGCTCATCGCCCTTGTCGGGATCACGGCTCTATACGTTTCAATGCTCTATCTGATCCTGCATCAGCTCACGATCGCATTCAGTCTAATTGGCACGACCGTGCTGACGGTGGTCATCTTATATTTCACTTGGTACAAGCACCTCCCGCCGGCTCGCGAGGCCGGTGATTATGATGAATCGGAAGTTGCGATGGCAGCAGCCGGCGCCGAATTTGCGGAGGGGAAATGAGGTTTGACGGCAAGACCATCGTTGTAACCGGCGGTGCCTTAGGCATCGGACAGGCTGCATGCATTCTTCTCGCTGAACGCGGTGGTTCGGTGTCGATCATCGATTGGGACGAAGCAGCCGGCAGCTCGACCTGTGAAGCGATCACCAAGGCCGGCGGAAAAGCTATCTTCACCAAAGTGGACGTCTCGGATGCTGCCGCGGTTGAAGCTGCTATCAAACGAACGGCCGAGACCTTCGGTGGGATAGATTCGCTGATAGTAAGTGCCGGAATACAGCGTTACGGAACAGCGGTCTCGACAACCGATGAGCAATGGGACGAGGTGCTCGGCGTGAATCTGAAAGGAGCTTGGAACGCGGCACGCTTTGCGATCCCGCATATGCAAGCGTCCGGCAAAGGATCGATCGTCAATGTTTCGTCAGTTCAGGCACTCGCAAGCCAACAGAACGTCCTCGCGTATACCGTCAGCAAACATGCTTTGCTTGGCCTTACTCGTTCGATCGCAATGGATTTCGCCGGCGAGAACATCAGGGCAAATGCGGTATGTCCGGGCACGGTGGATACGCCGATGCTCCAATGGGCAGCGTCGCTCGATCCGGATCCGGAGTCGGTTTATGACGCATGTCGGAAGATGCATCCGCTCGGACGGATCGCCCAACCAAGTGAGATCGCAGAGGTCGCATTATTCCTTGCACACGAGAGCTCATCGTTCGTTACGGGTTCTGTTTGGACCGCCGACGGCGGCCTTCTGACCCAGATCGGCGGAGTGCCTCAGACGAACTAGACATCGACCGGGGGAAACAAATATGAGTGAATCAATATCGACAGGACAAACAGCCGCCCATCCGGAGGTTACGCAGTACCTACCGCCGCCGGGATTGGACGCCGCCCTTGAAGCGGTTCCTCTCGTTCGCGCGGCAAAGTTCCCGGGCAAGATCGGCTACCTTACAAACTACAGCTTCCATATTTGGTACCAGATCGTCATCGAACTTCTAAAGCGACGCGGCGGGCAATATCGTGCCGAGATCGTGATCAGAGATGCGGAACTGAGCGTCGAGCGGCAGATCGAACAGGCACGCGAGCTGGTGAACGAGGTCGATGTGCTTATCGTTACCCCGGCTGCCACCGAAGGACTCGAAGAGATCTTGAAGATCGCCGAGGCCGCCGATACACCTGTGGTTGTCGAGGCGAATCCGATCGAAGGAATGACGACGCTCGTCGCCATCTGTGATTACGATGCCGGATACGATATGGGCGTTTGGGTCGGTCGAAATATCAAAGCGGCGGATGGCCCGCTCCGAATTCTCGACGTTGGCCTGCCCACACTCCGTCCGTGCTTACTTAGAAGCGAAGGCTTTGCCGATGGCGTCCGCAGCATTCAGCCTGATGCGGTCGTTGTGGCTTCGGTCAACGGTGAAGCCACTCCCTCGATCGCTCGCAAGATCGCTCACGAAACGCTCGAGAAAACAGGTGACGTTGACGTGATCTTTGCAATGGATGATGAGACCGGACAAGGAGCTTATCAGGGTTACATTGATGCCGGATTTGATCCGGAGACCGTAACTATCGCCGGATTCGGACTTGCCGGGACCCACGAAAAGGACTGGCTGCTTGAAAGAAAAGCTCTGAAGGTGAGTGCAGCTATGTTCCCTGAGTATGTCGGGCTTCGCTGCATAGATGGTGCGGTCAGGCTTTTCAATGGAGAGCAAGTACCGGTTAGGGACATTATCCCGACGATACCGATGACAGCGGAATTGTTGGACATCTACTATTCGAAGAAAGACGGAGTCTGGACGCCGAATCTGAATGCGATCGGCGGGATCCCGACAAAAAGCGAGTGCACAAAGGTTTAAAGTTTTTGGAGAAATGATCCGCGAGAATCGCAGGAGGCGCAGTATGAACACAGGTATTCTTAAGACAATCGGAAGAACGGCATTTGCCGCAGCGGTCGGTTTGGTTCTATCGATCGGCATTTTTGCCCAATCGAACACCGGAACGATCACCGGTACGGTGCAGGACGCGAACGGTGCTGCCGTGCCGAATGCGAGCGTTAAGCTGACCAACATCGGCACGAACGAGACAAAGACGGTTACAACGGACGGCAATGGCGTTTATCGTGCCCCGTCGCTTTCAAACGGCGTTTACAAGATCTCGGTTACAGCCTCGGGCTTCCAGCCGACGAGCATCACGGATGCACGGCTAGCCGTGGGCGACACGCTTCGCGTCAACATCACGGTTGGTGTTCAAGGCGTTGAGGCCGCCGTTGAGGTAACAGCGGAGGCGACGCCGACCGACACCGAAACGGCCACGCTTGGCGACACCGTCTTGCAAGCCCGTATCCAGGATAATCCGGTGAACGGCCGCGATTTCACGCAGCTTCTTGCAACGGTTCCCGGATCGGTCCAGTCCACGAATCAGTTTCAGACGGCTATCAACGGGATTCCCTCGACCTTTGGGGGATCGAGCGTTCTTGTCGACGGCATCGATGCGAGTCGCGTCGATGTGAACGGAACATCCAATGTTCTTGGCAGGATCGAGTCCCGCGTGAACCGTGTAAGCATGGACAGCATTCAAGAGGTTCAGGTTCTCGAGCAGAATTACTCGGCTCAATATGGCGAAGCTCTCGGTGCGGTCATCAACCCGATCACCAAATCCGGAACGAATGATCTGCACGGAAGTATTTTTGAGTATTTCCGGAATGATGCAATGGACGCCGGCGACGCCTTGGCGGGTAAACAGCGCTTTCGGCTTAACCAGTTTGGCGGAAACTTAAGCGGGCCGATCGTAAAAGACAAATGGTTCTTCTTCGGAAACTACGAAGGTGTCCGTCAGACTCGCGGCCAGACGTTCAATAACCTCGTTTACACGCAGTTATTCCGCAACGGGCTTGCCCCCGCTCTTCAGCCGCTCGTGGATACGATCCCGCTGCCGCAAAGGCCGTATATCCAGCCGCTTACCGGTCTTCCCGACCCCAATCTGGGTGAATATCAGGCTCAGCGGATCGCGAAACTCCGCGAAGATACGGGCTCGGTAAAGATAGATTTCCAGCAAAGCGATAAGAGCCGATTTTCCGCTCGATACAATATCAACGATTCGAATACGGACACGCCATACGGTGTCGGCACGAATCAGATCGCCCCTGGCAAGCTTCGGGTTCAGCTCTTCAAGTTCGCTCATAATTACGCCTTTGATGCCCGCACAACGAATGAGTTCGGGTTTGGTATAAACCACAACTTCACAGATGTTGGGGCAGGTGCAGAAGAGTTTCCGAGGATCGACCTCACGTTCGTTGATTTTAGGATCGCAACTCCCGGCCCGGCACAATTTAGCCAGCGGCGAACCGGCGCGGTCTATCAATTCCTCGACACGATCACGATGATCCGCGGCGACCACTCTCTAAAAATGGGAGCAGACATCCGGCTCAATCGACGTTCGGCACTTTCGCGTGAACAATACACGCTGACGTTCTTCGGCCTTGCGGGAGGTCCTGGTTCCACCAGTTTTCAGGCTAATGAGCCATTCGTGATCTCGCGTGCCGGCAATCCGAAGCTCGACTATGCGAACGAGAATTTCGGATTCTTCATCAACGACAACTGGCGAGCTCATCCACGTCTTTCGCTCAATCTCGGTCTCCGGTACGACGTAAGCACTGTAAGCCGCGAGAAGAATGGGCTCCTGCAGAATCTCGATCTCGCGACGATGACGATCACGCCGACCGGCCAGAAACTCCACAACGTGGACACGAATAACTTCGGGCCGCGGCTCGGATTCGCCTTTGACGTATTCGGCACGACCAAAACGGTTGTGCGCGGCGGGTACGGCATTTTCTACAATCGCGAGTTGCCTGCAAGCTATGGTTCGCCGGCAGCGAACTCTTTCCCGCAGACGCAAACCAATCTCTTCGATTGGCTGTTCTGTGCAACGCCGCCGCCGACGTTCTCGTATCCCGTCGATCCGGCCGTCTTCGACTGCGGCAAATCATCTGCGTTCGTGATCGAAAAGGATCTGAAGACCGCAATGGCTCAACATTGGTCGCTAAGCATCCAGCAGGACATCGGTTTTGGCACATTCCAGGCTGCTTATGTCGGCAACCACGTAACACACCTGCTTACGGATGGTGTCATCACGCCGCGGAATATCAATCGTGCCGATCCTGTCAGCGGTGTGCGGCCTTTGACCGATCGCTTCAGCGATATTTACGCGATCGGTGGCTATCCACAGTCGAACTACAACGCGATGCAGCTGACTTTCAGACGCAATCTGACACAAGGCCTTCGGTTCAATGCGAACTACACGTGGTCGCACACGATCGATGACGTTGTAGGTTTCTTTAAGGATTATCAAGACGAAAATAACACAAGGGCAGAACGAGCAAGCTCCGACCAGGACGTACGCCATAACTTCACCCTCGACGCCGGATACGATCTTGCGTTCAGGAAGTGGTTCGGCGACGGTCCCAAATGGCTCATTGACGGATGGCAGATCAACTCGATCGTTCAGATCCGCAGCGGCTTGCCCGTAACCATTACTCGGACCGGCGGCATCTTCTCGGGCTTCTCGTTCAGGCCAAATATCGTCCCCGGTGTCAACCAATATTGTGAGCCCTACAGCGTGCCGAATTGTCAGTTCAACCCCGCTGCATTTTCGGATCCGGGACCAGGCGTGTTTGGTAACGCAGGCCGCAACATTCTGCGCGGACCCGGTTTTGCTCAGGTAGATGCATCGCTCTTCAAGAACACAAAACTCTCGGAGAGAATGTCACTCAACCTGAGGATCGAGGTATTCAACCTTTTGAACAGAGCGAATTACGCAGACCCGTCCGGCGGTATCTCTTGCGGCGGCTCTGTTGGAGCGTGTTCTGCTTTCGGCAGAAGCACATCGACCGTTGGAAATCAGCTTGGCGGACTCCTTGGATTTGGAGGCCCAAGGCAGGTACAGCTCTCCGCCAGGCTGAATTTCTAACACGAAAAGAGTCTGCCGGCGGCTCGTATTTGGCGGTTCGGGCCGTTCCGGTAGGCTCATAGCGTCCCGCACTTGGAGAGTCTGAGTAGAACTCTCTAAGCGCGGGACACGTTTTACCTTCTCATCTAAGCAAGGTCAACTAAAAATAACGGGTCGAGGGAAATGAAGACAGGAGTTGCAGTATCGATCTTAGCCGTTCTGTTAGCTCTTCCTCTACTTGGTTTCGCTCAGGAAAAACTGCCCGCAAGCCCGATCAGGACCATCTATATCACCCCAACTTCACACTTTGACTTCGGCTTTGTCGAACCGCCCGAAGCAGTTCGAGAGCGCGCCGCCAGACACATTGACGAGGTAATTCGCGTTGCTGAATCCGACCCAAACTTTCGCTGGACGATCGAAAGCGTCTGGCAGGTCAATGAATGGCTCAAGACGGCGGTCAAACCGAGTTCTGTCCTGCCGAAGGACACCGAGAAGATCGCTCGCCTTATGAAGCTGATCAAAAGCGGACGCGTGGCGCTTTCGATGTCGTGGGGCAGCATGCACACGGATTTTATGGGCGAAGAGGAGCTGAACCGACTCTTCTACGATTATGCCCGGCTTGAGCGAACATACGGCATTCATTCGGAATTCGCTCTGATGGATGACGTCCCCGGCCATCCGACGTCGATACCGAGTGTCCTTGCTGGTAGTGGCGGCAAGTACCTGGTTGTTGGGGCGAACACGTTTATCAACAACGCAACTTCGCTCGCTCCCGGTAACGTCCCGTTCTATTGGCAGTCGCCGGACGGAAGCAAGGTCTTGACCTGGATCACACAAAGCCCTCGCGGCGGGTACACCGAAGCGATGACGGATTTTTATCTCGACCCGTATTCGCTTGACCCTTACACGGCCAAAACGCCGTTCGACATGTTCAATTCGGATCTTGCGGGAAAGCGGGCACCGCTTCAGATCATGGAGATCGGTGTTAAGGCTTTACTGGATCGATACAACAAAGCGGGCTATGAGCACGAC
Source organism: Pyrinomonadaceae bacterium (assembly GCA_019186825.1). GTDB lineage: Bacteria > Acidobacteriota > Blastocatellia > Pyrinomonadales > Pyrinomonadaceae > OLB17. The sequence goes on from JABARP010000014.1 coordinate 101,518, forward strand.
GCCGTGATGGCGATATACGCACACGATTTCGTCGAGCCTCAGAACGTTCGGAATCTGGAAAGAGCAGTTCGGATGTGGAATGCCGGGCATCGCACCGTTCAGCTCAAGATCGCAACACCTCCGGAATTCCTTAAGTATATTGAAGGAAAATACGGAAGGGACTTGCCGACCTTTCGAGGAGAATGGTCGGGGTTATGGAGTGAGGCAAAAACGCAATCGCCGAGGATCTCAGCCCTTGCAAGATATGGCCACGATCATGTGCCCGCGGCTGAGTCACTCTGGAGTGCGGTCGCGATGACGCGGCGAATACCATTTCCCGTCGGGAATACGGCGGAACTCTACGACCTGATGTTCACATACGATGAGCATAGCGGTGCGGGGAATACAGGATGGCCACAGCTTAATAACGCCGCGGCCTTGCGGGAGCAGAACCGCCAATACGTCGACTATATGACGGTCGTGAAGGCCGACGTCGACCGTCTCCTAGAGACAGGCGTAAAGACACTCGTTCGGCCAACCCGATATGACGCCGTGCAGCCGTCGTCTGAAGGACGTTGGAACGCTATTGTTTATAACGCCCTTTCGTTTTCGCGTGATGATGTCGTTAGACTTTCCCAACCCCAAAAGAACACGACGATCACGACGATCAGGGATACATCGACGGGAGCAAGCGTGCCATTCGACCTTGACGAGAAAGGAAACGCGGTGTTTGTGGCCGGTCAGGTTCCCGCCTTCGGATACAAAAGCTTTGAGGTAGAGACTGAACCCCGTGCTCCTGTCTCTACGTTGAAGCCTTCGACGACCGGCGAGGTTAAGAACGGCCGCTTTTCGATCCGGATCAGCAAGACTGGCGTTATCGAGAGCATTTTCGATTCCGTTTCCGGACGTGAACTGATAAACCCGAAAGGCGAAATGGCGTTCAACGAACTCCTGCGTACCGAGGGCAGCGAGGCGTCCCGCGTTATATACCCCAAAATGCCGACGGTTACGGTCAAGGAAGGCAATGTGCTCTCCGAGATCACGATAGCTCGCGACCGATCCGTTTTTCCCGTTACGAAGTTGACAGTCTTCAAAGGTATCGACCGCGTCGAGATCCACAACGAACTCGATCCCGCATTAATGCCTTTTGTTGGAGGCGACGGTAATTGGAGCGATTCCTATTACTTCGCGTTCCCGATGAATATAGATAAGGAAGGGCTGAAAGTAGTGCGCGGCGGGCAAAAGTGGTTCGATACGCTCCCCGATGACTATCTGCCCGGCGCTCGGCATGACTCCGTAACAACACAACATATCATCGGGTTGACCAATGGTTCTGCGACCGCGCTTATTGCACATCGTCAGGCTTTCTATTGGGTGTTTCCTGGATTTCTAAGCACGAAGATGCGGGCGGCCGGTGCCCCAAAGGAATTTCCTGCTTTATACACAGGGAAGTTTCCGCTGCCTGAAGCAACTCTTTATTCCCGCGCGATCCGTCATGCCTCTCAGGCAGATACGAGCGATCTCGGTGTACTGAATATGCCGACCGTCGAACCCGGCCTGCGCGGAAACTATGTTTTCGAATACGCCATTACCGGAGGTGGCAAACGTGATGATGTGTCAGCAAGGAGAATGGCGCGGGCGTTTAACGTTCCGCTGACAGCCGAATACGTGCAGTCCGCGCCATTGCGTCCGATGGCAGGCTTCTTTGCGGTCGATCAGCCAAACGTCGAGATCGTTGCAGTAAAACCGGCTACCAACAACGTGGTACGCGGTGACGTCAGTGCTTCACCACTCGACCCACCGGGCAACAAGGCCTTCATCCTCCGACTGCAGGAATTCGCCGGGAAAACTGTAAAGGTTGCTGTAAAGTTGCCCGTAAGGGTCCGTTCCGCTGCATTGCTAAACTTGACCGAGCAAAAAGTTCTAGGCTCGCTACCCAGTCTTGATCCGCTGACCATTAACCTTAAACCGTACGAAACAGCAACGATACGAATTGAGATCGAATAGCGATCGGACGATGGCGCTTCTTTGAATTGATTATGAGTAAACTTGAACGAAGGGATTTTCTAAAAGCCGCATCAGCAAGCCTTGCATTGCCGGCGCTCTTAAAGAACGACGTCTTTGCCGCGAAACCGGAACCGTCGATGGCTTCAGCCTCTCCTCTCCCGGATATTCCAAACTGCTCGTCGATGCAGAGCGTCGTGATGACGCACCGTTTCGGCGATCACTTCAATCCGCCGGGACTTACGAATCAGTGGGGCTGTGCACAGGCGGCAATGGACGTTGCAGCCGTTCGCAGTATTGCGTTTCCGCCATTCGCGCAAGGCGAGATGAACGTCGCCCCGCTGGGTGCAGGCGGCGAATTGCTGACAGGCGTCCTTTACGTGGACGGCGAATATTTTGCGGCGACAAAGACGCCGATCGAGTTCGTCTGGCGGCCGGACCGTATCGAGCGCCGATCTTTGTACAAGGGCCTTGAGCTTTCCAGCGTTACCGTCGTCCCTTTTCGTTCGATGACAACTGCCGTTAAGCTGTCGGTCACAAATAAGGGAAGGCAACGACGAAAAACTGAGATCAAGCTGGCAGTGAACGGCGGCGCAACCAAGAGCGTTACACCGTGGAACGCGGCTTATTCTCCAGGTGAATATGACAACGACCGAGTCATAGATAGCGAGCGAAACGCGATCCTTTGCAAGTCAAAACGCACGGAAGCGTTCGTTCTGCAGGGCTCATCGCCGAAACCTGCTCAACTTCTCCCCGCTTGGTTGGTCTATGAATTCGATCTTGCGCCGGGCGAATCGCGATCCGTCACGTTCGTGAACTCGATGGGAGCGACTGCAGATGAAGCTCGTCGCGGTTACGACGCCGTTGTGAACCGCTTTGACGAGGTCGCGAAAGCAACCGAGGACGAATGGAACGCCCAGTTTGTTGCGGCCTTTACGCCGGGGAACAAGATCTTTTCGGGACACCTTCCCACACTCATCACTGCCGACGAAGATGTTAAGCGGCTTTATCATTCGGCCGCAATGAGTGCGCTATTCTTTCGACGCACAACCCCCCATTCAGTTTATGGGACGACCTACGTAACGCTCGCCCCGAGATATTGGGAGACAACAACCTTCCTTTGGGACATTTCCTTGAGCGCGATGCTGCTCGCGATGCTCGATCCGGAAGTGCTTAGGCGAATGATCGAGACCTGGATGAAGCTCGATGTTTACAAGCACTTTGGGACCGAGTTCCTGACCGGTGCGGGTGTCGGCCCATGGTATTCCGTAAACGACTATGCAATGTCCCGAATGGCGAAGGAATACCTTCGCTGGACAGGCGATCAAGCTTGGCTTGACAAGAAAGTCGGCGGCGTTAAGGTCTTCGACCGGCTGATCCAATATGCAGAGCATTGGCGCGCACTCAATACAAATGGCCACGGGCTTGCAGATTACGGCGGCGTTACCAATCTCTTAGAAGCGGTATCAAGCTATGTTCACGAAGTTGCTGGGCTGAATGCCGCAAATGTCTATAATCTTCAATTCGCTGCCGAACTACTGGAGCATAAAGGGCAGCGAGATAAAGCTTCGTCCTTCCGAAAGGAAGCGGCCGACCTCGCACGCCGCGTCAACGAGCTTTACGTAGATGGCAAAGGTATCTGGAAATGCCGCCTCCCCGATGGCTCATATAACGAGGTGCATCATTGTTACGATTTTGGTGTAACGCTAATGACCATTGGCGACACGATGCCGGCAAAGCAGAAGAAGGAGATGGTGGCATTCTTCCAACGGGAGCTTCAAACACCGACATGGATGCGCGCACTCTCAACACGCGATCTTGATGTGACATTCAGCATTCGCCCTGACCATCAGTGGACGGGAGCATATTGTGCGTGGCCGGCCCTCGCATTGAGCGGACTCTTTGCGGCGGGTGAGCATGCGGTAGCGCGCGAATGGATCAAAGGCCTCGCGAAGTCTGCCCAACAGGGCCCGATCGCCCAAGCCCATTTTGTTGAAGATTTTGTCGCTGCGGAGTCGAATGGCGGTGCGATCAAAGCACCATCCGATCCGCCGTTCATCAATGACTGGGCGTGCGTATCTGGCTGTAATTATCTCGAGCCTGTGATCGACTCGATCTTCGGCGTGAACGCGGGATTGTTTGGCGAGATCAAGGCGAAGCCGAATTTCACCGGGTTTGACCAACATGCCGAGCTCCGCAATATTCACTATCAGGGCCGCAATCACATCGCAACGAAAGAAGGGGTCAAACCGGCGTAAAATAGACTGGTCGAGGAACGCAGAATGAAGAAAAGTTCGCTTATCGGGGTTTTCGCAAAGCACATATATCTGCTGGCGTTTGTGCTTACCCTATCTATCGCCACTTTAGCCCAGGAGACTACGCCGACGCTCCTGCAGATCGGCGACCGATATTGGATGCAGCCGGACGTCGTTTACGCGACAGCAAACAACACGCAGCTAAAGCTCGACATCTGGTATCCGCGCGACAATCCGGAACCGACGCCGACCGTCGTCTTTATTCACGGTGGCGGATGGGTGTTTGGCACGAAGGAGGGAGCCGTCTATCAACTGCTTCCGTACCTTGAACGTGGCTGGCGAGCCGTGAATGTCGAGTACCGGATGGCAGGGAATTCGCTCGCACCGGCAGCCGTTGAGGATGTCCGCTGTGCGGTGCGTTGGGTCTTCCGCAATGCAAAGCAATGGAAGTTCGACACGTCAAAGATCGTTCTTACCGGACAATCCGCCGGCGGCCACCTTTCGCTCATTGCCGGAATGCTGCCAAAAGGCACACCGATCGATAATCAATGCTATGGCGACGAAGATCTTAAAGTCGCGGCCATTGTGAATTGGTACGGCATCACAGACGTAAACGACCTTCTCCAGGGCCCGAATCTTAAGAACTATGCAGTGATGTGGATGGGGAGCCAGGCAAATGCCGAGAAAATCGCCCATCAAGTTTCGCCGCTTACATACGTCCGAAGCGATCTGCCGCCTATCATTACGATCCATGGCAACAAGGACAGTGTTGTCCCCTATTCGCAGGCAACCCGCCTCAACGACGCTCTCGATAAGGCACACGCTCCGAACAAGCTCGTAACGATAAAAGGCGGCGACCACGGAATGTTCACGCAGGAACAGTATAAGATGTCATATTCAGAGATCTGGGCATTCTTGCGGGAGCATAAGGTCATTAACTAGAGCTTGCTAACATGAAGATCACAGATATCAAGGCCACCACCGTTACTGTCCCGCTTGAGGCTCCGCTGCGTCACGCCGCGGGTTGCCATTGGGGAAGATTCGTTCGGACGATCGTCGAGGTCGAAACAGACGAGGGGATCACGGGGCTAGGCGAAATGGGCGGCGGTGGCGAATCCGCCGAAGCTGCATTTGTGGCAATGAAGAGCTATCTGGTTGGCCACGATCCGGCGAACCTGGAGGAGATGCGTTTCAAGATCGCGAATCCGACCGCTTCGCTCTACAACAATCGTACTCAGATACTTGCTGCGCTTGAATTCGCATGTCTCGACATTCTCGGCAAGAAATGGAACGTTCCGGTCTATGACATCCTTGGCGGAAAGCTGCAGTCTGAGGTACCGTTCGCCTCGTACTTGTTCTTTCGCTATCCCGATCCACGTACCGGAACGGGTGAGGTCAGAACGATCGACCAACTCATCGAACACGCTAACGAGCTAAAGCAGAAGTACGGCTTTACGTCGCACAAGCTAAAAGGTGGTGTTTTTGCGCCCGAATACGAATTGCAGTGCTACCGAGCCCTTGCTGCTGAACTTGGTACCGATGCCCAAAGCGGCGACAGCTTTCGCTTTGACCCGAACGCTTCGTGGTCAACTGAGCAGGCGATCTGGTTCGGCCAACAGATCGAGGACATTCGGAATGACTATTTCGAAGATCCGGTCTTCGGCCTGCACGCAATGCGTCGGACCCGCGAAAAGGTGCGCATGCCGCTTGCGACGAACACCGTCGTCGTCAACTTTGAACAGCTGGCGGCGAATGTTCTCGACACTGCCATCGACGTTATCCTGCTTGATACGACGTTCTGGGGCGGCATTCGTCCCTGCGTAAAAGCTGCAGGTGTTTGCGAGACGTTTCAACTAGGCGTCGCCGTCCATTCCTCCGGCGAACTCGGGATCCAACTTGCGACGATGCTGCATCTTGGCGCTGTCATTCCGAATCTTACATTCGCTGCAGACGCCCATTATCATCACTTGACAGATGACGTGATAGTTGGCGGCAAATTCGAGTACAAGAATGGCCGTATCGCCGTGCCGAAGGGGCCGGGCCTTGGCATAACGCTTGACCGTGAGAAGCTCGCCGAGTACTCCGAGCTATACAAACGCCTTGGCGGCTATCCGTACGACAAGGATCCCCTGCGTCCGGACTGGACACCGGTCGTCCCGAATACACGTTGGGCTGATCCAAATGACGTCCGCCGCCCGGATATTCCATTTTAATTCTGTTATGAATATGCCGTTCCGCACTACTTTGCTGGTTATCATCGCGGTTGCGCTTCTTTCATCCGCGGTGCTGCCACAGTGCGACATCACGCCGGGAAAAGGTGAGCGAGCCAAGGAGTGGGACGAATTCTTTTCGCGCAATGGCCCGGGCTGGACCGGCGGTGATACGACGGTCTCTATCGAGCTTCCGAACGGCGATTCAGCATTCTTCTTCTCGGATTCATTCATCGCTGAAGATCCCGCAATGCCGGGCGATGGCACCGTGTTTACGAACAGTAATGGCCTCCGTATGCGAAAGCCGAATTGCCTTCCGCCGTTTTGCGGCCCTAAGCCGGAGGTCATCCATTATGTGTACAACAGCGTCGTCGTCCGATCAAAGGATGGGAAAACGGTGCGGACCCTTACCGGGCCAAAGGACAAAAACGGCTATTCAACGTCATATTTTAAGCCCAAAAGCACAAACCCGAACCATATGTACTGGCTTGGCGATCCGATAGTTGTTGAAGTTGGTGGAAAGAAAAAGATCTGGATGTTCCTGAACGAATGGGATGTTGCAAGGCCTTTCGACAAAACTTTCTGGATCAAGTATCGGTCACAGGCGATCGCACAGCTGGATGCCGATACGCTCGCCATCGAAAAGATCGTCGACCTGAGGAACAAGACGGACGAGTCGATTTGGGGTATCTCGCTTTGGGTGAATCAGAACAATGAGCTCTTTATCTACGGAATGCGAAACGAAGGAAGGATCGAGGGGGTACAGAGATCGTCGCTCGATGCTGCCAATAAATATAAAAAGCTCTACTTGGCAAAAGTCGATGCCTCGCGAGGCTTAGAATTCGCTGCAGATCTGAAGAATTGGAAAGCTTGGAACGGCAAACAATTCTCAAAGGACCTCAACGGTCGGCGGTCGCTGATCCCGGCAAAAGATAGCGTTAGCGATGAGCTAAGTATCCGCCACCTCAACATAAACGGCCGGCCGACATTCGTTATGGTCACGTTCGATACATCCGTTGGCTATGCCGATTGGAAAGACCTTTACCTATATTCCGCTTGCGAGCCGCAGGGGCCATTTAATACGAAGCATTTTGTCTATCGCACACCTACGGCGGGCCAGCGAAAGCTTCCCGGAATGACGGAGTCTCAATCACTACAGACCGGAATGAGCGTCTATAATCCGCATATGCACCCGCAGTTCACAAGTGACGGAAAGCTCCTCATCTCGTACAACAGCAACCTTCCATTCGGCGCAAAACCGGGCGATTCGATCTACGCGGACTTCTATCGACCCCGGTTCGTATGGGTGCCGATCGCGGGTTTGAATGCAAATTGATCGGCTAAGAACAGCATTCCGCTAAATATGAAACTTGTCGTATTCACAAAAAGGTCGTCGGACGAGCGCCAGATTTGTTACCGTATCGGGGTACGCCTCGATGACGACCGTTTCGCAGACTTGACACCGAAATTCCTCGCAAATGGACTATCACACACAGACCTTCTTAAATGTTTCGACCTGGAGCGTGATTTTCTTACGCCGGCCTCCTATGCGATTCAGAGCGGTGCCGTTGATATCTTGGAGCGCGAAGAGGTACGACTTGAGTCACCTGTTCCGAAGCCGGGAAAGATCGTTTGCGTTGGCTTGAATTATCGAGACCACGCCGAAGAAAGCGGTATGGCGATTCCGACCTCGCCCATTATTTTTTCGAAGTTTTCGACCGCAGTTATAGGTCCGGACACCGCTATCGAACTTCCTGCCGACAGCTCGGAAGTTGATTATGAGGCGGAGCTCGCGGTTGTGATCGGACGACGTGCAAGAATGGTCGCGGCGGGCGATGCAATGAACTATGTCTTCGGATATACGAATTTTAACGACGTCTCCGCCCGCGACCTGCAGTTCGCTGACGGGCAGTGGCAGCGTGGAAAATCGTGCGATACTTTTGCACCGATGGGCGAATTCATCGCAACTTGCGACGAGATCGCAGACCCACACGGTCTTCGGATCGGTTTTCGGCTGAATGGCGAGACACTTCAGGATTCGAGCACGGGACAGATGATCTTCCGAATTCCTGAGTTGATCGAGTTCATCTCGCGCACCATTACTCTGGAGCCAGGAGATATCATCGCCACCGGCACTCCGCCCGGTGTCGGATTCGCGCGAACACCGAAGGTCTTTTTAAAGGACGGTGACGTTGCCGAGGTTGAGATAGAAGGACTGGGCGTACTTAGAAATCCGATAGTCCAATTGTAGATGCGTTATGTTCGATCTTACGGGGAAAACCGCGTTGGTAACGGGAGCCGCCTCCGGCATCGGCGAGGCGATCGCTGATGTTCTCGCAAATGCCGGAGCCTTCGTATATCTCACAGATATCGATACTGCCGCGGGAGAGGCGACTGCTGCTCGTCTTTCAGCGGCGAACCTAAAGGTAAAGTTCTTGGCGTTGAATGTCGCTGACGAAGCAGCGTGCAAAGAATCCGGCAAGACAGTCCTTGAGCAGAGCGGGGGCCTCGATATCCTCGTAAATAACGCGGGGATTGGCCATGTCGGAACAATACTGCAGACGGAGGTTGATGATCTTGATCGTCTTTACTCAGTGAATGTCCGCGGAGTATTCAACCTTACGAAGGCATTCCTTCCAGGAATGATCGATCGAAGCAGCGGCGTTGTGATCAACGTGGCGTCGATCGGAGGCGTTGTTGCCATTGCCGACCGACTCGCCTACTGCACGACGAAGTTTGCGGTGGTCGGCTTTACGAAGTGCCTCGCTCTCGACCATGCAAAAGACGGCATTCGGGCGGTCGCAGTCTGCCCGGGGCGAGTTGAAACGCCATTCGTCAAGAAGCGCATCGCCGAATACCCCGATCCCGAAAAGGCGTACAAAGAGATGTCAGCAACACAAGCTCTCGGGAGAATGGCGACGCCGCAAGAAATTGCCGCCTCCGTGCTTTATCTCGCATCGGATGAAGCTTCTTTCGTGACCGGGACCGCATTTGAGATCGACGGCGGCTTCAGCGGCATCTGACCAATGTTAAAGCCGCGTTGCGACCGCTATTTCTTCTTGAATCTCGCTTGAAAGAACCTCAAGTATTTCGGTTCATACACCATTTCAAGTCCGCGGATCCGATCCCGAAGGTTATAAACGCGTTCAACAGATTCCGCTATAACGTCCATATGTGCCTGCGTATATACGCGGCGTGGGATCGTAAGCCTTACAAGTTCCAGCTTTGGAAAGTAGTGATCGCCCGTCTTCGAATTTCGCCCTGCGGACACAAGCCCTCTCTCCATCGCACGAATTCCGGCGTCTTCGTAGAGCTCGGCGGCGAGTGCTTGTGCCGGAAAATCTGTCTGCTTCAAGTGCGGCAAGAACTTCTTCGCATCGACAAAAATGCCATGGCCGCCGATAGGCTTGACGATCGGAATGCCGCGTTCGCTTAGTTCGTCGCCTAAATAGAGCACCTGGCCGATGCGGGCATCCATGTGGTCATCCTGGACCGACTCGATAATGCCGATCGCCATGGCCTCCATATCGCGGCCGGCCAGCCCGCCGTATGTGTGGAGCCCCTCATAGACCACGACAAGGTTGCTCGCTTCTTCGAATTTTTCCTTGTCGTTCAATGCCAGAAAACCGCCGATATTGACGAGCGCGTCCTTTTTTCCGCTGAAGGTGGCTCCGTCCGTGTAGCTGCAGATCTCTTTCACGAGGCTTGCGACGCTGCGACGTGCGTAGCCTTTTTCGCGCTGCTGGATGAACCATGCGTTCTCGGCAATACGGGTCATATCGAGCATTACCTTGATCCCGTATTTTGCCGTTAGCGCGCGAAGGGCTTTCAAATTTGCCATGCTAACCGGTTGGCCGCCGGCCATATTCACCGTCGTTGCCACGCAAATATAGGGAATTCGGTCGGCCCCGTGCTTCTTGATGAGGTCTTCAAGTTTGCCGAGATCAATATCTCCCTTGAACGGGTGCAGGCTTTCGGGATCGTGGGCCTCGTCGATGATCACGTCCACAAAACGCCCGCCCGCAAGCTCCTGGTGAAGACGCGTCGTCGTAAAGTACATATTTCCCGGGATCACATCGCCCTTCTTGATCATCACCTGCGACAACAGATTCTCGGCACCGCGGCCCTGATGCGTAGGAATTATGTACTTATAGCCGTAATACTTTCTCACAACGGCCTCAAGATGGTAAAAATTCTTGCTGCCGGCGTAGGCCTCATCGCCGAGCATTAGCCCCGACCATTGCGCGTCGCTCATCGCAGATGTACCGCTGTCGGTCAGAAGGTCGATGTAGACGTCTTCAGACCGCAGCAGGAACGTGTTGTATCCCGCATCCTTGATCGCCTTTTTGCGTTGAGCGGGCGTTGTCATCTTTAGGAGCTCGACCATTTTTATCTTGAATGGTTCGGCCCACGATCTTGTTTTCATTATTGCCATTATTCTGAACGATACCCGCAGGTCCCGCGGGCGATTCGATTAAGTAAGATATGTGCGTTCGCAACGTATAGAGCTACCTAATGAGCTTTGCGTCACAGCTCGCGGAGAAACAAAAATAAAACTGAGCTCAGGCTCAACACTCTCAACTAACCGTCGACCGTCGAGCCGGTTCGAAGGCTGTACACGGTCTCGAGATGCTCCCGATCGACGCTTTCTTCTAGGTATGGGTCGCCGGTCGGAACCATCCGTTCTACATCGAGATTCAACGTGAACACGATCAAAAATAGCGCCGCAAACCCAACGAATACGGCTATATCAACGTAGCCGATCATCGGGCTCGCAAAGAATGCCGGAAAGATCATCGTGTAAAGGTCGAGCCAATGGCCGATCAGGACTATTGTGCAAGCGGCGAGCATCCACTTCGCATTCATCTTCACCTGTCGGGGAAGGAGCATCACGAATGGGATCACCCAGTTCAGAAAGAGATTGACGATGAATAGCGTCAACCAGCCGTTTGAGCCGGTTCTTCGGTAGTAATAGATGGTCTCTTCCGGAAGATTGGCGTAATAGATCAGCAAGTATTGAGAGATCCACATATACGCCCAGAACGTCGCAAAACCCATAACGATCTGCCCGAGCGCGTGCATCTGCTTATCGCCCACCGCGGAAAGATGGCCGCGCTTCTTGAGAAGAATTACTAAGATCGTAATAGCCGCCGCGCTGCTCGTAAGCGTGCCCGCTATCGTGTAGAAGCCGAAGATCGTGCTGTAGAACATCGGTTCGAGCGACATTATCCAATCAAATGACGCAAGCGAAAACGTTATCGCGAAGACGACAAGAAAGATCGATGAGTAGATCTTTCGTTTTCTTGTGTGTTCAACGCTTCCGTCCAGATCTTGTTGAAAAGACGCACGCTGCATCAAAAAGATAAGTGCGCACCAGATAGCGAGAAAGACCGCCATCCGTCCAAAGAAGAATGGCGTACTGAGCCAAAGATGTTTGAATCCGAGCTGAAGATCTGGACCGTGAGAGTCCGTAGCCGGATTCGTCCAGGGGTAGAGAATATTTCGGCCAAAGAAGACTAGCAGTAAACACAATCCACCGACCGGGACGGATGCCATCATCGCTTCGGGTACACGTCGGAGGACGGTCGCCCAGCCGGCATTTGAGACGGATTTGAACGCGATGAACAACGCCGCCCCGAGAGCGAGCGTTAACATAAAGAGAGCGTTCTGCAGGAAACTGAACCAGAAGCGTTCGCTCGACATCGCTCCAACAACAGAACCGACTATCCCAACTGCCAATATGCCAAAGAGGGCATTTCGCTCCATTGCATTTCTAAAAACGTTCCTTGCCATAGATCACTTTCCTTGCTGCAGGCTGCGAATATACAAGATCACCTTCCAGCGGTCGTCGGGCGCGACCTGTGCCGCATATGAGCCCATATTGTTTCTTCCCATCGTGATGATATGGAACATTGCTCCATCGGGCAGGGCCTTGGATGCGTCCGTATGGTACGAAGGCGGATTTGGGAACTTCGGGATGATCGGGCCATCGCCCGCTCCGGTCGCGCCGTGGCAAACGGCGCAATCGTTAGTAAAGATATATTTGCCGCGGTCAAGATTCTCCTGGGTGGGTTGAAATGGGTTCGTCAGTTCGCGTCCGGCACGTGCTTCTTCATCAAGGCCCGGTCCGTAATGAAAGGGCATAAAACCACGTCGAATCGTTCCCGGAACCGGCGGCTGAAGGGTCATCCCATTCGGCAGCACCGGATTTGCAGTCTGTGAGAGATACGCAGGCGAATATTCCATCTGAGTTGGAAACTCACGGTTCCGTTTCGAAAGATCGCGGCTGAAGGCGACCATCCCGCCGATCACCACGACCGGAAGCAAAACATATAGTGCTGCTGATAGGCTCTTCTTCATACGAACTTATCACCTTCCATTACCTTGATGGCGTTGTACTTTCTAAAAAGACGTTCCGCCGCCGCATTGTCGAACGAGGCGTCCTCCTGCTTCAATACAAGAACAAATCGGTCGTCCGTCACGCCCTCAAATATCTTCTTCTTGCTGAAGATCCAGAGTCGATTCATCATAAAGAGCACACCGATCGAGATCAGCCCCGAGAAAAGCACCGTAAGCTCGAACATCACAGGAACGAAAAGGGGAAATGAGTTGAACGGCTTGCCTCCAACGTTGAGCGGCCAATCGTAGGCAGATGTCCACACCTGAAGAAGGATCGCAGAGATAAGCCCCAACGCTCCTGCTACGAATGCTATCCAGCCCAAACGCGAACGTTTCAAGCCAACAGCCCGATCCATTCCGTGGATCGGATACGGCGAGAAAACGTCCTGTATCACAAAGCCTCGAAGTCTCGCTTCTGCGGCTATTGCCATTAGATCGTGTTCGTTGTCGAAAAAGGCCGCCGCGTATCGAACGGTCTTTTCGCTCGGTTCAGTCGCGCGCATAGTGCAGTACTCCTTTTACTTCGTTCATCGAAATAACGGGGAAGAGTCGTAAGAAGATCAGAAAGGCTGTGAAGAACAATCCAAAGCTGCCGACAAGGAGGCCAACGTCCGTTATGGTCGGGATGAACATTGCCCAGCTCGACGGCAGATAGTCCCTGTGCAGACTGGTTACGATGATCACGAAACGCTCGAACCACATTCCGACATTGACGAGGATACAGAGCGTCAGAATGAGCGGTATCTTCGTTCGAAACGCCTTGAACCAAAATAGCTGCGGAAATAAAGCGTTGCAGCTGAACATCACCCAATACGCCCAGGCATATGGACCACCCATACGGTTCAGGATGACGAATATCTCATTCGGATTTCCGCTGTAGAAGCCGATGAAAAGTTCTGTTAGATACGACAATCCGACGATCGAACCGGTCAGAAGCGTGATCTTGCACATATTATCCAGGTGCTGGATCGTTATGTATCCCTCGAGCCGCATTACTCTTCTTACAGGGATCAGCAGCGTCGTTACCATCGCGAATCCCGAAAAGACCGCGCCCGCGACGAAGTAAGGCGGGAAGATCGTCGAATGCCAACCGGGAACCAGCGAAGTTGCAAAGTCGAAGCTGACGATGCTGTGCACTGAAAGGACGAGCGGTGTCGCAAGCGCCGCGAGAACACCGTACACGGTCTCATATCGCGACCAAGTTCTGTTCGACCCATTCCAGCCAAGGCTTAGGATCGTATAAAAGACACGTCGCCATTTAGTTTTGGCCCTGTCGCGAGCAGTTGCAAGATCCGGTATCAGCCCGAGATACCAGAATACGAGTGAGATCGTAAAGTACGTAGAGATCGCGAAGAAATCCCATAGAAGTGGCGAGCGGAAGTTGACCCAAAGAGAGCCGCGCGTGTTCGGGTAGGGCATTATCCAATAGAAGAGCCACGGGCGGCCCATATGCAGTATCGGGAAGATGCCCGCACACATTACCGCGATCAGGGTCATTGCTTCCGCTGACCGATTGATCGATGTTCGCCACTTTTGAGAAAAGATGTAGAGAATGGCGGAAATGAACGTCCCAGCGTGGCCGATACCGATCCAGAACACAAAATTCGTGATGCCGAACGCCCAACCTACCGTCTTGTTCAATCCCCACGTCCCGATCCCGATCGTTACTGTGTTGACCGCCGCAATGATTCCGCCAACAAGAAGAGCGAAAGAGATACCGAACAAGATCCACCAACCCCTTGTCGGAGGCTGCTCGATCAGACTGCTGATATCTCTCGTTACGTCGCTGCAGGTTTTGCTTTCATCAATGAGCGGTTCACGAAGCGGCGAATAGACCGCATGCGCTGTGATGCGGTCGATCTCGCCCTGGATCCGTATCTCTTCTTCCGCATTGTTAAACGTATGGTCTCTAATGACAGCTGCCATTGCAGATTATCCCTCCAGATCCTCGCCGTCGTTTCGAACCTTTCCAAGATATGTGAGGCCCTGACGAAGATTTAGTTCCTCCAATAGAACGTAATTCCGCTTTGTGTGTCTGAGCGTCGACACCTTGCTGTTAAGGTCTTTCAGGTCGCCAAACGTGATCGCGTTCGCCGGACAGCTTTGCTGACAGGCGGTCTGGATCTCGCCATCTTTGATGGACCGTCCTTCATTGCGAGCACGGATCTTTCCTTCCTCGATGCGCTGCACACAGAACGTACACTTTTCCATCACGCCGCGACTCCGGACCGTAACGTCCGGATTGAGGGCGAGATTTGCGATCGGATCATCGTGCGGATAAAGGAACCAATTGAACCGACGCACCTTGAAGGGACAGTTGTTCGCACAGTATCGCGTCCCGACGCAACGGTTATAGACCTGCATATTCAAACCTTCGCTCGAATGCACTGTTGCAAGCACAGGGCAGACCGTCTCGCAAGATGCGTTGTCGCACTGCGAACAGGTCATGGGCTGGAATCTCGTTGTCGTACCCTCCGGGCTTTCATCGTAGTATCGATCGATCCGCATCCAGTGCATCTCACGGCGACGGTGAACCTCGTCCTTACCAACAACCGGAATGTTGTTCTCAGCCTGACAGCTCAAGACGCACGCGTTGCACCCGACACAAGCGTTCAGATCGACAACCATCCCCCATTTGTGTTCAGGAAAGTCATGCGGCTTCCAAAGATCTATCTGTTCTTCGCTCTTCTCGTGAAGATGCCCGCCAACGAACTCTGTGAGCGAGTATTCTTTTATTAGCGGACGACCTTCTGCCGAATCAGCCGTCTGAGTCTTGGCAAAGCTAACAGCATTCGAGGTTGGTTCGAGAGTGATGCCGCCCGTCTTGTATCTGAACGTTCCGTTCGAATATTCGACGAATGAAAAAACATTCGCACCGATGCCGTTGCCGACCGTGCCGGCCTTTGTTCGTCCATAACCAACTGCGGCCGCGATGGTGTCATCGCTCTGTCCGACTTGTATGAGCACAGGCAGCTCGACAGAAATCTCATTCTTTTTGAGACGAACGACCTGGCCTTCTGTAACGTTGAGCTTTGCGGCGGTTGCCGGGGAGATGCTTGCGTAGTTATCCCACGTGGTCTTACTTATTGGATCGGGGATCTCGTGAAGCCACGGGTTGTTAGAAAACCGGCCGTCACGGATCGTAACTTTCGGATAGAGCTCCAGTGTGAAACCTTCCGAATCGATTGGCGTCGCCAAGCGTGCTGCTGCTTCATCAAGTCCCTCATTCCTGAACGAAGGCACCGCGCTGTCGGCGGCCGGGGGAAGATAAACTCCATCGTGGAGCGACTTGTCCCAGAAGTCATCGAAGCTCTTGAACTGCGTTTGCCCGGGAAGGTGCGTTGTCTGCCATTCCGTACGGAGCGCGTCGTAGTAGCTTCGGTTGTCGCCGCTCCAACGCATCAGGCTTTCCTGGTAAGCTCGTGTTTTGAACAATGGGGCGATGGTCGGCTGTGTAAGACTCAACACCCCACTCACCGGCTCAGCATCATCCCAGGACTCAAGGAAATGGTGCGTTGGACAGACCACGTCTGCCTGCGACGCGGTCTCGTCGAGCGAAGGTCCCAGCGACACCTTCAGGGGAACCTTGCTAAAAGCGGCAGAGAAGTCCGCTCCTGCGAAATGATCGTATGCAGGGTTTGCGTTCAACACAAAGACCGCCGCGATCCCACCGTCCTTCATCTCCTGGACGAGGGTTTGAAAATCTTCATCACGGCCCTGGCCCGCCTGCGCGGCAGAACCGAGGAGGATCGCCTTGCCGTAGTTATCGAGAGCATTGTTGATGTAGTTAACGACCTGCTGCTTGTCAACGTCGTTTGAGCCGCAAACCACGAGCGACCTCGTCCTTCCGCGAACAAGCTCGTCCGCACAACTCTCGATCGCCGCCGTCGTTTGCGCAGAGAGCTTGCCGGAATCGAATGCAGCGATCGCTTGCGGGGTCGATGCGGACGCTCCGCTCTTGCTTGCAACCAACCTCGCGAGGAGCAAGAGAGCAGCCGACTCTTCGGTCGGAGAGATCTTCACTCGCTTGTCGGCGTTTGCTCCCGTCAGGGAAAGACGCGACTCAAATTGGATATGCCGCAGCATGTCGCCCTTTCGAGCGTTCACATCACGGCCTTCGGAATAGCCTCGCGTGAATGCCGCCGGCGAGATCCACGTCCCTAAAAAATCGGCTCCAAAACTTACAACTACTTTTGCCTGATCGAACCTGTATGATGGCGTGGTCTCTACGCCGTGCGTACGGAGGTGGGCCAGCCGCAGTGCGGAACTAGACACAGGTTCGTAGATGATATGCTTTGCATCTTTGAACTGTGAAAGAAACTTGTTGATCGTCGACCGCGAGCTGGGACTAATTATCGTGTTCGACAAGAATCGAACCTTTCCGCCCGAAGCTTTGATCTCCGCCAACTTTTGCGTTATTCGGCCATCAGCCTCATCCCACGAGACGGCTTTTCCTCCGATAAGCGGCTGTCGGACGCGCTGTGCGTCGTATAGCCCGAAGACCATGGAGTGCGCAACCGGACACAGACCACCCTTGTTCAACGGATGCTCCGGATTTCCTTCAACCTTGATCGGACGCCCGTCACGCACCTTAACAAGCACGCCGCAGCCCGCGCTGCATCCACCGCAGGTCGAGGCGTACCAACTTGCAACGCCCGGCGTCATCTCCGGTGGCTGCTTAAGGTATGGGATCACCTTCTGCTCAGGTGTCGCGCAGCTCGTCAGTGCAATTGCCGCCGTCGTGTAGCCGATCGCTTCCAGGAATGTTCGGCGCGAGATCCCGCTGCTGCTTTGCAGAACCGGCAGGCCGCGTTCATCCTCATCGATAAATTGCTTCCAGAGCTTATCCTTCATAGGTTTTGACCGTTAGTGATGACAAACCGAGCAGTCTGTCGAAGCCATCAGCTTTTGCGCCGTCTTTTCGTGGCTGATCTGTGGCTTTCCCGCTTCGTCCAAAGTCACGTCGCGATGCGTTCGATGACAGCTAACGCAATCGCCCATAGTGAACGCATTCTGCTGCGAAATGCGCTCCATCGTCTCGACTGATCCGTGACATGTCTGACAGCTGATCCCGCTTGTAACGTGCCGGCTATGATTGAATGCGACAAGATCCGGCAGATCGTTGACCTTCACCCATTCGATCGGTTTATGTTCAGCAATGGCAGTGGTGATCTTCTGGATCTCTGGCGAATCCGGCAGCACCTTCGAGTGACAGTTCATACAGGTTGACGCCGGAGGAACGCCTGCGACCTTCGACTTGTCGGCAGACGAATGACAAAAAAGGCACGAGATCTTGTTGTCGCCCGCGTGAAGTTTGTGGGAGAAATTGATCGGCTGGATCGGCTCATAACCCAACTGATCACCGTAGATGCGAAATGTCCTGCTCTGCCACACGAGGAATGCTCCTATCAGCGTGATCAAGACCATTAGGATCTTCAGTGTTGTTAAACTCATAGGATCACCTCGAGATCGATGCTGTACCGATCGAGCTCTCTCCAGACTCTTCCTTTACCTGTGCTTTCGATCGCGAATATTGCCCGCGGATCTTCTTACGATCCCAATTCCAAATAACGACCTGATACGGACGCCATAAATACTCGATCGGCAGCGAGACCATATGAACAAGGCGCGAGAAAGGGAAGATAGCGATCAGCACAAATGCGTTGATAATGTGCGTTTTAACGATATGCGGCAGCGGCTTGATCATCTCGACATCGGGCTGGAACAGGAAGAGAGAGCGAAGATACGGAACCGCAGACGCCGCGTACCAGGATGAGCCCCAGCGATAAAACAGCGCCGTATATACACCCAAGACAACCTGCACGAACAGCAATACAAGAACAACAGTATCGATAGTTGAGGTGACCGCCCGAATTCGCGGCATCCTGATACGGCGCCACATAAGGGCAACGATGCCGATCAGAGCAAGCAGGCCGAACAGCAGGCCGGTTGTTTCGAGGATGTAAAGCCGGACGGGGACACCGTTGAACCACAAAACTTCTTTCGGGAATAGGAAGCCGATCAGGTGTCCTGTGAGTGCTCCGATAATGCCGATATGCCACGGCACGACTCCATAGAACAACTCGTCGGACTCCAGTAGCTGCGAAGATAGACTAGAATACGAGAACCTATCGGTTACATAGCGGTAGATCGATACAACAATGAAAAGTGTTGCCGCGACATACGGCAGAACTATGAAGAATAGATAGTCCCACATAACAATGACTCCTCAGACCTTGGCATCCCCTAATCGAACACGACCACTTTATGCCTCGCTTCATCCAACGCGTTTTCAAGACCAGCGAGGACGGCTTTCAGAAGATCGACGAACGGGTTGTCGTCCTTAAATGCTCCGATTATCTTTCTTATCCCCGGCACTATGCAGTGGCCTGCTAGCGAACCCCTAAGTTCGTCATCCTTCAGCTCGATCAGCATCCTCAAAAGGACCGGAAGATAGTCGGGAAGCTGCTGCTCCTGGCCAAGGTCGAGATCAAGTTGTGCTTCTCGTAAGTTCGCAAGGAACGCGCCACGCTTATAGTCCTCGCCGAAAAGGTGATAGCCGATCTCCAACGCACAGTTCGGATTGAGATCGAAGGACTGTGCGTATAGCTCCTGGAGCTCGACCAACGGCATGCCGTACGTCCTTGCGTGAAACCTTGCGAAGTGATCGACAGCAATGCCGCTACCTTGAAGCGATTCGTTTAGGCGTTTTAGTTCGCCATGCCATGCATCAGCCGGATACTCGAGAATATCCGCGAACTTCGCCGGCAATTGTGCTTCGTCCGGCGTCATACTGATATCTTCGATGTCCGGGCCGCGCAACCGCGCGTATTGGACAGGATCGGACGCGGATGCAAGCTTCTTACGGGTGAGTTGTGTCAATTCTGGTTGCACGCTTATGCTCCTCTAACTGGTGCTTCTCTAAAGCCGAATCCGGCTGAGCCCTTTTGCTCCCACATATCGTCATCGAGCATCGCCATCGCCTCTTCGCGATGCATGGGTGGGATGACGACCCTCTCGTCCATCGTCGGGAGGGACGTGAGACGATAGACGGCTTCGGCCTCGGCCGCGTCCATCCCGCATTCAGCAAGTGCGTGCTCCACGACCTCTTTTGTTACATCGCCTACGGTTTCAAGCCGTTTGAAGAGCCTCACGGCATACTGCTTCTTTAGCGCGTAGCTGACCTGCCCGGTATTGCCCGCCGAGAATAGGCTCGCAAGATATTTGATCGGCAGACGCGCCTTCTCGATCGGGCTGAACAGCTCTTCATTCGCCGTTTCGTAAACACCGTCATCCGTCTTTGCCATCACGGGCAATAGCGGCGGCACGTAGAACAGCATCGGCAACGTGCGGAATTCTGAGTGAAGGGGAAGAGCCATCTTCCACTCCTTCACATAGCGATATACCGGCGAACGCTCACAGGCCTCGAGCGTCCGCTCGTCAATGCCATTTTCTTTTGCCTTTTCGCGAACGACCGGGTCGCGCGGGTCAAGGATAATATCGCGATGGGCTTCAACGAGTTTGTCGTCGTCAACCTTCAGGGCATCGACCAGGCGATCGGCATCATAGAGGATGCCGCCGAGGTAGCGGATCCGGCCAACACAAGAGTGGAAGCACGCGGGAGCCTGACCGGTCTCCAGTCGCGGGAAGCAAAGGATGCACTTTTCACTCTTTCCGGTTGACCAGTTGTAGTAGGTCTTTTTATACGGACAGGCCGTCACGCACATTCGCCAACCGCGGCATACTTCCTGGTTTATAAGAACAATGCCGTCCTCACCGCGCTTGTAGATCGCTCCCGAAGGACAGGCAGCCACGCACGCGGGATTCAGACAGTGATTGCAGATGCGTGGGAGATAGAAGAAGACGAGGCGTTCGACGTCGAACAACTCCTGCTGTTCTTCCGGGGTGAGCCCTTTGAAATTCGGATCGTTCTCCCCATACACCGGCGAGCCGCCGAGGTCATCGTCCCAGTTCGGGCCGGCCTCGATGTCCATGAACTTGCCCGTTACCATTGAGATCGGCCGGGCCGTCGGTTGGTCCGCACCTTCGGGGGAATCGAAAAGATCTTCGTACTTGTAGGTGAATGGCTCGTAATAATCGTCCATCTTCGGCAGGGAAGGATTGTGGAAGATATTGATCAGCTTTGAGGCGCGGTTGCCCATCTTGAGCTCGGGTTTGCCATTCTCCTGTTTCTCCCAACCGCCGTTGTACTTGCTCTGGTCTTCCCATTTTGTCGGGTAGCCTGTACCAGGTTTTGTCTCGACATTGTTCCACCACATATATTCGGCACCCTTTCGGTCGGTCCAAACATTCTTGCAGGCGATAGAGCAAGTGTGGCAGCCGATGCACTTGTCCAGGTGAAAGACCATTGAGATCTGAAGTCTGACGTCCATAGTTTGAAATCCCCTCTACCAGTTGAGCTTCTCGAGCTTCTTAACGAGAATGAAAGTGTCTCGATTCACGCCGGTCGGCCCCCAATAATTGAAGTGGTATGAATACTGGCCGTAGCCGCCCATCATCAACACCGGCTTCAGGCGGATGCGCGTCAAGCTGTTGTGTCCACCTGCGCGTCTATTTCCACGCGTCGGTGACTTCGGAATGCTGAGAGTCCGCTCCGGCGAGTGATACTGAATGCAAACTCCGCGCGGAATGCGGGCACTTACTACACAGCGTGTACAGACAACACCGTTGTCGTTGTAAACCTCAACCCAGTCGTTATCGTTGAGTCCGATCTCTGCGGCATCCCTATCATTCATCCACAGTGGTTCGATGCCCCTCGACAGCGTCAGCATTCGGTTGTTGTCGTAGTAGGTCGAGTGAATGTGCCACTTGCCATGCGGCGTGAGGTAATTCAACGCAAGCGTCTTTTCGCCCTTCTGGCTGAGCTTGATGTCCCCGAAAACGGCGGGCTTCGGCGAAGGCTTGTAGGTCGGAAGATTCTCGCCAAACGCTAGATAGCCTTCGTGATCGTGATAGAAGTGCTGCCGGCCGGTGATCGTGCGCCACGGCACCAGACGCTCAAAGTTGTATGTAAAAGGTGCGTACGCCCGTCCATTCGTGACGAGGCCCGACCAGCAAGGGCTATTCAGCAGCCGTCGTGGCTGCGCCTGCAGGTCTTTATAGGTGACACGAGCGTTCCGTGCGGACTCGGCAAGGTCCGCTAGCGGACGGCCGACCTTCTTCTCCACATATTGATACGCCCGATACGCTAGCTCACCGTTGGTTTCAGGTGCGAAGTAGAGCAGCATGTTTGCCGCCTCTTCCGCACGCTTGAGGGAAGGATATTTCTTGCCACCCCACTCAACCACCGGATAGGATCGCGAATTGACCACGTCGTCGTAGAAGTCTGCGATGTCGTACTTAACTCCGTGAGCTCCCATGCCATTCTCACGGGCAAGCGGCCCGAGCGAGATGAATTGGTTGTAGAGATTCGGGTAATGCCGTTCAACGAACTTGAAATGCGGCATCGTTTTACCGGGAATAGGCTCACATTCGCCCTTTGACCAGTCTTTTACCGAGGGCTGTGCGATCTCATCCTTCGTGTCGTGCGTCAGCGCGGTCGTAACAATGTCTCTGACCGGTTCAGGCAGATGCTTCTCGGCAAGCTCGCTCACTTTCTTTGCGAGCCCGCGGAAGATCTCCCAATCCGTTCGTGATTCCCAGGCCGGCGGAACCGCCTCTGAGAGCGGATGGATGAACGAATGAAGGTCGGTCGAATTGAGATCCGCTTTCTCGTACCACGTTGCTGCCGGAAGGACGATGTCCGAGTAAAGAGCGGACGTGTCCATACGGAAGTTGAGATCGACGACCAGGTCCATCTTTCCTGATGGCGGTTCGGTCGCGTAGTTGATGTCCTCGACGGTACCTTCCGCGCACGGCTCGGATATCTTATTGTTGTGAGTGCCGAGGTAGTACTTCAGAAAATATTCGTGGCCCTTCGCACTCGACAGAAGGGCGTTTCCACGCCAGATGAACCACACACGCGGAAAGTTCTCGGGTGCACTTGGATCTTCCACCGAGAATTTAAGTTTCTTGTCCTTTAGCTCTTTTACGATGTGATCAACAGTTTCTGCATCTGTTGAGGCACCCTTGCTCGCGGCATCCTTAAGAACCTCATCATTCGATTTTCCGAACTGCGGATAGAAGGGAAGCCAACCGCTTCGGACCGCCTTGACCTGCACATCGGCCGCATGCATCTGAGCCATCTTGCCGACCGTGTCGCTTACGGCAGAGTTGTCCGGAACAGCGTAATATTCCTTGCATTCGCGTTCGTATCGCCACTGCTCGCTCATTATGTAATGCCACGATGGAGCGTTCTGCAGACGCGACGCAGGAACCCAATCTTTCGCAAACGCGACCGTACTCCACGGAGCAACGGGTGCAAGCTTTTCCTGCCCGACGTAATGATTCAAGCCGCCGCCATTCTTGCCAACGCAGCCGGTCAGCATTAACGCGGTCATTGCGGAACGATAGATAAGGTTGTTGTGGTACCAGTGGTTGACTCCCGCACCAATGATGACCATGCACTTGCCTTCGGTCTTCTCGGCAGTGATAGCCCATTCGCGTGCGAATTTGATGACGGTCTCGCGTCCGACTCCGGAAAATTTCTCTTGCCACGCGGGCGTGTACGAGCTCTCCTCATCGTCATAGTCCTTTGGGTAGTTGCCTCCCAGGCCTCTATCCACTCCGAACTGTGACATCAGAAGGTCGTAAATGGTCGTAACGACCATCGGTCCACCATCGGTCTCGATCGTTCTCGTCGGAACATTTCGCTTGAATACGGTATCGGTTCCGAACTCGCGAAAGATCACTTCGGTAGGACGGCCTTCGTCGCCGATCAAGGTCAAACGAGGGCTAATGTCCTCGCCGGTCGATGTATCTTTGAATTCGAGGTTCCACTTGCCGCCTTGTTCTTCCCAGCGGTGCCCGACGGTGCCGCCCGGCATTCTCGGTCCATTTGAAAGCTCGTCCCAGATAAGAAACTTCCATTCGCCGTTCTCCTCGTCCTTGTAGCGGGAGAGACGATTCGCTCGAACGAGCCGCCCGGCCTCATAACCAGCCTCTGTCTTGACGAGCTCGATCAGGAAGGGCGAATCTGTGTACCTCTTCGCATAGTCGAGAAAATACGGCGTTGGCTTTTCATAGTGAAATTCTTTGAGGATCACGTGATTGACGCCATTCCAGAACGCACCATCCTGGCCTGCAAGAACCGGGATCCATTGATCCGCATATTTCGAGACCTGGCTGAAATCGGGTGCGAGAACGACCATTTTTGTGCCGTTGTGGCGAGACTCGGCGGCAAAATGACAATCCGGCGTTCGGGTCATATTGAGGTTCGATCCCATCACGGCGAGAAACTTCGAGTTGTACCAGTCAGCGCTCTCACAAACGTCTGTCTGCTCGCCGAAAACCTCCGGCGATGCCGGCGGAAGGTCCGAGTACCAGTCGTAAAAGCTGAGATTCATGCCGCCCAACAGCTGCAAAAACCGCGACCCTGCTGCGTAAGAAAGAAATGACATTGCCGGGATCGGTGAAAAGCCGAGAATGCGGTCCGAACCGTGCTCTTTGATGGTATAGATCAGGGAGGCCGAAATGATCTCATTCACCTCGTCCCAGCTCGCTCGACGGAACCCGCCTTTGCCGCGTGCGCGTTGATAGCGTCCACGCGATTCAGGATCTTTCATGATCGAGGCCCACGCCTCGACGGGATCGGACAACTTTCCCTTTGCCTCACGCCAGAGATCCTGCAGAGCACCTCGAAGGTAGGGATACTTCACGCGGATCGGGCTGTAGAGATACCACGAATACGAAATGCCGCGTTGGCATCCGCGTGGTTCGTACGGCGGCAGGCCGTCCTCGAGCAGCGGGTAGTCAAGCGCCTGCATTTCCCACGTGACGATGCCTTGCTTTACATAGATGTTCCAGCTGCAGCCGCCCGTGCAGTTCACGCCGTGCGTGCTGCGAACGATTTTGTCGTGCTGCCATCTGTTGCGGTAAAACTCTTCCCACGAACGAGTTTTCGGGCTGATAAGGTCCTTTATCCAAGTCATATTCTCGACCTCCGAACCATTTCTTTTCGTACGCCGTGCGAGCGTTTCCTCCAGAAGATATTCAGGCCGACAAGCACGAGC
The DNA here is from genome assembly GCA_019186825.1 of Pyrinomonadaceae bacterium. Taxonomy (GTDB): domain Bacteria; phylum Acidobacteriota; class Blastocatellia; order Pyrinomonadales; family Pyrinomonadaceae; genus OLB17. The sequence continues at coordinate 126,496 of JABARP010000014.1, forward strand.
GTCGCCGCTGCAAATCCGAGTATCAAGAATCCCGGATCGGTCGTGGCCGCAGCCTGTGTCGGCACAACGGCTGCCGTCGGGTTTAGCTGCTTCGCATTCTGCAGGTAAGCGAAAAGCTGAACGACCTCTTCATCCGTCAGCTTGTGGTTTGTAAATATCGTGTTCATCGTCGGGAAGTTCGGGGCCTGTAGAATCGAGATCAATTCCGGATCGCGATATTTGATATTGACGGCCGTCAGGTCCGGCCCGAGCGTACCGCCGCCTAACGCGCCGATGCCGTTAACGCTGTGGCAGGAATTGCAGCTTGGAGCACCGTTCGCAAGACGGATCTCTCCTGCAAAGAGCTCCTTGCCCGCAACAATGTCCGCCGGTACGATCGCTCTTGAAAGCTTTGCTCCCGATGGCACAAAGGTTTCGTTCTTCGAGGTAAGATTCTTGATCAAGCTGATAATCGAATCGAGTTCGCTGGGGCTAAGCGTTTGATCCGGCATTATCGTCGGTGAGAATCTCTTGAAGAGTTCGGCTGCAACAGGGTCTTTACTTCGCATTGCCGAAGGGGACTTAACAAACTCCTCGATCCACTCGCGCGATTGGCGTTCTGTCACGCCTTTCAGATCCGGGCCCTGTTTATCGCCGCCACCGATGTTGTGGCAGCTATAGCAGCGGGTCTCAAAGAGCTTGGCACCGTCGTCCTGGCCGCGTGCACGATCTGCTGCAAACAGAGTCCCTGCGATGACCAACAGGATCGTTAAGTACCATCGGATCGCAATCTCTCCCGCTCTGCTTTGCCTGAATTGTTCTCTCATGACGGTTCTCACCTTTGCTCCTCATCCTCCTCGGGCACGATCCTATCCTCGGCTCGTCGAGCAAAGGACCTTCGCATCTGCCGCGATCTCGCGATCTGAGCGATCGTCGTCGTCTCCAAGAGCTCGACGTAGTCGCGGCGTATCCGTTGCCATCTGCCGTGCAGAACACACCCATCTGCTTTCGTACAGCCGGCTCCCAGAATGCATTCATCCAGATACGGGTCCGGTGCAAGTATCTGATTTACTTCCCAAACTGTGATCGTGTCCGGCAAACGTGCGAGCGAGTATCCACCGTGGATGCCTTTTGTCGAACGCAAAATGCGATGACGCCGCAGTTCTCCTAAAATTTTTCGCAAGTAGATGGGAGGTATACATTCGGTTTCTGCTATTTCCTGAAGTCCGCAAACCATCGATGCTTCTTGACCGGCCAAATATGCTAAGGCCATCACCCCATAGCCGGTAGTTTTCGATAAGATCATTTACTTCAATCGGAAAAGCGTATATTTTTGTCCTGAATAGTATTTGAGCAATACTGGATTTGAACAATAGTGTGTTGGTATCATTTTTCTAGTAGAGGTAGATGATGCGCCTAAGAAGTATCTGTGAGCTTATTGAGGGAACCGCAGATGCCGCCTTTGCGACGGACAGCACAGGGACCATCGTCGCGCTGAACAGCGCAGCGGAGAAATTATTTGGCATCAACGCGGATAAAGCAGTCGGCGAATTCTGCCATCTGATCGTGAAAGGAATGGACGAATGCGGACAGATCTGCTCGGAGAATTGTTCGATCAAGCAGGCCGCCGGCAAGCTGCATCCTATCCATCATTTCGATCTCAAGGTCGAAACGCAGGACGGAAAGCAATGGTGCAATATGTCTGTCCTGATCGCTCAGGAAAATAATTCAAAAGAGCCGCATACGATCCACATTTTGCGTCCCGTGGATGTACGTAAGCGGCTGGAGCTTGCGGTCCGGGATTTTTTGGTTACCGAGGTGAGTCTCCCCGAAGAGAAAGCCGCGGCATTGATCCGCACAACCAGGTCGGGAGTGAGCGAAACGGAACTTACTGGCAGGGAAAGGGAAGTGCTAAACCTTCTCGCTACAGGAAAAACCTCGCCAGCCATCGCAGGCAAACTTCACATTAGCCGCAATACCGTCGACAACCACATTCAGCACATCTTAAAGAAGCTAAACGCGCATTCGCGGCTCGAAGCCGTCCGCCGAGCCGAATTGTCCGGCCTCATTTGATCTCGTATTCAGGAATTTGGATTGGAGGCGGCGATCGGAATCGAACCGATGAATAAAGGTTTTGCAGACCTCTGCCTTACCACTTGGCTACGCCGCCGAGAAAGGTGTGTGGCTCCCACGCGTCGCGAAATACGGAGCTAATGATGT
>JABARP010000019.1:7500-126152 GCA_019186825.1 Pyrinomonadaceae bacterium
CTCTGCCAGCATCGATTTCCTGACGGGCATCGTCGATGCTGCCGAGGATGACAGCGTCTATCAGACGATGCTGGACCTCGAGCTCGAGCAGATCAGCGAGCGAACGCCACAGAATGTTTTTCACGACGACCTTTCCGAAATGAATCGGCCGTTCTATTTCGAAGACTTTGCAAAGATGCTCTCCGAGCACGGCTTTCAGTATCTATGCGAGGCTGAACCGTCAGAGCTGGCCAGAGCAGCGGCCTTCAAGTTCCCTAAGACGATCACCGGCACCATCGCCCAAGAGCAGTATCGCGACTTTGTAACTGGCCGCCGATTCCGAACGACACTCTTCTGCCGCCGGGGACTCGATGTAGACCGAACATTCGCACCGGAACGAATAAGCGATCTCTACCTCGCCGGGCAGCTCGAATTCGATGATCGGGATGATGTGTCCGGCGACACACCGATGTCCTTTAGGACGGCCAAGGGGAACAAGTTGACGATCAATCACCCGCTGACCAAGAAGAGCCTCGTCAACGTTGCCGACGCTTGGCCGCATATGACAAAGGCGGCAGATCTGATCGCTGGTGCGACAAAAGATGACGCCGCGGCGACGCTCGGGTACCTAATGCAGCTCTTTATGGCCGGATTTCTAAAGGCCCACACCCTAAAACAGGACTTTTTCACGACGATCAGCGAAAAGCCCGAGGTGAGCCGGTTTGCGAGATTCCAGGTCGAGAATGGCTCGAACGCAGTCGCAACGCTGACCGGTTTGAATCTTGAGATCAAAGATCCGGCGATCGGCAGGCTGCTCTACCTTACGGACGGCACGCGCGACATCGATGACCTCACGCAGGCAATGCTCGAATACGCAGCAGATTTCGATGCCGCCGCAATGCCTACTCCGGAAGATATGCGCGAATCCGTAATGAGCAACATTCTCGCGTTCGCAGATGCGGGACTATTGGTGGGATAGTTCAGGAAATATCAGACCTCGAAGCGAGAATTAGGTCGATGACCTCGCGAACTGCTCCCAGCCCGCCGTTGGCTTCGGTTACGAGATGCGCGGCCTTCCTCACGGTTGAATGTGCATCGTGAACCGCAACGGCTAACCCGACGCGGGCAAAAACGGCTAGGTCGGGCGTGTCATCGCCAATGTACGCAGTTTCTTCGGGCAAATGGCCGCTCTCGGCAAGGATCTCGTCAAGTGCGGCCGACTTGTCATTCCGTCCCTGAAGCACAAATTTCATACCCAGCTGGCTCGCCCGTAAAGCGACGCTGGGCGAGTTTCTGCCCGAGATGATGCCTGCAGCCAGGCCCGCGTCTCTCCACTGCGTTAAACCCTCACCATCGCGTGCATGGAAGACCTTTAACGCCTCGCCGTCCGCGCCGAAATAGAGGCGGCCGTCCGTGAGAACGCCGTCGCAATCCATCAGCAGAAGTTCGATCTTTTGCGCTCTCGCACGGATATCGGGATCAAGTTCCATTTATCTCGATACGCATCTTCCGGACGCGAACGTTCTTGAATTTTCCCGTAGCCTGCACTTTCTTGAGAAAGGCGTTCGCCTCGCGAAGAGTGTTGCCGGCAAATACACCTATCAGAGCGGTTTTGTCGGCAGTTCCGGTGTAGTAATTGGTGCCCGGTTCCACACAGTTCTGGGCAAAGACCTTATTCTTCGGAAAAAGCTCCTGGATCTCGAGCCGCTCAGATTCGGGAAAACTCGGTTTTGCACAGTCGCCCCAATCCGGCACCTTAACGCTCTTGAGCACGATCCCGTAGAAAGGTTTGCTTTGAACGATCACCCAATCGGCTCCGGTTTCGAAAGCAAGATCATAGGGTTGAAAATTCTCGGCCGCTGCACACTTCGCGGTCGGGTCGCCGCAAACCTGTCTGATCGCCCGCTTCGTCTGTCCAGACGCTGAGGTGCAAAGGCCCACCACCACAGTTATGCAGAACAACGCTGTTAAGATCTTAACCGTTCCCATTTCTCTAATTCACCTCAAAGATCTCGACGCCTGCGAGTCGCCACGCACCATCGATCTTGATCATTCGGAAAACCGCTAGGCCCGATTGTTCCGGCCCGGCAAGAAGTTGCGTTGCAAGATTTGTTTCGACAAGGCACTCGGTGTCGTCGATTTGATCGACTTGCGTAACGGTTGTCTGCCATTTGGCAGCGGACCCGGAAAGATTCTCGGCGAATCGCGTGATCTCGCCGGGCATTACCATCGAGAACACCTCGGCCTTTTTATGAGCGACCGCCGCCCCGTCGAACTTCGCAAAAAAGTCCTTGATCGCAGGGTCTATCTTCGTCGTACCGTTCAAGCTTGTCCGGAGTTTTCTCGCGGCATAGCTCGCACCGTAATCGCCGTCAAAAACGATCGTCGATTCTACCAACGCCAACGCATCCGCCGCTCGGTTACCTTTCGCAGCGACCTCTGCACGGATCTCCATCGCCCATGCCATACTCCGCGCTGTCGGAAGCTTCGCGGCAATTACCGTATTCGCCTGCTGTTCAGCCTCGGCATAATTCGCGAGGCCGAGATAAGCACGCGCTAACTGAATAGATACGTCGTCGTAAGCCGGAAGAGCTTTCAGGATATCCTTTGCCGCCCGAGCCGCATTGTCGAACTTCTTTTGATCGAGAAGTGATTTCACACCGGCGATCGGATCGTTCTCATCGAACACCTTTGGAGCGACGTCGTCAAAATATACGTTCTGCGGGTAAAGCTTTTCGGTGTCGATCTCTGTTCGAACGATCTTCTCGGGCGTCTTAAACGTAACCTCACCAAAGCTTGTGGCCTTTAGCGTAACGGGAGCATCGAGAGCCACACCGGTGGCGGTCGTTGCGCGGACGTTGACCGTCACATCGATCGGCCCGGAGTTCCTTAACGCGACCTTTGTTTCGCCTACTCCTGCCTGCGGCAACCCGGCAAGCAGATTCATCTCGGTCGGCTTTTCGAGAAAGTAGGCGATCAGGTCCTTCTGCGTCGGGAAATTCGAACGCACATCATCGAGGTTAAAAACACCGTCCACAAGCGAATCGGCGATCGCCTTCGTGAACGCAGTTCTGCCGACGAATTTGTCGAGGAGGCCCCAGAGCATCGCTCCCTTGTTCGACACCTCGCCGAAATAGACATCATCAAGAGGCGAAACGATACCGAGCGGAATGTCCCGTCCAACGACCGCCGAGTATGCGGCCCGCTGTCGAGCACGAACAGCGTCGGCGACCGGCGCTCCATATTTCTCACCGATGAACTGAGTTGCGATGTACCGCGAAAGGCCCTCGCTGATCACGCCGAAGCCGTCATCGCGTGCCTTTGCCGCAAGGCTCAGTTTGGCTGCCGCTTCGGCGATATTCTGTACCGTTACGGCATCGACTTTCGGCCTCCGGAAGACTGCTTCATCGACGAATACAACGCCCGCATCCGCAAACCCTTCACCTTTGCGGACCGAGACTATCTTGAGCGGCGCATTCGGGCTTGGGCCGAGAAATTTTTCCGCAAAGGCCTTTGCCTCAGAAAATACCGCCGCGAGCTCATTGCTGCGTGCTTTACCGTTCTCGCCGCTGCCTTTCGGTGCAAAAACCTGAACGCCATTCGCCTGAATTGCAGTCCAATCGCCGACCGCGAAAAACGGCTGCGATGCAGCCTTTGTGTCGAACGAACCCGACGTCCCTTCCGTACCCGAAGAGACGACTTGTTTACCGGCCGGGCCTTTTACCCGAACGCTGAACGGTGCAAAATCACCGCCGCGGCTGTAATACCAATTCGTTGGCGTCGGATACCAGAATGAGAGCGGCAGCAGGTGCGAGGCCGGAGGCGAAAATACTGCGGCGTCGCCATTGTCTTTTATCGAGAGTGTGTACGTGAGCGAAACCTGCACCGAGGCCGTCGGACGGACCGGCGGCAACCGCAAAACCACGCGCTGGAGCGTCCTGGTTCCCGCCAACTTCTCTTCTCCGCCTGAAAAATCGTGTGAGGCTCCATTCACCATTACGGCTGAGACCTTTGCCGAAGGGCTGATGCGAAGTGTCATCGTCGAAGCCGGCGAGGACGAAACGTTCTTAACTTCGAGGGTCGCCTGAATGACTGCGTCGCGTCCGTCAACCGTTTGAGGCAGGTTGACATCAATGTCATATCTCTCGACCTGCCAAACGGCACCGCCCTGCGTTTGGGCAAATGCCGCAAAGGAAAATGCTGCAATTAGTAGAAGGGACGCGAGTAATATTCTGGTCATCAAGTATTTCCGATCATCTACCGGGAGACGAGTTCGTGTATAGCTTTGAGCTTTGAAAGAAGCGGCTTTAGCCTTGCAAGCGGCAGCTGATTCGGTCCATCGCTTGGCGCCCGCGACGGATCGTCGTGAACCTCCATGAATACGGAATCAAGGCCGCAGGCTACGCCCGCTCGTGCAAAGTTTTCGATGTATTGGCTCTGTCCGCCGGTTGCCTTTCCTAATCCTCCCGGCAGCTGAAGGCTGTGCGTTACGTCAAAGCAAACCGGCACGCCGAATTCCCGCATCACGGGAAATGAACGCATATCGACGACAAGGTTATTGTAACCGAAACTCGCTCCACGCTCCGTCAGGATGATCTTTTCGCAGCCTGCGGAGCGAAGTTTATCGACGATATTCTTTGCGTCCCACGGCGAGAGAAACTGGCCTTTCTTCACGTTCACTGCGCGTCCTGTCTCGGCAGCCGCAACAAGGAGATCGGTCTGCCGGCACAGGAACGCCGGTATTTGGAGGATATCGGCAACCTCTGCGGCCTTTGCGGCCTGCCATGGCTCGTGAATATCGGTTACAACAGGCACGGCAAATTCTTCCTTGACCTGACGCAGGATATCAAGCCCGAAATCCATCCCGTCGCCGCGAAAGCTATCGATCGAACTGCGGTTTGCCTTATCGAACGAAGATTTATAGACGAACTCGACTCCGACCTCGACGCAGATCTCCTTGATCGACCCGGCCATCTTCCTTGCGTGCTCGAGCGATTCGACAACACACGGGCCCAGAAGGAACGCAAGTGAGCCGCCGCCGAATTCTGCATCGCCTACTTTGAAAGTGTTCATAGCTTGCGGATCGTTCAACCCTTATTCCTCGCCGATCTCGACTCGCTCCGGCATCTCGACATGCTTTTCGCTTGCGACATCGTGCTGAAGGTTTTCGCTGTGAAGCTTATTCTTCCACGCTGCCCGGACGAATGAGTCAAAAAGCGGATGCACGGCGAGCGGCTTCGATTTATATTCCGGGTGAAACTGGCACGCGATAAAATGCGGATGCATATCGCGGGGCAGTTCGATCATTTCGACAAACTTTCCGTCGGGCGAAACGCCGCTGAAAACAAGCCCTTCTTTCTCAAGCACGGATCGATATTCCGGGTTGAACTCATATCGGTGCCGATGCCGTTCACCGATCCGTTCCTGGCCGTGATAGATCTCGCGTGCAAGCGAGTCGGCCTTCAGATCACATTCATATTCACCCAACCGCATTGTGCCGCCGAGTTTATCTTCGCCAACGAGATCACGTAGCTTGAATATGATCGGGAACGGCGTCTCTTCGTTGAACTCGGTCGAATCTGCTTCCCTCAACCCGCTCACATCGCGTGCGAATTCGATGCAAGCTGTCTGCATCCCTAAGCAAATACCGAAGAATGGCGTGGCCGAACGCCTAGCGTATTTGATCGCACGAAGCATTCCGGAGATACCGCGCTTCCCGAATCCGCCGGGAACGAGGATCGCGTCGTAATCATTCAACTCCGTCTCGTAATCGTCCTTCATCAGGTTTTCCGATTCGAGCCAAGTCACGTTTACGCGCAGGTCGTTCGCAACGCCCGCATGGGTCAACGCTTCGCGAAGCGATTTGTACGAATCTTCAAGCTCAACATACTTGCCGACGATCGCGACCTTGACCGAACCCGCGGAAGGTTCCTTGATCGTCGCAACAAGGTCGCGCCAACGCGTAAGATCCGCGGTCGGGAAACGTTCGCCCAGATGCAGGTCGGCAACGATGAGCTCATCGAGGCCTTGCTCGTGAAACGCAAGCGGAACCTCGTAGATCGTCGGGACATCAAGAGCGGAGATCACAGCCGATTCTTGCACGTTGCAGAACAGCGCGATCTTCTTCCTGAGATCAGCTGAAACGGGGCGGTCCGAACGGCAAAGCAGAATATCCGGAGCGATACCGATCTCGCGAAGTTCGCGAACGCTGTGCTGCGTCGGCTTTGTTTTCAATTCGCCTGCAGCGGCAATGAACGGCACAAGCGTCACGTGAACGAAGATAGCGTTCTCGCGGCCCTCTTCATTGCCCATTTGGCGGATCGCTTCGAGAAAGGGCAGCGATTCGATGTCACCGACCGTACCGCCGATCTCGACGATCAGAACATCCGGCTCGTGCGTGTCGGCAACCGTTCGAACGGCGGCCTTGATCTCGTCCGTTATATGCGGGATCACCTGGATCGTCTTTCCGAGGTAATCACCACGGCGTTCCTTTTCAATGACCGAAAGATAAATCCGGCCGCTGGTCCAGTTATTCGCCTGCGAAAGCTTTGCGTGCGTAAAGCGTTCGTAGTGGCCGAGATCGAGATCGGTTTCCGCACCGTCATCCGTAACATAGACCTCGCCATGCTGGAATGGTGACATCGTGCCCGGATCGACGTTGATGTACGGATCGAGTTTCATCATCTGAACGCTCATTCCGCGAGCTTCCATCAAGCAGCCGATCGAGCTTGCCGCAAGGCCCTTGCCGAGGCTCGAAACCACACCGCCCGTAACAAAAATGTATTTCGTCTTTTTCTCGGTCATTTAGTCTCCTTTGCTCCGTCTCCCTCGTCTTTTTTCTTCTGATATCTGCCGTCTTTCATCTGTGTCTGAACAGCTTTCGCCCGTGCGAATCCGGGATCGACCAACTCTTGCAACGCGTTCGACATCGCGCCGAGCATCGTTGAATTCTCAGCCGCCGCCTTTTCGAATTCTTCCGCGGTCGTCTTACGCGGACGGCTCAAAGCCTTTAGCCCGATCAACGCTCCAATGATCAAGAGAGCAATAAAGATCGCTCCGACCCAATCTTGCATACTTCAAAAAATTATTAATTAACAATTATCAATTAATAATTACGCTCCGCGAAACTTGCGTTTCAAGCACTCTCCTAACCTTCTCAAGATCGTCTTCGGTATCGACCCCGATCGAATTTGCCGCTGCTTTGACGAGCTTTATTCTCGCACCATTCTCCAATGCACGAAGCTGTTCGAGCATCTCGAATTTTTCGAGCGGTGTCTGCGGCATCTTCGAAAACTCAAGCAAGTACTCGCGTCGATAGACGTAGAGGCCGGTGTGCTTCTTAAAATGCGCGAGTAACTCGGGCTCTGACTCTACAGCTCGGATCGCGTCGCCGCCGTGCTTCAAGCTTGCGTCGCGGGGCCACGGCATCGGCGAGCGCGAGAAATACAACGCGTGTCCGGTCTTATCGGTCACGACCTTCACATTGTTTGGATCGAATAGCTCACTCGCACTCTCGAATGTCTCATAGACGGAAACAATGTCTGACTCTTCAGTGTCGAGGATCGCCTCCACGGCCGCGTCGATCGTTTCCGGAGCGATCAGCGGTTCATCGCCCTGAACGTTCACGATGATCGAACCTTCCGGCAGACCGGCGGCGACTTCTGCCACTCGATCGCTTCCCGAAGAATGTTCGGGTGACGTCATTTGTGCTTCACCGCCTGCCGCGATCACCGCACCGCGGATCGCTTCATCGTCTGTCGCGACAATAACTCTCGAAACGGACTTCGCCGCCTTCGCCCGTTCGAACGTGTGGACGATCAACGGTTTTCCGGCAATTTCACGCAAAAGTTTTCCCGGCAAACGAACAGACGCCGCCCTTGCCGGGATCACTGCGATGACAGATTTTGCTGGAGATTTCCCGTGTGGTTCCACGGGATTTTAGGTTAGCGTTATTCGCCGGACTTCGCAAGGTTCGACTTCCGATTTTCTTCTTCGTGCTTGTTAATGCGATGCTCATTTCGCTAAACTTTCGAGAGTGCAGAACGCAGAAGAAGCCGAGGAACAACACTATCTCCCTTATCCGCCGCCTGTTGCGGCACGCGCGGCGACACCGAATGACCCGCCGTGGTCGCTGCCCGTTGCAGCAGGCGTTTGGATCCTGAGCATTCTGGCGATCCTGTTCGCTCCTGTCCTGTTTGTAATTCCCTATTACGTGCTTAGCGGCAAAGGTGTGCCGGCAGAGCCTGAGAAGGATCCGACGGTCATTCTGTTGAGCCTGATAGCAACTGTTCCCGCTCATCTTTTCACACTGCTCGTCTGCTATCCGGTAGTTACAAAGGGCCGCAAGTTTCCCTTTTTTCAAACGCTCGGCTGGCGGCTTGGGAATTTTCGCTGGTGGTATTTTCTAGCGATCATCATCGGCTTTTTTGCACTTTTAGCCGGTATCTCCGCGATCTTCCCGGATACGGACAATGAATTGCTCCGCATTTTGCGCAGCTCTCCGATGGCCGCATATTTCATGGCGGTTTTGGCGACGCTCTTTGCTCCATTTATCGAGGAGTTGGTCTATCGCGGAGTACTATATCCGGCCGTCGAGCGTTCTGCCGGAAAGATCGTTGCCGTCCTGATCGTAACTCTCCTCTTTGCCGGGATCCATTTCCCGCAGTATTGGGGAAGCCCCGGGTCCCTCCTCGGTATCACGCTTTTGAGTTTTGTGCTGACAGCGACGCGGGCAGTGTCGGGGAATCTGCTGCCGTGCGTGATCCTGCATTTTATCTTTAACGGCCTGCAATCCGTCTCGATCGTCTATGCCACAATGAATGGTGGCCTCGAAGCACCGGCGAACGCCTTTTTCCGGTAGTAGAAACGCAGATCGTCGTTTACCAGAAAAGCCGTCGAAGACAGACAAAAAAGCCTGGAAGGAATCTCCTCCCAGGCTTTTCGCTTTTCTTGGATCCGATCCGATTTTACTGCGGCTTCGCACCCGTGTTGCTCCGCGAACCCGTATTTGCCGGAGGTGATGGCGGGATGTAGATCGGACGCGGCGGAGTATAAGACGGCGTTTGCGACGGGAAACCGTCAGAATTCTGTATTCCGCGGCCGCCGCCGTTCATACGGACAAATGGCGGCACCGGCTCACGGTTTCCGGCCGATACGATCGGCGTCGGCTGATTCTGAGGCGGATTCGATCCGCCACCGCTCGGCGGATTTCCATGGCTGCCGCCAGTCGGATAACCATACGGATACCACGGATTGCTCCACCACGGGTAATTGTACGGATAGTAGTAGCCGATGTAGTTACCAAAGCCATATCCGTACGGGCTGGCCCAACCGTAGCCGAACGGCAGGAAGCAAAATGCGTTCATGAACGGATCGAACACCCAAAGGCCAAATGAGTTATACGCGCTAAAGCCTGTGGTGTAGAGCGAATTCCTCAGGTCGTCGCGAACTGCTTTGCGCTTCAAGTTTGCCGTGGCCTTCGCAAGTTCTTTCGAGCGTGACTTGCTCCACGCCTCGAGCGCATCCTTATCGTGATCGAATTTCGTTACCGAAACAGTGCCGTTCGCAAGCACGCCCTTACGATCTTCTTTGATGACCGTCTGGCCGCCGCGGCCCATCAAGGCTTTACCTTCCCAGACAGCAACAGCCGTCGAATTCTTATCAACATCAAAACGGTAAACGCCGGTCTCAGCAAGACGCACTTTGCCGTGCGGTGTCAGAACATCTACACGAAATTCACGGCTTGCGTAAACCTCAAGGATCGCGGCACCGCGTTCGAGACGCACGCGAAGGTCCTCAAGGTCCGTCGAAACGAATTCGAATGCCGAGTTCTCACCGAGACGAAGATACGAACCCGGGTTCAGAAGAACCTCTGCACGCCCGTCATTTCCGGTCGAAACTCGGTCGCCGACGAAAACCTCGTCGCCCTTGAGCAGAACGCCGCTCTTGCCGACCTTTCGATCGACAGACACCGTCCCTTCCGTGTAGCTAATACCACCGGCCTGTGCCGAAATGACGAACTTGTTTGTCGATGCGTTTATGCCTTGCGAAAACGCCAGGCTTGCACCGAATACGGCCAATACTGCGAATATCGCAAGCCGGAAGATGGATCTGGACATTTTATTTCCTCCTGACGGGCTTTTCGCCGATTTTACGCTATTTACCATTGAGAATACAAACTTTTTCATACCCGTTGTTTAGATGCAGGTTTTATTGACTAAGGTGGATTATTTTTTCCGACGATTTTCGCAAACAACCTATCGTTCGGTTTCGCAATCCAACTGACAGCGAGCACCTTTTTGGTGCGGATCGCAATACAATGGCAAGCTTCAAGGACCCAAAACTATCTTTTTCACCGATCGAGGTTATCGATCGCCTGCTCGAGATCCGCGGCGAACTCGGATTCGCCGAAACTCTCTACATTGACCGCTCCGCAGAATTGACCGACTTTTTGGATGCCTTCGGCTTTGATGTTTACGCTTTCTCGACCAAGAACGAGAAGATCGAACTCGACGTAACGTCGACTCCTGTCGTCCCCGGCGGAGATACGCTGCACACGTCTGTAACCGGACACTAGGTTTTTATTTCAAGCAACTGAAGGAACACCGGAATCTCTCGACCAACATGTCGGAGAAACCGGCGTTCTCGTCATAGGAAGGTTCTAAATTGCCTTTACTATAAAGAGCGTGCCATCGTCATCAAGAAATTTCCGTTCCGTAAAATCCGTAACGCCCTTACGAACGTGGTCGATCAGCTCTTTTGCCGGAAGGTGAATTCCGTCCAGAACGCGTTTCGCGAATCTGTCGACGCCGTACTCTTCGCCCAGATCGTTCGTCGCCTCGGTAATTCCGTCCGTATAGATAACCATCACCTGGCCCGGCTCGAACCGAATGAAATGCTGATGAAAATGCACGTCCTCGAACATCCCGAGCGGCTGATCGCCATATTCGACGTACCGATATTCACCGTCCGCCTTTATCAGCAGGGGTGGATTATGTCCTGCATTTGAGAATACGAATGTGCGGTTCGTTGAATCGAGTACGCCGTAGATCGCAGTGATGAATTGGTTATCGTCGATGGATTCATATAGGAGATTGCTGACCTTTGAGAACGCGACGTTTGGCGCGTAACCGGTCTGCGAACTCGTCCGCAACGACGCTCTTAGAAATGCCATCAGCAAGGCCGCCGGAATCCCTTTTCCGACTGCATCCGCGACAACGATGCCGTATTGGTCCTCAAACAGCTTTACCCAATCGTAATAATCGCCCGAAACCTCTTCGGCCGGAAAAATGAATGCACTCACGTCGAAGCCCGCGACCTCCGGATCGTCTTCCGGAAGGAGTTCGAGCTGCACCTTTCGAGCGATATCCAGCTGAGCCTCGATGCGTTTTTTCTCGACGACTTGTTCGTGCAGCCTCACCTTTTCGATGATGATCGCAACCTGCGACGTCAAGAGCTGGAGCACCTCAAGATCATCCTCGTCAAAGGCATTCAGCTCGTCGCTTTCCAGATCGAATGCCCCGATAACGCGGTCATTCGAAATGATCGGAGCGACCATTTCCGAACGCGTACGCTCACGCGCCTTGAAATATCTATCGTCCTTGCTTACATCAGGCGAGAGGATAGGCTCGCCCGATTGCACGACCGTCCCCAGAAAGCCTTCGCCCATTCGCAGACGCGGCTCGATCAGCTCAAAACTCAATTGGTAACCGCGAATCGCCTTAGCCTTGAAAAGTTCCTTCTTTTCTCCTTCTTTTGCCTCCACAAGGTAAATTCCGGCCGCATCGTAAGGGATAAGCGAACCGAGCGTATCCATCACGAGGTTCAAAACCTCCTCGAGATCGAGCGACTGTGAGATCGTCTTCGTAATATCGAGGAGAAGGCGCAGTTTGTCCTCAACCGTTAGTCTTGTAGCGTGGTCAGAATGTTCGGACTGAGCCTGGTGCATTTGAAAAATGTCGGGAAATAAAGAAACGCGAACGCGGGCGATGATCTATTCGCCCAAACGAATATTATACACGTTTCCGACGCGACCTTACCCTTTGAATAGATGTTTTTCGTACAGACCCCAAAGACGCGAGATCTTGATGCGAAACTCGACAAGCGCAGTGCTAACGCCGTAGTGCCGTGCTATCTCGCGGGCAGTTCGCCCGTCGATGATCAGCTTCTTCAATCCCGAATACGGGACGAGTGCCGCAGCGCCGGTCGAATACGCTTCCTCTTCGATAGCGTGGTTGTAGTCCCGTGTTTTTGTGGTTTTGCCCGATGGATCTTTTACAGCAAGTTCATTCGCCTTATGGCCGAGAAAAACATGGCTTACTTCCTCCATCAAGGTTGCCGCGTGGCGATTCTTGCTGTGTGTCGGATTGAGTATGATCAGCGTGCGGCCGTCCGGTAGCGGTATCGAAGCGGCTCCGCCCGACCACGCATCTTTCCCCGCACCGAGCAAATGCTCTCGCGTGCCCTCGCTCAAGGCCGACACTTGCTCAAATGGCACGACAAGAAGATTCGCATGCGCGGCAAGTTCGAATGGATCGAGCCTGTCGATATCCTTCTTAAGGCCCGCAAACTGCCGCAAGCCCTGAGCCCGCATCTCGTAGCGGCGGCCCTTCTCTGTCGGCGGAAATTCCCTGTTCATTGTGCCACGAAATCAAAATGGCTTCGGCAAGATACGCCGCGACGCACCCTGGCCGAAGCCTTCCTGGAAATTCACAATTTCGCCCTAAACTTCTTTGTATTCGGAATCGACGACCTCGCTCGAAAGCGCGACGCGGTAATTCTTCGATTGCTTCTGCTTCGTGATCAAAAGGTCTTCCTTTCGCTTTAGAAGGTCCGCTCGATTGAATACCGAGATCTCGAAATTATAGCCGTGCGTGATCGCATCCTTCGGGCAGGCTTCTACGCAGTAACCGCAGAAGATACAGCGGCCGTAGTCGATGTTATAGACCTTTGCATAACGTTCGTCGCGGCCGATACGTTCCATGTAGGGCCTTGCATCCTGCTCCGCCTCGATGTAGATACAGTCCGATGGACACGCTGCCGCACAAAGGTAGCAGGCAACGCACTTCTCTTTTCCGTTCTCATCAACGTGCAGGAGGTGCTGGCCGCGGTATCTGGGCTGAACCGTAACCGGTACGTCGGGATACTGCACCGTCCACTTCTCCCGCGGGATCTCGGCAAGAGTACGCTTCATACCCTTGACGACGGCCACAGTTGATTCGATCACATCTGAAATTAGCGACATTCTAGAAAAATTCCCCAACCTTCATTATAGGCTTTGGATGGAGGCGTTATCAAAAAGCCCTCTCTAAAGCCCGCATACCACCGAAAAGGAATAGGAAGGCGAGCCACGCAAGGCTTGCGACAACGCCAAGAATACCGGTGATTAGGCCGATCATAGCAAAAGAACCGCCGCCGTAAGCGACCGGATCATTCGCTGCTTTCGAGCGGGCCATAAATCCGGTAATGATCGCGATCAAACTCGGCACCACCGAACCGCAGCAAAGGGTCAAACCGAGAATACCGATGATCATCGAGACGACAGCAAGCGTCTTGCTCTGTCCCGCTGCTGGTGGAGGCGGCGGAACGGGAAGCGGTGCTGACGGCTCGACTTGTGCGGGCGGAGCCGCCGCCACCGGAGCTGCCGGCGTGGCCGCAGGCGGAGGTTCAGGGAACGGCTGCATCTTTGTCGGCGGCTCGTCGTCAAAACTCGATAAACTCGACGCCGGCTTTGGCACTTCGAACGGCGATGGCGGCGGCGGTGAAATATCGTTGAAATTCGGAGCGTTACTGAAATGCGGCGATGCGATCTCGGGCTCGGAAAATTTGGGCGGTTCAGGGACCGGAGCTGCGGGCGGTTCCGGGGCCGGGGCTGCCGGTGCATCGGGTATCTCCATACCCGGATCGTCCTTTTCTTCGAGCAGCTGGCGCATCTCGTCTGCCGAGGCGACCATGGTCTTCATCATATCGCCACCGCCGGGAGCCGGTAGATCGAGCATATTGTCCGGTTCGGCGATCGGTACGGGAGCATTGTCTGCCTGCGAAGCAGCCTTGATCTCGGCCGGACTTGCGACCATCGTCGCATACGGGTCAAGCGGCGGTGCGTCGTCAACCAACGCAGTTCCGTCCGCCTGACAGAACCGCAACGAATCCTCAAAAGTGTTATCGCACGTCGGGCATCGTTTCATAGTTTTAATTTTTGGAGTCAGCTATCGGAGTTTCAGGCTACAGGGTTTGTCAATGGAACCGCAGAAGACCGCACACACTTAGGCCGCCCTTTCAAACCCCGTAACTTCTGAACTTCGTAACTTATACTCCGAACCGCTATACCAATTCAAGCTTGCTAAAGAAATATGCGATCTCGATCTGCGCATTTTCTTCAGAATCCGAGCCGTGAACTGCGTTTTCGCCGATAGATGTCGCAAATTCCTTGCGCAGCGTGCCTTCGGCAGCCTCGGCCGGATTCGTCGCTCCCATCAGGTCGCGCCAAGCCTTTACAGCACCATCTTTTTCGAGCGCAAGCACAACGCACGGCCCGCTCGACATAAAATCGCAAAGCTCGTCATAAAAGCCTTTACCGGCGTGAACCGCATAAAACCCCTCTGCCTGCTTACGCGTCTGGTGAATAAGCTTCATTCCGCGAATTCCGAACCCTGCGTCCAGAATGCGTTGAATGATCGCACCTTGCTTCCCTGCCCGAACCGCATCGGGCTTAATGATCCCAAATGTTAAATTGCTCATTATATTAGAATTGTATTGAATTAGAGCTCCAAATCAGTCCTAGCCGTCTTAAGCTCCATAGAAGAATATCCGTCCTCGCCATTCCACGCAAATCAGCGAGATGCTCTGGGCAATTCACGTTGGCGGCAGCTCCTGCTTACCAGCTTCCCGAAGCGCCGCCGCCGACCTTAACCGGCAATGGAATGTCGGGCATCATATTCCCAACCATATGGCGTGTCAAAAAATTCCCTGTCGCGGTCACCTTGATGTCTCTGCCTGGATTTCGACCCCACGAGCTGCTTACGACCTCTCCGTTCGCGGGTACGTAGTTGGTGATCTGCGGATTACCGCGAAGCGATCCGATCGTCATCATGCCGACAAGCGGTGCCGGATTGATCGTGCTTGCTGTGATCCTCGTTCTTACGGATGAGTATGCAGCGAGGCCGCCGCCCAAAGAGTGGCCCGCAAGGTGGTGAACTCCATACTCCCGTTGATACCTGAGCGTAAGCGACAATGCCTGTGTGTATTGATGAGAATACCCGCCGAGAGCCTGTATGCCATCGTGTATAAAATCCATGACCGAGTCGCTGCCGGCAAACGCGAGAACATAGAGTTCGCGATTCTCCGGCTTTGTAAGGACTGCCTTAAATCCCGTTAGATGCGTCGCCCTGTCGGCCAAGATCGACCAGATAGTTCCATCAGGAAAACTGTATCGGTCACCCGTAACGCCATCATAAGCGATCTGGCATACACCCTTTGTTTCGGCCATGGTCAAAGTTGACATAGTTCTTCTTCTCCGGACGTTCGATTTCGAGAAATTTCTCTTTATTATGACGGTATTTAGGATAGATTTTTGCGTTAGAAATTTCAAAAATGCCGCCAAAAACACAACGCCCGACAAGCGTGAAAGCCTGTCGGGCGTGTAAGCCAATACGGTCGATTTTCTAGATCGAGGCCGCGATCGCCTCGTCGAAGATCTGCAGAGCGACATCGACATTCTCTTTCGTAAGGATCAGCGGCGGCGAGAAGCGTATCGAGTTCGAGCCGCATCCGAGAATGATAAGCCCTCGATTATAGCATTCCATCTCGACCTTATCGCGAAGTTCCGCATCTGCTTTCAAGCTCGTTTTATCCGTCACAAATTCGACGCCGAGCATCATTCCAAGCCCGCGTACATCGCCGATGCAGTCGTATTTGGCCTTGAGTTCGTTAAGGCCCGCTTCGAGGTATGCACCGACCTCGCGGCTGTTCTCGACGAGCCCGCCCTTGAGCAGGCGGATCGTTGCCATCGCGGCTTCGAGAGCGACGGGATTGCCGCCGAACGTCGATGCGTGCGCTCCCTTGTGCCAGTCCATAATATCTGCCCGAGCGGTACAGGCACCGATCGGCATACCGGATCCGAGGCCTTTTGCCATACAGATAATGTCGGCCCTTATGCCGTCGTAATGATCGAGCGCGAACATCTTGCCGGTACGGCCCATTCCGGACTGAACCTCGTCCACGATGAGCATAATGCCGTTCTCGTCGCAGATGCGTCGAAGCTCTTTGACGAACGCCTTCGGAGCAGGAATATAGCCGCCCTCGCCCTGAACGACTTCAAGCACGATGCCCGCGACCTCTTCAGGCGGCGTCGTTGTTTGGAAGACACGATCTTCGAGCCAGCTTACGACATCGCGAGTGATCGTCGCCTCGTCGGTCGGCATATTCGTTGCAAAGTGGCGGAATTTGTTCGGATACGGAATATGAACTACATCGAGCGGCTGCCGCATAAATCCAAGCCGCTGTGCACGCTTTGACGACGTCAACGAGAGGGCTCCAAGCGTACGTCCGTGGAACGAACCGTAGAACGAAACGAACTTTTGCCGCTTCGTATGGTACATCGCAAGCTTCAATGCAGTTTCGATCGCTTCTGCTCCACTATTTGCAAAATGCGTACGGGTCGGGCCGTCGATCGGAACGATCTCTTCCAACATTTTCCCGAGTTCCGGCATCTGGCGGTAGAAATAGTCTGTCCCGCAGAAATGTATGAACTCATTCACCTGCTTTGTGATCGCAGCAACGACCTCCGGATGGCAATGGCCGGTTGAACAAACCGCGACGCCGGCGTTGCAATCGAGAAAGAGGTTTCCGTCCGCGTCTGTAACCCAAACACCTTGGGCATGATCGACGACGAGCTTGTAATCCGGACGCGGATAGCTCGGCGTTACGTATCTTGCATCGGAATCGATGATCTCGCGGGACTTCGGCCCCGGGAGTTCCGTTTTAATAAGTGGTCTCTGTAATTCGGTTGACGGCTTCATGATCTTGATCTCCTGAAATAAGGGTGTGCGCCGCACCTGCTTGTGCGGACTTATCCAAAAGGTTTTACCGACGATCTATCGCCGGTCCTGCAAGTCGAATTTTCGATGATTAGTCGCCGCCAAAGAGGTTGGCGCGTTGCCTTGAGGGTCTAAGCTTTGCAATGGAACGCGAAGTCATAGATACGACCAATATACCAGAAGCTTGCAAAAGAGGGAAAAGCCGGCCGGCGGCGGCTAACGGTTTTGAGTCGCTCACACGGGCGTGAAAGAATAGACCTATGTCAACACCATCGAAGTTCTCGAATCGGCTCATCAACGAAACCTCGCCATACCTTTTGCAGCATGCGCACAATCCCGTGGATTGGTTCCCGTGGGGCCCGGAAGCCTTTGAAAAAGCGAAGGCCGAAGACAAGCCTTTGCTCGTTAGTATCGGCTATTCCGCCTGCCATTGGTGCCATGTTATGGAGCACGAATCTTTCGAGGATGCCGAGACCGCGAAGCTGATGAATGAGAGCTTCGTTAACGTCAAGGTCGATATGGAAGAGCGTCCCGACGTTGACCAGATATATATGAGCTTCGTGCAGATGACGACGGGACGCGGCGGCTGGCCGATGAATGTGTTCTTAACGCCGGACAAGCGCCCATTCTTCGGCGGCACATACTTCCCTCCATTGCCACGATACGGAATGCCCTCCTGGCGGCAGATCCTGATGAGCATCGCCGAAGCGTATAAAGAGAGGCGTGATGAGATCGAACACTCTGCGAACGAGATCATCGGCGAACTGCGACGGCTCTCGATCGTCAGCGAGGGAACTTCCCTCTCCTCCGAGATCCTTGATGGAGCGTTCAATTCATTCGATCGAAGTTTCGACGCCACGAATGGCGGATTCGGCGGGGCACCGAAATTCCCGCAGGCAATGTCGCTTGAGTTCCTGCTCCGCCGCGACCACACGATCGGCGATAAGCGGTCGCTCGAAATGACGCTCCTTACGCTCGACAAGATGGCGTTCGGAGGCATCTACGACCAGCTCGGCGGCGGCTTCCACAGATACTCCGTGGATAATGTATGGCTCGTGCCGCATTTCGAAAAAATGCTCTACGACAACGCCCAACTTGCACGCGTTTATCTGCACGCCTTCCAAGTTACAGGCAACGAAGAATACCGGCGAATTGCGACCGAAACTCTTGACTATGTTCTGCGTGAAATGACCGACGCGAGCGGCGGATTTTATTCGAGCCAGGATGCAGACAGCGAGGGTGAAGAAGGAAAATTCTTTGTCTGGAGCGAGGAGGAGGTCGATGATGCCCTCGGCGAAGACGCTCACGCATTCAAGTTCTTCTTCGATGTCTCGAAGGGCGGGAATTTTGAAGGTAAGAACATTCTGAATCGTCCACGCACCATCGATTCGGCTGCCTCCGCTCTGAAGATGGATCCGCTCGACCTGTTTATGCTACTTGAGAACGGCAGGCAAAAACTTTTCGAGCTGCGTGAAAAGCGCGTAAAGCCGCATCGCGACGAGAAGGTACTCGCCTCGTGGAACGGCCTGATGCTCGCGGCCTTCGCAGACGCTGCAGGTGTTCTCGGAAACGAGCATTATCTTGCGGCAGCTGAAAGGAATGCGCAGTTTCTGCACGATCAAATGATCAACAGTGAAGGCCGGCTCTACCGATCGTGGAAAATGGGCGAGGCAAAATTGAATGGTTATTTGGACGACTATGCAAATGTCGCGGACGGCCTTTTAGTTCTTTATCGAACGACCGGGAAGATAGAGTATTTTGATCGGGCACGGGCTTTCGCCGATCAGATGATCGAACACTTTTGGGATCAGGACGCCGGCGGTTTCTTCTACACATCGAATGACCACGAAGAGTTGGTCGTCCGCTCAAAGGACTTTACCGACAACGCAACACCTTCGGGAAACTCTGCCACCGCCGACGTTTTGCTTCGGATCGCAAAGCTAACGGGAGATGAGCGTTATGAAAGGTTTGCGGTTGCGACGCTCCGGCTCGCAGCAAGGCAGATCGCTCGATATCCGCAGGGGTTTGGGCGTGCTCTGTCAACCCTCGAATTCCTGCTCAACAATCGTGGAGAGCTCGCGGTCGTCGGGCCAAAAGAAAATGAGCTTGAGCGTGCTGCACTCGCGGCATATCTTCCGACCACAACGGTCGCGATATCTTCCGATCCGTCGGCGGATTCTGCGTCGGTCCCGCTCTTCAAGGATCGCGCGGACAGTGCCAAAGCCAGGGCCTATCTATGTGAGAATTTCGTTTGCTCTCGCCCCGTGACGACGGTTGACGATTTGCACAAGATCCTCGCCAAACAAGAAAAAGGCTCGAATGTCTAGAACACTCGAGCCAATTCAAAGAAAGTAACGAATTTTATCCGTTAACTATTTCTTCTCTTCTTTTGCGTTCGCATTTGCGGGTGCATTAGCAGCCGGCTTCACATCCTTAGCAGCGTTAGCTACCGAGTTAGCAGCGGTGCCAGCAGCATTTGCAGCGTGGTTAGCGGCATTCGCCATTGCGTTTGCAGCATTAGCCATTGCGTTAGCAGCGTTTGCCATAGCGGCGTTAGCTGTATTCATTGCGTTTGCCACAGCTTTGTTAGCTGCGGTATTCGTGGCTGCTTCTCCGCAGGCCATTCCAAGAGCACCCAAGGCCAGAACGGCCGAAAGAGCGATCACTTTTTTCATAACAATTGACTCTCCTGTCTTCTTCAAAGATTAGATCTAATTTTTTCCCAAGACTCAGGCCATAAGGCCGTGCCTTGAATTGTCCCGATAAAGCTTTGATTTAGGGAACATTCGACAATATATGCAGGTCAGAGCGACAAGTCAACCCCTAAAAGTGCTTTTTCAACAAACTTTTAACAAAGGAAAAAGGCACGCGTCCCAAATGCTTGGGCAGCGTGCCTTCGAATAATTACCTTTTCGAGGTCAATTCAACCCCGTCAGGAAAACTATTTCTTCTCTTCGGCCTTCTTTTCGTCAGCCTTCTTCTCGTCAGCCTTGTTAGCAGCTGCGTTTGCAGGCTCAGCCTTAGCGTTCGAGTTAGCAGCCGTGTTGCTGTGAGCAGCGTTCGTGTTCGAAGCTGTTGCGTTCGAGTTCGACGCAGCTGCGTTCGAGTTCGACGATGTAGCGTTCGAGTTAACTGCGTTCACGTTCGACGCATTGGTGTTGTGGTTGGCATTGTTAGCCGTGGTGTTGGCAGCCGGTGCGCCGCAGGCAAAGCCGAGAGCGGAAAGACCGAGAACTGCTGAAAGTGCAATTGCTTTTGTCATTTTAATTAAGACTCCTATGTATTCTCAAAGATTGATTACCCTTGCAAGGTAAACCGGCCGATCAAACACGGCCTATTGCTCCAAACTCTTTCTTTTTCAGAGCAAAGGTAAAGATAAGAATCTGCGAGACATTTGTCAACCTAAATATTGATAAAAACAAGCCTTTTTGAAAATAATTTTCAGGCTGATTTTGACCCTGAAATTCCGGTTTCCGGCGGAAAATTCGGCGCCTCGCTAAGAACGGTCAAAAGGCACTGCTTCATCCGATCCAAGCTCGCCCGTACGATGCGGAAATATTGTCGTCGTATGTTAGATTTGTTCAATGGCAAGCGTTTCATTTTACGGCGGCGTCGGAACCGTTACCGGTTCGAAATACCTTCTCCAACACAACGGCAAAAAGATCCTGGTTGATTGCGGACTCTTCCAGGGTTTGAAGGAACTGCGCGAACGGAACTGGCAGCCTCTTCCCTTCAACCCGGAAGAACTCGACGCCGTCATCATCACCCACGCACATATCGACCACACGGGCTTCCTGCCTCGTGTCGTCAAGCTCGGGTTCAAAGGCCCTGTCATTACGACAAAGCCGACCGGCGACCTGATGCGGATACTTCTTACCGATTCCGCTCGCCTGCAGGAAGAGGAAGCCGATTACCGCAACCGCCACGAGCTGACCTCGCATTCACCGGCTCTGCCGCTTTACGATGAAGATGACGCGCGGGCCGCTCTCGAACGCTTGCAGCTTGTCCATAACGACGCAAAGCCCGTCGATGTCTGTGAGGGCGTGAAAGCGAGCTTCCTCATCGCCGGCCACATCATGGGGTCGAGCCTCGTACTTGTCGAGCTTGAGAACGCCCGGGCTGACGGAAGCTCGATCAAGTTCCTCTTCTCAGGCGATCTCGGCCATTACGACACGCCGATCTTGAAAGATCCTGCAACGCCGCCCGCTTGTGACTACATGATGTGCGAATCGACCTACGGCGATCGTCTGCACACAGATATAGATCCGGGCGAAAAGCTCGCACGCATCATCAACGAAGCCGTTCACAGAAAAGGCCCTATCTTGATTCCCGCTTTCGCGGTCGGGCGAACCCAGGAGATCCTTTACCTCATACGCGAACTCGAAGATGCAGGAAAGATACCTGTCTTGCCCGTCGTCGTCGATTCGCCGATGGCAAACCAGGCAACGCAGATCTACAACCGATTTGCCGAGGAGCACGACGCAGAATACACGTCGATCCTTGCATCAAAACGGCATCCGCTACGAACCGGCTCTATGCAGACCGCGTCAACACGCGACGAATCCAAACGCATCAACGATATGCGTGGGCCCCGGATCATCATCTCTGCTTCCGGAATGATCTCGGGCGGCCGCGTTCTGCACCACGCGATCCGTATGCTGCCGGACGAAAATGCGACCGTTGTTTTCGTAGGCTATCAGGCCGCCGGGACGACGGGACGCCGTGTGCAGGATGGCGAACGCGAGGTCCGCATTATGAAGACGCAGGTTAAGGTCAACTGCACGGTCGAGAGCATCGACGGATTCTCGGCCCACGCTGATTGGCAGGGCGTCCTCAAATGGCTGTCCGGCCTGCCGGCCGCGCCGAAGACGATCTTCACCACTCACGGCGAACCGGAAGCCGCCGCCGCGATGGCAAAACACATTCACGATAAATTCGGCTGGAACGCCGTAGTGCCCGAATTCGGCTCGACCGTAGAATTGACGTGATGTTTCGATATTGTTGGGGTGAAAAACGTTACCGGGAATAACGCGTCACCTGACACCCACGGACGATCAGATCCCGAATTAGGAGGAAAAATGGAGCCATCGATGTTAAATGCCGAAAATGAGCGGTCCCGTTTCCGTATTTCGATCCTTGTTAGATTACTGGCGGCCGTGACGTATGCGATCCCCGCGATCGGTGGGGCTTTTGGCTCGTTTTTACTAATACGCCTGTTTCAGGCGCTGAGAACGAGTGAAGCCGTTGGCATTTCTGCAGTCATGATTGGCGTGAACGAGGCAACGCTGCCCGTGACAATTTCGTTGTATCTTGCTGCGGGAATCGGAATTGCATTGATCATTACCGTAGCGATCAGAACGATGACCACAACGGCCACCTCTTCGCCGCAATTTTGGTTTTATGTTGTGGGCGGGATCTTGGGCATTGTGCCTCCAGCGTTGTTTTGGCTCGCTAAGTATTTGGTCATCGAAGCTATGAGTCCGGGCAGTTGGATAGGCTCGTACGGTTTAAGCAATGTCGGAGCGAGGGTCGGCCAGTTAACGATGTTCAGTATGATCTCAGCCCCCTTCGTCATTCTTTTGCTGCTTGTCGCGTCCGTCGTGCCCTTGTCGTCCCGTTCAAAGGCCAAATGGTTCTCGCTCTCGACGGCTATTTTCCTTGAAATTCTGCTTATCGCGTTTGCAGTCGCTCTCCCGTTTTTGATCAACGAGCCGAAAAGAGATCATGAGCTGGTCAATTTGCCGGAGGCAAGCGTTGCGGATATTGACGCTGACATCGATAAGGAAGCTTCGTTCGTTCTGACAATGACCTCTGATAATAAAATGTCCGAACGGACGAAGATCGGTGAAAAACCGCTAACCAGAGAAGAATTGCCGGTACTAGTGGAAAGCTCGATGGCAACGAAACCGCCCGAGCGACGGATCGTCTATTTCAAAGGCGATGTCGGTATTTCTGTTGAAAATATTCTTGCGATCTTTGACAGTATCACGAAAGCCGACGTTGACAAGGTTGGCTTAGTTGTCACCGGTAAGAAAAATGAAGAGGATCCATACCAACTGCATCTCCGAAGGTTCGAGGTAAAATTGCGTCAGCAGCCGAGAACGGACGAGGTCGTTCGGCCCAATCCTTTAAGCCTAACGGTCTCTATGTTGGATGACGACGGTCACGTAACTCTTAACGGCGAAACTATCTCCGACCTTTCTGCGTTGGGAGCTAGACTTGCGGAGGTCTTCAGGGCTCGTGAGGACAACGGCGTGTTTCGGGAGGGAACGAACGAAGTCGAAAAATCGGTCTATTTGAACGTTTCAAAGACGCTCAAATACCGCGACCTCATCAAATTGGTTGAAGCCGTTAAGGTCGCAGGCGCGGAGCCGATCGGATTTCGACTGAAGGATGAATAGCTTGTAAAGAGCTAGAGGTGCTCGACCACGCGGTCTTACTCATACCTCAAGCACTCTATCGGATCGAGTTTTGCGGCCTTTCTTGCGGGCAGAACGCCGAAGATCAGCCCGACGCCGATCGAGGTAGCGATACCCGTAACTATTGCCCACAAAGGCACTTGTGCGGGCAGCGACGGAACAAGGAGCATTACGAGCGTGCTTATCCCGATCGCGAGCACGATCCCGATCACGCCGCCGAAGAAGGTTAGCGTCATTGCTTCGAGCAGGAACTGCAGCACGATCGCAGAACGCGTCGCTCCCAGCGCTTTTCGGATGCCGATCTCTTTCGTTCTTTCCGTAACGGAGACGAGCATAATGTTCATCACGCCGATGCCGCCGACGAGCAGGCCCAAGCAAGAGATCGCGATCGCCGCGATGCCAACGCCGCCAATGATACCGTCAAACTGAGCGATCATATCTTCCGCCGTCTCGATGTCGAAATCATTTGGTTCGCCGACTTTCAGTCCGCGGCGCTTCCGTAGAATGCTCTCGATGTCACCGGCACCTAGCGCGAGTTCGCCGGGCTTGACCTGCACGATGATACGTTCTTCTTTCCTTTCCGGAGCGGCCTTCCTTGCGGTTCGATACGGCATCAGCACCTTTCGATCCTCGGGATTTTCTCCGAGAAATGCGGCCTTTCGCTTTTCGATCACGCCGATGATCTCCCAAGTCGTGCCGTTCATTCGAACGACCTTTCCGACCGCCTCGTCTTCGTGGTCCGGGAACAGGGCCTCGGCACAATTCACGCCGATAACAAGAACATTCCGCCGCTGAATGTTGTCCGATTCCGTGATAAAGCGGCCCGCACGCAGGACAAGGTTCGAGAGCTGCGCATAATTCGGCTCAACACCGTCCGTCAACGCCCAGCGATAATTCTTCCCTTCGTAAACTAAATTGTCGTTAAAGCTTCCGTTGAATGATCCGATATTGGGTGCGATCTTTGTCAGGTCGTTGACCGAAGAAGACTGGGCGAAGAGCGCTGCGGCATCGGCATCCGTGAGCGGACGTCGGTTCCTCTCATCACGGCTCGGTTCATCGAAGCCCGATGACAGATGGTATACGTGTATATTGTTGCTTCCGTAATCTTCCACGATCGACACGATCGAGTTCCGCATTCCTGTCAAAAGCGAGGCGACGACGATCGCCGTGATGATCCCGACGACAATGCCGAGAATGGTCAGCACAGACCTGAACTTGTGCGAGAGGACCGAGTCCATCGCCATCCGCAGAACTTCTCTTGGCAATGATGTTGAAAACCTCATACTGATACCTTTATCGGTCTGTACCTCATCACACCTGCGTCAGAGCGACTATCGGATCGAGCTTCGATGCCTTCCACGCCGGATAGAGCCCTGCGACGATCCCGATCGAACTCGAAACAGCGATCGACAAAATGATGTAGCCGGGCGTGATGGTCATCGTCATCCCGGCGATGACCGTGATCAATGCAACAACACCGGTCGCAACTAGTAGGCCGACCAGCCCGCCGCAGATACAGAGCAGTGCGGATTCGATCAGGAACTGAAGCAATATCTGCTTTCGCGACGCTCCAAGTGCCTTCCTTAAGCCCACCTCAAATGTTCGCTCGGTGACCGAGACAAGCATGATGTTCATCACGACGATGCCGCCAACGACCAGGATGATCATTGTGATCGGGATGACGACGGCAGCGATCGCACCCGTGAACTGGTCCATCTGCGAATTGAATTCGTCCGTATTCACAAGGCTGAAGGTGTCCTCTTCGCTTCCCTTCAGCTTCCGATAATTGCGAAGCAGGACTGTCGCCTCATCCATCGCCTCGGGGAATTTATCTCTGTCGAGAGCACTCGCATGCACCTGAATTCCACTCTCGCGGGCGAAGAGCTGAGTGTGCAGCGAGATCGGGATATACATCAGCCGATCCATCGGCGAGCCCATGAAGGAGCCTCGTGCCTTTTCGACGCCGATCACTGTCAGTGGAACACCCCGAAGCTTGATCTCCTTACCGAGGGCTGAACCGACCGGAAAGTACTTGTCCCGAACATCGGCGCCAAGAACCGTCACCGGCGCCGAACTTTCAACCTCCTGAGCGGTAACAAAACGTCCTTCTTCGAGGTCCTTGCTTTCGATCTCCAGCATCTCGGGGGTTACTCCGCGGATCGAAACCGCAGGCATTTCGACGCCATCCCGGTCGAGGTCGGCGTTATCGGCTACCTGCGCCCCGACATAGCTGCACGTTTGGCAGTTCTCACGTAGGTACTGAAATTCACGCCACGTAACGCGGCGATTGCGGCGATTCTTCCGCTCGAACTCCTCATCGGACATACGACCGGTTGACGCCATACGCGTGATCATAAAGTGTTCAGAGCCAAGGACCTTTGACACGCGGTCAATCACGTACGTTTTGAGCCCTGCAATGCTCGCACCGACCACGACGACCGCCGCGACGCCGATGATGATCCCGATAAGCGTCAGGAACGCACGGAGTTTGTGTTCGAGAATGGATTTCACCGCGATCACAAATGCGTCCGTGTAAAATGAGGTCAGTTCTCTCATATTCTTCCGCCCAACGGGCGAACCAAGCTTTTTGGGAAGTTATTCTTCGGCCGATGCCTGATCTATGAACGATCCGCCTGCCGACAAAGTTCCGACGAAAAGAGTTGACCAGCCGCCCAAATGTGCATCGGCAGGTCGTATGCTATAATTTGCGTTTGTTCAAACACCTTTAGTTTCAAGGAGCTATTCGAAATTGAGTATCCTAGTCGATAAGAACACTCGCCTGCTTGTGCAGGGTATTACGGGCAAAGAAGGCACATTCCATATGCTGCAGATGCGTGAATATGGAACGAATGTCGTTGCCGGCGTGACGCCGGGAAAAGGCGGGACAACGCATGAGGGCGTGCCGGTCTTCAACACCGTCGCAGATGCCGTAAAAGAGACCGGAGCCAACGTGTCGGTCATTTATGTGCCGCCTGCATTCGCTGCGGACGCCATTATGGAAGCCGCGAACGCCAAGCTTCCGCTCGTCGTCTGCATAACCGAGGGCATCCCAGTTGCCGATATGGTCAAGGCCAACGAATACCTCTCGTCTCGCGAAACGCGTCTTATCGGCCCGAATTGCCCGGGCATCATCTCGCCGGGAAAATGCAAGGTCGGAATTATGCCCGGCCACATCCACAAAGAAGGCCGCATTGGTGTCGTCTCCCGCTCCGGTACCCTGACCTATGAAGCCGTCGGGCAGCTGACCGCTCTTGGACTTGGCCAATCGACGGCCATCGGCATCGGCGGCGACCCGATCATCGGTACGACGCATACCGACGCCCTTCGCCTATTTGAAGCTGACGACGAGACCGACGCGATCGTGATGATCGGCGAGATCGGCGGCACGGCAGAAGAAGACGCCGCGGCGTTCGCAAAAGACAACGTCACAAAACCGATCGTTGCCTTCATCGCGGGCCAAACCGCTCCACCGGGACGCCGCATGGGACACGCCGGTGCGATCATCTCCGGCGGAAAAGGCACGGCCTCCGAGAAGATGAAAGCTCTCGAAGAAGCCGGCATCCGCGTCGTGAAGTCACCGGCCGACATCGGCAAAGCCATAGTAGACGTCCTCGGCTCACGGGCGGCCGCGTAAGAACCATCCGCGATCCGGCCACGCGGAGAACCTCCGCTTCTCCGGCGCGATCACTTAAAGTAATCGGCGGCTTAGCCGCCATGGGCCTTTCATTCCGCTGACGGCGAAGCAAAGCTTCGCCGCTCGGCGACAAGCACCCCTGGCCGTTTCCGTAGCCCGTACGTCAGTAAGGGCTCAACGCCATCCACCCCTCGACATACCTACCCGAAGATCCTGCCCCCTTTCTCTTTGCGTCCTCTGCGGGCTTCGCTTCGCGAACTTTGCGTTTTCAGCCGACTGAGAATGCATTGTCTCGTTTCCCTTCTTTCCGCATTGATCTCAACGCAAAGAACGCGAAGATATTCGCAAAGTTCACAAGACGCTGCCGCGAGATCCTCCTATTTTTCGGACTCGGCGGCCATTCCTTCGCGGCCTTCGTGGGCTTCGCTTCGCGAACTTTGCGTTTTCAGCCGACCGAGAATGCATTGTCTCGTTTCCCTTCTTTCCGCATTGATCTCAACGCAAAGAACGCAAAGGCATTTCGCAAAGTTCTCAAAGACGCTGCCGCGAGATTCTTTCCCTTTGTGTCCTTTGCGGGCTTCACTTCGCGAACTTTGCGGGCCTCACTTTGCGAACTCTGCGTTTCCTGCCAAACAGAGCTACATCGTCTCTCTCTGGCATTTTTCACGTTGATCCAAACGCAAAGAACGCAAATACATTCGCAAAGCTCTCAAAGACGCTGCCGCGGAAGGTGCAAACTAAATTGTCAAACATCAACCAACCACAGGAAGCATAACCAACGGCTCCACCCATTTGAACCCCAAAATGCACAGATCGTATAAAAATGCACAAAACGCACAAATTGATACAAAATGCACAGAATGCACAGAACGCATCGCCCCTGTCGTAACGCGAAGAAAGCCAAGGCTCTTCCGAGAAGGACAATAGACAGCGGGGGCGGCTAAACGGCCAAAAGGACAGTCGATCAAACTCTGTATTTTCGTCTTGACTTAATTAAGCCATTGCTATATCTTCTCTCATATGGACGCATTTGCTGCGATCGCGGAACCGAATCGAAGAAAGATCCTTGAGCTGCTCGCCGCCGTCGGATCCCTTGCGGCAACAGATATTTACGGGCGATTCGGCACGACGCACGCTGCCGTTTCGCAGCATCTGAAGATCCTTCGCGAGGCAGGACTTGTAAATGTAGAAAAACGAAAGCAGCAGCGGATCTATTCGATCAACAGCAGCAAGATGACCGAGTTTGAGGCTTGGGTGAAGCGGTTCACGCAAAAGACTGACGAGGCTTTCACCAGACTCGATGAAGTGTTACAAGCTGAAATGAAAAAGAAGAAAGGAGAAAAATGATGGCTAACAAAACAACGATCAATGCCGAACCGGGCAAGCAGGAATTATTCATAATCCGCGAATTCGATGCTCCGCGGGAGCTGCTCTTTCGAGCATATACTGATCCGGAGCTTTACAAACAGTGGGTCGGCCCGAAAGACCTCACCATGACGATCGACAAGATGGACGCGGTGGACGGCGGTTCGTACCGGTTCATTCACGAGCGTGATGGGCATGAGTACGTCTTCCACGGCGTGTACCACGAGGTGTTAACGAATGAGCGGATCATCGGCACGTTCGAATTCGACGGCCTTCCTGAAAAAGGGCATGTGATCCTTGGGACCACCCGCTTTGAAGAGCTGCCGGGCAGACGCTCGCGGATCAACCATCAATCGGTCTTTCAAACAGTTGAGGATCGGGACGGAATGCTGCAGTCCGGGATGGAACGCGGCGTTGTCGACGGATATGAAAAGCTTGACGCGTTGCTTGCCGAGCAGGTTTCCGACGCTGCGTCGGCATAACACTGAGTCAAAAAAAGGAGATTAGTATGCAAAAGATCACACCGTTTCTAATGTTCAACGACAATGCGGGCGATGCAATGGATTTTTATGTTTCGCTTTTCCCTAATTCAAAGATCGTCTCCTCGGTGCCCGGCCCTGATGGCAAAGTAATGGGCGGCTCGATCGAGATCAACGGAGAACGTATCAACACCTTCAACGGCGGCCCAACGTTCAAATTCGAACAAGGGATCTCGCTAATGGTGAATGCAGATACGCAGGACGAGATCGATCACCTATACGATGGTCTTGCCGCAGATGGTGGCGAAGAACAACCTTGCAGCTGGGTCGTGGACAAGTTTGGCGTTTCGTGGCAGATCGTGCCACCGATTCTGATGAAGCTATTGAGCGACCCCGACCGCGAAAAAGCAGGCCGCGTCGCGCAGGCGATGTTTAAAATGACGAAGATCATTATCGCAGACCTCGAAGCCGCCGCCGAGAATGCGTAAAGTGCTATCTATGATTGCCTGTGCTTTGCCCAAAATGCTAACCTTTTCGCTTTGATGAAGGCAGTCACACTGATTCTTACGATCTACATCGTCGCCCTTGGCGTACAGCCATGCGGCGACGCTCTCGCTTATTTTGTTGACAAGCAGGGGCACAGCACGATCACTGCGCACATCGATAGCGGTGAGGAGGCGGACACGGACGACTGTTCGCCGATCTGTTCGTGCTCTTGCTGCGGCCAGTCCGCACCTTCACACCCTTCGTCCTTCAACCTCAACGCCGAAGGCTTCGCGGTCATACCGCAAGTTCGAGAGACCCACTTCCATTCTTACGTTCCGGAGAATTTCTCCACCATTTGGCAGCCACCCAAGGCCTGACTCTGATCACAACGTGCTCCCATTTTACCGCCATTGCATTCGCATTCGGCGATCACAGTTGTATTTGAGTTAGGAGAAAGATGAAAAAGCTTTTTATTGTACTGGCCGTGGCGATCGCGGCCTCCCCGATATTTGCCCAGGACGGCAATTCCCTGCGGCTTAAGATCAAGAATTCGGAAACCAACCAGGCCGTTGCCGACGTGACCGTTACGGTCGTGGGTACGGATCGACAGGCAGTTTCCGCTGCTGACGGCCGGGTCGAGATCACCGGCATACCGAACGGCGAACATTCCATAGACGTATTTTCGCCCGGATACGAGCGCGTGGTTTTGAAACTCACGTTTCCGCTCGCCGACGCCTCCGAACGCGTCGTCCTCTTGACGATCAACACGGAGCTTGGCTCCGTTACCGTAAACCTTACGCGTACCGGCCGCGAGATAGAGGATGAGCCGACTCGCGTCGAATCGATCGACGAAGAGGAGGTCGATGAGAAGATAAATATGCGGCCCGCCAACGTCTCAATGGTGCTTCACGAAAGCACCGGTATTCAGGTCAATCAGACCTCAGCTGCCTCGGCAACGCAGAGCATACGGATACAGGGACTCGATGGCCGCTACACGCAGCTTCTAAAGGACGGATTCCCCGCGTTCGGAGGCTTTTCGGGCAGCCTGAGCATCCTCGAGATCCCGCCGCTCGATCTCAAGCAAGTTGAGGTGATCAAGGGCCCTTCCGGCACGCTCTATGGTGCGGGGGCGATCGCCGGCGTTGTTAATTTCGTCTCAAAAACACCATCCGAACGGCAGACTACGAGCCTGATACTTAATCAAACGTCCGCTCTCGGAACCGACTTTTCGATCTTCACGTCGCGCCGATATGCAAGATTTGGCTACACGCTGTTGGGTTCGGCGAATTATCAACGCGAATACGACGTTGATGACGACGATTTTACCGAATTACCGCGAACAAAGGCCTTCACGGTCAACCCGCGATTCTTCATCACCCTGGATGACAAAACGGAGCTGACGATCGGCAGTTCCTTCGGCTATCAATCTCGCGTTGGCGGTGACATCTTCGCGATCAGCAAAGGCCCGAACGGCATTCATCAATACTTCGAAAAGAGCGACTCACTTCGCAGCATCACGACCCTAAATCTAGCCAGAAGCTTTACCGACGGGAGCCGATTTGTCGGCCGCCAAAGCCTTGCATTTTTCTCGCGGACGATCAAGGCACCGGGCCACGAGTTCAAGGGCTCGCAGTTCAATTCCTACACAGACCTCGCCTACTACAAAGCGATCGGCCGGAACGCCTTTGTGCTGGGGGCGAACGTGGTTTATGACCGATTTCGCGAAACGAGGCCTATAAGCGCTCCGCTCGATCGGAGCGAGACACGTACGACCGTTGGAGTCTTCGTGCAGGATACGGTCGATATAACGCCGAAATTGAGCATCGAGGCGGGCCTCCGCGTCGATCGCGTCGCCGATTACGGAACGTTCGTCCTACCGCGAGTTTCGCTTTTGTACCGCTTTAGTGACCATCTCACCTCGCGGATCGGCTATGGACTTGGCTACAAGCCGCCGAGCGTTTTCACTGAGGATGCCGAGGAAAAGCTCTTTGAGAATGTTGTCAGCATCGGCAACACGCTCAAAGCCGAGCGAAGCCAGGGCGGGACATTCGACTTGAACTACACGGGGACGATCGGCGACAAAATAGAGTACTCGATAAATCAGCTCTTCTTTTACACGCAGATCACCAAGCCTCTTGTGCTAACTCCGGGATCCGACGGCCTCTTTCGATTTAGTAATGCTGCCTCGCCGATAGTCAGCAAGGGCGGCGAAACGAATTTCAAGGCCACCTACGGCATCGCAAAGCTGTTTGTCGGATACACCTTCACGGACGCAAAAGCGGGATATCTAACTGGGAACCGCCGCCTCACGCTTTTGCCGCGGCATAAGGTGAATTCTTCGTTCGTGCTTGAAAAGGCCGAGAGTTTCAAGACCGGTGTCGAGTACTATTTCGGGAGTCGTCAGGTGCTCGACGATCGTTCGCTGACGCGAAATATCCACGAGTTCGGCATTTTTGCGGAAAAGACCTTCGGGAAGATCAGCATTTTCATCAACGGTGAAAACCTTTTCGATGAACGCCAGGGCCGGTATTCGCCTGTCGTCCTTGGCCCGCACAGCAACCCGACGTTCGCCGAGATCTACACGCATACCGAGGGGCGGATTTTCAACGGCGGCATCAAGCTGCGATTCTGATCGGTTC
This sequence comes from Pyrinomonadaceae bacterium, assembly GCA_019186825.1. Classification (GTDB taxonomy): domain Bacteria; phylum Acidobacteriota; class Blastocatellia; order Pyrinomonadales; family Pyrinomonadaceae; genus OLB17. The sequence continues at coordinate 39,538 of JABARP010000019.1, forward strand.
GCCAAGAACCGAAACAAAAAGAGCACAAGCGCCCGCAAATGGCGTCTTGTGCTCTTTACCTAAAACCGCTCTTGCGTGTCGGATCAGGCTTTTGCCAGTTCCTCGATCATCACCGGCACTGCCTCAAACAGATCGCCGACGATGCCGTAGTCGGCAATGTCGAAGATCGGTGCCTCGGCGTCCTTGTTGATGGCTACAATCGTGCCGGAATTCTTCATCCCGACGATGTGTTGTATCGCTCCTGAAATTCCGAGTGCAATGTAGAGCTTTGGTGCGACGGTCTGGCCCGAAGAACCGATCTGGCGGTCGATCGGGAGCCAATCCGAATCGCAGATCGGACGCGATGCCGCAAGGTCGCCGCCGAGTGCCTCAGCTAACTTTTCGGCGAGGGCGATATTCTCTTGCGATTTGATCCCACGGCCGATCGCAACGATCACGTTCGACTTTGAAAGGTCAACAGCCGCCTTCGCTTCGCGGAACGCCTCTTCCGACGTCATTCTGATATCGCCGACGCTGACATCGACCGTCTCCACCTGCGCAGAACCCTTCGCGGCATCATCACCGCGAAACGCTCCGGACTGAAACGTAACAAAATACGGTGCATCGCCGCCAAGCGAGACATCCGCGTCGAGCTTACCGAGGAAAATACGGCGTGTAAGCAAAAGTTTGCCGCCTTCCGCACGGTATCTGATGCAATCGCCGACAACCTCGCGTCCGAGCCGAGCAGCGACCTTCGGTGCGAAATCACGAGCCTGATACGTATGCGACATCACGACGTACTGCGGATTTACTGACTTGATGACCTCGGTCAACGCGTCTGCATAACCGTCCGGCGAATACTGCCCAAGTTTTGCGTTCTTGGCAACGATCACCTTCTCGAGGTCGTAACCGGCAATATCATTTGCGACCGTGCAATCTTTATCGCAAAGGATCACTGCCGCTGCTTTCAAACCGAGATCGCTCCCGATCTTTTGAGCTGCAGCAATGGCCTCGACCGATGCCTTGTTGAGGACACAGTCCTTGTGTTCGATGAATACTAAAATACCGCTCATAAAAGGTCAGAATATCCGAAATTCGAATCTAAAATTATGTCAATAAACCCAGCACTAAGCAAATTCGGCTTGAAATGGCAGAGAGAATCAAGAAAGGCTGCCCGGTGCGGACAGCCTTTCTCCCAAGCATGACCTTTACAAAAGCCTCTTTGGCTTCTGTTCAGGTCCCGAATTACGGATTCGCAGACGCCGGAACCGGTTTGTCGCTTCCGAGGCCGAAAGCTACGACCGAGACGCCGGCGGTCGAACCGTTGATCCACCACGTTCCGCCACGATAGATCGCCTGATCTTCCGTTCCGTCGCCGTCGTAATCGCCCGGAGCCGGTACGTCGCCAGCAGCACCGAACTGAACCACTGCGGTCTGTGAATCGCTGCTGCGGAAGATATACCAATTCCCTTCCGCCGCGCGGAATACAGCAAGGTCGGTCTTGCCGTCGCCGTCATAGTCGCCCTGAACCGGGACATCGCCGGCTCCACCGAGTGTTCCGGACAACACGGTGCCGCCCGATAGCGGGCCTGCCCACGAACCGCTGGAATACATTACAGTGTCAGCCTTGCCGTCGCCGTCGTAATCGCCGACCACGGGTGTAGTTCCCGGCACGTTGGTAACGACCATGCCGCTCGTGCTGCCAAGAACGTAGAAGTTCGAATCAGACGAGCGATAGATCGCGACATCGTCTTTGCCGTCGCCGTCGAAATCACCAACGGTCGGGACATCGCCTGTCGAGCCCCAAGCGTAACCCGAAAGCGTAAAGCCCGCGCTATTCAGGATGTAGAAGTCTGCCGCACCTTCCGTATCGCTTGCGCGGAAGATGGCTGTGTCAGCCTTGCCATCACCATCGTAATCGGCCGGCGTCAGGACATCCGTGGAAATTCCCCAGTTGATGACCGATACACCTGCGGTCGATCCATTGATGTACCAGTTGCCTTCGCTCGGACGAAACACGGAAACATCCGTCTTGCCGTCGTGATCAAAGTCGGCTCTCGAAGAAGCAACGGTCGCAGTCGAAGACGTCCCAACAAGCTTGAACGGGAAATCCACGTTGACATCCGGAGCTGCGGCCGGATTACCGGTATCCAGAGCATCAACCCACCCGGTTCCAGTCAGCTGTCGCGCGTTCCAGCCGGGCTGCGTGCGGCTTCCAACGACAGTCGCGGGCGGTGCAAAGTGGGCCCCGTTTGCCGCGATAGCGGTCTGAAAATCGATCCAGTATGTACCCGCAGAAAGTACCTGTGCAGGGCTTACCGTAATATTGTTCTGCCAAACCTTTCGCGTAGTTCCGGGCGTTGCAGGAGCAGGGACAACGGTGCCGCCCGTTCTATAGATCAGGGCATCAGTCGAAGTTGCGAGCCGGTTCGTCGTCGTATCTCCAAAAATGATCGACGAGCCGGAATCTCCGGGACGCCCGCTCCAGATCTGAAGAGTTGCTGAGAGGATCGGGCTCGTCGATCCCGAAAAGCCGGTCTGGTATGCAAACGTAACGACCTGGTCAACCGTCCACGTTTGTCCTGCAGGGACAGTGAAATCATCTGCACATCTGAAGGAAGTCGCAGTGGTCAGGGAGCAACTCGTTCCAAGTGTCGTATTCGACTCGGTCGTGTTGCCCGTATCGTGCTGTAGTTCGCTCCATTGTGTTCCGGCCGGAGCGGCAACACCGCTCTCGGTCATCGTACCGGTAGGAAGCGGAGCATTATCGTAAAGGTATCCGCCTACGGTGGACGGAACAGAGGTGGCGGTCGTGCCTGCGGCGGACCACAGGCCGAGAACAGCCAATGCGCCGATCGCTAAACCGCCGGTGATCAAGCGAAGGGGGTTTCTGTGCTTCTTTAACATCGTACTTTCTCCTTTTCTAGATTCGATCAACTTCGTAAGTAAAGAGCGACCCAATTACCTAATGCAATTCCGGCGCAGCATAGCCTGCGTTGAGTGGGGTCACACATAAGCAAAAAGATCGCCGTCAGATTAGTTAGCGAAGATAATGCCTTATCTGAACGAGAAAGCCAAATCTACAGAGCAGATTCCCAAAAAGCACTCGTCAACGGATCAGAGCAGGGTCTCGCGTTTGTAAAGGCCGAATGCAGATCGGGCCCGAAATCCTAGGACATCGGGCCCGAACTTGGATAAAACCTCGTCGTGTTAGATCAAATAACGCGTACTTCGTTCTTCAGTTTCTCCACGAGTTCGACCGCGCCTTTCTTGGCGTCGCCATCGCCGAGCATCTGCGTTTGCTTCGTCTTCAATGGCATATAGACCTTCTCGATCTTCGAAGCTGATGGGAACGTCGCAACCGAAGGCGTGACCTCGCGGATCTCCTTAGATTTTGCGGCCATAATGCCCTTTAGAGAAGCGTATCGGATCTGCGAAATGCCCGATTGGATGGTAAGAAGTGCGGGAAGGTCGTAAGTGAACCACTGATACCATCCGCCCTCAAGTTCACGCTTGATGCGGATCTTATCGCCTAAGCTCTCACGATCGACCTCAATGACGATCGTCGCATGCGGAACACCAAGCAATTCCGCGAGGATCACGCCTGTCTGCCCAAAGCTCGCGTCATCGGACTGAAGGCCGCCGAAGATGAGATCGGGCTTCTCGTCGCGAATTGCGTCGGCGATCGTGCTTGCGATCTGGTATGCCGAAAGCGATCTCGCATCTTCGACCACGATGTGTATCGCGCGGTTAGCTCCGCGGGCGAGTGCATCCTTGATGACGGTCTTCGCCGATTGGGGCCCGAGGGTGCAAACAACGACCTCGCCTTCGCCCTTTGCCTCGACCGTTCGAAGGGCCTCTTCAAGCGCGTACCCGTCAGATTCATTCGTCTGAAGGGCGACATCAGTCTCGTTGATCCATTTTTCGTCTGCCCCGATGCGCAAGACCGCATCCTTGTTGGCGACTTGTTTCATTAGAACAATGATCTTCATTTCTTCTATTCTGAATACCTCTTAAAGATCAGACACGCATTTGTCCCGCCGAATCCAAAATTATTCGATAGAACGTACTCCGCCTTATGTTCGCGAGGTGTGTTCGGCACATAATCGAGGTCGCAGTCGGGATCAGGAGTCGTGTAGTTGATCGTCGGCGGCACGATATTCTCGTTCAAGACTTTTACAGAAAATACTGCTTCGAGGCCGCCTGCTGCACCGAGAGCGTGCCCTGTCATCGACTTGGTCGAGCTTACCGGTATCTTGTACGCACGTTCACCGAAAACTTGTTTTATCGCGAGCGTCTCGAACTTATCGTTGTACGGCGTCGATGTGCCGTGAGCGTTGATATAGTCGATCGCGTCGGGCGAAATACCGGCGTCTTGCAAGGCACGCTCCATCACGCGGACCGCACCAGAGCCGGATTCGTCAGGCATCGTTACATGGAAAGCGTCACCGCTCATGCCATAGCCCACGATCTCCCCGAGGATCTTCGCACCACGCCGCCTTGCGAATTCAAGTTCTTCTAGCACTAGAATGCCTGCGCCCTCGCCGATCACAAACCCGTCGCGTTCGAGATCGAATGGCCTTGATGCGGTCTTCGGATCGTCATTTCGAGTGGAAAGAGCCCGCATCGAGGCAAAACCCGCTACCGACATCGGCGTAATGGCGCTTTCCGCGCCGCCGCAGATCATCGCATCGGCATCGCCGCGCTCAATAAGGCGGAAACTGTCGCCGATCGCGTGAGCACCGGCGGAACAGGCGGTTGCTGTCGCCGAATTTGGGCCCTTTGCACCGTGTCGTATCGAAACATTTCCCGATGCAAGGTTGACGATAGCGGAAACGATGAAGAACGGCGATACGCGGTCAGGCCCCGAAGTGAGCAGCTTTTCGTGTTCACGTTCGATCGCCCAAAAGTCCCCGATGCCGGAGCTGATGTACGTTCCGACCATCTCCGCGTTCGAGTCGTCGATGACGAGGCCGCTGTTCTTCACAGCTTCGTCTGAGGCCGCCAACGCAAAATGCGTGAACGCACCCATCCGTCGAGCCTCCTTCTTTTCCAGGAACGAAAGCGGATCGAAATCCTTGACCTCGCATGCGAATTTGACCGAGAAGTCCGACGCATCGAACTTCTTGATATAGTCGGCTCCGCTCTTGCCCTCAAGCAGCGACTGCCACGTTGTAGGCACGTCGTGGCCAACCGCCGTTACCAGACCAAGCCCTGTTACAACTACTCGACGCTTCATATGATCTTTCTTTTTAGATGCCAAAATGGTGAATGAAGGCAATTCTCCTCTTCATTCACCATATTGCAAACCTCTAAGACAAGGCTCGCTCGCGAGTTAGCCCTTGTGCTGTTCGACATACGCGTACGCATCCCGCACGCTCTGGATCTTTTCAGCATCCTCGTCCGGGATTTCGATATCGAATTCTTCTTCGAAACGCATTACCAGCTCAACCAGATCGAGCGAATCTGCGCCGAGGTCCTCGATGAAACGAGCATTTTCCGTAACTTCGGCTTCATCGACGGCGAGTTCATCTACGATGATCTGTTTGATCTTATCCTGTACTTCTGACATAGGTTCTCCTTTTGATTGTTTGCTTAACTTAAATTTTCTCGTAAAGAATGCGTGTTCTCGATATTACTATACGCAGCCTCTTTTTCTATCTGACGGACAAGGCCCGTGAGCACTTTGCCCGGACCGATCTCTACGAATTTCCCAACTCCGTCCTGCGACAGCCGCCGTATCGACTGCAGCCACTTTACCGACTGCGATACCTGGCGTTCCAATTTCGTTTGGACAGTTCGCGGATCAGCATTCGGTTCCGCATCGACGTTCTGAACAACAGGAAAAGCGAATTCCCCATATTTTAGCTCAGCGAGCTCGTCCTTCAAACGCTCCTCCGCAGGCTTCATCAGTTCACAGTGGAACGGAGCGGATACGTTCAGCTTTATCGCACGCTTTGCCCCCTTCGCCTTTGCCATTTCGCATGCACGATCAACGGCTTCCGAATTCCCTGCGATAACGATCTGCGACGGCGAATTGATATTCGCCGGCGAACAGATCTGGCCTTCGGCGGCATCAGCACAGAGAGTTTCAACGCCTTCGAGCTCAAGCCCCATTATCGCGGCCATTCCGCCAACGCCGACGGGAACGGCGTCTTGCATATACGTTCCGCGATTTCTGACCGTTCTAACCGCAGCCGCAAAATCCAAAACACCGGCGGCAACCAATGCCGAATATTCGCCTAAGCTGTGCCCAGCCGCAAAATCCGGTTCCGGCAAACCTTCCGCTTTTCCGACTCTGTATAGAGCAGTTGAAACCGTCAGGATCGCGGGCTGAGTATTCGCCGTCAGCTGAAGGTCGCTCTCATCGCCGCCAAAACACATTTTTGAGAGCGAGAATCCAAGAGCATCGTCCGCTTCCTCGAATACCTCACGCGCAACCGCAAAATTCTCAAAAAGATCCTTGCCCATTCCCACAGACTGCGAACCTTGTCCGGGAAATAGATAGGCGACGCGCGGATGCCGTTCGATATATTCGGAATTCTGTTCTGCCATTAAGGTCAGGTAAAGCTATCTGATCTCGTTCAGTCCGACGTGCCCAGGACTAAAATCGAATGACCGTTCCGCCCCAGGTAACACCGCCTCCGAATGCGGTCAAGAGCACGAGCGAACCTTCCTTGATCCGACCCGACGCAATGCATTCATCCATCGCGATCGGGATCGATGCGGACGATGTGTTGCCATGCTCAGCGATATTCGAAAAAACCTTCTCTTCCGGCACACTCAAACGCGCAGCGACCGCATCCGTGATCCGCTGGTTCGCCTGATGCGGGATCACAAGGTCAACATCGTCAGCGGAAACGCCTGCCTTTTCAAGCATCTCGGCTGAGATCTCCGCCATCGAGCGGACCGCAACTTTGAAAAGCTCGTTGCCCTTCATCTTGAAGAAGCAATCGCGGTTATCGATCGATTCATGCGTAATACCGAGCTTAGTACCACCGCCCGGTGAATAGAGCTGCTCAGCGTAACGCCCGTCCGAGCGGATACTCGTCGCAAGGATTCCCTTGCCTTCTTCGACCGGTCCAAGCACGGCGGCTCCTGCACCGTCGCCGAAGATCACGCACGTTCCACGATCCGTATAATCGACATATTTGGTCAGCACTTCCGCGCCGACAACAAGCACATATCGAGCCTGACCGGTGCGGATCATCGATTCGACCATCGTCAATCCGTACAGAAACCCCGAACACGCGGCAAACAGGTCCATTCCGGCGGCATTCACTGCACCGATCTCGGCTTGGATCAACGCGCCCGTCGAAGGCAGGATCTGGTCCGGCGTGGTCGTCGCGCAAACAAGCACATCGATGTCCTCGGGCTTGAGGCCCGCGCGTTCGATCGCTTGTAAGGCCGCACGTGAACCGAATTGCGACGTATATTCATTATCCGCCGCCTTATGACGCTGCTTAATGCCTGTGCGCGTCGTTATCCACTCGTCGCTGGTCTCGACCATTTTCTCCAGGTCAGCATTTGTTAAAATACCTTCCGGATAAGAGTGGCCGGTGCCGAGGATTCCCGCGTTTTGTCCCATTGATCAGACTACTGTCGATTTAAAAATGTGTGCTATTCGTTCTCTTTTACGTCGATGATCTTGCGGCCCTTATAGGTGCCGGTCGCAAGGTCAATGCGGTGCGGACGCTTTGCTTCGCCCGAGTCTTTATCAAGATAAAACTGCGGCGTGCTCAGCGCGTCGTGTGCACGGCGAGTTCTCGTACGTGCTTTGGAATGTCTTCGTTTTGGATTTGGCATGACTACCTCTAAAAATTTTGCTCCGTGCGATCTCGCCGGACGGTCAATTAAGATCCTTTAATGCTGCCCAACGCGGATCGAAGTCTTCGGAATCGTTACAATCTACCAGATTTCGATTCTGCCCGCATTTTGGGCAAAGTCCGCGACAATCTTCGCGGCAAAAAACTTGTTCAGGAAGCTCAAGGAGAATTTGCTCCCGTAAAACTTCAGCCAGCTCGACCGAATCTCCGGCAAATGACTCGTCGAGAAACTCACCTTTTATCTCGAACTCACCCGAAGCCGCCGCCTGCTCTTCAACGAACGTGTCATCAAAGCTCGCCACGATCGGTATCTCCGCAGGCCCAAGACAGCGAGCACATTCGAGCCTCACCTTCGTCGTGACTTTCCCAGAAATATGCGGGCCTCGCGGATCCCGCCATACAGAGCCGAGAAAATCAACACTCTCGATGATCTCTGCGTCCGGCCCGACATCTATCGATTCGGGCGGCAAAGTCGCACGTAATTCTTTCGGTACGGTTCGTGCAGCTGCAAGATCGATCTTCATTTTCAAATAGGCCGTTTAAGGCGACACCTCTGCCCAAAAAGGCAAAATAGTAATTATAGTGTCTCAAATGCTAGTGTCAAACATATTGCAGGCCTTCAAGGCACCGGCTTAAAGTCCCGATCCCACGGCTTCGTCGATCGAGTTCAAGCCGCGAGTTCGAAGTATTTCGGCAAGCCCGTTGCAGATCTCGCGCGGAAACGTCGGGCCGCCATAGATAAAGCCCGTATAAACCTGGACAAGTGATGCGCCGGCAGCAATACTCGCGAATGCATCGGAGGCAGAAAATATCCCTCCGACCCCAATGATCGGAAGCTTTCCACCCGTGCGTTTGTAGATCGTCGATACGACGCGATCCGACATCTCTTTTAGCGGTCTGCCGCTTAACCCGCCATTTCCAATCCGATCTGACACGGCATTAGCGATTCCAGGCCTTGTGATCGTCGTATTGGTCGCGATCACACCCGAGATACCAAGCCCGACGCAGATATCTGCGACCGACTCTATCTCAGCGACCGTTAGGTCCGGCGCAACCTTTACGAGGAGCGGTTTCTCGCCAAGCTCGCGGTTTGCGGCCTTCAGGGCCTCCAAAAGCTTTGAAAGGCTCGACTCCTGCTGCAGGTCGCGAAGCTCAGGCGTATTCGGCGAGGAAACGTTCACGGTGATGTAGTCTGCAACGTCGTGGATCTCGCGCAGGCATGCGACGTAATTTTCAACTGCCTCTTCGTTCGGGACACTGCGGTTGCGGCCGATATTTACACCGATCACACATTTGCGGTCGGCGAATCTAAGTCGCTCTGCGACCGCCTTCGCACCGTCGTTATTGAAGCCAAGGCGATTGATCAGCGCTTCGTGTTCGGGCAAGCGGAAGATGCGCGGCCTTGAATTGCCGGCCTGCGACTCAAGCGTGACTGTGCCGACCTCAACGAACCCAAACCCGAGCGATGCGAGCGGCCCAACGACCTCGCCATTCTTATCAAAACCGGCGGCAAGCCCGACCGGATTCGGGAATTTCAGCCCAAACCTCTCTATCGTGCCAAACTCCACTCGATCGCATTTCTTATAGAAGGGCCGTGCAAACCCTGCCTTCAAGCTTGCAATTCCAAGTTCGTGTGCTCGTTCAGCCTCAAGGCCGAACATTATCGGTCGAGCCAGTTTTTTCCAAAGAAACGTCATTCTCGTGAAAAAGCAGTTTATTCAAATTGCGGTGCTCAAGTAAAAGACGCGGGTCGTTTTGAAAATGGATTTGCCGTTTGTTACGATTTGCGTGACCTATGGCAGCTGACCTCAATCTCGTAGAAAAGTCGCGTGTAATGGATGCTTCGGCGATGAATCGTGCATTGCGACGGCTCGCAACCGAGATCGTTGAAAAGAATAACGGTGCAGAGAATCTGTATCTCGTCGGTATCCGGCGACGCGGCGTACCGATCGCGGAAAGGCTTCGCGACAAGATCGAAAAGCTCGAAAACGTCAAACCACTTTTTGGAATTCTCGATATTACCCTTTATCGCGACGACCTCTCGACCGTCGGCGCAAACCCCGTTGTAAACCGCACTGAACTGGATGACGACGTGGACGGCAAAAAGATCGTCCTCGTTGATGATGTTCTCTATACGGGCCGCACGATCAGAGCCGCGCTCGATCAGCTTATGGATTTCGGCCGTCCGAAAAAAGTTCAGCTTGCGGTGCTCATCGACCGTGGAGTTGAACACCGCGAACTTCCGATCCAGGCAGACTTTGTCGGAAAATATATCCCGACAAAGCAGAATGAGATCATCAAGGTGATGCTCAAGGAATTTGACGAGACCGAGGCCGTCGGCATTTACCACCGGCCGAGCGAATAAAACTCTAGGCAATGAACACAGAAAAGCCGTATCGACGAAGGGACTTGCTCGGAATTCGAGAGCTGGCCGCTTCCGATATTGTCGGCATTCTGGACACCGCAGAGAATTTCCGCGAGATCTCGAACCGTGAAGTAAAAAAGGTTCCGGCGCTGCGCGGAAAGACCGTTATCAACCTCTTTTTTGAGAACTCCACGCGCACACGAACATCTTTCGAGCTCGCGGCAAAACGGCTTTCTGCCGACGCGGTGAATATCTCCATCTCGTCCTCGAGCGTTGCCAAAGGCGAAACGTTGCTCGACACCGCAGCCAATCTCGACGCAATGGCACCGGACTGCATCGTCGTCCGGCATTCGAGTGCGGGCGTGCCTCATCGACTGGCAAAGGTAAGCCGCGCGGCGATCGTTAACGCCGGTGACGGTGCCAACGAGCATCCAACACAGGCGTTGCTCGACGCAATGACGATCCGCGAACACAAAGGCCAGATCGACGGCCTTTCCGTCGCCATCGTCGGCGACATCGTACATAGCCGCGTAGCTCGCTCGAACATTCACCTGCTTACAAAACTTGGGGCAACCGTCCGAGTCGCCGGGCCGCGAACGCTCGTCCCGAAAGATTTCTCGTTTTTGCTGCACGGCCAGGAATTCGCTGTCGACAAAAGGCCGCTCGAGGTCTGCGAACATGTCGAGGATGCGATTCGTGGTGCCGATGTCGTGATGATCCTGCGTATCCAACGCGAGCGGCAGGATTCAGCTTACTTCCCTTCGCTTCGTGAATACTCGATCCATTACGGCTTGACGAATGAGCGTCTCGACCTTGCGCGAAGGGATGCGATCGTCCTGCATCCGGGCCCGATGAACCGCGGTATCGAGATCGCTTCGGACGTTGCCGACAGCTCGCGTTCGCTCATTCTCGACCAGGTAAAGTACGGTGTCGCGGTTCGCATGGCCGTGCTTTATCTTGCAACCGGCGGCAATCCGGCAAGCTCATAAACTCAGCATTTCCAGAAGAAAAAACGGGCCTTTTTGGGGCCCGTTTTCTGTTGCCGGCCATCAAGATCTACTTAGAAAGTAAATCTTGCGCCGAATTGGAATGAACGCGGGCCGCCCGTTCCGAACACGCTGTTCGAACGCTGCGACGGACGTAAGGTTGTGATCTCATTCACCGGCGTACCTTCGACCGGAAGAACGACATCGTTCACGTTCACGAGATTGGCAAAGTTGAACAGATTGAACACTTCGCCGATCAACTGAACGCGGATCCGTTCATTGAAGTTGAACGATTTTGTCAGACGCAGATCCTGAGAAATCAGTGAATCTCCGCCTATCTGAGTATCTGCCGGAAGTTCGGCAAGGCGAACCAAAGGCGTGCCGAACGGATCGGTCTGACCCGGTATCAGCGATGAATTGTACGCACGGATCAGATCGTTGAGCTGTCCGACCGTCCGCACACTTCGGCCGATCGAACCTCCTGTCGTTCCCGGCAGATAGGTTGCGAACGTTCCGGTCCCGCTCATATCGATGCTGTTCGGCAGGAAAACGCTTTGCGGCGTTCCGCTGAACATCGTCGAGATAAGTGAAACCGTCCAGTTCCCGAGAAGATTTCTCTTGAACCAGTTCGCATCCTTCTTGAACCACGGCGTATCGTAAACCGTGCTGAACACGAAACGATGTCGCCGATCAAGACCGGACGGACCGAAATCCGCACGCAGGTTGTTCAGGTCGGTCGGTGCCCCGCCCAAGCCTAAGGAATCAGCATTGAATGCATTAAAGCTGGACAGTGCATAACTTGCCGTGAACTGAAATCCGTTATTGAAACGGCGATCGACCCTGGCAAGCAGTCCGCTGTAGGTGGAATACGCTGATGAATCAGCATATGGTACAGGCACCGGGAACGCTGCAAGCCTTGGGCCCGCGACCGAATCCGCCTGATTGATGTCAAAAACATTGACCTCGTTCAAGCCTTTGCGGTAGTTGTAATCGACCTGTGCGATCAAATTCCATGGCAATTCTCTCTGCAATCCAATTGAATATTGCAGCGAGTACGGCACCTGGAAATTACTCGAAAAGATCGGGCCCGAAACGCTGTCTGTGCATTCCAACGCGGTCGGAAGCGAGCAGTTCGTCAATCTCGATTCAAGATCCGATCGGATCGAAGGATAAAGGGCAAGCATCTGCGCTAAGGTTATCTGCCCACGCGTAAATCGCCCATCACCACCGAATGGATCCAAAAGCGGACTGATGATAGCCGTTCCAACGAGGAATTGCTCAGCTCCGACAGGGCCGAGATCCGCACGTTCGAACAAACGCAGGTTGTCGATCGTGTTGTCGTAATAGACACCAAAGCCGCCGCGAATGATCGTCTTTCCGTCGTTGAACGGATCCCACGCAAATCCGACCTTCGGCGACCAATTGTTATTGTCGCGTCCCGCCGGTGCGGTTCCCTTTTCGAACAGCGGAGCAATGATCGCCGGACGTGCAAGATCGTGATTCCAGAGGTTGGAGTCCCATCGATATCCGAGACCGTAGTTGAACGTCAGATTCGGACGGATACGCCACGAATCGCCGCCGTAGACCGAGATCCGATTGTTCTTGGTCGGGCCGTTGTGGTTGAACGGAAGGTTTGCGCTGCCAACGCCCATCGAAATGTCCTGAACGTACAAGTTCATAAAGTCGGCTTCCGTATTGAGCGGCAGCGTGTCGCCGGCCGCATCGGTCGCAAACAATCGAATTCGTACCGGATTCGCAAAGACGAACAATCCGCCGATAGACGTACGCTCAAAGTTTCCTCCGAACGTCAACGTGTGATCTCCGCGGATCCACGTAATGTCATCGCGGAACTGAAGGCGTTTTTGCGGAGTTTCCTGCGGGGAAACCGCATTCGTTCCCGAACGCCAATCCTGTTCAGGGTTTAGACGGATCTCAGGAACGCCCGGGGTAACGGGATTGATCGCGTTCTTGAAATCGCTGTAATTGACAACAAGATTGTTGCTGATGTTCGGCGTGAAAACATAGGTCAACCCGCCGACGAAGTTATGCGCGCGATTCGTAACTAGCTGATCGTTGGATTGAAAGATCCCGCTTGCGCTGTCGCGCGGCATGATACCCGATCCCGGAGGGAACGGCCCCTGTGCCTTGTTGTCGTTGAACGAATAACGGAAGAACGCCGCGGCATTTTTGGTAACCGTCCAATCAACCTTGCCCGTGAACAAGGTTTCGTCGAACGGATTGCCTGAAAAGCCCGCGAAGTTCGGTGCACGAAGCGGATTGTAGATCGACGAACCGTCCTGATTGTTCCGCTCATAGCTCGTAAAGAAAAAGAGCTTGTCCTTTACGATCGGGCCGCCTACCGTACCACCGAACTGTTGACGGTCAAAAGGAATTCGCGTTGCCTGTGCCGCAAGCGGCAATCCGTGCGCTGCATCCAGACGGCTGAGGCCCGGAAATGCCGCAAACTTATCGTCGCGTGCGAAGATGAACGCGTTCCCCTTGAACTCATTCGAACCCGAACGCGAAACGATGTTCACCGAACCGCTCGCGGTCGCACCTGTCGAAAGGCTGAAGTTCGAAAGTCCGATCTGAAACTCCTGCACGATCTCCTGCGAGAAATTCTGTACAGTGGTTCCGACGACATTATCCACGACCGAACCGCCGTCAACCGTGATCTGCGTCGAGCGTCCGGCCTGTCCACCGATCGACACACCCGTGAAGTTGGCCTTTGTCGGATCGAACGAGCCGCCGTCAACCTTTTCGGTTCCCGGCTGTAGCTGCGCCAGGTCCAAAAAATTACGTCCGTTCAGCGGAAGGTTCTCGATCTGCCGCGTCCCGACAACACCGGAAACCGTGCTGTCGCTTCGCTCGATCTGAGCCTCGCCTCCGCCCACAACAACAACCGTCTCTGTGGCCCCGCCTATTTGAAGCGAGACGTCCGCGGACGCTATCTGGCCTACCTGGACTTGAACGCTTTCGAGCACGCTTTGCTTAAAGCTTGCCGCGCTAGCCTTGACCTCATAGTTTCCGGGCTGCAGTTGAAGGATGCGGTATTGCCCGCTGCTGTTGGTAACTGCGGTCCTGCTGGCGTTCGTAGCCAAATTGCGAACGGTAACCGTCGCATTGGGAACAACTGCGCCTTGCGGATCTGTGATCGTCCCCTGGATCGATCCGAACGGATCCTGTGCAGATGCCGCTGAAGCAAATAGGGAGACAAAAAGAATAAATACAAGAAGAGGTATTCTCATTTTTCAACTCCTTAACAAATACAAAGAAATCGAAAGATGCTATACTTCTCAATGTTCGATGGCGGAAACGCAGTCGAACAATGAGTCTGAAAGAAGTCTCATTCGAGCTTAGAGCCTTTGGATCCGGCGGGATATTTCGCGATAGAACGCCGTTTCCTTAGGCTTTAAGTATGTATAGCCTCAGTCTTTCTTGAAAGACCTCATAACAATGGCTTTCTACAAAAGTAGTAAGCCGCCTATAAAAGCTGCAGATCAGCCTTCACTATTTTCCAACGCAAACTTAGAACCAAAAGTTTCCTATTAGTGTCTAGCGTTGATTTTTCGGGGAAAATTGTGAGTTTCGCGGGAGTGCGATGTATAAGAAACCGCCGTTGCGGCGGCACAAAAATTTAAGATTTCGGATACGAATCCATAAATCTAATTTTTCAAATATCATCTATCCACAACGATGCCTTATGATGCTGAGTTAAACTTAGATAACCGCAGAGCGGCAATGGTTGCCTCGCGGTCAAAATTTTTTTTGAGCAGGATATTTTCGATCAAGCGGTTCAGCGAACAGATAGGGTTTGTAATATAATTTTGCAAAACAATCGAAGACCTTTTTGCCCTCCGATCACGAATGAAACTTCTTATCGCCAACGGCCATCTTATCGACCCGGCCGCAAGCCAGAATAGCGGGAAAGATATCCTTGTCGAGAACGGCAAAGTTGCCGCATGGCTCGACCGCAATGAGACGCGCCCGGAAGGTGTTGAAGTGTTCGACGCGACCGGGCTGATCGTTGCGCCGGGCTTTATCGATATGCACGTCCACTTGCGTGAACCCGGGCATGAGCATAAGGAATCGATCGCGTCAGGATGTGCGGCGGCGGTTGCGGGCGGTTGGACGAGCGTCTGCCCGATGCCGAATACGAACCCCGTCAATGACAACGCCGCGATCACGCGATATATGATCGAGCAGGCGGCAAAGGCGGGCCTCGCGAACGTTTTCCCGATCGGCGCGATCACGAAATCCTCGGACGGTGCCGAACTCGCAGAAATGGGCGAGATGAAGGCTGCGGGTGCCGTCGCCGTCTCGGATGACGGCCGTCCCGTGCCGAATGCCGGAATAATGCGTCGTGCGATGCAGTACGCTGCGGATTTCGACCTTCCGGTGATAGACCATTGCGAGGATAAGTCACTATCCTCGGGCGGCGTTATGCACGAAGGCAAAATGTCTCTGCGGCTCGGCTTGAAGGGCGTTCCCGCTCTCGCCGAGGACATCGATGTTGTCCGCGACATTCTGCTTGCACGCGACACCGGAGCACACATCCATATCGCACACATCTCGACCGCCGGTGCCGTCGAAGCAGTTCGTCGAGCAAAAAGTGAAGGCGTAAAGATCACTTGTGAAGCTGCACCTCATCACTTCACGTTGACTGACGCCGCTGTCGAAGGTTACGACACGAATACGAAGATGGCACCGCCGCTTCGAAGCGAAGAAGACCGCGAGGCCATTCTCGAAGGGCTTCGCGACGGCACGATCGATGCCATCGCGACCGATCACGCACCGCATCATGCCGACGAAAAATCGCTCGAATACGACCGTGCACCGTTCGGCATCACCGGCCTCGAAACCGGCGTTGGCCTCGCGTTCACCGAGCTTGTGCATAAAGGCGTGATCGACCTCGTCCGCCTTGTCGAGCTTTGCTCGACCAACCCGGCGCGCCTGCTGTCGCTCTCTGGCCGCGGCACGCTAACGCCCGGGTCATTAGCGGATATCACGATACTTGACCCCGAAAAGGAATGGACGTTCGTTGCGGCCGAATCGCTCTCGAAATCGAAGAATACGCCGTTCGACGGCCGCAGCTTCCGCGGCCGTGCCGTCACGACGATCGTCAATGGGAAGATCGCCTTCAACCTGCCATGATCCCGCAATGGCCGACCGATGCGATCGGACATTTAATTGGTTGACATATGTGATACAATGTATCATTTCCGCAACGACGGTTGCGGCGAAATTTTTTTATTTTTTCTAATTTTTTGTGGACAAGACGCCTAACCGCTTTCGTTTCAACAACTTCCCTGTCCACAAGCCTTGTGGACAAGAGTGGACAAAAGTGGACAGGATCGGCTAAGTGCTTTGGTTTCAACAACTTCCCTGTCCACACGCTTTGTGGACAAGAGTGGACAAATTTGATCGGCCTCTAGAACTGACCTTGAACTATGGAATGGATATTTGATCCGCAGATCTGGATCGCATTTTTGACGCTTTCGCTGCTCGAGCTTGTGCTCGGCATCGACAACATCATCTTCATCTCAATTCTTTCGGGACGCCTTCCGGAAAAAGATCAGCCGCGGGCTCGATTTATCGGGCTGGCACTCGCACTCATTATGCGCGTGATCCTGCTCTTCTCGCTTTCGTGGGTGATGGGCTTGACCACGCCGCTCTTTACCGTGTTCGGAAATGCGTTGTCGGGCCGCGACCTTATTCTCGTTGTTGGCGGTCTTTTCCTGCTCTTTAAGAGTACGCACGAGATACACTCCGCGCTCGAGGGTGAAGAAGAGACCGATACCGAACGAAAGCTCCACTCCGGATTTTCGGCAGTGATCATCCAGATAATGTTGCTCGATATCGTGTTCTCGCTCGATTCGGTCATCACAGCGATCGGCATGGTCAACAACGTCTGGGTAATGATCGCGGCAGTCGTCGTCTCGATCATCGCGATGATGCTCTTCGCCGGTGCCATCGGCAACTTCGTCCAGCGTCACCCTACGATCAAAATGCTTGCACTCTCGTTCCTCTTGATGATCGGTTTTTCGCTAATCGTCGAAGGCCTCGAATATCACATTCCGAAGGGCTATATTTACTTTGCGATGGCGTTCTCCGTCATGGTCGAGATACTCAACATCCGCCTGCGGAAGAAAAGCGACAAGGTGCGGCTGCACACTCAATTCTCCGAGGATGGAGCAGCTGCCGAATAGAGATATGATCCGTGAGATGAAAGTTATGAGATCTGTGAAATGCATTGCGGCAGTGTTTCTCTTTGCAGCATCTGTGTTCGCACAAAAAGACATCACGAGCATCGACTTTAAGAACTTCACATATCAGCCGAGTTGCGCTGAGGATGCCGAAGCGGGCCGAAACGTCACCGTAAAGGATGGCGAGTATTCCTACGAAAAGGAGGCCGACGGCTACACCGACCGTTTCTACTTCTCCGTCCATGAGCCTGTTTACGGTGACCTGACCGGCGATGGAAAGCCGGAGGCCGTGGTCATCTCGATTTGCAATACCGGCGGCACCGGCAACTTCACCGAAGGCTATATCTTCGCGCTTCGCAATGGAAGGCCCGTTCAGGTCGCCGTTCTTCCCGGCGGTGACCGTGCGTATGGCGGTATTCGTGAAGTTTGGATCGAGAACGACGAACTTTGGGTCGAGACGAATGATCCGGGCGAGGCCGGCGGTGCATGCTGTCCGACGCTGGTCGTAACATCGCGCTACAAATTGCGTGGCGACAAGCTTGTTGAATCGGCAAAATCAACTACGCGGCCGATCTATCCTTCGCAAAGGGTTACGTTCCAGAAAGGAAAGAGCGGCGCCACCGTCACGCTGACGATCCGCGGCGGCGAAGGCGCCGAACTGGTCCTCCGTGCGAACAAAGGCCAGACGCTTACCGTTACGTCGAATGAAAAAGCTATCGGTGCGGTCTTAGACGGCGACGCCGAGGTCGTGTCGCTCGGCAACGGATTCCGTGCCGTGCTGTCTGCCAGCGGAGATCAAAAGATCAGGCTCGATAATGAGAACTCCGCACCTGTCACCGTAGAGATCACGATCACGGTGAAGTAGCTCGGTGGCGATCGATAAGGAATGAGAATTCGGTAGGCATCGGCGCCTCGACCTCGACCCTGCGACCGTGCTCGGCCGGATGTGGGACCGACAGCTTGTGAGCGTGCAGATAAAGTCGGTCGCGTTCACCGCCGCCGCGGACGACATCACCGATGACCGGATGGCCTATGTGCTCAAGGTGCACGCGCAGCTGATTCGTACGACCCGTTACCGGCTCAAGCTCGACGAGCGAGCAGCTGTCGAATCGTTTGAGAACTTTGTACCTGGAAAGAGCCGGCTTTCCGTCCGGCATTACTTTCCACAACTTCGCCTCCGCATCCCGCCCGATCGGAGCATCGATCTCGCCGCTTTCCGCGGTCGGATGACCGGAAACGACCGCGAGATACCGTTTATCGGCCTGTTTCCGCATAAACGCACGCGTCAAATTGCGATGAGCCAACTTTGTCTTAGCAACCACAAGTATCCCGGACGTATCCTTATCCAAACGATGCGGAAGGCCGGGCCGTATCGCCGGCGTCGTCAATGTCGGTTTGTGCGGATTCAGATAGTCTGCGAGCCCGTTGAGTAAGGTGCCTCGGTTCTCGCGGTGAGAAGGATGAACAAGCATACCGACGGGTTTGTTAAGTGCGATGAGATGCTCGTCTTCGAAAATAATATCGAGCGGCATCTTCTCCGGCAGCATGGCGGTTTCCCGCGTAGTGTCAATGACGATCTCGACAAGGTCATTCGGCAGCAGGCGGCGGCCAATGTTCTCCCAACGGCCGTTCACTTCGCAGAGTTCCCTGTTGACGAGGTCGCGGAGATACATCTTGCTCAAGTGCGAGAAGTGCGCGAGCAGAAAATCCTCGAGCCGCATCTTTCGGGCGGCCTCAGGCACCACAATGATTTGGCGTGTCTCCACCTGAATAGTTTGCATACTCGATGTGGAACTTGCAAAGTCGGCAATTTTCCTACATTTTTGTAATGTTTTGAAAGAAAGAGCGATCGACATTGCCGAGGCATTTGCGAGGATAACGTCGGAGGCGACCGGCCCTCGCGATGCCGCCAAACGCGTTGTCGAAACGCTATGTTCTTCTGCCGGAGCTCTTTACGCCTTCGTTGCAAAAGAAGACGGGAATGCACACGGCGGGCTCGCGATACTTTCAGCCGCGGGACTCGATGCGGCTACGTATCGTCGACTCGAACAGCGTGCCCCATCGACCGCAGTGGTGCGCGCCTTCGAGCAGAAAGAGGTTACATATTTACTGATCAACGATGAACCTACGCTCGACTTCCTCGTCATTCAGGGAAAGAGCGTTGAGTTGATCGCTGCCCCTTTCGACATCAACGAGCACCAGAGCGGATGCGTTGCGGCGGCGTTTGATAAACGCAAACTTGCGGACCGTTCCGAGGCAGAAGCGCTCGTTCGCCTTGCCGCACTTACCGTCTCTCACGTGATCCGGATCGACGAGATCCGACGAGATTCGACCGATCAGGCAACTGAGGATGAGGTGGCCGCACGCCTCGCCCTAAAAGAGAAATACGACATTTCAAAGATCGTCGGAAACTCCGGAGCGATGCGACAGGTAGCCGATCAGGTTCGGCAGATCGCCAGATCGAACGCGGCCGTCCTTCTTCGTGGTGAACGCGGCACGGGAAAGGAGATGCTCGCATACGCGTTACATTACGCAAGTCTGCGTGCCCGGCAAGAGTTTCGAAAAGTAAGCTGCGCAGGAATGCCGGGATCGCTTCTCGAGGCGGAACTCTTTGGCATCGAGTCACAGCCGCTGAAACTCGGAGCGATCGAACAGGCAAAGTTCGGCACGCTCTTCATCGACGAGATCGCAGAAACCACGCCTGAGATACAGATGCGTCTCCTTAGGCTTATTCGAGACAGCCGTTTCGAACGGGTCAACAGTACAGAGCCTATACGCGCGAACCTTCGCCTTATCTTCTCGACCGCCGCCGATCTTGAGAACCTTGCCGAGATCGGAAGATTTAGTACAGAACTCTTGTATAGGATAAATGCGTTTACAATATTCGTTCCGCCGCTTCGGGACAGAAAGGCTGACATTCTTCTTCTGTCGGAGCATTTCATCGAGAAGTATGCACGTGAACAAAAGCGAAAGATCGCAAGGATCTCAACACCGGCGATCGATATGCTCGCAAAGTATCATTTCCCGGGAAATGTTCGTGAGCTTGAGAATGTCATCGAACGCGCAGTGATGGTTTGCGATCAGGGAGTCATTCACGCCCGTCATTTGCCTGCCACGCTTCAAACGGCGGAGGAAACGGCAACCAGGCCGGCTTCAACCCTCGAGGCAACCGTCGCAGCATTCGAACGTGACATTATTGACGATGCACTGAAATCATCGAGAGGAAATATCGCTAAGGCCGCACGCGACCTCGGCACGACAGAGCGGATCTTGGGTTACAAGATAAAGAATGCGGGGATCGAACCGCGGCGCTATAAGTAATGTTCAGCGAAGACCAGATCATTTCAGAATTGCCCGATGCCGATGCCGCCCGTCGGTTTCGTGATGCATTGTCGCCGAAGATCGCGGCTCGCCTTCGTCGCGACGAAGGGCTGTATTCGGATGTTCTCACGCTCGCCGCATACTCACCGCTGCTCTCGACCACGCTGCTCCAGAATGAAGAGTATTTCGCGTGGCTCGGCCGCCAGCGACTCACAATGGGTGGCCGTACAAAAGAAGAGTTACTCGAATCACTCGGCAGGTTTTCGCTTACGAACTCAACGCTCGACCCGCAAACACTCTTTTCGCGTTTCCGCAGACGCGAGCTCATACGTATTTTCCTTCGTGATATTCGAAGGCTTGCAACTGTTGCAGAGATCACAGATGAGATCTCAAGCCTTGCAGACGCAATACTCGAAGCAGCGCTCGTCGAATCACGCCGCGAAATGGATAAGCGTTACGGCCAACCGCTCGAGCTCGACGAAAAACAACGCTCGCGGGCTGCAGAATTTGCGGTGATCGCTCTGGGCAAGCTCGGATCGCTCGAGTTGAATTACGCAAGCGATGTCGATCTGCTCTTCATTTACTCTTCTGACGGAATGACCGCAGGTGCCGAGCGGGATGCGATAACGAACCGCGAATATTTCACAAAGCTTGCACAGCATGTCATCAAACTTGTCGGCGAAGGCAGGGGAGAAGGAGCCGCGTACCGCGTTGACATGCGACTGCGGCCGAATGGCTCGCTCGGTGCTCTCTCGATGTCGCTGAAGGACACGGTCGACTACTACACGGAGACCGCTCGCCCTTGGGAACGGCAGATGCTTATCCGGTCGCGCATTTCCGCGGGCGAGGCGCGCGTCTGTCGACAGTTTTGGAACCTTGTGAGCCCGCTGATCTACAACTCGAAGACAAATGTCGCAGAGGCACTCGCTGGTGTCCGAGCTTCAAAAGAATCGATCGACGAGAACGCACGACGAAAGAACTCGCTAGACGTAAAGCTCTCGCCGGGCGGTATTCGCGAGATCGAGTTTATTGCCCAGGCACTGCAGCTAGCCCACGGCGGCCGCGACAAATGGCTGCGAAGCCCGCACACGCTGATCGCTCTGTCGAGGCTCGCTGACCGAGAGCTCATTTCTCCGAGCGAGAGAGCCGAACTCTCAAAGGCATACGACCTTCTTCGCAGGACCGAGCACATCCTGCAGATGGAGAACGGGCTGCAGACACACACAATTCCGACGGACGCCGCAAAGCTCGACCTTCTCGCAAAGCGAGTACGATTTGCGACCGGTGCAGAGATCGAGAAAGGTCTCGCCCGCTCGATGAAAAGGGTAAGGAAGATCTTTGAGCGCGTATTCGATCACGATTCGCCTAACGTTGCCGAAGAAACCGCACCTGGCGCACTGAAACCAAAAGTGCGAAGTGCAACACAGGTTTCGAAGATCGCAGAGCTCTCACCGCCGTTTGCAGCCGTACTTGCAAACTCACCAAAGCTTGCCGAACGCGTTGAACAATACCGAGCCTCTATCGAGACGCTCGACCTTCGCGGAAAGATCTTCGCCGCACTCGCCCCGGCTACGGACTTTGGCATGCGGCTCGATGCACTGAGGCACGAATGGACGACGATCTATACCGCGATCGGTCTTGCCGACCTTTTTGAGGAGATCTCGGTTGATCGATCGAAGGCAATGCAGACGAACCTTGCGGAAGTAAGTCTTGACGCAGCAATGTATATTGTCGGGAAGGAATTCACAGACAAAATCCCTCCGCAGATCGCTGTGATCGCTCTCGGCAAGCTCGGTGGCCAACGCCTGGATTTTGGGTCCGACCTCGACATCATACTTTCATATACAGCCGATCCGGCAGCAAAGCTCGACGCGCAGCAACAGTACTTCTCCCGCGCAGCCGAACTCTTTATCAATTCCCTCTCCTCAATGACTCGAGCGGGCAGTTTGTATCGAGTTGACCTGCGCTTGCGTCCGTTCGGCTCGAAGGGTTTGAGCATCATTTCATCGAATGCATTTATCGAATACCTCAGAACGACCGCAGCCGTTTGGGAGCTACTTGCCTTTGTAAAAGCTCGCGGCATTGCGAGTGGCGATCATCTTGATGTCGCCGGAGCCACGGAGCTCGAAACGCAGATCCGAGAGATCGTCCATTCGAGGGCAGCAGCAACTCCGGTCGAGGAACTGCGTGAAAGCACGCTGTCGGTCCGCGAAGCTCTCCGCCAGCGAAGAACGACGGCGCGGAGCAGAGTGGTCGATATCAAGTACGGCGAAGGCGGAATGCTCGACATCTATTTTGCAATGCGCTTTCTACAGCTACGCGACGGCGTACTGGACGACGAGACAGATCGCTCAACCCCGAATACCTTAAAGCGGCTACTTGACTCAAACTCACTCTCCAAAGAGAACTTCGATGCTCTAAAAGAAGGGCACGCGTTCCTATCGGCGGTCGATCACGCGATCAGACTTTGCATTGGTCGATCGACACGCCTTCCCGTTGCGGATTCCTCGGCAATGGAGCGGATCGTTCGCCGCTTGAAGCTCCCTTCAACCGGCAACCTTGTCGAGCATTTAACGATACATCGACTTGCGATACGCGAAGCATATGAGGCGATCTTACAGTAACTTCCTAAGCTACAATGCGCGTATAATTTCGTTCTATGGTTCGACTGTTCGGCATTCTGATAGCTTTGGCACTCTCGGCTTCGCTCGCCACAGCGCAGTCTCGCCACAAGAAGCCATATTCGGAAAGCGTCTCCCGCTACGATGTTGCGGTCCCAAAAGAAGACCAGCAGGCCATTGATCGGAAACCGAGCGACAATGACGTCATTCGAGTCGAAACTGACCTGATAATGATCCCGGTCAAAGTAGCTACAAAGAACGGTCGTGCCGTGCCGGACATTCGTCAGGAAGAGTTTCGAGTTTTTGAGAATGGTGAGCAGCAGGAGATCGCATACTTCAGCTCGGACGATACTCCCTTCTCAGTCGCCTTGCTGCTCGATATGAGTTACTCGACGGTCTTCAAGCTGCAGGAGATCCAGAATGCGGCAAAGCAATTTATCAGTGAGCTTAAGCCGAATGACCGCGTGATGATCGTCGCATTCGCGGAGAAAGGCAGAGTGCTTTGCGACCTGACCGATAACCGCACGGCGCTTCGATACGCAATCGAAGCTGCCAAGATCGAGAGCGGCACATCTCTCTACGACACGATGGATGATGTATTGAATCATCGCCTCGCAAACGCATCCGGCCGCAAGGCCATCGTGATTCTCACAGATGGCGTAGACACGACCAGCAAGAAGGCGACTTTTAAGAGTGTTCTCGCGGACCTCGCTGAATCGAACGTTGTCGTTTACCCGATCCGATACAGCACTTACGACGACGTGCAGAAGAGTCGGCGAAACGACGCTGAAGTTCGCTACGACGAAGACGATCGGCCTTATGTTGTCGATACGGCCCCGGGAAAGGGCGAAAGAACAGAGGATTACGCAACGGCTGACGAATTTATGAGTGAAGCTGCCGATCGCACCGGCGGCTCGGTTCAGCGTGTCTCGTCGCGGACAAATCTTGCCGCTGCTTTCTCTCGCATCGCCGACGAACTTCGCAAAACCTACAGCTTGGGGTATTATCCTACAGGCAATCGTATGCCTGGGTCGCGAAACTATATTCGGGTTCGGGTTTACCGGCCGGATCTGGTGATCCGGGCGAGAGAAACATATCTTAAACCCGCTCTTCGGAGCAACAACTAACATCCCTGACCATGAGGAGAATTGGAATGAAAACGCTATTCTCGGTGCTTGCGCTTACAGCTCTTTTGGGCTTCGCAGCGATCAGCACCTTCGCACAAGAGAAACTGACCAACGCAGAGGTGATCTCGCTTACGAAGGCGGGCCTCGCAAGTTCGGTCATCGTTGAAAAGATCAGAACATCACCGACGGACTTCGATACGTCGACCAACGGGTTGATCGCATTAAAGCAAGCTGGTGTTGCAGACGATGTCGTCGCCGCAATGGTAACTGCAAAAAGCGGAGGCAGTTCACAGACACCCGCAGCCCCCGGCGGAGCGCCGTCCGGTGACCCGAATGACCCGATGAGCAAACACGGGTTCGGCATCTACCTATATTCGGAGGAGGGCGGAACCAGGAAGATGACGCAACTCCAACCTTCGATGTCCGCCCAGAATCGAACGGGCGGTCAGTTCACGGCATCGATCACACCATTTGGACTTGGAAAAGTAAAAACGAAGACGAATCTCCCGGGACGGAACGCCGCGATCCAGATAAAGGAAACATCGCCGGTCTTTTACTTTTACCTTGACGCATCGAGCGGCGGGCTGAACACGTCTAGCGGAATTCCTTCGAGCCCGAACGAATTCACTTTGGTTCGTTTCAATCAGCGAAGTGATAATCGCGAGGTTACGATCGCAAAATCAAATTCGTGGGGCGGCAAGGGTGGACTTTCCGATGAGTATGTCGTTGGTTTGACGGCCGAGTCTCTCGGAAATGGCGTATATAAGGTGACACCGACATCTCCACTCAAGAAAGGCGAGTACGGATTTATGATGCTTAACTCGGGAAACTCGAACACGTCGGCCGGTGTCGGTTCGAAGTTCTTCGACTTCGGTGTGAATATGACGCCGTAACGCTGTACTAACAGCTTTACGGTAGGCAAATTGATGGCTCCGTCAGGAACGGAATGGTTGTACAGCAACGATCATTCATCCGAAACGGAGCTATTTGCATTGTAGCAATCAAAGTGCAAGCTTACTTACTTACTTTCTTTCTTTCTTTCGTACCGTGACCTTAGTAAGCGGTACTTGACAACAGCTCGAAAACAAAAAAGAGGCCGCTCGAAAGCGACCTCAGTCCTAGAAACCGTCCCAAACTACTCAACCGATCAACTCGCCGCAATGCTCACGAACTTGCATGGCTGTTGCCCATTTGCATATTCGTAAAAACTCAGAGCTGAAGGAGTTTGCTTTTCGTCCGCATTCTTTCGCAAACACCGAGATAGAGCTTCTTCGAATGAACTGACCAGAGCCAGTTCTCCCGAGGTAGTGGTTGTGAAAAATTCAAATGCGGAGTTTGTCACTCGTTGATAGTGAGTAGCTGTTGGACTATTTAGCTTTTTTCGCCGGAGCCTTCTTTGCTGCCGGTTTCTTAGCCGCTGGCTTTTTTGCTGCAGCTTTTTTAGCCGGAGCGGCCTTCTTTGCCGTAGCTTTCTTTGCTGCAGGTTTAGCCGCCTTCTTAGCAGTCGAAGCCTTCTTTGCAGGAGCCTTCTTTGCCGCCGGTTTCTTCGCCGCCGCTTTCTTAGCCGGTGCCGAAGCCTTCTTTGCAGCAGCTTTCTTAGGAGCTGCTTTCTTCGCCGCCGGTTTCTTAGCAGCGGGTTTTTTGGCTGCCGGTTTCTTGGCGGCCGTTGCCATTTTAGCCGTCGAAGCGGTAGCTTTCACTGCCGCTTTTTTGGCCGGTTTCTTAGCTTTTTTGGTAGTTGCCATTTTTTTCTCCAATGTTTTTCTTTTTCCGGGATAAGTAATTACAGTCAGATCAAAACGAGTTTCGAAACACCTCGTGTTTTGATATCCGCATTCCCAACGCGACACGTGTCTTAGCCGGCCGCGTCGATCGCAACGGATCACAAGGCATTGCGCTAAACCTTTATCTCCGTCTGTAATTTTTCAAACCAACAGTTCGTACAGAACTGTCGAGATTCTCTTCCACGCTCATCGTTTAGATGAGTCTTGAAAATTCTCTCGGCGATGATCCTTTCGTCTCTGTCGAGTTCTTTCCAAGTTTTCAATTTAGCAATCGAACATCGCGGACAAGTTTCTTGGTGCGCCAAATTCATTGCTATAATTTCACGCGGTTAAAAACCACAAAAGATTCTATCAGAAAAATTGAAAAGTAAATGAAAAAATCTACACAACTTTTTTTTATTTTTATATTTTTTTTCGCGGTGCAATTTTCGTTTGCGCAGACTGAAAGACAATTTGATTTCTATGCGCGCGGAAATTATCGCGCGGGTATTCCTCGCCCGTCCGAGATTCTTCGCTTCGATGTCGGTACTTTTCACACCACCTATGCTCAGATGGAATCTGTTATAACTGCGATCGCGAAGGCTGCACCCGATCGTGTGCGCGTATTCGACATAGGAGAAACGAATGAGCATCGCATGCAGCACATCGTTGCGATATCGTCGCCCGAGAACCTCGCATCGCTTGATCGCATCAAAGCTGATAACGCGCTCCTTACCGATCCACGAACTACATCACGCGCAGAAGCGAACGCGATCGCGGAAAAGAATCCTGCGTTCGTATGGCTTGCCTATACGATCCACGGCAATGAATCGGCGTCCTTCGAAGCAATGATGCAGGTGATGTATCAGCTCGCAGCGTCCGAGGAACCGGCAACGCTCGACATCTTAAAAAACTGTGTAACCCTTATAATTACAGGGGAAAACCCAGATGGGCATGAGCGATTTGTCTCCTGGTACAACTCGGTCGCCGTCGGTGATCCGAATCCATTTGCACTCGAACATCGCGAACCGTGGACAGTCCAGGGGCGCTTCAGCCACTATCGTTTTGATCTGAATCGCGACGCTCTCGTCACCTCGCAAAAAGAATCGCAGAACTTGCAGCGCGCATTTCTAGAATGGAATCCTCAAGTGTCTGCCGACCATCATGGACAACCATCGCAATATTTTTTCCCGCCGGATGCTCTTCCAATAAATCCGAACCTTCCTGAGCCTTCTTTTTCAAAATGGAATGAGATCTACGGACGAGCAAATGCGGCGGCGTTCGATCGCAACAAATGGGACTACTACGTACGTGATGTTTTCGATGCGTTCTATCCCGGATATTGGGATATGTATCCATCGTTGAATGGCGCGATCGGGATGACCTACGAAACTGATGGTGGCGGAACGAAAGGTTTGCGTTATAGACGAGATGATGGAACGATCGCAACTCTTCGTTCAGCGATCGCGAAACATTTTGTCGCTTCGATGACGACTCTGGAGACAACAGCAAGACACAAATCTGAGCGCATTCGAGATTACTATTCCTTCCGCGCCGATGCGATGAAGAATTATGCTTCATCAAAAATGAAGCGCATAGTGATCCTTCCGGACAAGGATCGTGTGAAGTCGGCGGAGTTGATCGAAGCGTTGACTCGCGCACGTATCGAGGTCAAGCAAGCTGACAAAGCGTTCTCCTCCGCAGCGGCACATTCTTATATGGAAAAGGGTACTGCAGCGGAGCGGCGAACTTTCCCGGCGGGAAGTTACGTCGTCGATCTTGATCAACCACAACGGATCCTCGCGAAATCGATCCTTGAACCTGACACACCCCAGGACAAGGCTTTCGTCGATGACAATCTCGGCCGTTTCAAGCGCAATCAGATGAAAGGCAAACGGCAGGCGAAGGAAGATTTCGGATTCTACGACATAACGGCCTGGTCGCTGCCGTTGGCATTCGGCCTTGAGGCATATTGGACGGAAGATGGCGGCAATACGCCTAGCCAACTCGTCAATACAAGCTCACTGGCCGCCGCAAAAGTAGGCTCATTCCCGGGACGTGCGGAAATTTCCTACATTATTCCGTATCAGACCGATTCAACGCCGGCCATGATCATCCGGCTCTTGCAGAACGGTGTACGCGTCAATGTAGCTTCAAAGACGCTCAACGCCGGCGGACGGAACTGGCCTGCCGGGACATTCGTCATTCGCGTTTCGCGCAATGATGAAAGCATGCACAACAAGGTCGAGCTGGTTGCAAAGGAAATGGGTGTAAATGTGACGCCCATCAATTCGGGATTTGCCGACGAAGGTGATACGAGCGTCGGGGGTGAATCTGTTGTATCGCTCAAAGCTCCGAAGATCGTTGTTGCTGCAGACGATGGGGTTGATCAAACTTCGTTCGGCTCGATCTGGTGGACGCTCGATCGTTATGGCATAAAATTCACTGCGATGTCGATCCGCTCGATCAGGAACGGCGGCTTGAGCGACTACAGCGTTCTTATTCTTCCCGACGGTTCTCCGGGACAGTTGATGAGCCAGTTCGGACCGTCGGGCGTTTCTACCCTAAAGGACTGGGTTTCGAACGGCGGAACCGTAATTACTGTTCGCGGTTCATCAGTTTTCGCAACGCTCAAGGATGTCAACCTCACATCGTCGCGTCTTGTTGGAAGCGCTGATGATGAGAAAAAAGATGCACCGAGCTCTGCTCCGCAATCGGCATCGTCACCTGTCGCTTCGTCAGCGGGTACCGACAAGCCTAAACCGGAGTCGAACGCGAAACCAACGGCCGAAACGATGAAGAACGATCTGGACGATCGAATTCCCGGCCTGTTGCCGCCTATCGTCTCCCCATCGGCGGATTCGAACAAGATCCCTGTTCCGCTCCCTGGTTCCATAATGCGTGCGACGGTCGATCGTACGGCATATCTTAATTATGGTGTGGATCAGGATGAACTCCCGGTGCTCCTAGCGGGTGGATACTTTTTCCGCTACTCGAAAGAGGGCACAAACGCGATCGTCTTTGACGCTCATCCGAAAGCGCCGCTCACTATTTCCGGATTTGTCTGGCCCGGCAACACAGAACGTCTACTGGCCGGTACCTCGTATGTGATCGATGAGCCGCACGGCGGCGGACACGCTATACTATTTGCCGAAGAACCTTTTTTCCGAGGTATCTTCCGTAGCACGACACGCCAATTCTTTAATGCGGTCGTTTTCAATGGAGCTTTTTGATGTTCACCATTAAGGCCGGCTACAGCAACGACATTGAGATCCGCTCGAGTATCGAGCAGGTGCGTGAATTTTTCCTAGACCTTACGAATTTTGCCGAGCTGATGCCTGGCGTCGTCAATGTGCATACGGACTCAAAGGGCCTCGCACATTGGAAGATCCAAACCGAGATCCCCGTTGTGGGCCAGATCCTTCAAAACTTCACTCTCGAACTGGCAGAACATACTGCGGACCGTGTTGAATGGTTACCGATACGCAGTGAGGCCCAGAATTTCCTGCGGTACTCCGCAGATTTTCTAGAGAAAGCGAAGAACGTAACGCTTGTCCATTTCTCTCAGATGGTCGAACTACGTCGCCGCTCTGCCCGCGACCTCCACATGCTTGCGGGGCTTGCGGGTGAAGCGATCATTTCAAAAGAGATGACAAAACGCGTAACCGAAATGATCCGCATATTTATCGACAAAGCGAAACACAAGCTTGAAAAGTGAGTATCCGTTCTAGGTGACGGCACCGCCGTCCAGGATCACGACCTCGCCGTTCATAAAGCTATTCCTATCGCTTGTCATAAATGCAGCGAATTCGGCGAGTTCATTCGGGCGGCCAAGACGGCCCTTTGATACCCAGAACTCATGTATGTGTAGGAGCCGTTCGGGGAGTGTGTTTCCAAGGTCGGTGTCGTAGATGCCTGCCGCAATCGCATTTACCGAGATGCCGAAATTTGCAGCTTCTCGCGACAGACATTTTGTAAAACCGATCATCGCCGACTTTGACGTAGCGTAATGAACTGAGGTAGGGAGGCTGCGAATAGCACCTACCGAGGTTATGTTGAGGATCGCACCCTCGCGTGCACGGATCATCTGCTTGTAAAACGGCTTAGTTACAGCGAAAAGGCTGCCGACGTTCGTGTCGACGACCCAATCCCAGCTCTTATCCGTCGTTGTCGCAAAATTATCCGATTTGTTGACCGCCGCATTATTCACGAGGACGTTAAGCGGTCCCCATTTGTCTAAGATCTCCTTGGAAACGCGTTTCATTCCTACGCGGTCAGTAACCGACACCTTAAAGCTCATAGCCCGTCGGCCGTGGGCTTCGATCTTGCTGACAACTTCAGCCGCAAGATCGTCTCGCGAATTGAAATTAAATGCGACATCAGCGCCTTCGCGAGCAAAAACTTCGCAGATCGCCGCCCCAATTCCGCGAGTTCCGCCAGAGACGAACGCACGTTTTCCTTCAAGTAACAGACTCAAATGTGTGATCTCCGTAAAATGACAAGGTTAAATAAATCCGAAAGTTCGGGCAAGTCGGCAAAGCAGATTGGCTTCGAGTAAGGCCGGATCAAGGCCAAGAAACGCGTATTATGCCGCAATTTGACGCGAGGCTGCGTTCTGCGGCAGCAATGAATAGATCTCAGTAATTATTCGCTCCGTCGAATCCGGTAGGGCAAGTTCGGCAGCGGCGGCCTTCATCTTTGCATAGTTTGCACGGTCTGCAGCAAGATCTCGCACTGTCGTAACAATATCACGACTATTCTTAAGCAGTATGGCCGCCCCACGTTCCGCCATCAGGCGAGCGGTACCGGCTTCCTGAGGCATTGGAGGCGTAGTAGCATCCGCAATGATCGGCAAACGACACGCGAGAGCCTCGAACGTTGTGAGGCCACCGAGTTTCGAGACCATCACATTCGCTGACTGCATCAATTTCTCGATCTCGTCGGAATATCCAATTACTTTTACCGGAAACTTCGCAGACCGGGCGAGGGCTTCGGCTTCTTCGCGAAGTTCCTGATTCTTGCCCGCCAAAAAGATCGCTTGAACATCGAGGTCGCCACGAACCAATTCACGGAAGATCGTTGGAATGTTGCCGCCGCCGATCCAACCCGCATTTACAAAGACGGTGAATCTATCAGGATCGAGGCCGAATGCCCGGCGTGCCGTCTGGGCATCTGCTTCTTCGACCTCACGAAATTTCGGATGCACAGGCATCCCAGATATTTTGATCTTTTCTGAAGGTACACCGTAATCGATCAGTTGCCGCCTTGCATCATCGTTTGCGACCAAGTAGAGCGTTACTTCGTCGCATGCCCATCCCTTCCAAAAACCATAACAAGGGTCGGTGACGACCGTAACGAGTGGAATTTGCTCCGAGAGTTTTAATTCTTTCAGGACCTTGGCAAAAAAGTGCTGCGTCAATGGATGGACGCTCACGACAATGTGCGGACACCATTTCTCGAATATGTCGCTCGTGTATTTAAAGCATTTGCGGTGCAGGAAGCTGCTCTTTTCGGGCCGTATCTTGTTGACGGTCCAGTAGAGGTACTTCATCCAATGCTGCTTGTTCTGAAGGATCCAGTTATATACATTTACCAGCCGCTCAGTGATCCGATGCGAATCCTCGATCGCCCTTATCGTGCGGACAGCAACGCTGTCCCCATGCCAAAACTTCTGAAGTCCATCCGAAATGGTCTTAGCCGCCGAGCGGTGGCCGCCGCCCGTATCGGAAGAGATGATCAGAATTTTAGGTGTAGTTTGCGGCATCGAATAGCGTTCTCTTAGAGCTCAAAAAGGCTTGTATGCCAAACAGCCGCCATTATAGCTAGTACGACGGCAGAAACCGAACCCTATTTTTCTATATTGAGTAGAACCTACCTCAAGAAACCTTAAGCACAACCTCTTTGGCAGCCTCGAATTTCATTTTCTCCGCGGCCTTCTTCATATCGCGTTCGAGCTTCTTGATCTTAAGGAGATGACCAGGATTGAGAGGCAACGAAGGATAGTAGCAATTCGATTCGTGCGTACAATAACATCCATCGGCGACCTCTTTGCGACGCGCCTTCATCGCATCGCTGTGCCACGCCTTCTGAAAATCCCAGTCGAAATCACGAAGATTGAGCACATCCGGCTTATTCTCACAGGATGAGAGCACACCGTTATCGTAGATCACCGCACCAGCCGAGCCCGCATAGCATTTGAGCTGAGCTTTATTCTCTTCCTTGGTCTTCGCGATGATGTCGTGCATATAAATATCCACGGCGGCCTTGAACATACCCGAATCGCCGCCATAGTTATTTTTCAATGCGGCGTTCTTCGTATCTTCGAGGATCATATGCGAGAGCTCCTGGTAACGCCGATGATCAAACTCAAGCTCGGTCGGGTCAGCCGACGGCGGGCGAATATAGTTGATATTCACCTTGTCAGGCTTCAGGTCGTACTTAAGAAAATCGTACCACTCAAAGATCGTGTCCTCGTTCGAATGCATCACGCACGTGCATGTTTGTATGTCGAGTTGCGGATACTGCTCTCTTTTCATTTCCTGCAACGTGCGAGCAGTGTGGATCGCCTTGTCCCAACTTCCCTCTTTTCGTCGGATCTTTTCGTGCGGCTCTTTCAGCCCGTCGATCCCCAGAGCGACTGAAACGTTCAATTTCGGACATTCATCCATAATACGAGCAACATCGGGAAATATTCTGGGATGGATCTGCCCGTTGGACATAAGATAAACCGAGTCGAGCTTGTTGTTCTCATAAAAAGCTCGTACGATCTCCGGCAGATCCTTCCTGGTGAACGGTTCGCCGCCGGCGAGAACAAGAACACCAAGGTTGCCACCCAACGTTTCCGAGATGCGGGCGATCTCATGGGCCTTCATCTGGAGCTTCTTTCTTGGCCGATCGTCCAACTCGTCCGTGAAGAAGCAATGCGTGCAACGCATGTCACAAACACTCGTTACCAGAATGTTCAGAAAAACGGGCGACATCTGCCGTCCGACGACCATGCTCGCATACCGCTTAAAAATCTCTTTTGTCGCAAAATCCATTACTTTTTGAATAACCCCTGGTCAACCTTGCCGCCAATCCTATAATTTATCCTTTTATCCACGGTGCAGGCAAGCTTTTGCCGCACTTCTCGGCCGGTCCCAGAGGCTTGTTGACGCTCGGCCTTCAGTCCACCAGGCCGAAAGGCGTTATACTCAAAGCATCGTGTTGGATCGTATTTACTTAGACAATAGTGCAACCACGCCGCTCGACCCAGCGGTACTTGAAGCGATGATGCCGTATCTCACCTCGGAGTTTGGTAACTCATCGAGCATCCATACGTTTGGACAAAAGGCCAAGATGGCGGTTGATCGCGCACGGCATCAAGTTGCTGCTCTTCTCAATGCCACTCGGCCGAACGAGATCGTTTTTACGTCCGGCGGAACTGAATCAAACAATCTTGCGATCCGCGGCCTTTTTCAGGCAAACACAAAGCACGGCAACCACATAATCCTTTCCGCGATCGAGCATCCGGCTGTCGAATCCGTTTGCGAGGACCTCCAAAAGAGAGGCGCCGAACTCACGGTTTTGCCTGTGTATGAGAATGGGATCGTTCGGATCGAGGACGTCCGGAACGCTATCCGCGATGACACTCTGCTCATCACGGTAATGGCCGCCAATAATGAGATCGGCACACTGCAACCGATAGCCGCGATCGGGCAGCTAGTTCGCGAAATTCGCCTTACAGGAAAAAAGATCTGGTTTCATACCGACGCAGTTCAAGCTGTCGGAAAGGTTCCCATCAATGTCGAAGAGATCGGCTGCGACCTGCTCTCTTTTTCTGCGCATAAGATAAACGGACCAAAAGGTGTCGGCGGCCTCTATATCCGCCGAGGTGTCAGGCTGCATCCGCAGAATATTGGCGGGCGACAGGAACGTGGCACCCGAGCCGGAACTGAGAATGTTGCCGGCATTGTAGGCCTTGGTTTCGCGGCTGAGTTGGCGGGCTCCAAACTTACGGAGCTTGCGACCCGGGTGAGATCGATCCGCGACCGCATTGAGAACGGTATTCTTGAAGCCATCCCGGACGCGATCACAAATGGCGACCGTCGCGAACGGGTTCCAAATATTGCGAACATTTCCTTCCGTTTGGTAGAAGGAGAAGCCCTGCTTATCGCTCTGGATATGCAGGGGATCGCAGTCTCAACAGGCTCGGCTTGCTCATCAGGTTCACTCGAACCATCACCGGTCATCCGCGCGTTGGGCTACGGAGATGATCTGGCTCGAGGTGCGATCCGCTTCAGCCTCGGGCGTCAAAATACGGCCGATGAGATCGACAAACTCCTAGCTGTGCTGCCTGATACAGTTGCAAAATTACGGTCGTTGCAGCCGCAGAATTAAACGGCGAAAAGAAAAATGACCCGCCGCTTTCGCGGCGAGCCATTCGGCTGGTGTCACCGTGGTACCCCGGTGTGTCACAACCTGATACTAGTCCGTGATGATGATGCCGTCACGAGCACTGCAATTCGACGGAGCCGAACGGTCCGTGATGATGATGCCGACGAGATCCGTAATGATGATTCCGGTAAAGTCGGTGATGATGATGCCTGTTGCGCTTTCAAGGAGGATGTCGCGCGTGCCGGTCTGGCTCGTGCAAGCAGTCTGGGTGCGAACACCATTGTCGTCAACGAGTGTCGAACCGATGATAATTCCGTCGCCTGCGAATGCGTTGCCGGCCATGAGCATAAGTCCGAGTGCGAGTCCTGCGATTGTCTTTTTCATTTTCTCTTCTCCAGTTTTTTAGTTTTTGGAAGCCCCTAAGCTTCGGCGTCTTTCGCACTGGTCTATTTCAAGGAGCGTGCCACAATATATTGCAAGGGACAAAATTCTGCTAACCTATTGCATTTGCAGATACTTACGACTGTACCTCGACTGGCCTTCCAAGCAATGTTCTGCCCCGATTTTTCCTGTATACTTACTATGCATAACCGCGAAACGATATCTAACTATCTGTATTCTCAATAGGTTAGATCGCACTGGATATTTCCTATACACAAGTTGAGGTGTATATCCCGTATACATTGCGGATTGCCGCCTCGGCAACCACCGCAAAAAATTCCTTGCAATTGCAAGTTCAACACGTGTTAAACTTACTGTGGCATCGCTTTTCGCCAGCTTTCCGATCTGTCCCGGGATCGCTCTTCAAGGATGGCACTCGACCCCCACAAGAAATTCTCTCGAATCTTAACGATCACGTTAGGCGTCGGCGCAGTAGTGTTTGCGATAACACGATTCGACGTCGCAAACCTCAGTCCGCTTCTCGCGGCCCTACTTTTGTTTGCGATCGTCGTTACTCCACGAGCGAGCATTCCGATGCCGGGGACCGATATCGCTCTAACCTTTGGAGATGCCTGCATTTACCTTGCATTTTTGTTCTACGGCGGCCCGACCGCGATCCTCGTTGCGGTTGTAGAGACAGGCGCAAATTGCATTTATCTATACCGTCGCGGGTTCAAGTTCGATCCCTTGATGGTGCCCGTCAACATCGCTCTAAACGTAACCTCTTTTACCGGAGCATATTTGATCTGGAGCGTATTGCCCCCATCGAGCTTTACAAATCCGGTCATCGGCAGCACCCAGCATCTGATCGTTACCCTGGGGATGGTAGCTGTCCTCCACTTTGTGTTCGCCTCCTGGCTGATGTCGTTTTTGAGGGCAAAACATCGACTAGTAGACGCGTATAGAAGTTGGCGTCGCGATTTTTCGTCGCGGGCAATGATGCACATTGTCGGTGCGGGCCTTGCGGCCCTTGTCTATATGCTCGCAACATATGGCGATGTTCTGACGGCAGTGATCTCGTGCGTAGGTATTGGGATCGTCTATTTTAGCTATCGAAGGTCGGTGAGCGAATTAAAAGAAGCAATGCGGTCGGTCGAAGAGGTCCAACGTGAAAAGGCCGAAACCGAGCGGGCCCTTCGTAAAGAGGCTGAGGTTCATGCGGCTGAACTCGCCATTTCACTTGAGAGCCAAGAGCGTGCCAATCTTGCCCTACGAAAGAGCGAACAGGACTTCCAGCACGCTGCTCTTCATGACGCCCTGACCGGGCTCGCGAACCGCAAACTCTTTGGCGAGAAGCTGATGGCGCGGATAGCTAAATACCGCCGAGACAATACCGCCGTGTTTCACGTTCTCTTTCTCGACCTTTCGAGGTTCAAGAATATCAACGACAGCCTTGGCCACACGATCGGCGACAAAGTCCTGAGCATTGCTGCACGTAGGTTCCTTCGCCTTGTAACGCCTTCGGACACAGTAGCCCGCATCGGCGGGGACGAATTCGCAATCGTTCTTAAAGGACCTTCGACCGCGGCAAAGGCGAAAAAGGTCGCACAGCGGATCCATAACAGTATCTCCCAACCTTTTTCACTGAGCGGCAATAGGATCTCCGTAAGTGTGAATATTGGCATCGCGCCAGCCGATATGGAGTACACGATGCCGGAAGAGGTTCTTCGCGACGCCGACATTGCGATGAATTTCGCGAAGGCCCAGCGCGAGGGTGTCGCTCTCTTCACGAAGGATCTCCGGACGCGTTTTCTTGAGCGGGTTCGGCTTGAGATGGATCTTAGCCATGCGATCGACCGCGGCGAACTTTCGATGAACTATCAGCCGCTCGTCAGGCTCTCTGATGGTAAATTGCTTGGCTTCGAATCGCTCCTGCGCTGGAATCACGGTGAGTTTGGAAATATTCCACCAGCGAGATTCATTCCGATCGCGGAGGATTCGGGCCTGATCGTCCCGATCACCAAGTGGATCCTGCGTGAAACGACCGAACAAATGGCCGAATGGCGAAAGATCTCCGCCGAGACCGGCAACCTGCTTGTAAGCGTAAATATCTCTGGCAAACACCTCTCGAGCGAAGACCTTGTCTATGACATCGAGTATGCCCTTGAACGGTCGAAACTCTCCGCCGATGGCCTTAAACTGGAAATAACCGAGAGCACGGCGATGGACAATCCCGAGTTCACGTTGAAACTTTTAAAAGAACTCAAACGGTTGGGCGTACTCTTAAGCCTTGACGACTTCGGTACAGGCTATTCAAGCCTGAGCATCCTGCACAAACTTCCCTTCGACACGATCAAGATCGACCGTTCTTTTGTTTCCGGCGTCGGGCCAAATGGTGAAGACTCGGAGATCCTGCAAACGATCATCTCGCTCGCAAAGAATCTGCGAATGAAGGTCATCGCCGAGGGAATAGAGACTCCGTCCCAGCTTTCGGTCCTTCAACACCTTGGCTGCGATTATGGCCAGGGCTACCTACTTGCAAAGCCGATGAACGCCGCAAAGGCAGAGGCCGCACTCTACGAAGGAAAAAGCTGGGTTCCGCTCACGTCAGAAGGCGAGCGGCCGATACTCCGCCCAATAAATACCGACCTAAGCGATATCACGGTCTTTTAAGCCGAATATTTCTTTTTAGCACGCTCGCAGTCTATACTCTTCGCATCAATTCAAAATGCGAGGTATCTGTCCGAACATGCTCAAAAAGATCTCTGCCCTTTTCCTTCTTCTATCAGTTCTTTCGGTAAGCTTTCCAGCTCAGACAAAGTTCGTCTATCCTCCGGCTCAGCGTTCGGACCAGGTCGACGATTTTCATGGCGTGAAAGTCCCGGATCCTTATCGTTGGATGGAGGACACCGAGTCGGCACAGACGCGCGCTTGGATCGAAGCCGAGAACAAGCTGACCGAATCCTATCTTGAGACGATTCCACAACGCGAAAAGATCAAGGAGCGGCTGACCGCCCTGTGGAACTACGAACGATTCTCGGCACCGTCGAAGGTCGCGGATGGTTTCTATATCTATTCAAAGAACGACGGGCTCCAGAATCAGAGCGTCCTTTATCGTGCAAACTCTGTCTCGGATGAGGGCAGAGTCTTTTTCGACCCCAACAAGATCCTTGCCGACGGAACAGCTGCTCTTTCGGGTTCGAACTTTACGGATGACGGCAAGCTTTGGGCGTATGGCGTCGCGATCGCGGGGAGCGACCGCACTGAATGGCACGTGATGGACACGACGACAGGCACACTTCTGCCTGATACGCTAGCGCCGAATCGCCAAGGCGTCTCGGCCTGGAGCAAAGATAATAGCGGATTCTATTACTCGAGCTATGCAGCGACCGCGAAAGGTGAAGAACTCAAAGAGAATACATTTTTCCAAAAGATCTACTATCACAAGCTCGGGACCCCACAGTCGGAAGACAAGGTTATTTACGAGCGGCCTGACAATAAGGAATACTTCTCGGGCGCTAAGATAAGCGAGGACGGAAACTGGCTCATCATCACGGTCGGCAAAGGCACTGAGCGGATGAATATGGTCTATTTCAAGAATCTTAAGATGGAGAAGAGCGGCTTTCTGCCTGTGATCGACAACCTCGACAACAGCTGGAACTTCATCGGCAATGACGGTTCGACCTTTTATTTCCAGACTGACAAGGATGCCCCTCGTGGCAAGATCGTTAAGGTCGATATCCTCACCCCTGAACGCAAATTCGTTGACGTGGTCCCGCAGACGGCGGACTCAATCGCAGGCGTGAACCTTCTCGACAACAATAAACTTGTCGTCAATTATCTAAAGGATGCCCATACGGTCATTAAGATCTTCACTACCGCAGGGAAATTCGTACGCGACGTCAAGCTTCCCGGCATCGGTTCTGCAGGAGGCTTTGGCGGTAAACGAAAGGATAGCGAGACGTTTTACTCATACTCGAGCTACAATGCGCCGCCGACGATCTATAGCTACAATATGAAGACGGGCGAGAGCAAGCTCTTCCGCAAGTCCGCGGTCAAGTTCGACCCCTCGCAGTACGAGGTCAAAGAGGTGTTCTATCCGTCGAAGGACGGGACGAAAATACCGATGTTCCTGACCTATAAGAAAGGAATTAAGCTCGATGGCACAAATCCAACGCTTCTTTACGGTTATGGCGGATTTAACATTGCAATGACTCCTGGTTTTTCGGTCGCACGTGTCGGTTGGCTGGAAATGGGCGGCGTCTATGCGGTCGCTTGTCTCCGTGGAGGTAGTGAGTACGGAAAAGATTGGTGGAAGGGCGGCTCACGGCTAAACAAACAAAACGTCTTCGACGATTTCGCATGGGCGGCCAAATGGCTCATAGCGAACAAATACACTTCGACGC
The DNA here is from genome assembly GCA_019186825.1 of Pyrinomonadaceae bacterium. GTDB lineage: Bacteria > Acidobacteriota > Blastocatellia > Pyrinomonadales > Pyrinomonadaceae > OLB17. The sequence goes on from JABARP010000019.1 coordinate 78,895, forward strand.
CAAAGCTCGCTATCAATGGTGGCTCGAATGGCGGCCTTCTTGTCGGAGCGACCTTGAATCAGCATCCTGACCTTTTCGCAGCAGCTGTTCCCCAAGTGGGCGTAATGGATATGCTTCGCTTCGATAAGTTCACGATCGGGTGGGCGTGGCGAAGTGATTATGGAGATCCTACCGATGCCGCAGACTTCAAGGCAATGTATGCATATTCGCCTTATCACAACGCCAAGCAAGGAACGACGTATCCGGCTGTGCTTGTGACCACGGCGGACCACGACGATCGCGTCTTCCCTGCTCATAGCTTCAAATATACGGCCGCAATGCAATACGCTCAGGCAGGTGATGCTCCCATCCTGATCCGCATACAAACTCGCGGTGGGCACGGCGCAGGACTTCCGACAACGGCTGCAATACAACAACAAGCCGATATATATGCCTTTCTTGTAAAGGCATTGAACATGAAGTAACCCGACAAACGTCCCTGCGAGACTTTAAGGACAAAAAGAGGAAGCGAACCCAGTCGTTCACTTCCTCTTTCCTTACCAGATCCGCACGGTTTGCGGATCCTCGCCGTTAGTTAGCCTTCTTACCATCGGTGGCCTTCTCGTCCGCCTTGGCATCCGGCTTTTCGCCAGCCTTCTTATCGTCGGTCTTAACGTCCGCCTTCGGATCGGCAGGTTTGACGTCGGTCGAATTCACCTTGCCCTTCGGATCACCGTTAACAGGCGAAACAGCGGGCGAAGCGGCTGGACTTGCGGGTGCGGTCGCGCTCGGCGACGGCGACGAAGCGGTCGGTTTCGTGTTCGGTGCCGTCGAGGTGCCCGAACAGGCTGATGCCAAAGCAGCTGAAGCTGCCAAAACTGTTCCAAGAATTACTGATCTTCTCATTGTCTTTTCCTTTTAACGCTCACTGACCCCGCGGCTCTTTACAGGCAGACCGAGCGAGCAAACGGTCATTGCCTCCGCACACAACACTTCACGAGCAGATGGGTTCTGCTGCTCTGACGCCGCTCTAATCTGAGCTCCAAAGCACACCTCTCCCAACCTCGCGCATAAAGAACGCAGTGCGACAGGTTTCTTGCACATTTTTTTGAAAAGGATCGCCTAGTGGTGTAGCGTACAGAATTCCTTCGGTTCCTGACCCTTAGGAAAACTGCGCGACTCGCGCTGCAGACATTTCGAGGTTGCACGCATTCCCGTAGTTGGGCAGATCATAACGGTCACGAGATCTTTCGAAGGCTTTTGCTCACTCTCTTGCCCCGCCGGTTCGTTCGGACTCTCGGCCGAATCCGCCCAGCTTTCTTCAATCGGAGTTTGGCTTGGCAGTGGTAGGGGCCCGTCGCCGGCCAACGCATCTTCGGTTGAGATCAACTGACGATTCGGCAAAGTTCCCGAAATGAAAAACTCGGTCCTCACGAACTCTTTCGGCACATTGGTAACGTAGATCTCAGGGTCGGCCGTCGAGCTTGAAGGCGGTTCGTCGATCAGCGAAGGATCAACGCCGGGACTTGGCGGCATCGGCGTGGGTGTTGGCGAAGGCGTCGAATTAGGATCGGTCGAAGTAAGGTCATCGAGTGGGCGAATAAGCGACCCGTTGCGAATATCGATCTCGGCCCGCCGAATTCCGGCAGGCATCGCCCAATCACCGTTCCATTCCGGATGAAGAGCAAGGGCAGCCTTCATAAAATCGGCCCAAATCGGCAACGCAGAATCCGAACCTTGCATTCCAAGGTCGTCGCCATTATCAAAGCCCACATAGACGACGGTGACCAGCTCCGGAGTGAAACCAGCAAACCATCCGTCACGCGACGTTCCCGTCTTACCGGCGAAGGCAGTCTTTCCCGGCACATTCTGGAAGCCCCAGGCTTTTGCACTCGCTGCTGTCCCGCGATTGATCACATCCTTCATCATATCGTCCATAATGTAGGCCACATCGGGACGGATAACGGTCTGACGGTCGGGGGTAACAAGCTTTTCGGTCCGGCCGTCGCCGCTCGTGATCTGGGTGATAGGCGTCGGAAGCACGCGATCGCCTAGATTTGCATACATCGTATATGCGGTCGCAACCTCGAGAGGTGTTGCCTCGGCCGTACCCAACGCCATCGAGGGATAAGCTTTTTCGACCTTCGGAAAGCCGGCTTTTGCGGCGAAGTTCATCACCTTACCAATGTTAAGCTGCATCGCAAGGTCGACGGTGATCACATTCTTACTCTTTACAAGTGCGTCGCGAAGCGTCAGTTCCTTGCCCGAAAATGTATCTCCAAAATTATTCGGCGAATACGAATCCTGGTTGAAAGTAAAGATCTTCTTCTCGTCCTTGATGACGGTTGCTGCCGTGAAAACTCGAGAGCCTGAATCGTAAGCCGAGTTTATTGCAGCGCCGTAAACAAAAGGCTTAAACACGCTTCCGGGCTGACGTTTCGCGTCCGTCGCTCTGTTGAACTGATTCTGCAGATAGTCGCGTCCACCCACCATGGCAACGATCTCTCCGGTCTTCGGCCGTATAGACACAAGGGCGGCGTTCAAATTGTCTTTCTTCTTCGGGAAGTATTTATCGAGAGCTGCCAGGCGTTTTGCGACAGTTTCATACGCCATCTTCTGCAGATCGGGATCGATCGAAGTATAGACCCGCAAATGCTGGAGTGCCTCAGGGTCGGAAACAAGTTTAGGCAGCTGTTCGATCGCGTACTGCGAAAAGTACGGCATCCCTTGCAGATCGCGTTTGCTGTCGATCTTCTTCAATTCGATCGGTGTTGCCTTTGCGGCCTCCGCCATTTGCGGCGTGATCTCGCCGGCTTCTACCATTGACTGCAGAACCTGATTGCGGCGTTCCAGCGATCTTTCCGGATTCTTGTAAGGGCTGTAGCGATTTGGGCTGCGAATGATGCCCGCGATGAACGCCGCCTCAGGCAATGTGAGCTGCGCAACGTCTTTCCCAAAATACGCATCTGCCGCCTCCCCAACGCCATAGATCGAAACGCCAGATTGCTGGCCGAGATAGATCTGATTTGCGTAAAGCGTGAAGATCTCTTGCTTTGTAAGCCGCGTTTCGAGGATCACGGACATATAGGCTTCCGTGACCTTGCGAGTCAGCGTCTTCTCGTTCGAAAGAAGCAGATTCTTTACGAGCTGCTGCGTAATTGACGAACCACCTTGATTCGCAAGCGGCCCAGCATCATCCCCTTCGTATCGGCGCCATGCAGCACGGGCAATTCCGCGAAAATTCACGCCGTAGTGATCAAAGAACGCCCGGTCCTCCGTAACAGTGATCGCCTTCACGAGAATCGGCGGAATGTCGTTGAAACTAATGGTGCGTCGACGGCCATCGCCTTCGCTCGCGATGGAGCTAAGCATCTTCGGTTCAAGGCGAGCGTCATTTACCTCGCTGCCGGAATCGCGGTCGCCGATAGCATCAACCGACTTTCCATCCTTCGAGAATTTTACCGTCAACGCCGGAAATGCCTTCTGGCCGTCGATCATTGCGGAAGCCCCCGGCTCGATCCCGAAATTGTCGCCGTCGATCGAATAGCGACTGCGTGACTGATCGGCCCGATCGCTCCGCTCGATGTAGCCGGCAGACTTCAAGTAAGAGATCAGCTCATCACGCGAGATCTTCTCCCCTTTCCGCAGGATCTTCGGTGCGGAATAGATCCCCGCGGTGGAGGTAAAGACCTCGCCGGATAAAAGCTTGCGGTCTATGGTGCCGGAAAACTCGAACCAGTAGTACGTCGCGGTCAAGAATGCAGCTACGATCAAGATCCCTGCGATAGACAACGTCCATCCATTGAAGATCACCCGGAGTACACGACGAAACCTCGAACGCGGGACAGGTTTGGCACTCTGCGGTCGATGCTTCTTTAGCCACGCCTTTGGTGGCTTCTTCGAGCGAATTTTAATGGACCTTTGGCTGTCGGGCATTACCTTGCAAGCGGCGGGCGGCACGTACTGCGAGCCGTCCTTTGATTTTACTATATTCCAACGGTCTTGATGTAGAGGAAATAATCCTTTCTAATTGAAGTGTGAAGATACTTGTAACAGGCGGAAGCGGTTATTTAGGCACGCACATCCGCAAATACTTCAATGCGGACGATCTCTCTCTTCGGCACGGTAAGGACATTCTGAATGTAGAACACGCGCGGGCTGCCGGGGCGTACGACGTGGTGATCCACCTCGCCGCGAGTCTCGACCGATCAGGCGTTGGGTCAGAGAAAACGCTGAACACTAACGTTGACGGGACGAGAAAGATACTTAAAGCAATGCGTAAAGGAAGCACCTTTATCTTTATGTCAACAAAAGACATATATGCTAGAGTTGCGGATCGGTATCCTGAGGTTCCCGAGTCCTGCCCGATAGATTACTTGGGTCAAACTGCCTACGAATGGTCGAAATACATTGCCGAAAGCTATGTCGAACTTTACGCGAATGTAAATGAGTTCAGGAGCTGTATCTTCCGACTTTCGACGCCATATGCTCCTCCAAGCGAAGGCAACTCACCGAATTTTGTTGGTGCCATTGCCGAGTCAATAAACCTTGGTGAGCCGATCACACTTCCCGCCGACGGCCGTCCGGTCCGCGACATTATTCACGTCGATGACATCTCGGCCGCGTGCGAGGCCTTTCTCGATTCCGCGGTCAGGCATGGAAAGTACAATCTCGGCGGCGGCAAAAAGAACGCCGTTTCGATGAAGGCGCTCGTCGAGAGAATGGAGACAGTCTCCGGTCTCCAGGCGATCATCGATAACGAGACAAAGCTACCGGATCCATCACCTTTCAACTATGTCTCCGACCTGAGCCTCATAGATCATGAGCTAGCCTGGAGTCCGAAGATCTCGGTTGATGAAGGACTCTCAACGCTATTCCGCTCAACGCCAAAATGAAGATACTCGTCCGCTCGGCAAATTGGATCGGCGATGCGGTAATGTCTGTCCCGGCATTGCGCGAGCTGCGACGCGCGTTCCCTTCGGACCACATTACGCTGCATTCACGCAGTTGGGCCGACGGTATTTTTCGCGACGTGGACTTTATCGACGAGATAGTAACCTATGATCCCGCGAAGTGGCGTGTTCTCGATATCCTGGACAACTCCAAATTCTTACGGAGTGACGCCTTCGACGTCGTGATCTTGTTTCCTAATTCGTTTGAATCTGCTTTGACCGCTGCTCTCTCTCGGATACCGATGCGCATCGGGTACAACAAAGACGCGCGCGGATTGCTTCTGACCGATCCGATCGCCGTTCCCGAATGGAAGAACCGAGCTCATGAAGCCTTCTATTATCTTGAGCTCGTCAAGGCCGCGATAAGACGCATCACGGGGAGCGAACCACTCTTCGGAGACCCCGATTCGCACCTCGATGTTTCACAAGAAAGGATCGCCGAAGCGCGGGACTTTCTGCACGATGCCGGCGTGGACCTTTCAAAACCTGTTATTGCTCTCGGAGTTGGCTCTCAGAATTCGCTTGCGAAGCGCTGGCCAGCCGAAAATTACGCTCGTCTCGCCGATCTATTAGAACCTAACGCGAATTTGATCATCCTTGGCTCCAAAGCTGAGACCGACGCGGCGACAAAGGTTGTGAAACTCAGTAATGCGAAATTGACCGACCTTTCAGGGAAAACCGACCTCGCTTCTGCGGTCGCTGTGTTGGCAGCGATCGATGTGATGATCTCGAACGATATGGGGCTCGCGCACATCGCGCCTTCCGTGGGCACAAGGACGTTTGTGCTCTTTGGGCCGACGAATCCAGTGACAACCAGGCCATTCTCCGAAAATGCTGAAGTTATTACGCATCCCGTTGATTGTTCGCCCTGTATGCTCAGAGAGTGCCCGATCGATCATCGCTGCATGACGAAGATCGAATCGGAATATGTATTCGAGCGAGTTCTTAACTATTTGACTTTAAATGCCTGACAAACAAATGCTTACTCCTGCTATATTTCTCGACCGCGATGGAACTTTGATCGAGGAGGTCAACTTTCTCTCACGGGTCGAAGATCTGCGAATATTTCCCTTCACGAAGGCCGCTCTGCAGAAGCTTTCTGGCGCAGGCTTTCTACTTTTCGTCGTTACGAATCAGTCAGGAATCGGCCGCGGGCTATTCACTTCGGATGATATGCATAACATTCACGAAGCTCTTCGAACCGAATTCGGCGGCCTGATCAGCGGGTTTTACTACTGTCCGCATTTGCCCGATGCCGGATGCGATTGCAGGAAGCCGAAGACAGGCCTGATCGAACGTGCAGCAAAGGAGCACGCGATCGATCTGCAGCACTCTTGGTTTGTCGGGGACAAGGATCTCGATATCTATACAGGTTCGAAGGCACACATGCGAACCTGTTTAGTTTCAACGGGTTACGGGGCACAGCATAAGGAATCACTTGATATCGCCCCGACCCTGATCGTCGAAAATATCGCGGAAGCTGCACAGGAGATCGTTGCCCTTAAAGGGATCTAGGTGCGTCCAAAGTCATCTTCAAGACGTTCGATATCGTCTTCGCCGAAGTAAGTACCGGTTTGAACTTCGATAAACACAAGGTCGTCTGAACCCGGATTCTCGACACGATGAGCGGTGCCTGCCGGAATATCCACAGCAGTATTTGCGTTGACAAGGCTTTCCTCGCCGTTTAGTGTTACTTTAGCCGTGCCGGCGATAACGTACCAATGCTCGCTTCTGTGCTGATGACGCTGATAACTGAGCCGTTTCCCTGGCAAAACCTCGATCCTTTTGACCTTATGGTCGTCGTGTTCTTCAAGGATCGTGAACGAACCCCACGGGCGTGCTTCAAAAAGCGGAGAGTTTTCCATTTCTGCCATAGTGAGCTGTCCTTCTCTTAGATGACGAGTTTAGACGAAAATATAGATCCAGCCAATACCGGCAAGGTCGTGCGCGTCCAGACGCTGATAATCGGGCGGCTCGTTGTAACTTTTCTGCTGCTTGTTGCCAGTTGGGTCTGGCATAGCGGAACATTTCGCCTGACGGTCGATAATTTCCCCGAGGGCCTATTCCTCGTATTCATCATCTCCGTCGGCCTCACGATCGTATATTTTTTTCTACTTCGCCTGAGCAGTTCGATAGTTTGGCAACTACGAGTCCAATTCGTGCTCGACGTCCTCCTCACCACTTGGCTTGTCTGGCGGACAGGCGATCTTTCCTCGCCATATATCACGCTTTATATCGTGATCATTGCCGTCGGCAGTTTCTTTTTGAAACCACTTGCCACGCTCTTGATGGCGATGTTCTGCTCGGCGATGTTTGTAACAATGTCGGGCCTTGTCGTTGCGGGTATTCTCGATTCGACCGGTATCGAGCAGCCGCCAGGAAAGTTCGTCCAGATCGTGAGCTTCCACGTTGTTGCATTCCTCGTTGTTGGGCTTCTTTCTTCGCGGCTATCGGATCGGCATTCTTCAGGCGAAGAGCTTCGAGAAACGGCAAAAACGCTCGCAAGCCTCCGCCTTCTTCACGAAAGGATCATCGAATCCATCCGATCCGGCCTTATTACGACCGATCTCGACGGCACGATCTTTACTTTCAATGCCGCTGCGGCCGAGATCACCGGCCATCAAGCCGCTGATGTGACGGGTGAGAACATTGCCGTCATTTTCGGAGATATTCGCGGCCCCATCGCAATGTCCGTTGCGGCGGCAGAGGCGGGAGAGCAGGCTCCACGCTTCGAAACGGAGCTTTCCACGCCGGAAGGTTTTCTCGTTCGCGTTGGCTATAGTATTGCTCACCTATATTCGCGAGAAGGTGAGGCGTCCGGCCTGATCATCACGTTCCAAGATGTTACGCAGATCCGCTCCATGGAAGAGAATGTCCGGCGTAAGGATCGGCTTGCTGCGGTCGGACGGGTTGCGGCCGGCCTTGCGCACGAGATAAGGAATCCGCTTGGAGCCATGCGCGGTGCGATACAGGTGCTTGAATCGTCAACAGCCGCCGGTTCGTCACAGGCCGGATTGATGGATATTATTCTCAAAGAATCCGACCGGCTAAACGGGATTATTACGAACTTCCTCAGCTATGCGCGGCCTGCAACTGCGGAATTTGCGGAGGTTGATATACGCGAAGTCCTTCGCGAGGCTTTTATGCTGTTGAAACACAGCCCTGACGTGAAGGAAAACCACGAACTTATCAATGCAACGGGAGACGGGCCGCTTATTCTGTCCGGGGATGCATCACAACTCAAGCAGATCTTTTGGAACTTGAGCAGGAATGCGATCCTTGCAATGCCAAACGGCGGAACGCTGACCGTGTCGATCGAACAGATCCTTAACAATAGGCTCCGGATCACCTTTGCGGACACGGGCTGCGGAATGCCGCCTGAACAGGTCGAGCGTCTTTTCGAGCCATTTTCAAGCTCCCGCACGGGCGGCACAGGGCTTGGCCTTTCGATCGTCTATCAGATAGTGCGCGATCATAACGGGACGATAAGCGTCCGAAGCCGGGAAAATAAGGGCACTACCATCGTCATTGACCTTCCGACCGACAGCAGATCTTTGCCCGCCTTGCCGAAGCACGAGTCTGATCCGCCGAATCGGCACCTGAACAGATTTTTGAACGTGCAAAAAGAGGACGAAGGATCTGTTGACCAATAATTCAGCATTTGTGAGATAATAGGCGTGACCGTCTGCACGCTCCGCCGCGTGATCTTCCGACGGCCGAAACGAATAACGCATTCATGGCAAAGATATTGATCGTTGACGACGAGCAGAGTTACCGGCAGCTATTGACGCATGTCTTTGAGCTGGACGGCCACTCGGTGCGGACCGCGCGCAATGGCCGCGAGGGGCTCGAAGCACTCGAGTCTGAGCCTGCGGACGTCGTTGTTTCGGACGTAAAGATGCCGGATATGACCGGCATTGAGATGCTGCGTGCGATACGCGAAACGCAGCCGGACCTCGGGTTGATCTTAATGACGGCGTTCTCATCAGTTGAGAACGCGCGCGAGGCCTTCAAGCTCGGCGCTGAGGATTTTATCGAAAAGCCATTCGACGTCGAAGAACTAAAGCTCATCGTCCGCAAGGTCCTAGAGAAGCAGGAGCTGATCGTTGAGAATCGCGCATTCAAGCGTGCGCAGCGTGAGCGCGGAAGTGTCAAGAATATCGTCGGCAATTCCGCAAAGATGCAGGCGATCTTCCAGATGATCGAAACGGTTGCGGAGGTTCCCTCAACCGTACTCATCTACGGCGAAAGCGGAACCGGCAAAGAACTTGTCGCACGAGCCATCCATGACCTTAGTCCTCGAGCTGAGAAACCGTTTGTTTCGATCAACTGTGGTGCATTTACCGAAACTTTGCTCGAAAGCGAGCTTTTCGGCTATGTAAAGGGAGCTTTCACCGGTGCCAATGCAAACCGCAAAGGGCTTTTTGAGGCGGCAAACGCAGGCACGATATTCCTTGACGAGATCGGCGAAATGTCGCTCTCGATGCAGGTGAAACTGCTCCGCGTACTGCAGGAAAAGCGTGTACGACCGGTCGGAGCTCACGAAGAGATCGCTATCGACGCACGCGTTATCGGCGCCACTAATCGCGACCTCCGAAAGATGTCGGATGAAGGCACATTTCGCGAAGACCTCTTTTATCGAATTTCCGTGATACCGATCGAACTTCCGCCTTTGCGCGAACGGCGTGACGACATCCCGATGCTTGTGGACCATTTTGTTGCGAAATTCGCCGAAATGACGGGCCGCTCGATCGGCGTTTCGCCGAATACTTTGGAACTGCTTGAGAATTACGCCTGGCACGGCAATGTACGCGAACTCGAACACACGATAGAACGTGCCGTCGCTCTCGAACGCACCGACGCGATCCAACCGGAACGCCTTCCTACCCACATTACCAACTACAACCCCGACCGTATACGTTCGGAATTCGAGCTGCCCGAGGACGGTATCGACCTCTCAGCGCATCTCGATAATCTCGAGAAGACTTATGTGGTCGAGGCGCTAAAAAAATGCGGCGGCAGCCAGACGAAAGCGGCGGATATCCTCAAAATGCCCGTTCGTTCGCTCCGACACCTGCTCGATAAACACAACATTCGCGAACTCTCCGCCCAGATGAGGAGTTCGTAGAGTTGAGAGTTCGTAGAGTTTGGAGAGTTAAGCGGTTAGAGAGAAAGAGTTTATGGGGACGTTTGCTCGATTTGAAGACATAAAAGCTTGGCAGAAAGCCCGCGAAGTAACTGCGAAAATATATGAAGCTACTGCCGACTCTGCATTTTCAAAGGATTTCGGCTTGAGAGATCAGATCCGGCGCTCGACTGTCTCGATAATGGCCAATATTGCTGAGGGCTTTGGTCGCCGCACGAACCGTGAGTTTGCAAACTTTCTTGTCATCGCCCACGGTTCTGCCGCAGAAACGCAGTCTCACCTTTATATCGCGCTTGATCTTAAATATATCGACCAAGATGTCTTTGACGCGATCTACCACTTGCTCGACGAAGTTTCTAGGATGACGATGGGGCTTTGCAAGCATCTGCAAAGCACCTCGTAACTCTAAAAACTCCCCAGACTTACAGATTTTGTCACCGACCAACTGCCATTTTCCGTTAATTTGGGGGACATTCTTCCTGTCGAGAGTGCCGAACTCCCATTCGGCACTCTCGACCGCGATGCTCTAAACTCAATAAACTCAACACTCTACGAACCCCATTAACTCTAAACTCCTGTTTGGCACGCTCCTTGTATCTACACCACTGCCTGGGAAAGGTACGTAAGACTTTTCAACATTTTTAGGAGATTGTGAAAAACAAAATGAAAAACCAAAAGGGCTTCTCGCTTATCGAACTCTTGATCGTCGTTGTTATCATCGGCATCATCGCTGCTATCGCTATCCCGAACCTCCTCGCTGCACGTCGTTCAGCTAACGAGGGCTCGGCCGTTTCTTCGCTCCGCACCGTCCACGGTGCTCAGATGACCTACGCCGCAACATACGGCGCTGGTGACTATGCCGGTGCTACTGCTACGATGGACAACACCGGGCTTGCTGCAATGGCAGCTCCTAACGTCAACTTGGTTGACGGCCAGCTTGGCAGCGGTGCAAAGAGCGGATTCACCTTCACCGGTCAGCGTAGTGCTGCGAGCCCAAGTGCTCCGGCAACGTTTGTGTTTGGTGCAGTTCCGCAGTCGTCATCGGGCGTGACCGCAACAGGTACGCGTACATTTGGTATCGCTACCGACGGCGTCATCCTCCAGAACCCCGCAGCAACAGCTCTCACCTTCAGCTGTGCGAGCGGCTGCTCGGTCACGAACGGTACGGTAATGGGTAACTAATGATCGACTAACATCGGTCTATGACCTAAGAGGCTGTCTGCAAAGACGGCCTCTTTTCTATTGCGGGTCGAGGCAGAAAAAAATGCTTGACAAGGCTTCTATGTGTGCTACAATGTTTCATTGTCGCAACACATCTGTGCTTGCGATTGATCCTTTGATATGGCCCCTGACCTCCCACGTTCCGCGACGCTAAGCCGACTGAATTGTTTCGCTCACCGAATCCCCCTCGTTTCCGCTATCCTTAAAACGCACGCGATGTCTGTATCGATGCTTCGAAAGCTAAACTTCCCCATCGTCGCATTCATCGCGGCTATGCTCTCTAAAGGCGGGGTTTTATTGCAAACCAGCATTCTCCTTTGCTGTAATTAAACTTATCTACTGTGGAAGCGGTCGAAAGAAAAAAGGTTCATCCGTCCGAAGTAACGTCGGCGATATTCTTCGTCGCGACAGGCTTTTTGCTTTATGTACCGTTGATCAGAGTTGTTCCTTACATCGATACATTCATCCACCCATGGCGAGCGGAGTTGGCAGTCGGAATGGTCCTACCGATATTTGTCGCCATATTCTTCTGGCAAAATGCTGTCGTCAGTTCGCAAATGCGTGTCATTGTGTATTTGACGGCCGCATTTGTCGTCTTCAGCTTTGCATCGAGCCTTTGGGCAGCGTCGGAACGTTCGGTGATACATCACTCTGGTATTTGGGCAACGTACTTGCTTTTTTTCATACTCGCGTTTCATTTTGCGTCAACACCATCCGGACGAACAACCGCTTTATGGGTGTTGGCCAGTTTCTCGCTGGCCCTAGCGATGCCGGCAACCATCGAATTTTTGATTCAGGGCATTTCCGGAAGTTATGTGAGTTTGACGGGCAGATATTCGCGGTACGCCGAGTTGCTCAATGTTATCCTGCCGCTTCTCGGTGTCGCCGTACTGACGCGGACGGGCTGGCTACAGAGGATCTCTTTCATCGCGTTCTGCGGCACTTTCCTCTTACCTTTCCTCGTTGCTCGAAGAGCACCAATTCTTGTGGTAATCGGTGAGTTGTGCGCAATGCTGGCGGTAGTTTTTTTCTCAACGCGGCTTCGCGGGATCAGACGGAAAGCAGCGGTCTTGAGCGCGGCGACAATTATCGTAGCGCTGGTAGTCCAGGTCGCATCTTGGACCTTCGTTAGCGGTATTCCGATCGTCGAACGTGGCGAAAGCAAACTCACGCAGACGTCTGACCAATTGCGCTCGGTCATTCAGCACGTCGCACTTGAGATGTTTCTAACTCATCCTGTTTTGGGCGTTGGAGCAGATAATTTTGGACGCGAATACCAAAACTACCGGCCGCCTGTTGCAGCGCGATCCCCGAATGACCCCGCATTCTCTATCGCTCAGGATCAAATCGCAGAGCGTGCGCATAACGAACCTTTACAGATTGCCTCTGAGCTTGGGATCGGCGGTCTTCTTCTCTTCGCATTGATAACGGGCGTGCTGATCGTCGGCTTGTATCGCAGGTGGCGCTCGTCGTCCGAACCTCTCTTACCGCTTGCTGCCCTTATTGGGATCTTTGGATTCCTATTGAGCTCTCTGGTCAGCTCTTTTTCGTTTCGCATTCTACCGAATGGCATCGCTTTTTTTCTTGTCGCGGCTATCGGTTTTGCAGCACCTTCCACTGACAAGGACGGAGTTGAGTCTAATGTTGCACCTCAGGGCCCTATTAGATTCATCGTCGTGGCGGCAACTATCGTGGTAATTGCAATGGCGAGCGTGGCTGGCATCTCGGCATGGGCGGTCGAATTGCAGTTTCGTGCAGTGTCCGTTTCTGACGATATTCCTCGGGCGAATGAATTGTTTAAGCGGGCGGAAAGCCTCGACCCGGAAAATGCGTCGATCTTGTTTAGCAATGGAGAATTCGCTCTCGCGAACCGTAACTATTTGGATGCAGCAAGCTTGTTTGAGAGCTCGATCGCAAATGGCCGTATAGCCGTCACCACATATTCTTACGGGGCAAGTGCCTATTCTCTTGCGAAACGTCCTGAGTTGGCCATCGACGTGCTAACGCGGGGGCTTGAACAGTATCCGAGTTCAGTATTCCTTCTCGTTCGGCGGTCAGTGATAAATAGTGAGGCAGGTAAAACGGAAGATGCCCGAGCAGATCAGATAAGGGCAACGAACCTCGACCCCGGTCAAGCACAAACATGGGAAAGCCTTATCAGGAACGGTGCGGTCAATGCCTCCAAACAAAGCTTTGAAAGGCACCTTCCAACCTTAATGGATCTCGACCCGAGGGGTGGCGTTTATGCGGTCATTGCAGAACGAGAGATCCTCCACCCTGAGGAGAAACTCATGATGCCGAAGATGCAAGAATAGTGGACAACTTCAAACGTTGATCAATTATTGTAGAATATGGTGAGGTCGATGATGCGATGTTTTTCGCGAATTTGGACAGTCGTTGCAACATTTTCCTCGCAAAAGAAATTAGAGTGCCGAATCCAAATTCTTTCTCCACGATATATGCGGTTGCCCGTAATGCGTTTCGCGAAGCGGTGCGCGACCGCGTGCTGTATAACCTGATCGTCTTTGTGCTGCTTTTGACGGCGGCGGCGATATTCCTCGGCGAACTGACAGCCGGGCAGGAAGCCAGAGTTGTTACAGATCTCGGGTTGAGTGCGACGCTGATCTTCGGCGTCTTCATCGCGATCTTCGTCGGCGTGAGCCTCGTCTGGAAAGAGCTTGAAAAGCGAACGGTATATTCCCTGCTCTCAAAACCGGTCAGCCGCACGAACTTCATTCTCGGAAAGTATCTAGGCTTTTGTGTCACGCTGCTATTTAACACGCTGGTGATGGGCGTCGGCATCACGCTTGCGTTGCTCTATGTCGGCGGTACAAAGTACATTCCCGGCGTTTGGCCGGCAATTTATTTGATCTTCCTCGAGATGACGATCATCACGGGCGTCGCGATAATGTTCTCGTCATTTTCGACGCCGGCATTGTCCGCGCTCTTGACGTTCTTCGTTTTTGTCATCGGGCATTTTAGTTCGAGCCTGCGCGACCTGGCCCAATCTATGGGTTCGGATGCAGCTCTCGTTTTCTTCAACGTCGTATATTACCTGCTTCCGAATTTTTCGAACTTCACGGTCATCTCAAACGCCGCGATCGGCCAGCATCCGCCTGCCTCGATGCTCGGATTTGCGACCTTGTATGCCGTCGTTTACGACATCATTTTGCTCACGATCACAGCTGTCATTTTCAAAAGGCGAAACTTCAAATGAAAGGCCGCTCGCGCTTCAAAGACGTTATCCTGCCGCTCGCGATCATCATCGCCGGCTTTGCAGCACTCTCGCCGCTGAGCGATCTTGTCGCGTCGACAAGGCCGCAGGTGCCGGAGAGCTACAATGACGCGGATCTTTTTGTAAAAGGCCGCGAATTGAAAGGCTTTGTGCTGGGCACGGAGAGCCTTGTCGCAGATTGGTATTGGATGCGATCGCTGCAATATATCGGCGACAAGGTCGTAAATTCGAAAGAAGATCTGCGGCTTGACGACCTGCGCAATCTGAACCCGAGGCTTCTCTACCCGCTGCTCGACAGCGCGACGGACCTTGACCCGCATTTTATTGCTCCGTACGCATACGGAGCGATGGTGCTGCCGGCGATAGACGGCAATCAGGCGATAGCCATCGCAAATAAGGGAATCGCGAGTAATCCGAACGAATGGCGGCTATATCAACAGCTTGGATACATCTATTGGCGCCTGAAGATGTACGACGAGGCGGCGAAAGTTTACGAAGCAGGCTCGAAGATCCCGGGCAGTGCCGCGTTTATGAAGTTGATGGCGGCTTCGATGAAAACCGAAGGCGGCAGCCGCTCGACAGCTAGAGCTATATACACGCAAATGATCGCAGATGCCGAAGACGAGCAAACGCGCGACACAGCAAAACGGCTACTTGATCAAATAAACTCGATGGACGACGTTGACGCACTGAACAACGCGCTCGCCGAGTACAAACAAACTACGGGCCACTGTGCCGGCGACCTTCGGGAACTCGAACCGATCCTTTTGAAGACGACGCTGCCTGGAGGGCGCGACTTTAGCGTCGATGCCCAGGGCCGCATTGTCGATCCGGCTGGCACGCCTTACGGTCTCGACCGTGCCGCCTGCACCGCAACGACCCCCGACTCCAAACCCGGCTCCAAATAATGTCGCGAATTCAGAAGCTGATCGATCCAAAGCATCTCGCCGCAATATTCCTAGTGTCATTTGTTGCGATGGCATCCGCTTACATATTCGGCGTCCCTACCGGAAACGATCAGGTGCAGCATTTCCAGATGATATCTTCGTTCAACGCTGCGATCACCCGCGGCGACCTCCTTCCGAGTTTTGCGAGCGAGGCGAATCATGGATTTGGAGATCTGAGCGTACGATTCTATCCGCCGCTGCTGTATTACGGGTTTGTCGCGGCGGGCCTTCTTTTCGGAGACTGGTACTTCGGCAGTCTTGCAATCTTTACGCTGATCTTTCTCGTCGGAGCATTCGGCGTATATGCGTGGGCGGCGACGGAGGTTGGCCCGAATGCGGGGCTGATCGCAGCGGTGCTCTTTACCCTCGGGCCCTATCATCTCAACGAGATGTATAACAACGCTCTGCTCGCTGAATTCGCCGCGGCGGCAGTGCTTCCCTGGTGCTTTTTCTTTATTGCAAGACTTTGTAACGAGCCTAAATGGATATGGTCGCTCGGCCTTGCATTCATCAGCTCGCTGCTTTTATTGACGCATCTTCCGCTTACGATAATAGGCGGATGCGCAATGGCGATATATTTCGTGTCGCAGCTTCGCCGGCAAACGACTGCCGCGGCGATAGGGTATGCTGCGGCTGCAGCTGTGATCGCTGCGATCTTGACCGCGTTTTACTGGACACGTTGGCTGCCGGAACTCTCGTGGATCGCACATAGCTCGCCGAAGTACTTTGAAGCCACGTGGGGCTTTAGGAACAACTTTCTGCTGTTGCCATCGCACTTCTTCGGTACCGACGATCTTGCTCTGAATCTTTGGTTCGCGGACCTGATGCTCGCAGCGAGCGTCCTTCTCGTGATCCCGACGGTAGTCTTCCTAATAACGCGAAAGCTGGAGCGTTCGCAAGGGTTGGTCGCGTTGGGAATAACGCTTGCTGTCGCCGTCGTGATGACAACGCCGCTCTCTTTGCCGATCTGGAACGGCCTCGGGTTTATGCAGAAAGTTCAGTTCCCGTGGCGATGGATGGCTGTGGTCGGCCCGTTCTTGGCGGTATTCGCATCGGTAGGTATCGCAAAGGTATTTGATGAGCGCCATTCCGGAGTAGGAAAAGTTCCGGCGATCGGCCTTGCTATCGCGCTGGCGGCGGTCGCGTTCGTAGATGTGATGATCGTTCGCGGCCCGACATATCTCAGCCGCACCGCGATAAACTCGCAGATCGAAGCGGCGCAAGGTGCGTCCGGCTGCGATTGTTGGTGGCCGGTATGGGCCGACACCGGTGCATTTGCTCAGACCGAGCGGATCGTAGCAGACGGTCGCAAGATCGGTATCGAGAAGTGGGAGCCGGACCAGCGAAGTTTTACTGTTGGCCAGGGACATGCAGAGACGGCATCGGTAGCAACGTTTTACTATCCGCGCTGGCACGCGACAGTCAACGGACGAGAAACTCCCTTGCGTATCGGAAAACACGGCCAGATCGAAATCCCGCTGCCAACCGAAGCGGCGCAGGTGGAGCTAAAGTTCGTGGAGCCGTATTATGTCGGTTGGGCAAAGATCGTTTCGGGACTTGCCTTGATCGGGGTGCTCACCGCATCTTTTATTCTCGCTTGGAGAACCAAACTATGAATTACGTTGTCGAGATCGAAGGGCTGTCCAAAGAGTACGAGACGGGTTTCTTGAAAAAGAAACGCAATCTCGCCCTCGACGACCTTCATTTGCAGGTAAAGGGCGGACAGATCTTCGGCTTTCTCGGCGGAAACGGTGCGGGAAAATCGACGACCATCAAGATCCTGATGAGTTTGATATTCCCGACCGCGGGGACGGCGAGTGTTTTGGGAAAGAACGTCGCGGATACCGAAATGCACGGCCGGATCGGATATTGTCCCGAAAGCCCGTATTTTTACGACTACCTGACGGCCAATGAGTTGATGGATTATTTCGGGCGGCTCTTCGGACTTGATCCCGCAGCGAGAAAGCGGAAGACCGACGAGTTGCTCACAGAGGTCGGGCTCGCAGAAAAAGATCGGCGCCGGCAGCTACGAAAATTTTCGAAAGGAATGCTTCAGCGCGTCGGCATCGCTCAATCGCTCATAAACGACCCTGAGTTGGTTTTCTTTGACGAACCGATGTCGGGCCTCGATCCGGTCGGCCGACGCGAAATTCGCGACCTGATCGCGAACCTGCGTGCCAAGGGTGTCAGCGTCTTTATGTCAACGCATATTCTCTCGGACATAGAGGCACTTTGCGACGAAGTTGCGATCCTCCGTGGTGGAAAGCTCGCAGCGTCGGGCCGTCTCGGAGACCTGCTTGCGAAGGACGATGCGGGGCGTTCGCTGATAGTCGAGATTCAGGGCGTAAAGGCGGATGAGATCCGTGCCTCTGTCGAATTCATTGCCGGTGCGTCGATAGAATCCACGCCTGACGGCGCAAATATTCAGATACTCGATGAAGGCGATCTCGACGCCGTTCTCAACCTGATCCGCACGAGCGGCGGCCGCCTGACACGCGTCGAACCCGCGAAACTTTCCCTTGAGGACCTATTCTCTTAGTATTTCGGTTCCCTCGAACGCCCGCATCCGTTTGTCATTCTGCCGCGATTTTGATTGAATTTAAGTTTGATCAAAAAGCGATATGGCAAACGAATTTTTCTCTCACCTGCGCACATTTTCTGAAGCTGACTGGCTCGCGGCCGTCGAAGAGCTTCAGCCGGCAATTCACAAGGTCGATCAGGACGCTGTGCGGATCTGGTTCCGTTTCTATCCGCTCGAACTTCGCCTCTATATCGAACAGGCCGAAGACCGAAAAGAACTTGAGCGCGAGCTGAACCTTCAGGGCAAGTATATGCTCGAGAATTCTATAGACACGTCGCACCACTTCCTTTACGGACATCGATATTGGAAGAGCGTGAAGGCTGCCGTAAATGAAGAGGCTGCAAGCTTTAAGGGCGACGCAAAGCCGACGCTTGTCGAGCTTATCAAGGCTGTTGCGGCTAACTCTGCGAAGAATGCAGGCGTGGATACAACGCTCGTCACCGCAATTTCGACCGTCGGCCTTGCAACATTCAACCAGGTCGGGGCGGACGAATTCCAAAAGACTCCGGGCGAGGTCGCGAAACCGTCGGGTGCAATGTCAGGCTCGGCAAACTCAGTCGCGGCCGCCCGCGAAAAGGACGATTCGCAGGGCGTATTCGGATTCTTGAAGACGGTTGACAAGAAATACACGGTCGCATTCACCTCTGAAGACTATTCGGGCAAGTTTAAGGTTTACGACGATCAGGAGATCACGCAGGCTGCCGGGCAGGACCGAAGCCGCGATTGGAAATCGCTCGACAAACGATGCTGGCAAGGCCCGATCCCGATCGAGTGCACGGCCGCCGCTTGCGGAACTTGCTGGGTTGGCGTCCTCGGCGGCAAGGAAAAGCTCGACCCTGTGCACAGACGCGAACGCTACAACGTAAAGCTCCAGGGCTATAACCAGCCCGAAGAGGAGCGGCCGTATCTACGCCTGGCGTGCCAGGCGCGTGCTCACGGCAACGTTACGCTCGTGATCCCGCCCTGGAACGGCGTATTCGGTAGGCAGATCTATAAGAACGTCGAAGAACTCGAACTCGCACCCGCGACAACCTCAGCAAAGCACCTTCGCGAAACGATCGCGGCGGGCACAAAGGCCGTCGCAGAGGACGGGTCTGCGGTCGAGAATGGGAAGGCGAGCGAATAACTTGTCCACTATTTCGTCGTAGTTTGGAATTCTCTGGCGTCCCGTTATAATTTCGTGTGCGATCAAGCGAGCCAAGGTTTCCGCCGTATCTCTATGTCGTCTTCGGCGTCCTGCTTTGGAGCACCGGCGGGCTTTTCATCAAGATCACGACGATCGGCCCTTTTCAGCTCACTTTTTTTCGATCGTTTCTCGCCGGGCTGACCGTCCTTTTGTTTACGTACAAACGCGGGCTGAAGATCACCTTTGTCGAAGGCCTGGCTTCTGTCGCCTACGCATTGCTGCTCTTTCTGTTCGTCTGGGCGACCAAGAACACAACGAGCGCCAACGCGATCTTCCTCCAGTACACGGCACCGATCTACATCCTCATCTTATCGCCGTTCATCATCGGCGAGAAATTTCATCTTCGCGACCTTCTGACGGTCATTTTGTGCATTGGCGGGATGTCGCTTTTCTTCGTCGGAAAGCTTGAGGTGAGCGATTATCGCGGCAACCTTGCGGCACTTGCGAGCGGGGTTTTCTACGGGCTTTACATAATGCTGTTGAAGCATCCGAAGGCGTCCGGTGCAGTTGAATCGGCGCCTTCGCTTCCCGCCTCAGCGGCCGCCGAAGAAGCTGAATTCCCTAGAAAGCCGACCGGAAATCCGGTTGTTACGGTAATTTACGGGAATTTTCTGCTCGCCGCCGTAATGCTCCCATACGGGATCTCAGCGATCCCGGTGATGACGGTAGGCGACGCTTTGGCCGCCGCATTCCTCGGGATCATCCAGATCGGCATCGCTTATATGCTGTTTATCAAGGGCGTTTACGGCGGCACTCGTCCGCTCGACGCGAGCATTATCGGCTTTATCGAACCGCTCTTAAATCCCGTATGGGTCTTCCTGTTCATTGGCGAAAGGCCGTCGAATTGGGCGATCCTGGGCGGCATCGTGATAATCGCGACCGTCCTCGTTCATACCCTGATCAACGCCCCAAAGCTCAAGGCCGCGGCCTGATCTTGCTATCCTAAGGCGGTTTCCACTTCAAGAATGTTACCCGGAATGCTTATTCTGTGATAAGCTGTGCGAATAACATTCGAAATTCTGACTTATTATTGCTTTACTCACGCAGGCTCCCCGAAAAGGCGATAATTGGTCAATTGGAGAAAAATATATGACTGATCTTAATATTCCCGCCTCGATAAAAAACGAAGAGCTAATAAAATTCGTCCAAGAGGCCGTTGAGCTTTGTAAACCGGCACATGTGCATTGGTGTGACGGGTCGCAAAGCGAGTATGACAAGATGTGCGCGGAAATGGTCGAGAGCGGCACCTTGATCAAGCTTAACGAGACGAAACGTCCGAATTCGTTCCTTGCTCGTTCGCACCCGTCGGATGTTGCCCGAGTCGAAGACCGTACATTCATCTGCTCGCGCGCGAAAGGCGATGCAGGCCCGACCAACAACTGGATGGCTCCAGCCGAAATGAAAGCCATCTTGAAGAAGAAATTTGACGGATCGATGAAGGGACGAACGATGTACGTGGTCCCTTTTTGCATGGGTCCCATCGGCTCGCCTATTTCGCAATTCGGGGTGCAGCTGACCGATTCGCCTTATGCGACGGTCAATATGAAGCTGATGACCCGTATGGGTACGAAGGCTCTCGAAGCTCTCGGCAACGGTGAATTCACCAAGGCTCTCCACTCGGTCGGCATGCCGCTCGCCGATGGCCAGGCAGACGTTGCGTGGCCGTGCTCGCCGGATCCGAAGGACAAGTACATTGTTCACTTCCCTGAAGAGAATTCCATTATGTCCTACGGCTCGGGCTACGGCGGCAATGCCCTTTTAGGCAAGAAGTGCCTCGCGCTTCGCATCGCGTCGAACCTCGGACGCGCTCAAGGCTGGCTTGCTGAACATATGCTGATCGTCGGCGTGAAGTCGCCCGACGGCCGCAAGGATTACGTCTGTGCGGCATTCCCTTCGGCTTGCGGCAAAACGAATTTCGCGATGCTCGTGCCGCCCAAGGCCTTCCAGGAAGAAGGCTGGGAGATCACGACAGTCGGCGACGATATTGCGTGGATCAAGCCGGACGAGAACGGCAAACTCCGTGCGATCAATCCGGAATACGGATTCTTCGGCGTTGCACCGGGAACGAACTATAAAACGAACCCGAACGCCATGGATTCGATGAAAGAGAACGTGATCTTTACGAACGTTGCTCTTACGGATGACGGCGACGTTTGGTGGGAAGGTATGGACGGCGAACCGCCGGCACACGCGATCGACTGGCAGGGCAATGATTGGACACCCGCCAGCGAAACGAAGGCCGCACATCCGAATTCACGCTTTACTGCACCGATCACCCAGTGCCCGGTCGTTGACGAGAATTTTGATGACCCGAAAGGCGTTCCCGTCGCGGCTTTCATTTTCGGCGGACGTCGAAATTCGGTTGTTCCGCTCGTTCAGCAGTCGTTCAACTGGGCGTTCGGCGTTTATATGGCCGCCACGATGGGCTCGGAGATGACGGCTGCTGCGTTCGGCAACATTGGCGAGGTCCGACGCGATCCTTTTGCGATGCTGCCATTTGCGGGTTACCACATGGGCGACTACTTCGGCCATTGGCTGAATTTTGGACGCCAGATCCCCGATCCACCACGTATCTTCTCGGTCAACTGGTTCAACAAGGGCGAGGACGGCAAGTTCCTCTGGCCGGGATATGGAGAGAATATGCGTGTACTGAAATGGATCGTTGGACGTGCACGCGGCGATTCCACGGGAACCGAAACACCGCTTGGCTGGATGCCTCGCTATGAGGATATAGACTGGCGTGGGCTCGATTTCTCACGCGAGCAATGGGATCAGGTCATGAAGCTTGACCGCAACCTATGGCTCAAGGAGATCGCGATGCACGATGAGCTTTTCTTCAAGCTCTACGACCGCCTGCCGAAGGAGATGACGTTCATCCGCGAGCTGCTCGTTTCGAATCTATGGCGTTCACCGGAACTCGGACTTGCGGCCCCGCGGCCGGAATCCGCGGATACTGCCCCCGAGGTCGGAAAGGCGGCAAGCTAGTTCGATCCAATAACACATGAAGGAAGGCTGTCCCTTGGGCGGCCTTTCTTTTTTTCGCGGTCCACGCTTTCTAAGGCAAAGCGGGTCGTGTATTTTTGAACGTGGTGCCCGATGACAATCCCAGTTGGGCATCACTATTTTATTTTGGCCGGAATGGCAATTTCCGGGAGGAGAATTTTGTGAACAAAACCTATTTGTTGGTCATCGCGTTGCTGGTCTTTGCCGGTTTGGCGATCGGGCAGGACGTGAACGTTGGTATCAAGGGCGGCGTCAGCATCCCGAATTTGAGCGGAAGCGATGATCATCCGTTAACGAAGAACTATAAATCGCGAACCGCCGTGACCTTTGGCGGGTTTGTTGAATTTGATCTTACGGATAAATTCTCTGTGCAGCCGGAGCTAAATTATTCGCAGCAAGGCGGTATACGGAAAGGCGTTCAGCCTATTACGCAGCCGATACCGGGATTGCCGCCGCTGCCGCCCGGACAATTTTTCTACGGTGATTTCAAAAACACCGCAAAGCTCAATTACCTGGAAGTGCCTGTCCTTCTAAAATACAAATTCGGGTCGAAGGAAAGCCGCGATTTTTCCTGAACGGCGGCGTGTACTACGGCTATCTGCTGAATGCGACGACAGTTACAAAAGGCACCAGCACGATCTACATTGACGAGAACAAGACACCGCTTCTCCTGCCGCCTTTGGGCACACCGGTGCCGCCCGTTTCGTTCGATGCGAAAACCGACATCATCAACGATGTCAATCGAAATGACTTCGGTTTGACCGGCGGCGGCGGATTGCTGCTGCCCTCCGGAAAGAACAATAACTTCATTATTGACGTCCGAGTTTCGCGTGGACTCACGCACGTCCAAAAGAACACCGCCCTCAACGGCGAGAGCCGCACCGGCAACTTCGTTGTGTCGTTCGGTTATGTCTTTGGCGTGAAGAAGTAGGGCCTGACGCAATTGGTTTCGCAGGTCAGCCACGAGATCCGGTCCAGGTTTGCCGGTGCCCCCTATGGTGGGCATCGGCATTTTTATTGTTTTGATTTGCAGACTCGGACAACCTTTGTCATAGTTTTGGTTACAAATAGATCTGGTAGAAATACTTTAGCTTCAGGAGGCAGTTTTTAATGGAGAAACTTATGGGACGTCATGCGTCCTATTACTACGCGTTCTTCCGCATAGTTTTCGGCTTTATGTTCCTTTTTCATGGAACGCAGAAATTCTTTAATTTTCCGGCATCAGCGAATTGGAGTGGAGCACCTTCGGGAATGCCGTTCGTCGGCGGGATACTAGAGATCGTCTGCGGCACGCTGATAATGCTTGGGTTTTTCACGAGCTTTGCCGCGTTCCTCGCAAGCGGAATGATGGCGGTCGCCTACTTTATGTACCACCAACCGGGAGGAGCTTTGCCTCGAACAAATGGAGGCGAATTGGCTGTCGCGTACTGTTTTGCGTTCCTTTATATTGCTTCGAGAGGTTCGGGAGCGTTGAGCCTGGACTCTGTGATCCGGCCGAACAAAGGAACAACGCCGTACTAATTTCGGAGCGAATCGGCGTCAAGATCCTTTGTATAAAGTTCTCCGTCGGCTGAGCGTGAAAGTATCTCGATACGGCGCTCAGCCGCATCAAGCCTTTCGCGGCACGTGCGCGAGAGAGCAATTCCCTTCTCAAACAGGGCGAGGCTTTCATCAAGCTTGAGTTCGCCGTCTTCGAGTTTTGCGACGATCTTCTCAAGAGCCGACAAGGAATCTTCGAACGAAAGTTCTTTCATAGCATTCTATTGTAAGATCTCGGCCGCACGGCGAAGCAGGTCGTTTATGCCGCCGACACCGAGACTATTAACTTTGTCTCCGACCTCGCTGGCTGTCGCGATCGCAACAAGCTCTTCGCCGATCCGTCGGGCGATCTCGGTCGCCAGAGCGTCGTCTTCAAATCCCGTAACTTTCCATCGGTCTCCGACGCGCGTCATCCTTAGTTTTAGTGGACGATCCGGAACATTGCTCTCGACGATCGCCTCGTCGCCGTTCTGCACGACACGAAGATAACGGTCCGCACCAACAACGATCAGCGGAAACGGGACATTCGCGAATTCCTCGACGCGGTCGCGTATCAACTTCGGCAAGGCCGCTCGGGCACGATCCCTTACGACCGGCATCACAGGGATCGCGATCTTCCTCAAGCGATCGATGACGGACGGCGGCAAGCCCTTTCCATAAAGCTCGACCGCCTTCGTCGTTACCTGCGGCGTGAAATTGTCCGTTATCGCGTCGATATCGACGAGTGAATCAAGCTCCGCCTGGTCGTCACGTTTTGCAGCATCGACTATCAAGGCAAGTGAATACTGCGGCGTCTCCTTCAGACTTTGCCAATATAGCAATGCCGCAACGCCTGCGATCACTGCGATCGACGCAATTGCGATACCAACGATCTTAAAAACTTTCGCCATTCTTCAGACGGTCCTTTGACGCATGAAAGCCTGAATAAGATCGCCGTCGAAAGCTATTCGCTGCCAACATCCTTTGCCAAAACTTCCGCATCAAGTGTGCCCTTTTTAAGGCGGATTTTCAATTTATCGCCCTCTTCGACACTATCGGCAGACGTTACGAGCTTGCCCTCACCATCGAGCGTTACAGAATACCCGCGGGAAAGGGCCGCAAGCGGCGAAAGAGCATCCAGCTTCGCGGTCATAACGCCGAATCTGGTCTGATTTTTCACAAACGTGGCGTTTGCACCTGCCGCGAGACGATGCGAAAGCATTTCGGAACGCGCTTTCAGGCGTTCGACTCGCGCCCGCACACCGTCGATCGTCAGCTTGCCCGCTGCTTCGAGGTATCTTCTCGTAACGGTCGAGCAAATCGCCGTCGAAGCATTCACGAGACGCTCAAAGGCTAGGGAATGCGCGGCATCGAGCGTTGCGAACTTATTCTCGATCGCGTTAAAGATACGTTCCTCAGCCGATTCGAAATACGCGATGAGATCTTCTTCAAGCGCGGCGACGATCGCGGCGGCATCCGAAGGTGTTGCTGCTCGTCGATCTGCGACGTGGTCGGCGATCGTCGTATCGATCTCGTGCCCGACGGCTGAGATCACCGGGATCTCGCTTGCACGTATCGCACGCGCCAAAGTTTCATCGTTGAATGCCCAAAGGTCTTCGGGAGAGCCGCCGCCGCGGCCCACGATCAGCACATCGAGTTTCGAGGCCTTGTCCAAACCGCGATTGTAATCATTCAGAGCAACGAGGGCTCGTCGAATGCTGTCCGCAGCTCCTTCGCCCTGAACCAATGCGGGCGCAAGCACGACGCTTACCGAGCGGGCTCGACGAGTGATTACCGTCAAGATATCGTGAAAAGCCGCCCCGCTCTTGGTTGTAACCACACCAATGCGTCGTGGAAAGAATGGCAGCGGACGCTTCAGTTCCGGTGAAAAAAGGCCTTCGCGATCGAGCCGTTCATAGATCTGCTGAAACGCAGCGGCAAGTGCTCCTTCGCCCGAAGGTTCAAGCGAATCGACACTAAGGCTGATCTCTCCGCGTTCACGCCAAAAGTTTATTCGGCCGCGAACCCGAATGCTGATCCCGTTCTTCGGACGAAATCTAATACGAAAATTCGTCCCCTTCCAACAGGCGCATCTGATCTGCGAAGTTCCATCGTTCAGGCTGAAATACCAATGCCCGCTCGCCGCAACATTGAACCCGACGACCTCGCCCTCGACCCAAACTGACGAAAAGTCTCTTTCGAGCCGAGCCCCGATCTCGAGATTGAGTTCGGACACGGTCATCGGACGGCGCACGTCCTCGCCGCCTTCTTCCTGGAGTATTGCGTCGAAAAGTGTGCTTCCGCTCACGGTGTTTTTCCTTGCTCGGTCGGCGGTTGTGCGGCCTTTACCGACGAGATCGTTACGAATAGATCCGGCCGCTTAACTCTGATCCGAAGATTTGGCGAGACGCCGTTCTCGGCACTTCCCGAGCGGAACGTGATGCTGTATGCTCCGCGAAGCTGCTGCACAATGTCTTCGTAAGCAGAGTTGATCTGTGCAAGGCGCGATATCGGAAAAAACCTGCCGCCCGATATCGCGGCGAGCTTTTCACCCTCGCCCTCGCTGCGTTTTGTCAGCGACATATAACGCTTTCGCATCGGATCGATATCTTTCTTGCCGAGCATCTCTTCCTGGATCAATCCTGTCGGAACATACAGCGGATAGATCATTGCACCGCTTTCCTGGATCGAACCAAGAAGCGAATCGAACGCGAGAAACGATCGGTTGTCCTCGCCGTCCGAAAGTATGACGATCGCCGTCCGCTCGCCTTTTAACGGCCGGAGCACGTCCGCAATGGTATAAGCCAAGGCATCGTAGAACGCAGTCCCACCGCCGGCCTCAAAAGAATCGAGAGTCTCTGACAGGTGCTCTTTGTCGGTCGTAAACCCGCTCAAAACCTTTACGTCCTCGTTGAAGACAATGATCGCGATCCGGTCTTTTTTCTCGACGGTTTCGATAAACGCTCGAGCAGCCTTTCGTATGAACGTGATGTAATTTTCGACGCTTCCCGAAACATCCAGCAGTAAGACAAGATTGAATGGTGCATCCGAACGTTCCAGCTTCGTGACGGGACGCTCTTCGCCGGACTCGGTAACGACAAAGTCTGCAGCGGTAAGATCCGACACAGCTCGATTCCGAACATCAACGACGCGGACAAGCGCCGTCTTAAATTCGGCAACTGGGCCTGTGCCGGGTGCCGTGGCGTTTCCAAGCGATGGCAAACGCTTCATCGGCGGCAAGCTTCGCACATATTCGCCGTAGTATTGCGGTGCAGAACGCCGGATCGCCTCCATCAACAATGAATCGCCGCTGCGAACGATCGCCTTTGCAGCCTCGGTCAACGGCCTTTCGCGAAGGTCGCTTCCAACCTCGTTCGGCGGGACGTTAATGAGAACGATGCCGCGTGCGGTCAAAAATTTCAAACGGATGTCGGTCGGAACATCCTCGCTCTCGTCAGCTTTGTCTTTACGTTTCTTTTCGACCTTTTCGCCGTACTGGCCGCTGATCACAAATCGGCCCGCGCTCTTTTCTTTGATCTTCTCTAACTCGAAGTCGGCAACGTACCGCGGCCGCGACTGCGTCCACTGAAGCTCATATTTGACCGCATCGGCAGGAATATCCGTCGTTATGGTGCCCGTCGTCGTCCGGGCATCGACCTCCGCAAAGTTCCCGACGATCGCGATCTCGCCCTCACGCGTTTCGACGCGGACGCGGCACCTTTGCGCCACCGTAACGACAAGGTCGATCCTTTTACGACGGTCGGTTGGAGCGACCTCGACCTTCGTGCCCGAGATCTTCAGGTCGGCCGCTGTCACGCCCGTCGGCGATGATGCTGCAAGTGAGGCAGTAGCTTCTTTTTCGGCCCGAACCAGGACGCGGCCGTAGAGGTTTGTGATGTCAAATTCCGCCCCTTCTTTCGCGTGCAGCTCGACCGTGAGACTTTGTGCATTGGTAGAAAAGGCCGCCGCAAGGCACAGGGCAAAAAAGAGGATGATTCGTGTAGCGAAGGGCCTGATCACTTACGGTTCGCTTTGGGGACGAATTGACTGGAGCCTACGGCTGCGGACACGCTGCTGCCATCTTTTCTTCGGACGGCTCTCGTCATCAAAACGATCTACGAGATCGTCCATCGATTCGCCGCCGGCAAGGCGCGTTTTCAAATAGAGCAACGCAACGATTATAGCAGAAAACGAAAGCACGATTATCTGTACCGGCAGCCAGATGATCTGAAAGATCGACTCGAGCAAGGTATGTTTTACCCGCTTCGGAGTATCCATCCTATCGTCCGTGATCTTGACCGAGCTCTGGCGGCCGATGCTGTATCTGATCCCGCTCTCATCACCTGAGGCATTGAAGTGAACGCCATCTGGCTGCTCCTGTTCCGTGCGAGCCTGCTCGGTCGCGGCCGCGGGGTCAATGCCTTTTCCCGCAAGATCGATAAGCGCCGATAGCGTGCCGGCAAGTATCATCGGCGTGAGCAGCATTATCATTCCCGCCGCAACCGTCGTTGCAAGTGCTCGCTTTGTCAGTTCCCTCGAACGCTTAAAGGCCTGGACGAAACTTGAGCGTTCGATCATCGCGACCGGTATCACAAGCATCGTGGATGCATACGCAAAGAAAAATCCTACAAGAGTCGCTATCAAGCCGACAACGAGGCCGACGAGCGGTGCCTGAAGACTGAACCCGGTCAACATCGAGGTGAGGTGAAGTACCCCCCAAACGATCGCAAAAACGATCGCGAAGATCGCAAAAGCGACAACAAACGGAACGAACGCCGCGACTATGCCGGAGATCGAGAGCCGTTTCCAGTTCCTTCTTATCTCGCGCAGAGCCGGCCGCAGCCTCACAGGCCTTAGCGGCATCTTTAGATATTGGACAACGATCCAGACGATAGTTCCTACATTGAATACGGAGCAAAAAGCGCTCATGAAGGTAAGCATCAACACCACTCCTGCCAAGAGGATCCCGGCGGTCGTATCGGAAAAAATATTGCTTACCCGCAAGAACGATAAGACGATCTGGAGAACTGTCAGAACAATGACCGGCAGCTGAAAGATCGCCGTAATGAGCAGGAATTTCGGCAAATGCTCGCTATAGATGACAAGCGAACGACGCAGGAGGCCGAAAATTCCATCGGCACGAGCCTGCAGTTCGTCAGAGAACGCAAGGGCAGTTTGCGGACGTTTCTCAGGATCTTTCGAAAGAGCGGCCTCGATCGCCCAGCGCATTTTTTTGCGTACTCGCCGCGCAACAAGCGGTGGCGGCGGCAGGTCGCGATGGGCCGCCATAACGACCTTGTAATCGCCCTCAAAAGGTGTCCGGCCCGAGAGCATCTGGTACGCGATAACGCCAAGGCTGTAAATATCAGACCGTGCATCAAGCACATCACCTCGGCATTGCTCAGGTGACATATAGAGCGGCGTCCCGAGCACCGCACCTGCGCGAGTGAGTCCTCCCGAACTGTGCGAACTTATGAGCGAGCGGGACACAGAGACCTTCGGGTCAACGTCGGCCGGGTCGGAAATGCGTGTCTGTATCGCATCCTCTTCGATCGGTGTGATGTAGATCGCGGTTTTTTCTTCGCCGGGCAATGAGACAGGGTCATTTTCCGTCTCGGCCTCCGCAGACGACGATGTCGTGGCTGATCGCGGCTCGGCCACCAGTGTCGCCAAGCCATCACCGGCGGCGGTGCTCGCTTCCAACTCGGCCCCGGTCACTCCGGAATGAACTTGTATCGTCGGAAGGCCGGCGATCTCATGGCCGTCAGTAATTCCGCCAGGCTCCTCGCTGTAATCCTCGAGTTTTGCGATACCGAAGTCCAGGACCTTGACCGTGTATCCTCCGCGGCGATTCGGTTCGAGCCAAATGTTGTCGGGCTTTAGATCGCGGTGGATAATTCCCTGCTGATGAGCTTCGTTGACCGCCGAACAAACCTGCTCAAGGATGTCGAGCGTCCACGCAACGGGTAGATTTTTCTCTTCGTCAAGGATCTCTCCAAGCGAGCAGCCATCAAGGTATTCCATTACGAGGTAGGCGACAGGCCCTTCCGAAAGCTCGGAGAAACCGAAGTCTGTCACGTCAACCACGTTCGGATGGCGAAGTCTGCCGGCTGCACGGGCTTCGCGTCGGAAACGCTCGACGAACTCCGCCCGCTGCATAAATTGCGGAGAGATAACCTTTACCGCGACCGGCCTTTCTGTGCCGAGGTGAACGCCCAGATACACGGTTCCCATACCGCCGCGTCCCAATTCGCGCGTCAGTCGGTATTTGCCGTCGATAGTTCGGCCTACGAGGTCCGGGTACTCCATAAAAAGGTCACCTTTCGGTTAAATAAAGACGTTACGCGAGTAATGCGTTGCAATGCAAGGTTCGATGCCAATGCTCTCGAATTTACTTGCTCCAAAACTAAGATCCAGCCGTCGGAAGTCGCCTCCCGGCCGGCTGGATCAGCGGTCAAATGCAGTGAAAACCGCTATTTCTTCAGATTTGCCTTAAAGGCTGCTTCCCATTGGGTAATGACGGGCAAAGCCTGTGCATTATCCTTGAATTTCGCCTTTAGAGCATCGAAGATCTGTTGCCCACGCGGGTCGCCAAGTTTTATGGCAGCCTGAGCGGCCGTAACGAGGCCCTGTATGTCGTTCGCCGCCAATGCGGCTTTGAATTCCGTCAATAGAAGATCGAATGCTCTCGGATCGCCGTTTGCGGTCGCTGCAGCAGCCGTCGCGGCAACTGCCCGAACGGTTGACGGATAGGTCTTGTCGCCCGCGATCTTGAACGAGGCCTCGAAAGCACGCTTGTCGCCGAGGGCCGCAAGGCCATTCAGACCGGCGATCAGGATCCTATCGCGCCACGACTTGGTCTTGGTGAGGGCCGTGAGAGCGTCAAATGCCCGGACATCTTTTGATTCACCGAGCGCACGCGCCGCCTGGTCGATAACCGAATAGCTCGGATCCTTTATCGCCGTCAGGTACTCCGGAACATACTTCTTATCCTTCGTCGCACCGAGGAAAGAAATGGCATCCGCTCGAATAAGGGAATGCTTGTCCTTTGCCAGGTGAAGCAGGACAGCCTCGGTCTTGGCGTCGATCTTGATCTCTGCATCTGCCTGTTCGGGTGCACCCTTCGGAGAATAGAGGGCTCGCAGGTAGGTCAATGCCGCCTTTCGCACACGCCAGAACGGGTCTTTTTCTGCCGAGACAAGCAAGGCATCGTGGAATTTTGCGCGGACGGACACATCTTTCGCCACCATGTCGTCAAGCTCTCCGATCGCCCACCGTCGGCCTATGAGGTCTTTGTCATTCGCCATCTGATAGAGCAGCTCGTCAGCACTCTTTTTGAAGGTCATCTCCTTGAGGAGCGTGCCTTCGTAATCAAAGTTCACGATCTTCGGCTCCGTTGCGGAATCGAAAGTGAACACATTCGTTTCCTTCGGATCGATCCAAACTCGATGGATCGTACCATCGATCTCGATCTCGACCCATGTCTGAAAATAACGTGTCTGCGGGAACGGATTCGTCTCGTCAACTTTTTGTGTTTGCTTGACGTTCAGCGTCAATTGCTTTGTCGCCGCGTCGTAGCTCTTCGTAATGTCGAAGACGGGATGCCCCATCTTATAGAGCCATTCATCAAAGAACCAATCAAGGGCCTGGCCGGTCGATTCTTCGAAGGCGATACGAAGCTCTTCGGTCGAAACCGGCTGATGCGCGTTGGTCGTCAGGTAATTCTTCAGCGCACGCGAGAAGCCCGCGTCACCGACGGTTTTACGGAGCATATGCAGGACGCTGCCGCCGCCGGGATACGCGTAGTTGTCGAACATCGCATCCTTATTTGCATAGTACTTGGTAACGATCGGGCGCCGATTTCCGCGTTCCCAATCACCAAGAACGGTGTTCTGATTCGCCCGAACATCGCTGTAGAGGAATTCGTCGTGTCCCTTGAATTTCTCGTCCCACATTGCCTGCATATAGGTCGCAAAGCTCTCGTTGAGCCAGATCTGGCCCCAATCGCGGCAAGTAACGTAATCGCCGAACCATTGGTGGGCAAGTTCGTGGGATTGCAGGCTTTCGCTGTCCTCGTCGAGAAGTTCGCGGTTATCGTGGATCATCTCCTCGATCTGTGTCGTCGCAGAAATATTCTCCATACCGCCGCCAAAATCCTCTACAAAAGCCTGCGAATACTTCGGGTACGGATATCGGACACCCGTAATGTCAGAAAAGAACTTTATCGTCGCGGGCAGATTCTTTGTCGTCGCCGCAACCTCTTTTGTCTCGTTCGTATAGCCGTAATTGTAGACCGGCGTGCCCTCGAAATTTTGGATGACAGGCGTCGTCTCCGCGACTACGATCGAGGTCAGGTAGTTCGCGTAGGGCTGATCCATCTTCCAGTAAAACGTGCGTGTGCCATCCGAATTCTCCGTCGTGCTCTCAAGCTTTCCGTTCGAAACTACGAAGAATGGCTTTTTCACCGTAGCCCGCAGCTCTGTGGTGCGAAAATCGTTCGGCGTGTCGTATGACGGGAACCAATAGCGGTTGAATTCTGTTTCGCCCTGCGACCATATCTGCAGCGGCTTGTTCGGGTCATCCGGACCGGGCTTGATGAATCGCAATCCCTTACCGAATCCTCCGATCGGTGAATCAGCGTCTGCCTGGTTTACATAGTGCGTTGCATAAGAGATCTTGACCGAAGAAACTTCACCTGCCTTCAAAGTCTTATTCAGCGTGATCGCAAGGTTATCGTTCCCGTCTTTTCCCGCGTAGGTGAACTTGAGCGGCGAGCCATCGGCAGTCGTGACGGAGTTGATCGTCATATACGCGGCATCGAGCGTCAATTGATCCGAATCGACAAACGGCGCGAAGGTAACGACCTCTTCGCCCATGGCCTGCTCTTTGTCCCAGTCAAAACGCAGGTCGATCGAAAGGTGTTTGATGTCATATTTCCGGCTGCGTATCCAGTTGACCGGCGGCAGTTTGCCAGAATCTGCGAATAGAGCGAATGGTGAGGTCCTGGGCGGTATCGAAAGGCCAAGCCCGGGAAGCGCAAGTATAAAAAGGACCGCAGCGGTCGCGATCCTACGGAGAAAAGTCTTTGGATTCATAGCTTTAGAGGTAAATTCGAACAAGAAAATAATGTGAATTCAAAGAAACTACGCTCGCGACCTGTCAATAGTTTCACGGAAAAATAGCTGCACACGTTTAACAAGCATTTAACTGTGGGTAACCTCATTACGGGTAGTTCTACGACATGCAATTGCGCAAGAAAGGCCGCCGGAGGCAGTATCCTCCAACGGCCCTTTGTTTCGACGCCCAGAAGGCGGGTTATTTGTTCTTCATATAGTTGAACGCCATCGAAGCAATGTCATCAATGGCACTTCCGTCGTGATCGCTGTCGAGCATCGCCGATGCGATACCTGAAAGGCCACCGGCTTGCGACGCTCCACCACCGCCGCCGAGAATTCCGCCGAGCAATCCTTCGAGGCCATTCGCACCGACGTTCTCCTGCTGCTTCTTCTGCCCCAGATAGCTCATCAAGATCGGTGCGAGCATCATCAGGATCTGAGCCACCTGCCCGACATTCAATCCGGTCTGTTGGCTGACATTCTGAGCGAGTGCGCCTTGCGAGTTACCAAGAATATGGCCAAGGATCCCGCCTCCATCAGCTGCCGGCGGCGGAGCCTGCTGCTGTCCGCCTCCAAAGATCGTTCCTGCAAGACCACCGAGGTTATCCAAGATTCCGCCCGACGAATGGTCGCGATCGAGGGCACTGTTAAGGCTTTCCGCTCCCTCCGGAGTGGACGCATTATTTGCAAGGCCTCCCAATATCGCAGGAAGAGCCATCGAGATCGCGGAATTGACCAGCGATGGTTCAGCACTGACGTTTTGACTTATCTGATCGACCGCCTCGTTAGCGCGGTCCTGTCCTAATAGTTGATCGAGTGAAAACATAGATCCTCCAAAAAGTTGATGCTTGTACTTTGTCCAAGCTATATTAACACCTCTGGGTATCAAATCTCACTTTTTTGAAATTTCGCCCCGTACTTTCAATATTGTTTTGCAAAACTTCTTTCGAAATTTGGCGATAACCCTGATCGGCATCGCCGCTTTAAGCTGCGGGATCGGGAGTTCGCCTGCGGGCTTCCCGAATGCCGTCACGACCTTCGCAGGCCGCGACGGCAAACTTGGCGAGCCTTTCGGGATCGCGGTCCTCGACGGAAATATCTACGTCTCGGACGGCGAAAAGGACTGCATTTGGAAGATCGCCGAGAATGGAAACGCTACCGTTTTTGCGAGCGGGCTGCATACGCCTTCGCAGATCGCATTTTTGCACGATGGAAGGCTGGTCGTCGCCGACACGGGATCGAACACGATCCGCGCCGTCGATGCGGGCGGTGCCGTAACCATATTCGCGGGCGTCGAGCATGAAGCCGGAGACAATGACGGTCCTGCCGCCGAATCCCATTTTCGGGCTCCGATCGGCGTTGCGACCGACGCGGAAGGCAGAGTCTTTGTCGCAGATACTTATAACGACCGTATTCGCGTGATCGAGAATGGAACGGTACGCACTTTCTCAGGCTCAACGAAAGGCTTTGCCGACGGAGCGGCCGCTCAATTCGATACTCCGAGCGGGCTCGCGGTCTGGAAGGACCTCGTTCTGGTTGCTGACACAGGCAACGGACGCATCCGTGCGGTCGAAAAGGACGGTTCCGTTTGGACGCTCACCGGCGGCGGCAACGGATCAACGCCAAATTCAACCCTTTCCGCTGCCTCACTCTATCGTCCGGTCGGCGTCGCGGTCGGGCCGAACGATGAGCTGTTCGTCGCCGACCGCTCCACATTGCGTTTTGTCGGCGGCGTGGTTCCGCGTATCCGGACGCTTAATGCTCCTCGCCGAGGACTACGCGATGGAAAGCTTAGCGAGGCTCATTTCAATCGCATCTCCGGACTCGCGGTCGATAAGAATGGACAAATATTTGTTGCCGACAGCGACAATCGTGTCGTCCGCGTGGTCGAGACCAACCCAAAGGAACCGCCAATATCGGCTGAGGATGCCGCCAGGCTGGAATACCATTCTGAGTCGGATCAACCGTCGGAGCCGCCGCGTTGGCCGTATGATCCGCCGGAACAAAAACGCGACATCGCAGGAACTTTTGGTGAGACCCGCGGAAAAGTAACCGGCGACCCGGCGGACGAACTTCACTTTCACAACGGCCTCGACATCGCGGGAGGTTACGGCGAAACAGCTCGCCTCGTCCGCAGCGAAACGGTTCTCGAACCGGTCGCCGCCGATAATTTTGGGACACTTCGCGAACTCGTACGCCTGCCGCACCTCGGCTACATTCATTTGCGGCTGGGTCGAAACGCAAATGGCTCGACCTTTGGCGACAGTCGGTTCTTGTTCTCTTTCGACTCAACGGGCAAGCCAATTGGCGTACGGATACCACGCGGCGCAAAGTTCACAGCAGGTGAGGCGATCGGCACCTTGAACCCGATGAACCACGTCCATCTCGTCGCCGGAAGAAGCGGTTATGAGACGAATGCTCTCGATACACTGACCTTGCCGAACGTATCCGATGGCATCGCTCCGACGATCGAGAGTGTTCGTCTTTCGATCAACGGGAAGGAAATTGAAACAAACGCTCGAATCGACCGTATTCAGCTTGCGGGAAAGATACGCCTTACCGCCGAGGCCTATGATCGGATGGACGGCAACCCGGATCGCCGTCGCCTTGGCCTTTATAAACTCGGCTGGCAACTGCTAAAAGGCGACCTGACGCCAAAAACAGATATTGATTGGACGGTGAAGTTCGACCTGTTGCCGCCGCCGGATTTCGCTCCTTTCGTATACGCGAAAGACAGTTATTCGGGCGCGACCGGAACCACGCGATTCATCTACATCGTCTCCAATCGCGTGCACGGCGAGAGTGTCGAGGAAAATGTGATCGACCTCGCGGCACTTGAGGCAGGGAAATGGGTGATACGCGTCGTTGCTGCTGATCGATTCGGAAATACGACGACAAAGGATATACCGTTTGAGGTTAACTAAATGAGAGCAATTTTTTTAATTCTAATTCTTGCAGCACTGGCCTTCGCGACCTTCGCGCAGGTGGCGAGAGTGCCGATCGCGACTCCGCCCGCACCCGTATTTGCCGACCGCGAGCGGCAGACCGAGCTTGCAAAACGCCGTGCGCAGGTCGCTGCTCGAATGGCGGACAACAGCGTGCTCGTCCTGTTCAGCGCCGAGCCAAAGCTTTACACGGGCGACGTCGATTACGTCTTTCGACAAGAGAACAACCTCTTCTACCTGACCGAGCTGAAGGAACAGAACATCAGCCTCGTCATCGAGAAAAAGAACGGCAAGGTCACCGAGACCGTCTATCTGCCGAAACGAGATCCGCGGTTTGAAACCTGGAACGGCAAACGTTATTCCGTTGACGATGCAAAACGCATTTCGGGTATCAACAATATCGTTGATGCCGCCGATTTTGCCGGCTATTTGAACTCGCTCGCAAAGGGGTCGAACGAGAGCGTTTACCTGCTACTGCCGGATGGAGACCGGGACGCAGAGGGAAAACGTGAATATCGTCAGGAAGCTGCGTTCGCCGCAACCGCGACCGCTAAGACCGTGAACGCACGGCCGATCTTCGACGACCTCCGCCAGATCAAGAGTCCTTACGAACTAAAGCTTCTCCAACATGCGATCGACATTTCGATCGAAGGACATATGCGTGCGTGGGCAACCGCGGGACGCGCAAGTTGGGAATACGAAGTGCAAGCCGAACTTGAATATGTCTTCAAGCGACGCAATGCGGACTATTGGGGTTATCCGTCGATCGTCGGGTGCGGGCCGAATGCGACGACGCTGCATTACGAAGAGTCACAGTCGCCCGTCAAGGCCGGTGAGCTCATGCTCATCGATGCGGCTGCCGAATACAGCCATTATTCCGCCGACATCACGCGAACTTTCCCCATAGACGGAAAGTATTCCAAAGAGCAGGCGGACATCTATCAGATCGTCTATGACGCACAAGAGGCTGCGGCAAAGACGGTCAAGCCCGGCTCAACATTCGCGGACGCGAGTGCTGCCGCAGACAAGGTCATTCGTGAAGGATTGTTCAAGCTTGGGCTCGTAACCGACCCGAATTCGCAGGAGTTCCGCATCTGGTATATGCACGGCCTCGGCCATTGGATCGGGATGAACGTACACGATGTAGGCAGCTATACAAAACCGCTCGCACCGGGAATGGTATTCACGATCGAGCCGGGCATTTACATCCGGGCCGATGCACTCGACTATTTGCCGGACACCCCGAAAGCGAAAGAGTTCAAGGCCAAGGTCATGCCTGCGTTCGAGAGGTATAAGAATATCGGTGTGCGTATCGAGGACGACGTTCTCGTAACGCCGACCGGTATTGACTGGCTCTCGAAACGGCTTCCGCGAACGATGAAAGAGATCGAGGATTTTATGAAGGTCGCTCCAAAGAACGTGCCTTTTGGCAGCCTTCGTCCGGCGCTATTCCCGTACTCGAGCCGTTCGGGTGAATGAACCGTGATTCGTGATCGAACATTCAGGCAGTCGTACCCGGCGGGATGCGGCTGCCTTTCGTTTTTGTGAAACTCGCAAAGAAAACGGATAATTTCTCTATCGATGACCGAAGAGCCTTTTGAACAAAACCCCAAGCTGCCGCTTGTGATCGTGAATCCGAAGTCCGCCTCTGGTTCGACGCGCGAGAACTGGGCTGCGACCGCAAGCGAACTACGCACGCATTTCGGGCCGTATTCTGCGGCTTTTACGAAAGGCCCTGGCGATGCGGTCGCGATCGCCGAACGTGCGGCTCGCGAAGGCCGTCGGTTCATCATCGCCTGTGGCGGCGACGGCACGATCAATGAGGTCGCGAACGGAATTATCAGTTCCGGTGCAGAGACGGAGCTTGGGATCTTGCCTTCTGGAACAGGTGGAGATTTCCGTCGTTCGATCAACATTCCGAACGACCCGCGGGAAGCAGCGAGAGCCTTGCGCGATGGTTCGTCAAAGCGCATTGACGTCGGCAAGGTCACGTTTTTCGATAACACAGGCGTCGAGGTTTCACGGTATTTTTTGAACGTTGCGTCTGTCGGGCTTGCGGCATCGATCATCGATCGCGTCAAGGGTTCGAAGGTTTTCGACTGGCTCCCGACAAAACATCTTCGCGGACAGGCAAATTTTGCAGCATCCACGCTTCGCGAGATCGCAGATCTCGAACCATTCATTCTTCGGGTACGCGTCGATGACGGCGAAGAGAGCAACGTACAGTCGGTAAATTTTTGTGTTGCGAACGCTCGATACTTCGGCGGCGGTATGATGATCGCACCCGATGCAAAGCTCACAGACGGTTTGCTCGATATTGTAAATATCGGTGCCATTTCTCCTGCAAAGGTTGTCGCAAAAGGAATCACTCTCTATCGCGGAACGCATCTCGGCCTTGACGAGGTAGATCATCGCCTCGCACGAAAGATCGAGGTCTCATCCTTCGAATCCGACGCTGAGATCCGCCTCGAGACGGACGGCGAACTCCCGGGCCGCCTGCCCGCTGTATTTGAGGCTGTGCCTGATGCATTGCTCGTGCGCGTAGCGAACAAGAGTTGATCTCTTGCTGCTTTTTCTATCCCTTTTCAAATGAAAGCAATTCTCATATTCGCGTTGTTAATTGGAACGGCCGTAGTTGCGTCTGCACAGGCCGTACCGGACCGTTCCAATACGCAATCGTGGAACGATGTGCAGCTGACCGTACCGCTTTCGAAGAAGGTCGATCTTGTTACTAAGCTGACACTGCGATTTGGGAACAATGTAACGGAGTTCGCGGAGAACCGCATTTTGTTCGGCTTCGCGTTCAAACCGGTAAAGAATTTGACGATCACGCCGTTCTATTGGCAGGTGCATTCCCGGAATCTTAGGACCGGAAAATACTCTGACGAGCATCAGCTCGACGTTGCAGCCGTTTATCGGCTTCCGGTTGGAAAGTACGGTTTGACGCATCGAAGCACGTACGAATATCGAATGCTGCCGAGTGGAAATTCATGGCGCTACCGCGCTCTCGCAGGCGTCGATCGCAGCCTTCCTAAACAGTGGATCAAGAACTCAAAGGTATTCGCGACTGCCGAGGTCTTTTACGATTCGAAGCCGCGGGAATGGACGCGTACGCGCTTCTCTGTTGGCATCTCACGCAAATTAACCAAACAGCTCACGCTCGATCTTTTCTATTTACGCCAAAATGACGGCCATTCGCACCCGGGCGACCTGAACGTGATCGGAACTACATGGAAAGTTCATCTATGAAGAGAGTACGCCGCGGCCGAGATGTTGTTTTCTTGCCTTGAATAAGAGAAAATTTCTTGTAATCACATAGGTTCTAATTCTTAAGGAGAAACGAAATGAAAGCGACCGTTCTTTTTGTCTTGGTTTTCGCATTCACGTTTGCCGCGTTCGGACAGGCTCCGGCACCGCAAGCCGATGAACTCGCAACTTACATCAAGGAGAATTACACAAAGCGCGAGGTCCAAATACCTATGCGCGACGGCGTAAAGCTCTTTACATCCATCTACGAACCGAAAGATCAGTCGCAGAAATATCCGATAATGATGAGCCGCACGCCGTACAGCGTCGCGCCTTACGGCCCGGATAAATTCAAGACGTCGCTCGGCCCGGATTATCAGTTCGCTCGCGAAGGCTACATCTTCGTTTATCAAGACGTTCGCGGCCGTTGGATGAGCGAAGGCACTTTCGTTGACGTTCGCCCAGAGGTCGCACAGTACGGAAAGGCGAAGATCGATGAATCTACCGACACTTTTGACACCATCGACTGGCTCATAAAGAATGTCCCGAACAATAACGGCAAGGTCGGAACCTACGGCATTTCATATCCGGGATTCTATACCTCGGCGGGTTCGATCAATTCGCATCCCGCGCTAAAGGCTTGCTCGCCGCAGGCTCCCGTAAGCGATTGGTTCCACGGCGATGATATGCACCACAACGGGGCTCTCTTCCTCGCTCAGAACTATTCCTTCTACCGATTCTTCCAACCGTTTACGACGCCGTCGAACTCATTCTCTTACTTACGCCCGTGGAAAGGCCGTGATACGCAGGACGGTTACGACTTCTTTATGAAGCTTGGCGGTCTGCAGGAAGTTGCCGACAGCTTCGTCGCGGGGCTCGGCGTTCGGCAGCCATATTGGGATGATATGCAGGACCATCCGAATTACGACCAATATTGGAAAGACCGAAACGTTCTGCCGCATTTGAACAAGGTCGGTTGCGCGACCATGACGGTCGGCGGCTGGTATGACAACGAAGACCTTTACGGTGCTCTAAATACGTACCGCCACATCGAAAAACAGAATCCGGGCATCTACAACATCCTTGTCGTCGGCCCATGGTTTCACGGCGGATGGGCCCGCTCGGAAGGCGAATGGCTCGGGACGGCGTACTTCGGTTCCGAAACCTCAGAATATTATCGCGTGAATATGGAACTTCCCTTCTTCAATCATTTCTTGAAGGGGAAGGGCGATATTTCTCAGCTGAAGGAGGTAAATGTATTCGACACGGGAGCGAACACCTGGAGATCGTTTGACGGTTTCGATCCGGCAAGCGGCAAAGACACGGCCCTCTATTTTACGAAAGGCGGCGGCCTCTCATTCACGAAAGGAACGGATGTCGGATACGACGAGTACGTCTCCGACCCGATGAAACCGGTTCCCTATACGCAGAAGATCACGCTCAGTTATCCGCGCGACTATATGACCGAAGATCAGCGTTTCGCTTCGACGCGTCCGGATGTCCTTGTCTATGAGACGGCACCGCTCACCGAAGATGTTACGGTCGCAGGCGACATCAAACCGTCGCTCTATATTTCTTCATCGGGTACTGATTCTGATTTTATCGTGAAGCTCATCGACGTATTTCCTGATGATTACAAGTTCCCGAAGGGCAAGAATCCGCCGCAGAACTCAGCTTTCTCAGTTTTTGAACCGGGCGGCTATCAAATGCTCCTCCGCGGTGAACCGATGCCGGCAAGATTCCGTGAGGGTTTTGAGAAAGGTATTCCACTCGTCCCGAATAAGGCGACCTATCTTCCTTTCACGATGCCCGGAATTACGCACACATTCAAGAA
The DNA here is from genome assembly GCA_019186825.1 of Pyrinomonadaceae bacterium. Lineage (GTDB taxonomy): Bacteria > Acidobacteriota > Blastocatellia > Pyrinomonadales > Pyrinomonadaceae > OLB17. The sequence goes on from JABARP010000019.1 coordinate 119,804, forward strand.
AGGCCACCGAATAATGGTTCAGATCCAGAGCACCTGGTTCCCGCTTGTTGCACGCAGTCCGCAGCAGTTCGTCGAGAATAATTTCAAGGCGACCTCAGCTGACTTTCGAAAGGCGACACAGCGTGTGTATTTCGGCGGAGAGACAGGCTCAGCGATCGTGCTGCCGATCGTGAAATAGGTGCCTATCGAGGAGTCAGCGGATGAGAAGACAAATATTGTGGCCGCTCGTGGCGGTGTTGTTGCTTTGGATGGCAGGGGCTGCACAGACCCCGCAAGCGATCCGCAGCAAGGCAAAAGCGGCATACGATGCCGGACGATACCCTGAGGCCATCGAACTCTACAGGCAGTATGTCGCCCTTCGACCGACCGATGCGTCGGGGCAATTGGATCTCGGCTCGTCGTGTTATTTCGCAAAGAGCTACGCTGAGGCTGTGATCGCTCTTCGTGCCGCTCTTAAACTGGACCCTTCGCTTACGTTGGCTCAGCGATTGCTCGCCTCGGCTCTTTACGCGAACGGACAGTATGCCGAGGCGGTTGATGCGTATAAGGTCGCGTTGAAAGATTACCCGCAGGATGTCTCGGGATGGACATTCCTTGGGAATGCCCTTGACTATCTGAAGCGCTTTGACGAGGCAAAGACAGCATACCTAAAGGCGATCGAGATCGACCCCGATAACGCTCCTGTCCATTGCGAACTCGCTACGGCGTACTTCGGGCAAAAGATGTATCCGGAGGCTCGTGATAACTGGAAGAAATGCCTCGAACTCGACCCAAATGCGTCGAACGCGACCGATACCAGGCTTCGACTCGGAAATGCGTACTTCGGCAATGATCAGTTCGCCGAAGCGGCAGACATGTACAATTCGGTCGCGGCGGAACGCCCGACCGATAAATTGGTCCATAAATATCTGGGCGACACTTACCTTAAGCAGGGCAAGTTCGCCCTCGCAATAAATAGCTACAATATCGCCATAAAGCTTGATCCGGACTATACAGGCGCGATATACGCGTTAGGACTTGCCTACATCGACAACAAACAGATGGCTCTCGCACGAGCTCAATACGACCGCCTGAAAACGCTCGACCCGGAAACAGCCGAGCGATTTTGGACGGTGTATGTAAAATTTGGGGGTAAATAAAAAAATATGCCTTCTCTGACACTTTGGTGCGGACGGCTGCTCGCCTTACTTGGTATCGCCGGATACGCCTATGGAATGACGCAGGGAAATGCGAGCCTTACGGCGTTGATCCCGGCGGCATTTGGCGTCGTGCTGATGGTACTCGGATATATTGCCTCGCGAAACGAAGGACTGCGTAAGCACATTATGCATGTGGCAGTCCTCGTAGGACTGATCGGCTTCATCGTCCCGGCGTGGCGTTTGATCTCGAAATTCGACGGCTTTACCGCATCTGCGGCTCATTTGTCGCAGCTGTTTATGGCGATCATCTGCCTCGTGTTCGTGCTCTTCTCAATTCGTTCTTTCGTGAACGCGCGACGAAGCCGATCCTGATCTTCCGAGTGAGGCGGAGGGCTTAATGCCCTGCCGCCTCACCATTGTTCGAACAATTTAGAACGATCTCGACCTCGAGGCCGCCGCTTACATTGCGTGCGCTGATCTCGCCTTTGTGTGCGACGATCGCACGCCTCGCAATGGCAAGCCCGAGGCCCGTTCCCCCGGTCTTGCGATCCCTGGCTTCACCCAAGCGGTAGAATGGAATAAACAGATTCTTCAATTCGGTCTCGGGTACACCTCCGCCGCGGTCTCCGATCTGTATCTTCGCATTCCCGTTATCGGCGATCACCGATACACGAACTCGCGTGCCCTCGTCAGTGTACTTAACCGCGTTTCGAACCACGTTCTCTATCGCGCTTCGAAGCAGGTTTTCATTGCCGAAAATGGTGCATTTATCTGACCAAACAAGGTCAACCGCCTTGCCCTTTGCTTTTGCTTCAAAATCAGCATCCTCGGCAACGTCTCGAACGAGTTCGGTCAGATCGAGACTCTCTCCGCGGAATTCATCGAATGCACCGCTCTCGAGCTTTGAGAGCGTCAAGATCCGCGAGATCATTTCGTTCAACCTTTCGGATTCACCTTCGATGCGGGTCAGCAGCGGCTGAAGCTCGGGGCCCGACCGCTGCTTGGCGATCTCCAGGGCGACATTCATGCGGGCAAGCGGCGAACGCAGTTCGTGCGAGACGTCGCGCGTCAATCGCTCCTGCGACGTGATCAAAGATTCTATCCTCTCGGCCATTTCGTCAAAATCGCGTGCAAGGTCGGCAAGCTCGTCCCGCCGCCGTGGGAGCTGCGGCATTACACGGGTGCTGAGTTCCCCGGCCGCGAGCCGCTTTGTTGCTCGCCGAAGCTTCCTGATCGGCGTTGTTAGGTAAGCTGCAAGCAGTGCGCAAACGATGAAAGCGGACAAAAGCAACGCCGCCAGCCGTAAAAGGCCGATCCAGGATCCGAAAAAGAGCGGCGGTATATTCGCTTGTTCCCAGCGGACAAGAAGTGCGGCTCGGCGGCCATCGCTCAAACGCATTGGAGCTCCGCCGAGCGTCGGCTCGCCGTCGCGATCTATTACGACCGCACCGCTCGCTGCGCGTGTGGCCTCAAGTATCTCACTGTCTTCCGGTGTCAGGTGGCCAAATATGACCTTTCCGTCCTGGTCAACGAGGATCACCTCGCGGATCGAACCGTGTTCTTTGATCCGGCCAAGAAACTCGGCGACCCCTTTCTCGCCGCCGCCCGAATCCTCGATCTGTTCTGCCGTCTGCTGGTAAAAGGTCATACGCGACTTCACAGATTGCTGCCACCGGCTCACGGCTGGCTGCACCTGGAAATATCGCGTGATGAAGAACGTCACGAAGAAAACAAGGGTCACCGCGACGAGGAACCAGAGAAAGATCTTTACGAAAAGCTTCATACAACGGTATAAATGTAGCCGACCGACCGGACCGTCTTGATACGTACACTGCCGTCGTCACGATTGCCTAATTTCTTGCGAAGGTTGCTGATATGCATATCGAGACTGCGGTCAAAGGGCGAGAGTTTTCTATCGAGCACGGTCTCGCTCAGGTCTTCCTTGCGTACGACCTTTCCGGCGTTTCGAAGCAATTCGAACAAAAGCTCGAACTCCACCGAGGTGAGGTTCAGCTCGTCGCCTTTAAGCGTCGCAAGCCGCGAGCTCGACGATATCGAAATGTCATCAAGTTCGATGACCTCGCCGACCTGCTCACTGGTAGTCATTTCTGCAGTTCGACGCAGGATCGCTCGAAGCCTCGCAGCGAGCTCGCGTGGATTGAAAGGCTTTGCCAGGTAGTCATCCGCACCGATCTCTAGGCCGACAATACGTTCCATATCATCGCCGCGAGCCGTAAGCATTATCACAGGGAGATTCGATTGCTTTCTCAAATTGCGAAGCACCTCAAAGCCATCCATCTTCGGGAGCATCACATCGAGGATCGCCATTTCGTAATCACCTGACAACGCTCGGTTCAATCCCGTCTCGCCATCATTCACTGAATCGGCATCAAAGCCTTCCACACTCAAATATTCGCTTACCAGCTCGCAAAGCTCTTCATCATCATCGATGATCAGCACTTTATTCATTGCCTCATTCTACGTCATCTTGATGGGCGTTTGAGCAGGTTTTACAATTCTTTACGAATCCAAACATAAACTTAAAGGCTAAAGCCTGCCGTAATTCGTCTAACGTTGCATAACCCGAAGCTTTCCGGGTGGCGAAAGCACAATTTTCAGCAATTAAATAGGAGCAAATACACGATGAAAAAGGTAATTTTAGGTGTCATAGCAGTCGCAGTCGTAGCGACCGGTGCAATTATCGGCATTAGCCAGGTTCGCGGTCAGAAGGACGGACGATCATTCATGGGCATGAAGCACGGCCGAGGCATGGGAATCGGGATCAATCTTCGCGCACTGAATCTGACCGAAGATCAGAACGCAAAGGTAAAGGCGATCTTCGACGCGAGCCGCGAAACGATGAAGCCGTTGATGGATGATATGCGTGCAAATCACCAAAAGCTGGCAGAACTCAACAAGGTCGTTTTCGATGAAGGCGCAACACGCCAGCTTGCGAACGAGCAGGCTGCCATCATGGCGAAGATGATCGTCGAGCGTGAAAGGACGAAGTCGCAAATTTGGGCTGTCCTAACCGAAGAGCAGAAGGCAAAGGCGACCGAGATGCGTTCAGTAAAGCGCGAACGCAAAATGGGTCACAAGCTCGAAAAGACCGATGCCAAAACCCCGCAGGAATAACGGTTACTGCAGTAGTGTTCAACACGTGAGGCCGCCCAGAAGGCGGCCTCTTTTCGCATTTGAAAAAAGAGAATGGATCCGGTGCGGGGGCCAAGGACGGATTTAGGCCTGACCGATACTTATCCGGCTGACGTTAAGACTTTCACCAAGCTCCACAACATCATCCTCGAACAATTTCGCCCCGATCAGGCGAGCCGGATTGCAGCTCGTCATCTCAGCGACATCGTCGACCGAGAAGCCCCAACGCAACATATTTCTAGCGGCGTCGAGCATCGTGATGACAGACCCTGCGATGCTGCCGCGCTCATTCTGAGTAACACCGTCGACAACGGAGATCCGTTCGCCCCAAAGGTCATACGTTCCGTCGCCCAAGCCCGTCGGTGCAACGGAATCGCTGATGAGCGAAACGCGATCGACACCTTTTGTTCGACAGGCGAAAGTGACCATCTGATCAGCGACGTGTTTTCCGTCCGCAATGATGTCGAACGAGACTTCCCTTTCCGTCAGCCCCCAGCCTGCGACTCCCAGTTCGCGATGATGAATGCCGCTCATTGCATTGAAAAAATGCGTGAGATGCTTCGCTCCGGCGGCCAGAGCGGCTCTTAAGGTCGTAAGGTCGGCATGCGTGTGCCCGATAGAGGCGACCCAACCTTGCCTGGTCAGTTCGCGAACTAACTCGATACCGCCTTCGACCTCCGGTGCAAACGTCATCATCTTCGCACCGCGTTCCGGAACCGGGAGACCGTCAAGTTCGCGTCCGGTAAAGGTCTTAAAGAACTCAGGCCGTAGTGCTCCGCACATCTTCGTATTGGCAAAAATGCCTTCGTAGTGGACGCCTAGGATACGGGCCCGCGGGACAGACAGGCTGCGGGCGCAAGCTTCATTTATCGCTTCGACCACCCGCTTGTAAACATCATCCGAATCCGGCACGAGCGTTGGCAACCACCCGGCAACACCCCGTGTCGCAAGGAACTCGCTTACGCGAACTAGATCATCCGCCGACGCAGAATTCACATCAACTCCGACGGCACCGTGGATGTGTATATCAATAAAGCCGGGCAAGCGGATCGTCATCTTTCTTAAGCAGGACCAGAAGTAGAATACGTCAGCGTGTCAAAAAAGGAAGCCCGTGGAGCCTTTCTCGATAAGGAAAAAGACTCCACGGGGCAAAACACCTTTAACCGATCAAGCCCCTTAGAAAAGGAACTTGATACCGAATTGCATCGTTCGCGGATCGCGAACACCCGTGATACGTCCAAAACTCGAAGTCGTGGATGCAGCCGTACCAAAGGTTGTGAAGTTCGTCGTGTTAAGAGCGTTGAACATCTCACCCCTGAGCTGCAGCCGCATCGTCTCCGTGAAATTGAAGTTCTTCACAAGCGTGAAGTCAATTCGGAAAGTTCGCGGGCCATTGATGACCCCACGTCCGGAGTTTCCGGGAACAGCCGGGGCACCCGTCGGCCTTGTGTCCTGGAATACAGACGTATTGAACCACTGGTCAAACGTATGCGGTGCGCCGGAATTCGGATTGCCGAAAAGATACGGACGACCGCCTGCCGGCGATGATGGATTCAAGAAGCCGATCCCGGCGGGATCGTACGACGAGAATGTCGCAGTGTAGGGCAAGCCGGTCTGATAGGTAACAATTCCTGAAAACTGCCATCCGCCAAGCATCACTCCGGTAAAGTCATGACGCTTGTCAAAGAACGGCAATTCATAGACATAGCTGCCGGTCAAGATATGCCTTCGGTCAAGTGCCGCACGCCCGTACTCCGCATCGATATTATAAGTATCCATCGGAGCAGATGAGCGGTCGGTTTGACTGTTCGTCAAGTTCTTAGACCACGTATACGCCACACTCGCCTGCGAATTCCGTCCCAACCTGCGCGTTCCGGAGACCTGCAAGCTGTGATAGTTCGAGCTAAAACGCGGAGCAATGATGCCGATCCCTCTCCAGCCACGGAATGGGCGGATCTGGTCAAGGATCAGCTCGGAGCCGGACGATGTGAACGGGATCGGAAGTCCCGTGACGCCGTCTGTACCCTGACAAGGCACGGTCGGCGTCGTTGATGCTC
>JABARP010000005.1 GCA_019186825.1 Pyrinomonadaceae bacterium
ATTGGAGGCGGCGATCGGAATCGAACCGATGAATAAAGGTTTTGCAGACCTCTGCCTTACCACTTGGCTACGCCGCCGAGAAAGGTGTGTGGCTCCCACGCGTCGCGAAATACGGAGCTAATGATGTCAACGTTCCACAAGAAAGACGCGATCCACAACTATCATGTTAATTCAGCTTCTCAGGTTTCGCCATCTAAGCCACTGATATAATTGATAGTACACGATTTAGGTGCTGAGCTGAAAAAGCAGATCGCAATCTAATTCTATCGGCTGTTCCGTGACCTTAGAAAGTCTAAGCCGGCCAGTTTCGGTATCTAAGACTTACCGGAATCGGCCGGCCTGGAACTGCCTACCTTAAAAATTGGAGCGGGAGACGAGGGTCGAACTCGCGACTTCGACCTTGGCAAGGTCGCGCTCTACCACTGAGCTACTCCCGCAATGGCAAATGATAATTTTAGCGTCTCGAATCCAATTGTCAAGCCGAGCCAAAATTTCATTCGCCAACCGTCACATCCTTCAGAAAACCCCAGTCTCCGCTCGGATTGATGTGAATATTGCCGATCCTCTTTGTGGCAACTACAAGATTAGCAGGGTACCAAAGCGGTAGAAGCGGCACATCGTCCGAAACCAGATTCCATGCCTTCTGATACAGTACTTTGGCAGCTTCCTTATCGGTCGAGTCTATCGCGGCGGTGACGGCCTGGTCCACTTCGGGATTGCTGTAACGTCCACGGTTGCAACAAGATGCCGTCGGTCCGGGAATCTTTGCGGTCGTAAAAAGCTCGCGGAAAAATATCGGATCCTGATTACCTCCGATCCATACACCGGTATAAAGTTCGAAGTCGCCTTGGGCAAGTTTTTTTCTAAGAACATTCACATCCATCGTCTCAATACGAATGTTCAAGCCAACATCATTCATCGAGCTTTGGAGGATCTGGGCATACTGGCTGACGGCCAGATTTCCGGCTCCGAACTTGAAGACGATCGGCTCGCCCTTGTATCCCGCTTCGGCAAGCAGCTGCTTTGCCTTCGCGGGATCGTAATTGTATTGCGTTCCCGGTGTGTAGGCCCACGATTGTGTCGGAAGCACCGAAGAGGCAACTTTTGCCTGTCCAAGGAGAAGATCGCGGACGATCTTTTCCCGATCGATCGAATACGCGATCGCCTTTCGGATCTTTACATCGTCGAGGACCGGGGTCTTAACGTTTAGGATGAGGTATTGGATGTTAGAGCCTTCTGATTGAACGACTTGGAGGTTCGGGCTCTCGGACAAGGACTTGATCGTATCGGCCGAAATATTGTTGGGATTCGGAGCGATATCGACACCGCCGGTCTGAAGCTCGGCTTGAAGCGAGTTTGCGTCCGTAATTGTCTTTAGGCGAAGCTTCTTGATCTTCGGTGGGCCGTCCCAATAGTCGGCATTCGCCTCCATCTCGACGATATTCTGCCCCGAGTCAAGACTTACGAACTTGAATGGCCCGGAACCGAGCGGTTTATCCTTTTGCTGTTCCGCCGAATCCTTCGGGATGATCGGGATAGTAACAAGATTGGAGAGCAATGTGGTCTTTAATGAGGGCCTAGCGATCTTAATGACGATCGTCTTCGCGTCCGGCGTCTCAATACCAGTTATATGAGGAACTTGCTTCGTTTCAGGGGCTTCGGTTGGGGCAGCACTATTTGCATTCGCCGGTGCAGCCGGTTTCTTTGCCTCCGGCTTTTCAACCACGACCGAATCGTAGAACGCCTGCGCCTTATATCCTTTGCTGTTAAAGAGCGTGTCGAGCGTGTATTTCACGTCCTCTGACGTCAGTTCTTTCCCGTTGTGAAATTTCACGCCGTCCCGGAGCACGAACGTTATCGCGAGCCCATCCTCGGAGGTCTTGATCTCTTTCGCCAGCTCACCAACATAGTCAAAGTTCTCATCCTTCTTTACCAGCGAGTTGAACATCAGATTCTTCACTCTCTCGGCCGCCGCATCGGAATTTGTCGATGTGATCGTGTCAAATGCAGTGAATTTCTCGGGTAGTGCGACGGTTACGACACCGGCGTCGCGGCGTCTGCAAGCTGTGGCTGCAATGGCGAACAGGAGAGCAAAAAGCGATATTAGGACGAATGTTTTTTGTTTCAAATCAAATTCTCCCGGAAACTATAAAGAACTGTTGAAGTCGGCGATCTCTTCTGAGAGGTCCCTGATCCTTGTTTCGTCGAAAGGCAGCGGCGCGGCCAAACTCTCTTTTGCGATCGAGATACGGCGGAGCGACTCATCTAGTCTCTCTTCCGAGATCCCGCCCGAGGCGACGGTTCTCTCGATCGCAGCATAGCCTGCTCGGACATTCGCGGGATCTGCACAAATACAAAGTACATCGGCACCCGCAACAAGTGCCATTCGGCAGGCGTCGCCGATGCCGTACCCGCGAAGGATCGCTCCCATCTCGAGGTCGTCTGTAAATACCAATCCGTCGAAGCCGATCTGTTTCCGAAGCAAGCCGGAAATGAAGGCTCCGCTCAATGACGACGGTAAAAGTGTGCCATTTTGGCCCTTTTCCTGCAAGGATACGCCGGAATACGCTGCGTGTGCGACCATTACGGCAACGTTTGGTCGAGGCAACAGCTCGCGATATGGATAAAGATCGACTTCGAACAGTTCATCGTCCGACAGCTCGATCGTCGGCAGTTCGTTGTGAGAATCTACCTTTGCTGCGCCAAGTCCCGGGAAGTGTTTTAGACAACCGAATATTTCGTGCTTTTGGAGACCGTTAAGAAATCCGCGAGCAAGGTGAACGACCTCTTCTTTCGAGTTTCCAAAAGGGCGCGTGAATAGGCCATTTGATGCACCTTTGCGTGCGTCATCCACAACATCGACCACAGGTGCAAAATCAGTGTTGATACCCAAGATGCGAAGCAATTCACCGACGATCGCACCCATCTTCTCGGCATCATTTGCTTTCGAAACATCTCCCGCCGCCGCAAGCGGAGTAACAATGCGTCGGAGCCGATCGACCGTTCCGCCTTCTTGATCGATGCTGATGATCGGGTCGATCAATACCTCTCGAAGCCCCGTGCAAAGGTCGCGAACCTGCGAAGCTTCGCGAATGTTTCGAGCGAAGAGACACACGCCTCCCGGCTGTATCTCGCGAAGGAGTTCTTCAGTTGCGGCATCGATCTCCGGCCCGGCAATACCGATGCAAAAGAGTCGCCCGATCTGACTTCGCCGGTCTTGATCTAAGACTGATGTGTGCATAATTTCACAGTTCGCACGTCACGATAGCAAAACTTAATGCTACAGTAACGATTCAGCGACGCAAAGACTATGAACCAGGAAGTTACAGATGATTTTTATTGCGACTTTGTCTTCTCCGGTAAGGTTGATGTCGAGCGCGTGAGCGAGACAGAGAATGTACTCGCCTTCAAACACACACGCCCGTTCTGGGAAACACATATTGTTGTCGTACCAAAACGGCACGTTGCCTCGCTGCTGACGATACTGCCCGAAGACGAAAGACTGCTTATTGAGTTGCTTGAAGTTGTAAACAAAGTTGCTACCGAAACGGTTGAACGGACCGGAGCCGCACGCGTGATCACCAATCTTGGGCGCTATCAGGAATCAAAGCATCTGCACTTTCACGTCTGCTCGGGAGAAAAGATCAGGCCGGACCAGCCTGTTCGATCGCTAGACCATTCGTGAGCGAACCGACGCGAGCAATTCCTTTGCATCGGCGTCCGACAGATTCTCTAGGTCCGCGGAACGCAATGCCTCGATGGCATTTTCGTTCGCAAGCGAGAAGAGAGTTGCCTGCGACGCGACCGACGAGGCAGCGGCCTTTTCAACGCCTGCCCTTGAAACGTCGGAGACGACTGCGAGCTCGTATTCCTCAAGCTTGGCGAGCACGCCTTTTGCACGCAGGATCACTTCCGCAGGAAGGCCCGCAAGGCGAGCAACGGCAATTCCGTAAGATTTGGAGGCCTTGCCGGGAAGAAGTTTGTGAAAGAAAACGATCTGACCATCTTCCTCGGTCGCAGTGATCTGATAATTCTTCGCCCCCGGTAGAAGATCGGCAAGCTCCGTAAGTTCGTGATAGTGCGTGGCGAAAAGCGTCTTTGCCGAGTGTTCGGGCGAATTGTGCAAATATTCCGCAACAGCCCACGCTATCGACAATCCGTCGAATGTCGATGTACCTCGGCCGATCTCATCAAGCAGGATCAGGCTCCTCGCGGTCGAATTCCTGAGGATTGTCGCGGTCTCGGTCATTTCGACCATAAACGTCGAGCGTCCCGAAGCAACATCGTCTGAGGCGCCGACACGCGTCCAAACTCGATCGACGATCGGCAGCCGCGCGGCGGTCGCGGGAACAAATGAACCGATCTGCGCCAGGATCTGAATGATCGCGATCTGGCGTAGGATCGTCGATTTGCCGCCCATATTCGCGCCTGTGACGATGAGAAGCCGGTCGGTCGAATTATTCAAATACGCATCGTTCGGAACGAACGAATCCTTCGTGAATGCCTCGACGATCGGATGTCGCCCGGCGCGGATCTCCAGCTCGTCACCGTCATGAAGCGTCGGCATCACGTAGTTGCGTCGCGCGGCAGTTTCCGCCAGCGAACAGAGAACATCAAGCGTGGCGATCGATCTTGCCGTTACCTGCAAATGTCGCGTCTCCGCTTTGATCCGATCACGGATCGAAGCAAACAGTTCGCTCTCGAGTTTTGCGATCTGTTCCTCGGCCCCAAGCACTTTCGTCTCCCATTCTTTTAGTTCGGGGGTCGTATAACGCTCGGCATTCGCTAAGGTCTGACGACGTTCGTAGTAATCTGGAACGCGGGCAAGCTGCGCTTTTGGAACCTCGATGTAGTAGCCGAATACGTTGTTGAAGCGCACCTTAAGGCTCGCAATGCCGCTTCGCTGACGCTCAGAATCTTCAAACAACGTGATCGTTTTCTTTACGTCGGTCGAGATGGAACGAAGTTCGTCTAGCTCGGCGTTGAATCCGCTCTTGATCACGCCGCCATCAGAAAGCACGGCCGGCGGATCATCGCTGATGCCGTTGTCGATGAGCGAACGGATCTCGGGAAGTTCGAAGATATTCTCCGCGAGGACCTGGAGCAGGAGTGACGAGGCCTCGCTCAAGATCGAGTTCATCTGAGGTGTTTGTCCGATTGACCGTTTGAGTGCGATAAGATCACGCGGGGACGCAGTCCCAAGGTTCACACGCCCGATCAGGCGTTCGAGGTCTGCTACCTCCTTGAGCAGGAACCTCAGCTTTTCCCGCATGATCGAATCAAGCAATTCTTCAACCGCCGAAAGCCGCGTCTGGATCTCATTTCGCCGAAGCAGCGGCCGCAAAAGCCATTGCTTGAGAAGGCGGGCTCCCATTCCCGTTATTGTTTCATCGATCACGTCGCAAAGTGTTCTCTTGGACGCCTCGCTTCTTGATTCGAGAATCTCAAGATTTCTAAGCGTGAGATTGTCGAGGATCATGTGATCCGCCGAATCCAGGAATTCGATCGAGGTTATATGATCGGCGGAGGCTCGCTGCGTGTCCTTCGCGTAGATAAGGCAAGCGGCTGCAGCGACGGTTGCCGCCTCTTTTCCATCCAAGCTGAAAGAATCGAGTGTGCGAACACCGAAATGGTCCAACAGTGAGCGCTTTGCATCCTCAGGGTCCAGCTTTTCCGCGGGAAGCTCAGTTACCACGACACCGCTCGCGGGCTGTGGTTTGTCAAAAAGACCGGAGTTTTCGTTCGAGAGTCCGAGAGCAGCTTCCATACGACGCGCGATCGGCGCGGACGCAAGGATCTCCCGGGGCTTAAAACCTTCGACCTGCTCGCATATCTTCGCGAATGCATTGGCTCCTGTGCATTCGGTTACTAGCAGCCGTCCTGCTGACACCTCAAGGAATGCCACGGCAAAATTCTCATCTTTGCCCGAAACAGCCGCCAGATAGGTCGATTCCCGCGAATCAAGCAACTGTGGGTCGATCGCAGTGCCGGGCGTAATCACTCGAACAACATCGCGATTAACAAGTTTTACACCCTTGCCGGCCTCTTCGGTCTGTTCACAGATCGCTACTCGAAAGCCGTTTTTTATTAGTTTTGCGATATAGCCGCTTGCCGAATGGTGAGGAACGCCGCACATCGGCACCGGGTTTGGCGTATCCTTTTGGCGTGCGGTCAGGGTTATCTCGAGCACTCTTGAGGCAACGACAGCATCCTCGTTGAACATCTCGTAGAAGTCACCTAGTCGAAAGAACAGGATCGTCCCGGGAAATCGGCTTTTGATCTCGAGATATTGCCGAAGCATCGGTGTCGTATTTGCCATTTCTTTTGAAAATCAGAGTTTAGCGAACTAGCCGAAAACATTCAAAATGCTTATTTTCAAAGCGGTTAGTATCTGTTACGATATTTGTTTGCATTTTGTGTTGGGTCACGTCGCTTTTTTCGGCCTCGGCTCTTTGGTGCGGGCGATCGCGTAACAAGGCAGGTATTGTATGAAGTATATACGCAGCTTATTTCTAATGAGTTTTGCGGTGTCCGCGCTGTGCGCGGTCGCTTTTGCGCAGGCTCCGACCGCGCGGGACGAACGATATCGCATTGGTTTCCAGGACGTGCTAGATGTTCAGGTCTTCCGGCATCCGGAATTGAATGTCAAAGTTCCGGTCAATCCGGACGGAAGAATATATCTTTATCGCCTCGATAAGCCGGTCGTGGCCGTCTGCAAAACGGAACGCGAACTCGCCGACGACATCATGGCTGCATACAAGGTCAGCTACCTGCGCGACCCGCAAGTTACCGTAACGGTTGCCGAGCAAAGATCACAGTCAATGGCCGTGATCGGCGCGGTCGAAAAGCCGGGAAGCTTCTACATTAGCCGCCAGCTCAACCTGCTTCAGCTGATCGCGATGGCCGGCGGGCCGAGCAAAGAAGCCGGTACACGTGTGCTCGTAGTTCGCGTCGGCAGCAACACCGACTGCAAGACCGATGATGATTCGCAGGAACAGCCGAGCTTGATGACTTTCAAGATACGTGATCTCCAGGAAGGCAAGCAGAACCTCGAAATGCGTCCCGGCGATGTCGTCTCCGTGCTCAAATCAGACATCATCTATGTTTATGGGAATGTCAAAAAGCCCGGTCCTGTCGAGGTAAGAGAACCGATCACCTTAACGCAGGCGATCGCAAGTGCCGAAGGCTACACGAATGCGACCGACAAAGACAGCGTCCGCATCTTGAGGCAGAAGCCGGACAGCCTCGAACGCGAGGAGATCGTTGTGAATCTTGCCGCCATTGAGAGTCAAAAGGCCAAGGATCCTTATCTCCAGCCGAATGATATCGTCGCGGTTTCAAAGGACAAGGCAAAAGCGATACTTTCCGGCATCGGCGAAGGCATCAAGAATGGTATCCCTCTCATATTTTCTAGAGGTATACCGGGGCTTTAAACTTTGGCCGGAAACACTTTTATGAAGGAAACGCGAAACATCATCACGACCACGTCGCCGGAACCGGTGGAATTGCAACGCCCTCCGGACCCCGCGATCCCGACCACGGGACGATATCCAGGTTATAGTGCGACACCTCAGGGCGAAGGCTTTCAGCTGATCGACTACTGGCGTGCTGTGCGGAAACGCCTTTGGCTGGTTGTCGGCATCGCCGTCGTGATGACGACGCTCGCAACGATCTATATTGCCCGCAAACCGAATGTCTATCGAGCAAAGGCAGTTGTCCAGGTCGATAATGAACAGGTGAATCCGGATCTTGTCACAACAGACCGAGCCCGACCGATCTCGAACGCCGATCCTTCGTATTTCAACACTCAGCTTCAGCTCCTATGGAGCGAAAGCCTCTTACGCCGCGTCGTAAAAGAACACAATCTGGACGCCAATAAGGAATTCCAGGCGGCGGCAAAAGCCAGCTCCGGTTCGATGCTGGGCCGGCTCCTTAGATCCGTAGGACTCGCGAGTGGCGACAAACAAAAGCAGGAAGAGTCGGTGCCTATTGACCCGAACTCCACCCTCGCCTCTGCAGATGAGATCGCCGAGGCAGTTCGCCTGACGCCGTTCGTCGAAGTTATCCGTCGGAACCTTAGCGTTGATCCGGTTCGCGAATCTCGTGCAACGGTCAAGGACACGCGGCTTATCGAGATCTCTTATAGCGATACCGATCCTGACCTTGCGGCCTTTGTCGCGAATGCGATCGCAGAAACGTTTACGAACCAAAACCAGGAGAAACGCACCGGAACGAGCCGAAAGACCAACGATTTCCTACAGGAAAGGATCGCGAGTCTTCAATCTGACATTCGCAGGGACGAAGAAAAGCTCGTTGAAATGACACAGAACGCGGGCATCCTCAAGACCTCGGACGATTCCACTATCGTGATGGATCGTCTCTCAGGTTTGAATAAGGCGATGCTCGAGGCTGAGAATGCTCGCAAGAACGCAGAAGCAAATTACTTCGAGATCGCGAAATCGCCCGAGCGGCTTTCTGCGATGGCCGAAGCCGAAATGGCCCGCTTCATCACCGAGCAGCAGAACAATATCCGACAATTCCAATCCGACACACTAAAGAAGATCTCAGATCTCAGACAAGCAAGGGCTCTGAAATTGCAGGAATATCAGGAAGGTGCCCCGGAGATCAAGGAGATCGATGCTCAGATCACGAGCTATCAAAACTCGATAGACAACGCCGTCCAGAAATTCCAGAACGATCTCGACAAATACCGGGATTCCACCAAGAAGACCCTTCTTTATAACTTGCAGACAAAGTATCTGCAGGCAAAGGCCAACGAGGACAAGATCCGAGCTGATTTTAACAAGCAATTCGGCGAGGCGACCGGGCAGAATCAGTCTGCCGTAAGCCTTGCTTTGCTGAAGCAAACGATCGACACCAACAAGGGATTTTTGGAGAATCTTCGCAAGCAGGTGAGCAGCAACGACGTCGCAGCCCAAGGCTCCGACAACAACATCACCGTAACTGAACCGGCAGTACCATCCAACATTCCGGTCTCGCCGCGAAGACTGACAACGGTGCTCGGTGCACTTTTCCTTTCTACGTTATTTGGGGTCGGCCTTGCACTTTTCCTTGAGTATCTCGACGATACGGTTCGTTCGACCGAAGAGGTCGAGAGCCTCCTTCAACTGCCTGCACTTGCCGCTATCCCAACTATCGACTCGATGCCAAAGCGGCGCCTTCAGCTTGTTGCCGAGAACGGCGAGCCGGCGGATGATAATCTTGGCTCCGAGCTGCTGATTCACGCCGATCCGCGTTCGTCGCTTGCGGAGGCTTATCGCCAGCTTCGTACATCGATTCTGCTCTCAACCGCGGGCCATGCACCGAAGTCGCTCTTGATCACATCGAGCCTTCCGTCCGAAGGCAAGACGACGACAGCAACGAACACCGCGATCAGCCTTGCCCAAACGGGCGCGAGCGTCGTGATCATCGATGCGGATATGCGTCGCCCGAGGCTTCATTCCGTCTTTGGAATTAGCAATGCAGATGGCTTGAGCACGATCCTCTCGAACGATCTTTCAGAGGCCGAGATCCTGAATATCATCACGCAGGACGAAAGCTCCAAGCTGCACCTGCTTACCTCTGGGCCTGTGCCGCCAAATCCGGCCGAGCTTATCGGTTCGGACCAAATGGCAAAGCTGTTGAAGATGCTGCAAGGGCATTTCACTCACGTCGTTGTCGATTCTCCGCCGATCGCGTCATTTACTGACGGCGTGCTGATCGCATCGATGGTCGATGGTGTCGTGCTGGTTGTAAATTCCGGCAAGAGCTCGCGCCAGGTTGTGCGGCGATCGCGGCAGCTACTCCTGGATATTGGGGCGAAGATCATCGGCGTCGTTTTGAACAACGTCAATCTCCGGTCCCAAGACAACTATTATTACTATCAAAGCTACTATACGCGCGATAACTATCGCTCGGACGACGAAGCTTAGTAGAGGAAGCGATCTATAATTTTTATGAGCGAACAGACACGTGTTCTGGTTACGGGTGCGGGTGGCTTTATCGGAAGCCACCTTGTGACCTATCTGAAAGACAAGGGGTATTGGGTTCGGGGAGTCGATATTAAACGGCCTGAATTCAGCGAGTCGGCTGCTGACGAATTCCTCCTGCTCGACCTCCGGCGTTGGGAGAATTGCCTGGAGGCGACCAAAGGGATAGAGGAAGTTTACGCTCTTGCTGCCGATATGGGCGGCATGGGCTTTATTTCATCGCATCACGCGCAGATCCTTTACAATAATTCGCTCATCAACCTGCACACGCTCGAAGCCGCCCGCGAGAACGGCGTCAAGCGCTATCTTTATACGAGTTCCGCATGCATTTATCCTGAGTTTCTTCAGGAGGAGACTGACGTCAAGCCTTTGAAAGAGGAAGATGCATATCCGGCATTCCCTCAAGATGCATACGGGTGGGAAAAGCTCGTTTCCGAGCGCCTATGTCATCACTATCGTGAAGATTACGGCATCGAGACGCGAACCGTCCGTTTTCATAACATCTTCGGCGAAAAGGGAACGTGGGAAGGCGGCCGCGAGAAGGCACCGGCCGCAATGTGCCGCAAGATCGCAACCGCAAAGCTTACCGGCGACAACGTGATCGAGATCTGGGGTGACGGCGAACAAACACGCTCCTTTTGCTACATCTCCGATTGTGTCGAAGGCCTCTACCGGCTTATGCGTTCAGATTTCCACGAGCCGCTCAATCTTGGCCAGGATCGGATGGTAACCATTAACGAACTTGCCGACATGGTCGCAAAGATCGGTGGTGTCGAGATCGAGAAAAAGCACATCGACGGGCCGCAAGGCGTTCGCGGACGCAATTCGGATAATACGCTGTTGCGCAAAACACTCAATTGGGAACCTTCGGTCTCGCTCGAAGAAGGCCTTGCGACAACCTACGCCTGGATCGAAGAACAGGTCCGCGAGAGCCTCGCGCAAGCGAGTGAAAAAGCCGCCTGAACCCTGCCTAGATAATGTCTGAGAACGCGCGCAAGGTCGCGATCGTCATCCCGGTCTATAATCGTCGAGAGATCACGCTGCA
The DNA here is from genome assembly GCA_019186825.1 of Pyrinomonadaceae bacterium. Classification (GTDB taxonomy): domain Bacteria; phylum Acidobacteriota; class Blastocatellia; order Pyrinomonadales; family Pyrinomonadaceae; genus OLB17. The sequence continues at coordinate 11,035 of JABARP010000005.1, forward strand.
AGGCCTTCGGAGCCTTGCGCGCATCGACCAGGCCGGCCTCGATGTCCGGATCTTCATTGTCGATGATGGGTCAACCGATGGAACCTCCGCGGCGATCGCCCAAGAATTCCCGGACGTCGTGATCATTCACGGTGACGGAACGCTCCACTACGCCGCGGGTACGAACCGCGGTATCGAGGCTGCCCTCGAATGGAACGCCGACCTCATCGCAACAATGAATGATGATGCGGTCTTTCACGAGCAATTCCTTCAGCGCCTGATCCGGACGGCAGATGCGAATCCACGCTCCATCGTCGGCGGCCTTCTGTTGCTCTGGGACGAGCCGCACAAGGTCTTCCAGGTCGGCCAAACTTGGCACACGTCAAAAGGTGGATGGGTCATTCCGAGCGATTGGACGGCGTTTAGCGTGCCTCAAACGGCATTTCCGGTCGAGTGCCTAGTTGGGAATTGCCTATTGCTTCCTGCCGCCGCAATTCGCGAATGCGGGCTAATGGACGAGAAACGTTTCCCGCACGGTTGGGGCGATGCCCAATGGATGATGCGTTTTGCAAAGGCCGGGTGGAAGCTGCTCGTCGAGCCGAAGGCATATGTCTGGTGCGAGCCGAACACCTATCCAAAACCGCTGCACGAGATGTCTAAGGGCAAGATCCTTCGGACGCTGCTATTGGACAAGCGGCATCCGCTTAACCTTTCGAGACAGTTCATCGCGCGTTGGGAATCTGCTCCGACACGGTCAAAGGCAGTTGCGAGCTTCATCGTCTATTTGGGGCAGTTGGCAGGCAAGACACTCGGGTTCGTCTCCGGCGGTAAGAAATAGTGCATTGATGACAAGCGAGCGACAAAAAGCGTGGGAAGCGGCAGGCCCGCTGACGATAAATTTGATCTGGCCCTACACGACCTGGGGCGGAGCACAGATCTATTTCCTCTCGCTCGTCCGCAACGCTCCAAAGATATGGAAATTCCGCGTCATCGTGCCGGAAGGTTCGGATCCTGAATTGATGAGGCTCTTCTCGAACGCCGGTGCCGATCTCTTTTTTCTTTCGCATGTCCGCAACCCGACACCCGCACAGGGGATCGTTGAAAAGCTGAAACGGCAGCTTCGCCGGTTGAGGTCAGAGCAGGAGATACTTGCGTTCGTCAGGGAACGGACGTCTCCCGGTGATATCTACCATATCGAAGCGGGGCCATGGCAATCGGTCTCTCTCCTGAAGAAGCTTGCACGACGCGGTAAGACATTCGTTACGGTGCAAAACGCGATGCCGAGCAATGTCTCCGAAGCCCGAAAGCGTGCATGGAGCCGCCGAATGACCGCTCTACTTTCAATGCCGAGCTTTGAGCTTTTCGGCGGAAATCAGCACGCGGTCGACGACATCCGCACGTTCTTGCCGGCCGAGCTTCATAAAAAGGTCACGATCTCGCGAGCGACCTTTTCGCGAACCGACGTTAATGAGGCACTCGCCATGCCGCTCCGCCGGGAACAGGTGCTGTCAGGCCTCGGCTTGCGTCCGGAGAAGCTTACGGTGATCGCCGTCGGCCAGTTCATCGACCGCAAAGGGCGATGGGACTTTCTTGAGGCTGCGAAGCTTCTAAAGGACACATTTCAGTTCATTTGGGTTGGACCAACGCACCTCGATGCCGGCGAGGCCGCGAGAGTAAAGGACTACGGCGTCGCCGGATCGTTCAGGTATGTGCTTTCAGAGGACGCCGGCCGCTCGCGCGCAGAGATCCTCGCCTTCTTCCGCAACGCCGATATTTTTGCCCTGCCGAGCTATTGGGAAGGCCTGCCCGTTTCGATCCTCGAAGCAATGGCTTTAGGACTACCGATCGTTTCAACGCGGATCAACGGTATTCCTGAAGCAGTTGTGAACGACACAACGGGATTTATCGTTGAAGCGGGCGATGCTCCTGCATTCGCGGCCGCGATAAAGAAGCTCGAGGATGCGCCTACTCGCAAGCGTCTGGCTGAAGGCGCACTTGCTGCTGCCACCGGCGAGTTTGAAGAGATCGTCTCGGTTTCGAATGTCTTCGATCGATACATTAATGCCGAAGCGCCGTGACCTTCGGCATTGGCGGCAAACGAATGATATTCTTTCTAGAGAGACGATTCGGTCAGGTTAGGGTTTTGTATGACACCACGATTGGTTCAGCGATTGGATTTTCTGGATGAAGTTTGCGCCGGAAAGCGCGTGCTGCATCTAGGCTGCGCCGACAGCCCTTATACCGACGAAGCGATCGCTGCAGGAACACTCCTTCACGGCAGGCTTTCGAAGGTCGCCGCAAGCGTTACCGGCCTAGACGGCGATGTTGAAGGCCTCGAAAAACTCCGCCGCGCAGGCTACGACGATCTAGTCGTCGGCGATCTTGAAAAACTCGGCGAGGCCGAGCTTGACTCGAATTTTGACGTCATCGTCGCGGGCGAGATCATAGAGCATCTGAACAACCCGGGCATTTTTCTTGAGGGTGTCCGGACGCTCATGAATCCGTCAACAAAGCTCGTCGTGACCACGATAAATGCCTACTGCGGAATGCGCGCGATCTACTATTCGCTGACTCGGGGAAAGGGAACGCACGAACCGGTCCATCCCGACCACGTCGCGTACTATTCGTATTCGACGCTCAATCTATTGTTGAAGCGGCATGATCTGGCCGTGGACGATTTTCTCTTCTACGATATGGGAACCGACCATCGGAAAACGACACCCTGGTATCTGAAGGTCTTCAATGACGTAAGCGTAGCGTTCTCTCGCCAATTGGCGGATGGTGTGATAGCTGTATGCAGCAAAGGGCAGCAAGAGGCGTGAGTAAGTAAATTAGATGGCGACACGGATCTTTTCAGCAACAGGAGACGCAACGCGAAACCCGCTTCCCGCGATCGCGATAATGGCTTTCGCCGTGATTGCGGGCCTTGTCGCGCTTCTAATGATGTCCGGCACGTCGCTCGGGATCCCGTATCCGTATTTGCTCCCATGGCTGGTCGCGCTTGCGATCGTGATGGCGATACCGCTGATCATTCTGAAGAGGCGTGGGAAGTTCACGCTTGCCGATCCGATAATTTTTGCGACCCTTTCATACTTCTATCCGGCATTCGTGCTGGGAGGGCTGTCGCTCGCCACGGGATTCTCACACCCATACTTCCTCGCTTTCGTGCAGGACCCGCAGATAAATTATCCGTATACGGTACTGATCATTATCCTCGGATACGTTGGGCTTGCGGCAGGCTATTTCCTGCCGCTTGGCAGACACATTGGCACGTTCATCGAGCGTCATCTGCCCAAGGCCGACTACGCTCCTGATAGCTTCGGCATCCCGGGTTCGGTGCTCCTTTTTCTCGGGATCGGAAATACGGTGCTCGCGGTCGGGCTTGGTCTTATCGGTTACCAAAGGGCGAGCGAGATCGGAACCTACGACGGCTTGATCTTCTTGACGACACTCTTCTGGCTCGAAGCGAGTTTTGTTTTGTGGTTCATCATCTTTAGCCGACAAAAGTTCGATGTGCGTTCGGCAATTCTGCTGGTGCTCCTGGCCGTGACGGCCCTCTCAAAGGCTCTTTATGCAGGCAATCGCGGCAGCGTCATCCAGATCTTTATTGTCATCGCTCTTGCCTACACGCTCTCCGGTAGGAAGTTTCACCTTAAACAATCTGTATTCGCGGGTGCGGTTCTCAGCGTAGCTTTGCTGCTTGGGACGATCTATGGAACAACATTCCGCAGCGTCAAGGGCGATGAATCGACGTCAAACCTGACATCGTATTCAGGTAACATTCTGGAGACGTTGGATAAGATCGGCTCAAACGCAGAATTCTCGACCCTTAATTCCGGCTTTAACACATTTGCCGAACGCATCGACCTTGTAAGCTCTGTTGCGGTCGTCGTGTCAAATTACGAACAGCTTGCACCATACGAAGAGAGCTATGGGCTCGACAACAATATCTTAAAGGACCTTTCAAGCTTTATGGTTCCGCGTGTTCTGTGGCCGGACAAACCGGTCGCTTCTGAACCGCATCAATACAGCGATCTTTATTTCAATTACAGCGAGAACTCATTCGGGATCACTCCGATGGGCGACCTTATAAGAAACTTTGGGCCTATCGGCGTTCCGATCGGGATGCTGATCATTGGCTTGCTCCTTCGCATTCTGTATCGGACCTTCGTTGAGGATCAGAAGGTCATCCTTTGGCGAGCGGCGATATATTTTATGATCCTTACCTCCGTCTCCTACGAGAGTTTCTATGCCTCGATCATCCCGTACGGCTTTAAGGTCGGGACTACGGCAACCGTCGGCGTTCTGCTACTCATCTTTATGGCTCGCGCACTAGGTGCAAAAAAGAACCCCGCTGTGCAATAATACGCATTTCCGTTTGCGCGTTTACGATGTCAAAAGTTGTCTTCACAAATGGCTGCTTCGACCTTATTCACCCCGGCCACATCGACCTTCTCAATAAGGCGAAGGCTCTGGGCGATAAGCTCATCGTTGGCCTGAATAGCGACTCATCCGTCCGCCAAATGAAGGGTGTCGGCCGGCCTGTGGTTTCCCAGGAAGCTCGAAAAGCTGTTCTTCTCGGCCTAAAAGCGGTAGATGATGTTGTCATTTTCGACGAGCTAACGCCTGAGAACATCATTCGCGAAATTCGCCCAGACGTGCTCGTAAAGGGCGGCGATTGGCCCGTCGATCAGATCGTCGGGGCCGACTTCGTCAAAGGCAATGGCGGTGACGTCGTCTCGATACCATTGGTCGACGGATTTTCAACATCGGCGATCCTGGCAGAGCTAAACAGCGACAAGAATGCGCAACCCGAACCGAACGGTGATGCCGTCTCGGTCTCGATAAAGGAACATCGCGATGTGTTCGCGACGTTTGAGGACGCTGTTGGCGAGGCGATTCGCAACTCCGCAAGATTGATCTCTGAAACGTTTGCATCGGGCGGCAAGGTCTTGATCTGCGGTAACGGTGGGAGTGCGGCTGACGCCCAGCATATCGCGGCAGAATTTGTCGGCCGCTACGAGACCGAGCGCATCGCGCTTCCTGCGATCGCCCTGACGACCGACACGTCGGCGCTCACCGCACTCGCGAACGACTACGATTTTGAGCGAATATTCGCACGACAGGTCGAGGCGCTTGGCCGCGAAGGCGATTGCCTTATCGCGATAAGCACGAGTGGGAATTCGCCCAACGTGCTCTCAGCCGTAATGTCGGCGCGCTCCCGCAAGATGAAGATCATTGGATTTACGGGAGCAAATGGCAAACGCCTTGCGGGCCTCTCGGATGTCGCGATCGTGGTGCCTTCGGCGCGGACTGCACGCATTCAAGAAGGGCACATCACGGCAGCCCATATTATCTGCGAGTTGATAGACATCGCGACGCCGGTTGCGAGCAATTGATGACAATTCTCGATAACTTTCAAAACACAACGGTCGCTGTTATCGGCGACGTAATGCTCGACCGATATTGGTGGGGCAGTGTCAGCCGGATCTCGCCGGAGGCTCCAGTGCCGGTCGTTAAGATCGAGCGTATGACCCTTGCAGCAGGCGGCGGTGCAAACGTAGCGGCGAATATCGCCGCCTACGGAGCAAAATGCATCTTGGTCGGCCTGGTCGGTGACGACGATGCCGGCCTCCAGATACGGCAGGTCCTCGCCGGATCGGGCGTTTCGGATTCACACCTTGTAACATCTGATCGCCCTTCGACGGTTAAAACACGTCTTGTGGCGCACAGCCAGCAGGTTGCGCGTATCGATCAGGAAGATTCGACACCTTGTTCGGGCGACGTCGAATCTGAGCTCCTCGATCAGATCACTTTGGCCATCTCGGCAGCGAACGTGGTCGTGCTGTCGGATTATGCAAAGGGTGTGCTTAGCGACCGTGTGATCGCCTTCGCTATCGAATGTGCAAAGGCGGCCGGTGTAAAAGTGTTGGTCGATCCAAAAGGCAAGGTTTACGACAAGTATCGCGGAGCAACACTCCTAACACCGAATCGCAGGGAAGCGGCCGAAGCAGTGAATCTCGACGAACACGCCCCAAACCTCGTCCAAACAGCGGGAAAGCAGCTTTTGGAAACCTTAGAGGTCGATTCATTGCTGATCACCGAAGGCAGCGAAGGGATGAGCCTATTCAGGCGAAACGAACCTTCGGTTCATTTGCCGGCCCTCGCAAGGGCAGTCTTCGATGTAACCGGCGCCGGCGACACCGTGATCGCAACCCTCGCAACGGCCTTGGGCTCGGGTGCCGACCTCGAATCTGCTGCCAGGCTTGCGAATATCGCGGCCGGACTTGTCGTCGAACAGTCTGGTACAACAACACTTACGCTCTCTGAGTTAAAGCAGCACCTTAACGATACGCCTTGAATTTCGAGAACATCCTTGTAATGCGGATCGGCCATCTGGGTGACACGCTCGTGGCATTGCCGGCATTCTGGGCACTTCGCACCGCATTTCCTCGCGCGAAGATCACGCTCCTGTCAAACTCCGACAAAAAGAACGTAAACTACCTCGCACCAGGCTCGATCCTGCCTCCAAGCGGCATTTTCGATGAATTTATCGATTATCCAACCAATGTGTCGGCAGCAGAAAGCATATTGGGGGCTGTAAAACTCGGACGCTCAATGCGGGAAAGGGAGTTCGACGCGGTGTTCTATCTAATGCCGCGGGCCCGGACCGCAAAGCAAATAGCCCGCGATCGGACCTTCTTTCGTCTCGGCGGGATTCGAAAGGTTTTTGGGCTCGATTATACGGCGAAACACTCCCTTGCAGGGCCGATCCCGTCGCCGGCTCCCGTCATCGATAGCGAAGCGAAATTCCTTCTCGATCTTCTTGAAGATGCCGGTGTGGCCATCGACCGCGATGAACTGAAAACAGATCTCTTGCTGTCGCCCGCAGAGAAAAAGCGTGCCGTAGACTTTCTGGCGGAAAGCGGTGTCCTTAACAGCCAAAAACTCATTGCCATCGCGCCCGGCAGCAAGTGGGAGTCGAAGATCTGGTTCGAGGACCGATATGCCGAGGTTGTCGAAGCCTTGATCGACGAACACGACGTTTATCCGGTGATCCTCGGCGGGCCGGAAGACCGTGAGCGCGGAGAGAGGTTGCTTGCGCGTTGGGGAAGAGGCATGAACGCGGCCGGGGAACTGAAGGTTCGCGAGTCCGCCGCCTTGCTCGAAAACTGTTCGCTTTACCTCGGCAATGACACGGGAACAATGCATCTTGCGGCATCGGTCGGCGTGCGATGCGTGGCGATATTTGCGGCGATCGATTATCCTGGACGCTGGACCCCTTTTGGTAGCGGACACGAGGTCTTCAGGCGTTCCGTCGAATGTGAAGGCTGCCACACGCCGGCTTGCTTCAACAACCATAAATGCCTGCGCGAGGTAGCGGTCGATGAGGTCATCGAAGCCGCAAAGGCTGTGCTTTCCGCTGAATAGTGGCCTCAGGTTGAGCAATACTTCAGTATTTGAGACAATTCGCCCTGATCTGCTGTCTGTTTCGATCCAAAACACGTGCCTTCACAAGATAAAAATCTAAAGGTCCTTATACTCGGCTCAACCGGAATGCTCGGGCACAAACTCGTTCAGTGCCTTTCTTCGCATTTTGACACTTACTCTACGATCCGCGGGAACTTCGCTTCGATCGAGCGCTACGGGATCTTTTCCAAAGATCGGATCGTCGAAAATATTGAGGCGACGGATGCCGCAGCACTCGAACGCGTGGTCCTCGAGGTGTCTCCGGATGTCGTTATCAATGCCATCGGCGTTGTAAAGCAAGTGCCATCTGCGAAGGATGTGATATCCACGCTCGAATTGAATTCCATATTGCCGCAGAGGCTTGCGATCCTCTCAAAAAGGTTCGGCTTTCGACTCATCCATTTCAGCACCGATTGTGTTTTTGACGGTGGGCGCGGAATGTACACCGAACAGGACACGCCGAACGCTCTTGACCTCTATGGCAAGAGCAAACAGCTTGGCGAGATCTCTCAACAAAATGCGTTGACGATACGCTCATCGATCATTGGAAGGGAATTGAACAGTTCGCACGGCCTTGTCGAATGGTTCCTTTCAAACCGAGGTGCGAGCGTCTCGGGGTACACGACAGCTATCTATAGCGGCTTTCCAACGATCGTAATTGCAGATATAATTAGCGATTTGATCGTCCGTCACCCGGATCTAAGCGGCGTTCACCATATAGCGTCAGAGCCGATAAACAAATACGAACTGCTTGGCCTCGTCGATGAATTTTACGATGCAGCGGTCGAGATCGAACCGTCCGACCAGCTTGTTATCGACAGGAGTTTGGACGGCTCCGCATTCAACGCTCTGACAGGGTTTAAGCCCGATGACTGGCCGACGATGATCCAAAAGATGGCGGCAGACCCGACCCCTTACGACGAATTTCATAAATGAGCACACTCGAAGGCAAACGCATACTCGTTACCGGCGGCACAGGTTCGCTCGGCCAAACACTCGTTCGGCGAATTTTGACCGGAGAGATGGGACGCCCTGAGAGCGTTACGGTTTTTTCGCGAGATGAGGCAAAGCAGCACTATATGCGGCTCGATTTTCTCGACCGAAAGGCTGCAACCGACGATATCATCTATCAGAATTCGCAAGACCTTCTGCAATTCCGTATCGGCGATGTCCGCAACTATCCGGCTCTACTTGCCGCAATGCGCAGTTCCGATGTCGTCTTTCACGCCGCCGCTCTAAAGCAGGTCCCGTCGTGTGAATACTTTCCGCTCGAAGCCGTCCAAACGAATATCGGCGGTGCTGAGAATGTCGCACGTGCCCTTCGCGAGAACGACCTGCCCGTCGAACTCGTCGTCGGTATTTCGACCGACAAGGCTTGTAAACCGATAAATGTGATGGGAATGACGAAGGCCCTGCAGGAACGCGTTCTTCTCGAGGCCAATCGTGATTGCCCGAAGGTCAACATCAACTGCGTCCGGTACGGCAACGTCATCGCCTCTCGCGGTTCGATCATCCCGCTCTTTGTCGAGCAGATCCGCGAAGGACGCCCGGTTACGATCACGCTTCCCGAGATGACGCGTTTTCTCCTGAGTTTGGATCGTGCCGTCGATACGGTCTTCGAGGCTGTCCGGAGTGACCGACGCGGATGCACGTTCATTCCGAAGGTACCGGCGGCGAAGATCACGGATGTCGCCAACGTGCTGATGGGCGAGAATAAAGTCGAAGTGATCTTCACCGGTATCCGTCCCGGGGAGAAGATCCACGAGATAATGGTCTCCGAAGAGGAATGTTTTCGCACGATCGAATCCGGCGATTATTATGTGATCCTGCCGGTTCTTCCTGAATTGCGCGACGGCGTCGATTTCGAGGCCGCGCTTACGAGCGAATATTCATCACGGAACGACAACATCGCCGGCGACGAATTACTACAGTTGCTGACCGAAGCCGATTCTGAGATAAGGCGGTTCGCCACAAATTAGGATCCAATTTGCCCTATGAAGGTAATGACAATATTCGGGACGCGTCCCGAGATCATCCGCTTAAGCCTTGTCCTAAATATGCTCGATCAGCATTGCGAGCACGTTACAGTCCACACAGGACAGAATCATCAGGAGAATTTAAGCGACGTCTTCGTTCGCGAGCTCGAGGTCCGTACGCCGGATGTCGCCCTCGGCATCAAATCTTCATCTTTTGCGGACCAGGCGGGCCAGATCCTAGCGCGATGCGATGAAGCGATCGAGCTGCATAAGCCCGACCGCATTTTGATCCTCGGCGATACGAATAGCGCTCTTTCGGCGGTCGCGGCTGCCCGCCGCGGCATTCCGGTGTTTCATATGGAGGCCGGAAATCGCTGTTTTGACGACCGTGTTCCCGAAGAGATCAACCGCCGTATCATCGACCATTCGAGCAATGTGCTGATGCCTTACACTCACCGCAGCAAAGAGAACTTGTTGCGGGAAGGAATTGAGCGCGATCGAATATTTGTTACCGGCAACCCGATCTACGAGGTACTCGAATATTTCGGGCCGAAGATCGATGCGAGCGACGCCCTCGAAAAGCTCGGCGTGGCGCAATTCGATTATCTTCTGGTAACGCTTCACCGCGCGGAGAACGTCGATACGCACGACCGGCTTGCGAGCATCGTCGAGGGCCTAAGCCGAACCGCCGAACGCTATGGAAAGCCTTGCCTTGTCAGCGTTCACCCGAGAACGGCGTCAAAGCTTACTGAATTCGGCATTGCACCCTCGAGCGACAAGGTCCGGCTGCTCGACGCAATGGGATTTTTCGATTTCGTAAAGCTCGAAAAGAACGCTCTCGCGGTGCTTACCGACAGCGGAACGGTGCAGGAAGAATGTTGTATCTTCAAGATCCCGAATGTAACGCTTCGCGATGTTACGGAGCGTGCAGAAACGATCGAATGCGGCAGCAATATTTTGAGCGGTGCAACTCCCGAAGCGATCATCTCCGCCGTCGAACTCGCTCTTGCGCAGCCCGCTTCGTGGACGCCGCCGGATGAGTATCTAGCGGCCAATGTTTCGAGCACGGTGACAAAGGTATTGCTTGGATATCACAGCCAGCGAAAGCATCATTCGTAAGTTCTACCCGCTCAAGCGACACGACCGAGAGATGCGGCCCCGAATTTTGATCTTCTGCGACTACTATCTGCCCGGATTCAAAGGCGGAGGCGGAATGTGGTCGGTCGTAAATCTCGTTGATAGGTTCAAAGCGGAATATGATTTTTCCGTCGTAACTCGGGATCACGATCTCGCGGAAACTTCTCCGTACCGCGACATCGTCCGGGGAGACTGGAACAAGGTCGGGAACGCCAAGGTCTTTTTCTTTGAAAAGGGCGAGCTGACCGCAAAGCGCGCCGCTGAATTGGCTGCCGAGGTCAGGCCAGATGCGGTCTATCTCAACAGCGTATTCAGCTTGCCGGTGCGTCGATTCCTCTCTGCCCGGCGTAAACGGCTTATTGACGATGTTCCGGTCATCCTTGCTCCTTGCGGTGAGCTCTCAAAGGCCGCTCTCGCAATTAAGCCTTTTAAGAAGAAACTCTTCTTGACATACGCCAAGGCGGTTGGGCTTTACAATGGCGTGATCTGGAAAGCGTCATTCGACGCTGACGCGTTAGATATTCGCGATGTGTTTGGGCAGGATGTTGAAGTGATGACCGCTCCTGACCTCGTCCCTGAAACGATCTTGCCGGATTACTCGCCGAGCTGGAAGCCGAAGAAGGAGCCGGGCAGCGTAAGATTCGTGTATCTTTCAAGGATCTCGCCGAAAAAGAATCTCATCTACCTGCTCGAAAGGCTGAAGGAGATTCGCGTGGGCGACGTTACCCTTGAGATCATCGGCCCCGTCGATGACGAAGCATATTGGCGACAGTGTGAACGCGCGATCGCGGAATTGCCGGCAAATGTAAAGACCCGACGCCTTGGCGCGTTCCCAAATCGCGAAGCACTTAGACTTGTTGCAAAAGACCATTTTTTCGTAATGCCGACGCTCAACGAGAATTTCGGCTATGTCTTTATCGAGGCACTCGCAGCGGGCTGCCCGATCTTGATCAGCGATAACACAGTTTGGACCGACATCGAAGAGAAGAAGGCGGGCTGGCAGATACCGCTCGATAACCCGGAGCGCTTTGTCGAAACGATGAACGAGTGCATCGGGATGCAGGGTCGAGAATATACCCAGATGTCGAACAGTGCTCGCGAGTACGCTCTTGATTGGCTTAGCCGCACTGAGATCAACGAGGCGACGGCAGCCGTGCTTGCACGTGCGGTCGAGGGCAGGGTTTGACGCAGAAGATGCCCGAGTACCGGAACGAGCCATCACCGACTGAAACCAAGCCGAGACTCTGGGTCGTCTCGGAGCTTTACTATCCGGAGGTAACCTCGACCGGCTACTACCTAACGCAGATCGCCGAAGGATTGACGGACACATTTGATGTGAAAGCACTTTGTGGACAACCGAATTACTCCGCGCGCGGCACTCGTGCACCTAAGCGTGAGGTTCGCTGCGGCGTCGAGATCTTTCGTGCTGCCGGAACAACTCTCAACAAGAATGTGATATTGTTCCGCCTCGTGAATATGTTGACGCTCGGGCTATCGACATTCTTCCTCAGCCTTCGTCAATTTCGAAAGGGCGATCGAGTACTCGTCGTAACGAATCCGCCGACGCTGCCATTCGTGATCGCGGTCAGTTCGCTTTTTCGCGGAGCGGCATATACACTGCTCATCCACGACAACTATCCGGAGATCCTTATCGCGGCAGGGAAGGCCGGCGACAGAAGTCTGATCGTCAAGTTTCTCGGATTTTGGAATCGCTGGCTTTACAAGCACGCAGCGAGGATCATCGCCGTTGGACGGGATATGCGCGAACTACTCAATTCAAAGACCAAAGGCCTCGATGTTTCGATTTCCGTGATACCGAACTGGGCGGAACTTGAAACCGTCGAGCCTCGGCCGCGTGCCGAAAACTCCTTGCTCAAAGAGCTTGGCCTCTCCGACAGGTTCGTTCTACTTTATGCGGGTAACATGGGCTATCCGAACGATATTGAGACGATTCTCGCAGCAGCAAAGGTCTTGAACGCTGACCCGAGCTCGCGTTTCCACTTTGTATTCCTCGGAGCGGGTGTGAAACTATCGTCCATAAAGAAATTCGTTGCTGAGAACAGGCTTTCGAATATCACGCTTCTCGACCCGAGGCCGCGGTCCGAGCAGATCGATTTCTTGAACGCTTGCGATGCCGGATTGGTCTCGCTCGTCCCCAAAATGAAGGGCGTTTCGATGCCAAGCCGCACGTACAATATTCTTGCGGCCGGAAAACCGATCGTCGGGATCACTGAACCCGAAAGCGAGGTCGATCTTGTGATCAAGGACGACGCTGTCGGCGTCAATGTCGAACCAGGCGATGTTGACGGGCTTCTCAATGCGTTGAAGGACCTCGCTGACGATCCGAAGGCACTTGCCGCAATGGGTGAGAGAGCGCGTGCGGCGTCATGCGAGAAATACTCGCTAGAGACCGCTTTGACGGCGTATCGGAGGGCATTGCTTGGATGAACACGCAGTTTCTTCTGGTCCTCGCCCTCGTAGCGACCGCCCTATCTGCCGCGGGCGTGTTCTTCGTCCGCCGATGGACGCTTGGGAAGGGAATGCTCGACATTCCGAACGAACGAAGTTCGCATTCGGAACCAACTCCGCGTGGTGGCGGCATCGTGATAGCGATCGTATCGCTTGCGGCATACGTTATTTTTTGCGTCGGCTACCATTCCGCGATCTCATACGGATTTCTTGCCGGTGCGATCCTCATCGTCGCAGTAAGTTGGATCGACGATGTTCGAGACCTGCCGCCGTTTGTTCGGATCGCGGCACATACCGTTGCAGCGGCCTTGCTTCTTTTTGACCGCGGGCCGTATCCGATATTCTTCGGCACCCAACAGGCCGAGCTCTCAACCGCTCTCGAGTTCATAGTCTCGCTTCTTTTCATCGTGTGGCTCGTCAACGCGTACAACTTTATGGACGGCATCGACGGGATCGCCGGAGTGCAGGCGTTGGCGGCCTCGGCCGGCTGGTGCTTTCTCGGCGTTGTCTCCGGCGAACCTGCGATCGCGGTTTTGGCGTGCGTAATTTTCGCCTCAACGCTAGGGTTTCTTTTCTTCAACTGGCAGCCCGCTAAGATCTTTATGGGCGACGCCGGCAGTGCCTTCCTAGGCTTTACCTTCGCGGGTATCGGCCTGCTTGCAGCACCAAACTCCGGAAGCCGCATTCTCGCTCTCCCGATCGCCTGTCTGCTTGTCTGGCCTTTCCTATTTGACGCGTTTTATACGTTGATAAAGCGACTACTTCGGCGGGAGAAGATCTGGCACGCACACCGCAACCACATCTATCAGCAGCTCGTACGACGCGGTTATTCGCACGCAGCAGCTTCGACCTGCTACGGCATCCTCGCTCTCTCGATCACGGTCATTACCGTAACGATGCCGACGATCGGCCACAGCCTTGTACCGGCGTGGGTCGCCGCAGCAATGGTCGGAACTCTCCTCCTCGGCATCGAACAACTGGTCGGCGTGCGGAAGACCTCACAACAATGACAGCTTCCACGTACGGCCAAAACTTCATCTCATTTGGCGTTCCCGTGCGTTTTGAATCGCGGAACGCACGCCTTTTTCAGAAAGCGATCGAAACGGCAGACCGTGCACTCATCGGAAACCTAACACCCACGCGAAAAAGGCCCGAGCATATTTTCACCTTTGGCCGCGACAAAGAACGCGGGATCTTTGTCGAACACAATGGCGATCTCGCAACCTGCGGCGAGATCGAACGCGGCGTCTTCAAATATTTTGATAGCTACCTGCGTGTCCGCATAGGGGAATACTGCCCGAACCGCGTTTTCATTCATTCGGGTGTGGTCGCTCTCGACGGTAAGGCTCTCCTTATTCCGGGCAATAGTTTTTCCGGAAAATCGACACTCGTGCTCGAACTCGTTAGGCTTGGGGCAGAGTATTTTTCCGACGAATTTGCGATCCTTGATGAGCAGGGAAATGTGCATCCGTATGCTAGGCCAATAAATATGCGGACCGATGACGGGAAATATCGGCCCTACACGGTCGATGTAGGTAGTTCCAAAACGTCCCACAGAGCCGGACTTCCCGTCGCCGCCGTTCTGTTCACAAAATACAAAGAAAGCTCGCGTTTCCGCCCCAAAATATTGAGTCCCGCGGAAGGCATAATGTCGGTAACTCCATTCACATTGCCCATCAGGGTCAACCCGGCATACTCAATTCGGGTGTTGCAGCAGGTGATGAATAATGCTCTAATCATAAGGTCGAAGCGAACTCACGCGCCCCGCTTTGCACAAATATTGTTGCAGTACCTTAACGATTTTTTGTAAAATATAGCGTTTTCACGTTTTATCGTAACGTCTTGTTGTTCATTGGAGGATCTGAATGTCTGAATTGCAAACACCAAAAGCCCGAAAACGCGGGCTTGTCGTGCAGGAAATGCCCGGCGAAATGCTGGTCTATGATACGGAAACGAACAAGGCTCACTGCCTTAATGACAGTGCCGCCTTTGTTTGGACCTCCTGCAATGGTGTGAATACGGTCAGCGATATCGTTCGCGAGTTCGAAGCGAAAGCAAAAGGAACTGTTACCCAAGACTTCGTCTGGCTCGCGATCGACCAACTCAGTAGCAAAGGTTTGCTTGAGACGAAGATCGAACCGAGATTCAAGGGCAAAAGCCGCCGCGACGTCCTTAAAAGCATCGGTCTTGCCTCTGTTGCCGCATTGCCGATCATCGCGTCGCTCGCCGCTCCGCAGAGTGCACTCGCCGCGACCTCATGCAACTGCTCACGCCACTCGGACTGCCCGCAGCTCGGGACTCCCTGCCTGACCAATATGTGCGCGAACACGGGGATGACGCCGGCGTTTACATGTACCGCTTAGGCAATCTTGTAGGTTATCGGTCCTTTCCTTTGGCGTAGGCGGCATTTTGCCGCCTTTTCCTTTTTGCTTCGACGCGAAGCGTGTTACTTTGGTACCGAACCAATGCAATACGATCCTGATCAAGCCGAAGATGAGGTCTTTGACGAATACCGCTGGAGCACGATATACCGCGCAACTCAGCAGAAAAAGATCGTCGAGGCTTTTCGGCTTTTTCGGTCGGAAGGCATCGAACCCGTACTATTCAAAGGTTGGGCCATCGCTCGGGCGTTTCCCGAAAGCGTGAGCCGGATTTCGTCTGATACTGACCTCGCAGTTTCTTCCGCGGACTTTCCGCGTGCCGAGGCGATCCGAACATCTCCTGCAGGCCGCAAGCTTGTCATCGATCTTCACAACGAATTCTCCCGGCACGATTCGCTCGACTGGGACACTCTGTTCGCAAGATGTGAAACTGCCGAGATCGACGACGAAGTGATACGCATTCTCCGGCCCGAAGACCACTTGCGTGTCGTCTGCGTGCACTGGCTGATCGACGGTGCTCAGTATCGCGAAAAGCTCTGGGACATCTATTACCTCGTCGCGAACCGCCCGAAAGAGTTCGATTGGCAAATGTGCCTCGACGAGGTCGAACCCAAAAGGCGCCGTTGGATCATTTGCGCGATCGGCCTTGCGGCAAAGCATTTCGGACTCGACCTGAGCGGCACGCCTATCTCAAATGCGGCAGATACTCTGCCGGGATGGTTGAATGCTCGCGTCGAGAAAGAATGGGCATCGACGACAAAACTCGAGCCGCTCGGTGGGCAAATTCGCAACCCTCGGAAGTTCCTGATACAGCTAAAGAAACGTACGCCGCCGAATCCCATCGCAGCGACCGTCGATGTTGGCGGAAGTTTTGATTCAAAGGTCAGGCTTCATTATCAACTCCACTCATTCGGCCGCCGAGGTCTCGCGTCCCTTCGCCGCTCTTTGTCGTATAATAGGCCCTAAGACGTGAGATCGGCATCCGAAGTCATAATATCGATCGAAGCAGGCATACTTGGCGGCAGCGTTTCAATCAGAACCGCCGGCCGCCTGTTCTCGTATTCCGGCGGTGCAGACTCAAGTCCGAAGGCCGAGCTGCTCCTGCCGAAGATCGACGATCTGATGCACAAGGCTGCAGCCTCTCCCAAAGACGTAACGCAAATAATTGTGTCCGCTGGCCCCGGGAGTTTTACCGGCATCCGCATCGGTATCGCAACGGCTCTCGGCTTTGCGAATGCGGTCGGGGCAACGTTGAGAAAGATCCCGCTTCTTCCCGCGATGGCATCTGCGGCTGACGGGGTCGTCTGCTCGTCGGTGCCGGTCGGACGAGGAATGTTCGCCTCTCAGATTTTTGATGTTGCTGTCGATTCGATCGCACAGCTCAAACCGGCGTTTCTGCACTCATCTATTGACGAGCTTCAGCCGACCATCGACGACCTCAAAGTCGGGCATCTCGTCTCATTGAAAGGGGTTCACCAAGGGCCGGCCATGGCGGAGGTCGTCGAGATCGACAACCTTGCCGAACAGCTGATCCTGGCCGCGTCCGACCCGCGAATCCTCGAATCTGAACCGATTTTTTTATCAAAACCCGGCAATGTCTAAACCTCACAGAATTCGCCCCATCGAGCCCGCACACATTGCGGCATTGATAGAGCTTGGAAGGGAAACGAACCTGAGTCCCTGGGCGGCTCACGATTATCTCTCGGAGCTCAAGGACAAGAACTCAATAATGCTCCGCCTCGAAACAGACGAGAACCGCACGATAGGGTTTATCGTGGGGCGCCTGATCACGTGTGCGGACGCCGTTGCGGTCGATGCCGAGATCTATAACATTGCGGTCTCGCCCGAGCACCAACAGGAGGGAAACGGGCAGATGCTCTTTGACGAGTTCCTACGCCATTGCCGCGAACGAGACGTACGCCGGATCTGGCTCGAAGTGCGGGTCTCGAACGAGCAGGCTATCGCGTTCTACGTCCGTAACTCCTTTGCCGTCCAGCAATTACGGAAAGACCTTTACCGCGCACCCGCCGAAGACGGCTTTCTCATGAGCCGAACGCTTTAGTCTGCCCTTGTCCGATACTTTTTACTTGCTTCGCGAAGCCTCTTGAGCTAACATCAGGGTAAGCCCGATGCCAGAAAGCGCTAATGGCCCGGACTCGGGCTTTAGACCATTGAAAAGTGAGGACAAACACGCTATGGATATGTCAACAGCGGACCCTGTCCGCGACGAATTGCTAAGGACCAGTCAGCAATTTCGCGACCTCGTCAATCAACACGCAGAACACGAGAAAC
Source organism: Pyrinomonadaceae bacterium (assembly GCA_019186825.1). Taxonomy (GTDB): domain Bacteria; phylum Acidobacteriota; class Blastocatellia; order Pyrinomonadales; family Pyrinomonadaceae; genus OLB17. Next base: position 28,739 of record JABARP010000005.1, read on the forward strand.
GCCTCAGTGAACTCCAGCATCTCAGCTTTCCATCAGACGAAGAACAGAACGAAGAAACTGTCCTGAAGCGACAGAAACTAGCGATCAAAGACGAAATTTATGCAATGATGCATCACGCACAGGCAGGACATTAGAGAGATGATTTCCGTGCCTCGTAAATAGGTTCAAAAAGGCATCCGGTGTTTCAGCCGCGATGCCTTTTTACTTTCCGCAGGCTCCGGTGCTGTAGGCCGAAACGCTGGCGGGTGAGAGTATGTAAACTCTTCCGCCGCCACTCCCGGCCGCGATCGCCGCGTCATCAAGCTGGAGTTGCGAATCGATCCTGCCGCTCTCGGTCATAACGGCCGTTGCGGTCTTGGTGTTCTCGACGAAGACCAGCAGCCGCTTTTCATCCAGGACGGCGATACCGCGGACTCTGTCCTGCAGCCGAACCTTCCAGTTAACGTGGCCCGAGCCTTTGCCGATCGAGTAAAGAAAGTTGTCATAAGATGACGCGATCAGCTGGCCGTCAACTTCGTTGATCCCGCGGATCCGAGCACCTGCACGATATTTCCATTTAGGCTTCGGATCTCCATCTGTGTCCAGCCGCAATATCTCTCCCCGGTCATCCGCCATAAAGACACTATTGCCTTCAAAGAGGACCACATTAGCCGGGTGCTTCACCTCGACCGAGAACAGTGATTCGCCACCCGAGAGCGTTATCCCCGTGACTCTCTTCTCGCCCGTCGCGACGATCAGGAGCGAGCCGTTGACGGTCGGGACCGCCGTGAGTCCACCCGCAAACTTTAGCTTCCACTTCAGCTCGCCCGAGCCAAAATCGAACGCCGCAATTTCTCCTGTACTCGATGCTGCCGTTATAATTCCAGCTGCTCCGTCAAGATAGATCGGTCCGGAGCCGGCAAGTTCAGCCTTCCATGCGAGAATGCCCGTCTCTTTACTCAGAACACGCAAGGTAGTGGTAGTGTCCTTCGCACCCGTAGACGGGGAAGGGCGCGTCGCGATCGCCACGTGGGAATCGACCACGACGATGTTCGAAACGACCTCGCCGCCAAATTCCGCACTCCAGAGCTTCGCCCCCGAAACCACATCGACCGCGATCAGGCTGCCCTTATCCGTCGTTACATATATCGCCTTCGCGTCGGCTGCCGCGAACCGGAAATAGACATCATTATCGGAATAGCTCCAGCACTTGACAGGATCCGAACCAGGCTTTTTTTTGGTCGTTTCGAGAGTTTGCGGACGCACGATCCCGGCCGCAAAAAGTGCGAGAATGCATCCGAAAATAGCGATGAAGAATTTCATTTGCCAGCGAAATGGACAGGCCCTTGCGGGCAAAAGGTCAATTCTAGCACGAGGCTCTTTGACCGTGATATATTTGAAGCTATACTTGTCCGAATAGTTCGAAAAAATATCACCACCAGAGGATTCTGAATGTCGTTCAATAAGATCACCATCGTTGGCAACCTGGGCAAAGACCCCGATCTCCGTTACACCCCGCAAGGCGTCGCCGTATGCAGCTTCACGATGGCGACCAACGAAAAGAGACGAGATAAATCCGGCGAATTGCAGGACGTTACCACCTGGTTCAAGATCACTCTCTGGCGACAGCAGGCCGAGAACGCGGCAAAATACTTGACCAAAGGCTCCGTCGTTTACATCGAGGGACGTCTGCGGATCGAGGAGTGGACCGACCGCGACAACAATAACCGATACACGCTCGACGTTCAGGCAACCGATATGCAATTCATCGGCTCGCGAAGCGGCGGCGAATACTCCGGCGGTGGTGCCGAAGAGGATCATCAGCCTCAGTACACCGGCGGCGGCCAGTCAGCGTCATCAAGTGCGGGAGCCGCACCGGCCTCATCTACAACACCGGTCGACGACGACATCCCGTTCTAACACTCCCGGCAGCGTAGCCGCCAACTGCATTTCAGCCTAACGACGGCGAAGCTAATCTTCGCCGCCCGCTGCCGCGAGATTCGACCCTTCGCGTCCTTCGCGGGCTTTGCTTCGCGGCCTTTGCGTTTTTCTGCCGATCGAAGACGCATTGCGTTCTCTTTTCACTTTCCGCAATTGCTTTAACGCAAAGGACGCAAAGATATTCGCAAAGTTCGCAAAAGCCGCTGCCGCGAGATTCTTTCCCTTTGCGTCCCCTACGGCCTCTCCTTCGCGTCCTTCGCGGGCTTCACTTCGCGAACTTTGCGTTTCCTGCCGATCCAAAACGCAATGTCTTGCCTTTTCACTTTCCGCATTGGCTTTAACGCAAAGAACGCGAAGATATTCACAACGACGCTGCGGTGAAAAACTACCTAACCAAATTGTCAAACATCAACCAGCCACAGAAAGAATATCCGACAACCGCGCTCGTTTGAACCCCAAAATGCACGAATTGTATGAAAATGCACGGAATGCACGAATTGATACAGAATGCACAGAATGCAGGTATTCAACAGGCCTTTGCCTGAATGCAGTGCGGTCGGGGAACTTTATTCGAGGCCTAGATCCATTCGCCCATTTTTCGGAACTTCTTGTAGCGGTCGGTGACGAGTGTTTTTGGGTCTTTTGCGGAGAGCTCGTCAAGCGTCGCGATCAGCCTTCTCTTTAGCGTGTCGGCAACCTTCTCAAAAGCAGCTTGAGAAGCTTTATCATCTTCGACCGGCATCTTCCACGGCTCAGGTTCGGGTACGATCTCGTCGATGATATCGAACTCCTTGAGGCTGCTGGCGGTGAGCTTTAGGCCCTCGGCGGCATCCGGAGCCCGGCCTGCATCCTTCCAAAGGATAGCGGCACACCCCTCCGGCGTGATAACGGAATAAACTGCATTCTCCATCATCAGAACGCGATCGCCGATACCAATGGCAAGAGCACCGCCGGAACCGCCTTCGCCAAGCACGACGACGATGACCGGAACTTTCAGCGAAGCCATCTCACGCAGGTTGAACGCGATCGCTTCGGCCTGTCCGCGCTCTTCTGCGTCGATGCCGGGATAAGCCCCGGGCGTGTCGATTATCGTGATGATCGGCCGGCCGAATTTCTCCGCCATCCGCATCACGCGCAAAGCCTTTCGATAGCCTTCGGGTTTTGACATCGCGAAATTCCGATGTCGGCGCTCGTTGATGTCGCGGCCTTTCTGCTGACCGATCACGCAAACTTCGCGGCCATCGAGCCGCGCAAAACCGACGACCATTGCAGGATCGTCCGCATATCGCCGGTCGCCATGGACCTCGATAAAGTCGGTAAAGACCGAACTGAACAGATCCATCGCATAAGGACGCTCGGGATGACGCGCCGTTTGGACACGCTCAAAAGCTGTTGTCATAAGCTGTTATCTTAGCATTTTCAGTGCCATTCTACGCGGTAGCCCAACGATTCGATCTCGCTGAGAACGCTCGGCGAGAGCTGAACCTTAGTGGCCGGCGAATGCAATCTTACGTCGACGCCGTGATCGACGAGATCGAGATAGACGCCGCACCGACCCGGACTGTTAGTCAGTAGCACGAAGAGCCCTTCCAGCTTATCGCGGCGGGCAAGGCTTTCCGGCACCGCGATCGAGATCGAACTTGCGTTCGCCATCGCGGCTTCAGCGAGGGAAGTAACCTCCGAGATGATGATGCTTACTTCCTGGTTCTCGGTCGATTCGAGCTTGCCGGTGATGACCACAACTTGATCGTCTTGAAGAAGGGAACTGAATTTTGTCTGAGCCTCGGACCATGCAACGCATTTCGCGTTCCCCGAACGATCTTCAAGCCGCAACGTGCAGAACCGTTTGCCGGTCTTGCTGTAACGAATTGAAGATGCCGTTACTACGCCGGCAACACGCACAAGATCGCGCGAATTCGCTTCTGCAACTACTGAGATCGGCGGTACGCCCGAAGCCTCCAATTCCGCAGCGAACGCGTCGATCGGGTGAGCGTAGAGATAGAACCCGATCGCCGCCTTTTCATTCTTCGCGATCTCTTCGAGCGTCCAGGCCGGTACGTCCGGCAATGGCGCTTCCACGGCATCCGTCTCGTTTGCCGCCGCCGCAAAAAGGCCGCTTTGACCACGTTCACGATCCTCGGCTGCGCGTGCACCCGCTTGCATCGCCGGACCGATGTGGGCGTGGAGCTTCGCGCGCCACTTTGCCGGAGCTTCACCATCAGGACGCAAGGTATCGAATGCACCCGCCGCAATGAGGCTCTCAATGCCGCGGCGGTTCACAACCCCCGGAGCAAGGCGGGAGACGAGGTCAGATAGCGAGGTAAACTTTCCGCCGGCTTCCCGTGCAGCAATGATCGCCGAAATGCTGTTCGCCCCGAGTCCCTTGATCGCACTTAAGCCAAACCTTACCGCCGAGTCAGACGGCGTGAATCCCAATCCACTCTCGTTGATGTCAGGCGGCAGGAGCTCGAGGCCCATCTGCTTCAACTCGTTCGAATACTTGAAAACCTTTGCCGCGTCATTAGCTTCGTGCGAAAGTACGGCCGCGTAAAAATACGCAGGATGATGAGCCTTCAAATATGCGGTTCGAAACGCGACAAGCGCATACGCGATACTGTGGCTGCGGTTGAAACCATAGTCCGCAAACTTCGCCATCAGCTCGAAGATATCTGTCGCAAGCTTCTTATCGATCTTCCGCTCGACCGCGCCTGCAACGAACTTATCGCGGTGCTTCGCCATCTCCTCGATCTTCTTCTTGCCCATCGCACGGCGCATCAGGTCTGCGTCGCCGAGGCTGTATCCGCCGAGCTTTTGAGCGATCTGCATGATCTGTTCCTGATAGACGAAAACGCCGAATGTCGGCTTTAAGAATTCCTCCATCTCGGGAACCATGTACTCGACCTCTTTGACGCCGCGGCGACGGTCAACGAAATCGTCGATCATGCCGCCGTCGAGCGGGCCGGGACGATAAAGGGCATTGAGAGCGGAGAGATCCTCGAGGTTCTCCGGCCGCATACGGCGGCAAATGTCCTGCATCCCCGAAGATTCGAACTGGAAAACGGCGTCCGTTCTGCCCTCGGCAAAGAGCCGCATTGTCTCAGCGTCGTTCGTCGGGATGGACTTCCAGTCGATCGTCGCGCCGGTTCGCTCCTTTAGATTCCGAAGACAATCCTCGATGATCGTGAGGGTTGTGAGACCGAGAAAATCCATCTTGAGCATCCCGACCTTCTCGAGGTCGCCCATCGGATACTGGCTAGTCAATTCTTCCTTTGGAGAGATCGCGACCGGAATGAGTTCGTGGAGCGGTTTCGGGCTGATCACAACGCCTGCGGCGTGGACCGACGTGTGCCGCGAACAACCCTCGACCCGTTTGGCAAGATCGAACAAGCCTCGCACCCTCGCGTCCGAGTCGATCATCTGCTTTAGTTCCGGGACTTCCTTGACTGCCTGATCGAGACTGATGTTTCGGCCCCGACGCGGCGGCGGTAAGAGTTTTGCGACCCGTTCGACCTCACCGACTGACATCCCAAGCACACGCCCAATATCCTTAACAGCGGCGCGGGATGCCATTGTGCCGAATGTGACGATCTGACAAACAGAATCGCGTCCGTAAAGGCGCGTTACGTGGTCGATGACGTCCGACCGACCGCGTATGCAAAAATCGATGTCGATGTCGGGCATCGAGATTCGCTCCGGATTGAGGAAGCGTTCAAAGAGAAGCTCGTGTTCGATCGGATCGACGTCCGTGATGCGCAGACAGTATGCAACGAGAGAACCCGCCGCCGAACCGCGTCCCGGGCCTACCGGAATACTCTGCTCACGTGCATAACGGATAAAATCCCAAACGATCAAAAAGTATCCCGGGAAGCCCATTCCCTTGATCGTGTCGATCTCGCGCCTAAGCCGTTCTTCGTAAACGCCGAGGTCGTATTTAAGGGCGTTCGCCTCGATCAGCGGCAGCCAGTCGCTTGCCTTGCGGTCCTCAAAGCCTTCCCACGCTATCGCTTCGAAATATGCGTATTCATCCGTCGAGCCGAATTCTGCAGGAATTGGAAAGGACGGGAGTTGTCGTGCATCGTCACCTTGCGGAATGACGAGCGTACACATCTCGGCGATCTTTACGGTGTTCTCGAGTGCTTCAGGGAACTCATCGCCAAATAGCTCCCACATCTCGCCTTTCGAGCGCAAATACCTAATCGGCTCTTCCGCAAGGTCATTCGATAGGATACGGCCGTCCTCGAGTGCAAGAACCGCTTCACGCGCCCTGGCGTCTTCCCGATCGAGATAAAAGACGCTATTCGTCGCAACGAGAGGCAGCGAGAGCTGTTTTGCAAGATCGGCGATTCGGCCATTCAACTGCTTATCCGGCCGGTCAAGGATCTCAAGGTAAAAACGCTCAGGACCAAGGATCTCGGCAAGTTTCGTAGCGTGATCTACGGCCTTCTCCGAGGCGCCCGAGCGGAGGTAGTGAGCGATCGCACCATTATCTCCACCGGAAAGAGCGATAAGGCCCTTAGAGCGTTCAGCAAGTAACTCAAGATCGATGCGCGGTCGATGATGTAGACCTTCTTTGAAGGCCATCGAGGCGAGATAGGAAAGATTCTTGTAACCGTCAAGGTCCGTGGCCAGCAGAACGAGGTTGTAGAATCCGCGCTCACCCGCAGCGACCGTCGCCGTCCGGTCAAAACGGCTTCCGTTCGCTACAAAGGCCTCATAACCGATGATAGGTGAGATCTCCTTGCCCTTAAGGGTATTGAAGAATGAAACCGCGCCGTACATATTGCCGAGATCCGTTATTGCACACGCAGACATCTCGAATTCCGCGAGTTTTTGGGCAAGCGGCTTTAATTGGACTGTACTCCTCAAAAGACTATAATCTGTATGCAAATGCAGGTGGACAAAGTCCTTCACGTCTGGCTTTGATGTGGCAGTTTTGGACGGCATCTATGAAAAAAGTTTATCTCGAAACCTATGGCTGTCAAATGAACGTCTCCGATTCGGAGCGCGTCGCGACGGCCCTTGGCCGAGACGGTTTTGAGATAACGACAGACGCCGAAAACGCCGATGTTGTACTGATAAATACTTGCTCAGTTCGCGAAAAGGCAGAGCAAAAACTCTATACCCAGGTCGGTAGGATCCGCCATGCAGACGGACCGAAACCCGTCGTCGGCGTCCTTGGCTGCGTTGCTCAATTAGAAGGCGAAACACTACTGAACAAGATCCCCGGAGTGGATTTTGTTGTTGGCACGCGAGCCGTTGGCCGCGTAAGCAACATTCTCGGCCGAACCATCGCCGGCGAAGACGGGATCGTTGATCTCGGCGAACGCGACGACGATTACGACTGGACCGTAGCCGACACACATCGGCATTCGCCCTATGTGGCGTTCTTACCGATAATCGAAGGCTGCAATAAATTCTGCACATACTGCATCGTGCCTTTCTCGCGAGGGCGCGAACGTAGTTTGCCTGCGGACCAGCTGATCCAAGAGGTGCTTGACCTTAAGAGCCGCGGCGTCAAAGAGGTCCACCTGATCGGCCAGAACGTAAATAGTTATCGGCCCGAGACAGAGACTGGCCTAGAGGGATTTGCAGGGAAGTCGGCCTTCTCGCGGCTGCTTCGTGCAGTTGCAGCCACCGGAATCGAGCGAATAAAGTTCACAACGTCATTTCCCCGTGATTTCCACGAAGACATTGTCGAGGCCATCGAAACGCACCCGAACCTCTGCAACTGGGTGCATTTGCCCGTTCAGTCCGGCAGCAACCGCATTCTGAAGCTCATGAAACGCGGGCACACGATCGACCGCTATCTAAAGCAGATAGATAGGATCCGCTCCTCAAGCCGCGATATTGCGATCACAACGGACATAATCGTTGGTTTTCCGGGCGAAACTGAAGAGGATTTCAAGGATACGGTCGAGCTTGTGAGATACTGTGGCTTTGATAGCGCGTATATTTTCAAGTATTCGCCGAGGCCCGGCACACCCGCGTTCGAAATGGAGGACACGGTCTCATTCGCCGAGAAGACCCTGCGTTTCCTTGAGCTTGAGAACGTGCAGAAAGCGTGTCAACAGAGGCGTTTAGAGCGATATAACGATAAAGTCCTTGAAGTTTTAGCGGAAGGCACTTCGGCCCGCACCGAAGGCGGTATCACGGGCCATTCTACCTGCCACAAGGTCGTGAACTTCGTTGGCGATCCTAAACAGTTAGGCTCGATCGCAAACGTAAAGATCACACAAGTTAAAGCAAATTCTATGTTTGGAGAGGTCGTTTAACATGGAAGAAACATCAAAATTGATCGAGGTAAAGATCGGCGCCTTGATAATGGATCCAAACACGAACACACCCATCGTGGTGCTTAAGAGCCTTGATTCCGAGACCGTGCTTCCAATATGGGTCGGAGCCTTTGAGGCCAATGCGATCGCTATTGAGATCGAGAAGATCGTGCCGCAGAGGCCGATGTCCCATGATCTGATGCGGAACCTGGTGATCGAGTGCGGCCTTCATGCGACCGCAGTGGTAGTCACAGACCTTGCCGAGAATACCTTTTACGCCCGTATCGAATTCATTGATAAGAAAGGAGATAAGGTGCTCCTTGACGCCCGTCCTTCCGATGCGATCGCTCTTGCACTGCGGCTGGACTGTCCGATCTTTGTCGATCAAAAGGTGATCGATCTTTCAGCAGCGAGCGGAGTCGGAGGAAGCACCCCCGAGGGCGATATGCCGCCGCCGGAAGACTGGCCGGAACTGATCGGCTAGCTCATTGCAGGCTTACAACATAATCCTTATTATCAGACGCAGATGATGTTCTACTTCTGATTGCGTGTTCTGCAACAGGACCGCTCGGCTCTCCCTACTCCCTGCCTGAAGTACGACGTACCTGACTCTATAGGCCCGCCCTTGGTCGCCGGACGGTCGGCCTCGCGATTGTAAGTCTTTTGTCAGCGCTTATCTCAGGGTTGCTCCGCTTTGACACAGAGCGTCTTTTCCTACTATCATTTACGTTTTGCCAAAGGTCGCTTCGATCGATCGATAATACCAATAGGAGCTTTATTAACTTGAGCAACGGAAATTTCCTATTCACTTCGGAATCAGTAACCGAAGGCCACCCAGACAAGATCGCCGACAATATTTCAGACGCGATCCTTGACGCGATCCTTGAACAGGATCCGAACGGCCGCGTAGCCTGCGAAACCTTGGTCACCACGGGACTTGCAGTCGTTGCCGGAGAGATCACCACGACAGCAACTGTCAACTACAAACAGATCATCCGTGAGACGATCGAAGAGATCGGCTATCACAACGCCGAATTCGGTTACGACTCGAATACCTGTTCGGTGATCGATGCTATCGGCACACAATCACCGGATATCGCCCAGGGCGTGGATACGGGCGGTGCGGGCGATCAGGGCCTTATGTTCGGCTATGCTTGTAACGAGACGCCGGAACTGATGCCTATGCCGATCCAGATGGCACACAATCTAACCCGCAAGCTCTCTGAAGTTCGTCGTGACGGCACGCTTCCCTACCTTCGCCCGGATGGCAAATCGCAGGTTTCGATCGAGTACCGCGACGGCAAGCCGTTTCGAGTTGAGGCGGTGGTCATTTCGACCCAGACCGAAGATCTTCCGATCGAACAGATCCGCGCCGACATCCTCGATAAGGTCATCAAGCCGACGATTCCCGCTGACCTGCTTGATGAGAATACGAAATATCACATCAACCCGACCGGAAAGTTCGTGATCGGCGGCCCGATGGGCGACGCTGGTGTAACGGGCCGCAAGATCATCGTTGATACGTACGGTGGTTATGCCCCGCACGGCGGCGGTGCATTCTCGGGCAAGGATCCGACGAAGGTCGACCGTTCCGCAGCTTATATGGCCCGCTACATCGCAAAAAACGTTGTAGCGTCCGGCCTAGCAGATAAGTGCACGGTGCAGCTCGCATATGCGATCGGCGTGGCTGAGCCCGTTTCGGTCCTTATCGATACCCACGGCACAGGAACAATTGACGACGAACGCATCTCGGAGATCGTCAAACAGAACTTCAGCCTTACGCCGAAAGGCATTATCGAAACCCTCGACCTGCGTCGCCCCATTTACAAGGCTACCGCACGCTTTGGCCACTTCGGCCGTGCGAATGACGAGTTCTCCTGGGAAAAGACCGATAAGGCCGAAGCCCTTCGTGACGCAGCCGAGAAGGCGGTCGGAACGAACGGTTAAAATTTAAAACCTCATTTGCACATCCGCGGCTATAATGCCGCGGATCGCTGCAAATAGACACATTTTTTATGACAACACCAGTAACTTCATTGCAGTACGACATCAAAGATATCAACCTTGCTCCGCAGGGTAAGCAGCGTATCGAGTGGGCGGACCGCGAAATGCCCGTTCTCCGACTTATCCGCGAGCGCTTCGCAGCCGAGCGTCCGCTCGAGGGCGTCAAGCTCGTCGCTTGTGCTCATATCACGACGGAAACAGCAAACTTGGCTCGCACGCTTCAGGCTGGCGGAGCCGACGCAATGCTCATCGCTTCTAATCCGCTCTCAACGCAAGATGACGTTGCGGCATCGCTCGTTGCTGACTGGAATATTCCGGTCATGGCGATAAAAGGTGAATCGACTGATACTTACGTTCGGCACGTTAAGGCTGCACTTGAGACCAATCCTAACCTCATCATCGACGATGGCTCTGATGTCGTCGCGACAATGATCAAGGAACGCCCGGAGCTCATCTCCAATCTCATCGGTACGACCGAAGAGACAACGACGGGAATTGTCCGCCTCAAAGCGATGGTTGCGGCCGGCGTACTTACCTTCCCTTCGATCGCCGTAAACGACGCCCAAACGAAGCACTTCTTTGATAACCGATATGGCACGGGCCAATCGACGCTTGATGGCGTTATCCGAGCTACGAACATCCTTCTTGCTGGTAAAACGCTCGTGACGGTCGGCTATGGCTGGTGCGGCAAGGGTGTTGCCATGCGTGCTCGCGGCCTCGGGGCAAACGTTGTTGTTTGCGAGGTCGATCCGATCAAAGCGATCGAGGCTGTTATGGATGGTTTCCGCGTTCTTCCGATTCTGGAAGCCGCGAAGATCGGTGACTTCTTCGTTACGGTTACGGGCAATCGCCATGTGATCGACAAGGAGCATTTTGAAGTTATGAAGGATGGAGCGATCGTCTGCAACAGCGGACACTTCGACCTTGAACTCAACCTCGAAGCCCTACGGGCAATGTCGAAGCCGGCCGTAACTCGCCGTCCGTTCGTTGAAGAGTATCGTTCAGCTGACGACAAAAAGAGCGTCATCGTCCTCGGTGAAGGCCGCCTGATCAACCTGGCCGCCGCCGAAGGCCACCCGGCATCCGTTATGGACATGTCGTTCGCGAACCAGGCGCTTTCGGCCGAGTACCTTGTTAAGCACAAGGGAACGCTTGAGAAAGGTGTGCACGTTCTGCCACCTGCTGTAGATCAGGAGATCGCGTCTCTCAAGCTTCGTGCGATGGGGGTATCGATAGACGAACTCACCCCCGAGATGCTCGAGTATATGTCGAGCTGGGAGACTGGAACCTAAGTTCCCTTCCTTTCATATCGATTTAGCTTGGATCCGGCTGCTTCAACCAGCCGGATCTTTTTTACGTCCGGATCCGCGAGATGAGATAGATTCCGAGCGTTGCAAATCCGAGAACTGGTGCCCAAACGGCAACGACCGGCGGAAGGCTGCCGGAAATACCGTACTGCTCGAAAATATTCGTCAGGCCGATGAACAGTAGCCATAAGCCGACCGCAATGCTTAGCGAGGAGACCATAGGTGCCCTCCTCAACGAAATTCCCCATGGAGCAGAAAAAAGAACGATGATCAGCGGGACAAAAAGCGACGCAAACCGCTTCTGGACCCCGACCGAGTAAGCGTACTGTTCCGATTCAGCACTCGCCGCCTTCGCAGACTCCGCAAGCTCGATGATGGAAAGGTGATTCGGCTTCGCACTCACATTCCTGAACGGATCGAACTCTGCCGGCAATTCCACTTCCCTCATCGGATTCTCATTTAGCCTTTCTGAGTCCCGCGAAACGGCCACTACACCTTCCAGCTTTACCTTTGATCCCTCAAACTTCCCCGCCGTTGCGCGGTACACGGTTTGCAAACTTTCTCTATCACCCGAGAATTCGAGGACGATGATTTCGCTCGCGCGCGTTCGGAGATCAACGTTCTCGCTAGGCTTGCTCTTGTCGTTATCAGACGCACGGTAATTCGCATCTCCTTCACTGCCTGAGATTCCCCCGCGCGGCGATGCGAGCTCCGCGATCGGCCGGTTTGCTTTTTCGTTATCAGACGCTGACCCATCGTTTCTCGTACTACCGAGCACATAGGAGAAGATATACTTCCCTTCCGTCGTCCAAAGGCGCTTTGGCTGTACCTGTTTCCCGCCACTGCGAAGCTCTGCACGGACTTCGTCCTGGATCTGATTTGCTCTGGGTGCGATTGTCTCCTGCACTGCAAAATCCGCGACACCGAGTAGCAGTGCAAGGGCCAAGCACGGCAGCAGCAACCGGAACATACTCTGGCCTGCCGCCGCCCACGTCACGAGTTCGTTGTTCCGTGACTTGATCGCATACGCGGCAAGTACTGCGATCATAGCCGCCGACGGAGCGATCTGCAGATATGCGAACGGGATAAGAAACGTAAGATACTTGGTGAGCATCCATCCGCCGTTGTCGACGATCGATGCGAAACGCCACGTATCAAACGCCGTAAAGATCAGGAAGACAATAAGAAGAAATGCCGTTGAGAGAAGGAAGTACCACGCAACGCTCGCCGTAATATCGAAGTCGCGAAGACCCGAGGTAACATCAACTAACCTGTTCTTTAAGGACAGCCCGCTCGAGCGTCCTTTCATTTGCCCCAGGCGGGATGTGACGACATTCGATATCGATTCCGCGAACCGAAGCCTTGGACTGTAGGCGAGCCATACCATTGCCGCGATACTCGCGACGAGTGGCAGGAGACTCGCGATCGCAACCGGGAGCACACCTGTTCGGGCGAGCTGTTCGCCGGAGAATGCGACCAGGTAATACCCGATCAATGCTGCCAGAGCAAGTGCGATCCCAAAGCCGCGTCCGCCACGACGAAAACGCAGCACCATTATCGTGCCCAAAAGGCAAAAGATGAACGGCGTAAGCGACATCACAAACCGCCTGAACAGGACGATCTGGGCCTCGGTCCGCGTCTTGCCCTCTGCGTTTGCCGCGACATCCGTAAGGTCATCAAGGCCAAGTTCGTCGGGCAGGCGAACGGCAGTCGCGAGGCGACTCAATAATTCGGCCCGCTTTGTTTTCAAAGCCACGCGAATATCCTTGATCCGCTCAAAGGCATACTTGCCGCCCGTCTCAGCCTCCGGGATCGTGATCACGGCGGCGTTTTCGAGTACGAGTTCGGTGGCTTCGCCGGCGATCTCGATCCTCCCGATATCTGATGTGATCAACCGGTAGACACCATTCGCCGGATCCAGCTGGGAAATGAATACACGTTTTAGGTATCCGGTCTGGGGATCGGAATCGCGGGCAAGGATCGTAAAACCGTCGATCTCCGTATAAAAGATGCCGGGCTCGATAGGCGATTCGAACTTCGAGATAGCGGAGCGCATGGCGACTTCCCGCACAAGTGCCGCGGCAAACGGCACCCCCTTTAGGTTCACGAAGAGAGCGAAAAGCGACAACACGATCCCGAGCACGACGATCGGCACTGCTATTTGAACATTGCCAACGCCGGCGGCTCGAATTGCCGTCAACTCACTGTCACCCTGCAGTTTTGAGAGGCCGATTATCGTGCCCACCAAAACCGCCATTGGACAGGTAAACGCAATGACGTTCGGGATGAGGCCGATCATCAGCTGCCATATGAGGCCGCTCGGGATATTTACGTTAAAGAATAATTCAGAATATCGGCTTGCCTGCTGGAGGAAAAGAATGACGGTCAGCAAAACCCACGAAAAAAGAAAGTACGGAACAACCGCACCCAATAAATACCGTGAGATGAGCCAGCTAACCCTTTTCATAAGATCGGCAGAACCTAGCGCCGGATTTGGACTCCTGCCTGCAGGGCCCTGTCAACCCTTTCGTACCCGGTCGCACGCCCTATCATTCGCTTAAGGAGCGAAGACAATTTTTTGATCGAATCTTCCGCTGCCGGCTCTGACGCAAAGGTCATTGGTGACTCTTTTCGCGTCCGTTGAATGATGTTCCGCTCAATGGCGGTGAGTGTTTCGCCGCCTGAGCTCTTCCGACATCGTGAACAGATCAGCTGAAACTCCGCCCCAACCTGTGCATCTAGGTCGTCCCCGATCGCAAGATCGCAGATCGAGCATACTTCCCAGCTCGGGAAGAAACCGCCAAGGCGAAGCAGCCACGCTTCAAAATAGAGCGATATCGGCCGGATCGCTTCAGGGTGCTCTCGAACCGCTGACAAAGAGGCATTCACCATTCTGTACATTGCCGGATCAGGGTCTTCGGCAGGTAAGCACGCGATCAATATGTCGATCAAGTATGCGAATTCCGTAAGCAGTTCCGGCGAACTGACCAGATCGAACGCTGACTCGATGACCTCGACCTTGTCAAGGTCGACGAGTTCGCGCGTTTCCTTTTGAAAATACGCGGCATTCACCCGCGAGAGCGGTTCAAGGCCGCTGCCGAACTTGCTCTTGAGGCGTTTCGCCCCTTTTGCCACGGCCCTGACAATACCGTGATCCGCCGTCAACAGAACCGCGATCTTGTCGGCATCGGCCAGATCGTAGCTTCGCAGGACGATGCATTCTGTCTCAACCACGGCCATATGCTATTAAAGTATTGCTTTAACTTGGGGGCAGAAAGTAAAGTATCCAGGCAAGTACCAGGCTTATGATCATGAACTGGAGGAACGTCTTTCCCGCATACCAAAGGCGTTGCTTGGTCGTACCGGTTGCGAACACACCAAACGCGACGGACACAAAAAAGGCGAAAAGTACCAAATAAATGAAATGGATCATGCTTTTCTCCTCAGTTTGATGTCAACGCAGTCGATAACGGCGAGGTAGTTCAAAAGCCCCGCAAGTTCGAGGAACCGGCCGCCATATTCAAAGGTCGCAAGGGCAGCGATATGCTTATCGGGCTGAGCTGCTAGAAAGTAGCTGACAAATCCGCCGAGCCCGTTGCCCATACGCGATACGAAGTTCAGCAAATAGAGCAACTGCCCATCCTGATAGCTGAATCCGGGATAGTATGCACCGCCGTTTATGATCGCAAGGGCGAACAGGGCCCACACTACCACGCCGATCACCACGGCACGGACAACCTTCCCCTGCAAAAAGTAGCCGGCTCCGGGGACGAACCATGCAGCAATGATCAATAGTATCGGTTTATCCATTTGCAAAATTAGGCCTGATGAGCCGAGGACGCCTTCGCCCGTTGTGTTTCACGGCAACGATCCGCAAACCACCGAAATATCGCTGCAGAGAGGTCGTCGGACTTCCAACTAAGCTCAGGATGCCATTGAACTCCGAGAACGTGCCGTTCAGGCCGCGTGTCCTCGATGCACTCAACGATGCCATCCGGCGCCCAAGCAGTCGCCTTAAGATTCGCACCGATATTCCTAAGCGCTTGATGATGGTGTGAGTTCACACGACACTCCAAAGTCTTTTCAGGAAGAAATCCGGAAAGTAGACCTTTCTCAACACGGATCGAGTGCGAGTTACGGCCGCGCGGAATTCCCTGTTCGTGCTTGATCGGTTCTTTGACCTCCGATCCGATATCTTGAATCAAGCTGCCGCCTCGGTGCACATTCAATGCCTGCATCCCGAAGCAGATGGCCAAGACCGGAAGATTCCGTGCCTCAGCCGCATCGAGAACCAAACGGTCGACCACATCCTTTTCCGGAACTACTCGACCGAGCTTTGGATGTGGGGCCTCACCAAATAGGTTCGGATCGACGTCGGAATCGCTACCGGGAAGCAAAATGCCATCAAGGTCAGCGGCAACCGCTGATATGTAGTCCTCGTTCGGGATCAGGGCGATATGGACCGGCGTGCATCCCATTGCCTCTACGGCTTCGCTGTAATCGCGCCCGAGGTAGAACCTATCGGTTTCCAACTCCAAACGCATTGTTATCCCGACTCGCGGCCTAACGGTCATAAACTTTTATGTTCGGCTAAAGTGCCTTTTTAGTCAATTTGAGGATTTGTTATTAAACCCGTATCATTTTTCATATGCAGAGCGATAATATGCGGATACGTTCGACGACCGTCCTGCTTGTCCGTAAAGGCGGTGAGGTTGCGATGGCCGCGGATGGCCAGGTTACCTTGGGCGAAACGATCATCAAGAGTTCGGCAAAGAAACTTCGCCGTTTAAGCAACGGAGCCGTCATCGCAGGATTTGCAGGTTCTACCGCAGACGCTTTCGCTCTTTTGACACGCTTCGAGTCTAAGCTCGACGAATATCAGGGCCGCCTGGAACGTGCCGCGATCGAACTGAGCAAAGACTGGCGTACCGACAAATATCTTCGGAATCTCGAGGCACTGCTGATCGTTGCGGATAAAACCGACGCATTCTTGATCTCCGGAAAAGGCGATGTCATCTCGTCGGACGACGGCCTGCTGTCCGTAGGTTCGGGTAGTATGTACGCGCTTGCAGCGGCCAGGGCTTTGCTAAAACATACTTCGCTTTCGGCAAGCGAGATCGCAAAAGAATCCCTTAGGATCGCGGGCGAGATCTGTATCTATACCAATAACGAGGTCGCCCTCGAAGTATTGTAAATGGCTATCTTTTTAGGCGGCGAAATAGCTGCTACCGCACCAAAACTCGACTCTCTGACCCCACGCGAGATCGTCGCGGAACTCGATCGATACGTTGTAGGTCAATCCGCCGCGAAACGTGCCGTCGCGGTAGCTCTCCGAAATCGGATCCGGCGTCAAAAGCTTTCACCCGAGATCGCGGAGGATGTGCTTCCAAAGAACATTCTGATGATCGGACCCACCGGCGTCGGAAAGACAGAGATCGCACGCCGGCTCGCACGCCTTGCTAACTCACCGTTTATCAAGATCGAAGCGTCGAAGTTTACTGAGGTCGGCTATATGGGCCGCGACGTCGAGAGTATGGTGCGTGAGCTTGTCGAAGTCGGTGTCGATATGGCGAAGCAGGCGACCTTTGAGGAAGTGCGGCCTCGTGCAGAGGCAAATGTCGAGGAAAAACTGCTCGACATCCTTTTCCCCACTCCGAGCTACTCCGCCGATAGCGACGGCGCTGATGCATCAGAAGCTTCCACGCAAAGCACCCGCGAAAAGCTTCGCGCGCAGCTTCGCAATGGCTCGCTTGACGGCCGTTCGATCGAGGTCAGCACTCAGGATCGTTCAAATGCCACGATAGATTTTATCGGCGGCCAGGGGATGGAGGAAATGGGCGTCAATTTACGGGATATGTTCGGAAATATGTTCCCGAGCAAAACCGTCAATCGTCGTGCGACCGTTGCAGAAGCCCGCGAATTCCTGCTCCGCGATGAGCTTGAATCCTTGACTGATATGGAATCCGTTAGTCGTGCAGGCATTAAGAAGACCGAGCAAAGCGGCATCATATTTCTCGACGAGATCGACAAGATCGCTGGACGTGAGGCCGGCAATAGCCCGTCGGTTTCGCGCGAAGGCGTACAACGCGACCTTCTTCCGATCGTCGAAGGCACGAACGTCAACACAAAATACGGGATGGTCAGCACCGACCATATCCTGTTCATCGCAGCGGGTGCGTTCCATGTCGCAAAGCCCGCGGATATGATCCCGGAACTTCAGGGCCGCTTTCCGATCCGTGTCGAACTCGAACCGCTTACGATCGACGACCTGAAGCGGATTTTGACCCAGCCGAAGAATTCCCTACTCAAACAATATCAAGCGCTGCTTGAAACGGAAGGCGTCGAGTTGGAGTTCACTGCCGATGCGATCGACAAGATAGCTGAGATGACCGAGGAGCTTAATCGTTCGACCGAGAACATTGGGGCTCGGCGACTGCACACCCTTGTTGAGAAACTACTTGAAGAGATAAGCTTCGAAGGCGGCGAACTTAAGGAAAAACATCAAAAGATAGACGCTCCCTACGTTTCGGACAAGCTCGGTGGTCTGATAAAGGATCAGGATCTGAGGCAATATGTTCTCTAGGCGAACCCGCTCATTTATTGGACTTTTTTGCCTAGTGGTCGCCGCTGTTTCAGTCGGCTGCGGTAAACGTGGTGCTCCTCGGCCGCCAAAAGAAAAGGTGAGCCAGCGGGCCGAGGTTTCAGGCTTTCAGCGTGGGAATACCGTCAAGATATCCTGGAAGATGCCGGCTCGAAACGCTGGCAAAGGAAGCGTGTTAAATATTGACCGAGTTGATATTTACCGCCTCTCTGAACCGATAACTTCACCGCGCTCTCTTACGGTTGAGGACTTTTCATCGCGATCGAATATCATAAAGACCCTAAAGATCGTCGATGACGATTTTGGCGGCAAGATCTTGTCTTACACGGACGAGCTTCAATTCGCTGCTCAACCCGTAAGGCTTATCTACGCGCTCAGATTTGCTAACGCCTCGGGACAAAAGGCTGCATTCTCGAACTTCCTTTTGATCGAGCCCGCAGGCCGCGTCGCTTCAGAACCATCCGCCCTTAGATCCGAGCTCTCGCAAGACGCCGTAACACTCACCTGGACACCGCCCGCGACGAATATCGACGGGACGACGCCCGTAAGTTTGCTCGGCTACAACATCTATCGCTCTTCGAGCGAAAAACAGCCCGCAAGGCTTTTGAACAAGGCACCTGTAACTGAGACCGAATTCCGCGATGAGTTCTTCGAGTTTGGAAAGCAATATTTCTATTTTGTACGAGCGGTCTCGCTCGGGACCGGTTCCGAACCCGTTGAGAGCACTGAAAGCAACATCCTGGAGATCAAACCCGTCGATACGTTTCCGCCGTCAGCGCCGACGGCAATAACGCTGGCTGTCGGCCAGGACCTGATCTCGATATTCTTCGCCACGAATCCTGAGAAAGATATCAAGGGCTATAAGATCTATCGCTCTACTGACAAGGACCTCGATCTCTCGAAATGGCAGCTGTTGACGCCGGAACTTCTTGAACGAAATTCGTTTCAGGATAAGACCGTCGAGAGTGGCAAAGAGTATTTCTACTACATCACGGCAACCGACACAGCAGGAAATGTCAGCCCGCCATCTGTGATCGTTTCGGAGACAACGCCTACCCGTTAACAAGATATGAGCGAGTTGATCGGAGCAGATTTTCGACCGTCAAAGATCGTTTGCGTCGGGCGCAACTACGTTGACCATGCAAGAGAGCTTGGCAATGAGGTCCCGAAAGCTCCGCTATTGTTCCTGAAAGCGCCTTCGGCTTTCGTCCCGAACGGTGAACCGATACTTATTCCCGAGCAATCCCAGCAAGTTGAACATGAGGCTGAGCTCGGCATCGTTATCGCTGAACGCTGCAATGGCCTTCAGGATACCGACGATGTAAAGCGATACATTAAAGGTTTCACCTGCGTTAATGATGTGACCGCCCGCGATATTCAACGCAGCGACGTCCAATTCACCCGTGCCAAATCGTTTGACACCTTCTGCCCGATCGGACCGCACATCGTAGCCGAACTGAATGTCGAGGACATCGGCGTTATTTGCCGCGTGAATGGTGAGGTCAGGCAGTCCGGGCGCACGTCCCAAATGGTTTTCTCACCTGCGTTTTTGATACGATATATATCAAGACAGATGACGCTTATGCAGGGCGACGTTATCGCTACAGGCACGCCTGCCGGAGTTTCAAAACTCAACCCGGGCGATGTCTGCGAGGTCGAGATCGAGGGCATTGGAGTGCTTTCGAATCCGGTTTTTCCGGCAAAGGACTAGAAATTTATGAAATTCTTTATTGATACTGCAAATCTGGACGAGATCCGCGAAGCCAACGAAATGGGCCTCGTCGATGGTGTTACTACAAACCCGAGCCTGATCGCAAAAGAAGGCAATGTTGATTTCAAAGAACACATCGGGAATATATGCAAGATCGTCAAGGGCGATGTTTCCGCTGAGGTTACATCTCTTGATCTTGAAGGAATGTTGAAGGAAGGCCGCGAGTACGCGAAGATCGCCGACAACGTTGTGATCAAATGCCCGATGACCGTCGATGGAATGAAAGCGACCAGGAGGCTTACAGACGAGGGCATCTCCGTAAACGTCACACTTTGCTTTTCTTCCACTCAGGCTCTGATCGCGGCAAAGGCAGGTGCAAAGTACATCTCACCTTTCATTGGCCGGCTGGACGATATCAGCCATGACGGAATGGAGCTCATCCACCAGATCGTTCAAATCTACGATAACTACGGTTTTGCGACCGAGGTCCTAGCGGCTTCCATCCGCAGCCCGATGCATATCGTGAATGCTGCACTTGCGGGTGCAGACGTTGCGACGATCCCGTTCAAGGTGATCACGCAGCTCATCAAACATCCCCTTACTGACAACGGCCTGGAAGCCTTCCTCGCGGACTGGAAAAAGAGCGGACGTTCTTAAGCAGGTCCAACAACCAACGATCTTAATTCGCTCTGCAGTGAAGCAGCTTCTACGCTGTGCTGCAGAGCGTATTTGTATTTGTCCACAAAATAGTCATCTCCGCCCTCCATGGACACGAGTTCGGCAACCTTCGCCTGAGCGGCATCAAGATCTTCTTCCCTGATGCCATCCTTTTGGTCGAACAGCTCGTCGATCTCGACGATCAGAAGCGAAAAACGTCGCAGCCACGCAAAATCGTCATTCTCCAAAAGGATGTTCAGGAACTGCCCGGCCGTTTGCTGCCCGTGGATTCCCTCGTACAATCCCCGCTCAAGGTCAAGCATCGTTTTGTGCAGCTTGAGCAAAAGGTCCCGACATTGTTTTAGTCTTTCTTTCTTTTCCATCTAATTAATCTTAGCTGACTTGCATAACAATTCATATCGAGCTAACTTTATTTTATTAGCTGGCTAACCAAATAAGATTAGCACGCTAACGTTCTTTAATTAGCTTGCTAATCATTTTCAATTAGCGTGCTTCGTACTTCCCGTTAGCCCGCTAAATTTGAGCCCCAACGATGGCACCAAGACCGGCAGAATTCGTTTTCGAACAAACAATAAGCTTCGTTCTGGCGAGGACCTCTACGGCGTTTCGGAATTCCCTCGAGAAAAGCATGGCAACGATCGGCCTCCATGCGGGCCAGGCGTTCGTGCTGATCGAATTATGGAAGAGGAATGGCCAACGGCAGATCGACATTGCTTCGCAGCTTAATCTCGCCGCCCCGACCGTAAGCAAAATGATCAAAGGCCTCGTCGAGATCAATTTGGTTCGCGTCCAAAAGGTCGAAGATGATGCAAGGAGCACACGGGCCTTCGTCACCGAGAAAGGCCTTGCCATCCGAGCTGAGGTCGAAACGCAATGGCATGAACTTGAGGAGTACACCCTCGCCGACCTCAACGAGACCGAACGCCTCATCCTGTTCGATCTCTTGAGCAAGCTTAGGAATACATATACCGGCCGAGACCCCGAAGAAGACGAGTGATCCGCCATAGCACGTAACCGGTGCTATAATTGAGAAAAACCCAGTTTCAGGAGGCTTTAACGTAAATGAAGATCATCCTTGCGGCCGATGGCACAAAACACGGGGACGCTGCGGCAGAAGCCATTAAGAACTTCGCGCTCTCGGGCACCGATTCGGTTCATATTGTCACAGTCGTCGATATGGCTGTGCCGCTCGGCATTGACGTTTACAGCGGATACCTTCCCGACACGACCGAGATCGAAAAGGCGGCTCGCGAGCATGCCGATAAGGTTATTTCCTCGACGGTCGAAAAGCTAAAGGCCGAGTTTGCGAACGACCCGCCGGCGATTTCTAGTGATGTTCTTTTTGGCTCGCCGGATAGCCGAATAGTCGAAACGGCCGAGGAACTCAATGCGGATCTGATCGTTCTCGGGTCACACGGCTATAACCGTTGGGAACGCCTGCTGCTCGGTTCAGTCTCCGATTCAGTCGTGCATCACGCTCATTGTTCGGTATTGATCGTCCGGGATGCGGAATAGAACATTAACCGTTCGTTCGCTCGCGTACGACAAGAGTTTGCGCCGCGAATGGACCGCAGAACTGATCAGCCAAACCTCCTCTCGGATCGATCTCGTAGGAGTTTTCGAAAGCACGGTCGAGCACCGCGACCTCGGCAGGATCGCGGCCGGCACGGTCTCATACGAATTCTACTGGCCCGACCGCTGGTACAACATCTTCCGGTTCGAATATCCCGACGGAGGGCTGCGAAATTACTATTGCAATGTAGCAATGCCTCCCGCAATTTCGGAGACTGCCCTAGAATACGTTGATCTTGATATTGATGTGTTGGTGTGGCCCGACCGGGAGCCGATCGTGCTCGACCGCGACGAATTTGAGGAGAATCGAAGAGCACTTTCCTATCCGGAGGAGGTCGTCGCAAAGGCAGAAGAGACCTTAAAGGAACTTCTTAACGTCGATAGTCTAACTTCACTATTTGTATAACTTACACGGATGGCCGTACTCTGAGAGTGTAGCTGCAAACAACGACCGCCATCCCCGGCTGCAGCTGATAGCGTTGTCCTGCCGGTAGCTCAAAATTTCCGATCTGGGCCGAATTTCGTCCCTCATTCAATACCCAGAATGAGCCGTTCTCTTCCATTCCGATGACAAGATGTCGGCGGCTGACCTCTACATCGCCTGAAAGAGGAATATCGACCGGCTTCGATTTCGAACCTCGGCCGATTACGATCTGCCTCTGATAGATCGGGATCAGGTTTTGCCGCTGGCCGCCCCGCCAGACCTCAAGTTTATAGAGCTCTTTCGCCCTAGACGCGACGTGCGTCATCTCTTCGGCTTCCGGCACCTCCAACGGAACGGCCTGAGCAATGTCGCGTGCGGTTACAGGGTTCTTTAGTCGAGAGACCGTAGTCGGGGCCATGGGAGCCTTCGCTGGAGGCGGGACAGGCAGCGATGTCGGTATCGATACTTTGGCCCGCTCTTCAAGCTGTTCCATTCCCTTTGGTCTCGCGAGAACACCGGTCTTATTGGAAGTTGAATCCTCCCAGCTGTGTTCCACACGGATCTCGCCTTTGTCCAAAGTTCCGTCGATACGGAACTCTATACCGAATGAGCTCGTCTCGAGTTTTTTCTTCCCGGCGATCTCGCGGGCACGTTCGCCGAGGATGTGATAGAGGCCCTTCTCGAGCCCGCGGCGTTTCTCACCCTGCCATTCCTTATCGTCGTCCGTACTTAGGAAGACGGTGAATTCGCGCGGAATGATCACGGTTCCCTGCGGCAGCGGCACCATTTCTTCCTGAATGACGGCCTCGATCTTTTGAGCGATCGCGACAATGAACTGTTCTGCGCGGTTGCGCGCCTTTACGTTCGCATCGCGAGCGGCCTTTTCCAGCACCACTTCGACCGAATCTTCATCGATCCACCGTCGAACCTTTTCTAGAATGTTGGTTCCCAATTTACCTAATTCTCCTGTATATCCACATACTTACCGTTCAGCCAGCCGTGGGTCGAATTCGGCCCGCCGACCCGTTCGCGGCCTTGCTCAACTATATCAACCTGGTACCAATTGTCTTGCGTTGCGACGATCCGTACGCGAGAATTTTTTGTCGCAAGCCCCACGGGATCATTGTTTGTGTTCGGTGACGGCCTAAGGTAGACATCGGTGTTCGCGATCGCGATCTTTGGCGAAATGCGGTTTCGAACGGACTCGAGTATCCCATTGTTTCGGAAATAAACTGCAGTGCCATAGAGCGCTCCGGTGAAGATCAACGCAAATGCTAGAAAGATCGCAAGGCGACGCAAAGGCCCTTTCCATGCACGCTTTCTTCTCGGAGTCGGCGCAGCCGCCGGGACCGGCACTACCGGACGCGGAAGGGGTTCCCGCACCGGCTCGTAAGCCGGATAGTCAATGACCGCCCTTGAAGGCGGGAACGCAGCGGGCGGTTGGATATTCTCTCGTGCCGACGAATGCGTGTTCTCTTTAAGGACGGCCTCAAAGCTCGGCTGCTCAGGAACCAGCGGCGTATAACCGCGAGAGACGTGCGGCTGCGGCACCTCCGCAGAGCGTTTTACGCGCGTTTCCGGATCGAGGTCGGCAACGATATTTAGGACCGGGCCAAGGTCGAACCAGAACTCCTCGACGGACTGCGGCCTCCGGCTCGGATCGTCGGCGGTTGCCCGATTCAGAGCCTCCAAAAGGCTATCCGACCACTCTTCATCATTCGAACTAACAGGCAGCCCTTCGATCGGCCCGCCGGTGTAAGGCCTCGGCGGTTCGCGCGTAATGATCGTGTAAACGGTCTTTGCCAACGAATAAATATCCGCGGCGGGTGTAAGCCTTTCGGCAGTATCAGAAAAGTACGCCGGGCTATGCTCGGGCGGAGCATAGATGTTCGTGCCTACTCGGGTTATCGGCGAATCGGCTGCCGAGAACCGGGCGACGCCGAAATCGGCGATCTTAAGCGTTACGAGGTCCTCAGTAAGCAAAAGATTCTGCGGCTTGATATCGCGATGAATGATCCCGCGCGAATGTGCGTGTGCAAGGCCCGCGCATGCCTGCTCGATATACTTGAGCGCGGCATCGATCCGGAGCGGCCTATGCCTGATCAGCGACTGAATGTCGCCGCCGGCGAGATATTCAAGTACAAGATAGTGAAAGACGACGCCGGCAAGATCCCTGGCCGTTCCGTGTCCAAGGCGGCTGATGATATTCGGATGGCGAACACGATCAAGAGCGACCGCTTCATTCTGAAAATTCTCAACAAGTGTGCGTTCTAGGTCGAGATCGACGTCTTCCTGCAGAAAAACGTTGAGAGCCTTTATGACAACAGTACTGTGCGGTGACTGTGGAGCCGAAAGAGTGTCGCGAGCCACGAATATCTCCGCATAACTCCCCTGCCCGAGCCGTTTGCTTACGTCGTACCGCTTATCAAGCCTGGAATTTGAAAGGGAAAGTTCTCTCATCTGAAGACACGCAACGAGGGGTTTGAAAGCGCTCCGCTTCTTCTCTCAACTCCAACACCGTTTACGATATCACAGATAGAATGTTCGCCATTAATCAAAACGAACGCAAAAAACCGCCCGCAGCCTTGCTTTCAAGCCATTTAGCTCAAAGCAAAGCCACGGGCGTCCATGGTTAGGCCTTTAGTGTTCCTCTAGCTGTTCGTGCGCCGGAATCCGGTTGTCTGCACATACTGGAAGAACGGCGTCGCCGGCGGCAAACGCGTCGGATCCAGGAACGTGCTGTCGAACACCCAGTTACGTCTCGGCGGGTCATAGACCATGTCGCAACACTTGAATGCTCCGTTATTGTTTCGCGAGTTGAACAGGTTGATAAGCGAACCCGAGTAGTTCAGGTTGTCACCGGTCCAGTGTTCAAGGAACCGCTTGAAGTTGTGTACGCCGCCGTTGAGACGCGGCGATATGCCGCCCTGATTCGGAGTACCGTTAAGGCTCGCGATCGTGTCACCGGAGAGCATTGCGAAACGAATTGTCGTATCGCTCGCGCATCGCGGGCCACAGCTTGTGTCTGCAAGGTCATAGGGGTAGCGGAAGCTCTCGCCGTCATTCCACGCGTTCGAGAGGATCGTAACAGCATCAGCTGCGATCGACGACGGGATATGTTGTGCCGTGTCGAATGGCAGATATTGATAGTATGGTGTGTTGCCTGTGCTCGGAACAGTTACGACACCCGTCGCATTGTAGTTGCCCCAAACATAGACGCCGTTCTCGGAAGCGACCGTGAATCCGCGAGTATTGGATGAACTCGACGAATCGTAGATACCGGGCACCGTCGTGCCGTTGATCAGGCGAACTCCGCGTCGGTAGTACTTATGGTCGTTGACCGCAGCAGCGTCCGCATAGATCGTGTCATCGCGATACCTTGCAGCCTCGTTGCCGTACGAGGTATCGAGAATTCCGTTTCCGTATTGACCAACTGGGTCGACGTCCTCGCCTTTCTGCAGGATGCCGTCGTTGCCCGGGGCGGCTCCGTATACGTCCTCCATATCATACTTACCGTTGAAATTCGCGTCGCCGCGACGGTCGGAAACATAAAGAACCCAACCATTCTCCTGCGGAACGTCCGCGGCCGTAAGCGAATGGCCCATCAAGGTCGAGAACGGAGTCCCGGTCGGGAAGCGGCCATCAAAATCTCCGCGCAAGAAGCGTCTCAGGTTGGCGACGTCGATATCGACCATACTCATTACGCCATTGCGTGCAACTTTCTTGTAGTCGTTGTAATAGACGTCGTCGTAATACGTCTTGCTCTTTGAATCGTAATAGAGGCCCTCGCGTGCATCGAACATCTCGATCGGGAATGGAACGATCGCCCTGTTCGTGCCATTGATAAGCTTCAACTGTCCAAAGTTCTCGTACGCACTAGAGATCGCTCCGGCATCGTCGGGCGTACATCCGGCCGTGCATCCCGCAATGATCTTCGCGGCGTCCGCATTCGTATAACGAAGAACGTAGTTCCAGCCGCCGGCACCGTCATAGCTAATGACGTTCGGAGAGTTGTCCGGAATTGCCTCACCAGGGATCGCAAATCGTTGTAGCTTGATGATCGACCTGCTATCCGGATAAGTCGATGGAGCCTGAGCGGTGGTTGCCAAAATATTAGCCGATGGCGAACTAACGGTGCCGTTGTTCGCTTTTGTACCGCTGTAGCCACTGATATTGATCGGCGACTGTTCGGTTACGCCAAGGCTTAAGAATTCGGCGGTCACATCTCTTGTCATCAGCACGCCGCTCGAGCTGTCGTACGAAACAGTCTCGACCTTTAGCCATACTTGACGTGAGGTAGCATCGCCTGTAAAAAGCCTCTCGCCGTTGACACGAGTGGTTTGGTAACCGTCGGTCATCGGGAAATTCGCATTCATATCGTAGCCGCGCGAACGTCTGTCAAGAACGGTGTCGGCGGTATTTGGATCACCACTTCCGTCCCAGTTCCCATCAAGCCGGATCCCGCATGGACCGGTAACAGGTGAGCCGCCCGCCAAAGCACATCCCGGAAGCATTTCTTTTTTGTCAGCAAGGCTTATGCGAAGTCCGTTCTTATTCGAATATCTCTCACCTCTTGTGATCGCATCGTCCTTCGTTGCATCGGTAACGGCTTCGACCGTCCCCGCATTGTTCACAAGGTCGCCACCCGTCGCATCGGGCTTTTCCTTACCCCGCTTGATCATCTCGATAAGATCCGCATTTGGATTGACCTTTAGAGGTAGCCGTAGTTCGGCAACGCGTGCCTGAAGGTTACCGTCGAATTTTGCGCTTTGTGCAGCCCAGTTCGGATTCTTTTTGCTCGAGGGCATATCCGGATTGTCCGCAAAAACATTCGGAGTACCGTTAAGGACGCTTCCCTGTGTCGGAAAGAGCTGTTGGTTAACACCAGACGCGTTCTTGATATATGTCTTGTTGTTGCTACTGTCTCCGGTGTAGCCGTTACGCCAGGTCTGGGTAACGATCTCCTTGTGGGCCGTTACACGCGAATCGAAGTAAACACCTTCGCTGCCGGGTGAGACGAAAAAGTTTCCGTTCGAATGAACGCGTCCGCCGAAGCTGAATAGCGGTGGGCGGAAGAGCTCTAGATCATCATCGTAAAAGATACCGAACTGGAAGATCGGGATTCGATTGTTGAGGATGTTGCGCGTCAATTGGACCTGAACGCCTTGATTGTCTGTCGTTGTCGTAACGAGCTGCCAATTATCGCGCAACGCGATGAGTCCGCTGTACGGACCGCCGGTTAGCACCACATTCTCGCTGTTTGATGTCTGTTGCACATCCTGGACAAAGGTAAAGCCGGTCAATCCGGGCGGCATCGCATTCTTGATCTTTGTAAGATCTGCAGTTGTCGGACTTAATTTTGCGCCGAAAAGCTTGTTGAAGTTTCGCGTCATCGACTCGAGGCTTCCCTGAGCGGCGTAGAAGGTACGCGCCTCAGCCGTCTCGTTTCCAACGGCAGCGGCCTCAGCGGCCGTCCGGGTCATTGCCATTGCCGCAAACACACTGACAAGAGCCAGCACAAAGAGAGCGATAACGATCGCAGAACCGCGTTCGCTTGTTCCTATCGTTACCGATACCTCTGAGGAATTCGTTGTCTTTTCTCTTCCAGTTTCCATCGTCTTGTACCTACTTCAAATGCTAATTGGCTTCGTAGCCAAGGTTGCGTGTACTAAAGGTTGCCGTCTGCGTCTCTTGGAAAGGCTGTCCGTTCGTATTGTTCTCGACCGAGCGGACATCGACCGTTAGCCTGATCTGCCTAACTGCGGCAAGATTTGTCGGAATGTCATCTGCCGTACCAGCAATACCATCAGGCCCTGCGATCGGATTATCCGTGACCGTTCCGTCGTCCATAATGTATTGGATCTGGAAATTCTGAACGCCATAGATCAGCGGTGAATCGACCCAGTTGGTCGGTGTGGCACCGCCAACCGGAGGAATATTCGCGTACTCGCGTCGCGTTAGTGTGCCGTCTGGTGTGACGAAGTACGTAACCATTCTCACCTTTTGAATGCTGGCCGGTACCGTGATCATGCGCAATGTTCCGCCGGGACCCGCCTTGTTGATCCCAAGAACATCTCCGTTCGAAAACTCGATCTTGTTCGAACCGCTCTTCGCAGTAACCAGGCCAAGCGTAGAACCCGAGCTGCCCGTTACAAGATAAAGATCGTTGACATCGCAAAGCGCATTGCTTCCCGATAGCGGCACGATCTCATCGATCGTTCCGCCTGATTTCGTCGTCGCAGCGTTGACCTTAAGCGGCTGAGAGACGCCGCCGACTAGGTTGAAGTTCGAATCCTTAAAAAGGAACGTAACCTGGTCGGTCCTGACGTTTGGCGTCTGGTTGTACGTATTAAGTGTTCTATTGTCTCCGGCGATGATAGGAGCAACCGTGTCGCGCGTCGTATCAGGGTCGTTCGGAATGCCCAAAAGCGTGCCGATGCGATTGTCCGTCAGGATCACGGTATTCTTCAACGGATATCCGAACCCTGCATTATAGGCATCGCGGCCAACCAGATTGAGTGCGATACGTACATTTTTATTCAAACCCGTCTTTTCGCTTACAACTGAACGCGTTGCCTTCGCAACGGACATAACGCCGAAAATACTGCCGGTCACGATCGTGAATATGGTGATCGAGATCAGAAGCTCTACGAGCGAAAAACCACTTTCATTCCGCGGCTTACTTACTGATGACATCATATGGGCTATACTCCTGCGTCGCTTGCGATCGCGTAATCTGTTAGGACCGTTTGCAGAGTTTCCGTTCGCGGAACGGCTCCGACGAAATATCGAACCTCAACCCGCACGTTGCGAAACCGGACGGGATTCACGCCCGGCGTCGGGCAATTGTAGGACGGGGCGTCGGGATCGCACTCATCGACTATCGTGATCTGCCTTTGCATATTTGGAAGCGTCACACCGTCGTCGTCGGCCGTACCAATGATCTCGTCCGGCCCGGCACCTTCGTGTACATCCTGAAACCCGACAACGAACACACCTTGGGGAACGCCGCCTGCGTCGGGGTTCGAACCAATATTCCCGACCGCATCCCAACCCAGACGGTCAGGGTCGGTTTCCTTCACCGACATGATCGATTCCATCGTCGAGGCAGCGATCTGCTTGGCGACCATCTGCTGCTCCTGCGAGCGTGCCTGAAGCACGGCACCGCCCATTCCCGACATAAGTGCAAGGATCCCGACCATCAAAATGACGATCGCGATCATTACGTCGATATACGAAAATCCGGATTCGTTTGTGGTTTTCATATGCTTGAACCTATTGTGTGCTGGCTACAAAACTTGTGCCGTCGTGTTTCCAAAGTCGAAGAGCTCCGCTGCCGCCGAAAAGTGTGATCGCTCGGACCTCGCCCTTGCTTCGAGTAACGCTGCTTCCCGGAATAGCTGGGGGCCAAATGTATATCGTGGCGCTGACCGGATTTCCGGCCGTATCAACCACTGTACCCTGGCTTTCGAACCTTGCTACCCAAACCGAATGGCCGGACACCGTACTGCCGCCCTCCTGATGACCAACGCTATCGGTCGAAAACGAAATGTTTCCGTAATTCGGAGGATTCGGTGCCGTAACGCCTGCCGGCGGCCCATCGACCCGAATATCCTGAACATTGTCGAGCGGAATTCGTTTAATAAGGGTGTCCGGATCGGCGTTGTTCTCATCGATCTGGAGAAGAGCGTTGTCGGTCAAGTCGATCTCGACCCGCATCGTGCGCCGACGCGTCATGGCAAGCTGCGAGGTTTCACGAATGACGTCAATGATCCGAAGAGCCTGGTCGTCCGATCGATATACTTTGCGATAGCTAACTATGTATGGAATAGAGATCGCACATACGATCGCCAGCACGGACAAAGTAACGAATAGCTCCGTCACCGAAAATCCGAGTTCGCCGGAGCGTCCGCCAGTCTTTATTTGCTTGCGGCAAGTCATATTGTTTAAAGAGTGTGTTTTCGTCGGGTAAAACTCCCGCTGACTCCGACGGATACGTCGAAGGCGAAACAGGGAGCACTATCAAGAAGAAATGTGGAAGGGGGTTAGCTTTCCAAAAATATTTTGCCACAGTTGAACAGTGTTTTACAAGGGATTTTCAGATTTTTCTAAATTTGGGGAAATTCGCTACTATTGATTCCACTCGTATCTGATGTGATGACAGAAGATAGCCCACAAAATACGCGATCTACATCCATCGACTCCCTTCTTCGGGGAGTTCTAGGAAAGCTCGGTGATATGTTCGATGGCCTTACCGGAAGGCAGCGTAAACCCTCAAGTAGCCTTTCAACCAGCGAGGTCATCGAGCGGATCAAGAAGGTTCTCGATACCGAGGCTCGCGATGTGCGTGGAAAGGGCAAGGTCGTGCCGCACTCGATCGTGTTGAAAATGCAGTGGGATAAGTTCGCGACCGATGACAGCGACACGATCGGCGCTCTCGAAGACGAGTTGCTGATCGCCGCGATCGACCACATTAACGACCGCAGGTATTACACCGCGGCACCAATGACCGTCGAGGTTAAGCCTGACTTTTTCACTGAAGGTATCAGGTTCATTGCTTCATTCGACCCGACTTCGGATCGCGAAGAGGACGAGAGGGAGATCATGCTGTCAGTACCCTCCTTCGATGCGGCCGGAAAGGTCGCAAGTACAAACCAGCCTGTCGAGGTGGCCGACACAAGCTCAGGCGCCGCTCCAGAGCCGGATCGTGTGTACTTATGCTCCACCCGGTTCAGCGTTGGCGGCTTCGACGACGAGATCGTCATTCGAGTTCCGGCACCCGGCAGGATCAGTATCGGACGCACAGCCGAGAGCATGCTCACCATAGACGAC
Organism: Pyrinomonadaceae bacterium; assembly: GCA_019186825.1. Lineage (GTDB taxonomy): Bacteria > Acidobacteriota > Blastocatellia > Pyrinomonadales > Pyrinomonadaceae > OLB17. The sequence continues at coordinate 60,060 of JABARP010000005.1, forward strand.
ACAAGCGTTTCAAAACATCACGCTACCCTCGCCATTTCTGCCGAGGGAAAAATGTCAGTCGCTGACACAGGTTCAACGAATGGAACGAAAGTGAGCGGTGAGAGGATCGCGTACGGCGAGGCTGTCGCCGTTGATAACGGCGGCACCGTAACTTTCGGTACTGTCGATGTAAAGTTCGCACTTCAGGAAGAGGCAAGCCCGGCAAGATCTGAGAACCCCGAAGAGGACGAGGGCGAGGAGCAGTTTGAAGGATGAACATCGTTTTTGTTCTTCTCATCGATTGGAAATTCCTGCGGCCGGAATATATCTTCGGTGGCCAGGTGCTCGAGCGCACTCCGGCCGGTATCACGATCCTCTACCTGCTCGGCCTTCTTCTGCTGCTGATCTTTATTGGCGTTTTTCTTCTTGAGACCATTCGACGTCCGCGCCTTACCGCGGAAGGCTCTGTCCCGCCACGCGTGGCAAAACGCCTTACGGTCAACATTGCGAACCGCAGCATTTTCGTCTGGCAGATATTTTTCGTGATCGCTGCGTTCGCGGTATTTGGATTTCACGTCTATTGGACAAAGTATGCCGACGAAGAGAACGATCAATTTCAGGCCCTTGCTTACAAGGATCTACGGCGACGGCGCACTAGTGCGGCAGACCTTCGCGGTTGGATACTTGACCGCACGGGAAAACTCGACGCATCGCTCGCATACTACAAACTTTCTCATAACGGTGGGCTTGATCGGGCATATCCGCTCGATCGGGAGATGGCCCATCTCTTCGGTACGGAACGAGGCACGCCCGGCCTTGAACGCTCTCTATTTTCGAAAACTTCCGGTCCCGCACCTGAAGCGTGGGACATTCTTTTCAAATATCGCGAACCGGAACCGGTTAATAAGGATGTCCGGCTTACGATCGACCGTCAGCTGCAGCAGTTTGTTGCAAAACAACTTGAAGGAAAGAAAGGTGCGATCGTTGTATTGAATCCACAGACCGGCGACGTCCTTGCGATGTACTCGAATCCGTCGTACAGCCTGGATGACGTTCGCACTCTCGACGGTTACTTGCGCCTTGAGTCCGACAAAGCCAACCAACCCCTTTTAAGCCGTGCAACGCGTCAATTCTATCCGCCTGGCTCGACCTTCAAAACGCTGACGATGGTCTCGGCATTCCGAGCCGGAAAGCAGGACGCGCTTTTTCCCGATCTGCCTTCGACTGCCGATCCGCCGTGCTACACGCCGTTCAAAGGTTCGCGACCGATCTGCGATGCTGGCGGAAGCTGCGAAATCTGCAGTACCGATGTGCCGCTACGAGAAGCCTTCAAAGTGTCGAGCAATCAATATTTCGCACAGCTCGCAAACTATCTTGGCAGAGAACGAATGGCCGAGACCGCACGTCAGTTCGGTATTGCGACTGTCGATGAGCCAAAGGATGCTCTGGTTCAGGGCTTCTTTCCGCAAGTCTGGAATACAAGCTCGGAACGTATCGCGAACTCCCTTAGTCCCAGGCAATCGACAATGGTCGTCGGCAAGAGCTTGACACTTTACGACTTTGGGTTGGAAGGCATGGGCCAGGGACTTGCGTCGCAGATGACGCCGTTTCAGATGGCCCTTATCGCGGCAGGGGCGGGCAATCTGAAAGGACAGCTCATTAAGCCGAAGATCGAAGCCGACCTTCCTCCACAGCCGTTTTCGCAGATCCTTTCTCCGCAGCAGGCGGCAATGGTACGCGAAATTATGTCCACTGTGACTGAGGAACCAGGCGGGACAGGCGGTCGAGTACGTGCAATCCTTTCGGGAACAGGAATAGCCGCCGGCGGTAAAACGGGAACGGCCGAACAGGACAATGTGCCCGTATATGACGAGGATGGACGACGAAAGTTCACGATCGTCAAAAAAACGGGGAAGAACGGCGAGGTGATCGAAGAAAAGAAATATATCACGCGCGATCGCACTGACGGGTGGTTCATCAGCATCGCTCCTTTGGAGAATCCGCAGGTCGCGATCGCGGTCGTCGTTGAAGATATCGGAAGCCGCTTCGGCGGTGGAACAGCAGCCCCGATCGCCGCTGAGGTGATCTTGAAGGCTCGTGAACTTGGGCTCCTCGGCGATAAATATACGCCGAAGCCGGCGGCAACGAAACCCAAAGCAAAGAAGCGTTAATTACTCGTGTCTAACCGAACATTTATCCACGTCTGTGCCCTTCTGGTCGTTGTCTTTATGACGGCCATCGCGCACTATGCGATCAGTTATTCAGCACTGATCCGCGGTTATGAAACAAGTTCTCTCGTCGCGTATCGGAACGTCGGCCTCATACTGATACTCGCTCTTTTGCCCATCATCCTGCGAAAGCTTTTCTCCTATCGCGGATCCTGGATCCCATATACGGCGTGTGTCATTTTGTTCTCCATCGGGCTGACCGCGCAGTATCGCCTTTTTTCCGACCGCGAGTATGTAGCAGATATCGACCCCGCGGTTCGTTCGAAGATCGAGAATTCTACGATGACCGATCGCGAAAAATCGCGTGCCTTGCTCGACGCAAAATTCGCAGCCATCGCACAGGAGCGTGCGGCGAAGATCCGTACCGCTCAGATGCACTTCGTAACGGAGAATTACTCTGCCGAAAAGAAACAAATGGTAGGGCTGCCACCGTCCGATCCGCACCCGGTCGATCTTTCGCAGGAAACTCCACGCCCTGTGAAGGAATCGCTCTCCGGCACACTCTTTTCGTCGAATACTTGGATACCGCTATTCGCCATCGTCGCCTTCGTCGGCGTGTTCGTTCTCGTCCGTAGGGATGATGTGCAGAAGCTTCTTCAGGGCAACGGCGTTGTGATCGTGCTGCTTACGCTCGTACCGCTTTTCTTCGCGGCCCTGACCTCGCAGGCAGGAAAATTCCTCGGAAATATGACGCCGTGGGAGCCGGCGAAGGTTCCATTTCTGATCGGCTTCGCAGCGATCCTCGCGGTTCTTTACCGAGACCTTGCACGCACCTATTGGGGCCTTCCGAGAGCGAAGGACGTGCTGCCGCTCGTGTTCATGGCCGTCGTCCCTTTCTTGCCTTTCTTTGTCCTGAAAGATTTCGGGCAAATGATGGTCTTCAGCGCCGTGTATGCGACGCTCTACTTGATCGCCGTCCGTCGATTCTCGCAGCGGTTTGTTCTCGTTGGAACTGTCCTGCTCGCCGTTAGCATTTTGGTCGTCGGGGCCCTGCCGCCATCGACGCAGGCAAAGGTTCCGCTCCTTCCAACTCTTGCGAGTCCGGTTCGCACGATCCTTCCGCATCGGATCCAACAGCGGTTTCATCTGTGGCTCGATGGTTTCGATCCGCCTTCGCCTGACACCGTATGGTGGAAGGACGACTACGACCGATACTATGCCGACCTTGTAAAGAATGATCCGAAGCTTCCCGGAATGATCGAAGACGACCCGGCCCTTCAACGTTCGATCAACACGGATGCGTGGTTCGATATGCTCGCATTCCAGCCTGCGCAGGCAACCTTCGGCATCGCGTCCGGCGGCGTTACCGGCCGCGGATTCGGACTCGGATATCCCGAGCTGATCCCCGTCTCGGACTCCGATTATATTTACGCCGCGATCGGCGAAGAACTTGGACTTTCAGGAGGTTTGTTGATAACCTTTGCACTAATTTTGTTCGTCACCGCGGGTGTTCAGATCGCGAGAGATTCGAGAGATATGTTCAGCAAGCTCTGCTCTATCGGGCTCGCAGCTTTTATCGGTTTCCAGGCACTTGTAAATATCGGCGGTATCACGCGGGCATTGCCTATGACGGGCATCACGCTCCCGTTCGTAAGTCACGGCGGATTCAGCCTTGTAACGAGTTTTGTAATGCTTGGGATGCTATTGGCATTCTCACATCGAAATGCAATGGATCGGCTTCGCGATACGGTAGTTCCCGAACCGGACAACGCGCATACTGCCGCAGCCTGAGCTTAAGGCCTTGTAAATAATGACCCAGGGATTTCACATAATGTCGGCGGCCGTAAGCGATCGCGGCCTTAACGAGAAAAGGCCGCAGAACGAGGATTCGTATCTTTCGAATCCAACGTCCGGGATCTTCGCCGTCGCGGATGGTGTTGGCGGCGCACAGGCCGGTGAGGTCGCGTCGCAGATGGCGATGGAGATCCTTGGCGAGGCGTTCAACAATGCTCTGCCAGGTTCGGATGCAGAACACGTTATGGAGATCGCTCTTGGACAAGCGAACGCCGCGATCTACCAAATGTCCACCGAGCTTTCTCAACTCGCTCAAATGGCGACGACCGTCGTTGCCCTGCACCTTGACGGAAACATCGCAACGATCGGCCATGCGGGCGACTCTCGCCTCTACCGCTTGGACGGCGACGGATCGCTCCATCGCGAAACCGAAGATCATTCCGTCGTTGCGGACGAGGTCCGTGCGGGCCGTATGACCGAAGAGCAAGCGGAGAATCATCCGGCGAAAAATGTGATCAATCGCGCTCTCGGTGCCGAACCTTCAGTTCAGCTCGACCTGAAGACAAAGATAGTTTCGCGAGATTGCACATATCTGCTTTGTTCCGACGGCGTAACGCGGCACATCCCGGACAAGGAACTTGCCCAACTGCTTGCGGGTGAAGATCCCGAAGAGATCTGCCGGGTCATCAAAGAGACGTGCTATCAGCGTGGTGCCGAGGATAACTTAACCGCCGTTGTCGTCAAATACGAAGTGCTCGCAACTCACACGGCTCCCACGGTAGAAGTTTCGGCTGAGGACGAGGACCTGAGCGAATTCGACACAGTCGCTTCCGTGCGAATTCCATCTGAAGTATCAGGCGACGACGTCCTGGAGCTTGAGACTGCTGACCTTTCGATCGATGAAGTAGAGAGTCTTGAGCCGGCGGTCCCCGAGCCTCTGCCCGTCGCATCGGCCACGTACGAAGAACCCGTGCAGGCCGAACCCGAGCCTCTGCCTCTTCCCGTTCAGGCCGAGGAACCGCCGCCCGTCTCGACGCCCGTTGCGGCTGCTGAAGAACCAGCTGTTGCGCATGCCGAAGATCGTCGAGCAAGCGACTTCAGCCGCGACTTTGTAACCGCGAGAGAGGTCGATCGCGACCGGTTTGACCTTGTCGCAGACGGATCACCGTCAGAGCGAACAAGCGGCTTGCGAACGCTCTTAGCGGCTGCCGGAGCTCTCGTGCTTGGAGCGGCGATCGGTGTTGGCGTTTATCATTTTGCTTTCGCACCGCAGGCGAGTGAAGCTCCGCCCGTCCAGGATCTGACCGAAATGCGCTCGGCGAATATCGCATTTACCGCGTTCGAGGAAAACCGCCGCAATGTCGATAAAGATCCCGCTCTTTACATCCAACGGCAGCCGCCGCCGCAGGACGCAGCGGACTATTATCTATTGGGTCGTGCGTACTTGCTTGTCGGAGATTTTCAGAAAGCAAAAGCGGCATTCACCGAGGCGAAAAAGATGATCGACACCAGTGAAGAGTCAAATCTCGCCGTGATGAGGGATGACATAATTCTCGCCGAGGCGGTGCTAGCCGATCCCGACGCTTCTGCTGCATTCAAGCGTGAGATCGAAGCGGCAAAAGCAGTTAAGGCCGCTGAACCCGCGAACGCCGTTCCCTAACTCATCCGCTGTCTGACAGCTTCGTACAAGATGATCGCCCCCGAGACCGTCAGATTCAGGCTCTCGACGCCCGACTGCATTGGGATTCTGATCTGCAAATCGCACGTTTCGATCACCTGAGCCGGAAGGCCGTTCGCTTCGCCGCCGAGTACGATCAGGACCGACTCCTTAAGATCAGCATTGAAATGATATTCGCGCGCCTCGGCAGCAGCCGCGAGTGTGTTCACCCGATTCTCATCCGAAAGAGCTTTCACCGCGGCGATCTCGACGCCTGTTGCTATCGGTAGCCGAAAGGCAGCTCCCATCGAGGCACGCAAAGCTTTTGGAGTAAACGGATCGGTCGAATTCGGCGACAGGATCACGCCCGAGGCTCCGGCAGCCTCAATCGTCCTCAACAACGCACCGAGATTCGAAGGATTGTTGATCTCAAAACAATAGACGAGCAATAAAGGCTTCGTGAAGGAGAACAGCAGTTCGAGCTCGGCATCTGCAGGCCGATCGGCAAGAAGCACGATACCCTGAGGATTTGTCGTATCCGCAACCGAGCGGAACGCGGCCTCCGAGCATGTCGAGATCGAGATGCCGCGATCCTGAATGATTTCCAGCACCTCGCTTCCCTGCGGGCTTTCGCCAAATTTCTCCGTAACGAAACACTCTCGGACAGCAAGCTTTGACCTTAGGGCTTCGTCCGCGAGCCGCAGGCCTTCGACAAAGACCATCGAACGGTCACGCCCGTCACGCACCTGCCTCGCGGCTTTTAGTCGTGCGTTATCTTTGCTTGAGATCACCTCGCTTTTCATTCGCCTATTACTTTTTAGCAGGTTTGAATTGAACCGTAAAACCGCTAAACTTATCGCTATGCAGCCGGAGATCGGACATAAATCAAAACTTGAACTCCTAAAAGAACGCTCTGCCCTTGCCGAAGAGGGCGGAGGCCCCGAACGCCTCGAGAAGCAGCGTAAATCGGGCAAAATGACCGCCCGAGATCGAATCGAATTCTTCCTCGATGATGGGACGTTCGAGGAGTTCGACAAGTTCGTTGTCCACCGCTCGAACGATTTCGGCCTCGATAAGCAGAAGTACCTCGGCGACGGTGTCGTTACCGGACACGGCCGTGTCGATGGCCGCGAAGTTTTTGTCTTCGCACAGGATTTTACCGTATTTGGCGGTTCGCTCTCGGAAACTCACGCGCAAAAGATCTGCAAAGTGATGGACCTTGCGATGAAGGTCGGCGCTCCCGTTATCGGCCTTAATGATTCCGGTGGAGCTCGAATTCAGGAAGGCGTCGTAAGTCTTGGCGGATACGCCGACATCTTCCTGCGAAATACGCTCGCAAGCGGCGTTGTTCCGCAGATTAGCTGCATTCTTGGGCCCTGCGCCGGCGGTGCGGTCTATTCGCCCGCGATCACGGACTTTAACGTGATGGTCAAAGACACGTCCTATATGTTCATTACCGGGCCGGATGTCATCAAAACCGTTACGCACGAAGACGTAACAAAGGACGAACTTGGCGGCGCAATAACGCACAACGCCAAGTCAGGCGTCGCGCATTTTGCGGCGGATTCTGACGAACACGCCCTGCGTCTTACCCGCGAACTTCTCTCGTTCATACCGTCGAACAATATGGACGATCCGCCATTCGTCGCAACAAGCGATCCGGTCGATCGAGCGGACGAGGCACTCAATTCGATCGTTCCGGAGTCGGCCAATCAGCCGTACGATATACGCGACATTGTGCACAACGTTGTCGATGACAACTACTTTTTTGAGGTGCAGGAGCATTTTGCGCAGAATATTGTTATCGGATTCGCGCGTCTTGGTGGCCAGTCCGTCGGTATCGTCGCAAATCAGCCCGCTTTCCTTGCAGGAGTTTTAGACATTGACGCATCGGTAAAGGCGGCGAGATTCGTCCGTTTTTGCGATTGCTTCAATATTCCGCTCATTACTTTTGAGGACGTTCCGGGATTTCTGCCCGGGGTTAACCAAGAACATTTCGGGATCATACGCCACGGTGCAAAGCTTCTATTTGCGTACGCCGAAGCGACTGTTCCGAAGATCACCGTCATTACACGAAAGGCATACGGCGGTGCTTATTGCGTAATGGCATCTAAACATATCCGCACCGACGTGAACTTTGCCTACCCGACGGCCGAGATCGCCGTTATGGGAGCAGAAGGCGCGGTCGGCGTCCTGTTCAAGCGTGACATTGCCGAACACGACGAGGCCTATCGAAAGGCGAAGATATCCGAGTTCGAAGACAAGTTTGCAAACCCGTATGTGGCCGCCGAACGCGGATTTATAGATGAGATCATCGAGCCCAAGTTGACACGTCCGAAACTTATCCGTGCGCTCGAACTGCTCCGAAACAAGCGAGATTCAAATCCGCCAAAGAAGCACGGCAACATTCCGCTGTAGACACTAACTATATTTATCATCTTATCTTTACGCACGTTTATCTCGATTTTACCTTAACTGTTCACACCGTATCTGCATGCACTTGACCAGGCCGACAGTGGCAAAGACAGACCTCGATGCCCTCGCCTTTAACCTGAACTCCGCCCGCCAGTTCCTAGGGCGTGAGACGGATGTCTTGGCCGTCGTTAAGGCAAACGCCTACGGCCACGGAGCGGTCGAATGCTCGCGACGGCTAAAGGCCGAGGGCGTTAAGATCCTCGCGGTCGCGATCCTTGAGGAAGCCGTTGAGTTGCGTCGGGCCGGGATCGAAGGTGAGATCCTTATCCTTGGCGGTATTTGGCCGGAGCAGGCCGCGGCCGCCATTGACAACGAACTCACGCCCGTCGTTTGCCGGATCGATTCTGCCGAAGCTCTCGATTCGCTGGCAGCCTCGCGGAATATACGACAAAAGCTCCATATTAAGGTCGACACCGGAATGGGCCGCATCGGTGTTCCCTATTCGGAGGCTGGAGAATTCGCGGCCGCCATAGCACGGCTTAAGAACCTCGAGGTCGAAGGCCTCATGACGCACTTCGCCTCTGCAGACGATCTAAGCCAGAGCGACTACACGAATTTTCAGATCGACCGATTCGGCGCCGCAGTCGAGTTGTTTGCAAATGCCGGTATTCGCCCCGCTATCTTGGACCTTGCGAACTCACCGGCCTCGGTTGCATTTCCAAGATCGCGTGTGGGACTAGTTCGTCTGGGCGGAATACTCTACGGGCTCGGCGGCGACATTTTACCCGACGTGCCGCAGCCGGAATTGAGGCGCGTTATGTCGGTAACCTCGGAAGTTGGATTCTTGAAGAAAGTGTCGGCAGGCGATTCGCTCGGTTACGGACGCACCTTTGTCGCCGAGCGGAAGTCGGTCATTGCTACCGTCCCGATCGGGTACGCCGATGGATACCCACGGGCCTTATCGAACAAAGGCGAGATGATCGTCCTTGGCAAAAAAGCCCCGGTCGTAGGCCGTGTTTCGATGGATTGGACGATCCTAGATGTGACGGATATCCCGAATGTCGAGGTCGGCACCAAAGTCACTGTCATCGGCTCTGACGGCGGCGAAACTATCTTGGCAGAAGACCTCGCGGCAGCTACCGGAACGATCTCATACGAGATAACATGCGGATTTGGCAGCCGCGTCGCCCGAAAGTTTGTCCCCGAGTAGGAGGCTCTCTCCGATGGTCAGTTCTCGCGAGTTTGACTGGAAGGTCTTTTTTTCAAAACTTTGGGATCGGATCCTGGAAACGGACATCTTTGACCGCTCGGCGCAAACCGCCTTCTTCTTTACGTTCGCTCTCTTCCCGCTCTTATTCTTTATTGTAAGTTTGTTCGGCCTGGTCATCGGTACGACCGATACCCTTCGCGAGGAACTGTTCTCCTATTTGCATCGGCTGATGCCCGCTGTCGTTTACACGCTTGTCTCGACGACGCTTCTTGAGATCGTCAGGAACAGCTCGAGCACTAAGGTCATCCTTGGCCTTGCGGCCGCACTCTGGGCGGCGTCCGCTGGCGTTGACGCTATCCGAAACGCACTGAATGCAGTTTACTCGCTAAAGGAATACCGATCGTGGTGGCAATCAAAGCTTCAGTCGGTGTTGATGACGCTTGCGATGGTACTGCTTGTCGGCGGCGTGCTGTTAGTCATGTTCTACGGCGGGAGATTTGCCACGTCAATGTCGGAGACAGCCGGCGTTACCGTCACGTCATTCTGGATCGTCGCTGGCATACAGTGGATCACGATCGTCGCGATCCTTCTTGTCGCATGCGAACTGATCTACAACCTTCTGCCGGCGTTTCGGCCACGGCGTTGGATCTGGCTGAATGCAGGCTCGGTTGTAGCGATCGTCTCTTGGATCGTCTTGACGGGGGCATTCCGGCTCTATCTGCAATATTTCAACAGCTATGACCGAACTTACGGTTCCCTCGGAGCAGTGATCGTTACGATGCTCTGGCTGTATTTTACGGCAATGAGCGTGATGATCGGCGGCATCATCAACGTCGTCGTATCGGAAATGAGCCGACCCGTCGATACTCCTGTCGCTGATTCGGAGGAGCGTTTGGATTAGGCGGCCGTGGCCAGTTCCCTTTCTAACGTCAACCATCTACAATTATCTTTCGACAAGGATCACTAGAATGTCATTGATGCTAGCCGAGATCGCAGAACAGTCTGCGGCTCTTGAAAAAACACTCAAAGAAGAACAAACAAAATACGAAGCCCTGGCACGAAGTCTTTCAAAGAGGGACATCGACCTCATCGTGCTCGTCGCCCGCGGAAGTTCGGATAATGCAGCACTTTTTGGGCGGTATTTGATCGAAGTGAATACGGGTATCCCCGTCTCGCTCGCGGCACCTTCGGTTTACACGCTCTACAACGCGAAGCTCGACCTGAGCCGCAGCCTTGTTGTCGGTGTTTCGCAATCGGGCGAAGGTGCCGACATAAATCTCGTTCTCGAATCAGCAAAGGCATCCGGTGCACTGACCCTCGCGATCACGAACGAAGCCGAATCCTCGATGGCAAAACTTGCCGACGAGACCTTGCTTATTCACGCCGGACGCGAGCGTTCTGTCGCCGCGACGAAAACCTATTCGGGCCAGATGCTTCACTTCTATCTGCTCACTCGTGCGTTGGGCGGAGCGGACCCAGGCATCGCGTCGATCCCGGAGCTTGTTGAGAACGCCCATAAGGTCGCACCGGAAATACGCGAGCTCGTTGAAAGATACGTTTTTATGGAGAATTGCGTCGTCGTCGGACGTGGCGTGAACTACGGCAATTCTTATGAATTGGCTCTAAAGCTGATGGAGACGTGTTATGTGGTTGCCGAGCGATTCTCGACTGCGGATTTTTTCCACGGGCCGCTCGCGGTCGTAGAGCGTCGCTTTCCGGTTATTATGTTCGCTCCTGCGGGAGTAACGAAATCGAGCAGTCTCGAACTTCTCGAAAAGCTCAAAGATCTGCATGCGGACTGTCTTTCGATCACGAATGACGCTGCGGTTGCTGAGGCATCGCCGCGATCCGTTCGGCTTCAGGCTGATGTTGATGAGTTCCTTACGCCGATCCCGTTCATCGTCCCGGCGCAACTTTTTGCGGCCTATCTGTCGGCTGCAAAGGGCCTCGACCCCGACGCTCCGCGTTCGCTCTCGAAGGTTACGATCACGGTCTAACCTTCGGAGGCGGCGGTGAGCAATGCTTCGCGCATCGCACCTGCGGTTCGCCAGCGAAGTTCGACCTGTTTCGCGAGTGCTGTTTCTATCACGGCGGCAACTTTCCGCGGCACGCCTTGAATGCGTTGCTCGATCGGAATGATCGGCTTGTCGAAAATTGCCTTCACAGTAGCGGAAATTCCGGCTTTCGGACCGATATCAAGCGGGTGAGTTGAGGTGAGGAGGCTGTACGCCGTCATCCCGACCGAATATATATCCGACGGCGGACGCACTTCCTTAAAATCCCTTACCTGCTCGGGCGGCATGTAGGCGATCGTGCCGGCGACATCGCCGACCATCGTAACGCCGCTCATTCCCGTCTGCATATAACTCTTCGACAGGCCGAAATCCGTCAATTTAGAGATCAAATTCGGATAGGTGCCGGAGACGAGAATGTTCTGCTCTTTAATGTCTCGGTGGACGAAGCCGAGCGAGTGAGCATAATCAAGGGCAGAAAGTGTTTGCTCGATGATCTGCACGACCTCGCGCCAATCCAACCTGCCGTTGCGGTGTTTTGCGAGCTTGGCCGCATCCATTCCCGAGACGAATTCCGTCACGAGATAGACGATGTTGTTATGCGTCCCGTGTTCAACGTATTCGACGATATTCGGGTGTTTTAAGGAAGACGCGACCTCGATCTCACGCGTAAACCTCTTCAGCGATTGATCACTGACCGCAACTTCAGGCAGAAGTGTTTTGATCGCGACCGCGCGGCCGTCACGCTCGGAGCGTGCAAGCATCACGCTGCCCATTCCGCCCTGTCCGATCACCCGGATCATTTGATAGCCGGGTATCGGCTGCGGATTGGCTCGGAGTTTCTCACGGCATTCATCGCAGACGTAGGTCATCTCGGTCGCCGGAGTATTCGCGGCGACGCTTGCAGGAATGTTGCAGTTCAAGCAGGTTACCGTTACGAGCGACGGCTCCGTCTGCCCCGGCGGCGGAAGATGTCCGCTCGGCGTAACTGCGGGTGCATCAGACGAGACGACGACCTCTAAGACAGTCTCACCGCCTTGTATCCGGTCACCGTTGTTCAGGTATGCGGTCTCTACACGAAGGCCGTTGACGAACGTGCCATTTGTCGAACCAAGGTCGCGGATGAATGCCTGCGGCGGTGCGATCTCAAGTATGCAGTGATGTCGCGAGAAGAATCTGTCCCTGGGCAAACAGAAGTGCGCGTCCTCGCCTCTGCCGATCAAGAAAGTATCGTGCTGGTCGAAAGTAAAACTTCGGCCGAGTTGCGGGCCGGCGACGACATTTAGGCTTACACGCATTCAGTTTCCAAGGTAAACTCGCAAACTTTAATATTAAGCCCGAAGCGCGTTAATTTCCAAGTCCGCCGAAAAGGAGAGCTGCTCCATAAAAGATGATGAATAAAATATAGAGGCCGAGAAAGACACCCCCGGTGATCATACCGGCGATCGCCATCCCACGGCCACCGTATCTTTGTGGATCCTTCCTCGTCTGCGCGAGTCCGATACCGCCGGTGATCAGTGCAGCCGGCCCAAGAAGCAGTCCCAGTGAGCAGCACCAGCCGATCGTCAAGCTCGCGATACCCAGGCAAAGAGAAACGATAGGCAGTGTTTGATTCGGCGACGCCGCATACATCGGCTGCTGCCACATTTGCGGCGACTGATATTGGACGGGCGGCGCGGACCAATTCGACGGATTGGTGGTCCGTGCCTCGCTCATCATAACGGTCGGAGGCGTGTCGTCGAATGCCCGTTGAGGACCTTCATCAACAAGGAGATCCCCGTCGTCGAGACAAAAGTTGAGAGGTTCGTTGTAAGTTTTACCGCATTTAGGGCAACGCTTCATTTAATTGGTCCTTATCTCAAAGTCCTTGAAGGCAACCGGGATCGCATCGCCGGCATAGATACCAACGACGCCGCCCGGATAGCCAAACTCATTCTTGATAGAATCAACAAGCTGGCCGTTAATGTAGAGATCGACCTTCCCGGTGTCGGGATGATCGCGGATCTCGAGCTTATTCTCAGCGCTCCCCGAGTTTATCGCAGTGTTCTTTGTCCAATCGGTCACGTCCAATTCTTGGCTCGAATCGTGACGAGCGATCCGATAGCGTTGCTTCATCGAATCGATCAGGAGGACGTAATCTTGTCGAAGTGCCCTGTCGGGATCGCTGTGGAAGATCAGACCGTAGCCGGTACGGGCTGCCTTTGAATTCACATTTCGGACGGTGATCGAAACGTCCGCATTAGTGGACTTTAGGTCTTCGGCACCGGTAATAACATAATAGTGGTCTGCATCTTTCGACGATACGATAAGTTCGCCGCCCTCGAATTTCGTCGAGCCATAGACCGATGCCGGACGCACCCAAAGCGAGAGGTCCAACGAATCAACGTTGGTCCGGCTGGAAGGCGAAGTTGTTGTCGGCGTCGTCGTCGAATTTTTCCTTGGTGTCGGTGATGCCCACGTCGGTGTAGAGCTATTCGAATTTGCGAGCTGGTTCTGCTGTTCCTGATAGCCGATATAGAACAGGCCGGCAGCACCGCCACCGCATGCTAGGAGAATAAGCCCAAGTATAAGCAATACCCAGATCCAAGCCTTTGACGACTTCTTGGGTGGCTGCATCGAATATGCCTGCTGAGGCTGCTGCCAACCGCCCTGCGGTGAATCGGCCTGTTGAAAGGTCTGCGGCGGAACGGGCTGTTGCGTGATCGGAACATTCATCGCGACAGTCGGCGGCGGAGCAGCACTCGCCATCTGTTGGAGTACAGTTCCATCCTCGAGGCAAAAGTTCAGGTTGTCGTCAGTGTATGTTTTTTGGCATTTGGGGCAGATCTTCATAGTGTCTTCGCCTCAAGTCTCTTGGGTCAATTTGCGAAAAAATCTAAGACATTATACCCATAGAACACTAAAAGCGCGACTTGTACACACCATTTAGCCAAGAGTTAGGCCGCATCGCCCACAAAACTTTATATGCGCCGGAAACACGCTGCCGCAGCGACGGCAAACCCTTTCTGCCTGAGGCGGCAGCGAGCTGTGCGGCATCGTAGCAAAGCCGACGACCCGCTGAGCAGTTGTATCTCCGCTGTACCCACACTTGCCGCAGAACTTTGAATCGATAGGCCGCGGCGTTCGGCAACGTGGGCACGGGCGCATTCCCGGCCCCTCCGCCGGGACGATCATCGTGAAAGAAGCTCCACCGCATCTGCCGCAGAATCGTACACCTTCGGCATATCGAGCTCCGCAAGCGTTACATCCGACGATACCGGGCAAAAGGCTGGACTGCGGCGAGCTTCCGGCGCTTGATCCTTGTGACGGTGACGGCTGGCTTCCCTCGGCCGAAAAGTGCCGAAGCTGAGCCTGTATCACCTGTTCGTTCGCACCTTCGCGGATCTCGATAACACGCTCGTCATCCTTTTCGCCCGCCTTTGAAACGCGCAGGATGTGGCGTCCGGGTGGAATATCCGTAAGCACAACGCGGCCGGAACTCCCGACGCTCGCCCGCCGCTCGTCATCAACATAGACCTCGGCATTTATCGGCCCAAGGATGATGAGTTTCGGCCCACCGCGTTGATTCTCACTAACGTCCGAGGCAGCACTCTCAAGTGAATCGATCCATTCTGAAACTGAAGCAGGGCGATCCTCCGCCTTCGTCTTTAGCGAACGCATAATGACGCGTTCGACATCGCTCGGGACATCCGTTCGTATTGTGGAAAGCAGCGGCGGCTCGTGCATTATTTTCTGCATCACGAGCTGCATCATTTCACCCGAGAACGGTGTCTTTCCGCCAAGCATCAGATACGCGATCGTCCCCAATGCGTAGAGATCGGCACGTTTATCCACGCCGACCTCAGGCTGCATCTGCTCGGGCGACATAAACTCCGGCGTCCCTATGATGCCCCGGGACGACGGTGTCGCACTTGACGTAGAATCCGTAAACGTCGCGCTAACGATCTTCGCAAGTCCGAAATCACCGACCTTTACAAAACCGTCGCCTGAGCGACCGGTTTGCATAATGAAGATATTCGCCGGTTTTAGATCGCGATGCAGGATTCCAAGCGAGTGTGCGGCCTCAACACCATCTGAGATCTGCCGTAGCAGGCTGACCGCACGCTTTATCGGGAGCGTTCCTTCTCGACGGAGCAGCTTGTGTAGCGTCTCACCCTCGACATACTCCATCACGAGGTAGAACACGCCATCCGCCGTCTCGCCAAAATCCGTAACGCTGACAGTATTCGGATGCTGAATGGAAGCCGCGGCCTGCGCCTCACGGTTAAAGCGCGCGATGGCCTCGCCTTCCGCCATATCTTCGCTGTTCAGGACATCCTGCCGGACCGTTTTGACGGCAACGCGGCGGGCCTCGAACTTCGTATCGTTAGCGAGATAAACCTGCCCCATCGCACCTCTGCCGAGGCGGCTCTTCAATAGGTAGCGGTCCGCGAGCAAAGGCGTTCCGGGCAAGGTCTGCCGCAACGCGGATTCATCCGCAGGACAGACCGGCACCTCGTCCGGATAACACACCTCGCATTTTGGACATTCACGCATAACCTATGTGATTTTGCAGCTTTTTGGCACTTTTCTCAAAATATGAGAACGATTTTGCAAGCTGCGTTTGCACACTTTGTTCTAAAAGAACCGATTTGCTATAATCCGTTTTTGCTTTTTGGGTCGATAGCTCAGTTGGTAGAGCAGCGGACTCTTAATCCGCGGGTCACAGGTTCGATCCCTGTTCGGCCTACCAAAAAACGGAAAGGCTGTCCGGAAACTTCCGACAGCCTTTTTATTTTCTAAACAAACCGCCGCTTATGTCCGTCGGCCGCACGTCAGGAATGGCTTAGGGTCTCCAGCAGTTCGGCACTCTTTGTGGTTCTCGGGCTTCCCTTCGCGGCCTCTCTGCCTGCTGCAAAACCAAGGCCATCACCTCCATTTAGCAGTTTCTTACATCATCCAACAGGTTGCTACACCTGATCGCGGAGCCTGAGTACTTCTTCTCGAAGCAGAGGATTTTGTTGAAAGCTTGCGGTCTCGCCCTTCGCTCGCGTTGCGCGCTGGATGTGCCAATAGCTAAGTCCGAGTTTACCGACCGCTCGAAGGTATCGCGTACGAGCAGTGAATTTCCCCTCAAATATACCCTTTACGACCCAGCCAAAACCGCGAAACGCAGATGTCGCGATCTGTTCAAGTTCCGGCGAAATAAGGCCGCGCGCGACGTCGATCGCAAGCATCTCCTTAAGGATCTTGCCCTGCCGCCGCATAATGTAAAGTGAGAAGCCCACGAAGATCAGGAAGAACGGGATCTCGCCGACGAAGTAGCCGAGCAGGAATCCTTCTGTTCCGCCGATCACCGCCATTCCGTTCCATATTGCGTGTAGCAAAACCGCCGCCATATATCCAACGACGGGCATAATGACCCGCACTGCCTTGTTGTGCGACTCGCGTGCGATGCCGCATCCGATACCGGTCATCGAGGTGAAGGTTGCATGTGCAAAAGGCGACATAATTCCACGCAAGACGAAGAGCAGCATTAGGCCGCCGAAACCTCCGCCGAGAATTCCGCGTCCGTAATAAAGCACGTTCTCAACGGTCGCAAACCCGAGTGCTATGACGCTTGCGAAGACGATCCCATCGAGAATGTCATCAAAATACTTGCGGAAGAAGATCAGCAGAATTAGAAGACCGATGCCCTTTGAGCCCTCCTCAAATATCGGAGCAGACATCACCGCTCCCGCTGCCTGCCCGACATCCGGCGAAACGGCGATACCAACGGCGATGCCGAAAACTGTATTGATGACGAACGACACAACTACCGCGACAAGCGCCCCCCAGGCAAAAGCGAGTGCGAGCAGCCATGCGGGTTCTGGATCGTATCTGTCGAGCCAGAGCACGGGCATCAGGTAGACCATTGCCGGGACGAATGCCACGACCGCCGCGATCACAGCCGCCACCGGGCCGACGCTTAGAAGCATTATCGCTACGACGATCAACGCGAGAAATACAAGAGCAAACAGCGTGACGGCGATCCCGATGTACTTCTTAGTCGAACTCGGCTCCGGCTTGACCGCCGCCGGAGAACCAAGCCCAAAATTGCTTAAAGAAGCCTGTATACTTTGCGGCCCCTCGACCCTTTGATTGAACGCATCAACCTGCAGCTCACGGAATTCCTCGCGCGGGATCGTCGGCACCGAATCACCCGGAAGCGACGCAAACGCAGTGATCCCATTTCGGCCGAACTGGATCTTGTCACCGTTCGACAAACGCGTTGGTGCAGAGATCCGCTCGCCGTTCACATATGTGCCGTTAGTGCTCTGATTGTCGGTAATGTAGAAACCGTCGTATCGGCTTTCAATGAATGCGTGCTGCCTCGATGCGGCATGTTCAGTCAGCGGGTTGAACCTTATCGTGCACGAATCGGCTCGGCCCACTGAAAGAAATCCGTTCTCGAGCTCAAAGACCTGGCCCGCGAGCGATCCGTCGTTGATCGTTATTCTAAGCTTCATATCTTGAGCGTGTGTGCGGATCCAACTCGCCAGTTGGAACCGCAGCCTTTTAGCCTATTGTGCGAAGCTTCGATCCCTGGATCCGTCTCGTCTTTTTGGTACTAGTAGTTAAGAATGCGGGTAAATTCTAGCACACAAAAGAAAAGGAACAAGCCTCCATAGTAGATAGCTTGCTCCTCGTCTTCCCGGAAAGTCTGGTAAAGCTCCTCGATCAGCTGCCCGTGTGGACCGCTTCCCGCATTATCAGGTCAAAAGTGCCCGGATCGACCTTGCGGAATCTCCTGTTTCGGTTAAGCGAAACGGCGATCGAGATCGTCGGGTTATTTCCTTTGAACTTCATCCCGCCGGAGATAAGCATGTTGTAAAGTTCGTTCACGTGGAGCGGACGTCCGGCCTCGCGAAGGATAAGCGTGCAAGCCTGTGTGATGGTCCGGTCGGAAAATCGGTTTGTTAGCGGTTCGATATTCTGCGATATCGACGGAACCGCGCGGTGATGGCTTATATAAGAAACGGTCGAAGCACGAGCCTCTCTGTTTGGTTCGGTCCGGTAAGTTTCGCCCGCCTGTGCAGACACAGAGCCGTTCTCATCCGAGATCTGGATGTTACGGCCAAGAAGACGGCCACGCGAGCCGCTACGCATCGTAACGAGCAAACTGTCGATCGCCTGCTCAGTTTGCGCAGCGCTATTTTCTAAAGCAGTTATTTCTTGTCTAAGCACTTCAACTTCGCCCTCGGCCTCACGAAGCCGGACCATCAGGCGATTTTGAGCGTTGCGGGTTTGACGCAAACTTTGTTCAAGTGTTGCTATAAGATTTTCGTCTAACATACTGAAAAAGCAGAGCTTAGCGTGTGTTAAGAGATCACTTTAGATTATGGCAAGTTGCCTTAGCTGCTACGCTGGATAACGAATTGGGGAATCTCTTCCAATGTTTGACGATACAAGGTTTTGCTTAAAACATCAAGCACTTTTTTTGCGGCCTCGGCATGTGCATAAGCGCGCTCTCGAATGCTATCGACGATCCCATGCAGATATAGCCGGTCGATTATCATCGCCCGCGAGAAGTCGTCATAAGCACCTGCGAGCATCATTTTCTCGAACTCGGGCCGGAGCTCTGGTTCGGTCTCGAGGAGTTTTATAAGGGGAAGGGTAAGTTTGCCTTCGAGCAGATCGACGCCTGCGGCTTTGCCAAGGCTTTCATCGTCGGCGGTAAGATCGAGAAGATCATCTGCAAGTTGGAAGGCGATGCCGAGGTCGAGTCCATACGACGCCATTACAGAGACTGTCGCTTTATCGACGCCGGCAAGCATCGCCCCGATCTCGCAGCAGGCGGAGAACAGATACGCGGTCTTACGCTTAAGAATGTCGAAATATTCCGCCTCCGTAATATCGAGCCGGCCTATCATCGTCATTTGAATGAGTTCGCCCTCGGTCATCTTTCGCGTTAAGCGTGTGAGGACATCGAGAATCTCGAGCCGACGCTCGGCAAGAGACGTCTCGAACGCCGACATATAGAGCCAATCACCCATCAGCACTGATGTTTGATTGCCGAACCGCGCGTTAATACTCGGCCGTCCGCGACGCGTGTCAGCATTGTCGATGATGTCATCGTGGACAAGCGTTGCCGTGTGGAGCATCTCCATTACGGTCGCGAGCCGAATGACATTCTCCGCATCACCCTCGCCGCCGCACGCGTAGTTCGTGAGGATGAGCAGAGCAGGCCGCACGCGTTTTCCGCCCGAAGCACGCAGGTAGTCGCTCAGGAAGTTGATCACGCGGATATTCGAGCGCGCCTGCTTCTCGAACTCGGCCTCGACAAGCTTCAACTCATCGCTTACGAGGTCGAAGACCTTTCGAGCCGAATTCTTCGAGATGACTTCCCTTTTCGCGTACCCGAACGTCTGCATTTTAGCGGTAGTTGTCGAAGCTCATATCGATGCCGAAATCCTTGGCCTTAAGCCGTGCGATAACGTCCTGGAGCGTGTCGCGGTCCTTACCCGAAACACGAACGCTGTCGCCCTGGATCGAGGCCTGCACCTTCAGCTTCGCATCTTTAATGAACTTAACGATCTCTTTTGCCTTGTCGCCCGGTATCCCGGACTGGATCTTTACCGTCTGGCGTACGGTGCCGCCCGCCGCAGGCTCGACCTTTTGATAATCGAGTGCCTTCAGCGAAACGCCGCGTTTTACAAGCTTCCCTTGGAGGATATCGTTCATATTACGCAGCTTCGTGTCGTCCTCGGCCGAGAGCACAAGGTCCTTGTTAACTAGCTCAACCGCGGCCTTGCTGCCCTTAAAATCGAACCGCTGCGAAACCTCTTTCGCCGTCTGATTGAGGGCATTGGTAACCTCTGCGTAATCCGTCTTTGAGACGATGTCAAATGAATTCTCTTTTGCCATAAAGAAGATTCTGCCACGAATGCACGAATATGACGAACCTCACTCCGCTCTCTCGGTAAACGTCTTTCTGTCTGAGATCTATGGCCGTGGGTTTTAGCAAGAACTGCCGGAAACTTTTCATCCATTAGCGAATTCGCGGCTCAAACTGACACGGAAAAGATCAAGAAAATTCTTAGTGGTCTGCTCGACCAGTCTTCCGAATTCAACGTCGTAGAGCTCAGCCAGGAATTGAGCGGTATGGACGACCATCGCAGGCTCATTACGTTTACCTCTATGCGGAACCGGCGTAAGATAAGGGCAATCGGTCTCGACCAGGAGCCGATCGAGAGGAACGACGCGAGCCGCATCACGCAGATTCTCCGCCTTTTTGAATGTCACATTACCGGCAAATGAGATATAAAAGCCGATCTCCATCAGAGCCTGTGCCATCTCGGGCGTTCCGCCGAAGCAATGCATCACGCCGGGTGAGGGAGCACTTCCAGCCCATTCCGGGAACTCATCCTTTAGGATCTCGACCGTATCGTCATTGGCATCGCGGCTATGAACAATGATCGGAAGCCCCAGCGATCGGGCCGTTCTGATCTGCCGACGAAAAACCTCACGCTGCACATCGCGCGGGCTGTGATCGTAATGATAATCCAGCCCGATCCCGCCCCAAGCGAGCACCTTATCTAAATTTTTTGCGAGCTCGACCAAATGAGCCTCAGCAGCGTCATCGTAAGCTCGAGCATCATGCGGATGCACACCGACCGAAGCCCACACATTTTCGTACTGTTCCGCAACCGCGACTGCCCTTCGAAAACCATCCGAATGCGGATCACCCGTCCCGACATTCAGCATCGCCGTCACGCCCGCTTCCCGTGCGCGCGCAACGACCGCATCGCGATCCACATCAAACAGCGGCCCGTCAATATGGCAATGGGAGTCGATCAGCATACCTGGACAAAGACTAACCGAGTGAATCGCGGTGCAGATCGCTAAACTCGGACAATTTCAGCAGTTGTACCTTTGGAAAGTCGATGGAACTAAGCACTTCAAAGTGTTTGTCGTTTGAAACTAAGGCGTCTGCGTTTGCTGCTATCGCACAATCGACGAATTTATTGTCGGTTTCGTCAGCCAAGATCAAATTGAAAATGTAAAAAACTTCAATGTGCTCGGTATACGGACTAATGACAAGAAAATTGGCCACGTTCTCGGCAATTTCCGGTGTTGTTTTCCTTTCAAGAACCTCGCGGTATTCGAGCAGTATCTCGTTTGAAACACAGAGAATGAATCTACCCGAAATTACGCCGTCAAAAATCCAACGAAACGGCGACCTACGCCCGATACAAGCAATGAAAATGTTGGTGTCTTAGAACGATCTTCACTGACGGTTGTGTTCATCAGCCCATTCGACCATTGCCTGTGCAGTGAGACCCTTCTCTTCCCAAAACTCGTCCATTTTGTCCGAAGCGCGTCTAGCAAAATAGTCGGCAAGCAATGCTTTGATCTCCAGCAAGGATTCCTCGGAGACATCGTTGCTATACAACATCAGCAGTTCCTTTTGCACATTGCTCAGTACTTGCATAGTCTACATTCTATCACACGGAAACAACGCATCGCCGTTGCAGCCGCTTCTCCTTGCTCAAGGAGCAACCTCATCGCGGGCGCAATCTCTATTTCAACCTCGCTCCGACCTCGACATCTTCAAGGAAGGTTGCGAGTGCGGGGTTGGGGCCGGAATCGTCTTCGAGCGAAGCGGCACAGATCATTCCTTGTGATTCGAGGCCGCGCATTTTGCGTGGTTTTAGGTTGGCGACGACTACGACCTTTCGGCCGATCAGTTTTTCGGGTTCGTAGTATTCCGCGAGACCCGCAAGTATCTGACGCGGCTTTTCTTCGGCAAGGTCGATCTCAAAACGCAGCAATTTGTCCGCATTCGGGATGCGCTCGGCGACCATTACCTTGCCTACGCGAAGCTCCACTTTTAGAAAATCATCGATCGTGATGAATTCATCTTTTGCCTCGGCGATGGGAGCGGTTTGCGCGGTCTCCACCGCAACCGCCGCCGTCTGTTCTTTCTTTTCGTTGATCTCTGTCATAACTTTTACTCTATCGATCCGTGGAAAAACCGCCTCGCTCTCGCCTGTCTCAGCTCCGGCGGCAGGCCCGCCCCACTCAAGTTTCGACGGGTCACTTCCCTTAAGGTCATCGGTCGCCCCAAGCTGACGGTATATCTTCTCTGTCGAACGCGGCATCACCGGGTAGAGCATCACGCAGAGCCACCGAAGCGTTTCTGCGGCCTGGTAAAGAACATCATTCAGTTTCTGCTCTTGACTAGGATCTTTTGCGAGCACCCAAGGCTTTGTGTCCGATATCATCTTGTCTGCCGAAGCGATGATCGCCCACGCTGATTCAAGCGACTGGCTCAACTCGAGGTTCTCGAAATGGTCAATGAATTCGTCTCTGATCGAACTCAGGGTCGCGGCTAATTCGCCACCTTCACCCGACGGGATCTTGCCGTCGCGATATTTTGCGATCATCGAGAGCGTACGGCTCGCAAGGTTCCCGAAGCCGCTCGCAAGGTCGGCGTTCGCTCTGTCGATAAGATTCTCATAGCCGAATTTCCCGTCCTGCCCAAAAACCATTTCCCGGAGCACAAAATATCGAACGACATCGATCTGGAAATGTTCAAGTAACACATCAACTTCTATGACGTTACCTATTGTCTTTCCCATCTTTCTGCCTGCGGCGTCAAGCCACATTCCGTGAGCAAAAACCGTTGAAGGCAGCTTTAAGCCGGCGGCTGACAGAAACGAAAACCAATATACGGTATGGAACCGCAAGATGTCCTTTCCGACCAGATGCGTAACATTTTGCCAATATTTTTCAAACGCCGAACTGTCGTCACTGCCGTAGCCGAGAGCCGTAATGTAGTTCGAAAGGGCGTCAAGCCACACATACATCACGTGGTCATCGTCGCCCGGTACAGGAATCCCCCAGGAAACTGCCGAACGTTGCCGGCTGATCGATAGGTCCTGCAATCCGCCTCGAACGAACGAAAGCACCTCGTTCTTTCGAGCTTCGGGCCGCACAAGGCCGTTGGTGTTCTCGATCAGGTCGATGAGAAATTCGTCATAATCCGACAGGCGGAAAAAGTAACTTTCTTCGGAAACCTTGTCGAGCGGGCGTTCGTGTATCGGGCAATGCGGCTGGTCCGAGCCCTCAGGAACGACGTATTGTTCTTCGGTCTTGAATTCCGCACAAGGCGCACAGAACCATCCCTCGTAGAAGCCCTTATAGATCGTCGAATTCCCTTTCGGCGTTTTATTCTTCGCAATTTCGAGCCAAAACTTTTGCGCTCCCGCATAGTGGAACGGCTCGGTCGTACGCATAAAGATGTCGTACCCGTCGTGCTCCGTGTCCAATCCGAAAGCCGCGAACATTCGCTTGAGTTCTGTCGAGATCACGTCAACTTGCTCCTTCGGGCTTCGTCCTTCCTTTTCAGCAGCCCGCTGAATGTTGACACCATGCTCATCCGTTCCCGTCAGAAAAAAAGTCTCAAAGCCGCGCTGCCTTTTATACCGACGAATGGCATCCGCGACGATCGTCGTGTAAAGATGGCCGAGGTGCGGCAAGCTGTTGGCGTAGTAAATCGGAGTTGTAATGTAAAACGTATCTGCCATCAAGAAATGTCTTTTATGGTCAAGCTCTTAACGTCGTATTCGCTAAAGATCCGATCATCCGAAACGATCGTCATATCTTCCACTTTCGCCTCAGTTATCAGTAATCGATCAAACGGATCACGATGCTTTTGAGGCAAGGAATGAACTCTGGTCACGTGGCGCAGATCGATGCGAAGATGCTTGTAGCTTGCCTGCCGGACCCGATCTCCAAAAAAGATCTCCGGCGCTTCCGGCAACTTCAATTTCCCTAATCCATATTTGATGGATGCTTCCCAGGGTGAGACGTCCGACAAATAAAACTGATTGGTATCAGTGTCCTCGAGAAAAGACCTGGCTCTACCATTAAATCGATAAGGCTCGATAAAGATCCATATAAAGATCTGCGTATCGATCAGGATTCTCATTTGTCTCAGTCGTCGTCCTCATCGGGAAATATTTTGGGATCGCTCATTAGTTCAAGGATGTCGTCTGGCAATTCATTGAAATCATCTGCCATCCACCCTTTGCCTTCGTCCATGCCGAACCAGCTTTTTTCCTCTTTTTCAACGGGAACAAGCCGCACCTTTGGCTTGCCGGCTTTGGCGATGACAACCTCTTGGCCGCTCAATGCAAGCTCGATCAGCTTGCTTAGCTGAGACTTTGCTTCGTGCATATTTACCTTTGTCATCTCATTTCACCTCCGATACGATTTTCGCATAACTTAGCTAAGTCCGTCAATCAGATTGGCTAAGCTAATTATTTGAATCGCTTCTTATCCGGAGCAGAAAACTCGTCAGTATCCTTGTAACGCGGCATCGTCGGTGCGTTTGCGATCTTTATGCCGAACGCGAGGGCAAATTCCGCCTCTTGGACCATTGCGGACATATCCCACCAATCGTGATACTCGTCGCCGGCCTGGTGGTAGTACTTCTCCGTATAGTCGGACAAGAACTTAGTTGCATCTTTATTCGAACTGTCGATGAAGTGGTCGCCGTGCGAGAAATTCACCGCTGGAACACCGACCTTTGCAAACGGAAAGTGATCCGAGCGGAAGAAGAAGCCTTGTCCCGGGTCGGGATCATCCTTGATAGTGAACTTCCGCTCCTTTGCGGCTGCTTCGATCTGATCGATCATCGATGAGCGGTTGGCCCCGAGCGCGATAAAATCATCGACCTTTCCGACAAAATTCACGCCGTCGAGGTTAATGTTCGCGGCCGTCTTAGCAAGCGGAACGAGAGGGTGTCGCGAATAATATTCGGCACCGAGCAACCCCTGCTCTTCGGCAGCCGGGAAAAGAATAAGGATCGAGCGTTTTGGCCGCTCTTTGATCGGCATCTTTCCCAAAACCTCTGCAATCCCGAGAACCGCACTTACGCCCGAGGCGTTATCATACGCACCGTTGTAGATCTTATCGCCGTTCTTATCCGGTTCACCGATGCCGAGGTGATCGTAGTGCGCCGTATAGACAACGTATTGATCGCGCAGCTTCGGGTCACTTCCCGTAATCTTTCCAACAATATTCGGCGACGCGATATGTTTTGCTTCACTCTGAAGATCGAGGCTCACGGTCAGGCCGGTCTTTACTGGTTTGAAATCACGGCTCTCGGCTGCCTTCGCAAGATCCTTTAGATTTAAGCCGGCTTGCTCGAGAATATTCTCAGCCGCACCTTCAGTCGCCCATGCCCGAACGCCCAGGAACGGTGTTTTGTCATTCTTTGACCGAAGTATCTCGTACCGCCAACTGCCGTTCGAGCTCCGGATGACGTTCCATCCGTAACCCGCCGACCTATCCGTGTGAACAAGGATCACGCCTGCGGCTCCACGTCTCGCCGCCTCTTCGTACTTATAAGTCCAGCGGCCGAAATACGTAAGTGCATCGCCGCCAAAAAGGTTAGGTTCATCCTTTGTCGCGGGCGGATCGTTAACAAGTATCATCAAATACTTGCCGCGAAAATCGTTCGTACTGCCCTTGTAATCATTCCAATTGTAGAGCGGGGCGTCGATACCGTACCCGACGAAAACAAGTTCCGCTTTTGTCTTCGTCAGAGCCTTCTGCTCTCCGGTCGAGGCAACAAAATCATCGAGGAAACGATAATCCTTCTCGCCGTTCTTGCCGGAAACCTGAAGCTTCGTATTCGGGTCGGCTTTCAGAGCGATGAAATTGATCTGTTGAAAATAGCTCTTGCCGTTCCCCGGCTGAACTCCCGCAAGACGCATCTGATCGGCGATATATTTCGCGGCTTTTTGCCCGCCGGGCGTTCCGGGACCGCGGCCTTCAAAAGCATTGGACGAGAGCGTTTTGACGCGTTCGCGCATCTTTGCTTCGCTGAACTTTGACGTATAGTCCTGGGCGAAAACGCCGATCGCGAGCATTGATGCGATCGAGAGAGCTACGAATATTCTTTTCATCATTTCACTATCCTTTAATGTGTGCCATTGCCTCGGCACGGGTACGCGGATCGCTGCGGAATCCACCGAGCACCGCGGACGTTACGGTGACCGAGCCGGGCTTTCTAACACCTCGCAGGGTCATACAAGTGTGCTCGGCCTCGATGACGACCATCACGCCGAGCGGCTTCAAATTATCAAAGAGCGTGTTTGCGATCTCCTGCGTGAGACGCTCTTGAACCTGCAGCCGCCGCGAAAATACCTCGGCAAGGCGAGCGAGTTTCGAGAGGCCAACGATCCGTCCGTCCTTCGGAATATAAGCGATATGACACTTTCCGGTGAATGGCGCGAGGTGGTGCTCGCAGATCGACGAGATCGAGATATCTTTTACCAAGACCATTTCGTCGTGTGAATCACCCGGGAGCGGCAGGATAAATTCGCTCGGGTCGATCCACATACCTTCGGTCAACTCAGCGTAAAAATCCGCTACACGTTCGGGCGTCTTTACGAGTCCATCACGCGCAGGGTCCTCGCCGATCCCTTCGAGAATCAGCCGCACACCGTCAGCGACCTTTTTAAGGTCGACTTTCTTTTTTCGATTCTTCTTCTTTGGTTTTGCTGCCATCTATCCCTTCGATGCCGTTTTAGCAAGGACGCCGTCGCGTTCGTTCAAAATTCCTTCGACTGTCGCTTCGACCGACCTTAAAGTTAACCCTGTACCATCAGCGATGCGTTTCAGATCGTCGAACTCCGGCTTCCTAGTAATGATCTCGCCGCCGAGACTCGAAACCTTTACCCGAACTTCACCCCACTCCGTCGAAACTGTCTCGACCGACCTCTCAAGGCTCGTCCGCTCGATCTCACGTCTCCGTATCCCGAGCGTCGTCGTTTCGCGGAACAACATTTCTTCGATCTTCGGCACGTTGGCGGGCTCACAGAGCACCGTAAACAACGTCGCCGGACGATTCTTCTTCATTTGGATGGGCGTAAACCAGCAATCAAGCGCGTTCAGCTCAAAAGCCTTCTCCATCGCGAACCCAAGCACCTGCGGCGAGGCGTCATCGATGTTGGATTCGAGCACGGTAAGCTTCTCCACTCGCCCTTTAGAACCAACCTCATCGGCGGCAGTTTCCCCGACCATCAGGCGTATCGCGTTCGGGCTACCCTTTGTATCTCGCGTCCCCGCACCATAGCCGATTTGCTCAAGTATTACCTGAGGTAATACGCCGTAACTGTCACACACCGTTGTGATTATAGCCGCACCAGTCGGCGTAACAAGCTCGCCCGTGCCCTCGCTTGAATGAACAGGAATACCGCGTACGAGTTCGGCAACTGCGGGAGGCGGAACGGGAAATTTTCCGTGCGCGATCTCGACGGTTCCGCTGCCGAGATTCAATGCGGAGGCAAGAAAACGCTCGATCCCGAGCATTTCAAACCCAATGCACACCCCGACGATATCGACGATCGCGTCCAACGCCCCGACCTCGTGAAAGTGTACGCGTTCGACCGGGATCCCGTGAACCTTCGCCTCTGCCTCCGCCAGACGCGTAAATATCGATATCGCACGCTGTTTGACCGCCGCAGACAATGAGCTGTCGTCGATGATCTTTACGATGTCTTTCAGATGCCGGTGCACGTGTTCGTGCGGATATTTGACCTCGACGTGCGTCGAATTGATGCCCGATCGGTCAACCTTTTCGATCACAAGCTCGATGCCCGAAAGGTTGAGCTTCGCCAACTCGTTTCGCAAAGCGTCTGCATCCACGCCGAGTTCGAGCAGGCCGCCGAGTATCATATTCCCGCTCGCTCCCGAGAAGCAGTCGAAATAGAGTGTCTTCATCGGGTTTGATTTTAGCTATTTCGCTGAAAAATAAAAAGTTCGGGCGATTCCGCGACGTTCGGTTCGTTGTCAATTTCGGGTTCGGGGCGATATAATCTGGCGTTTATCTTGAACGTCATGACGCTAACTGAACTACGGGCTTTGCTCGACAAAAAGGTCAAAGCCGCCGCCGAATCAAATTTTTCCGTAAAGCTTGAGAATATCGTTGCAGAGGTGCCGCCGAAGACAGAATTGGGCGACCTCGCGTTTCCAGTCGCGTTCGAACTCGCAAAGCAGATCAAGCAGCAGACCGGCGAAAAGGCAAATCCGCGGGCGATCGGCGAGACGCTAAAGGCAGCGATCGAAGGCGTTCCTGGCGTAGCACGCGTGGAAGTCGCGGGTGCCGGCTATCTGAATATTTTCTTCGACCGGGCCGAGTTTCTTTCTCAGAACATCAAGCACGCACCGGCCGCACCCGCAGAGCGTGCAAAGGTCTGCATCGAACACACTTCCGTTAACCCGAACAAAGCGGCGCATATTGGCCACGTGCGCAATTCCGTCCTCGGCGACACATTCGCACGTATCTTGACGGCAACTGGCAAGAGCGTCGAAATTCAGAATTATATCGACAATACGGGCGTTCAGGTCGCGGATGTTGTCGTTGGATTCCTCTATCTCGAAGGCCGTGATCTTGCGTCCGTCAAAGCCCTCGATGCCGAATTGACCGCGAGCGGCAAGCGTTTTGACCACTATTGCTGGGACCTTTACGCACGCGTCGGACAGGAATTCCAGACGAATGAATCGCTCAGAGAGCGCCGCGCAGAGGTTCTTCACGCGCTTGAAGAGGGCGGCAATCCGACGGCCGAATTCGCCGATTTCGTCGCGACTCGAAACGTCGAATGTATTCTCGAGACGATGGAGCGGCTCTCGATCTATTACGACCTCTTGCCGCGCGAATCCGAGATCCTGCACCTTCATTTCTGGGACAAGGCGTTCGAGAAGATGAAACAACTCGGTGTCGTGCGTTTTGAAAGCGAGGGTAAGCACGCGGGCTGTTGGGTGATGCCGTTCGAAGAACATTCCGGGACAGACGAGCACGAAGCCGACAAGATTCTCGTACGCTCGAACGGCACGGTAACTTACACCGGAAAAGACATCGCTTATCAGATGTGGAAGCTTGGCATTCTCGGGCTCGATTTCAACTATCGGCCGTTTCGCAACGACGCAGGCGGTGATGTTTGGATAACGACATCGGAAGAAGGCGTCGCGACACATCCGAAATTCGGCGGCGGCGAAAAGATCTACAACGTGATCGACACGCGACAATCTTATCCGCAGGAGATCGTTAAAAAAGGCGTTGCCGCGATCTCACCCGAACGCGGACTCTCCGCAAGCGTTCATCTTTCGTATGAGATGGTCGCGCTCTCGCCCTCAGCTGCCGAAGAGCTCGGGTTCAAGCTGTCGGATGACGACCGCAAACGCACGTTCATCGAGATGAGCGGCCGCAAAGGCCTCGGCGTAAAAGCTGACGATCTGATCGACCGGCTCGAAGCGAACGCCTACGCCGAGGTCGCATCGCGCCATCCGGACGAAAGCGAGGACGAAAAGCGTCATATCGCTCATCAGCTTGCGATCGGCGCATTGCGGTATTTCCTTTTGAAATTCACGCGAACCACGGTGATCGTCTTTGATTTCAAAGAGGCACTGTCGTTCGAGGGCGAGACCGGCTGCTTCTGCCAGTATTCGGCGGTACGTGCGAATTCGATCTTTAGAAAGCTCGCAGAAAAGGGCGAGAGCATCGATTCCCTTCTGCCGAATCTCGCAGACAGCAAAAATGTGAATGAAGTTTTTGCTGGCGAAGGCGGCAATGAGATCTGGGCACTCATCGCTCTCGCCTCGCGGCTTGAAGAGACGCTTCAGCAGGCAGCATCTGCGAATGAACCTGCGATCCTCGCGAAATATACATTCAATCTCGCGCGTGCCTTCAACCTCTTCTATCACAACCACAAGATCATTGCCGAGGCGGACGAAACTCGCCGTGCCGTGCTTGTTTCTGCGGCGCACTTTGCGTCCCGAAGCCTCAAGGCCGCACTCGCAGATCTTGGTATCGAAGTGCCCGCGAAAATGTAATGCACAAACGGGCGGTAAAAACTTTTTCTAAAAAGCGGTTGACACACCCGTCGCCGTTTGTGCTATCGTAACTCTCGATGAAGTTCTTCGGAGCGATCTTTTATGCGTTTAACCTGTACACCTTTTTTTGGTGGCAGTTTACCGGCGCGTCTTTAAGATCGCATCTAACAGTTAAGAACTAAAGAAACTGAAGATCTATCCTAAGACGCCGCTTGAAAATACCGTTTCAAGCGGCGTTTTTCTGTTTGAATTTTACGTTTTTGAATTTTTGAACCTTTGCAATGAACGCGAGTCCGAAACAGATCAGCCTGCTCAAACCCGTGGTCGAGACGATCCCCGCCGACCTTCTGACCCCGCTCGCCGTTTATCTCAAACTGTCGTCAAACTCAACCCACTCATTCCTGCTCGAATCCGTCGAAGGCGGCGAGAATCTCGCAAGATATTCATTCATCGGGGCCGATCCCGTACAGATGATCGAGGGCGGCCACGAAGCGTTCGCTCAACTTCGCGGACACCTGGCTGAGAATTTTGTTCTCGACGACGGCGGGCTTCCGGCATTCATCGGCGGTGCTATCGGATCGATCGCTTTTGACGCCTGCGAAATGTTCGAGCCTTCGCTCGCTGGGACAAACATGGCGGGCGACCTGCTCTCGATGATGATCTATCGTTCGGTGATCGCCTTTGACCACGCACAGCAAAAGATCAAGGTCATCACGGTTGCTCCCGAACAAGAACACGATGCGGCAAAGCGTCGAAATGCAGAGATCCGCGCCGCGCTCGAAAGTGACAAGAACGTCTCCCTTGCACGCACCGAGCCGAGCGGATCTCAAGTGGCGGAGTCGAATCAAACCCGTGAGCAGTTCGAGGCTGCCGTCAACAAGATCAAAGAGCACATCAAGGCCGGTGATTGTTATCAGGCCGTCTATTCGCAGCGATTCACGCGGCGGACAAATGCTTCGCCTATCGCGATCTATCGGGCGTTGAGGTCGCTGAACCCGTCGCCGTATATGTTCCTGATGCAAACCGGCGAACGCAGCGTGATCGGAGCTTCACCAGAAATGCTCGTGCGTTGCATTGACCGAAAACTCGAATATCGCCCGATCGCCGGCACGCGTCATCGCGGTGCGACACCTTCGGAAGATGCTCAGCTTGCTCTCGAAATGAAAGCCGACGCAAAGGAAGTCTCCGAGCACCTGATGCTCGTCGATCTTGGCCGCAACGACCTCGGCCGCGTGTCGGAATTCAGCTCGGTGAAGGTTGACTCGCTCATGGCCGTCGAGAAATATTCGCACGTTCAGCATCTCGTAAGCTCGCTCTCGTCCAGGCTTTCAAAGGGAAAGGATATGTTCGATGCGTTTGCGGCCTGCTTCCCTGCCGGAACGGTCTCGGGAGCGCCAAAGGTTCGTGCGATCGAGATCATTCGCGAACTCGAGCCCACGCCAAGAGGAATCTACGCCGGTGCGATCGGCTATTTTGACTATCGCGGAAATATGGACACCTGCATTTCGATCCGCACGCTGGTTCTTGAGAACGGCATCGCGACGATCCAGGCAGGCGCAGGAATTGTCGCTGATTCGAATGCAGCGTCGGAGTTTGAGGAAACTATCAATAAAGCAAAAGGCCTTATGCGGGCCATCGACCTCGCAGAGACCGGAGAACTAGGATGAACGAAATTTTACATACAACAATACTCGGAATGAAACGCGGTGTGGACGTCTCGGCGGCAAATGCCGAAGCCGTACTCGACGCAATTCTCGCAAGCGAAGATCGCAAGATACTTGTCGATCTTCTTACCGCCTGGAATCACAAAGGCATCACGGAAGACGAGATCTACGGCTTTGCACGTATTCTTCGCGATCGATGCCGACGGGTCAACGGCCACGAAGACAGCGTCGATATCGTCGGCACGGGCGGCGGTTCGCAAAAACCTTTCAATGTTTCGACCGCTGCCGCGATCGTAACGTCTGCCGCCGGTCTGAAGGTCGCAAAGCACGGAAACCGTGCCGCTACGAGCCGCTCCGGAGCGATCGACGTGCTGTCGAAACTTAACCTCGAGCCGTCACTCGGCCCCGGCTCTGCCGAAATGAACCTTCGCCGACACGGACTGGCGTTCCTCTTCGCGCCGGCATTCCATCGTCTTTCGGCAAAGCTCGCAGATGCACGCCGCAGCCTGCCTTTTCCGACGATCTTCAACTGCATCGGCCCGCTCGCTAATCCCGCGAACGCCCAATTCCAGGTGATCGGTACATGGTCAGGCGACCTTGTTCCGAAGATCGCGAATGCTCTTCATCGTCTTGGCACGACGCGTTCGCTCGTTGTCAACGGCAGTAACGGCCTTGACGAGATCTCGATCAGCGGAACGACGATCGCAGCCGAGGTAACGCCCGACGGCGTCAGGAATTACGAACTCGCCGCCGACAGCTTTGGGTTGGAAGAGAGCAAAGTCTCGTTGCCAAAGGCCGAGAGCGTCGCCGAAAGCGCCGACCGGATCCGCTCAGTTCTGAACGGTGAAAGAGGAATTGCTCGCGACATGGTGATCGCAAATTCCGCCGCAGCGATCTTTATCGCAGGCCGAGCAGCATCTTTGCTCGAAGGTGCAACGATCGCCGCCGACGCGATCGATAGCGGCAAAGCCACCGAAAAACTCGATATTCTCTCTGCGGAGGTCGCTCTCGCCGCATGACAACTTTCCTTGAAAAGATCGTTGCCGAAACCCGCGCGCACCTCGCAAGACGTTCTGCGGATACGAATATCTCACTGCTCCGGAGTGGTGCGGAAGCTCGTCGTAACCCACACGACAGGTTCCGCTTGTCGACGGCACTTTCGGTGAAGGATCGCATAAACATCATCGCCGAGATCAAGCGTGCGTCGCCCTCGAAAAATGTTATCGACGGATCGGTTGATGCCGCCGAGCGTGCGGCCACCTACGAAAAAAGTGGTGCGGCGGCGATCTCGATCCTGACCGAACCGAAGTATTTCCGAGGCTCCCTCGACGATATTAGAGATGCGAGACGCACGGTCGAGATCCCGCTGCTTCGCAAAGACTTTATCGTCGATCCGATACAGATCTATGAAGCCGCGGACGCCGGAGCCGACGCCATACTGTTGATCGTCGCGGCATTGGACGAGGCCAAACTTCGCTCCCTTCTTGGCGTCGCAAACTCGCTCGGCCTCGACGCCCTTGTCGAAGTTCACAGCCTCGAAGAAATGAACGCAGCGGCCGACGCCGGTGCTTCGATCATCGGCATAAATAATCGCGACCTTCATTCGCTGGCCGTCGATCTCGCAACGTCATTCGAGCTTGCCGAACACAAACCCGCTAACACACTGCTCGTCGCCGAAAGCGGCATCAGTTCGACGGACGAGATCGAGCGATTGCATAACGCCGGATTTGACGGCTTCCTGATCGGCGAAGCGTTGATGACGTCCGGCAACCCGGCCGAAAAACTTTTGACTCTTTCCGCCGCCGGAGGCACGCGTGGTTAGAGTAAAGGTCTGCGGGATCACGAACGTCGAAGATGCACGGCACGCCGCCGCGTGCGGAGCCGACGAGATCGGATTGAATTTCTATTCGAAAAGCCCGCGTTTTATCTCGATGCGGGCGGCACAAGATGTTGCAAGTAGCATCGATGCTTCGGTGAAGCTCGTCGGTGTCTTCGTGAACGCGTCCGAAGATGAGATCGCTTTGACGGCAAAGCAATGCGGCCTCGACGCGGTTCAGCTTCACGGCGATGAGACGATCGAGTTCGCTCAAAAGATCGCCCACGAGAATAGTGTCCGCGTGATCAAAACCGTCGAGGCAGACAAAGCCCTCGAAATTTTGGCGGAGATAAGGAGCAGCGGACTCAACTTGCTCATTGACGCTCCCTCGATGGGAGAGTACGGCGGGACCGGCCGCGTGTCCGATTGGGATCGTGCCGCGGACGCCGCCGCAAGCTTTGATCGCGTCTATTTGGCAGGCGGCCTCGGACACGAGAATGTCGCCGCCGCGATCCGAAAAGTGCGTCCTTTCTGCGTCGATGCGTGCAGCAAATTAGAATCGGCAAAAGGGAAAAAAGATCCGCAAAAGGTTGCCGCCTTTATCGAAGCGGCAAAGAGTGTTCTATGAATTGTGAGCCCGACAACAAGGGATATTGGGGTGAGTTCGGCGGACGGTTCGTTCCCGAAACGCTCGTCGCTCCTCTCGATGAGTTGAACGAAGCGTATCTCGCCTCGCGCGACGATCCGGAATTTCACGCCGAACTCGCCGATCTATTGAACCACTACTCGGGGCGTCCGACCTCGCTTTACTACGCGCGGCGGCTCAGCGAAGAAGTCGGCGGCGCGCAAATCTATCTGAAACGCGAAGACCTGAATCACACCGGTGCGCACAAGATAAATAACTGCCTCGGCCAGATCCTCTTGGCACGCCGAATGGGCAAGACACGCATCGTTGCCGAGACCGGTGCCGGACAGCATGGCGTCGCGACCGCGACCGTCTGTGCTCTCTTCGGCCTGAAATGCGTCGTCTATATGGGCAGCGAGGACATTCGGCGTCAGGAACTGAACGTCTTTCGTATGCAGCTTTTGGGAGCAGAGGTCCGCTCTGTCGATACCGGTTCGCGAACGCTCAAGGACGCCATCAACGAAGCTCTCCGCGATTGGGTCTCGAATATTTCGGACACTTACTATCTTCTTGGTTCGGCGCTCGGGCCGCATCCGTATCCGCTGATGGTTCGCGAATTCCAAAGCGTCATCGGACGCGAAGCACGCCGTCAGATCCTTGAAGAAACCGGAAAACTTCCCGACCTTCTCGTCGCCTGCGTCGGCGGCGGTTCGAACGCGATCGGACTCTTCCACCCGTTCCTTGATGATGAAAACGTCCAGATGACGGGCGTCGAAGCAGGCGGCCGCGGTGCCGCTCTTGGCGAACACGCCGCACGATTCGCAAAAGGTGCTGCAGTCGGCGTTCTTCAAGGCACACGCAGCTATGTCCTTCAGGACGACGATGGCAATATCGCCTCGACGCATTCCGTCTCTGCAGGGCTCGATTACGCGTCCGTCGGCCCGGAACATTCTTACCTTCGTGATATCGGACGCATCAAATACGATTCGGTCACCGACGCGGAAGCCCTCGACGCGTTTCAGCTCCTGTCGCGTACCGAAGGCATCATTCCGGCTCTCGAATCCGCACACGCGATCGCATACGCCGTCAAGCAGGCTCCAAAAATGCAGCGGGAACAGATCATGATCGTCAACGTCTCAGGCCGCGGCGACAAGGATGTCGATTCCGTTCGGCAGCTTCTCAACGGAGGCGAAAAATGAGCGATCGCATCACCGAGAACTTGAAGAATGGCCGCGGGTTCATTCCATTCGTCACGGCGGGCGACCCCGACGACGAAACGTCGCTCGAGATCTTGAAACTGCTCGCCGCACGCGGTGCCAACGTCATCGAACTCGGCGTGCCATTCTCCGATCCGATGGCAGACGGCGTCGTGATCCAACGCTCGTCGCAGCGTGCTCTCGATCGCGGCGTAAATCTCGCAAGCGTGCTTTCCCTCGCCGCAAAGCTGCGGGTATCGAGCGACGTTCCGCTCGTACTTTTCAGCTACTTGAACCCGATCTTGAGATTCGGCATCGACGGATTATGCTCAGCCGCAAAAAAGAGTGGCGTGGACGGGATTTTGATCGTCGATGCCGTCGACGACGAAGCACGCGAGCTTGCAGACAAGTTCGCGGAACACGGCATTTCGCTCATCTCGCTCGTCTCGCCGACGACCAGCGATGGAAGGCTTGAGAACATCTGCCGAAACGCACGCGGCTTTATCTACGCCGTATCACGTGCAGGAGTTACGGGAGCCGCGAATTCACACTCGAACGAGGCCGAGCTTTTGGCCGCACGTGTGAGAAAGTTCACCGACCTGCCCATCGCTGTCGGTTTCGGTATCTCGACCGCCGAACAGGTCGAAAATGTCTGGAAATTCGCCGATGCGGCCGTCGTTGGCTCGGCAATAGTGGCCGAGATCGAGGCTTCTATCAAAGCCAATGACGCCCTTGCCCGCGTCGAAGCTCTATTAGATCAATTATTGCCGTTGCAAAAGGCGGCACATACTCATAAAGTTGAAGGTTCACGATTGTGAAAAATATGTTAATCGTAATGAAGCCCGGTGCCACCACCGGTGAAATTGAAAAGGTACTCGAAGTCATCGAATCGCTCGGGTTTCGCGGGCATTCGATGCCCGGCGAGACTCGAACGGCGATCGGCGTTACCGGCAACCGTGGTTCGGTAGATCCCACGAATTTTGAGAATTTGCCGGGCGTTGCCGAGACGATCCGCGTAACGCAGCCGTATAAACTCATCCTCCGCGACGCTCGGCCCGAAAGGTCGGTCGTAAAGGTCGGAACGGCCACGATCGGCGGTGGCGAACTTGCCATCATCGCAGGGCCTTGCGCCATCGAATCCCGAACGCAGCTCACCACCGTTGCACGCGAGGTCGCGGCAAGCGGTGCGAAATTCCTTCGCGGCGGTGCATATAAGCCGCGAACTTCGCCTTACGCCTTCCAGGGCCTCGGCGAGGAAGGCCTCAAGATGCTCGCCGATGTCCGCGAAGAAACGGGCCTCAATATCGTTACCGAGGCGATGGATGAGCACGGCGTCGATGCCGTCGAAAAATACGGCGACTGCATACAGATCGGCGCTCGAAATATGCAGAATTACTCGCTTCTGCGATATGTCGGCAAAACGCGCAAGCCCGTGCTCCTAAAACGCGGCCTTTCCGCAACGCTCGAAGAATTCCTGCTTGCCGCCGAATACGTGATGAGCGAGGGCAATTACGACGTGATCCTTTGTGAACGCGGCATTCGCACCTTTGCGAATCACGCCCGGAATACAATGGACCTCTCGGTCGTCCCGGCGGTCCACAGAATGACTCATCTGCCGATCATCGTCGATCCTTCGCATGCGACCGGCCATAATTATATGGTCGCTCCGCTTTCAAGAGCGGGGATCGCGGTCGGTGCGGACGGTGTCATAATTGAGGTTCATCCGAGGCCCGCCGAAGCTCTTTGCGACGGTGCACAGGCTCTGACGCTTGCACAATACCGCGACCTCGTCGAGCAATTGCTTGCGATCCGCGAAGTTACGGTCGAGGCGACCAGAGGCACGACGCTCTACGCAGAATCTTTCGCCCGATAGGCATCGTCAATAGAGAAAAAGGATCCGCGTGTTCCCTGCCATCCCGAAAACCGGCAGACGAACTCGCGGATCTCTTTTTATTCGAAGCTTTTACGGCGAAGTGCCTTTTGCCTATTTCACCAGCCGCAGCTTCAAAAGCCCGTAAATGTGTATGTACGAGCAGATAACGGCCGACAGTATCAGGAAAGTCATCGGCAGGTGACCGACCGCCTCCGGAGCGAAACGCAATAGAACGCCCGAACCCATTCCTATTCCCGCACAAACGAGGCGTGGACGAAGCCATCTGCCAAACGCCGGAACACCGTCAACTTCGATCAAAAGGTATGGCAGAACGAGCACAAAAAGTGCCGCGATCGTAAGCAGAAGCGTATCGAACCCAAAGAATGTCGCCGAACGTGCAAGTTCAGCCGTCAAAAAGAACAACAAAATGCTTGTATCCAACGATCGGTAGTGCTTCTGTGCCATATATTTACCTGTCTTGTCTTAAGAGATCAGTTGAAGATTTACTTTTCCTTGTTGCCGCTGAACTGCGAGTACGCAACGCGGAAAAGCTCCGAAAGAGCGTCGGCCGTCTCAGCCGAAAGGTTCTTGTCCGCCCTCAGGTGCGCCGAGACGATCTCAGGCGTCGATTCGTGCGGATAATAGACCACCGGCTCAACCTCGCTGCCCGGGTGCTTTTTCATCAAGCGATCGACCGGCATCTCAAGCCATTGTGTGATCCGAGCGATATTCTCGGCGTCCGGACTCCCCTTTCCGCTTTCGATACGCGAAAGCGTCGAGGCCGAAACCTGTGTAACATTGCCAACATCCCGCAAGCTAAGCTTTAATTCCTTCCGTCTCCGGCTGATCGCCTTGCCCAATTCATTGATGTCAATAAGACTGTCGTTCTTCAAAACCATAGTTCTGCTCATCCTCCATGTGGCCGTGCAAAGATGCACGTTCCGTTTCACACATAAAACATAACACACGAAAATTTTAATTGCAACACCTTGTTTCGCACTTGCAACAAATAAATTTGTTTGGTACGATGTTTCACAGATGCAACGTTTCTCGAAGGTCTCTACTTTTGAGAAAGATCAAAAGCTGAGCAGATGACCTAAGCCTGAATGGCGTCTGCGAACAGGGTCGAAGGTTTTTTAGACGGCAGCTTCCGGCAATGGACGACGGGCGGTTCGTAAACGGTAGATCAGCTGCTTGCGAGGTTGAGAGCCGACGGCTGAACAACACACAGGAGAAAAAGTACACATGAAGAACAACACTATCACGAAGAAAATGAGCGAGTTGGAGACACAGGCAGAGGCATCGAATGTCGTCGATTTTTCGGCAACCCTGCAAGGCCTGCACGAAACGGTCGACCCTACCTTGATCCGCCGCCGTGCCGGGATGCGAGACCGAAACGGCCACACCCAGATGGTCGAATACGTCGAATGGCACACCGTCGCGGACATCCTCGACCAAAAGGCTCCGAACTGGCAGCACGAGATCCGCGACATTCGTTCGGTCGGCGACATAATGACCGTAACGGTTGCGATCACGATCGACGGCGTCACGCGCGAGGGCATCGGTACGGGCCGTGCAACAAGCGAAACCGGGATAAAAAAGGCCGAGCACGACGCTCTAAAGCGTGCCGCCGTGAAATTCGGGATCGCTCGTGAGCTTTATAAGAAGGAGTTCGACGAGATCGCCGAGGCAGAAGGCGGTGATGCGGCCGAAGACCCGCATCGCGTGAATGCTGATCCGATCGCACGAACACTCGGCGATATGATCACGGCAAAACAGCTTGGGATGATCCGCTCGATCGGCAGGAATTCGGAGATCGATGTCGATGCGGAGTGCCGCGAGATGATGCACTGCGCGGTAGAGGAACTTTCAAAACGTGCCGCGTCTGACCTGATCGATCACCTGCAGACCATCTCGCATCGCGGCGGCACGGTCCAGCCGATGCGTCGGGCAAGCTAAAGACCTCCAATGTTTTGGGTTGCGGTAAAAATGCGCGTCATTGCCGCTCTCCTCCATGGAGCGGCAAACAAACTCCCACAAACGCCGCAACTCAAAACTCCCCCGCCAATTCTCTAACGGCTTTCTACGAGCTTCCCTTCCGTATCGAAGATCTCGATCGTTGGTGCGAATCTGCTGATCTGCGGCACGACCGATGCCGCATCGCCGACGACGACGA
The DNA here is from genome assembly GCA_019186825.1 of Pyrinomonadaceae bacterium. Taxonomy (GTDB): domain Bacteria; phylum Acidobacteriota; class Blastocatellia; order Pyrinomonadales; family Pyrinomonadaceae; genus OLB17. Next base: position 99,512 of record JABARP010000005.1, read on the forward strand.
TCGCCATTTCATCCGGCCGTATGTATTTCTGCGCCGCATCCTGGACCTGATCCACCGTAACCGCACTCACGCGGTCGCGATAGGTCTGCAGATAGTCTTCCGGCAAGCCGTAAAGTTCCCTGTTCAGCAGCAATGTCGTGAGGCCCTCCTGCGTTTCGGCCCTGATCGGAAAAACGCCCGTGAGAAAATTCTGCGCATCCAAAAGCTCTTCGGCTCCGACCTTTTCGGTGCGAATGCGTTCAAATTCCTTGAAGAATTCCGAGATGCTCTCGCCTGTAACGTCGTTGCGGACCTCAGCAGTTGCTTCGATATCGCCTGCAAGCGACCTTGCGTCCATTCGCGTGTATGCGCCGTATGTGTAGCCCTTTTCCTCTCGGAGGTTCATAAACACGCGGGACGACGCACCGGCACCGAGCACCTGATTCATAACAAGCGCCGGGAAATAATCGGGCGACAGGCGGTCAAGCCCAGAATTTGCAATGACGATGTTCGACTGACTCGAATCCGGACGATCGACGACGGTGATCGAACGCTGAGTTCTTTTCGGCACTTCGGCGAAATTCCGCACGGGCTTTTCGCCCGACTGCCAGCCGTCAAGATGCTGTTCGAGTTCCGCGATCACTTCATCGCGCCGGACATCACCGACGATCAGCATCACTGCGTTATTCGGTATCAGTGTCGAGCGATGCGTTGCCCGGAGCTTTTCGCGCGTGATGCCCTCGACATCCGCGGGCTGCAGCGAAACATGCGAATACGGATGCTTGCCGTAAATAAGCCTTGCCGCCTGTTCGGAAGCAAGGAACGGCGGCTGCGACCGCTGAAATTTCAAGTTTTCGAGAAGATTCCGGCGGTAAAGGTCGATCTCGTTCTCAGGAAAGGTCGGCTTTAGGACGATCTCCGACAGCATCTCGAATATCGCCGACGTATAGAACGAAAGGGATGACGCCGAAATGGTCGTAAAATCGAAAGAAGAATGTGCCGAGAGCGACGCTCCGAGACGCTCGATCTTCTCGGCAAGCTGCTGGCTCGAATAATTTTCGGTGCCTTCGGTCAATAGCAGCGCCATCGCAGACATCAGCCCGTGTCCGTTCTCTCGTTCGTCGATGTCGCCTGCAAAAAAAGCAAGTCGATAGCTTACGAGCGGCAACCTCTCATTCTCGAAGATGACGACCCGAAGCCCGTTCGAAAGCGTCGTTTCAAATGGCCTCGATATCTCAAAAGGGATCGGCGAAAGCGGTGCGGGCGGTTGTTTTCTAAATTCCGGGTTCATTAAGTTTGTAAACGTCCTCTTTATGCCGCCTGTTTCGCGGGAACAACGTCGAGCAGTGCACGATTCTCCGTATTGAGGAATTTTGCGACATTTAACCGGATCTGCTCGGCAGTTACGTTAAGAAGGCTGTCGAGTTCCGAATTGAAAAGATCGGGATCGTTGTCGTAGAGAGTAAATTCGGCGATCTGCTGCGACCTCGCGAGCGAAGATTGCCGCGTGCGGACGGCGTCATTCAAAAGCTGATTCTCGATCTTCTCCATTTCAGCCGGCGTTGGGCCGTGAACGGCGAGATCGCGTATCTCGTTCATTATCGTCTCGCGGATAGCGCTGATATCCTCATCAGGCTTCGGGATCGCACCGACAAAAATGCTCGACGGGCCGCGTCTTTCGTCCGTAAAACCGAATAGCTGTATGACGGATTCCTCGCCCTTGACGAGCTTCTGGTAAAGCCGCGAACTGTCGCCGTCGTAGAGCACTTTTCCGGCGAGATAAAGTGCTTTGAATTCGTCGGTCCCGCGTTTCGGTGTCTTCCACCCGATAAGGAACGCCGGGAACGGAGCGAGCGGGTCTTGCCATTCGCTGTAGTTCGACGCGACCTCGGCCGGCTCTTCCACGTCGATCGCGGGCGGCGTCGGCTGGCTCGGGATATCGCCAAAGAACTTCTCGATCAGCTCCTTTGCTTCCGCCGGGTCGAACGCTCCCGAGAGGACGAGCACCGCGTTATTCGGTGCGTAATAGATCCGGAAAAATTCCTGCACGTCCTCGACCGATGCGGCATCAAGATGATCCATCGAACCGATCGTCGAATGTGCGTTCGCAAAATTCTTGTAGATCATCGAGTTTATAAGGTCGAAGATCTGTCCGTAAGGTTGGTTGTCGTACCGAAGACGCTTTTCTTCCTTGACGGCCTCGCGCTGGTTATCGAGATTTTCCTGCGTAACGGCAAGCGAACGCATCCTGTCGGATTCGAGCCAGAGCCCGAGCGGAAGCTGGCTGGCAGGCAACGTCTCGTAATAGTTCGTACGCTCGCTCGATGTCGTGCCGTTCATCGTGCCGCCGGCCTTCATAATGTACTGAAAATGCCCCGCCTTCGGCACGTTCTCGCTTCCCTGGAACATCATATGTTCAAAAAGGTGCGCAAAACCCGTGCGGTCATCGCGCTCGTTTCGCGACCCGACATCGTAATAAACGGCCATTGATACGACCGGGATCGCATCGTCTCTATCGAGCACAACACGCAGGCCATTATTAAGCGTGAACTGTTCAAGGCTTAGTGGCGGCAGTTTGAATGAATGCGGCATAAACGTATCTCTTTACCGGCTATGGACACCTACAATAAAAACAAATCGACCGCGAAAAATCAAAGAATCCGTCGAACAAGGCGTCTGGCTTCGCTCTTTACGCCGAACGGTGCTAAACTCCACAATAGGGCGAATTATATTCACCGTTCATAAGACTTAATAAGGGATATAGGAGGACCCACAATGCAATCAAATTCAGCAACAACGAAGCGACGCGGTGGGCGAGGCCGCGTCTCGGTATATCTTTTTCTCGGTGTCGGAATCGGAGCGGCAACCGCCCTGCTGTTCGCTCCGCGAAGAAAAGCCGAGGCACAAAAACCTCTTGCGGCACTAGCAAACGACGATCTCAAGCCGGAAGCCGCAAAACCGCACTCCGTACAAACCGTGACAAAGCCGTTGCCGCCGAGCGTTAAGGAGACGACGAACGTCGCCTTTGCGGGAATGACGGCAACCACTTCCCGCAAGCGGAATATTCGGCCCACGGTCCCGACCGATATGCGTATCTCGGAGCAGAGATATCGGATCGCCCACAGCGGGCGCCGTCCGTCGAACATTCTTTAGAAAGGACGATCATTATGGCGAAGCACAAGGAATTTTTGGACGTTGAACCGGACGCTGAGGTGAAAGAGGCATTCGCGGACGCCGAGAAAGTAAACGAAGGCTCACGCGAACAGCTTTTCGAAAAGCTCGAGCAGTACACGAATACTTCGCCGGTGCTATCGGGCGGCGACGTTGACGCTGCTTGGGAAGACGCCGATGATGTCGGCGAAGAAGCCGCCGGCGGCCCTAATCCTACGCCTGACCAGGATGTCGTCGAAGAGATCGGCGAGGCATTCGGCGTAACGTTCGAGGATAATGAGCCGCTAAGCGTCGTCGAGAAACTCGAAAAGCGTGACGAAGATCGTTGGGAATTGAATCCGGCTTCTGCGGAAGAATAGCTTGCCCGGAAGGTAGATCTACAGCCGATCGAAGGCTCTCTCGCGGCTCAATGGTCAGCGAGTGTTGTGCGCGTTTCGGCTTGCGACGGCGTAAAGTTCGGCTTTTGCCTGGAATGGTGTGAGGTCCGGATAGGTTTCGACCATGCGGGCAAGCAAACCCGTAATGTGCGGGCACGCAAAACTGTTCCCTGTCAGCGTGCGATAACCGCCGCCGAACCACGGCGTGCGTATATTCACGCCCGGCGCCGTCAGCTCGATCACCTCGCCGTAATGAAATCCGAATTTCAACGGATCCGTTTCCTCGCTTTTGACGACCGAGATCAGCGACGATGAAAAGATCGACGGGAAGCTCGGCTGCGGCAGATTGTTTGCTGCCGCGATCACGATGCAGCCCGCCTGATACGCGCGATCGAGCAGATCGTGTAGCGGAGCGAAAAATTGCGGCTTCGTCGTCCCGAGGCTCAGATTGATGATCTTGTAGCGTTGTTTTACAGCGTATTCCAGGCCCGCGAGAAACACCTGAGCATCGCCAGAACCGCTTGCCCCGAGCACGCGTATGCTCGCGATCTTTGCTTCCGGAGCGACCTTCGTGATTATTCCCGCGCAGGCCGTCCCGTGGCCGGCAAGATCGCCGTCATCCACGCGCGTGAATGTAACTTTCGATCCCTCGACCCTTGCACCGACCTCATCGACGATGCGACCCGCAAGCTCAGGATGTGTGGCATCGACACCGCTGTCGATGATCGCGACCGTAACCCCGCGGCCGGTAGCTTCGAGCCAATCCCGGTCAGATGAGGGCTTGGGCGTCGGCCCTTTATTTTGTGTGGAGCCTCCGGTCCTACTCATCCGTAAATTCAAGGCCGCTCAAGTTCGATCTCGAATACGCGATAATGCTTTCGAGCACCTTTCGGCAAAGTTCGATCTCGGCATCGCCCATCGAGGCAAGTTCGTTGATCAATGCCGCGATCTCGAGCGCACGTCCATGAGACGAGACGTCCCGTATCGAACGCAGCCAGGTCTGCACCTCTCTGCGTTCTTCCTCGGTATTGGCAACGCGGCTGCTGAGATCGTAGAGCAGGTCGCCCTCAAAGAATGCGTTGACGAGGGCCGCGACCGATTCGGCATATACGGTCGCAACGTCCATCTCCGCGGCGGTAAAGGCTTCGGATGGGGCATCCGCCGCACGATTCACGTATTCGAGCACGCCGATGATGTCGTTCCTAAAGCGCAGCGGGATGGCGAGAATGTGTTCGGTCGAAAAACCCGTCGCCTTATCGACCTCTGCGTAGAATCCGCTTTCATCGTCCGGCTGTGAGATCGCCATCGGCTGGCCGGACATCAGGACGAATCCTGCGATTCCCTTTCCGGCCGGGACCTCAAGCCCGATGACCTGGTCGGCGACCTCGCCTGTCGCGGCAAGGAATGTCAGCGCACCTGAATCCTCCTTGCGCACAAGGATCGACGCACCCGCGGCCTTCAGCCTCGTACACGAGGTTTCGAGCAGCTCGGTCATCACCTCCTTTAGCGGATCGGCAAGTCGTTGAGAAAGGTCAGTGATCCGGATGAGCACCCGGAATCGTTCCATGAATTCTTCAGTTCGGCTTTCGGACATAGACGCGATTTTCCGCGATATTAGGCGAGTTTTCAACTGCGCTGCCGTTTTGCTGGAACTTTACGCCGATTAGTGCTTTAATGCCTTCAAATAAAATTTGAGAGGGACGGCTCCCTGAGTGCCGATCAGAACCGTCCCGGTTTTTTTCGAGCCGCAGGTTTCGTGCGATACGCCCATTCGCTTTCGAATCACCTGATGCGTGAGGCTCGAAGAGTGTCTTTGGCAGCCTATGAGGACTCTATCTGCAGTTGTTTTTGTGCTTGGCCTTTTCACCGGAGCGTTCGCGCAAGCGTCGCTCCTGCCAGAGAAACCCGAGCCATTCAAGCTCGCAGAAGGCTCGTCCTTCACTGCATCAGGAACCTCAACGACCCGCAAGACACGTAAGATCTCGAGCGAGATCGCCGAAGCCGAAACCATCATCCGCGAGAATCTCGCAGGCACTTTGCCGACCGCTCCCGAGATGACCAGATCTGCCGCCGTCGGCGCTCTTCGGAGCCTCGACCCGCACTCGAACTTCTTCGACCAACGCGAATGGCAAGACCTTCTCGATCAGGAAGACAGTGCCTACACCGGCATCGGTGCGACGATCCAGAGCTACGACACGGACGGCGTCCTTTCGACGTACATTCTCGATGCAATTCCCGGTTCCGGTGCGGCCGCGGCCGGTCTGAGGTACGGCGATAGGATAATTGCCGTGAATGGCCGCTCTGCTGTTGGGCTGAATACTGACGAGGTTCGCGATATGCTTCGCGGCCCCGACAGATCGACCGTTACCGTGAAACTCGAAAGAGCTGCGACCGGCCGCAGCGAGGTCATCGTCCTAAAACGTGCGAGCATCCGTCAGCCATCCATCCCCGATTTCTATATCCTAAAGCCCGGCATCGGCTACATCGATCTTTCCGAAGGCTTTAACTTCACGACGTCCGACGAAATGGACCTCGCGCTTCGCCGTTTGAAGCAGCAAGGAATGACCTCGCTCGTTCTCGATCTGCGCGGTAATCCCGGCGGCATCGTACAGCAGGCCGTCAAGGTCGCAGAAAAATTCTTGCCCGCAGGAACGCTCATCTTGAAACAGCGTGGACGTTTCGCAAGTGATTCGCGTGACTGGTATTCAAAGAATGCCGCACCGGAGACGATGCCGCTCGTCGTGCTCGTAAATCAGGACACTGCATCGGCATCCGAGATCGTCGCCGGAGCGTTCCAGGACAACGACCGCGCAATGATCGTCGGCACACGCACGTTCGGAAAAGGATTGGTGCAGAGCGTCATCGACCTGCCTTTCGGAACCGGTGCGACGATCACTGCCGCACGATATCTGACGCCGTCAGGCCGCTCGATCCAGAGAGACTACACGCGTATCGGCCTCTACGAGTACTACAAGCACGTTTCACCGGCCGAAGGCATACAAAGTACCTTTTTCGAGGCACGAACGGCCACAGGGCGTCGTGTGCTCGGCGGAAACGGTATCGAGCCCGACACCGTCGTCGCTGAACCGGAACTCACGCGTGTCCAGGCAGAGCTCCTCAAACCGCTCTTCTTTTATGTTCGGAATACAAAGGCAAGCTCAGGAAGACAGCCGGACATTGCCGGACTGTTGACCAAAGTGTCGCTTCGGGGACACAAGGCCGACGCGTCGTCCTTCCTCGAAGCCCGTCTCAAATACGAGATCGCCGTCGCCGAAAGCGGAACAACGCGTGCGAAACGAGTCTTGAATGAGACCGATCCGCAGATCGAAGCCGGAGTAAAGGAATTGAAGAGTGCCAAAGACCTTTACCTCGCGGCACAGAACCTCGTCCAAAGCCAGGTCGCAGCAGCTAACGCGAATAGGTGATCACCTGCCCGCGTTCGCCGACCGCGCAGCCGTATTTTTTCGCCATAAATAGGCCATAGAAATCGCCCTTCACGCCGCTATTCTCGAGCTCCCACGTCTTTCCCTTGTCGTATGTGCGAATAAGCAGGCCGCGAAATCCGACCGCAAAGCCATTCTTATCGTCAGCGAAATATACGCGTTTCAGAGTTTCCGGCGAAGGTGAAGCGACCTTTTCCCAGGACGCACCGCCGTCCTCGGTCCTGATTATCGAACCGCCGCCGCCGACGGCAAATCCGTTCATATCGTCACGAAAATCCACCGCGAACAGCGCCCTTTCGACGCCTGTCTTTTGGATCGACCACGAACGCCCGCCGTCGAGCGTGACCATCATCAGGCCTTTATCGCCGACGATCCAACCGCGATCTTTGCCGTCAAAATCGAGATGGAATATCTCCGCTTTTGAAGGCAGCGGAATACGGCTCCACGATTCACCTTCGTCCTCGGTAAGCATCAGGAGCGAATCGACGATCTCGTCGCGTGCATTGACGATCGAGCCGATGATCAGGCCGCGTTTCTTGCCGGCGAACCGAATGCTCGTAAATTCCGGCGTTCCTTTTGTAAAATCTCCGGCACGATAGATCATCGTCCTTTTCCAGGTATTGCCGCCGTCGTCCGTCTTGAACATCAGTTTGCCGGCGACGAGATAGCCGTTCTTTTCGTTGCGAAAGTAGATCTCGCTGATCGATTCCGTCGTGTTGAGCGGATATTTGCTCCAGGTCGCACCGCCGTCATTCGTTGCCGCGAGGAATCCGTTGTCGCCCGCAATAAAACCGCGGGACGCAGTTGTGAAGTAAACCGCAACAAGGTCCTCGGTCGTCCCGCTGTTGCGGACCGTCCAGGTTCCCTGTGCGGAAGCAGCGCAAACCGCTGCAAGGATCAAAATAAAAGTAAAGAAAATTCTCAAGGTGCTCATTAACCTCCGACGCAATTTTTGCTTGTCGTTTGCGGTAGAATACCGTTTGAACGCGCAAATTGCATCTTTTGAGCACCTTGAGAACTCCGTCATAGTTACTTGACGATCCTGTAAACCTTGCCTTTCCAGACAATTACGACCTGCTCGCCAAGCGAAAGATACTTCGCGAGATCCGGCTGCTGACTTACAAGGTCAAAGTACTCGTCCGAGCCGAAAGTAAGCTTTACTTCGTCGAGTCCGGCCTTCGGATCGAACTCGCCGTCTGTCCAAACTCCGCCGAAAAGATAGAACGTTTTGAGGTCAACCTTGCGGACGTCGCGGCTCGTCTGAGCTTCGTCGTCGGCAAGAGATCTCATATCCTTCTTCTCTTGTGCGCGGAGACTCTCCGAAACTGCCTGCCGTCCGCTGACATCCATCGCCGCGGTCGGTGCGGCACTCTTCTGCCTCGCGACCCCTGAGATCGAAGGCGGAACGACGTTGTTCTCGCCGCTTGCTCCGTCGATCTGGAAACTACCGTCGGTCGCAAGGTACGACGTGTATGGCGTAACGATGCCGTAGCGTGTGCCGAGATCGACGATCTCGTCGCGCAGCTCCTTGTTCTCGCCGTTATTGCGTATCTGTTCGACGAGCCAGCCGACGCGCCGATTCGCCCAAAGCCGTGCGAGAAACGTATTCGTTTCCGCACGTTCGGGAAAATCGAGGCCGTTGTATGTGAACGTCTGCCGCTTGCCGGCGAATGTTCCAGTGAGCTTGATGACGGCGTTGTTCAGCGAACTATCGTTCTTATAACGTCCGATGATCGTTATCTGATCGCCGCGAAAAAGGTCGGTAATATTCCGCGGATAGACAAGGTCGGCCTGTACGCTGCCCATGTCGAGTTCGATGCCGGTCATCACGGGTGAATTCACTTTCGCGAAGAATTTCGAGACCTTGACCTCGATGTCTTCCTTCGGCTGTATGTAGTCGGCAACGCCCGAATTCTCGGCCGCGAGCTTGTCGAGAAGCCGTGTATTCACGTCATAGCCAACACCGAAGTTGAAAAGATGCAGGCCCGGCACTTTGATCGCGGCCGCATTCTTCAAGATCGCATCGACATTCTGAACGCCGACCGTCGGCAGCCCGTCGGTCATAAAGACCATCATCTTCGGACGCTCCGATCTGTCGAACTGCCGCAAGCCCGCCTTAAGAGCGTCGTTGATATTCGTGCCGCCGTTCGGCCTAAGGGCTTCGACGAACGAAATGCCGCGTTTCTTGCCTGCATCGTCCGCCTGAATGAGGCCTTTCTCCATCAGGTGTTCTTCGCCCGCGAAATTTATGACGTTGAAACGATCACCCGCACGCAGCCCGCGGATCCCGAAAAGGAGGCTCGCTCTCGCCTTGTCCATCTTCCCTTCGTCCGCCATCGACCCCGAAGTATCGATGACAAAGACGATGTCCTTGCTCGCGATCTCGCTCTCGCGTATATCGGCTTTCGGCGAAAGCTGGAGCATAAAGTAGCCGTCCTTCCCCGTTTCGCGATATGTGATCAGCGAGAGCCCGAAATCATCGTCCGAGACGGTGTAGAAAAGTTCGAGGTCTTTGTTGCTGCCGCTCGTCTCGAACGTAATTTTTGCGGAACGCTCGGTTATGTTCTTGATGTCGATCGTGTGCGAGGGCGAATAAATATTCCGGATCGAATTCCTCGCCTCGATCTCGATCGTGCCGGAGATCGTGCCGAACTGCTGCGACGGCATTTCTCTGCGAACTGCCGACGGCGGCACAGGCCCTTCCCAACCGCGTTGCGGCTGCCGCCAAAGGTTGTGCCCGGTACCGAGCGGATACCGATACGCGACCGTGCCGGAATCTGCCTTCAAAACTTGCGTGTAGGTCAGTTCGAGCTTCTTATCGGAGTTTGGCGGTATCGGAAAGATCGACGCCTGCAAAAGATTCTGCCCGGCATATTCGAGCAAGCCCGGATCACGCTGACGCCGAACGATCGCATCGTAGATCTGCCGTGCCTGTTCACGCGAACGAACCTCGCCGACGAGCTTCTTTCCGTTCTCCCAGATCGCAAATTCCGAGATCGAAGCACCTTCCGGGATCGGGAAAAAATACGTGCCTTCGAGTGTGAACGGCGTATCGTTGCGAAACACCTGCTCGACGTGGGTCGTTGCGACCTGGCCCGATATCTTCGTGTCGAGCTTGATCGACTTGACAGGCAACGCGTTCGGCAGCGGCAAAGGCCTCGGCAGCGGCCTGCACGGCCGAACATCACAAACTATCGGAACAATAACCCCTTGAGCCCTAACAATTACGCCTCCGCATAGGAAAAGAAGCGTCAGGGAAAATGCAATTGCAAAAACTTTCATAATTCTTACCGTCAAACGGTCTCCTGCATAGGTTTAGTCAACGGTAGAACGCCGCCCCGCCCCGATTCTTGCAAAAACATCGGAAAAAGTGAGTTTGCGGGCTTCGCTTCGCGACCTTTGCGTTTTCTGCTCACCGCCGCTCCGGCGACTATGCCGCCGATCAAAGTTGAACTGTCAAACATCAACATCATCACCAACGAGCATACCCAACCCTAGCGCTCATTTGAAGCACACTTTGCACAGATTGTATGAAAATGCACAGAATGCACAATTTGATACAAAATGCACAAAATGAACAGAATGCGAAGCTGGCGAGGATCTTCTTCCTGCTTCGATCTACGGCTTAAAGGCCGCGGCATTTCGAGACCTACGGCTATTGGGTGGGCTTATCGGCGCTGAGGGCGTCGTCGATATCTTTTTCGATCTTTTGGCGGAGTTTCTCGACGAGGGACTCGCTGCGTTCGAGGCCGGCATCGACCCTTGCTCTCGCAGCCTGGATCTCAGCGAGCAGTTTTTGCTGGATAGCCTGTTCGGCGGCAAGAGATTTGGCCCTGGCCTCGCGGACCTCTTCAGGACGCATCGAACCGCCCATTTGTGTCGTCACGCGGTTGATCATCTCCGGCCGACTTTCGTATGCAAGCTGGTCGAGTTTTGCCTGCACCGCGGCCTCTTTCTCCATTAACTCGAACGACTGTTTGCGAAGATTCTCGGTCCGCTGCTCGGCACGCGTCAGAATGTCGAGGTTCATCAAAAGACGTTTCTGCTGTTCGTCGTATTTGTCGGCGCGCGAGCTTTCAAGAGCCTTGATGCGCTCGAGCAGTGCCTCGGTCGTCGGCGCATCCTGAGCCGGCGGCTGTTCGGTCGATGTCGAGTCCGGGATCTGTTCGACCTGCTCGGGCGTAACGAGCGGCTTGCCCGGCTCTTGCCCGATTATTTGGTCGGTGGTCAGTTGAATGGGCGTTGGCGTCGGCTGAGGAACAGCGGTCGTTCGGTTACGCCGCTGTGCCGTCGCGGCCCCGACAAAGAGAATGCAAGTTACGGCAGCTAAAACGCTAAGTTTACCGATCATTTTTCTTCTCCTTTACTTCCTTATCCGGGATCAGGTCGCCGGTAAACAGCTCGATGCCATTCTTCGCCAAACCAACGATCGGGGTAGCGTCCAGGCCCGAATTTATCAATCCTCTCACAACGCCCTTTCGCTTTATGTCGCTACCGACAAGCACAACGACGACGGCCGTCCCGCCGAAAGGAAGCATCTTGGCTCCACGTTTTACAAGTTGCCAACCGCCTGCGCGGAGTAATTTGCCTTTTACGGAACGCTCCATTTTCAAAGCCATCTTATCGCCCGAGAATAAACTTGCAAAGCTCAGATGACAAAAGCATACTCGTCTTTGCACGAAATATTCTTCCAAAAGGTTGCAAAACTATGGGGCTGAAGATCGACCGCCTTTCGAAGCGGTTTGGTAATAACAATTGGGCTCTGCGCGATATTGACCTCGATATCGCCAACGGCGAGGTTTTCGGTATCCTCGGCGAAAGCGGGACCGGAAAATCAACGCTCCTCAAGATGATCGCCGGCGTCGAAAAAACAACGATCGGCGAGATCCGCGTCGAACCTTCGGTAGGCATCCGTTTTGTTGACGGAGCAAGTTCAGGCCGCGGCGGTTTCTATTCGCGTTCGGCAAAGGCGCCGAGCAAGACAGTCGTACAGGACGCTCTCGCGAACGGCGGGGATGACATCATCGCTTTCGACAATTGCTTCCAGCATCTTGATTCTTTCGAAAAACAGAAAGCGTTTGAGGCGATCCGTACGGCGAAAGGCAGGACGATCTTGATCGCATCGAGCGACTATCGGGACCTTGCGGAATGTTGCGGGCGCATCGCGATCCTCGCAGGCAGCTACCTGGCACAGGTCGGAACTCCGCAAGAGGTCTACACGAAACCTGCAAATTCCGCAGCAGCTTTTGCCACGGGCGATCTCAACAGATTCGATGCGAGACGTCTTTCCTCGACCGACGCGGGAATCCCGGAATTCTACACCGTCGTCGGCGGCCATCGCGTCTTCGCTCAGCCGACCGAACGATTCAAGCTCGGGCCGCTCAATCAAACGATAAATCTTGCCATCAGGCCCGAGCATATCTCGATCACGACAGGTGCTTCGTTTCCTGAGGACAATCTTCTGAAAGCGATCGTCCGCGACATAAGATTTTTAGGGCCGTCAACCCGAGTTTTGCTCGATGCTGACGGCCTTGAGTTGAATGCAGCGGTTCCGAGGGTCGTTGGCCTCAACGTCGGTGAGGAGTGTATGATCGCACTCCCGCCGCCGCGAGTTTACGTGTTCAAATCCTAAGGACGAACCGTCAAAACGACCAGTACACGACGATTCTTCGCACGATTCTTCACGGTCGTATTCGGGGCGATCGGAAGCGACGCTCCCAATCCCTTTGCCGACAGTCTTGAATCAGCGACTCCGGCCGCCGAAAACCTCGACGAGACGGCTCTCGCACGTCCGTCAGTCAACGCCTGGATCGTTTCCGGTGCGCCTGAGCTGTCCGTGTGCGATTCGATCGCGATGTTGTATGCCGGGTTATCCGCCAGTAGGGCGGCGAGTGCTTCTAACTTCTGATTTCCGCGCACAGAAAAATCCGTCGAACGCGAATTCGCCCAAAAATTCTCCGGCAGAGTCACCTCGATCCCGCGTTGTGTCTGTGCGACCGTTCCGAACGAACGCAATACCTGTATCAAAGCCGGCTCTGCCGCCTTGATCTCGGCAGCGCGTCTGTCGTTCGCCCTCTGCTGTTCGAGCTGCGTCTTTTCAGACTGGATCGCAGCGAGTTGACGCTTGGCGCTCTCCGCCTCGATCTTCGTGCGTGTCAATTCATCCCGCAATTTCGCATTCTCCTCGCGGAGGTCGTTTACGAGCGTGGTCGAATTCTGAACGTCACGTTCCGACAGTTCGCGGTTACGCGTTTCGCGCGCAAGCTCCGCCTTTAGATCGGCGATCTCGGCCTGAGCATCATTGTATCTGCGTTCAGCTTGCCGTATCTCGGCATCGGAGCGGGACCTTTCATTTCGTTGTTCGCGTGCTTGTTTGCGCACTGTTGCGGTCTCTTCCGCCTTGACTGCGGCAGAGATCGCCCTTCGTGCCGTGATATCGACATCTTCCTCACGGCGCCCGGCACGCCACGCGGCCTCTGCATTCGATAGCAACGTAGTCGCCTCCGCCAGCTCCTGTGTTGCATCCCGCTCGGCACCCGCGAACTTTGCGAGAGCGACCGCCTGTCGTCCCTGCAATATCGTCGAAGGCGTTTTCGAATAATCGACCTCGGCGATCTCCGGCGTTCGCGAATCCTGAAAATAGTCGCTTGAATTCCCGAAATACTGAGCCGTTGAGACGGTACCGATCGTCCTACCGCTCCTTGCGTACGGATTGAGATTCTCGAGCATCACCTGCTGGCTCGGGCGACGTACAAGAAAATGCGGTTCGGCGGTGATCAGCAGAGCGAAGGTCTGCAGAGGCGTCGTAACGGAGATCTTCGAATCGAACTCAAAGAAACCGCGGCGCTTGATCTCGCCGAGATTATCCGCTCTTCCGTCCGGCGAGATCGCCCAAAGGACGTACGTCGCATAACCCGCACCAAGCTCAAACGGACGCGGCATCTTCGAGACGCTGAGCTCGATCTCCGTTCCGTTGCGTTTTGTACGCTGTACCCGAGCTTCGCCCTTCATTCTTGGGAATCTCGTCGTCCCGCGAAAATTCACCATCACGACCTCGTCGAGCGGATACGTGATCGCGGTCGTGCGGCGTGCGACATCAAGCTGTGCGAACGCAGCCGTTGCGACCATCGAAATAACAAAAAGTGCGACGGCAGGAAAATATAGCTTCTTCATCATAATTTTTATGTGTTTTGACGGAAGACAGGACTTCCACAAGCGCGTTAATTGAAAAGATGACACATTGCCTGTTCAGGTTGCAAACAAAGGACTTGGACAGTTGTGCGGATTCTAAAGTATATTCAAGAGTTTGTAGTTGCCTGCAAATGCCCGGCTGACGCGGGAGCCGTTTGCCGCCACGATGGAAGAATTTAAGCGTCTTATCTCATACGTAAGGCCCTACTGGGCACTATTTGCCGCCGCACTGTTTGCGATGGTGATGGTGGCGCTGTTCGAGACGGCAACGCTCGGCCTTCTTGTCCCGATCGTCGATCAATTCGTCAAAGTTCCGGGGAATGCGTCGTCCACGATCTTCGACCTCCACAAGCTCGTACCGCAGGACGACTGGTTCAAGGCATGGCTTACGATCTCCGGCCTTTTGTTCATCTTCACGATCGGCAAAGGCATCGCGGAATATTTTTCGTCGTATCTGATGGCGAAGATCGGGCAATCCGCGATCTTGAACCTAAGGGAACAGCTTTACGACCATCTTCTCAAGCAATCGTCTTCATTCTTCGAGAAGCATCGCACGAATTTTCTCGTTACAAGGCTTGTCCAAAGCTGCTCTTTGATCGAATACGCGGTGACGGGCAATCTTCGCGACGTCCTGCGCGAAAGCTTCATCCTCGTCGGCTGTTTTGCGACCGCGTTCTATTACAACTGGCGACTGACGCTCGGTGCGATCATCGTCGCCCCGATCATCGGTTTCCTCACTACGAAATTCAGCAAGCGGCTGCGCCGTTTCGCTGAGGATTCCGTCGAGGGCAACAAACTCCTTACGGACACCGCACAGGAAACGCTCTCGAATCAGATGATCGTTAAGGCATACAGGGCCGAAGCTCGCGAGCGTTCACGATTCTCACGTGTGGCTCACTTCATTGCGAACGCAAATCTACGCTCCGCCCGCACTGCCGCACTCTCACCGCCAACGATCGACATCATCGGCGTCGTGATGGTCGTCCTGCTGATCTTCTTTGGCTTGCGGGAGATCAACGCAGCAAGAATGGACGCATCGCAGTTCTTCGCGTTCCTCTTTGCTCTCTTTAGGAGCTACGACCCGATGCGAAAGATCTCGCGGCAGCACAACGAGATCTCGCGTGCGTTTGCAGCGGCCCGTGATGTCTGGGATGTGCTTGATGAGGACGACCATATGCCGGAGAAGGAGAATGCGATCGACCTTGCTCCTCTCCGTGAGAAGATCGAGGTCCGCGATGTCTCTTTCCACTATAAAGGCCACTCGAAACAGATCCTGAAGCACATCGATCTCGAGATCCCGCGAAATTCGATCGTTGCGCTCGTCGGCGAAAGCGGCGGTGGAAAATCCAGCCTTATCAAGCTCCTGCAAAGGATGTACGACGTTTCCGAAGGTGCGATCCTTTGGGATGGCATCGACCTGCGCGATGCCTCGCTCGCTTCCCTACGCAAACAGATCGCCTTAGTTACGCAGGAGACAGTGCTGTTTAACGACACGGTGAAATACAATATCTCGTACGGCAAACCGGACGCGACGGACGCTGAGATCGCCGAAGCGGCACGCATCGCGTTCGCTGATGGATTCATCGAGCAGCTTCCCGAAAAATACGACACGCGTGTCGGTGAACGCGGCTCGCTCCTCTCGGGCGGACAAAGGCAGCGGATAGCGATCGCTCGGGCTGTGCTCGTCGACGCGCAGCTTCTAATTTTTGACGAGGCGACCTCCGCTCTCGACACCGAAAGCGAGATGCTCGTGCAGAAAGCGATCGCAAATATCACGAAGGATCGTACGACCGTCGTGATCGCTCACAGGCTTTCGACGATCCGCCGTGCCGACAAGATCGTCGTGATGGAAAAAGGCGAGATCATCGAGGTCGGGAGCCACGCCGAATTGATGGAGGCCGACGGGAAATACAAGAAACTTTACGAATACCAGTTTGCCGAAGAGGCAGAACATTCTGAATTCATATGAGATCAATGACCGGCTTTGGCCGCGGCTCGGCCTCTAACGAAAAGGCGAACGCGGCCGTCGAGCTCAAAACAGTTAACAACCGCTTTCTCGACGTGAACTTAAAACTCCCGTCGGATCTGCAGCATCTTGAGAACGCGCTAAAGAGAACCATCACGGCAAGGCTGAACCGCGGCCGCGTCGATGTCAGCCTTCAGACCGAGCGTACGGAAGATGTGTCCTATGAAGTGAATCGCGGCCTGATCACCGGTTTTCTCAATGCGATGAGCGAGATCAAGGAGGAATTCAATCTTGCCGGAGAACCGGACGTAAACGTCATAGCGCGAATCCCGAATATTATCTCGGCAAGGCGGGCCGATATGAGCGCCGATATCGAATCCGCAGTCCAAGCCGCACTTGAACTCTCGCTCGACGATCTCGAAAAAATGCGTTCGACCGAAGGCGACCTTCTCGCAGCAGAGCTCGAAGCGAGACTCGCCGGTATTGAAGACCGGCTGGTTCCGATCGAGGCCGCGGCCGCCGAAGTTGCCGATGAATTTGCTGAAAGGCTGAAAAAGCGTATCGACACGATCCTCGAAAAGCTTGGCACCGCCGCTGAGCCCGACCCTGCAAGGCTCGCACAGGAGGTCGCGTATCTTGCCGACCGCGTCGATATTTCTGAGGAGATCGCGCGTCTCAAGGCCCACATCAGTCATTTCCGGCAGATAATGTCCGAAGAGAAGGACGTCGGAAAGCGTCTCGATTTCCTAACCCAGGAGCTGAATCGTGAAGCGAACACGATCACATCGAAGACGAATAATTTGAGCGTTAAAGAGAACGCCCTAGCGATCAAGAGCGAGATCGAAAAAATTCGCGAGCAGGTGCAAAATGTTGAATAAAGCTTTCGCCGCAAGGGTCGCGCGAAGCTAAAAGAAATATCCAAATGATCGGAAATCTTATCATCGTCAGTTCCCCATCCGGCGGCGGCAAAGGCACGCTGATCCGTGAAATACTGCAAACCACGCCGGACATTATGTTTTCCGTGTCCTACACGACGCGTGCGATGCGCGGCGGCGAGCAGGACGGCCGCGAGTATTTCTTCGTAGATGTCCCAAAATTTAAGGAGCTGATCGCTGCGGGAGAGTTTCTCGAATACGCCGAGGTTCACGGCAATCTGTACGGAACCTCGCTATCGCAGGTCAAAAAGCTGACGGAATCGGGCAAGGACGTCCTGCTCGAGGTCGATGTACAGGGAGCCAAGAATATGCTCGAAAAGGTGCCCGACGCCGTCAGCATCTTCATTTTGCCGCCGTCATTTGCAACGCTTGAGACGCGACTCCGTATGCGTGCGACCGAATCGAGCGGCGATCTTCAGGTCCGGCTTCGCAATTCATTTCAAGAGGTTCGCGAGTTCAATAAGTTCAGATTCGTCGTCGTAAACGACGACCTGGAGACCGCCGTCGAGGAAATGAGGACGATAATTCGGGCGGAAAGACACCGCACGAATAGACAAGATGCCGCAATTTGCGGTATTCTTGATGGTTTCGACGCCGCGATGCATCGATTTGAGAAGGAGTTTGACTAGAAACTTATGGTTGATGAGACCCAGGAAGAGAACGCAGAGGTCGAAGCTGAAGTTTTCGATCCGCCCGAAATAGATTCTAAATACAGGATGATCATCCTCGCCGCGCAGCGTAGCAAACAGCTTCAACGCGGCGCAGATGCCCGCGTCGATGTGGATCGTCGAAAGATAAAGCCGACGCGGATCGCGATGAAAGAGATCGCCGACCGTAAGGTCAATTTCAAGTTCACCGACCAGGAAGAAGAGAGCGCGGAAGCTGCTGCAAAGTAGCTCGTCCCTTTCCTAAACAGATTCGAATTCAAAAACCTCTGCCGGACGATGATCGGGCAGAGGTTTTCTTGTGTTTCGAGGTGATATCTTCAGCTACATTCCGTTGTAGCTCGGTCCGCCGCCGCCCTCGGGCGTGACCCAGTTGATGATCTGATATGGGTCGGCAATGTCGCAGGTCTTGCAGTGCACGCAGTTCGAGAAATTTACCTTTAGTTCGCGGCGGCCGCTTTTTGGATTCTCTTCCATTTCATACACCGCTGCAGGGCAGAATCGCTGGCACGGATTTCCATATTCCTCGACGCAGCGTGTCGCGCAGATCTCCGTATCGAGCACATGAAGGTGGCAAGGCTGGTCCTCATCGTGCGAGACACCCGCGTGAAAGACATCCGTAACCTTGTCGAAGGTCAAGTTCTTATCAAACGCAACATCCTCGTAACGCTCAAGCTTCACGTGGTCGGTCGGGCCGAACGTGCCGCTAACATCGCGACCGGCAAGCTGCTGCATTCGCTCGTAGCCCGGTATGTGGTGCTGCTTCGGCATAAAGCCCCACGCCATTCCGCCGGTAACGAATTGCAGTCCTGTGTTCACAAGAGCCGGCCAACGGCCGCTCTGAAACGCGGCGTGAAAGTTTCGCACCGGATGAAGCTCGTCGTATATCCAGCTGTTGAAGACCTTTTCGTCGAACTGGCGTAGCACTTGCGACGAAAAATCCTGATGCTCGAACGCGGTAACGATCGTCTCGGCCGCAAGCATACCGCTCTTCATTGCGAGATGAATGCCCTTTATCCGTTGGCCATTCAAGAACGCGGCGCATTCGCCGACAAGCAGTACGCCATCAGCGTAGAGTTTCGGCATTGTGTTCCAACCGCCGGTGTTGATGGTCTTTGCACCGTATTTGACCATCTTGCCGCCTGAGAGAACGCCCGCGACCATCGGGTGCGTCTTGAACTTTTGAAATTCAGCATGCGGGTCGATCATCGGGTCCTCGTAATCGAGGCCTGTGACGTAGCCGATGCTGACCATATTGTTCTTCAGGCCGTAGATCCAGCCGCCGCCGTAAGTTCGCGTGTCGGACGGAAAGCCGAGCGTGTGCACGACCTTGCCTTCGGGGAAATTCCCTGCCGGCACTTCCCAAAGCTCTTTCACGCCGAGCGAGAAGACCTGTGCTTCGCTGTCCTTATCAAGGCCGACGCGGGCCGTAAGCTGCTTTGTGAGCGAGCCGCGAGAGCCTTCGCCGAGGACGGTGACCTTCGCGAGGATATCGACGCCCGGCTCGAAGTTCGGCTTACGCTTGCCGTCCTTATCGATGCCTTTGTCACCCGTACGGACGCCGATAACTGCGTCGTTCTCGTCGTAAAGCACCTCTGTCGCAGGAAACTCGGGGAAGATATTGACGCCTGCGGCCTCGCACTTCTCCGCCAACCACTCGCACACGCGGCTGAGGCTTACGACGTACTTGCCCTTATTCTTGAGCGGCGGCGGGATGATCGGCGAATTGATGCCTTTTTTTTCGGTCAGGTACCAGAACGCGTCTTCCGTCACGACAGAATCGACCGGGCAGCCTTCGCCGAGGAAATCCGGCATCAGCTCGCGGATCGCCCGCGGATCCATCACCGCTCCAGAAAGAATGTGCGCGCCGACGGCCGGGCCTTTTTCGACGATCGCGATCTCGAGGTCATCGACCGCCTTGCCGAACTTCAGGCCCTTCTCGACCATCTCGTTGTGCAGCTTGATCTGATTCTTGAGGTGAAGAGCGGCCGCCAAATTCGCCGGCCCCGCGCCGACGAACACGACATCCATCGGAACTTGTTCGCGTTCGGTCATATCTGAACCACCAAATGCCCCACATTATACCAAACCCCGCTCCTAAAGACGATTTCAGGATATACCGGCCTTAACAGCCGGCCAAAGCTAGTGGCAACTAGGGTTAACCGTGCGTCCTTATGCCGTGCAGAATTGCCACGCTCTTTAGAGCGTGGTTAGCATACAAAACAAAATATCCGGGCTTTAGCCCAAATGGCGTTGGAAACCACCGCGGTCCAGGAAATCTTCGAACTCGTCGTCAAATCGTCGCGCACGATGATGCTGTTCTTGCGAATCAATGTAGTCGCGTGCGTTCCGCAGCAGTGATTCACTAACCGATACCGCAAAATATTCGTCTTGCCACTGAAACTTTCCGTGACAGAGCTGATTCTTATTGATCCAATGTGAAGATTCGCCCTTGAGCAGGCGCATAACTTCGTCGATCGTCTGCCCGGAACCGAGAGAAACGAGACAGTGGACGTGCTCGACCCAACCGTTCAGCGCACCAATAAAGATGTTTTTAGCCTTCGCGTTTTCGCGAATATGTTCGAACACTTTATATCTGATCGATTCTGTCAGGAGCGGTTCGCGATCTTTGGTCGTCCAGACGAAATGTATCCAAACATTGATGTGAGGCATAAACTCTTTGAATTGCCACGCTCTTAAGAGCGTGGACACGGGCGACAAATATATCTTCCGGCTTTAGCCAAATAACTTTGGGCTAAAGCCCAGATATTTTTATATCTCTTGTCCACTAGCTGAAGCTAGTGGCAATTCATCAAAGCCGCGACGCGGACGGTTGGTTGAGTTCGATTTTCATTTCGCCTTCGGCAACACGCCTTCGAGACCGCCCGGTTCTTTTTAGATTTAACGCTCCTTCTACGCAGCCGGTTCGGACTCGAACTGTGCTCTTAGCGACTCGGTGTAAGGTGCGCGGGCGACGCCGCGTTCAGTGATGATCGCGGTG
>JABARP010000001.1 GCA_019186825.1 Pyrinomonadaceae bacterium
AAAACGGGAACAGGAAAGGGCCGAGAGAAACTTTGCGCAGGTTCGGAAGATCGCGACGGCATTGATCTTCGATTACCACGATGAGATCGCAAAGCTGCCGGGCAGTGTGCAGCTTCGTGCAAGGCTCGTCTCGGACGCCGTTGAGTATCTCGACGCCGTCGCTGCGAACGACACGAATGATCCTGATCTACTCAAAGAACTGGGCGTCGCTTACCGAAAGATCGGTGCCGCACAAGGAATGGTCTATTCGGCGAATCTCGGCAAGACCGACGACGCGCTCAACAGCTCGGCAAAGAGCGTACAGCTGCTTAACAAGGCGATACAGCTCCGCCCCACAGATCTTACAATGGTTGACGAACTCGTTGCCTCGCTCACGCAGTTTGATTCGATCCTCGCGCGAAAGAACGCCAAAGCGTTCTCGACATTCAAGATCTCGCGGTACGCCATCGAGCTTAACAACCTCGCGATCCAGGCCGATCCGACCAACACCGATCGGCGGATCCAGGCGATCGGACTGCGCATACTCGACCTCGATAATTACGTTGAAGCAGACGTCACAACAAGTGAGACGAAGATAAAGAATATTGCCGGTTTTCGCGAGCTCCTCGCCGATGCCGAGAAGCTCTTGGCGGAGAATCCCGGGAATGTCGTTCTCCTGAATCGCTTGATGATGATCTCAGGTCGACTTAACAACCTCGATCGTTGGGTTGGAGTCCGTCTCGTGACCGAGCAAGGGCAGCCGGATCTTGGAAGGCAATACCTGGTAGACAGCATTGCGGACTCAAAACGGACGCTCAGTTATAACGCAGTGATCTATCAGCATTTAAAGGACAAGGCCTGGTTCGAGTACCAGAACTTTGCGGAGCTTTTGAGTGAAGCAACTGCACTTGCATACCTTGGCCGTTTGGATGAGGCGGAAGAAGTGCAAAGGACGATCGAGCGATATTTCGCAAATATCAAAAAGGATGATCCGAATAACGCTGAACGAAAGCTAGAGGAACTCGCCGTCATAAAACTCGATATAGTGATCAAAGGGCTGCAAAAGAATTTCGCTGGGGTCAATTCTCTCGCTGTCCGCGGCCTCGCAGTCCTTGACGCCTATGACAAGCAGACCGGGTCAGATTCGACCGCATCGATCGAAACATTGACGTGGCGCGGTTACCTGCTTAAACAGGAGTTGGTCTCGCTTGAGAAACTTAACGGTGACAAGGCAAGGATCGCTCAAATAGCCGCTCGCCTAAAAGTGCTCGAACAGAAGTATCGGTCGATGGCAGATGATTTCGACGGGTTTACCGGTATCACGATTGGATAAAGCGGTCTGGCACGGTCATCGCTTCGACCGCGATGCGATAAAAGCCGTCAATGGCGATAGCCCGCCGATGATCAGGAAAAAGACAAAGCCGATGATACCCATTATCAACCACGTGCCTTCGTTACCTGTCCAGCCCCGCGTATAGATGCTTTGAGGATTTGCGGGGTCAAAGTACACTTCCTCCGTTTTTCCGATCAAAGACCTATCCGGTGTCGCAAGGCAATCATCGCCCTCAAACCCGACCGTCTCACCTTTCTTCGTCGTGAACTCATAACGCGGGCAAAAATCAGCGGCCTTCGGATTGCGATCCGGGCGAAATTCCACGATCTTGGCCGTCGCGTGCTCGGCGGTCCGAAAGAACTCCTGCATATTCAGGTAGTTCCGTATTCCAAACCCTAGCGACGCCAGGCCAAGAAGGACAAAGAAAGCAAAAAGCACCAGCGAGCCTTTCGTCATAATGCTCAAGTGTAAATCACTTCTCGCCTTCGCCCCCACACGATCGAGCCCGTTCACGGGCTTTTTGCGCTAATCCGCGAATGCGACTGACAGTTGTTTGAGTTTCATCGAGTCGCTGGCGTCGAGCGAATCGGCGTTGTCGCGGTTGACGTGGTTGTAGAGGATGTCGCGTTGCTGGGGGCGATAGCCGGCCTCGCGAATTTGATAGCGGAGCTCTTTTTCGTTCGCGTCGGTATTTGCACCGGCGGCTGAGACGACATTCTCCTCGATCATTATCGAGCCCATATCATCGGCGCCGAAGCGAAGTGCCGCCTGTCCGATCTTTAGGCCCTGTGTGAGCCAGGACGCTTGTATGTGCTGAATGTTGTCGAGGAAGAGCCGCGAAACGGCGAGCATTGTCAGGTAATCGATGCCCGTCGGTTCCTCGGTGATCTTGCGTCCGAGAGCCGTGTTCTCGCGTTGGAATGTCCACGGGATAAAGGCCGTGAATTTGCCGCCGCCGCCAGTTTCATTGATGCGGGCGAGAGATTCATCTTGTAGCTGACGCACGAGATCGAGGTGGCGGACGCGATGTTCGATGCGGTCGCCGATGCCGAACATCATTGTCGCGGTCGAGATCAATCCCACCTTGTGCACTGCGCGCATAACGTCGAGCCATTCCTGCGTCGTGCATTTTGTCGAGACGCGTTTTCGCACCTCATCGTCGAGTATCTCTGCGCCGCCACCAGGAAGCGAATTCAGCCCTGCGGCCTTCAAACGCGCGACGATCGTGTCGTAATCAAGCTTCGAGATAAGCGAGATGTTGTGTATCTCAGGCGGTGAGAAGCAATGCAGCTGGAATCGCGGATATTTTGCGTGGAGCGTGCGCAGGAGGTCCTCGTACCACTCGATGTTGAAATCGGGATGCAAGCCGCCCTGCATCAGCACGCCCGTTCCGCCAAGCTCGATCGTCTCGTCAATGCGCTTCTCGATCTCCTCCATCGAATGGACGTATGTATCCGGTTTACCCGGCCGCCGATAGAACGCGCAGAAGGTGCAGACGACGTTGCAAACGTTCGTATAATTGATGTTACGGTCAATGATGTAGGTTACGACGTCGGGGTCGTTCTTGCGTCGGCGTATCTCGTCGGCGGCAAGGCCGATCCGCAAAATATCCTTCGATTCGAGGAGCGCCGTGCAATCTTCGGTCGAAAGCCGTTCGCCCGCAAGTGCTTTATCGAGAATTGGCTGGACTGCGTTATTCACGACTTTGATTTTACCCTAAGAGCGAAAAAAGATGCCAAGATGTAAGATGAACAGGCGGAAAAAATGGCGGAGTACTCGAAAACTCAGATAGACAAGCTCGGAGATCGTCTAAAGGCGGACAAGATTGCTCCCGATGATCTAAAGATGCTCGATGAGTATCGTGACTCATTTCGAAAGGCGTATGACCATGTGTTTGAGAAGCTAGAGTCGCTCAACCTCAGGCCGAGCGGTCGACCATCCAAATCTACGCCGTCCATTGTTGATAAGCTCAGGCGGGAAAGTATTCGCTTGTCTCAGATGCAGGACATCGCGGGCTGTCGCATCGTTGTAGACACGATTGCCGAGCAGGACGGGGTTGCTACGAAGATATGCGCAGCGTATCCAAAGACCGTTATCGTTGACCGTCGCCTAAAGCCAAGCCACGGATACCGTGCCGTACATGCGATTATCACGGTGTTGGAGCAACTTGTCGAAATACAAATTCGGACCAAGAGCCAACACGAATGGGCGGAATATTCAGAAATGTGGGCCGATGCAGAGGATCCGTCGATCAAGTATGGCGGTTATCCAGGGCTCGCAGCTCGGCTCGAACGACTATCTGACCTCCTGTTCGCGATCGAAGAATCAAAGAATGTTGGGCCAGAGTCGCTACGGAAGGTATTACGCGATTTCATATACCAAACATATCCAAGCGCAACTGAGGAGGAGGTTAACGATTTATATGCCGATATGTTTTTCGATTATGATATGTTCCGCGACTGCTTTAGCCCAAATGGTGGTTCTGAACTGCGGGCGAATATCGTCGGGTACGGAAGAACTCGTCGGGCAGAATTGCGTGATAAACTAGATTCGGCTAAGGATGACTGAGCGATGTTTTATTTGATCGAGTACGAACGAAAATCCTTCCGGACGGTTCTCTTCAAAGAGTTTGCGTCCACCGAACACGAGAAAGCGAGCAAAGAGCGCCTTGAGCTTGAGCTTGAGCTTAATGAGCGCGGTATCGATCACGAGGTCGTTATTCTCGAGGCGGCAAACAAAGAGGCCCTCAGGCGAACACACAGGCGATACTTCAACGCGCTCGCGGCCTAATATCCCTGTCTTGCGCTTTACAACCACGCGTTTAGATGCCAAAGCCCGTAAAGCAACTAAAGTTAAAGGCAGAACTCGTCAAATGGGATGATTCGGGTTGGCACTCGCTCCTGATCGATCGCACCGTGGTTGCCCGCCTTGCTTTCAAGGATCGGTACAAGCGTGTCGTTTGCACGATCAACGGTGGTGAGCCGTTCCAATGTGCGTTGTTGCCGTCAGGCGGACGGTTTTACATCATCGTCAACAAAAAGAAGCGCGAGGCTCTCGGAATTGTCGCCGGTGACAAGGTCGCGGTCGAGCTTGCGATCGACGAAAGTAAATATGGCTTGCCGATGCCGGAGGACTTTCGCGAGGTGCTCGATCAAGATCCGGAAGGCGACAAACTTTTCCACGCTCTTACTCCGGGGAAACAACGCTCTCTTCTCTACTATCTCGGAAATATCAAGGATATCGATCAGCGGATCCACCAGGCGTTGCTGATCGTCGACCATATCAAAGAACACGGAAAGGTGATCGACAAGCTTCTGTATCAGGAGCTGAGGCGGCCAAGCGGGAATGGATTAGACGAATTGGAGTGGTAGGTTTCGCTCGATGAGCCCGTGTTTGTTCGCGAGTTTAAAGTAGAGCTCCAGCCCCGCAGACATTTCATCCGACACTGAATATGAGATGCTGCGTCCGAGATAATCGACGAGGTCGGCGGCTCCGATCCCGATCTGGTCGGTGTAATTCGCTGCGATCTCATCGATATGAGCGACACCCTCGTCGCGGGCGGCGGCAAAATCGAGCGGCGAGGCAGACGCCCGTGTCATCCACATCGCAAAGACGAATCCCAGACCGGTGTTCTCACGCCAAAGCTCTACAAGATCGAATTTCCTTAGCGAACCGTCGTCGCCGTTCTTTTCGTTCGGGATCCGGAGCGAAGGGTCGCCGATGAGAAGCGCACAGTCGGCTCCGACGAGCATTTCGTCGATATTCGGAGCAGCGTCGATCCAAAACGGTTCGCGGCCTATGAATTCGCGAAAGATGATTTTCGTTAAGGCTGCCGACGTGCGGGACGATACGTCGAGTGCGACGTTTCTCACGTCCGCAAGATCGCATCCCTTTGTTACGAGGCAGACGCTTCGAACGCGTTCTTTCGCTCCGACGCAGACGTTTGGAATGAGTCGTACGTTCGAGATGGTTTGATAAGAAAATACGGGAACCAAAGCCGCATCGACGCGTCCGCCCGCGAGAAGCTCGGCCGAACGAGCCGGAGCCGTGTCCATTATCAGCTCAGCAGAACCGCGAAGCGAGCCGTAAAGGAAACTCCAAACCAATGGAGCCGTGTTCGAATAGCTTGAGGCCGCAATACGTGGGACAGAGATCATAAAAATTCAATCTTACACCTGAGAACGCGGGTTTGCTGAATTGGGAATTTAACGGGTCCGCCGTCGTTGTTCAATTCCGCAGGTTTCGTCTAATCTAAAGCATATGAAGGTAAAACATCTACCGATAACCATTTCGATCTTGATACTTTTGGCCGTGGCGGCATTTGGTCAGCGAATGGTCGTGCATGATCCGACGCTTCCGGCAAAAGGCGGAGAGGATGAGCCGCCAAAGTCGATCGCAAAACTGTACGAAACGAAGATCCTGCCGCCGGTCGCGAAGAAGCTTGTGTCCGACAGCTGTGCGAACGCACCAAGCTACACCGGTGCGGTTGAGGGCTCGTTCACAAAGGCCGGAGCGAAGCAGACGGCCGTCTTCTACCAATTTTGCGAAACCGGCAACGGACTCGGCTGGGTCGGGCTTGCGATCATCGAGAAGGGCAAGGTCGTCTCGAGCTTTGTGCAGGATTCCGGCTGGGCATTCAGCATTGGCAAGGTCGCGGATGTGAATCGCAACGGGCTCGACGAGATCGCGCTCGAATTTGGCGGCGGAATGCACCAGGGCGAGGGCGGCACGGGTGTTTCCATCTACGAATTCAAGAACGAGAAGCCCGTCGAGCTCGGTTGGTATCAGTCCTCAAAGATCACCGACACAGAGGCAACGACCGCTTGGGTGCTCACCGCCAAGCCGGGTAAAACTCCGGTGTTTTACAGCCAGAAGTACCTTTCGACAAGCAACGATAAATGGCGGCGTTCGGGTGCGAACAAGGTGTATCGGCTCAAAAAGCTTGATGGAGCCAACGATTTTGAAGAAGTAAAATGAGCAAGCTTTATGACATCACGGTCGGTATCTCGTCCGATATGCCGATCTACAAGGGCGACCCGGGCGTCGAGGTAAATTCGTTCAAGGCGATCGCTGCCGGTTCAACTGCCAACGTCTCGCAACTCTCGTTCGGCGTGCATTCAGGGACGCATGTCGATGCGCCGAACCACTTTATCGAGGGTGCGAGGCGCGTAGATGCCCTTGATCCGAAAAAACTGATGGGCAGATGCCGCGTCATCGGCGTGCCGGATGATGTGGTCGCGCTTTCGCCGGAATATGTCGGCGATCTCGATGGCGTCGAACGCGTACTGTTCAAGACGCGGAACTCCGCATTTTGGAATACGCCTGAGGACGGTTTCAGGACGGATTTTACGTATTTGGTGCCTGAGACAGCTCAGATGCTCGTCGACAACGGCATCGTGCTGGTCGGCATCGATTACCTTTCCATCGAAAAGAGCGGCTCGCCCGGCCATCCGGTCCATAAGACGCTGCTTGGCAGCGAGGTCGTCATTCTCGAGGGTGCTGACCTGCGGGAGGTTGAACCAGGCGATTACGAGATCATCTGCCTGCCGATCAAGTATCACGGCGGCGGCGGCGACGGTGCTCCTGCACGCACGTTTCTTCGGACGATCTGAACGAAACGCACTCATGGTTCACCATTTGGAAGCTAGGAATAAATAGACTATGAAAAATGCTGTCTTCTTTATATTTTTTCTCTTGGCATTTGGCCTCGTCGGGTATGCACAGACGCCCGGCACTGTTTCAGCCCCAACCTTTGTCGTCGATGTTGAAGGCGGGAAGACGCTGACCCTTAATGCTGCAGACTTCGCAAAGTTCCCGCAAAAAGAGGTCCGTGTCAAAGACCACGACGGTAAGGACACTCGATATTCCGGCGTGGACCTTCGCGACATCCTTGTCTCTGCCGGCGCGATCTTCGGTAAGGACTTTCGCGGGCCGCAGCTCAGGAACTACGTGGTTATCGAGGCCGCAGACGGCTATCGTGCGGTCATCGCCGCGGCGGAGCTCGACCCCGGATTTTCGGACCGCACTTTTGTTTTGGCATACGCCGAGAACGACAAGCCGCTATCGGCGAAGAATGGCCCGTGGCAGATGATCGTTCCAGATGATAAAAAGCACGGCCGCTGGGTCCGCCAGGTGACGGCCATAAGGCTGCGTTCAGCAAAATAAAGGAAGCGACGGCTCAAGCTCTTTACTACGAAAGGAAAGGTCTGCCCATGGAGCGAACCGGAGATAAGCAATATCGCGAGCGCGTCTATGCGATCGTGCGAAAGATACCAAAAGGCCGTGTAATGACGTACGGCCAGCTCGCGATCATTCTCGGCGAGGGATACACGGCCCGGACGGTAGGGTTTGTTATGCACGGTGCCGACACGGATAAAGTGCCGTGGCAACGTGTGATCAACTCGCAGGGAAAGTGCTCGACCGGAAAGCTCACGGTCCCTGTGGACCTGCAGCAAACGCTCCTTGAGGCCGAGGGCATTGAATTCAACGCCGCCGGCAAATGCGACCTCGGCCGGTATCAATGGTTTCCTGACGGGTTAGAGCCTCGCGCAGACGAGCAGACAACGCTATTCAGCTAAAGAAGGACGGTTTTTTGTGGAGCCGCAAAAATAGCGCTTGACAAGTATGTTATACTCGTATTTGAGCGTGCAACACGTGTTGCCGCCTTGGATCTTTGAGAAATTGGATAGCTAACCGCGGGTTGCGAGCATCAGAAGTCTTTATTTGTGCATCAAGTGGCAGCAAGAGAATGTTGCCACGAATGCACGAATAGGGCAGAAGGCAGGCGAACGGCTGGTTCTCGTACAGCGTTCGACTCAGCGGCCCCACTGCAGCTTTTTGCGCAGGACGTCGAAGTAATTCCGATTCTCGGGTTGTACGAGGTTCAGCTTCGTACGGCTTTTACGGATGCGGACGACATCGCCGACCTGCAGCGGGAAGCCTGTCTGGCCGTCGAGGCTAAGGATTACGCCTTCGTTGCCGTTCTCGAGTTTCAGCTCGATCTCGGCGGTATCGGGAATGACGATCGGGCGATTTGAAAGCGTGAATGGGCAGATCGGCGTCAGAACGACAGCGTTCATCGACGGATAAACGATCGGGCCTCCGGCCGAGAGGTTGTAGGCGGTAGAGCCTGTCGGTGTTGCGATTATGAGGCCGTCCGAACGGAAGGAATTCACGAAAAGGCCGTTCAGACGCACTTCTATCGCGATGATGCGTGCAAGGGCTGCCTTGTTGATGACCACGTCATTCAGGACGCGGCCTTTTGCAATGCACTCTCCGCCGCGGAAAAGCTCGGCATGAAGCATTACGCGGTGGTCGGTCTCGAATGCTCCGTTAATGACGAACTCGACGGCAGAATGGAGTTCTTCGATACGGAATTCGGTCAAATAACCGAGGCTTCCGTAGTTGATGCCGAGAACCGGCACTTCCGCCTCGCCGATCATACGTGCGGCGGCGATCATCGTCCCGTCGCCGCCGAGGACAACGACAAGCCCGCAGGTTGAAAGCTCCGCCGTGTCGTCGTCGGCGGTGAATACACCTGCCGAAACGATGTCCCGGGCCGCAAACCACTGGGTAAGCTCGGCGGCCGTAGCTTCTGCTTCAGCGTGGCCCGGTTTTATGACAATTGCTGCAGTTTTGATCATTGTCCCAGTCATTTTCGGCTAAAAGTGCATCAAACTGCAAGACACGACCCGCTCGCCGCGATAGGGAAAATGGAGCGAGATATCGGCTCTAACGTTGGATTTTACAGGGTGCTTTGCTAAAATTGCGGTTTGTCTCTATCCAACTATCCCGAGTGAATTCTCGAAATATAGGTGTTTTGTTAAATGTTAAGGTTTTTTACCCGTCTTGAAAAGACACGCAATCTCGTCCTCTTTGTTTTCGCGATCCTGATGGCCGGTTCGCTGATATTTTTCTATACGCCGGCCCGTAACACATTCGAAACAGGTGACTTAAGCCGAAGCCAGGAGGTCGCGGCGACTGTTGCAGGTGAAGTGATAACGGTCGCTGACGTAGTGCGTGAAGGGGAAAAGTTCAGTCAGTTCAGCCGCGGAAAGTTTCCGGCGTCGATGGTGATCGATTCGTTGATTAATCGACGCGTGATGCGTGTTGAGGCCGCAAGGCTTGGCCTGACCGCAACGGACCGGGAGGTCGCGGACGAGATCCGACGGCAGAGCGCAAACCCGGACGGAACGCCCTTTGATCAGAAGAAGTACGAAGAAGCGGTCATCGGGCAATACGGCAGCGTGTCGGCATTTGAACAGAGCGTCCGCGACGACATCAGTGCACGAAAGCTCCAGGCTTACATCACGGCCGGCGTGACGGTTTCGGACGCTGAGGTGCTCAATGAGTACCAGAAGCGTAACGCAAAGTTCAACATCTCGTATGTTTCGCTGAATCCTGCTGATATCGCCAAGACCCTAAAGCCTTCGGACGACGAGCTAAAGGCGTACTTCGAGAAGAATAAAGCCTCGTACTACATCAACGAGCCGCAAAAGAAGATCAAATATATCTTCGTAAACTCGGAGAAGATCGGCCAGAAGCTTGCAATTTCCGACGCTGACCTAAAGGCCGAGTGGGATGCGCTTGCGCCGGACAAAAAGACAATGGGCGTCGAAGGCCAGGAGATCGTTCTCCGCGTGCCGAAACCGGACGACGAGGCACAGGTGTTAGGAAAGGCGACCGAGCTCGTTACACAGCTTCGCGCAAAGGGCGGCCCCGTGACGGAAGAGGCTTTTGCGGCACTCGCAAAAGGGCAATCCGAGAATCCGGCGACCGCTGGCAACGGCGGCAAACTTTCCGGCCCTGTCCGCGCGAACCCCTCAAAGCCGGACGATCCGTATCAGCAGCTCCTGAAGCTCGAGCCCGGCCAGATCACCGACCCGATCCTTTATCAGGGCCGTTATTTCATCCTCCGACGCGGTGAGACCGTACCAAAGACGTTCGAGCAGGCAAAGAAGGAGCTTGAGGTATCGCTACGCAATAGAAGGGCGTATGCAGCCGCACTTGAGTTCGCAAAGAAGGTCGATGAGGCTCTCAAGCAGTCGAAGGATCCGGCGAAGACCGCAGCGGAGTTCGCATCGCAGGCAAATATGACCGCGGGCGAAATGGTCAAAGAGACGGGCTATGTGAAGCCGGGTGATGATATCGCGGACATCGGTATATCGTCGCAGTTCGAAGAAGGCATCAAGCCGCTCGAGAATGCGGGCGATGTCGGCGACGTCATTCCGATCCAGAATGGTTTCGCGCT
Organism: Pyrinomonadaceae bacterium; assembly: GCA_019186825.1. Taxonomy (GTDB): domain Bacteria; phylum Acidobacteriota; class Blastocatellia; order Pyrinomonadales; family Pyrinomonadaceae; genus OLB17. The sequence continues at coordinate 10,563 of JABARP010000001.1, forward strand.
TCCGATGCTTGTTGATAAGAAAGAGCCGCGCGACGCCGATTTTGCGGAGGTCCGTACCCAGGTCGAGGCCGCATACAAGCTCGAGAAGGCACAGTCGCAGGTCGAGGAGATCGCAAAGGCCATCTCTGCCGGTGCGAAGGACGCCGCGTCGCTCGCTTCGGCAGCGGCGGCAAAGGGCATTACCGCCAAGACAAAGGATGATTACGTGATCGGCACACCGATCGGCGAAGGCCCGTCGGCGGCAAGCGGCCAGGCACTTTCGGATGCGGTCTTCGCTCTTGGCAACGGCCAGGTGATGAAGGAGCCGCTCAAGGTCGGCGATAATTGGGTCATCGTTGGCGTGACGCAAAGGAAGGAAGCCGATTCGGCAGCTTTCGCTACGCAGCGGAGTTCGCTTATGGAACAGATGCTCGGAATGAAGCGAAGCACCGTATTTGGCGATTACCTTGCCGCCGCAAGACAGCGTCTTGAGCAGGCCGGAAAGATCGAGATCAACAAGGCCGTCCTTGAGAAGATCGATGCTCCGACCGCTCAGGATCTTACTGAGTAACTTTCGTTTTTGGCCCGGCGGCACCGCCGCCGGAAACCGTTTGGCTCTTGTGCCGGAAAACCGCAGTTCTTCCGGCTTGGCGAAAAAGGGTGAGACTTTTGATCGGAGTACAAAGGGTTTCGCCGATCTGCTTTTTGAAGCTAGGAAGATAACGCTCCGCTTCTCGCATTAGCTTTGCTAACCACCTCGAGCGATATGGAAATAAGAAGGCCGCCCGGAAAGGCGGCCTTCTTGCATCTGGAACTAAGGCGTCCTTTTACGGAACGACCTTGTCGTGAATGTGCTGGAAGTACCAGTACGTGACACCGCCCCAAAGGACAATATTCACGACCGATAGGATCAGTCCGATGGACTTCGTCGAAGCGCTTCTTGTCGCGGAGGCTGCACGCTTGCCGTACATGATCATATAGACAAGTGCACCGGTCAGGATCCACGCGAACAGACGGATCGCAAGGTTTAAACCAATGCTGTCGGCAACCTTTTTGTCCGGTTCGAGTCCGAGCCCGAGACCGCTCGACGGCGCCATTACCTGGTAGATGGTAAGTGCCACGACCAGCACGATGCCAAGCATTGCCGCAATTGGCGGCTTATAGTTTGCGGGCAATTCATCCTCAACAGCCCCTTCGACGGTCAGCTTACTGTGCGTATAGCTGTAGCCGAAGTAGATAAGCAGGCCGATGGCCATCCAGTCGATCAGACGGATCCATGTGTCGAGCGGCAAGCTGTTCATAAGGAATGCTGCCGAGAGGACCGCTCCAAGCGGAATAAAGGGAACGAGAGGCACCTTGAACGGACGATTCAACGCCGGGTTCGACGAACGCAGGATGATGATACCGGTTCCGACGATCACGAACGCGAAGAGCGTACCGATCGAAACGAGTTCGCCGAGGAGGCTGATCGGGACAAATCCGGCAAGGATCGCAACGACGGCACCCGTGATCGCCGTTGTGATATGCGGCGTCTGATACCTCGGATGGATCTTTGCTGCCCAGCCCGGAAGGAGTCCGTCCTTGGACATCGAATAGAACACACGCGGTTGTCCCATCGTCATAACGACCATCGTCGAGCTAAGTCCGAGAACGGCACCGATCTTGATGATCCACGACGAGAAAACCGTTAGGATCGAGCCCATGATGCCGGCAGTTGCACCTTGATTGGCTTTGAGAGCCTCATCAATGGCGGTTGCGAGCGGAGCAGCGGCTTCCTTAAGGGCTTTGTAATCAACAAGGCCAACCATCACGCCCGAAACAAGAATGTAGAGCACGGTACAGATGGCAAGCGAACCAAGAATGCCGCGGGGCATATCCCTTTGCGGATTCTTTGCCTCTTGAGCTGCGGTCGAGACAGCGTCAAACCCGATATAGGCGAAGAAGATGACCGCTGCACCCGTAATGATGCCGCTGAAGCCATAAGGCATGAACTCGGCGCATCCGGGAGCTCCGACCGTACAGCCGATGCCCAGGTTATCGGTATTGACGAAGCCTATACCGGCGACGATAAAGAGCACGACTACGACCACCTTAATGATCACGATGATCGAGTTGAAGCTCGCCGACTCCTTGATGCCGCGAATCAACAGCAAAGTTACCGCGACGGCGATCAATGCGGCGGGAAGATTGAATATTCCGTGCCCGATGACATTTCCGGCGGTATCTCTTATCGCTCCGGGTGGTGCGCTTAATGAGATCGGGAAGTTTATGCCCAAATTCTCTCGCATTAGGCTGACGGTGTATCCCGACCAGCCGACCGCGACCGTTGCGGCACCGAACGCATATTCGAGAATGAGGTCCCAGCCGATGATCCAGGCGACAAATTCACCTAAGGTTCCATAGCCATAGGCATATGCCGAACCCGAGATCGGAACGCTGGCTGCAAATTCTGAGTAACAAAGGGCCGCAAAGGCGCTCACGATACCCGCAAGGATCATCGAGAGAACAACGGCCGGACCGGCGTGTTTGCCGGCTGCCTGGCCCGTTAGAACGAAAATGCCCGTTCCGATAATGGCACCAACACCGAGCATGGTGAGGTCCAGCGCGCTTAGGGCCTTTTTAAGGGCGTGCTCGCCGGTCTCTTCTGCTTCGGCAATGATCCTCGAAATGGGTTTGGTCGCAAATAATGACATCGAAACCTCCAGAAAAGGGTGATAGTTCTTAAGATGCCGGCGTTTGGGCCGCCGATCGTTTCCAAACAAAATACACCGGCACGCCAGTAAGAACAATTAGCAGGCCGGGCCACGTCGCCGTGGTTTGATAAATGAACAGAATTGCTAAGATGACCGCTGCACCGACGCAGTAAAGGGCCGGAATTACAGGATACCCAACTGCTTTATACGGTCGTTCGGCATCAGGTTGTTTCACGCGGAGCACAAAAACGGCCGCGATCGCCAGGATATAAAAGATCAAGGCGGACGAAATAACGTAGGTCAAAAGATCACCGTAGAGATTGCCGTAGGTGATCGTACCGTCGGCACCGGTCTTGATCGTTCGGGGCAGGACGTAGAAAGCTGACCAGATACCCTGGACGACGATTCCCCAGGCCGGCACGTGAAACTTGTTCAAACGCCCGACGGCCTGAAAGAAAAGGCCGTCCTTTGCCATCGCGTAATATGCACGCGGGCCGGCGAGGATCAGTCCGTTATTACAGCCAAAGGTAGAGACCATAATGGCGATAGCCATCAGCACGGCGCCGAACCCGGGAAAGATCACATCGGCCGAAAATGAACCAATGCGGCTGCTGTGGTTGATGGAAATGTCCTGGATCGTGTCGAACCGCAGCGTGACGAGATATGCGATATTCGCCAAAAGGTAGAGCAGAATGACGCCGCCCGTACCCAACAGCAGGGAAAGAGGCAGGTTTCGCTTCGGGTTTTGAACTTCGCCGGCAGTGAACGTAACGTTGTGCCAGGCATCGGCCGAAAAAAGCGAATTCGTCTGAGCAACGCAGATACCGACGAAAAGCCCGAACGCGGAAACCGCCGTCAGACTGCCTTCATCCACGGTCGCGAGTGACCCACGGACGGTCCAGAGGTCGCCAAAATTCGCGGCCGCGATCTCAGGGTACGAAACGAGCCCGACGATAATTCCGAGTACGATCAACGCGAACAAAGAACCGGTCTTTGCGAAGGTAAAGATGTTCTGGACGATCTTTCCGAGCTTTAGCCCGCGTGTGTTCAACCATGTCAGGAAGACGATCATCAGAACGCCGACGAGCTGAGCGGTCGAAAGCGACAGTGCGTAATTCGACGAACCAATGCGAATAGGTTCAATGATGTAGTTGGATTCAGAAAGCGAAGGGAAGAGGATGCCCGAGAAGCGTGCGAAAGCGACGGCGACGGCCGCAATGGTCGCCGTGCCGATCACAAGGAAATGCGTCCACCCGTAGAGAAAGCCCCAGAAAGGAGCGTACGCCTCTTTCAGGTAAACGTACATTCCGCCGGCCTTTGGCATCATTGCCGCAAGTTCGCCGTATGAAAGCGCCGCCCCAACGGTAAGAACGCCGGTGATAAGCCAAACGACGAGAAGCCAGCCGGGAGAGCCGACCTGTCGCGCGATGTCTGCCGAAACGATAAAAATGCCCGATCCGATCATCGAACCTGCGACGATCATCGTCGAATCGAGCAGGCCGAGGCCGCGTATAAAACCTTCTTTTGTCTCGTGTTCCGCTTCGGGTGTCATATTCTCCAAAAGCTGGCGGCAAACTTATAGGTCGATACCGGCCGGATCCTTCTTTGTCGTTTTCTCTACTCTTTTTCGTTCGTATCCGTTCTTTGCGGAACTGAACGCCGGGGAGTATGTGATTTCTTTCTTCTTAAAACGTTGGCGAGATATTCGTAGGTGATATTATACGGGTATTACCCGAACTGTCGAGCGAAAAGGGCACTTTTTTCAAGTTTCTCTGCCCTGATGCTGCCCGCGGGAGACCGTGCCTTTATGGAGAAAATGACGCAATTTGGCGATATGCCGACCGATGATTTTCGGCGCTATGGCTACGAGATCGTGGATCGGCTCGCGGACTATTTCGAGCGTATCGAGGAATTTCCGGTGCTTTCACAGATCCAACCGGACGACGTTAAGAAGGCATTGCCGACGTCGGCACCCGAGTTCGGCGAGGCTTTTTCGGCGGTGCTTGATGACGTTGATAACATAATTCTGCCTGCCGTTACGCATTGGAATCATCCGAATTTTCACGGCCTCTTTTCGACCTCGACAAGCTCGGTCGGCGTTTTTGCCGAGATGTTCGCGGCCGCATTCGATATGAAGGCGATGCTTTGGCGGACGGCTCCGGCATCGACGGAACTCGAAGACGTCGTGCTCGATTGGCTCCGGCAGATGACCGGCCTGCCGGATATTTTCGAAGGCATAATCTACGACACGGCATCGGTCTCGACGATGCACGCTATTGCCGCTGCGAGAGAACGGGCGGACCCGAATTCACGAAAGTCGGGTCTTGCAGGCCGTGCGGATGCACCTAGAATGCGTGTGTACGTTTCGGAACACGTCCATTCATCGATCGATAAGAGCGTGATAACGCTCGGGCTTGGACTCGAAAGTTTGAGAAAGATCGAGACGAACGAGCGGTTTGAGATGCGGGCCGAGAAGCTTGCCGAGGCGATCGAAGAGGACATCGCGGCGGGCATCCTGCCGATTTGCGTGATCCCGACGATCGGCACGACCTCGACAACGAGCATCGATCCCGTTGCCGCGGTCGCAGACATTTGCGAGAAGCACGGCATCTGGATGCACGTTGACGCTGCGTATTCGAGTTCGGCGGCGATCCTGCCGGAGCTGCAGCCGCTCTTTGACGGCTGGGAACGTGCGGATTCCATTGTGATGAATCCGCACAAATGGTTCTTTACGCCGTTCGACCTTTCGGTGTTATATTGCCGCGATCTTGACGATCTTAAGAAGGCGTTCTCGCTTGTGCCGGAATATCTGCGGACGGACGATGCGGCGAGCGTCAAGAACGGGATGGATTACGGCATACAGCTTGGCCGGAGGTTCCGCTCGCTGAAGTTGTGGTTCGTGATGCGGTATTTCGGGCGTGCCGGGCTCATTGTCCGCATCCGTGAGCATTGCCGCTTGGCTCGTCTTTTTGCAAGCTGGGTGAACGAGAGCCCGAATTGGGAAGTTGCGGCTCCGGTGCCGTTCGCTCTTGTTTGTTTTCGTGCGAAGGCCGCCGATACCGACACCGCCAATTCCCTCAACGAAGAGATAATGCGTATCGTGAATTCTTCCGGCAAAGCTTATATTTCGCACACGAAGCTCGATGGCAAGATCACGCTGCGGCTGTCGGTCGGCTCTGTCCACGTCGAGGAACGGCATATTGAAAAGGTTTGGCGGCTGCTCGAAGCGGCCTTCGAGCAGGCGGCGAAATGAGAAAGAAGGTCGGCATCGCACTTTCGGGCGGCGGAGCGCGCGGTTTCGCTCATGTCGGTGCACTAAAGGTTCTCTTCGAGAACGACATTCCGATCGACTTTATTGCCGGCACGTCCGCAGGCTCGATCGTTGGTGCTGCGATCGCAGCCGGTATCTCGCCGAAAGAGCTCGAGGCCATCGCGGCGAAGATCCGCTATTCCACGGTCGTTGCCCCAACGGCATCGCGATTCGGTGTGTTATCGAATTATCGACTTGGCAAATTCGTCGAGAAAAAGTTCGGCGTTCGGGATTTCGCCGATCTTAAAATTCCGCTTTCGGTTACGGCGTATGACGTGGTCAAGAATGAGGGCGTGATCATCTCAAGCGGAGACCTCGCATCGGCGGTGCGTGCAAGTTCGGCGGTTCCGCAACTCTTCACGCCAGTACGCCGCGGCGGGAAATTGCTGATAGACGGCGGAGCATTTTCACCTCTGCCGGCACGGACGGCAAGGGAAATGGGCGCGGATATTGTGATCGGCGTTGACCTGACAGCGTGCGGTGCGTCGTTCGGGAATCCGCCGAAGTCCTCGCTCGGCATACTTATCCGTTCGTCACTCGCGATCCTAAAAACGGCGTCAACTGGACAGCATGCGGATGCCGATGTCGTTATCTCGCCGGAGATCGCAGAATTCAGTATGTTCAATATTCGCCCGTTTCGAGAGATGATAGAACGCGGCGAGATCGCGGCACACGGACAGCTTGAGAATATCAAACGACTCCTCGGATCTTCCGATTAGAAAAATCGTATTTTGCGACTTGCCGAGCGGCTGTCGAATAAGGAATATTAACGGAGTAGTCCTGCCTTTTAAGCGCCGCGCGTCAATTTAGCGTTCGCTTCGGTCGCGAGGGATTTTTGATCGGCTGTTAAAGAAACAGCTTTTGCGAAAATGTCGAGGGTTGGTTGTATTGGGTTAGAAGTTTTGTTTGATTTTTTAAAAGGGCCTCGAGATTTTCGTTTCGTTACTGTTCTCGTATTTCCTAGAAAAAACTTCTGTTAGATCGCTCGTTATAGGAAAATGCGAGCTTAAGTGAATTTTGTATGTCTATGAAACTGTACGTAGGTAATCTTCCGTTCCAGACCTCGAGCCATGATCTCGAGGACCTTTTTGCTTCGGCGGGCACTGTTGAATCAGCAAGCGTGATCGAAGACCGTGAGACCGGCCGTTCGCGCGGCTTCGGCTTTGTCGAAATGGCTAACGCCGAAGATGGCAAGAAAGCTATCGCTGAATTTGATGGTAAAGAGCTTTTGGGCCGCAACATCAAGGTCAATGAAGCAAAACCGCGTGAGGATCGTCCGCGCGGCGGAGGATACGGCGGTGGCCGCGGAAACCGCTGGTAAGGCCTATCAGAGCCACAAACGAAAATGGCTGCCTGCAACGGCAGCCTTTTCTATTTCTTTTCGAGAAGGAAACCCGTCTTTGACCACCCGATCGGCTCTGTGATCGGAAATTCATAACTGCCGACGATCCTAAACCTCTTTTTCGCCGACGCTTTAACCTGTTCGATCGGATGGATCTTGAAATTGTAAAGCAGCTTTAAGACCGAGCCGACGATCGATGGCTTTACAGGAAGCAGGACGAGGCGAGCGCCTTTTTTCATCACTCTTGCTGCCTCGGCCAGTCCGTCATCGGGCGATACGTATTCTAGTACGCCGCACATCAGTACGAGATCGAACGTCTGATCCGCGAATGGCATAGCAAGCACATTAGCCTGTACAAAATTTGCGACCCGCGGAGCTTTGCGAAACCTCGCGAATTCGTCGCGTGCGACCTCGAGCGAGTTGTGTGAGAGATCAAGGCCCGTCAGTCTTTCAAACTTGAAATTCGTATCCCGAAAGGCGAGCGAAACGAGGCCTGTTCCGCAGCCTGCGTCAAGAACCTGCGACGATGGGCCCGTGCGTAGGTCGAGCGAACGCAAATACCTCTTCACCGAGTCGCGATAGCCGTTGATCTTCATCGCGAGGTTCTGCACGTCGGCGATGCGATCGTAGAATCCGCGTGTGCGGTCGGGCCGTGGCTTTGCGCCATTCCTCGGCATAGACGTTCACTTTTCCTCGAGAAGTTTCTTGATCGTGGCCTCGATCTGCGCAAGCCGCTGCGGGCTCGTGCCCGATTCAACGAATCTAACTACACCTTTGCGGTCAAGAATTACAGCCGTCGGTAAGCGCGTCGCTCCGTAAGCGAGTTGGTTCCGCTGGTCGAGAGCGACGGGAATGTCATACGGCATCTTGTGCTTTTCGCGAAAGGCTTTTATCAGCGCAAGCTCATCCTTTTTGTTCGGAGGCAAGCCTTCAAGCTCACCGTAGTATCGCGTGATACCGATGATCTCGAACCCATCCTTGCTGAACAGCTCGTGCCATTCTCGCAGCTCAGGCATCGCTTCGATGCACGGCACACACCAGATTGCCCAAAAATCGAGAAGCACGACCTTGCCCTTTAGCGACGCAAGTGTTTGCCTGCCCGGAAAAGACACATCGATGCCGACGAATTCGGGTGCCTTTTCGCCGAGGATCTTGTACTGATCGCGGCGCACCTTGAATCTGCGCCGAACGTCCTCGCGGATCGAAACCACCTTGATATCGCGGTTGATCTTGACGTCGATGTCTTCGTAGAACTTCATCGCCTCGGGCTTGCGGCCCGTTTCGATCAGGTATTTGATCTTCTGATCGCCGGCGTAGTAGTAGAAGCCGGCGGAATTCGCCTGTGCCGCCGTAAGGCGCATATCGTCCAGTGCCTTCTCAGCCTCAACGGAATTCTTCGCATCGCGATACGCCTCGAACACTAGCATCCCAGCGTCGAGAAGTTCGTCGAGCCCGCGTTCGCGATAACGAGGGTCGTCGAGCATCGACTTTGAAGTTTCGTACGCGGTGACGGCGAACGGCACCATTTTTTCGAATTCTTTTGCCGCTTGAAATGACTTCGCGATCTCGGCCGTCATCCTTACGATGTCGGTCGGTTTTGAAGGCTCGTGCTTCTTGTAATCTTCAAGGATCTCGACGGCCTCGACGGGCTTTGCCTGCTTGGCGAGAACGACCGAAAGGATCGAGCGGGCGGTCTGGGCTTTTACGGCGTCGTCCGATGGGTCGGCGAGATAGCTTGTGAGCGTCTCACGCGTTCCGTCAAAGTTTTGAGCGAGCCAATGAAGCATACCGAGGTAGTAGAGATCGTCCCTTTCGGATGTCTTTTTGTTGCCGAGACGAAGGGCGTTGTGGGCGGCGAGGGCCTTTTGCTGCGAGAGTAGAACGTCGAGATGATCCTTGCTGAACGGAACCTTCTTCTGTGCGTATTCATCCGCTTTTACGCGGACGTAGGATGACGCCTCTTCATACAATTCTTTGGCCGTCGGCGTGTTGTCGGCCGTTGGCGTTGGCGTCGGCGCGGTGCGGCCGGATTGAGCCGAGACAAACGCGGAAAGTAGCCAAAGCAATGAAAAACTAAGAAAAAACTTCATCGTTGTACTGACCCATTAACGAGTCGGCGAAAAAAGCGTACCGGGGAAAATTCTTCCGGCGACGGAGCAACGCCTCGGATGTCGTCGGCGATCAGCTTCGCAGTTACCGGTGAGAGCAGAATCCCATTTCGAAAGGCTCCAAGCGCCAGCAACAGGTTTTCGGCGTTCGGCGTTCGGCCCAAAACCGGAAGCCGATCCGGCGCAAATGGACGAAACCCCGTCCAGGCGTCCTGCGGTTTTTGCGATCCGAGACTTGGCGAGATCTCGGTCGTACTTTCGATGAGATGCGCGGTCGCCTCGTTGGTTATCGTTTCGTCAAAACCGGCGTCGTCCATTGTTGCTCCGGCGAGAACGCGTCCATCGCTACGCGGAACGATATAACCACGCGGGCCGACGATCACATGCTCGAAAAGACGTTTCGCCGTCCGGAACTGCAAGATCTGCCCACGCATCGGCTTGATCACAAAAGGCAGTTCAACTCCGGCATCGATCGCCGTCCCCCACGCACCGGCAGCAAGCACGACCTTGTCGGCGGAAAATTTTGAGTCGTCGGCAAAGGCTCCTGTAACCTTGCCGTTCTCGACCGTGAGCTTGTCGATCCGGGTATTCTCGACGAACTTCACTCCGCGGACCTCGCACGAACGCTGAAGAGCCTCGACAAGCTTGCGATTGTCGATCTGGCCGTCCTTTGGCAAATAGAAACCGCCGAGAACGTCGGTCGAGACGAAAGGTTCCGCGCGTCGAATGTCCGTTGCGGAAAGCTGCTCGATCTCGAATCCCGCGGCCATTTGCCACGCGAACCGCTCCCGCCGCTCCGCAATATCAGCTTCCGTAAAACTCAAGAGCAACGTGCCGGCATTGTCGAGGCCGACGTCGATGTCCGTCTCTTCAAGAAGCGATGCGGCAAGCGCTGGAAACATCTCACGCGATCCGATGCAAAGCCTGAAAAACGCGTCGTCGCCGTAGGCTTCGGCCTGCGCGCCCAACATTCCGGCGGCGGCGGACGATGCTTGCCGGCCGCACCGGCCACGCTCGACGACGCAGACGCTGTGGTCAAATGCGAGCTCTCGGGCGATGCTAAGCCCGATCACACCGCCGCCGATGATCAGTACATCCGTGGTCATTTTCGTGTGCTATAGATGATGTTATTACGCCGCTCGACAGGCTGCAAAAGCGTTAAGTATTGGGAAGTTGGCAGGTTGATGAAGGATCCGCCGAGAATCACTGCTTTCAGGCGACGCGGGATTCGCAAAGACGGTCTCACTGTGCCAAAATTGTCTTTATATTTGCTTTATGAAACACACGATCACATTGATCCCCGGCGACGGCATCGGACCGGAGATAGTTGCGGCTACGGTCCGCGTAATTGAGGCGACAGGCGTTGATATCGAGTGGGAAACGCAGATCTTGGGCGCACAAGCTCAGGAGAAATTCGGCACGACGCTGCCCGATGCGACGATCGAGTCTATAAAGCGGAATAAGGTCGCGCTAAAAGGCCCGCAGATGACGCCGGTCGGCAAAGGATTTACGTCCGTGAACGTAGGCCTGCGAAAAGCTCTCGACCTATATGCGAACGTGCGGCCCGTAAAGGCTTTGCCGAACATCCCCTGCCGCAATCCCGAACTCGATCTCGTGATCGTACGAGAGAACACCGAAGACCTTTATGCGGGCCTCGAACACGTGGTCGTGCCTGGCGTAGTTGAGAGCCTGAAGATCATTACCGAGAAAGCATCCGCACGTATCGCCCGCTATGCCTTCGAATACGCGAGGGCGAATGGCCGAAAGAAGGTCACCGCAGTTCATAAAGCGAACATTATGAAGCTCTCGGACGGGCTTTTCCTCGATTGCTTTTATAACGTGGCGAAGGATTTTCCCGAGATCGAGGCAGATGACAAGATCATCGACAATTGCTGTATGCAGCTTGTGATGCGGCCTGAGCAATTCGACGTTCTCGTGCTCGAAAATCTTTACGGCGATATTGTTTCCGACCTTTGTGCAGGATTGATCGGCGGCTTGGGATTGGCACCGGGGGCGAATATCGGCGAACTTGGAGCAGTTTTCGAAGCTGTACACGGCTCCGCACCTGATATCGCGGGACAGGGCATCGCAAACCCGACGGCTTTGATGCTGTCTGCCGTACAGATGCTTTATCACATCGGCGAAAAGGAAGCCGGCGATAGGATGAAGGACGCGATCCTCGCCGTATTTGCCGACGGAGAGCATATCACTCGCGATCTCGGCGGTTCGGCTAAGACAAATGAATTTGCCCGCGCCATCGAAGCAAAAATAAAGGCCGAAGCAACCGCCTCGGCCTGATCTAACGGCAATTGCCGCTTGCCTACCAAACGCGTACGCGGTCTTTCGGTGCTAGGTAGAGCTTTTGACCGGGCTTGACGTCAAAGGCTGTGTACCATGCATCGAGATTTCGAACCGTATCTGCTCGGTATTGTTCTGGGGCGTGCCCGTCGGTCGCAATGATGACACGCAGCGTCTCGGGACGCATTTTTCCGCGCCACGCCTGGCCGAACGCGATAAAGAATCGCTGATCACCCGAGAAGCCGTTCTTGGCGGGTGCCTCCTTGCCCTTATAAGCCGCTCTGTATGCATCGTAGGCGGCAGAGAGCCCTGCTACATCCGCGATGTTCTCTCCGAGCGTTAATTTGCCGTTTACGTGCAATCCCGGCAGCGGTTCGTATTGATCGAATTGTGCCGCAAGCTTTGCCCCAGAGGCCTTGAAATGCTCGAAGTCGGCGGGAGTCCACCAATTCACCATCTTTCCGGTCGCGTCGAACTGGCTGCCTGAATCGTCAAAGCTGTGGCTGATCTCGTGGCCGATAACGCCGCCGATAGAACCATAATTCTCAACCGGATCGGCGTCCATATCAAAGAACGGCGGGTTAAGGATCGCGGCCGGGAAATTCAGCGCGTTCTGCAGGGGCAGATTGACGGCGTTGACTGTTTGCGGCGTCATCCACCACTCGGTCTTATCGACAGGCTGCCGAAGCTTTGAAAGGCTCCATTTGTAGTTGAAGACGCTTAACCTGCGTGCATTCCCGAGCGGGTCATTCGCCTTGATCTCGACGCCTCGGTAGCTGCGGAATTTGTCCGGATATCCGACGCCGACATAAAGCGTCGCAAGCTTCGCCTTTGCCTTCGCTTTTGTCTCAGGCGACATCCAATCCAGGGCATCGACGCGCTTGCCAAACGCCGTAACTATATTCTTTACAAGGGTTTGGATCTCGGCCTTTGCTCGAGCCGGGAAGTATTTCTCGACATAGAGTTTGCCGACCGCATCGCCGAGGGCGTTGCTCGCGGCGTTGATCGCACGCTGCTCACGCGACGATTGCTGAGGAATTCCATAAAGCGTCTTGCCGTAGAACTCAAAGCGCTCGTTGGCAAAGTCGCTCGGCAGGAGGCCCGATGCGGCGTCGATCACGCGGAAGGTCAGATATTCTTTCCATGTTTCAATTGGCTCGCTGGCAACAAGCGCCGATTCACCGACAACGGCCTTCGGATGCCAAACGATCAGCATTGGCTCTTGGTCGAGGCTGCCGGCTTTGAAATATGTGTCCCAGTCGATTCCCGGGGCCTTTTTTGCAAAATCGGCACGCTGCCAGGGATTGTTCGCCTTGTGTACATCGGCGGACTCCTCGCGGCTTGCGTGAGCATTCGCGATCTTCACTTCAAGGTCGAAGATCCGCTTGGCCTTAGCGTCGGCATCTCCAATGTTTGCAAGAGTTAGGATCTTCGCGATGTGTGCCGTGTATTTTGCCTGCAGATCCTTGCTGCGGTCGTCGGTGCCCAGATAGTTGTCGCGATCGGGCATTCCCAAACCACCTTGCAGCAGATACGGCACGTTCTTTGTCGGGTTGTTGAAATCTGCCGAAATGAAGACGCCGAAAAGATTCGGCGTGTAGAAATTCGTCGAGTTAAGCGGATCGACATCGGCACGCAGTTCGCTTCCGAGCACGCGCGAAAGGTCGGTCAAATTCTTTATTGCGGCAATCCCGTCAAGATCGCTCTTGATCGGCGAAAGGCCGAGTTTCTCGATCGCGGCGGTGTCAAGAAATGCTTTGTAATAGTTCGCGATGGCCTGCGACTCAGGGTCTTTTGACCTTCCCGCCTGCTCGATCAGACCTCTCGTTCGTTTCTGCACAACGTCGAAGATCGCGTCAAAAGCGCCGTAGGACGAACGATCGGCCGGGATATCGGCATTCTTGTACCAGGTGCCGTTAGCATACATAAAAAAGTCGTCTCCGGGAGCGACGGACGTATCCATTCCGGCGAGATCGATGCCCGGCGTTCTTGCCTGCGCGACCGCGGACATCGGCAACAGGCCGACAAAAAGCGTGAAAACTGCAGCAAATGTAAGTATTTTTTGTGAGAACTTATTCATACGTCTTTCCTCTGTTACCGTCAAAATAGGTGTATCTGGACTATAATACGAACCAACACGCCGCGAGGTTATTCAAGAAAGAGTTTGCAACTCGCGGGCGGCTTACCCGTTCTAAGGATGCGGCGAATGGAGTTTCGCGTTCGCCTTGAGAGGATGTTGAGAATGAAACTTGCGATCATTACATTGATCTCCACACTTTTATTTGCGATGACGATCACAGCTCAGTCACCCGAAACCGTTTCGTTGAAAGCAGGCCAGCGCAAGAGCGCCGTGAAAGGCCGCCTGAAGATCAAATTTCTTTCGGTCGAGGAAGACTCACGCTGTCCGGAAGGTGCTCAGTGCATCTGGGCGGGCAATGCGAAGATAAAGATCTCGGTCAGCGGGATGTACGAGACGAAGACCTTTGAGCTGAATACGAATATGGCTCCGCAATCCGTTACGATGGATTGCTGGGCGATAGAGATCGAATCGCTGCTGCCCGCAAAATCTGCCGACAAGGCGACCGATCAAAAGGATTACGTTGCGAATTTGAAGATCACAAGGCTCCAGCGATAGCGCCGCTTCGCGCCGGGAGCGAAAGGATCATCATCAGCATCAGAAGCAGAAAATACGGGATCAGTACGGCCGCTCCGGCGTAATCCTTTGCGATACGCTGGCCGAAGAACAATCCGCAGATCGCCGCAGAACCGACGATCGACGCATAAAAAAGAACCACCGGCGATCCCGTAGCAAGTAAATACGCCAGCCCGATCACGGAAGCAACGCCCGTTGCAAGCTCCATCACCGTGATCGTGATGAGCATCACGGGCACAAAACCCGCAAGCGGCGACTTCTCGAAATGCGATGTTAGGTATTCGAGATTGCCTTTCCAATCCGCGACCTTGTCGAGCGACGACTGGACAAAAAGGATCGCGACCAGCAATCCGGTAAAGGCAAGCGGCAGATCTCTTGTGATCTCAAATGTCACGGCGCTTTACCTCTTTGGACGGGCCTTTGCCATCAAGGCCTCGATCTCGTCGGCATTCTTAGGCACGGCTGAGGTCAGGTTTCGATTCCCATCCTTTGTAACGAGCACGTCGTCCTCGATACGGATGCCGATACCGCGATATTTCGCGGGAGCCGTTTTGTCGTTCGGCGGAATGTACAATCCAGGTTCGACCGTCAAGACCATTCCGGGCGCGAATGGCTTCGAATGTTTCGCCTGCTGATCTACGAAATACCGTCCCGCATCGTGAACATCAAGCCCGAGATAGTGGCCGACGCCGTGCATATAATATTTCAAATACGCCTTTTTCTTTATCAGATCGCTCGTCTTTCCCTTGAGCAGGCCAAGCTGCTTCATCCCTTCTGTTAGAAGCTCGATCGAATAATCCTGCCGAGCCTTTACGGTGTTGCCCGTAACGGTATACTCGATGCACTTTTCCTGCACGTCGAGGACGACATCGTAAACCTCGCGTTGAGCCGCGGTGTACTTTCCGTTCACAGGGAAAGTTCGCGTTATGTCGGCGGCGTAGTTCTGATACTCGGCACCGGCATCGACAAGAAGAAGATCTCCGTCCTTGAGCGGCATATTGTTCTCGACGTAATGCAGGATCGTCGCGTTGTCGCCGCCGCCAATGATCGAGTTATACGCAACGCCGCTTGCTCCCTTATCACGCATATACGCCTCGATGAGCGATTCGACCTGCGATTCGTTCATTCCGGGCCGCGTCTTTTTCATCGCGAGAATATGGGCGTTCGCGGAGATCGTCGCGGCGGTCTGCATCAGCTCAACCTCTTTGGCGTCCTTGTGAAGACGCATTTCGCCGATGATCGGCGTCGGGTCGAAGATTGTATGCGGCGGGTAGGCGGCCTTTAGCCTGCGAACGCGCTGCTCTGTGAAGTAATCGAGGATCTGGTTATCCAACGCGCGATCTACCGAAAACCGATAATAGAGGTGATCGTGCCCATTCATATGCTTTGCGAGGTCACCGGCAAACTTCTCGATCGAGAATGCCTGATCGCACGCGAAATGCTTCTTCGCGCCATCGACGCCGTGCCGTCTGCCGAACCAGGTCTCCATAAGAGGATCCCGCGGTCGGACGTAGAGCGTAAACGGCTTTTTCGAGCTATTGTCGATCACCGCGATCGCGTCCGGTTCGGGAAAGCCGGTCAGATACCAAAAATCGTTGTCCTGACGAAACTTGAATTCCGTATCGTAACTTCTTGTCTGTTCGTGGGCAGCGGGAATGATGGCGATGGAATTCGGTTCCATCTGCGAGATGAAGCGTTTTAGTTGGGATCGCATATTGAGAATAGTATCGCAAAAGCGGAAAAATTGTCAGCCTCGCCGCAAGAGTGCACACGTCTTCGCGTTCTGCGAATGGAGTCGGTATAATCCAACAAAAATTCAACCAACAAGGGGAACTTTAATTATGACAAAACGATTGCTTGCCGTCCTGGCACTCTTTATCTTCGCGGTACCGGCGTTTGCCGACATCGCACGACCGGACAATACACCGAAGCAGCCGAAAAAGGACGCGTCGATCGATAGCCGTCTGACGATCCGGCTCGAAAAGGATGCAAAAGAAGCGCGACTCATCATTCCGCGTAGCGAGCTTAAGGAACTCATCGCTCAACTCGGTACCGATGGGCAAGCAGCTCCTTTGGTAAAGGTCGGCGGTATTTCGCAGGCCCAAACGATCATGGGCGGCACGCTCATCTCGCTTGCGATCCTTTTCGGCGGCGTCTGGGCATTTCGCTCGGGAAAATTAGCGACAAAGTCAGGCAAGGTTACAGCATCGATCGCTCTCGTTCTTGCGGGCAGTGGTTTGACCTCTCTCGTATATGCCAACATCGCGCCACCGCTTGAGACGCGTGCGATCAAGGGCAGCATCTTCTCGCCCGCGATCCAAAAATATAAATTCGTAAGCGGCGCGATCAAGCTTGAGATCGGGGAGAATGAGACCGCACCGCAGCTGATCGTTCCCGATCCTGCACCGTCACCGACCCCTTCCGAATAAGATGCAGGAGATCCGCGTCAACCGGTTCGAACTCTCGAGCGCGCACGTCTTTTTGATGGCGTTCATCGCCGCGTGCGCGCTCGGGGCCGTGTTGATCGGGTCTTTTCCTTTGCAGCTTTCGATCATAACGATCTTCCTCTTTGCAGGCCCGCACAACTTTATGGAGTTTCGCTACTTCGTAGCGCGGATGCCGGTGCGTTGGGGCAGATCACGAACTTACTATCTGGTCGGCATTGGCGGCGTGGTTGTGCTTGCCCTGGCGTACTTGACGCTTTATTTTGCGAGCGGCAACTGGCTCTGGTCAGGAGTTAATTGGCAGCTTTGGGCGGCGTTCTGGAATACGGGGCTCATCCTTTGGGTCGGTTCGCTCTTTTACCTACGCGGAAGGCAGCGTCGGCGCGATTGGTCGCTTGCGATCGCCGTCGCGTGTGTGCTTGCAGCCGCGGCGTGGATCGTCCCGCTGTACTGGAGCCTCGCACTCGTGTACCTTCACCCGTTCATCGCGATGTGGTTCCTCGAACGGCAAATTCGGAGGACGCGGCCCGAATGGCTTCGAGCATATCATTACGCACTCGCGTCGATCCCGGTCTTTCTTCTGATGCTTTGGGCGTTGCTTGCGGGCAGGCCGCAGCTATCTGAGGAGACAAGCCTCTTTTGGCGGATCGTGCAGCACGCGGGCAGCGAGATCTTGCCGGGAATTTCGAGCCATCTGCTCGTTGCGACGCACGTCTTTCTCGAATCCATCCATTACTTCGTTTGGCTGCTGCTGATCCCGCTTGTCGATCGGCGAGCCATTCCCTGGCGGCTAAAAGATATCCCGCTTTTTGCGAACGCGAACGGCTGGCCGAAGCTCGTTGTAGGCCTTTTGATCGTTAGCGCGTCGCTCACGATCGTGCTGTGGTTCGGATTTTCGATCGACTATCTGACCGCTCGCGACGTCTATTTCGCGTTTGCGATCGGACACGTTCTGGCGGAGTTTCCCTTCCTCGTAAAGATGCTTTGATATGTTCCTTTTTGACGAAGTTGACTTCGTACAAACCCAAAACCTGCCCATAGGCGATCTTTGGTATTTCCTGCCATTCGGCTATCTCGTTACGATCCTGATCGAGACGCCGATACTGCTCCTCGGCCTTGGGCGTAAATTCTCATTCAAGCAAAAGCTGTTCGCCGGTATTTGGCTTACGGCGTGTACATATCCGATCGTCGTGATCGTCCTTCCCACGATCTTCTCCGGGTCGCCAAGATGGCTTTATCTGACCGTTGCAGAGATCTTTGCTCCCGTTGCGGAGTGCGCGATATTTTGGCTGGCATTTCGCGGCACGGACGGCGTCAACTGGATGCGCTCGTTCTTCGTCATTATCCTCGCGAACCTCGCGTCTTTCGGCCTTGGCGAGGTCCTTAACGCCTATCAGTGGTTCGGTTTGTTCTGAGATTCAAGCTAAAATCGAACGCGTAATGCAGCAGCCGACGACCGCCGATGAACAGACGCTTCGGATCACAGAGATATTTCTCTCGATCCAGGGCGAATCTTCACACGCAGGCCGGCCGTGTTCATTCGTGCGGCTGACGGGCTGCCCGATGCGTTGTATCTGGTGCGACAGCGAATATACATTCTCGGGCGGCGAGAAAATGACGTTCGCCGATATCTTCTCGAAGCTTGAAGGATTTGGCTGCGGCCTCGTTGAGGTGACGGGCGGTGAGCCGCTTGCGCAAAAGAATGTCTTCCCGTTCATCACCGAACTTTGCGATCGCGGTTACGAGGTGCTGATAGAAACGGGCGGCTTCGTCAGCACAGAGAATGTCGATCCGCGGGCGGCGATCATCCTTGATGTAAAATGTCCCGCCTCAACGGAACACGACCGGAACCATTGGCCGAATCTTGAAAGGCTACGACCTGATCGCGATGAAGTGAAATTCGTTGTTGCCGATCTGCGTGATCTTGAGTTTGCAAAAGAAGTGATCCAAAACTACGACCTGAAAGCTCGCACAAAAGAGATACTCATCTCGCCCGTCCACGGTTGCAAGGAACTTGTTGAGATCGCATCCGCCGTATCGATAATGAACGGCAATGTTCGGCTGAACCTGCAGCTGCACAAGTACATTTGGGGTGCTGATGTGAGAGGGGTTTGAGTGTAGGAGCAGAGATCAGAATGTGTCCCGCGGAGACGCAGAGGTGCAGAGTACTGATTTGTCTTTCTTCCTCCGCGTCTCTGCGACTCTGCGGGACGTACTTGCTTTCCACACAGTCGCAGGCGACTCTGCCGGAATTTCCACGCGACCGAAATGGAAATGCTCACTACGAGTCTGCTCAAAACTAGCCTGATGCTCTATAATGGCGATTACTTTTTCCCACTTATGCACGAGAATGAAATTTCAGGAGCAATTGTTGATGCGGCGTTCAAGATCCACACAACCCTTGGTCCCGGATTGCTGGAATCTGTTTACGAGAAGGTGCTTGCCCACGAGCTAACGAGCCGAGGGTTTGACGTGAAGATTCAAACCCCGATCCCTGTCGTGTACGAGGGAGTAAAGCTCGATCTTGGATTCCGTGCGGATATAATCGTAAATGCTAAGGTCGTGGTTGAAGTGAAATCTGTTGAAGCAATTGCACCGGTTCATCCAAAGCAACTTCGCACGTATCTGAAGTTGATGGATCGTCGCCTGGGCCTGTTGATAAACTTTAATGTCGATCTGATCAAGCAAGGTATCCATCGCGTAGTTAATAACCTTTGAGATGAAAGCAAATACTGCCATCGTACTCGTTTCCGGCGGAATGGACTCGTGCGTGACGGCGGCGATCGCCGCACGCGAGTGCGACAAGGTCGCGTTTCTACATATCTCGTATGGCCAGTTGACCGACGCCCGCGAACGGAGAGCGTTCAATGATATTGCCGATCATTACGGCATTGTCGATCGGCTGGATGTATCGATCGAGTATCTTGCGCAGATCGGTGGTTCGGCGCTTACGGATCGAAGTATTGCGGTCGGGGAGGCTGATCTTGCGAACTCCGAAATTCCTAATACTTACGTTCCGTTTCGCAATGGAAATATGCTCTCAATATCGGCAAGCTGGGCTGAGGTTTTAGGAGCGAACGCGATCTATATCGGTGCTGTTGCGGAGGATTCGAGCGGGTATCCGGATTGTCGTCCCGAATTCTACGCGGCATTCCAAGCGGCGATCGACGCAGGCACAAAACCCGAAACACGCGTCGAGATCCGCACGCCCATCATCCATCTCTCAAAGGCTGAGATCGTCGCAAAAGGGCTTGAGCTTGCGGCACCACTCGAATTCACGTGGTCGTGCTATCGAAGCGAAGACCTTGCCTGTGGTACGTGCGATTCCTGCGCGCTGCGGCTCAGAGGCTTCGCACACGCAGGTGTTGCTGACCCGATCCCATATCGATAAAGGTCTCGCTACTTCGTCACAAATAGTTCGTCCACATTCCAGAGCGAATAGGGCAGCATCGGGCTCGGCTCGATGTTGCCAACGCGGATGTTCGCGGCAGAGGCGACGTGGCGCGTTACGATCGGGATCACGGGCATCTCTTCGGTAACGATCTTTTGGATCTCGTCGAATGTTACTTTGCGTTTTGCAGGGTCGGTTTCGGCCGCCTGCTCATCGAAAAGCTTGTCGAGACGAGCTTCCCATTCTGTCGCGGGTTGTTTCTGCATCGGGGCCCATTGGTGCATCGCACCGCTGCTCTCGATAAATGCCGCCATCGATGAAGGCTCCATATCGCTTGTCGAAAGGCCGTGGAAGATCGCATCGTAATCGAAGCTAGTGCTCCAACGGGCGGTAAGGTCCTTTGACTCGATCGGCGCGATCTGCATCTTGATGCCAAGTTTTGCGAGGTCTTCCTGAATTACAGCGGCTTCGAGGTTGCGCGGTTGATTCTCGACACCGACGAGCAATGTGAATTCGACGCGGTTGCCCTTTGCGTCAAAAAGTTCGGGTGCCTGTTCGTTGCCTTTCTTCACAAACCCAGCTTCGGCAAGAAGTTGCGCGGCCCCGGCGAGATCATAGGTATCGGCTGACAGATCTTTATTGAGCCAAGCCTTGTTGCCTGGCGAGACAAAGCTTCCCATCGGTGTTGCGAGTCCGCGAAGGGTCGTCTCGGCGATGGTCTTTTTATCGATCGCCTTTGAGATAGCCCTTCTGAATCGCACGTCAGAGAACCAAGCATACTTCGGCGTGGACGTGAGGTCCTTGCCGCTTGCATCAGTCTTATTGAGATTGAAGAATATGTGGTCCGTGCTCATTCCCGGGCCGATGTCGATCGCCTTTATAGGCGAACCGGGTTTGCCCAACGATGCAAAATCCGAAGGGCGAATGCGGTCGGCAATATCGAGTTCGCCTTGTTCGAGTTTTGCGAGAGCGGCGTTCGGATCGGAGACGACCTCAAAGACGATCTTGTCGAGGTATGGCAACTGCACACCGGACTCGCCCTTTTTCCAATAATTCGGATTGCGAGCGAAGATCAGCCGCTCGCCGACCGCAGCGGATTCCACGACGAATGGGCCGCTTGACACGATCGATTTCGGATCGGCCGTGAGCTTCCAGGCTTCAGCCAGCGTGCCGGCATCGAGCGCAGGCTTTAAGACCTCTGCAGGCAGTACGCCGACGTTGATGAGATAGTTCTCGACGGCCGCAACCTTTTTCGGGAAGATGAGTTTGAGATTCAGCTTGTCGATGACCTTTACGGCGATCTGTTTGTCCTCGCCTATCGTCATTGCGCTCTTCCATGCGGGCGAATTCGTCTTTTCGTCGTAGATCGCGGCGATCGTAAACGCGACATCGTCAGCCGTGATCTCTGAGCCGTCGGAGAATTTTGCGCCATCGCGAAGCTTTACATCGACCGTCACGCCATCATCCTCGCGCTTCCAGGATTCAGCGAGGCCGGGGACGTAGGCCTGCGTCTTGTGGTCGATGTCAACAAGTCGGCTCGTCAGCATAAAGAATGCTGTATCGATCGTCGCCTCATCTTTCGCCATCAGATAGTTGAACGTTGTCGGAGCGGTACTCAAACGATATACGATCTGGCCGCCACGCGTGGCGGTCGCGGCGTTCGGCGTCGAATTGGTCGCGGGGGAACCGCAAGCGGATAGCAGGAAGGCTGCAGCAAACAGGACGAGAAGTATTGTTTTCATTATTCCTTGTATCTTTTCCAGGTGAGGAAACGTTGCATCATTATAACCGATGCTTTGAAAAAGGAGTGTTAATAGTTGAGAATATCGGCGTGCCGTCGGTGTTCGCGGCAATTCTATTCGCCGGTGCTTCAATTTCTTGTACGCAAAGTCATTCAGGGAGTTTTGCTTCTGCTGATAACGTCGGCGGCCGCTTTCGTCCTGCTGTCCTCTGCCGGTAGCGACGCCTTTACCTCGTTGCGGGAGAATCCGCAGGTTTCCGCAGCGACGATCGAGAAACTCCGTGCGTCGTACGGCCTTGATCGGCCGGTGGTCGAACGCTACGGCGCGTGGCTTGGGTCGGCAATCCGGGCAGATCTCGGTGAGTCATTTTACTTTCAAGTACCGGTAACGGGGCTTGTGCTTGCCCGGTTTTGGTCAACGGCGGTGCTCGCATTGGCGGCGATCGGCATCGCGTGTCTGGTTGCTGTCGGGCTTTCGTTTGCGAACGTTCGATCTCGCAGCCGCACACTTTCGGCCCTTACGGATGCGGTGATCCTGCTTTTTGCTTCCACGCCGCGGATCGTGATCTCGCTCTTTGCACTCGCGATCCTCGTTTACGGGGCGATCACTTCTGTCTTCTGGCTTTCGGCGGTATCGCTTGCCGTGCCGCTCGTTGCGATCCTGCTTGCGCAGTTCAACCAGAGCCTCGGTGATGCAATGCACGAAGACTTTGTTCGAACCGCTCGTGCAAAGGGCCTGAGCGAGACGACTATTATCTTGCGGCATGCTCTGCGTGCGGCCATCAATCCGGCACTTACTATTTTTGGACTTTCGCTGAGTGCTCTGCTCGGCGGTTCTGTGATCGTTGAGACCGTTATCGGCCGGCCCGGGATCGGGGCTTTGACGGTAACGGCTGTGCGAAATCGCGACATCCCGTTGCTGATGGGTGTGATGGTCGTCGTAAGCCTTGCCGTCTGGGCCGGCAATACGCTTGCGGAAGTGCTGCAGCTGATCAATGACAAACGCATAAGAGCGTCGGAGGCCGAATGACAAGGCGATCAAATGCATCGGTCGCTGCGACTGCAGGATCTATCCTGATCGTCGGCTTTGCGCTTGTTGCGATATTCGCCGATCTTCTTGCACCATACGACCACACCGATCAATCTCGAACCTTGCCGAATGCTCCGATCTCGACCATAAAGTTCTCGGATGAAGCCGGAAATTTCTCCATCCGTCCGCGCGTTCTTGCGCCGAAGATGACCGACGCTTTGCGACAGACGTACGAAGCGGACCCGTCGAGATATGCACAGATCGAGCTTTTTTCAAAAGGCTACACGTATCGCTTGCTCGGGTTCATACCGCTCGATCGGCACTTGTTTGGAACGACGGATGGTGAAATTCGCCTGCACCTGTTGGGTACTGATGCTCTCGGGCGAGATCGCCTTTCGAGGTTGCTGATCGCGATAAGATTTTCGTTGATCGTCTGCACGATCGGAGCGGTCTGCGCGAGCCTGCTTGGGATCATGCTCGGACTTGTCGGCGGCTATGCAGGCAAGGTGCTCGATACGGTCATCGTTGGCGTTGCGGATGCGGTGATCGCGCTTCCTGCGATGATCGTGATCCTGGCCGCACGAGTTGCTTTCCCGCTTGAGCTGCCGCCGCTGACGGCCGCAGTTCTGCTCATCGGCCTTTTTACTTTTACGGGCTGGGCCGAAATGACGCGGCTTACTCGCGGCCTCGTAAAGCGTACGCGGACACTTGATTTCATCACAGCGGCACGCATCTCGGGTGTGAGCGGGACACGAATACTTCTTCGGCATATTCTGCCGAATATCGCGCGTCCGCTGCTGACGCAAGCGACGCTCATTCTGCCCGCATTCCTGCTCGCCGAGGCAACGCTCTCCTTCCTCGGGGTCGGGCTTCAGGAACCGGAGCCGAGTCTCGGAAATATGCTTGCGGCTGCGAGCGATCTGACACAGCTTCGCGAACACGCCTTCGTGCTGCTTTCACCGGCGATCGTTATCGCGTTGTTCGTGCTTGCCGTTCGGCTTACAAACTCGGGTGTGAATACAAATGAAGATCGCGAAGTTATTTAGTTCCGTCCTAATTTTGCTTTTCGCCGTCGGCGTCTGTTCAGCGAAGGGTGAATTTGTCGAGATTCGAGGCGAGAAGTTCGTTATCGGAAAGGCTCCGTATTATTTTGTCGGTGCTAATTATTGGTACGGTGCGCTTCTCGGACGCGAGACGGAAAAACGCCTTGGCGTCGAACGCCTTCGACGCGAACTTGATCTGCTAAAGAGTTTAGGTATCGACAACCTGCGTGTTCTCGCCGGTGCGGAAGGCGACGGAATGCTCAACGGCGTCACACGGGTTGGCCCTGCGTTGCAGGTCGAGAAAGGAAGGTTCGATGACGAATCTCTCCAAAGCCTCGACCTGCTTCTCGCTGAGATGCGAAAGCGCAATATGCGCGCCGTTATCTATTTAAGCAATAATTGGGAATGGAGCGGCGGCTTTCAGCAATACTTGCTATGGGAAAAGCGGATCGACCCGACCCTCACGACACGAAAGCCGAGCTGGGACGAGCTGCGCGATACGGTCAAAGAATTCTATTCGTGCCCGCAGTGCGTTGCAGCATATCAAACGCAGGCTGCGAAGGTCATTTCTCGACGCAACAGCATCAACCGTATCGCGTACATTGACGACCCGACGATAATGGCTTGGGAGATCGCCAACGAACCGCGCCCGATGCGTCCTGCCGCGAATGAGCTTTACGCGAAGTTCCTCAGCGATACTGCCGCACTCATACGCAAACTCGATCCGCGGCATCTCATCACCACGGGACACGAAGGATATATCGGAACCGAGAGTGTCAGTCTATTCGAGAAGGTTCACACCGATGAGAATATCGATTACCTGACCATCCATATCTGGCCAAAGAATTGGGGTTGGCTTACGGAACCCGACCTTGCAAAGGCCCTCGCGAACGCAGAGATCGAGACGCGGAAATATATCGACGCGAATTTGGCTGTAGCGAATAAGCTCGATAAGCCGCTGGTGGTCGAGGAATTCGGTTTTCCGCGCGACGGAAGGAGTTTTGATCGAGCAGCGACAACACGCCTTCGCGATCGATACTTTGAAGATATCCTCGCGAACCTCGGAACGGGCGAGAGAGGAACAGTTGCGGGCGTAAACTTCTGGGCGTTCGCGGGTGCTGGCCGTGCCGCACATCCGGACTTCATCTGGCAAGCCGGCGATGATTACACGGGCGACCCGCCGATGGAAGAGCAAGGGTTGAACTCCGTTTTCGACACTGACAGGACAACCTTGTCTCTGCTAAAGAGAGCTGCCCGAAGAGCGAAACGGCTACGCTGACCTACCCTTGGAGTTCGATCGCTTTGCCCGAGTTATTTGATTCGTGAGCAGCATCGATCACGCGTTGGACAGCCAGGCCGTCCTCGAAGGTCGCGGCATACTCGATCGCGGTCTTTCCATCCCGGATCACCTCAACTATCTTCGGTGCAAAATTTACAAATCCGCGTGCAAAGCCCGTGTCGGCGATGCCCTCGATGGTTTCGCCGTCATCCGTTTCGACCATCTCCCAGCGTTTTTCGCCGCGTGGGGCAATAGAAAGTCCGCCTTTTGCATCCAGCTTCATCGAGCCTAGAGATCCGTGCAGTTCGAGAATGTTCTTGTAGCTAGGCCCTTCGGTCATTGAAAGGGAAACGACGCCGGTCGCATCTTGTGTCAAGCTTGAGTCGGCAAAACGCAGGACGAGATTCACTTCGTCATCGGAAGTGACCTTCCGGGGCTCACCGTTCTTATCGACGCGCGTCTTGATCTGAGCTTCGAGCTGGCAGAAGACGCGGGAAATATGCGTCCCCAGAAGCCAGTTGAACGAATCGATAACGTGCGAACCGATCGCGCCCAACGCTCCGCCGCCGGAATCAACATCCGACCACCAATTCCAGGCAACGTTCGGGTCGCCGCGATGAGGTGCTCGAAAGAATGCCTTGACGTGTCGGATCGTGCCGATCGTGTTTTCGCGGAGCATCGCGAATGCCTTCTGTCGGCCATCCTGGAAGCGAAGTTCGTGGTCGATCAGAGCGAGCACGTTCTTGCCGCGTGCGGCTACACACATTTCATCAGCCTCAGCGACGCTCATCGCCATTGGCTTTTCGCAAAGTACGTGCTTATTGTTTTCGAGGGCAGCGAGCGTCATCTCGTGATGGTAGATCGGCGGCGTTGTGATGCACACGAGGTCAACTTGAGGATGGGCAACGGTCTCGCGCCAATCGGCGGTGAAATGTCCGGCACCGCTCGCCTCTGCCGTCGTCCGTGCATTCTCTAGCGAATGGCTCGCAACAGATGCGATGAACGCATCCTCAACCCGTTGGAACGCCGGGATCTGCGTTGTGCGTGCAAATCCGGTGCCGATGATCCCAATGCCGACCTTCTTGCTCATATATTTACAATTAAACCGAATATTGAACGCCAAAACAAAAACGCCCGCTCGGAAAGAAGCGGGCCTCGTGAGGTAAGATCTTCGAACGACTAATCAGTATTTGCCTTAACGGCGCGTGCTTGCGGTGACTTTCTCCGGCTGCCGTAGCGGACAAAATTCTCGTAGGCCTCGCGAGCGTTCTCGGTCATAGAAACGATCTTCGCCCCGATAAGATAACGATCGACCGAGAGATGTATCTCGGACTTTTCATATCGGCATCCCAAAACCTTCATCTCGATGCGGCCTCCGGGAAGGTCGATCTCGACGTTGAGCACCAGTTCGTGGCCGACGAAATACTTTTCCTGAATGCGTATTGCGGGCGTAAGGAATGCGATGCCGGTTCGGCTAAGGTCGACCGTCTCGCCGGCGACCGCGGCATTACGGGCGAGTTCTCGCTGGCGTGGATCGTCCACCTTTGGTTCGAACCAGACACGCATCGGTGCCGCATAGACACGGCGCGGAGCAACTAATCTTTCCGAAAGGGAGCGGCTAAACCTGTTTATGATCCTGCGAATCATCGTCTCATACACTCCGGGCGAGTGCGCGTATCAGGGCTTATCAGTGTTTGATTCGAGCGGTCTACCCTTGTTGTCCGCTCCACGAACGTGCGGAAGGCCGCCTTTATCGATCTCCAGGATGAACGACCGCTTGCCGGAACGCCCGTATTCAGCGGGTGTTGCCGTTGCGGTATAGCGTCTCTTGTTCTCAGACACGGTCATTGCGTAGTTGTAACCCGTCGAGGCACTCGACGTAATGTCCGGCGGCAGAAGGCCGGCGGTTATCAGTCCGTTAATATCGGTGACCGTGTTGTCGTGCGACATCGAATAGGCGACCTGCGCCTTTGCGATGCGCTCGAGCATTATCTTCGCCTCTTCCTCGTGGGTTTCGATGCGAAGGTTGTAAAAGTAGTTCTTGCCTTCTTTGCGGATCCGTTCTTCGGTCTGCGCGTCAGCGGTCTGGATGATCCAAACTCCATCGATACGTTTCAGCTCGATCTTCTGAAGCTTGTTGCGCGAATCGTCGTCCGGGTCGGGCAAGTTCGCGGTAACGGTCGCATTGTCGCCGGAGACGATCTCGCCGTTGATCTCGATCTCGGTCGGGATCGCACCCGCGATCGCCTCAAAATCAAGCGAAAAGTCCTTGAGCTCAGTGTCATTCAGGCTTTCGATCGCGGGCCGCAAATTCGTAAGGAACAACGCATCGCGGAACTTCTTTTCCCGCAGCAGCTTGTAAAAAGTACGCACCGTGTCGGCCGGGCCGCCCGTCTCGATCTCGATCGAGGCTCCGCGCGGAGCCCCAGGTTTCTCGGCAGCGACATTCGTGTTCGATGCGGACGAATTGGGTGCAGCGTCCTTAGATTCGGCGGTAGAACACGAGAAAGCCAATAAAACACTGGCCGAAAGTAAAGTCAGCACAGCACTCTTTGCAAACCTTAAGACCAAATTTTCGCTGACCTTAGCAGACATTTCGGAATCGGGTGAAGCTCCTGGGGTCTTTGGAGCCAAAAAGATAAAGCGACACGCTTTACCTCGACAGTATAGCGTGTCGCGCAAACTAAAGTAAAACACTTTTTAATCGAGTGTTTTGCCTTTTAACCAAAGTTCACGGCCAACAAGGTAAAGGATCACCGCCAGGCCGAGGAACGGCATGATGCCGAGCAGGTCTGCGGCTCCGCCCGCAAAGAACGGATTTGTCCCCTCGGACCATTTCTCCATTCCTTCCTGGAAGTGCTTCAACGACGGTACCACCGCGAAGACCGCGATCAAAATACCTGCGATAGCCCCACCAGCAATGTAGCCGGAAGCGAGAAGAACGCCGTTCGATTTGTCGGTCTCGGCGGTGATCTGATCCTCGGTCAGGTTCTTGCCGGCGAGCTTGCGCCGCAGGAAGATATCAACGAGATACCGAACGATACCGCCGATAAAGATGGGTGATGAGGTCGAGATCGGCAAGTAGATACCGACCGCGAACGCGAGCGAAGGAACGCCGCATAGCTCGAGTACGACGGCGAGCATCGCGCCGAGGATGACAAGGCCCCATGGCAGATTCTGGCCAAGCACACCCTTGATAATGTAGCTCATCAGGGTCGCTTTCGGAGCATCATACCGTTCGAGTGGACGGCCGTCATCGTCAACCTTCAAGATGCCGTTAATGCCCGGATCGACGAAATAAACTGGGCGTCCCTGATCGTTGACGAGGTATTTTCCTACCTGGCCATCCTTCGGTTCGGTGTTTTGCCAGACGCGATACGTAGCGGTGTCGGTCTCGCCATACTTTCCGCCGACGTGCTCCGACTGATACTTACCGTCTTGACGGAAGAGCTTGTCTTCGGTGAGGACGAGCTTTGCTTCCGGCGAGTCAGCAGCAACCTTTTGATAATAGGTCCGCGAGCTATTCAGAAAGATCAGAAGGGAGCCGAGCACTAGTGCCGAGCATAGTGCTCCGACGAGGATCGCGATCTGTTGACGCCATGGCGTACCGCCGACCCAGAATCCCGTTTTAAGGTCCTGCGAGGTCGTGCCGCCATTCGACGAAGCGATACAAACGATACCACCGATCGAGAGAGCCGTGACGAAGTACGGATCAGGGGCTGTCCAACCGAGTCCGAGGAACACCAGACAGGTGATCAAGAGCGTTGCGACCGTCATTCCGGAGATAGGGTTTGATGACGAACCGATCTCGCCCGTAAGCCGCGACGACACGGTCACGAACAGGAAGCCGAGAACGAGTATGAGCAAGGCACCGAAAAATGAGACGAACGGATGAACAAAAATGCTCAGTCCCAGCTGCGGGAAGAGAAGGATCGCTGCGAGAAGGCCGATCATTCCTGCGGCCACCCATTTCATCGAAATATCTCTGTCGGTTCGCGGCACGCTATCGCCGTTCGCCTCAGAGCCGCCGCGAAGGTCGGCCAATCCGGCCCTAAGCCCGTGGATGATGGTCGGCAGACTGCGTGCGAGCGAGATGATCCCCGCCATTGCGACGGCACCTGCACCGATATAAAGCACGTATGCACTCCGGATACCTGAGGGTGAAAGCTCAGCGATGGTCTTGCTCAATTCGGGTGCGATGGGCGTTGTGACTGCCGAGCCGAAGAGTTTGATCATCGGGATGAGGACGAGGTAAGAGAGTACGCCGCCGCCCATCATCAGGCCTGCGACTCGTGGGCCGATAATATATCCGACACCGAGCAACGTCGGGTCATTGTCGGAATTGATCGTACCGCCGTTATATCCGGCTTTTGAGAAGTCGTAACCCGGTGATTCTTTCCAGAAGAAGAGCACCTTCATTATCGAGTTGAACAAGAACCCGAAGATGAATCCGATCGTGATGATCTTGCCGCCCTGCAGAGCAGCATTGTCGTCACCCGCGATGTGGGATTCAGTCGATGCGTCTCGCGACTCTTTTGAGGCCCCGGCCTTTAAGACTTCGGCGCAGGCCGTGCCCTCAGGATACTTCAAGTACCCGTGCTGATCTTTGATGAGAGCGCGTCTGAGCGGGATCATCATCAAGATGCCTAAGAGTCCGCCCATCACGGCAACGAGCATCACACGCGTCAGCTCGAGCTCGAAGCCGAGGATCATAATTGCGGGCATCGTTACACCGATACCAAATGCAATGGATTCGCCGGCGCTTCCGGCCGTCTGCATTATGTTCGTCTCGAGGATGGTCGCGTCGCGCATACCGATCTTCGACAAAAGCCTGAAAAGCGTGATCGCGATGACCGCCACCGGGATCGATGCCGACACGGTAAGTCCGGTCTTTAAGACAAGGTAAAGCGATGATGCTCCAAAGATGACCCCCAAGATAGAACCGACAAGCAGCGGAAGCGGCGTCAACTCACGCAAATTTGCCGAATCGGGGATATATGGACGAAAGGTTTTTAGAAACGGGTTCTCCATCCTAAACGAGATCTCCTATTTTATTGCTGACAGACAAATCAAAGGGGAAAGTGCTCTCGGAAATGTACCTTGCCTTGGCTTCGGAATCAAGTATTTAAGGCAACAAAACGCGATTTTGGGCCGGGACCTCGATCAGTGTGCGCCGGCTACGGGCCTCGCATTTCTCACCTTTTTGAACAAGCTCACTGCCGGAACGCACAATGCGCTCAGTACGGTCAGTATCCAAAAAACGTCATTATATGCGAGGACAGCAGCCTGGCGGGCGATCAATTGATAGATAAGGGCGTATGCGTTAGAAGCATCAGTGCCCGGCCCAGAGCCGCCTCCAAGAGCCTTCTGGATCGCGGCGACGGCTTGCAGGAACGCCGGGTTGTACTGATTTGCGTGTTCGGTCAGGACGCTTAGATGGACCTGCTGGCTGCGGACTAGCAAGGTCGTCATAACGGCGATACCGATGCTGCCGCCTGTATTCCTCATAAGGTTGTAAACACCGGTCGCGTTGCCGATATCCCGCTGCGGGAGCGTTGCGACCGACAAGGTCGTGAGCGGCACGAAAACAAACCCCAAAGCAAAGCCGCTGACGATCATCGGGATCACGATGCTGCTCATCGAAATGTCTAAACTAAGTCCCGTGAAAAGATAGATCGAATAGGAGAGCAAACCAAAGCCGAAAAGGATCAGGTATCGCGTATCGACCTTTGGGATCAGGCGTCCGACGAAGACCATTGAAATGATCGCTCCGATACCACGTGGACTTACAGCTTCGCCGCTAAGGACCGCCGGATAACCGAGAAGGGTTTGAAGAAATAACGGCAGCAGTGCGGTCGTTGCATACAGTACGGTGCCGACCGTCGCGATCATTCCGCACGCGACCGCAAAATTCCGGTTCAGAAAGACCCGCAGATTGACGATCGGCTCCGGCGTGTAGATCTCCCAAATGACGAAGGAAAGGAGCGAAAGAGCCGAAACCGCCGCTGTAAAGCAGATCAGCGACGACTCGAACCAATCCCGTTGTTCACCGAGATCGAGCGTGAGTTCGAGCGCGCCGAGGCCAAGGGCCATCAGGCCAAAGCCGGTATAGTCGATCTTTCCGGGCTTCTCATTTTTCAGATACGGCGGGTCTTCAACGAACGAGTTCGCCATGAATGCGGCAAGAGCTCCGATCGGCAAGTTGATGTAAAAGATCCATCGCCATGAATAATTATCCGTGATCCAACCGCCGAGCGTCGGGCCGATGATAGGTGCAACGACGATGCCCATTCCATAGAGAGCCATTGCTGCACCGCGTTTCTCGGGTGGAAAGCTCTCAAGAAGGACCGCTTGCGCGATCGGCTGAAGAGCGCCGCCACCCATGCCCTGAAGCACTCGCGCGATGATCAATATCGCCAGGCTTGGCGCCGCTCCGCACAGAGCCGATGCGAGCGTGAACAATCCGATACAAATGATCAGGAATCGTTTTCGGCCAATGTAACGGCTGATCCAGCTTGTCGCGGGCAGGATGATCGCGTTCGAGATGAGATAGCTTGTGAGTACCCAGGTAGCTTCTTCCGTTGTTGCGGAGAGATTGCCGGCAATGTGCGGTAGCGCCACGTTCGCAACCGACGTGTCGAGGATCTCCATTACGGTCGCAAGCATCACCGAGACCGCGACGAGCCACGGATTAAAGCTTGGGACCCATTGTTGATGAATGTCTTCGCCAGGCATCAGCGGACCTTGACCGACGGCTCGACACTCATACCCGGTGCAAGAAGATGAACCTTATCGGGCGGCGAATCAAAAACGATCTTGACCGGCAGACGCTGCACGACCTTTACGAAGTTCCCGCTTGCGTTCTCGGGCGGCAGGAGGCTGAACCGCGAGCCTGTTCCTGCCTGAAAGCTCTCGACCTTTCCGCGAAAGCTCTCGTTCGGATACGCATCGACCTTTATATAGACCGTCTGCCCGACACGCATCTCTTCTAGCTGCGTTTCTTTGAAATTAGCGATCACCCAAACTTCATTTGAACGTGAGAGGGCCATCAATGGCGTTCCGACCTGCACGAGTTGGCCGACGAGCACGTTCTTTTTTGTAACGTAGCCATCTTCGGGAGCGGTGATCTTTGTGTACGAGAGGTCGAGCTCTGCCTGGTGAACAGCGGCTTCTGCTGCGGTCTGCGCGGCAAGTGCGGTTGCGACCTGCGATTCGCTTACATCGACCTGCTGCGGCCCGGTATCGGCCTGTTGCAGACGGCCTTTTGATTCGCCAAGTTGTGCGCGGCTAACATCAATACCCGCAAGCGACTGACGGTAATTCTCATTCGCGGTCGCGACGCCGGCGCGTGCCTCATTTACCCTCGAATTTGCGCTATCAACGGCTTTTTGGGCCGCGTCATAACGCGAACGGGCATTTTGCAGAGCGTTGCGGGCTTGGTCTAGCGACTGCTGCGAGATATCGCCTTTTGAAAACAGAGCTTCTCTGCGTTTGAACTCAAGCTCGGCGAGACGCATATCCGCCTCCGGCTGCGCGACCTGTGCACGTGCTTTAGCGAGCTCTGCAAGAGCTGTTTTAACTGCTGCTTCTGCCTGCGTAACCTGTGAACGCCGGCTTGCGGCTGCAAGCTGACTTTGCTCGACCGCACTTTTTGTTGTCGCAACGTTGGAGCTTGCCTGGACCCGTGTCGCCTTTGTCGAACTCTTCGTCAACGTTGCGCTTGCGACGGCCTTTTGGTACTGGCTTCTGGCGTTTTCGAGATCGGCCTTTGCCTTTTCGAGTTTGACTTCGAGGTCGGCCGTCTCAAGTTCGACAAGCAGATCGCCTTTGTGTACGAGCTGATTGCTCTCGACATAGACCTTGGCGACATAAGCCGAAACTTTCGGGCTTATCTGAACGACGTCGCCATCGATGAAAGCATCGTCGGTCGATTCGAACTGGCGTGCATAGAGCCAGTATACGAACCCTGCAAGGGCAGCAACCAACAGAACAGAACCTCCGATAATAAAGATCCGCCGCCGCTTGCCGTTAGGCTTCGGCTGGGCAGCTTCGTCTTTTTCTTCGGTCTCGCCTGCGGGTTCGTTTTCTTCCGGATGGTCAGTATTGCTTTCTTCGGTCATCAATTTCGCTTGATCGCTTCGTTAGTAAGTAATCACTAACTTTGCAAAATCTCCGTATTTTTGTCAATGGGAACCGCAGCGGCGAATATCCAATGAGGGGCCGTCCTTGTTATCATCATATACCTTGGCCGGCAGGTAATATGAAAGCAGACACTAGCTGCAACGTTTTAGAAACGCGGTTTGAGAACGGATTGACGGTGCTGACCGACCACATGGAAGGTGTGCGTTCTGCAACGCTCAGCTTTCTCTATCGCGTTGGTGCAAGGTGCGAATCTGCGGAATGGCACGGCGTCAGTCATTTCATCGAACACGCAGTGTTTAAGGGCACGCGACGCCGTTCGACGCTTGATATTGCGATCGAGCAGGACCGGCTTGGCGGAAATTTCGATGCGTTCACAACGCATGAAGAAACGGGCTTTGTGATGAAGGTCGTTGACGAGAAAGTCGATAAGGCATTTGACCTGATGTCCGATATGCTCTCGGAGCCGCGATTTCTTTCGCAGGATCTCGAGGCTGAGCAGAACGTCATCATCGAAGAGATGAAGATGACCGAAGATGCTCCGGAAGAGCAGCTTGGCGAGATCTTCAACGCCGCGTTCTTTCCTGAAAATGGCCTTGGAAGGCCGATCGTTGGTACGGCCGAATCCGTCAGGACGTTCAACTCCGAACGCACGCGCGAGTATTTCGAACGCACGTTCACGCCCGAAAATCTGATCATAACGGCGGCCGGCAGCATCGATCACGAAAAGATCGTTGAGTTAAGCGAGAATGCCTTCGGCAAGCGACAGCGCGGAACTTCCGGCGACAACCTCAAGTTCTCAAAACCCGTTACGGCCACACCATTTATCGTCAAACATCGCGGCGACCTCGAACAAGCGCATTTCGTGCTTGCAACTCCATTCCCATCCGCTCGCGACGACCGACGTTACGCGGCAGACCTTCTTGCAAACATCATCGGTGGCGGTACGTCGAGCCGCATCTGGCAGTCAATACGCGAGGAACGCGGACTTGCATACAGCGTCGGGTCGGCGGCAACGCTGTACCAGGACGTCGGCGTTTTTGCGCTGTTCGCTGCGACCTCGCCCGAGCAGACGCGCGAGGCGATCGATCTGAGTATCGCTGAACTTCGGTCAATCGTGCGCGAAGGCATAACTGCAGACGAGCTTGAGCTTGCGAAGGATACAGCTCGTGCATCGATACTCTTGAGTCTCGAAGATTCTCTCTCAAGGGCGGCATCGGCGGCGGGACAGGAATTGACCTTTGGCCGTCAGATCTCGGTCGAAGAGACGCTTGAGAATATCGGGAAAGTTACCGCAGAACAGATCCTCGAGATCGCACACGAATTCTTTCGCTCGGAGCACATCGCGTTTGCCGCTCTCGGCGATCTAAAAGGAAAGGGTTTAGAACGCGGCCAGTTGGTTTTAGAGTGACCTTTCAGCTACCGACCTTCTGCAACGAAATCGAGTTGTGATTCGATGTCGTTCAGCGTGATGACGCGCGTCGAAGGTGCGAAGGAGTATTGCTTTGAGTAAATGGTGATGGTGTAGGTCTCACCGGCAGTGAGTGCTCGGAGGCTGTAATAGCCGAATTGATTTGTTATCGCAAAACGGACACGCCCATCCGTGCCGACCGCCGTCAGAAAGGCACCTTTTACGGCTCTTGCCTCCGCATTGACGACGCGGCCAGCAACCATGGCCTCTGCGGATGACGGTGCAACCGGCACGCCGATCGCCCAACGCGAAAATGCAGTTAAGCCGTTCGCGGTCGCGGTATTCGCCGTCGCGTCTACGCAGCCGCTCCCGGTACAGACAACAACGGGCGTTCCATTGCCCTCCTTTTTTACGAGCGAGTAGCTTGCCTCAGCCACGGGCGTTGTTACATCTGCGTCGCGATAAGAGAATGTCAGGTTCGCGGTAAGGTCGCCGTCTTCAACGACGTTCCAAAAGCGTGTAACAGAATTTGCCGCCTCAACGCCCGGTCCTGCTCCGTTGAAAGCAGCGACAGTAAGTTTTGACGGATTTGTGGCGAGCGCGGCTATGGTTGCGTTGACGGGCGAATAGCCGCTGTCCGTGCCGACTGGGAATACGAACGAGCCGGTCGAGGAGAATTCTTTCGCGATGTATCCCGTTATATAGCTATTTTCGCCTGCGCCGACGATCGTTGAGCTGGGACCGGCATGGAGCGCGAAATCTTCGGCATGTACGCTTCCTGAAGTTAGCGTGAGCGCTTTATCGACAGCAACTTCACGATCGAGCACAACGCCCGCACTGTTGTTGATCGTCAGGTTTTCGAAGCTGATCGGATTCGAGCCCGCGATATGCTGTTCTACCGTGCCGTTCAGGTTGACCGTGAAAACTCCCGTTCCATTGCCATTATTCGGCTGAAACGTACCGTTGTTTATTAAGTCACCACCGAGATTTAGAGAAACGTGTCCCGTGTTCGTCGTGCCACAGAGAGTGCCCAACGGGGCGATAAGAATATCATGTTGGACGTTGACGTTGATCGACGGAGTTCCGCTTGAGGTATTCAATGAAAGCTTACCGCGTTTGACCTCGATGCTGCCGAACGAATATGCAAAGTTCTTTTTCATCTGCAACTCACGATCGTTTGTGAGGTCGAGTGTGAATTTGCCGAGGACAGTAAGGTTGGTCATGATCGAGCCGTTGCCGGCTGCGGTGGTCTGAAAATTCAAATTGCCGTACGTCGGATGAGAGTTCAATAGACTCGAACTGTTTCCGTAATATGTGAACGTGCTGTCGGCCGCAAGCTGGTATGTTGCTATTGACGCCCTCGGTTCAGGTTGGCTCGATCCTTGCCGAACCTCACTTCCATCATTTGCAACAAGAAGACCCGCGGTCAGATATGCCGCAGCCAGATCTAGTATCGCTCCGCTCTCGATCGTAACTTTGCCGCTTCCAATGGACGCATCAGAGGATAAAGCGACCGTTGTCCCGGCCGCGATCACGACGTCGTTCCCTGATGTTGGGACAACCCCGCCGCTCCATGTTGACGGCGAATCCCAATTCCCGGAACTAACGCTGGTACGCGTAACTGCGGTCTGATGAGAGTTCTTGGCGTTCGAACTGTTGACGGAAAAAAGAAGCAAAAATGCACAAACTACGGCAAACGCCGCACGCGGGAGTATTCGCATTTTGTTGGGTCGGCTGCGTTCCCGCTTTAGCGAAAACGCTTAACTTGGTCTCGAAAAATCTGCCTCATTATCGGGAATGGTGTTCGTATTGTCAACCACCGACGCCGGAAAACAGCCTGGCATCGTGTTTGAAGGGTGGTAGTTGCTGCCCCTTCGACTTACCAACCGCAAAGGCCAAAATGGTGAATGCTCACTCAAGATGCGAAAAATAAAACGGGCACCACTCGGTGCCCGCAAGTTATTGATAATATTGGCTCCGCAGGTAGGGCTCGAACCTACAACCCTTCGGTTAACAGAAGCCACTATTTTTCGATTTTTGAGGTCCGTGGACGCTACTTAACTACCTTTCCTCCAATAACTTACAACCATTTCGATTGAGTAGTGACAACCCGTGCTAAATGATGAAAAATAGTCGAATTTTGACCAGTTATGTCACAATCCATGACACAATTTTCAACTCAGTTCTAACGGTATTTTGGTAACGGTAAGCTTCGAAGGACTGACGTCAGCAATCAGTTAAGTCACATTTATCAACCCGCCAACTCGCCCACCAA
Organism: Pyrinomonadaceae bacterium; assembly: GCA_019186825.1. Taxonomy (GTDB): domain Bacteria; phylum Acidobacteriota; class Blastocatellia; order Pyrinomonadales; family Pyrinomonadaceae; genus OLB17. Next base: position 47,699 of record JABARP010000001.1, read on the forward strand.
TATACACTTTCCTTCGCAGCGATTTAATCGCAATGCGACGCCCCGTTTGACCTGAGACCATACTTGCCTAAAATCCCTGGTCATGAAACAAACAGTTCATGAAGGTCATCAATGACCTTTTGAAGATCAGAATTCTCAATTTCGAACCCGACATCGACTGCATGTCTTCGCGCCGCAAGAACGCCTTCTGATCCGACCGAGCCGAAAATTCCCGAAGTGATTTCGCGAGCTTCCATGATTATCTCGTCTGCTCGATATTGATCGGCAAGCTCTTGTGCTTCTCCCCATTCCTCTTCGGTGAACATCGCCACGATCCGGTAGATATCAAAAGCGTGCTCCGGAGCCTTTGGCTGCTTCGTTCGATCACCGGCAGATTTCTTTTCCTTATCCAGATGATCTCGCAAGGCAAACAGCTTTAGTACAAGAAACGTATAAGGATGTGGCAGAAATACTTCCGCTGTGTCCTGATCGTGTGAAAGAGTTAGGCGGGTCAACCTTTCCTCGATCGTAATGGCCTCTTCGGTCAAGTACGCATGTATATTTTTTGCGTTGCGAGGCCGAATGCGTGGTTTACTTATTTTTACCTGTTCCCGATCGACTACGTTCTGTGGCCTCGGAGCAAGAAGGTCAACTTTTATTGTGCCTTGCCCGCCGGAGAGTTCGATACCCGTTTCAAATTGAAAGAATTCTGCGACGGGCTTGTAATTAAGTTTCTCCAGCACGTCCCGGATAGCTTCCATCTTCTCGGCATCAGTGATGACCTCTAGCCGCAGAAATAGATCGAGATCTTCCGTCGAACGTGCAGGAGGAATTTCAAGCTGCGTCCTTTTGCCTGAGTCGATCATCAGCTGCGTCTTTAACGCCAATCCATAGCCGCCGCCAATGATCAGTTTGACGTCGTACGGTTCGAGAGCTTTTGCGATCCTTACAAGCTCGCTATTCAGCGGATCGAACGTCATAAGGAGCCTCCCGCTGAGCGCAGAATATTCTTTTCCAATCCTTCGGCAACTTCTTGTTCGCGTTTGCTGCCTTGTGTGAGGTTTAGATATACCTGAAGCGGCGATGTGTAGGAGAGCTTTCCGTCCTTTACGCGATCAAAGTAGATCGGCGATCTTTCATCGGCTTCTATAAGCTGGATGTCGGCGAAGCGGTCGGTAGGTCTAAACTCGATCCCGGCGATGGCGGTTTCAATATTTTCGGTATAGATCTTTAATGGTTCGCCTACCGTAGGAAATACTGCATATCTTTGGATTTCATTTACGGCGTAGCGAAGTCCTTCATTGTCGCAATTATCATCTATTTTGAGCAACGCGGCGTCAAGATCGACCACTTTCCCGATCAGGCTTCTTGCGGCTAACGGTTTTCGATAATTTTCGCGCAGTTTTTGGAGCAACCGCCTCGCGTCGATCAATCGGATGTCAGGTGTGCGAGTTAGAATAAATTCTTCTTCCAGCGACTGTAAAACTTTTGATACTGTCCCGAGCGTAGTATCTCCACCGCGTGAGCTTACCTCGTCCAGAACTTCATTCACACTTTCGAACTCGCCCTTTGCGAGTACCGTCATTACAACCAGCGAGCTCGTGCCGCGAAAGACGTTCTTGATCGTGCCGCTCGCAGGAAAGAGGTTTGGGTTGCCGGTCTTCAGGACAAACAGCTTTTCTGGAATGATCAGGACCATGTTTCCTGACAGGTCGATACCGCTGATATTTCGATCGGTAAGCTCTTCGATCTGCCCGTCACTTAGATACGGAGCTACGATCATCGGATAGTACTGATCGTCGAAATTGCGGGCTCTGAAGAAATCCAGATAAAGGCTCAGTTGATAGATGGCATTCTGGACTATCTTGGGTGTAGCGACCGATTTGATCTCCGCAATGAAACGAAAGATCTGTTCGCCCCATTTGATGTTTACGAAAAGGTCCGGACGATATTTTGTGCCGCCAAAGAGATCGGCTTCAACCGGCTGACAATTAAGATCTAGTGGAGCGATCTCGACCCGATTCAACCTTTCTATTATTTCCTGTTCAGTAAGCCGATTCATGACTTTCTGATATTACAATATTTTCTTACGCAAGAAAATATCATATATAGGAAAATAGCCGAGATTAGACTGAAAATTTCTGAGAAAAGGCGACTTTCCTATACGGGAAATCTACAGACAGCTGGCCTTGCCGCGAAGGAACTAAAGAGTGTGTCCAGTTTTTTCGCAAATAAACTGGACGTATCTGAGGTAAAGCCCCCTAAAATCAGGCCAGAAATCGATTTCAATAGCCTCGGGCCGCTATCGAGCCGAGCCGACTCAGATCCAGCCCTAACATGACTACGATCCTACTCGCTTTTCCAAGCTAAATGCGACAAAAATGCGACGACATATGTCGCATTTACCAGTTGCGACCTCATTGTGCGAACGTGGTGACAGAGTGACCTTCTTTATGTGTATCCGAGCCTTACATGAAAAATCGAGCGGCCCCTCGAGATTTCATCAGAGCACACTAAACTCTTTTATTTCAGACATCTGCAGCCATGAAAACTGTGGCTTAAGGTTATCGTATTCCGCCCAAGCTCTATTACATCCATACACCCTGCTCAGCGCGGATCGAAAAAACATTCCAATCACTTAGACAATGCCCAGCGCCACTTCAAACCTTACCTGCCGTTAGCCAAAACCTAAATGCGACATAAAGGCGACATAAATGCGACAAGGCCTCGCCTTATCTACTGCAAATTGGACATAAGAAGAGCCACCTAGCAAACCTTGAGGGCGGCTGATTGCAAGTCAAGAGTGCGGCTAATCGTAAGTTTAGAGCCTGGCTAATTGTCGGATTCGGTTCAAGAATTTCAAAAGCAAAATCGTCAACGGTATTTGCGATTTTGCCGCGCTTCGGGTCTTTTACTTTCGCAATCGGGCTAACGTAGTATAGATGGCACCCATGGCATCTCGTCCCCCCGGCTTGGATTCGCGCTTAGAGAACACTTGCGTTTACTGCGGATGTGGCTACGGCACGAGGGATCATGTACCGCCGAGGATCCTTCTGGATGAACCATATCCTGAGGCCAACCTTCCGGTCGTTAAGGCCTGCCATTCGTGCAATAACCGAATCTCTCGCGACGAGGAATATCTTGCGTGTCTCATTGAATGCATCATTTGCGGAACTACGGACCCCGCGAAGGTTTCCAGAACTAAAATTGCCCAAACGCTCGAACGGAACGCTCGCCTTCGACGAGAGATTGAGTCGGGAAGGCAAGAAAATGACGACGGTTCCTTGATGTGGAGATTCGAGGCAGAACGGGTGCGAAACGTAGTTCTGAAACTCGCTCGCGGGCACGTGGCTTATGAACTAAGCACCGAGCGGCTGGATGAGCCGGATTATGTTCTCGCTTTACCGCTAATCACAATGACCGAGGAGCAGCGGGAAGCATTCGAGACCGTCACGAACGAAACGTTCATTGGCTGGCCCGAGATCGGTTCACGGGCCTTTCACCGTATCTTCGCGACCAGCGACAATCAATTGATTCATCAAGATTGGATAACGGTTCAGCCCGGCCGATATAGATACTCGGTGCACTGGACAGGTTCCGTCGTCCACATCGTCATTTCGGATTACCTGGCCTGCATTGTTAGCTGGGCATAACTCTACGATCGCGAGCGGCTGTAATTGGCTTTCGGCAGTTTCGAACTTATCGCTAACAAGCATTGGTAACAATTAAAAACGAAAAGTTAACCAATCGATCAGAACATTATAGCGTTTGATGGTCTTAGCCTTTGCTCGCGATTTGCTTGGAGAGAAAACGACCGAGCATCCTTTCCAGGCGATCCAATGCTTTGGTCTCGCATTCCCAAATGACCAAAACATCCCAGCCCGCGTCTCTGAGGAGTCGGGCGTTACGCTTGTCTCGCAAGCGATTTGATTGGCGTTTAGCTAGCCAGAATTCATCGTTTGTTGCAGGCTTCACTCTCCCATATCGACAGCTATGCATATGAAAGAAACAGCCGCGTACATCGATGATTTTGCGATGGCGAGGAAGTACAATGTCCGGTTTCCCTGGTAGGTTCTTATCGTGTAGACGGAAGCGATAGCCCATTCGGTGAACAATCGAGCGTACAACGATCTCCGGTTTGGTGTCGCGACTACGAATTCGCGACATATTGAATCGGCGTTGAGCTGGTGTCAGGACATCAACCATAGGTAAAATGCTCGTCGTTAAGTAAATAGGTCAATGACCGCCTCTGCGATTTGTTTCGCAAGAAGTGGTGGAACGGCGTTACCTACCTGCTTGTACTGTTCAGTACGGGGACCTTCAAAAAAGTAGTTGTCGGGAAAAGTCTGAAGCCTCGCCGCCTCTCTCACGGTTAGGCTGCGACATTGTGCGGGATCATAATGAATAAAATAGTGTCCGTCTTTCGAGATGTGCGAGACTACTGTCGTCGCAGGACGTCCCTTAGTTTGAACGCGAAAGCGATCGTTGAATCTCGATTCCACGAGGGCGTTCTGCACGTTCTTATGTTGGGGCAGGAGATCCCGAGGAAAATTCTGCAGCAGCGGCGCACGGCCATTACAATCCGCATACACGGAAGCGAAAAAGTACCTTTGCAGATCTGCCGCCATATGGCTACGCGTTGAGTGGTTTGGTATTCCGCCAAGTTTTGGGTCAATAAACCATTCCGCATAGCGATCCGGTCGCCCCGTGTATTTGGCATACTCGCCACCGCGCCCCACCTCGCTATTTAACCGATCCAACGCGCGTGCAAGCTTTCGACGCATCGTTGCATCGAGCTGGCCGTTCAAAAACCATTTCTGTTCATCTATGGAGGCAATCGTATTCCGCCAAGCTTCACCAGAGTCAGGTTGTTTTGAAAGCCCGCTGCGTAATCTAGGCAAATCATCGATCACTTGTTCTATGCTCGGCGACTGACTCGGAGATAGGGCTAGTGGGAGTTCACTTATATCTGATCGAATGCCCACAATAATTATTCGATGACGAAGTTGCGGAATTCCAAAGTTTTCAGCCCTCACCAGAAAATCTTCCGGAAGGGCTTGATTGTTATTCGGATTAACTACAGAAACCAGGCGGTATTCAAGGCGCTTTCTTTTTTTGTTTCCCTTGAAGCCATTCGCCGGTGCCGCAAGATCAGCGAGAATGCGTTGGAACATTGGCTCATTCCTAACGGTAGCTGAAAGAAGCCCCTTAACATTCTCCATGATAAAGACCGGAGGCCGGTGTTCAGCGATGATTCGAAGATACTCTTGATAAAGAAAATGCCGAGAGTCCTTCTCGTACTTTTTGGGATCTTCTCCACGTATCCGGGACCTGCCCACCAGCGAATATGCCTGACAGGGAGGACCTCCAATTAGCAACCACTTATCAGCTCCGTTCAGCGTGCCTCTAATGCGGTTGTCCACATCTGTGTCTGGTATGTTTCCCAGCTCACCAAGCCATGCCTCCTTAGAAGCGGCTTTCGCCTCACGCGGATGACTGGTAAATAAAGCGTCGCGGCTCAGCTCGCCCTTCAGGTACTGGTAGTATTCGTCTGGTACATTTTCTCTTCGAAACTGGCGAAAGAAAGCTCGCAATTCCAGAGTGCGATGTGCGAATCGATCGGCCTCGATTGATAGCATTACCTTGTACGATGGTTTTCGTTCGCCAGAAAAGGATGTAAATCCTTCACTCAGTCCTCCCGGCCCTGCAAAGAGGTCTATGACTGGTATCGATTTACGGTTGCTCATTCGTCGTCTCGTCGCCCGCGTGAATTCACCCAAGGGAATATGCATTCACATTAAGGGCCGAAAGAAACCCGTGTTCCCGCGCGTCTGGCGTCCCCACCACCATTGCGCGGTCAAGGCCTTGGTTGATTGTTTCGCATGATGTCTCCGGCAACAGTATGCAAGCATGGCATGCCGCAAGATTCGCGAGCCTTGAACCTTGCCCACCAAGATTCTCAGAACAAACCGGGTCGGCCGAACACCACGACGCGCGGTCCAAGGCGCGCAATAGAACTGGTCCAAGCCGCTCAGGTCGTCCGATGCTGACCAAGCCACCAAGCGTGCCGTCTGAGTCGCCAGCTGACGTGTAGATCAGGAATGCTGCCATTGGAGCATTGGGGTCGGTCGAAATGTAAAGCCGCTCCCGTAACGACGCTGTACTGTAACCGCATTCGAAAACGAGCTGATTAATTAGTATGTGCGCGAGGCTGTGGACAAGAAGGTATCGTGACGCCCACGCCCGACTTGCCTGGCCTAATGGAGGTAGAGTTTGAAAGATACCTGCGACCCGCGCGACAAAGGCATCATCCAAGCGTTCGGTTAACCAGCCTATCTCGTTCGCTTGCCACTGACGATTTGCCTCTTCATTCAATTCGATATAAATACCCTCACCAAACACTTCTACTGCCGGGAGCCATCGATCTTGTGGTTGGGTGGGTGGGTTTCGGAAGAGTTGGTGCATTGCGATTTCCGGCATTCCGACTAGGGAATTGCCGTTGTCCTGCCCAAGCCTATCAAAACCGAAAAAAACGCGCGTTTCCCGTAACCGCTCTACTAGATTTACTCTCGACAGCCACGGTCGAAGCTCACGGGGAACAGTAGCCGAAATGACTCTCAAATTAGGAGAGAGCTCCGGATCATTTACTTCCTGTCGGAGCGTATTGAATTCCGCTCGGCGAAGTGCAAGTAACTCCAACTCCGGTTCAGTCGGAGCAGGCGATCCCGGCGGAAGCGCTCCTGCGCCTGGACTAAATAGGCTGTTTAACGCCTCCTCGACTTCAGCGGCTTGTGAAGCCACACCGCGATTCGCGAGATTTGCCCGGATCATTGCAATGGTTCCGGCACGATCGCCCATATTCCAAAGTGTTAGAGCAACACCGAGAGTAGGTTCAAGTTCGATCTCATTTCTTATTTGAACTACTGCATCACTTTGAGGTTGAAGGTCGGGTAATCCGATTGCCGAGATCGTTCGCGGAAAGTAGAGATTTGTTTGGTTTATTAGGGCTCCTATAAGTGGATGATTGCATTGCTCTTCATTAGCTCCTTCGCCCAGCCACGGCCTATCACCCGGACAACCTATGCCGGCCTGCTGAAACGCGCTTTGCTCACCCTCGTCGGGTTTCATCGTTGTGCCGGCCAAGTTCCGCCCCCTGCGACCCGGTGAACCTTCAGGACACGTTCTGCATTCGACTCGAATGCTACTAAGCTCCGAGCCACCGCGGTCGGTCAATTGAAGGTTAGTTTCATCAGGACACTGGCAACCGATCCACTCCTTCCAAGGGAATTCTGACAAGTGTCCGCCTTGGCAGACTGCGATAAATCTGACCGGTTGCCATCTTCCTCTGTCGGCGGGTTCGGTTCGCTTCGTGTGTAGATTGAACTTGCGCAATTGGCCGGTCCGAGTATGACGGTACCAACGTGGAAATCTTTGAGCCGGGACATGGAGGGCTGCATTCGGAGGAGCGCTAGTACCGCGGCGAACATGCCGATAGTCAGGCGGAACACAGAACCTGTTTATATGCAACAGAGCGGACAATCGAGGTTCCACTCTTTCGAATTCTTTTCTATCTTCACATTGGACCAAGCCGTGCGTCTCATCCCAACGCATGTACCAATGATCTAAGCCACAAACGACGTGCGGAGTACCACGACGGTCAGTGTAAAGACTTCCTGGACCAAATGGTGCAATTAACTGGCCGATGCGGATCTGTTTGCTTCCCATATCTTACGGATTCGGGGTAGTTGATACATAGCCCTGATCAATAGTCAATTCTGCCTCCCGGTCAACTTGACGCATGCTGCTCGGGACCACAACCCCGCGTTGCTTCTGTGCGATCGTGGCGAACTGTCCGGGCCATAACATTAGATATTCACCATCGATAAGCTGCGGAAATTGCTCCCATCGTTGCGGATTAAACGACCATTTTTGCTCTAGTTCCGAGCGCACCCTTTCCATCTCACGCAACGACCTCTCCTGGTCCTCCACGGATTGCACAACGAGCTGACACCGTTCCTGCAAAAGCCGGTACGCCGTATCAATCGCTTCTTCGTAAGCTGCGCGATTGCCAACGCGGGCGTCAATTTGCTGCCTGGCCCAGGTAATTAATGCTCCTGGGAGGGCGCGCTCAATCGCCGAAAGGGCGAACGGGGTAGCCGAGGTCGGTTCAACACGCTCGTAGAGCCGACGATGGTAGCTGTGGAACTGCTCAAAATGAGAACGATCGCGGCTTTTCGACGGGTTGTAAATCATCAGAACCAACCCCGGACGTTCCCACCACCGACGACCGATCCGGCCAGTGACCTGTATATAGGTTGCTGTAGTCTTTGGCTGACCAACGACCGCCATCAACGAAAGCCGGTCGATATCAACCCCGACTTCGATCATATTCGACGCAAGGCAAGCATCGATGATGTCCGCGCTCGTTGCGTCCACATACCCTTTCCCCAAACGGTCCATCATTTCGACGATCTCGGCTTGCGTTAGTCGGCTCGTTAGCTCCTCGACTATTCGGAGCGTCCGACGTTCGCTCGTTGTGAAACCCTCGCGATTAAACATAAATTTCAGACGTGACCGGATATCTGAGTCAAATAGTGTCTTGGCTCCTCCGAGCTCGCGTATGCTGTTGTAAAAAGCTAAAAGTGTCCACCATGCGTCCCGCCGATCTTCAGAAAATGAGAAAGGACGACAAAGTGCGGAGGAAAACGCTCGAACTTGGGTGGTGAGAATAGACCCATAATCGTTGGCATGGATTCCGAGGTAAAGTCTGCCATGCTCAAGACGTCCGGCACGGTTTTTCGCATACCGACCAAAGAAGGAATCGCCCATCACTAATCCTGGAGCAGGAAATAAGTTTGTTTCCGGTCGGGCATAAAGTGCCAATACTTGATCAGCCGCGCCGCGGATTGTTGCGGTAGACGCAATCAACTTGGGCCTGACAAGCTGGCCGCTGTCATGATACGAGCACAACCGCTCAATAATCCCTTCATATAATCCATAAATGGTTCCCAGCGGACCCGAAATCAGATGTAATTCGTCCTGGACGATCATGCCCGGGGGCACAAATATCTGTCCAACCCCGCCACCGATTACCTTTCTCCCGAAGATCGCACCGGCCTGCGGTCTGTATGCAATCATCGCAAACTTGTCCGCCGTTCCAATAACTAGTGACGGTGGCCGATCATAGATCCGCTCGTCGATAACCTCGATGGGCAGCCAGCTTTCGGGATTCTCCTGTCCGAAGTGGCAAGCAGCATCAGGACATACAAGGAGCGGTCCCTGTCCGGCAATCTCCGCTACTCCGCGAGTGCGAGCGGCATTCCACTGTGCTTGGGGAATCACATTTGGTCGTCCCCCCTCATATCGCCCAATTTCAGCCCGGCACCAAGGGCATTCCGTAAGTACGAGCGGATTACCGGCAGAATGTCCGCGACGAAACTCGTTCAATGCGGTCTTGGCCTCGTCTACTTTGTTCGGTGAGCCGTCACCGCCGATCCATAAGCCCAGTGAAAACCGCCGACCGGGAATAGTCCCTAAACCATGCGACCCTGGTTCGCGTCGGAGAAATTCCATTGCGCAGATAAGGCTTGCCGCGCGTTGGAATTGCTGAGTGGTCAACATCCGGAGCGTATAGCGCATAAGAACGTTAGTGCCGTCCCGTTGAGCTCCGTCGTTTGCGTCGGTCATCATCTGTTGCCGTTGATGAAACATGTAAAATGCCATAACAGCAAGATACGCTTCGGTCTTGCCGCCACCCGTGGGGAACCAAATAAGATCAACGATTTCGCGATCAGGCGAATTGCCGTCCGAAGTGCCGACCAGCGACATTAAAAGAAATGCGATTTGAAAGGCGCGCCATTTGCCGACTCCTTCGCTTTCTGAATTTGTCTGAAACAAATCCCACGGAGACCGAAGGGGGCCTTCCGGACTTACAATACGCAGCCCTGCATTCCAAACAAGTGGACGCAAGCTCAGCTGCTTTGTTCCAATTTGCTGAAGCAACATTGCCAAATTCGCCAGCTTAAACGCCTGCCTCACATCGCGGTCGTTACGAAGCAGGGTGATGCCTGACTTGATCCTCGCGAGACAAGCAGCACAGGAATCCAGATGTCGTGAAGCAACGGATCGCCATTGCGGGTCGAAGCCTTCTGCATTAGTACGAGATGTCTGTATCCATGCTCCGTATTCTAGGGCGAGATTCTCCAGTGAAAGCCAGCCGTCGCCAGTACCATCGTCTGACAAGGCCGCAAGTTCACGCATCGAAAGCTGAATCCGGTTTCCACGAGAGTCCTGAATTTCAGGAGTCATGCTGGGAAGTTCAACGGCGGGAAGTATATCGGCAAAAAGAAATTGAGGGGCCTCACCGGGTTGCGCTTCCCACCCCGCGGAACAGCCGTGACCGATTCCCCAGGTCGCGGACTCGCGATAAAGAAGAGCAAGCGATTGCTCCTCGGTATCCAACTGATCAAAAGGTCGCTGGCTCTCAGGATAACGCTCTATTTCTCCCCCTTCGACACTTATCTCAAAGTACGTTTGATACAGAATTGCGTCTCGGGGCTCATTTGCGCCTGCGACCGAAGTCGAATTTCTGAGAACCACTGTCAGGAGCCAAGTGTCGTCGCTCTCTCTGTAGCGCGGAAAAACCTCGACGCGCAAATCCAGTGGAGAATTCTCTGGCACTGGAACGTGACGACGTATTGTACGGCCAGGAGATAAATCGTCGCGCTGAATGACCACTTCCTGATCGCCAAGCAACGCCGGCCGCCTACGCCAAATAGGAGTAGTGTGAGATGCTCCATTCTCATCTGACCATCGCCTGTTACATCGTTCGTACCGCCCGTTTAACGCAAACGGCGCACTATTGGCCTCCTGCCAAGCAAACAGCCGGCTCTTTGGGAGGGTTACAACTACCCGACCTTCCTCACCCAAACGGGCGCAAAAAGATATTCCCATTGTCGACGGATGCCTTACGTCAGGACTGGAAACCTCAAAGTCGTCAGTTTCATTTGGAAGAATCGACACTTCGACGGGATCACTATCATCGGGGTTATCATCCGCAGTCTCAACTTCTTTGATTTCGAGCTCCGCGCCAATCGTGTCAGCCGCTTGCAGTGCCACCTCATCCGGGGGAGCCGATGTTGTTGTCCACATAGCGTCCGGGTGTAAGAGCCCGGCTCCATATTTCCGATGTGGGGACTCGCGCTCGTAATACAGAACTTCCTCGGACGGTGAGTCGGGATCTGGGCGCCACGCGAGCGGACCTCGGCGAAGAGCTAAAGTATCAACGAAGTCTCCATCCGTAAATTCGATGATGGATGGATCCACCAGCCATCGAGACGGGCCTACGATCTCTCCGCGAATCCACTCAATTAGTTCTGATCTCTCGCGCATAATGTCATTTTCCTGAGAGCCATTTGGTTAACACGCCTCGTGAACCCTGTTCGCACAAGACACGAACAGATTCCGTTGCGCGGGTTAATCCGGCATAAAAAAGGTCGCGCTGGAAATTGTGATCGTTGAGCAATACATCCGAAAGGATTACGACCTTGCTCTCCAACCCTTTGAATGCATGAACCGTTGTATAATGGGTGTATGGTCCGCCCTGCCATACCGGACGCAGTTTGAGCGAAGAGGCGAGACGACCGGCGGCGCTCTGATCGTCCGAACAAAATGAAAGCACCGTGATTTCCTCGGCTTTGTAGCCTTCAGCGCGGAATTCCTTCAACCATTGGCTTAGCTTGCCCAACTGCTGCTTGTCATCTTCATAAAAGTAGATATCGTAGTTGTGCAACCCTCCGCCGGAACGCAGATACGAGGCATACACGCCATCGTCGAAGCCGGCCAGTCGTACAGCCGTATCGCCGACTATTCTGTAGTTGCGGCAATTATCAGACAGTTTCCACCGTGTCGGCCTGTTACCATGGTCAAGAGCGTCAAGAGCTGTCCTCATCGCGTCGCGATCAGCAAGCACTTGGTGATCAAAATCACCGAATAACGCGAATGCACCATCATTCTCGCCACCCGACAAAAACTCAGTCAAGCATCGCCAAAGGAATGGCTTTGCCAGTATGTCTTGTGCCTCGTCAACAACAAGATAATCAAAAGCCGCGACCGCCTTAAACTCGGGATTCGTGATGATTTCCTCGAGCCGATCTGGCAACTCCGACTCCCAGAAATCCTTCGAAGGTTTTTCCGGCACTTCGACGGCCGCCATTTCCGCCATCACCCGAATCGCTCGACCGACGACCAGGTTCGGCGCTGGCGGAATAAGCTTGTCCATTTTTTCCTTTACCCATTTTCCAACCAGCTGGTTGTAACACAGCAAACCAACGCGTTTTCCCGTCTCGGCCGCCCGACGAGCGACCTCCATTGCGATCAAAGTCTTACCGGTCCCGGCACCACCCGAGACGATTATCCGATCGTTTTGGGCAGCCAGCTGAAGAACCGGCCGCTGCTGTTCCAATAGAAGCTTTTCTATAGCTTCTTCGCGACGTTCGATTTCTTCGCGCGCGTCGGGCCTGACCTTTTGTACCGGAACGCAGAGTTTGATAAGAGATTCAATCTGATGTTGCGACAGTCGATTTTCTAGATGCCTGAGATGACCATCGGCGTCAATCGCTTGCCCCATTCTCAGTTTGAGATCGGAACAAAAATCCAGACCGGACTTAAAGCGTTGAAATGCGCGCCGATCCATCACTTCCCATGTCTGCACCGAAATATTTCTTCCTACCTCGAACTGCGAGCGCGGGAATATGCAAAAGTGAACAATCGGAATCGACTTGAATTGAGGAGCTATCTCGGTCAATCGTCGGTAAAGTGTATGCCGGCCATCAAGAGCTTGCTTGAACGGGGATCGCGTGATTGTCGCCGGATGCCATCGGGCACCATCAAACGAAATGTTTTCATGGGATTTGACTTCGATACAGAGAATTCCCGTATCGGGTACGACGAGTACGAAATCGATCTCGGTCCGCAGGTTGCGATTCCATGGCGCCAAGTCAAGGGCGTGCAGAGCCACCCAGTCGTCGGGTCCATTGCCAAGCATGTTGAAAACATCATGCTCTCCGGGTGGTGTGCGGTCGTCCATGAAGGATGGAATTAGTCGCGCCATTGCTCGATGGTTGAAAGTTCTTGAATAACTCCAATCTGGTTTTCAGGTGCATTAAAGCCGTCTTCGCTTCCGAGCACCGGATGAAACAAGACGACGCCTTGAAGGCCACTACTCGGCGGAAGTACTAGCTCGAATGACTCGTGTAAACCTACTCGATCTCGGATATCCGGCAAAAGTCCCTGCAGCACAGCGATGAGCTGTTCCTCTACAAGTTCGTGTCCCAGTACTCCAGTTTGAATCGCCATGCCCCGTGACCGGCTAATCTCCTTCCACGCACTTTTCCAAAATGGCTCACTTGGGGAAACTCCGGCTGTCTCATCCAGGCCTAACACTCGCAAAAGAATTCTAAAATGTCCTCGTGTTTGCGGTCCGTGGATCACAGTTCCGGCTGGCCTCAACCAGCTCTTAACTCTGCCGTCAAGATGTTCCAGATTAAGGCCCTCGGTACGAAGCCGTCGAACCAGTCCGTCCTCATCAGCGTTTATCTCTTCCAGTAGTTTGTTCTTCCAGATCCGACTGTGACGACCCGGCTTGGCTTGCAAGGCGCCAAGATCGACGTCCCCTAGAACGGGGTGTATCACATACATCCCTTCCAGAAGCGTTACCGCTGGAATTCTATTCGCAATTGGCTCGCTCGCGACGGGTAGGGGATCAAAACTGAGAATCTGAGAGTTAGGCGAATACAGTACACCGAGTCCTTGGTCTAATTGCACAAGCCTTGTCGGCTTCAAGCCTCCCGACTGGCTCAGGTCTCGAAAAAGTTGGAGTTCGTCCACCTCAGGAACGATATCTTCCTGCCGGTCTTCTTCGACTCGGTTGACTCGAACGTTCCAAGTTGGGACCCCGCTGCGCCGCCGCCGCCCGTCGCTTGGCCCCAATTGACCAGAAACGACGGTAGAAGGGTCGTACCCAAAATCAGGCTCGTCCGCGCAGCCGGACCATGCGATTACAACCAGTTTCTTGAAACGCGGGGCACTAACCAGTGCGTCAGGGGCAGCTCCCCATCCCTTGCTTCGAAGCGGACCTACCTTAACCAATAAGTCGAATATCTCAGACTCGCGGTAATCGCGAACTGAATGAAGGAACATCATTTCGCTAAATTCGCTAATGCCTAGTAGTGCAGCTTGGGATTCAAAATAATCCCTTGAGTGGCGGTAGCAATAGATCTTGAAGCTTTGGTTTTGAGCAAACGCATCACGAAATATCTCTCTAAGTTTTCCGCATACAGGGTTCTCTACTGATTGCAAGGCTCGAGCGGCGGCGACCGCGACCTCATATAACTCCAATATATCTGCACCCCAGCGAGCTTCGATCATCCCGGGATCGCCGAATAGGTCGTCCACCGAGTCAGTTATTGACTCATCAAAAGGTACCGGTACCGTTAGCCATTTGGACAGCAATGATCGCGCTTGATCAGAGATACTCCGGCCTTCGTCGTCACCAGACTCTCGAAGCCTTACCACCAACTGTCGAAGACTTCGGCGCAAGGAGCCAAACTCAGAAAGAGCGACCTCATATCGTTCAACCGTGTAATGATCGCGGTTCTCAATGAAGTCGAAAATTTCCGACGCTGAAACGCCCATTAGCGGTTTCTTCTCCTGACAATAGCGACGGATATTCCCTTGGGAACATCTGTCAATTTATTAAGCAAGTCATCGTCTTCAACGTACCACTGTTGGGTAGCTACAATTCGACTGGCGACGGCCTCCAGGTTGCTGCGATCGATCAGGCGATGAATAACCCCGATCACATCCGAATTCTGAAATCCCGGGCGGTCCAACACTTTCAAGAAAGCGGCATCGCCGTCGGCAACGACCAAGGTAGGAGCGTAGGGCTCTCGATCGATTCTTTCCCTTCTTGAATTAAAGAAAGTCATTCGAGAAATGTCAAACCGACTCCAGCCATGGACCGTGAGAAGATTTGGCAAGCTGTATTCCTCGCCCGCAATCCGAAACCGGATCAAGCCGTAAATCTCGAGACTTGCCTTTTCACCCGCCGCTCGGCCGGCTAGACAAAGCCCTGAGAATGATGATTTCAGATTTCGATCAACAATCGATGAATTAGCGACAAATTCTTGATAAACCTGGGGAGGCGGCAAAGCTCCTTCTTGATCGTACAACTGGGGAGGAGGTATGCCATCTATTTGCCAGTCAAAAGCGAACTGGGGAATTAGTTGGCGATGGACTCGCTGACCAAAAAACCAAATTCGCTCCGAGTCACTCCGGTCGGAAACGGTATATATCTTACGGCCTTGATACCTTACTTTGCCGCTTGCTTCAGAGGCATATCCGCAGCCCTTTACCTCCGGTTCGCAACGCACCTCGCAAACACTGCATTTGTCCAAATACTGTCGAGCAAATCGGGTTAAAGCCGTGTAGTGACCACCCAAGTCATTGGCGAGCGGATTACCCAAACCGCGAATCAATGCGCCGAGGGAAATTAGGGCGGCAGCGGCGGAATCGCACGGCATGGATACTAAGCCTATGCGTCTGGGTCGCGTCTCGTCCGTCGGCCACTGGTATCCAAAATTTATAAGGAATTGAACCCATGCTGGGACGAGACTCCATGCCGTGGGGGATTCGGAGAAGTCCATCAATTCTTCATCATATCAAAAGCTCCGCCACATTGTCCGGTTGTGCTCGCAAACGGCGGCCAGCCTGGCAAGGCGCCAAAGCATAATCGACGAGAAAATAGCTCTAGCTGTCTTGAGTTTGAATAGTAGAAGCAACGCAATCTTATGTTAGTACCGGTAGGACAGAATGCCGGGAATTGGGAGGAAGACTAATAACGGACTAAGTTCTTAAGCTAAAAAATAGGCGGCGGGCAGGGTGTGGGATTCGGGTGGTTTGTCATCTGGATCGGAAATGAACCAGTTGCTTGCCTGGGTGTATGACGGGATAGGTGGGTTTTCGTCGGTGGTCAGAGCTGACGATCCGTGTTTGCGGCGTGTTGTTCGTGTCAGAGTCTGACACGCGGTTTGTAAACTTTGTAATTTTCTCTAACGGTACGTTGTTTGCTCTATTTGCGATGAGTGGCCCTTCTGACAAAAGGACCCGTTGTAAACGCGAATGGAGTAACGATGAGAGCTGACGAGAAAGAAAAACTTCTAAAGGAAATCGAAAAAACAGAGGATGCCGAGGCGACGCGATCGATGTACTTTCGCGTAGGGAAAACTGCGCACAAAGCCATCACCGAATTGGCGGCGATCAGTGGCGTGAACAAGGCCGAAGTTGTTCGCAAACTTGTGACACGCGGGCTGTCGGGGAACGACATCGAGATCGCGAAAGAAAGTCACACCGTTAAGCTCGATTGGCTCGTGCGAGAAAGCAAGCGCAGACGGAAGGATGATGAGGATCTTAAGACCTCCATCAACGCGATTCGTGAACGCATCGATTGGATCGAGAGTTCGGATCTGGAAACCACAAGAACATTTCGATAACTATTGCTCGAAATCTACAGCGTCTTGCTTGCCGTTTTCTGGGCCGAACGGCAGTCGATGTCGAAGCTGATCAAGCTCACCACGTCATCGTTCGACGAGCTCCAACACCCTGACGATAAAGCGTATCTGGACATGGGAACCTTGCCCGCCTCTTCAGTCGAAGATCTAGACAAACTGGCGCGATTCCACGACCTGAAGATCGGCTCAGGTTTTGGAGACAAAAGTTACAACGGTACCAAGGCAGAACTCATTCGCAACGTCATTGCCGATCAGCGGAAAAAGAGAGCCGAGGAAAAGAAATGAGAGTCATAGTAGCCGTCCAGCCCCAAAGCAAAAGCACACGCGGATTGGTTCACTATATCGCTCACTCAAAGATCGATCCGACGCGCGAATCTTTCGGAAGCAGAGCACTGTTCAATGAGCGATCCGACCTCATAAATGTCGAGCAAGCGAACTTCTCGCTCAAGCCGGGAGTGTCGTCGAACCGGCCCAAGAATGAGGACCTTATGCATCTCGTAATTTCGCTGCGGCCGGACGACTTTAAGCGGCTTGGGAAGGATGAAAAAGAACGTCGAAAATCTCTGCGGGAGATCACCAGAGAGTCGATGCGAAATCTTGAGAAAACTGTCGGAGCGGAATCGCTGGATTGGGCCGCCGCTATCCATCGAAACACCGACAATCCGCACGTGCATATCGCGATCAGTAAGCACTTTCTTTCACTCCAAAAAGGCAAACATGAAATCCTGAAACGAATCCCGACCGCAGCCATTCCTCATTACGAAATTAGAGGTCAAGAAAAGGTTCTGGTCCCGGGCGTCTTAAAGGAAACGACCGTCAGGAAAATGGACGAGATCATCGCTCGAAATCCCATTAAGGAATCGGCGAGATTTGAACACGATCTGACTGCCGAGAAAATGCCCGAGAAGACACCGTTGCATCGGCCGATCGAGCAAGAGGTTCGGAAGCCGAAGCAACAGATCCACGAGACGATCCATATTCGATAGCGTCTGAATCATCGTCACAACACGCACCAATGGAACGCAAATACGCCAACATTGGTGCGTACCTCATCCACCACAACCATGAAAACAACACTAACCGCTACGGCACATTCCTTGCCGTACAAAATCAATGGAGGTTTTTCAATGAGCGAACATGTAATCGACAGATTTGCTTTCTCGATCGAGGAGCTTGCAATGCTTACCGCACTTTCCGCGCCGAAGATCCGCAAGGATATTAGAGAAGGCCGACTCAAGAGCCTGAAGAAAGGTCGCCGCCGACTCATTCTGAAAGACGAGGCGGTCCGTTACATCAACGAGGACGACTCCGTCGAACAGGAAGAAAAACAAGCGGAAGACAGGTAGATAAGGGGAGCTAGATAAAGGTCTTCGAGCCATAGCGGATCGTACCCGCGAGATTGGTGGACGAGCTCGGAGGCCTTCACATTTAAGTCCACCAGGTTTTGGCTTTCAGCACCAAACCCGAGGAGAGGCATTCGATGGCAGTCTTCAAAAGAGGTAAGTGGTGCTGGATGGACGCGGTGGTGAATGGCCACCGTTATCGGGAGCCTTTAGGAACGACCGATTCCAGAAAGGCTCCCACCCTCGAACGCGAACGCATCGCGCAACTCAAGGACAAGGCGCCCGATCCGACCAGTCGAAGTAAAGCTATCGCTTCGATGTCGATCGCCGACGCCGTCAAAGCTTACATCACTGAACGTTCCGCACAGGTTTCGCCAAGAATGGCCGAATACTGGCGTGACCAATGCAAGCCGCTTTCAAACTCAAAAGCTTTTGGCGATGTTAAGCTTTCAAAGATCACGTCGGCGATGATCGGCGCATATCAGTCCGAACGACTCGCACAGGGCCGAGCACCGAAGACCATCAACGGCGAGATCTCTGTGTTGAGGCAGCTGCTAAAACACGCCCGCATCTGGTATCGATTTCAGGAAGACTACAAACCCGTCCCGAACACCAAGCCACCGACAGGCCGGGCTCTAACGACTGAAGAAGCAACGAGGTTGTTCGAGGTCGCCAAGACGCGGCCCGATTGGACGTACGCGTACGTTGCCGCGACGCTCTCGTTCTACTGCGGAATGCGTGCGTGTGAGATACGCGGGCTGCTCTGGAAAGATGTCGACTGGAACAATCGTCTGATATCGATCCGCCGTTCAAAGACACCGGCCGGTTGGCGGACGCCTTCCCTGAACACGACCTGCCACGACGCTCTGCGAAAACTCTTCGAAGAAGCATCCCTGCTAGGAGCCGCGGAACCGGAACACTATATCTTCCCGTGGCACGGCCGCGAACAGAGGATCAATCCGACCAAGCCCATCAGTTCCCGGCGGACCGCGTGGAGGTCGATCCTAAAAGCAGCCGGCCTGAAAGGGGTTCGCTTCCACGACGGACGGCATACCGCAATCACGACGCTCGCTGAGAAAGGGCTGCCCGACTGGGTGATACAAGCTCAGGTCGGCCACGTCGATCCGCAGATGATGAAAACCTACAGCCACATCCGCCGAAAAGCCCTCAACGAAGCCGCCGCCGCCCTCGAACCGAGTCCGATTTCTGAATCTGAAGACGAATCTTAGGCCGAGCCAAGAATGACGAGGAGCTGCGACTCAACACGGCAAAATCGGTTAAACGACCAGCTTAGGCAGGTATTCAAAGTTGATACCTTCGGAATGCAAGATTTGAAAAATAGAGTAAAATTAGCTCGATGAGCGCAAAGTTTAGTCCCAACGAGATTGTTCAGCGGGTCAATCAGCCAGAGGTAAATGGTGTAGTGCTGGAGACTTGTTGGGATGATCAAACGGAAAGCTGGAGCTACAGAGTCCAATTTAATGGCGTCGTTACGGCGGTGCCGGAAACTTCACTTCGAGGCTGGACGCGCCTCAAGACGCCCTGGGAGAAATTGCGTGGTCAAGAATTCTCCGGCATTGAACACTTCCGAGACACAATCACCTACCATAAAGTAAAGTCCCCTACTGCCAGGGTCGCACACGCTTACTCATCTGCGCGAACAATATTCTATCCGCATCAGTTCAAACCATTACTTAAATTCCTCGACGGTGGTGGCGATGGTTTGTTAATTGCGGACGATGTTGGTCTCGGCAAAACAATTGAGGCTGGATACATTTTGCGTGAGTTGGACGCCCGTAAAAATTTAGAACGAGTGATGGTCCTGGCCCCAGCAAGACTTGGAACGAAGTGGAAGCGTGAGATGGCACAAAGATTTGAGGAGCCATTCGAGATCGTTAAAGGTGCGGATTTGATCAGCTTGTCTAACTCCCTGGAAAGGGGGCGAGAGGTCAGTCCATTCAAATGGATCGTTTCTTACGAGGGATCACGACAAAAAGATGTCCAGGAAGCCCTGGATGCTGCTCAGCCGAGTTTGGATTTGCTTATCGTTGATGAAGCCCATCGCCTTCGAAACCCGGAAACCTTACAGCATCGTCTCGGACGATTGCTATGCGACCTATCTGACCATCGAATTTTCTTGACTGCAACACCGGTACAAAACTCGCTAGATGATCTATGGAACCTATTAAGGCTTCTTTCGGAAGAGGAATTTCCAGATTTTGAAATTTTCCGTCGCCAGATGGACGCCAACCGGAGAGTCTTGGAGTGTCAACGACTCTTGTCATCTCATCCGCCGGCAATTCAGGATGCGATCGATACGCTTCGGACAATTGGACGCCGGGACGGCTTTGGAGCACCCGTTTCAGAAGGGTTTCTAACCTCAATTGTTTCGCGAATGGAAAAAGGCGAGTTCGACAGTGAGGAACTTGCTGAACTTCAGGTCGACATAAGTCAGTTGAATACCATCGGACATGTTGTTTCCCGAACCAGGAAATCTGAGGCTATGCCAAATTGTGCTCAACGCGTTGCTCATTGGCAGCCTATTGATTTCACTAAGCCGGAGCGGCGAATTTACGACAGTGTAGAGAGTCTTTGCAAAGCTCGTCCGTCTCAGGAGCCAACCTTGTCGTGGGGATTCCAAATGGCAACTCTTATGGCCTATAGGGCAACGGCAAGTTGTATCCCAGCCGCGATCGAATATTTCGAAGAGAGACTCGAAGCTCTGAGCGATAACTCGTTAGATGCATTTAGTGACTTCGATTTCGAAGATTCAACCGATGATGGCGAAGGTTCTCATGGTGCAACTGAAATCGACGGTTGGTTCCAATATCGAAAGGAACTTCTTTCACAACTCGTTAACGATTGGACGGACAACGACCAAACCGATTCGAAGTTTGAAGAATTCCTCAATGCTCTAAACATGATTTGGGCCGAGGACGAAGTTGCAAAAAGACCGCGACGCAAAATTGTCGTTTTTTCGTTTTTTCGAAAAACTCTCGAGTATCTTCGGAAGTCACTGGGACGGGAGAATATCGAGGTTCGAATGATTCACGGCAAGGTCAGTCTCGAAGACCGTGACCGGGCAATCGAGGACTTTTTGGAGCGTAGTGATGTAGAGGTGCTATTGACTTCTGAAGTCGGTGGTGAAGGTATTGACCTTCAAAAAGCCTCTGTTGTATTCAATTACGATCTCCCGTGGAATCCCATGGTTGTGGAGCAGCGAATCGGTCGAGTGGATCGAATAGGCCAACAAGCAGAACGGATTGTAATTATCAACTTCGTCGTTAAAGAATCAGTCGAGGAGCGGATTCTGAGTCGACTTCTCAGCAAAATAGGAATCTTTGAAACATCTGTAGGTGAGATTGACCCTATTATCGGTGACCAGATCGAAAAGCTAACCCGCGAGGCAGTAAGCGGTACGCTCACGAGTGAGGAGTTAGAGAGAAAATTGGTGTCGGAAGAAAAGGCAATCGCGAACCGGACGGTTGCAGCAAAACAAGTCAAGGGAAAGGCAGAAGATCTTCTAACAACTGATCAAAGCCTATTGGACGAAATTGCTGCTTTGACAGGCGAACGACAAGTACCAGGCGAGGCAGATCTGTTGCGTTTCCTAAATAACTTCTTGGCGGTGTTTTATCCGGGCCACTTAATTCCCGAGAAATCTCTTTCTGGAGTGCAACGATTCAAGCTTTCGCCGCAACTGGCTCGGGAGATAGAGGAAAGTTCATCTGATCTGGGAATAGACGTGAGATCCATGGGGAGGAAGATCGCCTCTGGAGATCTTGTCGCTACACTCTCGCGTGAGGCCGCGTATCGACATACCAACGCGGATCTGATTCATTTCAATCACCCGTTGGTTAAGTTTGCTGTTGGGAAATGGGCCGACCGCTTCGGGAACGAGACATTTTGCTTGTCTCTCAAAGAATCAGCCGTCCTAGATCGGGGATTGTATGCGTTTGCGACTAGAATTCTCGAACTTGATGGCCCGATACCTAGAAATAAATTGCACATGGCGATCATTGATTGTCAGAACGATGATGAGTGGTTGGACCAGGACCTAACAGTGACGGTACTTTTAGAGCTTCTTGAGGGTGCAGGAAGCGACAGGCCGGCCAAGAGTCAAGTGCAAGTTCATGACCAAATTGAACTCCGGCTAAACGCGATCCTCGACCGGTATAAGAATGAGCTGGACAGACGCGAGAAGCAACTGACATTTGATCGTCTAAATCAGCGAAAGGCGATTTCTGTTCGGTTAGCTGAAATGAAACTGCGTCGCGCTACAGATCAGGTATCAAAAATGATCAATTCGGGAGCAAAGGAATTTGCCATTAAGATGGGAAATTTAAAGATAAAGAAAGCCGAAGAAGCACTTGGTGCTGCGAGCAAGATGGATATTGAGAATGCGTCGGCAGGGGTTAGCGGTTGGACCGATATTGCGGTCGGTTACTTGAAAGTGGGTATCAATGAATAGAATGCAGCGATTTCACCTTGGAGTTGATTATGGCACGAGCGCTTCTAAGCTGATTCTGCGCCATTTTGAAGCACCGGGCGGAGAGCGAGCCTATCTATTGGAACCGAACGATAGCTTCCGCATACCTTCAGGAGTTACTTTCCGCGGAGAAGATATCGTGCTTAACTCCAATGCTGATGATGCGTTGAGAAGTCTAAAAATGAGATGCGCTGGCGAAGTAGCCGACAAGGTGGATGAGTTTTTTTTCGGCAAGTTAAACGATATTCCCTTTAACCTCTCCAGTGAGGATATCGTAACACTTACGATTTGGAGACTTGTTTCTATCGGTCATCTAGCCGCAGTGAAGATCTCTGGGAACACTGATTTTAGGATGGGTATGACACTCGGAGTTCCAATGAGCTTTCTGGACGACAACGAGCTTCGTGACCTTTATCTCAAGATTGCGCGAGTTGCGTACCGTCTTTATACGAATCACGGCCCAATAGGATTGGACATGATCGGCGTTGAACTTGCAGTCGAGCTGCTGAATGGTTGCAGGGCAGCGGTTGACAAGCAACCTCCGATCCCCGAATCAAATCGACGTAATTGGATTCGATCGGAAACCGAGGCCTCAATGTTCTGGTCGTTCAAGTCTCCTGCGACACCGGTCTCCCCATTTTTCTGTGCAGACATTGGCGCCGGAACAACTGATTCCTGCGCCTTCATGATAAATGATGATCTTATTAATGGGCACCGTGTGAAAGATAATATCGTCTTTTTCGGAGCACATTCTCATCCAGTCGCGATGGATGCATTCCAGTTTACTGAAGATGAAGATGAGTGGTGCCGGGAAGTACGTGGCGGACTTGTCTGTTCTGCCCAAAAGGCATTTAGTCGCCTAATGGGAAATGTATTCAGCGTAAATCAATGGAGCGACCCAAAATTGATAATCTTGGGTGGAGGAGCTATGAATGCAAAGCTTTGCATGGCTCTTCAAAAGCATCCCATGGTTAATTTCAGGGATACGGACTTATCTATACTTGATCTTCTTACGCCGACAGACCTTGTGCGATTAGATGGCACCGCTGTAAAACCATCCGATGTTGTTTTTACATCGGTCGCGTATGGCCTCGCCCAGCTCGGAGAAGCTGTTCCTTTGGCGGAGCGACCATCCGAAGTCCAGCAAGTTCGAAGACATGCGACGTCGACGCTTCCAAGCCATGACGAGATCTATAGCGATTAGCCTTAGTGACGGGACCCAAATCCGCCGAAAAGCGCTCAACGAAGCCGCATCAGCCCTCGAACCAAATCCCATTCCCGACGCAGAAAGCAAATCCTAAAAAAGTGGCAGAAAGCCGTGAATTAGTGGCTCAAAAACTTGTGACATGAAAGTTATGTCACAATCCATGTCACAAAACGCGAAACGGGAGCTTTTCAGCTCCCGTAAGTTATTGATTAAATTGGCTCCGCAGGTAGGACTCGAACCTACAACCCTTCGGTTAACAGCCGAATGCTCTGCCATTGAGCTACTGCGGAATAATGGCGTGCCTATCGTTTGAGAGGCGAACGTAAACGATAAGAAATTGGGTGCGTATTGTCAAGTAAATCGAGAGTGAGCGGCTGCTCGGCGGTTGCTGTCGGGCTTGAAGTATGAGGTTGTGCGGGCCGGGCGGCTCGCTTTGGGGGCAAAGGAACGGCTTGGGTGGATCCTGAGGAGTCGATCTCTCTTTGAACCGTCTTCTTGGAAGGCGCGAAAGTCGGCAAGCTGAATTTTTCAGTTTTTGCTATTGACAGAGCTGGATTTCTTCCTGTAAGTTCGAAAGAACGCTTGAGGACGGATCGTCTTTGGGTGTTATTGAAAAGATCAAGCGTGGCGATTTAAGGCAACTTGCTCCACGATAAAAACTGCTAAAGAGCTGCCTGCGATTCTAAAGAAAAGGATCTCGGCACTCTGAAAGGGTGTCGGATCCTTTTTTCATTTTGTGTTTCCGGCTGGTTCCCCTTCTAATTACGCATTTTTCATATAGGCTAGAGCAGCTTTATTCAAACGGCGCCACGCATGATCTCAAAAAAGGAGATCTTGCTAATGCCATTGAATTCATATGTAGCACCCGACGCGCAGATCGAGACCGCTGCGCTCCATTCCGGAACCGAGCCCGATCCGACGACCGGCGCGATCCTGACGCCGATATATCAATCGACAACATACCGCCAAGGGGCTGTCGGCAGAGATAAAGGATACACATACAGCCGAGCCGGAAACCCGACGGTAAAGGCTCTCGAAGACCGCATCGCAACGCTCGAGGGCGCAGAGCATGCGACGTGCTTTTCTTCCGGACTGGCTGCCACGAATGCACTTTTCCTGACGCTGCTTAAGGCAGGCGATCGAGTCGTTGTATCCGATGTGTGCTACGGCGGAACCGTGCGTTTGCTTGAGCAAACTCTGGCGAAGTTCGGTGTTGTGGCGGATTTTGTCGACACGTCCGACGAAGCAAAGCTTACCGCAAGCCTGCAGAGACCCGCGGCTCTCGTTTTCATCGAAACGCCTGCAAATCCAACTCTAAAACTTACCGATATTGCCCTGGCCGCACGTCTTGCGCACGAGCAAGGTGCGTTGCTTGCAGTCGATAACACGCTCCTTTCGCCGGCGCTTCAGCGGCCGATCGAGCTTGGTGCTGACATCGTCCTTGAGTCTACGACGAAGTTCTTTGACGGACACAACGCAACGATCGGCGGTGCTCTCGCGACATCGAATGCTGAACTCGACGAGGCGTTCAAATTCACGCGTAAGACGATCGGTTCGATCCAGGCGCCGTTTGACGCATGGCTCACGCTTCAGGGTTCAAAGACACTGCCGCTTCGCGTTTGGCAGCAATCCGAGAACGCTCTCTCGGTTGCCGCGTTCCTTCGCGACCATCCGCGTGTGAAGCGTTTGAATTATCCCGGCCTGCCGGACTTTCCGCAGTTCGAGCTTGCACGTCGCCAGCAATCGGGCGGCGGAGCCCTTCTCTCGTTCGAACTTCACGGCGGTATCGATTCCGGTATTGCGCTGATGAACAACGTCAAGCTTTGTTCGCTCGCGGAGAATCTCGGCTCGGCAGAGACGCTGATAACGCATCCAGCGTCGATGACGCACGGTTCGATCTCGCCTGAAGTGCGAAACGCTGCCGGTATCACCGATGGCCTTGTGCGGCTTTCGGTCGGACTCGAGAATCCAGAGGACATCGTCGCTGATCTTGACCGTGCGTTGTCACAAAAACTCGTAAAAGGAGCCTGAGAACAATGTCGAAAGAACGAACTATCGTATTGAAATTCGGCGGCTCCGTTCTCCATGGCGAAGCCGATCTGCCGCTCGCCGTTCATGAGATATACCGCTATTGGCGTCAGGGATATCGCGTGCTTGCCGTTGTCTCGGCGTTCGAAGGCACGACGGACGAACTCCTTGCCCGTGCGGAAAAGTATGGCCCTGACGGCAACGACCATGCCGTCGCAACTTTGCTTGCGACAGGCGAAGCGGTTACAGCGGCTTTGCTTTCCTCTGCACTAAAGAGGTCCGGAATTCATTCAAAGATCCTTGCTCCTCATCAGGTCGGGATCCTCACGGAAGGCGATCCGCTCGACGGCGAGATCATCGATGCGAACATCGCGGCAGTCGATCGTGCCCTCGATGGGTCGATCGTGATCGTTTCCGGCTTTGTCGGTGTGAATGCCGATGGCGACACGACGCTTCTTGGCCGCGGCGGCACGGATCTGACCGCGTTGTATTTGGCGAATTCGCTCGCGGCACGCTGCGTACTCGTAAAAGATGTCGAGGGGCTTTTTGAGACGAACCCGGCATTGTCGACGATACGTCCACGTCGTTTCTCGACCGTAAGCTACAAGACGACGCTTGAGCGCGGCGGCGAACTCGTCCAGCCGAAAGCCGTCGAGTTTGCGGCAAAAGAGAAGCTCGATTTTGAGATCGCATCGCTTGGGTCGGGAGTTTCGACCTTTGTCGGCGACCTGGAGGATTCCTTCGCAAGCGATGTTGCCGAGGAGCTCCGACGGCCGCTGAAGGTCGCCCTGCTTGGATGCGGTGTGGTCGGATACGGTGTGTATGAAAGGCTGCGTGCGATGCCGCAAAAATTTGAGATAACCGGGGTTGTGAACCTTCATCGCGAACGAGCCATCGAACGCGGCATCGAGCCCTCACTCATCCGCAGCGACGCGGTCGAGTTGATCGAGGGCGATTGCGATGTGGTCGTCGAACTTATCGGCGGGAAGTTTGCCGCAGGACAATTCATCCGACACGCGCTTTCGAAGGGAAAGGGCGTTGTTTCGGCGAATAAAGCTCTGATCTCCGAAAACGATGTTTCGCTGCTAGAGCTTATCGATCCGCGGGACGTTTCGTTCCGTTATAGTGCTGCGGTAGGCGGCGTTCTTCCGGCGCTTGAGACAGCTCGGCGACTTGCTAAAACCTCTCAGCCAACAGTCATTCGCGGCATTATCAACGGCACTTCTAATTTTATTTGCGGCCGGCTTGAGGATGGTGAGGATTTTTATGATTCGATAAAAGCGGCTCAGGATGCAGGGTTCGCCGAGGCCGATCCAACGCTCGACATCGACGGTTCGGACGCAGCTCAAAAGCTTGTACTTCTCGCACGCTCAGCGTTCGGTTCCGATATCGCTTTTGATGATATTTCGCGTCGCGGTCTCGAAAATGCGAGCGGCTCCGAGGCACTTTCCGCACGCGAGGCGGGCAAGTCTTTTCGTGTTGTAGCGGAATGTCGAGCGGATGGCGGCGAGGTTACGGCAAGCGTCGCGGCGACCTCGCTGGATGCGTTGGATCCGCTCGCTGATATTCACGGAGCGGAAAATATTATCGTGTTCGAGACCGAGGACGGAGGCCGTCACGTTGTACGCGGTCGTGGTGCGGGACGCTATGCGACTGCCGAAGCGGTGCTTGGCGATATCTTTGACATTTACTACGAGACACTGGAGAAAGATCGGCCGGAATACGCTCCACAACTCGGTGAAAGCTGTCAGGCGCAAGGAGCGACGATATGAAGAATGCAACACGCTGCGTTAGCCTGACCGAAGAAGAGAGGTTCGGCGCCGTTTCGACGCCGATCTACCAGACAGCGACGTTCCGACAGCCGACGGCGGTCGAGTTCGGCGAATACGACTATTCGCGTTCGGGAAATCCGACGCGAAGCGAGCTTGAAAAGAAACTCGCCGAATTGGAACGCGCCCGGCATGCCTTTGCATTTTCGAGCGGAATGTCGGCTTTGTCGGCAATATTGAAACTGTTCACCACCGGCGATGAGATCCTCGCCGGCGACAACCTTTACGGTGGCAGCATTCGCCTGCTTGAACGCCTTCCGCGACTCGGCATCAACGTCCGCTATGTGGATACGACCGATCTCGAGAACGTCCGCTCCGCGCTTTCCGACCGCACGAGAATGCTGCTTATCGAGACGCCGACGAATCCGTTTCAGCGTGTGTCTGACATCGCTGCTCTGGCAGAGCTGTCACATGCGAACGGCGTCGTGCTTGTCGTCGATAACACGATGCTTTCGCCGTGCTTGCAAAATCCGATCAGTCTCGGTGCGGACATCGTCTATCATTCGGGTACGAAATTCCTTTCGGGCCACAGCGATGTAACGGCGGGCGTGGTTGCGACAAATGATGAGGAGCTCGCAGACGAGCTGGCATTCGTCCAGAATGCCGAAGGGACGGCCCTTGCACCGTTTGATTCGTGGCTCTTGCTTCGCGGCATCAAGACGCTCGATCTGCGCGTCGAAAAACAATGCTCGAATGCGCTGAAGGTTGGCGAGTTTCTCGCGTCTCAACCGGCCGTCAAGACGATCTATCATCCCGCATTTGCAAACGCTGAAGCCCGTCTCGTCCACGAACGCCAAGCGTCGGGCGGTGGTTCTGTGCTCGCATTTACGACCGGCGATGCCGAATTTTCACGCCGGATCGTCGAGGCCACGAAACTTTGTGCGATCGCCGTTAGTTTTGGATCCGTGAACAGCACGATCAGCCTGCCGTGCTATATGTCGCACGCGAGCATCCCTGCCGGCCTTCGCGCGGAGCTTGCGCCGCCGCGTGATCTCATTCGTATCTCTGTCGGCATCGAGAGCGTCGAAGACGTTATCGAGGACCTTCGCGAGGCGATACGCGTGGCCGCAAATTCGAATGTGTTTGCGATCAGCAAGGCCGTCGGCGAATAATGGCCGCCGGTGCCGCGTACTACGCGGTTGACCCGCTCTTTTTGTAGAATAGAGACAAATGCTCTCTGTTCCACGTTCTTCGTGTGCCGATCTTGCCGAGTCCGAACGTCTCGAATGGCTCGAGACGAACGGCATTGGCGGCTATTCTTCCGGAACCGTTGCGGGAATGCGTTCCCGACGCTATCACGGGTTGCTCGTCGCGGCGACGAAACCGCCGTTAGGCCGGGCTGTACTCCTCTCGGGGTTTGATGAAAAGATCACGGTCGCGGGTAAGAGTTATCCGCTATCGACCGCACGATATGAGAACGTCGTTTCACCTGAAGGTTATAAACTGCTAACAGGATTTCGTCTCGACCCGTATCCGATCTGGACGTTCTCACTCGACGGAATTGAGGTCGAACGCCGCCTCTTTATGCCGCACGGTGAGAACACTGTCGTGATGAGCTGGGCAGTTTTAACAAGCGTTTCGGATGCCTGGCTCGAACTAACACCGATGGTCGCCTTTCGCGACCATCACCATCTGCGGCACGAAACTGCAGATTTCCCGTACGAATATTCTACCGGCATCGGCACCGTCGAATTTGCTCCTTACAATGACTTTCCGCCTCTCCATCTCGCCTGTAACGCGACCGATTTGAAAGACGTTGGTGTATGGTATCGCGATTTTGCATACACGATCGAGAAGGAACGCGGATTCGATTTTACGGAAGACGTTTTTGCGCCGTGTGCATTTCGCTTTGACCTGGCGAAGCCGGCGGTTGCTATTGCGTCGACCAAAAAACATAGGTTTGAGGACGCGGCCGAACTTGAACAGGCCGAAGTGTCGCGTCGCAAAAATGTTGTTGCCGCGGCAAGCCCAAAGGACGAGATCGACGAGCTTGTCGCAATCGCGGCAGATCAGGTGATCGTTGCACGCGGAACCGGAAAGACCGTGATCGCAGGCTATCACTGGTTCGATGATTGGGGACGCGACACGATGATCGCCCTTCCGGGACTTGCGATCGCGAACGGCCGGCCGGAGATCGCAAAGGAGATAATTCTTGAGTATTTCAACTATATCTCCCAAGGGATGTTGCCGAATCGGTTTACGAGCGGAAGCGAAACGCCAGATTACAACACGGTTGACGGCACACTCTGGTTCTTCGAGGCGATACGTGCTTACACGGAAGCAACGGGCGATGCTGACTTCATCAAGGGCGACCCGTTTCTAAAGCTCGTGAACGTGATCAGATGGCATCTGGAAGGTACGCGATTCGGGATACGCGTCGATGACGACGGACTGCTTGCCGCAGGTGTTCCGGGCGAAAATCTCACGTGGATGGACGCGAAGATCGGCGATAAGGTCATCACTCCGCGGATGGGAAAGGCCGTCGAGATACAGGCTCTTTGGTACAACGCACTTTGCGTGATGGAGGTTTTTGCAGCGAGGTTCGATAACGCCGAGTTGAGAACAAGATTCTCCGACTTGGCGTCGCGCGCGAAGGAGAGTTTCAACGAGAAATTTTGGAATGCGGATGCGGGTTGCCTTTACGATGTGATCGACGGCGAAAGCCGCGACCCATCTGTGCGGCCGAATCAGATCTTTGCCGTAAGCCTTTTCTATCCGATTCTCGAGGGCGAACGCGCACGAGCCGTCGTGGATAGAGTAGAGCAAGACCTGCTTACGCCAAAGGGCCTAAGGACGCTTGCTGCCGACGATGCAAAATACATTGGAAAGTACGAAGGCGGCCCGTTCGAACGCGATTCTGCGTATCACCAAGGCACAGTGTGGGCGTGGCTGATCGGACACTTTATCGATGCGTATCTCCGCGTGCATTCAGGCGAGGCGGACGCGATTCACAAAGCAAAGCAAATGCTCAACGGCCTTGAAGAACATCTTCGCGACACGATGCTCGGTTCCTTGTCCGAGATCTTTGACGGAGATGCCCCGCATCTTGCCAAAGGTGCGACAGCACAAGCGTGGAGCATCGGTGAATTCAAACGCGCTCGGCGGAAATTGGAAAGTCTAGCTAACGGCTGATCCGAGGAGCGTGATCGTCGCAGCATCAGCATCAAGCTCCGCCTTTATGCCGTAAGGCAGCGTCATATTGTCGGTGATGTGGCCGAATGAAAGGCCGTAAACAACAGGCACGCCGAGATCTCCCAAACGATCGCGAAAAACATCCAGCAGCGGTGCCGCATCCTTGGTCGCATTCGCTCCGTCGTCAAAAACACCAAGTGCGACGCCCGCGAGAGACCGCAGATCGAGACTTTGCCGCAGTTGCGTCAACATTCGATCGACGCGGTATGGCGGTTCGTTGATGTCTTCGATAAAAAGGATCTTACCACCGATATCTCGCAGGGAATACGGAGTTCCGCAGAGCGACGCGAGAAGAGCAAGGTTACCGCCCGTTAGCTCACCTTTTGCGCGGCCGGTTTTCAGCGTTGTGGGATGAAAAAGCGCCGACTCATTCTTGAGGTTCTCGGGAGAAGGTTTGATGACGATAGGCGGTGTTGCCGAGCCGGTTAGGATCTCCATAACCCGGCCGCGTGTATAGTCCGTATATTGCGATGTCCCGACCGGCCCATGAAATGTGACGAGGCCGGTTTGCTGGCTGATCGCGATGTGAAGCGCGGTTATATCCGAAAAACCGATGAAGACCTTCGGATTCTTTTTGATGAGCTCAAGATCGAGGCCTGGCAGCAATCTCGGGCAACCGCCACCTCCGCGGACACACCAGACCGCCTTTACGTCTTTGTCGGCAAATGCGGCGTGAAGGTCCGAAAGCCGCTCGGCATCTGTGCCCGACAGAAAGCCTTTGCGCCCACGTGCGTGTTCTCCGGCTTTTGGTTTGAAGCCGAGAGCTTCGAGATTCGCCAGGGCACGATCGAAAGTCTCAGGAGCGACACCGCTCGCGGGTGAAATTACGGCAACCTGATCGCCTTGTTTTAACGCTTTCGGTTTGATCATTCGCGGTTTGGACCTTCGTGAACGTCCTTGTCCGGCACTCATTGTACCTGCTGTGAGCACGATCGCTCCGGCTGCCTTCAAAATGTCCCTTCGATCCATAGAATTTCTTGTTTGTTGGATCCGGTCCGTTGACCTTCCGCTCGGACGCGGCCGCAGGCTGCACGATCACCTTTCGAGCACTGCAGCAAGCCGCTTTTCGATCTGCGAAAAGTCCGTGTCGTTTGCCATCTCTTCGGCACGCGTAAAAAGCTGTTCAAGCATCGGGAACGGCCTTGCGTCCGCCATCGCTTCGGCCCAGGCTTGCGAACCGCTGCATTCCGTAAAGACATAGATCGCTTCTTCGCGAGGCAACTCGTTCAGCCAGGCAAGCTTGTTGTAGATCCGCTTCTTCGTAACGTGCGAATTATACACGCGCCTAATGCGTATTTTGAAACGTCCGCCGAGAACGACTTTTTCGCTAAAGTCAGCTACGATTAACCTTATGGATCAGCAAACCAGCTCCCCAAGCGATGGTGTTCTCACCGATCAGAAGCGCCGTGCGGTGTCGTTCGCAACATTGCTTGCGATCAGCACCTTCTTTATCTATTCGATCTGGGCGATGGTTCAGGGGGATCATTATTATTTTCTCGGCGGTGGAGCAAACTATCTTTCGCCCCTCTTTTCGCCGGAGCTCGTAGGCGATTCGCCGCAAGCTCTTTTCGGCGGACGCGGGACGTGGATGCCGGCGTGGCTACCGGGTTCGCCTGCCCTTATCTTTCTTTGGCTGATCGGACTGGCCGCCGCCAGACGTGCGATAAAGGATTGCGACTGCATCTTTTTGCTACTTGCCGAGCGGCTTTTTGCTTTCATTGGCGTGATCTATTTTGCGTTGCTGCTTCGCTCGCTTTGGAGGGCGGCCTGGTTCCTGCCGAACACGGGCGTGGACGTGTTCGGCGTACGCGGTGGAACCGTGCTGCTTGCCGCTTCCTGCTTTTCGGTGCTTGTTTGCCTGATCGCACTCTTCTCGGGTCCCGCGGGGCGATTCGGGCGGCTTTCGCGCAGTAGGAGCCGCGTTACTGCGATAACGCTCCTGATCCTCGCCGCGACAGATCTCTATATCCGTTTCTGTTCGATGGGCAAGATGCTCGACCTACGCATTTTTTAGCTTCACTTTTTTGAAATTTGATATAGAATTATTGACACATTGTTGAGCCTAATATCACACTCGCTCTTCCCCACAATGTGCTGTGTTTGAAGAACTTATTGGACCAAGGAGAACTTATGGCAGGCAAATTTGAACTTGCAAAATCGAATAACGATAAATACTTCTTCCGCCTGAAGGCCGGCAATGGCGAGAAGATCCTGGGAAGCGAAATGTACGAGACGAAAGCCGCCGCCGAGAACGGCATCGCGTCCGTCAAAAAGAATGCCGCTGACGATGCCCGCTACGAGCGGAAGACGTCCGCAAAAGGAGACTTTTTCTTCAACCTCAAAGCGGGAAATGGCCAGGTCATCGGCAGCAGCGAGATGTACAAGAGTGAAGCGAGCCGAGACAACGGCATCGAATCCGTTAAGAAGAACGCACCGGACGCAGAAACCAGCGACCTCACATAACGAAATTTCGAGGATCACTTTTTGATCGAACGAAAAACACGAACGATACTTTCTCTTGATGATGCCCGAAGTGCTTATCTCGCGTTTCGGGCATTTTTTATTTATCAAAGCAAGACCTATTTTCT
This sequence comes from Pyrinomonadaceae bacterium, assembly GCA_019186825.1. Taxonomy (GTDB): domain Bacteria; phylum Acidobacteriota; class Blastocatellia; order Pyrinomonadales; family Pyrinomonadaceae; genus OLB17. The sequence goes on from JABARP010000001.1 coordinate 80,922, forward strand.
TTCACCTATTCTATGCAGAGAACTGTACTTGGTATCGAAAACCTCATCGGGCCCCAGCTAGAGATGATCGAGGCGCGTCGCGTCGCGCTCGTCTGTAATCAAGCGTCCGTCCTTCCGGACGCTTTTCGCCATGCCGCGGATGTCTTCTACGAGCATCCGGACATCGAACTGACCGCCCTTTTCGGCCCTCAGCATGGTATTCGTGGCGACGTTCAATACAATATGATCGAGACGCCGCATGTCCGCGATCCGCACACGGGCCTTATGGTCTATTCGCTTTATAGCGAGGTGCGCGAGCCGAGGGAGGAGATGCTCGTCGATGTTGACGACATCGTGATTGACCTTCAGGATGTCGGCTGTCGTATCTACACGTTCATTTACACAATGGCGAATTGTATGCGTGCGGCGAAGAAATTCGGCAAGCGCGTTATCGTCTGTGACCGTCCGAACCCGATCAATGGTGTTTCGGTCGAAGGGAACGTTTCCGAGCCCGAATTCTTCTCATTCGTTGGGCAATTCCCGATCCCGACACGGCATGGAATGACGATCGGCGAGCTTGCCGTGATGTTCAACGAGCATTTCGGCATCGGGTGCGAACTCGAGGTCGTAAAGCTTGAAAATTGGAGCCGCGAAACGTGGGGCGACCAGACGGGCCTGCCCTGGATATTGCCGTCGCCGAACATCCCGGACGTTGATACGTGTGTTGTTTTCCCGGCGACCGTCCATCTCGAAGGCACCGAATTAAGCGAAGGCCGCGGCACGACATTGCCGTTCTTCCTGAACGGTGCTCCCTTCATAAAGCCATACGAATGGGCCGCGCGTTTGCGTGAATGCGAGATCCCCGGTGTTGCGTTTCGCGAGAGCTATTTCCGTCCGACGTTTTGCGAGTTCGCGGGGCAGACCTGCGGCGGCATACAGATCCACATTACCGACCGCGACGCCTTTACACCCGTTGCTCTCGGAATCGCAATGGTCAAGACCGTATACGAAATGTACCCGAAGAAATTCCAGTGGCGTCAGAACGCGTACGAATATGAGTTCGACAAGAACCCGTTCGACGTCGTATGCGGCACCGACAAGATCCGAAAGGCGATCGAGAACGGAGCCGTTCTGCGGGAGATAGAAAACGCCTGGCAGCCTGCCCTCGCCGAATTTCGCGAAGCACGGAAGAAGTACTTGATGTATTGATAGGCCTTGGTTGATCGTGGAGGGCCGCAGACGGCCTGGCACGAAAGAGTCTTGCAATCAAATCTCAAAAGTAATACTCTTACCGGTAAGAGTATTACTTATGCGAGTTACTACAAAAGGACAAGTCACCATCCCGATCGAAGTCAGGCAAGCTCTCGGGATCTTGCCGGGAACCGAGGTTGATTTCGTCGTAAGGGGAACTTCCGCAAAACTTGTAAAGGCAAAACAAAAGAACGGAAGGCTTTCCCGCGGCGAAAAGGTCGTAGCACACTTAAAAGGCCGCGGAACCGCAAATCTTGACCTGACCACAGACGATATTTTGAAGCTAATGAGAGGTTGGGGCGAAGAAGATGATATTGGTCGATAGTTCAGTATTGTTGGATATCCTTACGATCGACCCGGTCTGGTTTGAATGGTCATCGAACATAGTCGCCTCTCTTGCCGATAACAATGATCTTGCGATCAATCCGCTTATCTATGCGGAAGTATCGGTCAAATTTAGTTCACCCGCAGAACTCGACGAAGCTTTCCCCAAGCATATATTTTATCGTGAGCCGTTGCCATTTGATGCGGCATTCCTTGCAGGAAAAGCTTTCGCGATCTACAGGAAACGAGGAGGCACTAAAAATTCCCCGCTCTCTGATTTCTACATCGGAGCTCACGCCGCCGTTGCCGGATTTGACCTTTTAACGCGCGACTCGCGCAGGGTCAGCCAATACTTCCCGACGGTCAAGATAATCGCGCCGCGAGGCATCTAATTAGTCCGCCGACGCGTAGAGGGATAGCTGCTTAGAGCGCGCGAGGTCGGTCCAAGTTCCGCTAAAGGTCAGGCCCGACAGTTTTCCCGAAATGTAACCGCTGTCCTGAACCGGTCTATGTGGTCCCAATTCGTTGTTGATAACGGTTGGCGATAATATATGCTCGGTCAGGTCAATTTGATCCTTTCTATCATCTCCGCTGATCATGAGAGCTTCTCCATACCGGAGATAGGCATAATACCCGCGATAGGATGTGGCGTACTCATCTTTATACTCGATCCCTAAAACCATCACGATCGGGTATGTTCCATTGACCGTGCCACTAAGAAGCTGCGGCAACTGCTCCGATCTGAACGTAGAGATATTTGCCCGTTCAATACCAAAGACGGCACGACCGTAATCATTTAGATATTCCTTGAAACTCGATAGCGAAACGCCGGCGGTCATATCGAGACCGTAGGTCATCATCCCCTTTCCAAGCCAGTTCGAACCATCGATCACGATCGATCGCCGCTGAATGTAATAATCGCTAAGATCATCATCTTGAAAACTATCGGCGAGATCGAGAAACCCTTCCCTCTCGTCAGGTTCTACTTTCTTTTCTACCTCTTTACGGTACTTGGCAGACCGCCGTTCAAATACAAGATCCTTAAATTTTCGATAGCCGTCCTCAGTAAAAAGATCGCTTAGCTCAATACGGCGTCCGGTTGCGGAATTGAACGTATAGTACTGAACCCAATAATGAGTGGTCGCCCCGGAACTGCTCTCAGAAAAGCCGAGCGAAAGAACACGGTCGTTGTTCGAATATATGCTGGGCGACATCGCGAACTTTGCGCCATAGATACTTCCATCATTCACCTTAGCCTGGTGAAAGATATAAGCTGAAGCCGGATGTTTGCTTACAAAATAGAGCTCCGATAGCTGGAGAAATTGATTGATACGAGTCGATACTTTGTCGGCCTTTTCGCGAGAAAAGATCGGAAATGAAAACTCCTCTCCGTCGCTGATCATCTTCGTCCTAAAATACGCCGGAGCCGCACAAACTGCGGAGGTAGATAAGACCGTAACGATCATAAAACCAACGGCGCACAAGCCTTGTGCGAGCCGTTGGTCGAGGAATTCTAGTGCTCGACGTTTCATCCCTAACTCATATAACTAGAACCAACCGCCTTTCTTTTTGCCGCCGCCGAAGATGCCGCCGAGTACGCCGCGGACAATAGTGTTGCCAATTTGGCGGCCAATTGAGCTTGAAGCCGAGCGTGCGACGCTTTTCGTGATCGATTCGACCAGTGTGTCCGGAGCTCGTGCGGCGGCTCTGGCAGCCTTTTCTTGTTCTTTGGCAGCTTTTTCGGCATCAGCTTCTGCTTGAGCGGCGGCTTGGGCTTGAGCTTTTTCTGTGGCTCTTGCCGCGAGCAGCTCGAATGCAGATTCGCGATCGACCGGTGTGTCATAGACCCCGGCAACGAGGGAATTTGCCATCAACTGCTGACGTTGTTCGGGTGTGATGGGGCCGATGTGTCCTTCAGGCGGAACGACGAAGGCACGATCGACCACCGAAGGAACGCCTTTTTCGTCAAGCGTTGAGATCAGGACCTCGCCGACGCCAAGTTCTGTAATGACCTTTTCGGTGTCGATCTTTTCGTTCACGCGGAACGAGGTCGCAGCGGCCTTCACGCCCTTTTGTTCCTGAGGCGTGTAGGCGCGAAGAGCGTGCTGGACGCGGTTGCCGAGCTGTGCGAGCACCTTTTCCGGAATGTCCGCCGGGTTTTGCGTAACAAAATACACCCCGACACCTTTTGAACGGATCAGGCGAACAACCTGCTCTACCTTTTCGACCAATGCGGTCGGTGCATCTGAGAAGAGAAGATGAGCTTCGTCGAAGAAAAAGACGAGTTTTGGTTTATCGAGGTCGCCGGCTTCAGGGAGCGATTCAAAAAGCTCGCTCAAAAGCCAGAGAAGAAACGTTGAGTAGAGCTTTGGCGCGTTGATAAGCTCATCGGCGGCAAGCAGATTCAGCACGCCTTTGCCCGAGACCGTCTGAATAAAGTCATCGAGTTTGACCGCAGGTTCGCCAAAGAAGATCGAGCCGCCTTGTTCTTCAAGTTGCAGCAGGCCGCGTTGTATCGCACCGACAGATGCCGCCGACACGTTGCCGTATTGTGTCGTGAGCTCTGCCGAATTCTCGCCGACCCAACGCATCAGTGCCTGCAAATCTTTGAGGTCAAGCAAGAGCATTCCGTTGTCATCGGCGTACTTGAATGCGATCGCGAGGACGCCTTCCTGTGTGTCGTTCAGGTCGAGCAGACGGGCAAGCAGCAGCGGCCCCATTTCGGAGACCGTCGCACGCAGCGGAGCTCCTTGCTTGCCGAAAACATCCCACAGCGTCGCAGTAAAGCCTTGAAACTCAGGGGTGATACCGAGGAGCGCGTTGCGTTCGTCGATCTTTGGATTGCCTCCGCCGGCCTGTGTAACACCGGTAAGGTCGCCCTTAATGTCGGCCATAAAAACAGGCACGCCACGTTTGCTAAAGCCTTCGGCAAGACGCTGCAATGTTACGGTCTTACCTGTACCTGTCGCACCGGTGATAACCCCATGGCGATTCGCCATTTGGGGCAGCAGGAAATATTCACTTTCTTTGGTTTTCGCTACCAAAATCGGTTCGGTCATATTTATCTTCGGTCCCTCAAAAAAATCAACGTTATAGAAAAACCTAGTCGCGCCTATGCCGCGTGTAGTGGCTTCTGATCAGCCCGTTTGCATAAGTTAGCGTGCGCACGTGCTCGAATTCAATGTCGCGTTCGAGATAGCCGAAGAGCGAGATCCCGCTGCCGATAAGCACCGGTACACGTGCGATCGTCAGATCGTCGATCAGATCCTCGGCGAGAAAGCTCTGTATTACCTTGCCGCCGTCGACATAGGCCGAACGAAAGCCTTTCTCAGAAAGGTCGTCCAGAAGTTCCCTTGGCCTGTTCGTCGACAACGAGACCTTATCCCGTAGCTCATTCGGAACCTCGTTAATGCTACGGCTAAGGACGACCACGGGTCGATCATACGGCCATTCGGGAAATCCCAACACCGTTTCAAAAGTGCCCCGCCCGATCACGAGGACGTCAATGCCAGCGATAAACTCGCTATAGGCATCCACCGCGTTCGCATCGCCGTACTTCGTGAGCCAATCGAGGGTGCCGTCCTTGCGAGCGATAAAGCCGTCGAGGCTGGTGCCAATGTAAACGTGCGTACTGATCACCGGACTATCGAATAAAAATGTTCCTGCCGTCAAGCCGTGGCTTTTGCGTGGTCGCTCTCGGGTACGTCGCAGTTGATCATCCAGTTGATGCCAAATTTGTCGGTTAACATTCCGAATGCCTCTGCCCAGAATGTTTTGTCGAGCGGCATTGTCACGTTGCCGTCCTTCGCGAGATTGTCAAAGAATTTTCTCGCGATGTCCTTGTCATTCAAGCCAATGGCGAGCGAGATATTGTTGCCGGGCGTCGAGGCCATATTCGGCGGATTGTCGCTCGCCATGATGTGCGTATCGCCGATCTTTAGCGTGCAGTGCATCACCTTGTCGTCGCCGGTCATTCCGGCCATCGGCGATTCGCCGTAACGCTGCATGAACAAGATCTCTCCGTCGAGCGCCTCTTTGTAAAAGTTGATTGCTTCTTCGCAATTTCCGTTGAAACTGAGATATGGTTTAACTCCTAACATAGTTTGTCTCCTTTTTTGAACGGCCCTCACTTACGTGCGGGCTGCTGACACGTTGCTAACATTTTTCGTATTTCCAGTTTCGTCGCTTTCCTTCTGAAAGCCATTCGATCGTCGTTGCGACTCGACGCTCGCGCGTCGGCTCGGTTTTTGCCTCGGTTATCCACTCGACGTATTCGCGTTTGCAGCTCGGCGGAAAATTGTTGAATGTTTCGGCCGCCGCATGGTTACGAGCGAGGGCCTCACGGAGAATATCCGGTATTGCTACGTCTGCAGCCTTCGATGGCTTCTTCTTCGGGACTTTGATGCCGTTTTCGTTCAGCCGGACGGCTTCCTTGATGATCTTCTTGATCGTCGCATCGTTCGGCAGGTCTTTGAGCGAAGTGATCCGCCCGAAACTGCCCATTGCGTTTTTTGCCGGGAACTTCGCCTCGGTCAGCAAAGCTTCTTTCCAAAATCCAAAGGCGCAGTGGTGCTTGAATGAGGCGAAGCCGCACAAAATGCCTTTGTATTCAAAACTCGGCATGCTCCATTTGATCGTCTCGGTCACATCGGGGCAGGCATCGTGAATGAGCTTACGCAAATGTCGGAGGACCGGCTTTGCAAAGTCCTGCGCCCCTTCGATGTAGGCATCGACGCGTTTGTCGATATTCGGCATGCCCTAACTATACAAGATTTTCGTTGTGCGTGACGAGTTTTTGATAGGCGGCTGCCGGTGCTCAGAAGTTGTCGCTGAGGTTAGAGAGAAGTTCTTCTGGCGGCTAAGCCGCCGGGATGTTTCGGTGGCTGTGTCGGAAAAGCGGAGCACTTCCGCCCGGCGACGGGAAGGAAACGCAGTTCGTAAGCCCGTGAACGGGCTCGGCGAGGACCTTTTCAGCTCTTACCACGCCATAAATGGCGTGGCTATGCGAAGCCGATAAGAAGCCGAAGGCTGAGTGCAGGAGGGAGGCGATGCTGAGCCCTTACTAACGTGCGGGTCACTGACTCGGCTACGGACGCCGACTGCGGACAACGGTTACAGGCACTGCGTCGATTTCGGGTAAGATACTAAAAAGATAATTTGCATCCCGTTGCTCAGTCGAAAGGAGATTTATGTCTAAGCTTTTACAACTCGCGGCCTTGGTCGCATCTATATTTTTACTTCTCGGGAACAGTTCCGCTCAGAACAAGTTCGAAGGATATTCTTTCACGCTCGAGGCAGACATTCGCGGCACTTGCCCGATCACGTATCTTCCGAGCACGGGAGCAAAGAATGCGATCGAGGTCTATATCGCCGGCACGGACCTTCGCCAAAAAGCGCCGAACATCTCGCCATGCGACGGAAGCGATGTCCGCGACGGCAAGACGTACGCGAATGGCATTGGCCGCTGGTGTTTCCAGGGCCCTGAGCCGATGTATGAAGTGAAGCTGACGAACGGGGCGAGCTATCTTTGGTATCCGACGAATGAGCACACGGGATTCTACAACCTAAAGGATTTTCGGCCCGTGCGAAGGACGCAGCTTGGCAAATACGAGTTTGACGAGCCGAAAGACTATACTTCGACGTTCCGGAACGCGATCCAATACATTTCTTCGCGGCAGGGCGGCACGCTGCGTGTGCCGGACGGCGATTACGTTGTCGGCACGCTCGATGGTGTCCGACGCGACCCGAACTACCAGGCGATAACGCTCACGTCGGGCTTGAACATTGTCGGCGCAGGTTCGAATGCGTCGGTCGCGAACTCTAACCTTCCGTGGCGTTTCAGCCCGACGCGCATACGCTTGCGTTACCCGAATCAGACGATATTCCGCATCGGCGGATGCACGAACCAGGTCACGGTCAAAGATCTTGAGTTGATGGGCAATTCTTCGCTTATGGCCGAGGCAAAACGTGACACGACCGGCACCTACGGCATCGAAGCCCTCGGCAAATGGGAGAAAGATTCACGCACAGGCCGCGAATCACCGAATTCAAGCCAGGTCTTCAAATTCGAGAACATCACATTCCAGGATTTTGACAAAGGCATCTACGTGCACAACGCCAACGACGAGAACTGCAAGGCGAACGAACAGGTCTGCAAGTCTTGGCATTTCGATTACATCAAGGTCGATCACGGATTTTTTGTCAACAACAAGACCGGCATCTGGATCGACACATACAACACCGATTGGACGATCGCGAACACGGTTTTTTCGTATATCGCAACCAATGGCCCCGGCGACGGCATCCGCGTGAAGGCCGCGGGTTCGATGCTTATCCAGCAGACATTCGGCGGCGGCTATGACTACGCTTCTGCGATCGGTGGGACATTCATAAACGTCGATACTATCGGGTCGCTGACGGTCATCAACTCGGGCTCAGAACGCGGTAAGCGGACGCTCTATACGAATCCCGCCGGGATGATAACGAATGTGAATCTCACGATGATCGGCAGCGTCTTCGGCGATCCGATCGAGCTGCACGGATCGGCAAACTTCATCTCGACAGGCAACTGGTTCGGCGCCGACACGATCAAGGCAGATCCGGGAGTGACGATCACATCCACCGGCGACCGCTTTTGTTACGATTCACGCATCTTCGCCTGCAAAGACTCGGCGGGCCAGCTCGTCCGACGGCCGAATTTTCAGGGCGGGCGAATGATGTTCCAAACCGGCCGCTTGCCGGAAGGCTCGGGAGATACCCGCATTGACGGCAAGCCAAATCGCTTCGGCTATAACGTCGAGCTGACAGATGGGCTTTTTCAGTACGACCCAAATATCACGTTTCGCGACATACAGCAGTGGGCACGCGGTGGCGACGGCCGTCCGCCGGTTTCTGACGGTGCTTTCGTGTACTGCAAAGACTGCCGACGCGGCGGCGAATGTTCTCAGGGACGTGCAGGAAGCGACGGAGCCTTCGCCAAACGCATCAACGGCCGCTGGATGTGTGATTGAGTCGGCGGAATCGTCGAGGAGAAAAGCGAAAGGTCAGCGTTTCTCGATCCGTTCGCGAAGCCATTGCGTCAACTCATCTTCCGAGAGGCGGCCTTCCGCGAGAGAAAGTATCGCAAGGTATTTCTCGGCAGGTTCGGCGCGTAGCTGAAAGCCATTGCGGACGAGGAAGGTTCGCATTGCGACAAGGGCCATCCGTTTATTGCCGTCGATGAACGGATGATTCTTTGCGATGCCGAATGCGATCGAGGCTGAGAGGCGTGCCATGTCCGCACGCGGCTCGTATGTGCTGATATTCTTTGGGCGAGCCAGCGCCGATTCAAGAAGGCCGCGGTCGCGCACACCGGCCTCTCCGCCGTGCTCGGCGATCTGTCGCTCGTGCATTGCGAGCACCGCATCGAGCCGCAGCCATTTCATCTACTCAGCAAGCTTCCTGAGTACATCGCGGTCCTCACGCATTACCTGTTCGGCGATCGTCATTTGCTCGACAAATTCATCATCATAGGCCCGTAACTGGATGCCTTCGGGTGTTTCGGAGGCAAAGAGATAGTCGCCCTTTCCGACGCGGAGCCGTTCAAGCAACTCTTTCGGGAGAACGATGCCAACCGAGTTTCCGACCGTTGTGATCTTGAGTTTCGCAGTCATAGCTACTAGATTATAACGTGGGTTATAACAGCATACAAGGTTAATTTTTGACTTTGCAGCCTGCGTCCCGCAACATTTCTTGCCCGTCAAATTGCCATTTTTACCTGTTTATTCGATAATTGTTGGTTTTGAGAATCTCGCCGTCAGACGGCGTTACATATCGATAAAAACGACAAGAAGATCTGATGCGTATTGCGGTCGAACGCAGTGCGCACGAACGCGAAGTTCCGCCGTTTCGGGTTCAGAGCGGCAGACGTGATCTTAAGAGCATACTATGAATGATAACGTGATTTATTTGGTGCCGGCATTCGGCATTCTCGGCCTGATCGTGATGGCGTACAAGTCCGCCTGGGTCGGCAGACAGGACGCGGGCGACGAAAAAATGCGCGAGCTTGCAGGCCACATTGCCGACGGCGCGATGGCATTTCTTCGTGCCGAATGGAAGGTTCTGAGCATCTTCGTGCTTATTACCGCCGTGCTTCTCGCTTATTCGGGCACGATCCACGAAGTGAACGGCCGCCAGATCCATTCAAGCTGGGTCATCTGTATTGCGTTCGTCATCGGAGCGGTCTTTTCGGCGACAGCCGGATACATCGGGATGCGGGTTGCGACGAAAGCTAATGTCCGCACAACGCAGGCCGCCCGACAGAGCCTAAAACAGGCACTTAAAGTTTCATTCACAGGCGGGACGGTCATGGGACTCGGTGTCGCGGGCCTCGCGGTTCTCGGGCTCGGCGGCCTCTTCATTGCGTTTCTCGCAATGTTCGCACACCTTAACAACGATCAGGTGAGGACCGCGATCGAGGTTCTCACGGGCTTCTCGCTCGGTGCGGAATCCATCGCACTTTTTTCACGCGTCGGCGGCGGTATCTACACGAAAGCTGCCGACGTCGGTGCAGACCTCGTCGGCAAGGTCGAAGCCGGTATCCCTGAGGACGATGTCCGTAATCCCGCTACGATCGCCGATAACGTCGGCGATAACGTTGGCGACGTTGCCGGAATGGGAGCTGACCTTTTCGGCTCGTATGTTGCGACCATCCTCGCGACGATGGTCCTCGGCCAAGAGGTCAATGTTCGCGACTCGATGGGCGGAATGGCGCCGATCCTGCTCCCGATGATCATCTGCGGACTCGGCATCGTTTTCTCGATCGTCGGCACATTCTTCGTCAGGATAAAGGACGAGAACGCCAATGTTCAGAATGCTTTGAACCTCGGCAACTGGCTTTCGATGATCCTGACGGTCATCGCGTCGTACTTCGTCGTGAACTGGATGCTGCCTGAGGGAACGCTTGCTCTCCGCTCCGTAACCTTCACGCGTGAAGGCGTTTTCGGAGCTATCGTCGTCGGTACGGTCGTCGGTGCGATCATGAGCTTCGTAACGGAATATTACACCGCAATGGGCAAGGCTCCTGTGAAGTCGATCGTTCAGCAATCATCGACCGGCCATGCGACGAACATCATCGGCGGGCTTTCCGTCGGAATGAAATCGACGGTGGTGCCGATCTTGACGCTTGCCGGCGGCATCATGGCTTCGTACTATTTCGCAGGCCTCTACGGCGTCGCTATTGCGGCGGCAGGTATGATGGCGACGACCGCGATGCAGCTTGCGATCGACGCTTTCGGCCCGATCGCCGATAACGCAGGCGGTATCGCCGAAATGAGTCAGCTCCCACCGGAAGTCCGCGAACGCACCGACAACCTTGATGCGGTCGGAAATACGACGGCCGCAACCGGAAAGGGATTTGCGATCGCGAGTGCGGCACTGACCTCGCTTGCGCTTTTTGCAGCGTTCGTCGGCATTGCCGGGATCGACCGCATCGACATTTACAAAGCGAACGTGCTTGCGGGCCTTTTCATCGGATCGATGATCCCGTTCATCTTTTCGGCACTTTGCATACAGGCAGTTGGACGTGCGGCGATGGACATGGTGCAGGAAGTTCGCAGACAGTTCCGCGAGATTCCGGGCATTATGGAATACAAAGCCAAGCCGGAGTATGAGAAATGCGTCGCGATCTCGACGCAGGCTTCGATCCGCGAGATGATCTTGCCGGGCGCGATCGCCCTTGTCACGCCGGTGATCGTGGGCTTTACCTTCGGCCCGGAAGTTCTCGGCGGTTTGCTCGCAGGCGTGACGGTCTCGGGCGTGCTAATGGGCATCTTCCAGTCGAATGCTGGTGGTGCCTGGGACAATGCCAAGAAATCTTTCGAGAAGGGCGTCGAGATCAATGGCGAGACCGTCTTCAAGGGTTCCGACCCGCATAAGGCGTCGGTTACCGGCGACACGGTCGGCGACCCGTTCAAGGATACGTCAGGCCCGTCGATGAACATTCTCATCAAGCTGATGTCTATCGTCTCGCTGATCATCGCTCCGTACATCTTCGGCATCGGGCAGTAGGCCAGGGGAGTTGACTGACCGCTAGCTCGCTGAAATTTGATTTGCCGCTTCGGCTGTTAGCCGAAGCGGCATTTTTGTCGCCGAGCGGCGGTGTCCGTAGCCCGCACGTTAGTAAGGGCTCAATGTATCATCCACTCCGCCGAATTTGTTTGTTAGACGTCTATGCTCTTTTAGCTCCGTAGGAGCGGAATGTTTATAGAACCGCGACGGATCATTTTCTTCTTGGAGCGCGTGAAACGTGCGACAGAGCTTGTCGGCGGCATAGCCGCCTCCGAGAACGGCGTGGGCGACCGGTTCTATAAATATTCGGCTCCTACGGAGTCGGGAACCACGCCCCCTCTGACGTGCGTGCTACGGACACGGCGGATACGTGCACGAACCAAAACCGCCCAGTCAGCCGAGGCGGCTGGCACCCCTCGTTCCGGCACGAAAAGATGTTCCACTGTTGTCGAAGACTCCAACCGGGTAAGGAGACAAGCCATTTGTGCATTCTGTGCATTTTGTATCAATTCGTGCGTTTTGTGCATTTTTATACAATTCGTGCAAAGTGTGCTTCAAATGGATCGGGTGGTTGGATATGCTCGTTAGTGACGATGTCGTCATCGAGGCGGCGGTTCGGCAAAGGTCGTTCGGGAACGTATAATCGTCGTTTAGTTTTTTGCGGGAGCCTACACTGTTTTGCAACACGAACTAATACTCATACTCGATTTTGGCTCGCAGTACACGCAGCTGATCGCTCGGCGCGTACGCGAACAGGGCGTCTATTGCGAGATACTGCCCTTTCAAACATCGGTCGAAGCGATCGCGGCGAGGAAGCCTAAGGGCGTGATCTTGTCGGGCGGGCCTGCGAGCGTGACGGAGGACGGAGCCCCGCGTGTTGCGAGCGACTTTTACACGTCGCTTGACGTGCCGATCCTCGGCATTTGTTACGGCATGCAGATGATGGCGGTCGATCTTGGCGGAAAGAGCGAGCCAGCCGCGCAGCGTGAATACGGGCACGCGAAACTCAGGGTCTTGAGCGGAGGAACGCGTCTTTTTAACGGGCTGCCTTTCGAACTTGATGTTTGGATGAGCCATGGCGATCATGTGACGCAGCTTCCGGACGGATTCGTTTCAACGGCGACGACCGGCGATGTGATCACCGCGATCGAGAACGAAGAGCGGCGTTTGTTCGCGGTGCAATTCCATCCGGAGGTCTCGCACACGCCGGCGGGAAGCGAGATACTACGGAATTTTGTCTTCGACGTTTGCGGATGCACGGGCGACTGGACGGCATCGAGTTTCATTGCGGATGGTATCGCGAAGATCCGCGAAACGGTCGGCGACACGGGCCGCGTGATCTGTGGGCTTTCGGGTGGCGTGGACTCAACGGTCGCGGCGATGCTCGTGCATGAAGCGATCGGCGATCGGCAACGATGCATCTTTGTGAACAACGGCCTTCTGCGGGCGAATGAGTTCGAGGATACGCTCAAACTTTATCGCGACACGATGAAGCTGAACGTTACGGGCGTTGATGCTTCGGATGAATTTTACGCAGACCTTGCGGGCGTGACGGACCCGGAGAAGAAGCGAAAGGCGATCGGTGCAAGATTCATCAAGGTCTTTGAAAGGGAAGCAAACAAGGGCGAGAAGGCGGATTGGCTCGTGCAGGGAACGCTTTATCCTGATGTGATCGAATCGGTCAGCCTTCGTGGCGCATCGGTTACGATCAAGACGCATCACAACGTCGGCGGCCTTCCCGAAAAGATGGATCTAAAGCTCATCGAGCCGCTTCGAGAGCTTTTCAAGGATGAGGTTCGGCTCATCGGACGCGACCTTAAAGTGCCCAGCGAGATCTTGGGGCGGCATCCTTTCCCCGGTCCGGGGCTTGCCGTGCGCATCCTCGGCGAAGTTACGCCCGAGAAGGCCGCGGTGCTGCAAAAGGCTGATCGTATCTTTATCGAAGAGCTTAAGACATCTGAGCTTTACGATGACGTTTGGCAGGCGTTTGCGGTGCTGCTTCCGGTTCAATCGGTCGGCGTGATGGGCGATTTTCGCACATACGAGCAAACCGCCGTCTTGCGTGCCGTTACGAGCACGGACGGAATGACGGCCGATTGGGCGCGTCTGCCGCACGAATTCCTCGCACGCGTTTCATCACGCATCACGAGCGAGGTCAGCGGCATAAACCGTGTCGTTTACGACATCTCGTCAAAGCCGCCAAGCACCATCGAGTGGGAGTGATCCCAAGCGGATCCTAGTTTGCCCTTGAGACGGGAAACGTCTTGCCGTCCGCACGATAGAACGTACCCGTATTGTAACTCTCATCGTCGAAGACGAATTGATTCGGATCGCCCTTTGGCGGAGAAGATTCAAAGGTCGTGCTGTTCTTTGAGAAGAACATTTCAACACCTTTGCCCTTTTCCCAACGGACCTCGTACGCCATCTTGACCGGCTTGACGGTGCATGTGGTTTCGCCGACGCGGTACTTGCCCTCAAATTCGCCGGCTACGGCGGGCGTATCAGCCGGCTTGTCAGCCTCCTTGAACCATTTGAGCATGCTGTCGGAAGGCGAGTAAACGATGTCGTCGATCTTCCATGACTCGGCACCCGCGCTCATTTCGAATTTGATCGTATTCGGCTTGCCGAAATTCGTGAATGTTACATTTACGGTCGCCTTTTTCTCGTTCTTTGCGTCGATCTGGCCCGTGCCGATCTTGAGGTCCTTGATCTCGACATCCTGAGCGTTGTAGAGCGGATCGCCGTCGATCACGCCAACGTCGCTCGTGTGTGTGGTCGCGTCTTTCCAGATCAGGTCTGCGAGCGGCTTGCTGAAGTATTTGTCGACAAGCGCGCGATCCTTCGATTGGAAGAATGGACTCTTCTTGGCGTCGTGAGCTTTGTAGAGTGCCTGGACGACCGTCTCCGGTGCGGGAAGGTTCACTTTTCCGGCGCCTGACATTGGGGTCGCAGCAGGCTCAGCGTTGGTACTTTCAGCGGCTGATACGTTCGTATTTGTACTCTTTGCTACCGTACATCCGCAAAAGACGAGGAACAGAACGGAGAGGCAAGCGGTAATGATCGGTTTCATGATCGGTTCAAGGCTCCTTTGCTGGTATTGACGGGCATAATGCCGTGCTTATGCAATAATTGAAACATATATTCCGGTATTTGAGTAAAACGAGAAGAAAATTATATCGAGGTGAAATTATGTTCAAAAGCAGGGTGCGTCTTATCGTCCCCTTACTATTCATTCTGCTTTCGTCCGCTGTCTATGGACAGAAAGGGCTAAAGCTCGACTACACAGTCTCTCTCTCAGACCCCTCGACCCGGCAGTTCCACATCACGACCGACATCGCGAATATCAACCAGCCGGAACTTCGCCTGAGCCTTCCGACATGGGCTCCGGGCTGGTACACGGTCGAGAATTACTACAAGAACGTGTTGCGGTTCAGGATCACGGATGCGAACGGACGCGTTCTGCCGATGCGTATGGTCAAGAAGCAGACCTGGTCCGTCAACACGAAAGGTATCAAGCAGATCCGCGTCGATTACGATTACCGTGCAACGGTGCTCGCTCTCAATCAGGCGAAGATCGCAGATGATTACGCATTCTTTACGGGCATCGAGCTTTTCCTGGAGCCCGAGGGGCATCGCAACACGCCCTCGAATGTTCATTTCAAGGTGCCGAGCGGCTGGAATCTGATCTCCGCACTGCGAGAGACATCCGACCCGATGACCTTTGTTGCGGACAACTACGACGTTCTCGTTGACGCACCCGCGGAAATGGGTAAATTCGACCTGCTGAAATACGAGGTCGAGGGCAAGCCGCATTATTTCGTCGCAAATCCGGCCGGCACATTCAGCAAGGAAAAGGCTGAGAAATTCACGCAGATGATGGCAAAGGTCGCCGAGGCGGACAGCAAGATGTTCGGCGGGCTGCCGTATGAGAAGTATATTTCGTTCTACTTCTTCACGCCGCCGGAATCTAACGCCGGTGGTGCCCTTGAGCACCTGAATTCGTTCGTTGCGTTCGCGCCTCAGGGGAATGTTGCGACGCCGGAGATGATCATCGGGACGGCGGCACATGAGTATTTCCACCTTTGGAACGTAAAGCGCATCCGTCCGGCAGAGATGTGGCCGTATGACTATTCGCGTGAGAACGAGACACCGCTGCTTTGGGTCTCAGAGGGCTTTACGAACTATTACGGCGTTGTTTCGCGTTATCGCGCCGGACTCTCGAGCGTAGAGAGTTTTCTGAATTCGGCGGCAGGGGCGGCCGCGGGCGTCGAGGGCAACGAGGTACGTAATTACGTATCGCCGGCGAACGCTTCGGTCTCGACCTGGGCTGGTTACGACACGCCGGTCGCTTTCGGCATCTCGTATTACACACAGGGACAGAACTTGGGTGCTTTGCTCGACCTTTCGATCCGCAACGATTCCGACGGCAAATACAGCCTTGATGACGTGATGCGGACGCTCTACAACGATTTCTACAAGAAAGGCCGCGGATTCACGACCGAAGATATGATCTCGATCGTCAACAAGCTGACGAAGAAGGATTACCATCCTTTCTATGAGAAGTATATCTGGGGCACGGACGTACCGAATTACGACGAGATCTTCGGCTATGCAGGATATCGTTTGAACAAAGCGAAGCAGAAGGTCGCCGACCTCGGGATGAGCCTTAGGTTCCGGAATGGCGGCATCATGGTCAACGGGATCGAACCCGGAAGTGCGGCACAGGCGGCCGGCTTTGCGAAGGGCGACGTCATCGAAAAGATCAATGGTGAGCCGCTTACGCGTGGCCCGCTGCAGGATCTGGCAGGGAAAGAAGCTACGTTCACCATCAAACGCGGCGATGCGGAGCAGACGATCAAGATGGTTGTCGGCACGCGTGACGTCGAGCGTTATGAGCTTGTGAGCGTTCCGACCCCGACCGCCAAACAACAGAAGATCCGCGACGGCTGGCTCGCCCGCTAGAGCGGTTCGTTGAAGCCGAAAATGCCCTCTCGATCGGTCTCAAAGCCGGATTGAGAGGGCTTTTTCCGTGCGTTGAAGAAAATTTGGCCGGAAACCGATGAGGGCGGGCGGCACGGGGCCTGCGCTTCCTTGACCCTTAAAATAGGAGCGTGTTAGTCTTAATCCTTTTGAGTATGCGGCCTTTTTATGCTGTTAGCAGGCCGTTTCAAGGGTAAGTTTCTATGCACCTAATTGCCGCTATCCAACTTTTCCCCGACGGGACGATGTTCTTGCACATCGGGATCATTCTCGTCATGATCTGGATACTCAATAAAACGCTTTTTAAGCCGATAAATGCTGTGCTTGAGGCTCGTGAGAGGAATAGGAGCCATCAGGGCGGTGAGGCCGGAGCGATCCTCGAAGATGTCGCCGCCAAAGAGGCTTTGTACACGAGCGAGATCCGCGATGCCCGCAACGAGGGTTATCAGATAATCGAGCAACGCCATAATGCCGCCGTAGCGGAGCGAAACAACGCCCTTACCAAAGTTAAGGAAGAGGCCGCCGCAACGCTCGATGCCGGAAGAGCCGACATCGAGCGGCAGGCCGCAGCGGCGCGGGCCGAGATCGAGACCGGGGCAGAGGCAATGGCCGACCACATTACGGCAACAATTTTGAAAGGTTAGGAAGATATGATCATCGCCGTAATCAACAGCATTCTGCTATCGGCCGCCCCGCACGGTGCGGGAGGCGGTTTTTATAACGAATGGATGAATATTCCGGGCTTTGAGGCCTGGAAGTTCGTGAACCTTGCGATCTTCGTCGCTGCTATGACATTCATCCTGCGGAAGCGGCTCAGCGAGGGTTTCAAGCAGAAACGCGAAGAGATCCGCGCCGATCTCATCCGTGCGGAGAACGAAAAGAAGGCAGCTCTCGAACGCCTCACCGAGATCGAAGGCAAGATCGCACAAAAAGATACTGAAAAAGCAACGATCATCGCCCGTGCCAAGGCAGAGGCCGAGGCCGACGAGAAGGAACTTTCGGATCTGACCGCCGCCGACACCGCTCGGATAAAGGGCCAGGCTCAGGCAGAGCTGACCCGGCTTGCGAATCAATCACGAAGTGCTCTGCGGAGATTCTCCGCTGAGGAGAGCGTTCGGATCGCTGAGGAGCGTCTCCGTTCGCAGATCGACGGCGCTGTCGATGCCCGCCTGATCAAGAACGGCATCGCTGAGATCGGAGGTATGAACTAATGAGCACCGAAACGATCGCACGCCGATATGCCATCGCGTTGGCCGACGTCGTAACAAAGACCGGCGACGCCGAATCAGTAAAGCAGGAACTCGTCACCTGGAACGAGATGATCAAGGCGAGCGCTGACCTGCAGTCAGTTTTTGCAAGCCCCGCGATCCAGCACACAGCCAAAGAGAAATTGCTCGAGACGCTGATCGCAAAGGCCTCACCGTCAAGGACGACGGCGAATTTTCTGCGGGTTCTCGTCAAGAATGACCGTATCGGCGAGCTTGAGCAGATACAGGAGCGTTTTGAAGAGGAGTTGGCAGCAAGAAGCGGCCTTGTGGTCGCGTCCGTCGTGTCCGCCCGCGATCTGCCCGATGGCGAAAAGGGAGCGTTTCAGGCGAACCTCGAGAGGCTCACCGGACGAAGGGTCGAGATCGAATACGCGATCGACCCCGAGATCATCGGCGGCGTGATAACACGGATCGGCTCGACCGTTTATGACTCATCGGTGCGAACGAAGCTCGCGAACCTTCGCGAAGAGCTGGCGGCGGCGTAAGTATCGCCAGGACTTGAGACTTATTTCGAAAACGAAATTTTAGGCTCCGGAGAAGCCGGAAATATCAAAAAACAATGGAAAGCATTAAAGCTAACGAAATCAACGAGATCATTCGTGCACAGATCGAGAATTTTGACGCGTCGATGACGGTTGCCGAGGTCGGCACGGTCATCAAGGTCGGCGACGGTATCGCCGAGATCTACGGCCTTGAAAAGGTCATGGCCGGTGAATTGCTCGAGTTCCCGCACGCCGTTCGCGGCCTCGCACTCAACCTTGAAGAAGACAAGGTCGGCTGCGTTCTTTTCGGTGATTTCCAAAAGATCAAAGAAGGCGACGAAGTTAAGCGTACACGCCGCATCATGAGCGTGCCCGTCGGGGACGCGATGATCGGCCGCGTCGTTGACGCTCTCGGAAACCCGATCGACGGTAAAGGCGAGATCGTTACCGACACTTACTATCCGGTCGAGCGTATCGCTCCCGGTATCATCGACCGTCAGCCCGTTAAAGAGCCGCTTCAGACCGGACTGAAGGCGATCGACGCGATGGTGCCGATCGGCCGCGGACAGCGTGAGCTTATCATCGGCGACCGCCAGACCGGTAAGACCGCGGTTGCGATCGATACGATCATCAACCAGAAGGGCAAGGACGTGATGTGCGTCTATGTCGCGATCGGCCAGAAGGCATCGACCGTGGCACAGGTTCGCCAGAAGCTCGAAGAATACGGTGCGATGGATTACACGATCATCGTGAACGCATCGGCATCCGATCCGGCGGCGATGCAGTTCCTCGCTCCTTATTCGGGCTGCGCGATGGGCGAATACTTCCGCGATAACGGACGCCACGCATTGACGATCTATGACGATCTTTCGAAGCAGGCTGCGGCATACCGCGAGATCTCGCTGCTGCTCCGCCGTCCTCCGGGCCGCGAAGCTTACCCGGGCGACGTGTTTTACTTACACTCTCGCCTTCTCGAACGTGCGGCAAAGATGTCGGATGCCCGCGGCGGCGGAAGCTTGACGAGCTTGCCGATCATCGAAACGCAGGCCGGCGACATTTCGGCGTACATTCCGACCAACGTGATCTCGATCACGGACGGACAGATCTTCCTTGAATCGGACCTGTTTAACTCGGGCGTGCGTCCTGCTATCAACGTGGGTAACTCGGTTTCCCGCGTCGGCGGTTCGGCACAGATCAAGGCGATGAAATCGGTTGCTGGTACGCTTCGTATCGACCTCGCACAGTTCCGCGAACTTGCGGCGTTCGCACAGTTCGGTTCGGACCTTGATAAGGCAACGCAGGCTCAGCTCGAACGCGGCCGCCGCCTTACCGAGGTCCTGAAACAGGGTCAATATCAGCCGATGCCGGTCGAAGATCAGGTTTTCGTGATCTGGACCGTCACGAAGGGACATGCCGACGACGTCGCGGTCGCAGACATACGCCGTTTCGAGGACGAACTTCTCTCGTTCGCAAAGACCTCGCATCCGGCCGTGCTCGCGTCGATCCGCGACAAGAAGAAGCTCGATGATGAGGTCGAAGCGTCGCTCGCCGAGGCTGTCGACGATTTCAAGGCAAAACGTTGGGAATCGGCAAACGCTGCTTCGGCATAACGTAATATCCATTGTCATCCCAATGGGATAATCTCGGGATAACAATGGGATGACAAAAATATTGACCTCGTGCGGTCTTGTTCGCTAGACTTTGGTTATGGCGAAAAAGGAAGTCCGTATAAACGTCAGAACGACCGAAGAAACGGTCGAGGATCTGAAAATTGCCGCAAGGCTTCGGGGACTGAGCGTTTCTTCTCTGGTCAACACTTTGGTGGTCAAAGCGATCCGCGAGGAACGTGAGTTGGTTCCTGAGGCATTCTCTCAGCGAACAGCGAGGTCGCGGCCGATGCAAGGAACCGGTGAGAAAACCGGCTGGCGCGAAAGCTTGAAGGCGGCGAAAGGATTGTGGAAGGATCGAGACGATCTGCCCGACTTCGACGAGCTGCGAAAAGAGTGGGATAGGGACGAGTCGGGGATATGAGCGAAAGTACGCTCCTTGATTCGAACATCTTGATCGACTATCTCAGAGGCCGCTCCGAAGCGGTCGAGTTCGTCGAGGGATTGAAAACCGTGCCGAGGATCTCGGCGGTCACCGTGGCGGAGTTATACGCAGGTGTCCGCGATGGCAGGGAACGTGAGGTCCTGGACCGATTGGTCGCATCCTTCGAGATCGTCGATGTCGATGAAGTGATAGCCGTCATGGGCGGGTTGTTGAAACGCCAATTTGCGCGATCGCATGGCATCGGAATCGCGGACGCGATCATTGCCGCAACGGCTCGCGTGGCCGGCTCGAAGCTGGCTACGCTGAATACAAAGCATTTTCCGATGTTTCCGGACATCGAGGCACCGTACGAACGGGCTTAATAGTTATGGCAAGTCTTTTGGACATGCGCCGACGCATCAAGTCGGTCAAGAATACACAGCAGATCACGAAGGCGATGAAGATGGTCGCCGCCGCGAAACTCAAACGCGCGCAGGATCGTGTAACGGCATCGCGGCCTTTTGCGGGGAAGATGACCGAGGTCCTCGG
The DNA here is from genome assembly GCA_019186825.1 of Pyrinomonadaceae bacterium. Lineage (GTDB taxonomy): Bacteria > Acidobacteriota > Blastocatellia > Pyrinomonadales > Pyrinomonadaceae > OLB17. The sequence goes on from JABARP010000001.1 coordinate 101,833, forward strand.
CGGACTAAGCGCGAAGGTCGCAGACGATTTCTCGCATCCGCTGCTTGATGCCCGCGGTGATGAGAAGTATCTAATCGTCCTCATCTCTGCCGACAAGGGCCTCGCGGGAGCTTTCAACGCAAACGTCATCAAGGCAACGCAGGCGTTCCTAAAAGAGAACTCCGCTAAAAAGGCGGAGATGGTCGCAGTCGGGAGAAAGGGACGCGATTTCTTCAAACGCCGTGAGATCGAACTTACGGACGAGTATGTCGGCCTGACCGGCAGCGGTCAAGTAAATTACAAGGACGCCGTTGCTATCGCCGAGAAACTGATCGCCCAGTTTACGGAAGACACTTCCATCGATAAGGTCTTCGTTGTCTTTACAGAATTCAAGACCGTGCTTTCGCAAAAGCCGGTGATCCAACAGCTGCTCCCGATACCGCGTGCTGAGGAATCGGAGACCGAAGAAGCGGCCCCTTCGGCCGAAGCCGAATACATCTACGAGCAGCCGGCACCTGAGATCTTTGGCCAGCTGCTGCCAAAATACGTCATCACGCAGATCTATCGCGGAATGCTAGAGTCGGTCGCCTCGGAGCAAGGCTCGCGAATGACGGCGATGGATTCAGCATCAAAGAATGCGGGTGAGCTGATCGATACCTTGACGCTCAATATGAACCGCATCCGTCAGGCCGCGATCACGAAGGAGATCATCGAGGTTGTCAGCGGAGCTGCCGCTGCTTAATGCAGAAGCAGCTCCCGCTGAAGCTTTAGTATCCTCCCGCCAACTGCTAGACAGGACTAAAGCGCGTTGGCCGGCTTGTCGGTCGGCAAGCCGAATTGGAGACCCACCGTCCCGCCTGTCGACTGGTCAATGAACCACATACCATCGCGGTAAACCGCCACGTCAGCTCGACCATCACCATCGTAATCAGCGGGCACCAAAGTATCGGTCGAAATGCCGTAGTAGATATATTTCGGCGTTCCGTCTGACGACTGCCTTATGTACCAAATGCCGCTACGGAACACCGCCAGGTCGCTCTTTCCATCGCCGTCGTAGTCAGCGACGACGAGCCGATCTCCGGCGATTCCCCAGTTGTCGTATCTTACTTGCGAGTTCGAGCTCTGCAGAATGTACCAGGTCGCGTTCGATGGACGGAAGACCGCAGCATCAAGGCGCCCGTCTCCGTCGAAGTCGCCGCGGGCCGGTTCATCGCCTGCGATACCCCATTCGACAGGAGTGAAGTCCGTACCCGGCTGCGACGATGGCCGATAGAAGAACTGGCTGTTGCCGCCGGAACCGTTCCGATAGACGGCGGGGTCGGCCTTGCCGTCGCCGTCCCAATCTCCGACAACCGAAGGTGTGTCACCTGTCCGTCCAAATTGTTCGATTCGAACGGTACTGTCCGAACTTTGCAGAATGTAGAAGTTCGCGCGGTCGGGATCCAGCGTTTCGTCACGCCAGATGGCAAGATCCGCGCGGCCATCGCCATCGTAATCCGCAGCAGCGAGGCTGTCGGTCTCGACGCCCCATTCAGCTTGATAGACACTGCCGTCCGAGCTCTTGCGGATATACCAGTAGTTTGCGTTCGGGTCCGGCATCGGCCTAAAGACCGCAAGATCGGCTCGGCCATCGCCGTCAAAATCAAACGGTGTTCGTTGCGGTGTCAGTGAAGGAACAAAAACGACGGCCCCACCGGTACGGGACGGGTTTGAACCATTTACGGGAATGTTCGATGACGTCGCTCCCGCGGCCGTGAAGGGTGCCCGGATCAAAATGGGCGGCTCCGTTTGACTGCGGCCCGTAACGATCGCCAACTGGCCATCAGCACTGATGTCAACGTGCTCAAAACCTTCGCTACCCGCCGGTAGTGGAAGGACCTGGATGTTCGAAGTCGAGCTGAACGGCGCCGAGATCGCACCAACGGTGTGCAGCGAAGAACTTACAACGAGCGCTTTCGAACCGTCGGGTGTTACTTTTATGCCATCGACGCCGGAGAATGCGGGAAGAGTCTGAAACGTCGAAGACGAGCTGAAAGGAGCGTGAAAAATGAATATCGTGCTCGTTATTCCATTCGAGCCGGTCGCGAGCAGCGTGTTTCCGTCGGGTGTTATTGCGAGCGACGGCCGCAAGCCGGTGTTGATGTTCATCGTGAAAGCGACCGTGTTGTACGGCGGATCAAGGACCGATATGCCGGTCGAATGCCGTACGAATGCGCGCCCTGCCTGGTCGAAAACGATGGCCTCGGTCGTGTAGTTTCTTACAAAGCCGGGTAAGGCAACCGACGTGATCGTCGAGGCCGACGTAAAAGGCGCTTGAATGACGTTGACCGAGCTTGAATTTCCGCTCGCCAGCGCGACGTCATGCTGCGGTGAAACGGCTATCGACCCCGACCCGTCATAACCCGCGGCCGAGGTGTCGATCGTTGAGAGCAACGCGGCGTCGGATGCACGGATAACGAAAATACGCGAGTTATCTGTATCACACACGAGCACTTTGTTGTCCCCGGCATACGCAATACCTTGAGGTACCGCGTTCGCGGGCACTCCGGCTGTGATCGATTGATTGGTGGGCGCATTCAGCGGATCGTTGTATCGAACGATCACTCCGCCGCCGCCCGTGACGGTCTGTGTAAGAATTGCAGGCTGTCCGACCGGCCCACCGCCCAACATATTTGGAACCACCCCGGTGTTTCTAGGAGATGTGTCGCGGCCGCCTGTTGCAGTGTGTGCCTCGGCCGCCGCCGTAGGGATGGGCAGTCCAGCCAGGCTCACGCTCAGAAGGATCAAGAATATGGCCGCACCAAGACTCCCCACTGCGATCCACCAAGCAGTTTTTCGATTCGTCAACATCAATTTGCTCCTTAAAATAAATTACAGACACCCCTTTCTGTGTAGTAATGCGAAGAACTGAGCGAATTGACGCCATCGATGCCGGAATTTGGTGTAAATTCAGCGATTCCGGTGTTAGCTCCGAGCGGCTCTCCAGACCGATTAGCAGGCACAGGTTGGTTGAATTCCAATGGAAATTAAACTATTCTGTGCTTGCTTTTTCAGCCTTACAGGCAAATAAAAATTAAACGAACTAGGAGGCGTACAAAATGCTTGCAATGCTCGGTTGGTTGTTGGCCATCGTCGGTGCGATCTGGCTTGTAATTACTGCGATCCAGACCGGAAAGACGACGGGAGAGAAGGTGATCTGGGCTTTGGTGAATTTTTTCTGTCAGCCGCTGGGCGGCATAGTTTTCTATTTCATGCAGAAGCAGGGGATGATCCCGCTCTTGATGGTTATCGCGGGCTGGCTCTTGATGGTCCTTGGCGGTGGCCTTTCTGCATTTTCAAACATGTCGCCGGCGGCACCGTGATCCGCTTACAAGTTATCTGCAAATAGATCGGCGCGTGCGCCTCCTTCAGGTGTACGCGCCGAGTTTACTTTTCAGAAATGCGTTGTATTATGAAACGTTTCCTCCCGCTCATATCTCTTTGCGTCATTTTCGCGGCCGCGGTCAACGCTCAGCAGCTTTCGCCGGCAGTTGAGGCGGCGTTCCAGACCTCGATCGCTGCGGCGGCCGGGTCAGCCGACCCGTCCATGGCGAGACGACAGGCTCTACGTTCGTATGAGAAAGCCGTAGCGGCGACCGCACAAACGATTCCCGAGAAGGCAAAGCTGCTCGCGGCAAAATGTGCGTTGGTCGCTGAAACGGACTTTTATGCTGTCTATAAGTATTTTATGAGCGATATCACCCAACCGCTCATGCTTCCGACGGTCAACGCCCTACCGACCGATCTGAACAAGCTTGTAAAGGAGTATTCGAGGCAAGTCGTCGCTGATCATCAAGCCAGGCAAAAGGGCGGCACCGCACCTACGCTTGAGCAGCGTGTGCCGCCGGGTGTCGGCTGGCGACAGATCGCATCGGGAGTCGGTGCAGCCAAAGTTCCGGGCACGGGCGGCGTTCGAACGGGGGACTCGACCAAGCCTTTCTACGGGAATGTCGTCGAGATGAACCCGAGAAGCGCTGACTACCTAAAAGGAAGCTGGCGAATAAACATTGTATTGCCGGGCACTTCGACCGCACAGACGACGACGTGGATCTTTGACATTGACGGCATTGCAACAGTTCGAGTCGATGCAAAAACAGCGTCGCCGACGACACAAAGATATTGGATGTCGGACCCGACAAAGGTTCTGTTTGATTATGCAGGCGGTCGCGTCGAGCTGACACTGAGCGGCGAAGCCCTTAACGGGTTTCTCAGATCGCCTAAAGGAGCATCTGCCAGGCTATATGGGATGAAGGTCCCGGATCTGGACTATGAACGTTGGGGCGATGCTGCCATGAACGACCGGCAGTTCGAACTCGCGGAGCAATACTTCGACAGGGCGATCTCCGCCCGCTACTTACCCGACTATCTTGCGAAACGGGCAAAGGCGCGATACGAGCAGAAGCGATATAAGGATGCGATCTCCGACCTTGATCGTGCGATCGGTCTAAATTCGCGATTTGCAACCGCCTATTACAACCGAGCGGTAACGTATGCCGTATTGGGCGAACTTCAAAAGGCGTTGAGTGATGCGGCAAAGGCCGTCAGCATCGGCGGCAAAGACATTGCGGCTTACTATCATCTTCGCGGCCAGATCTATCGTAGATTAGGTGACCGCGATGCTGCGATCAGCGACTTCCGCTCGACGCTTCGCATCAACCCGAAGCATTCACAGGCAAGGCAAGACCTTATCAAGTATGGCGTCACGCCGTAAATGAGCTTTTCCCGTTAGTAGAAGCCTCGCTTACAATCGTACCTAATGACGAACGAGAACAAACGGCGCGGAATGCTCTGGTCATACGCGCCAGTGCTCATTTGGCTCGGCGTCATCTTTTTCCTATCCAGTTCTGAAGGCTCGGCAAGCAATACCTCGCGGATCATCGGCCCGCTCCTTCACTTCTTCTTTCCCGACATTTCGCCGGAAAGACAGGCATTTGTGCATTTTTTGGTGCGTAAGGCCGCACATTTCACTGAATATGGGATCCTTGTGTTCCTTTCGGCGAGGGCTTTGATCCGGTTCGGATTTGACCGAACTCAATGGGTGACATGGCTATTGCCACTTCTTCTGGTCGTCGTCATAGCCGGCATCGATGAATTGAACCAGTCCAGAGAAACAACCCGGACCGGTTCTGTTGCAGACGTACTCCTTGATCTTTCAGGCGGAGTCTTTGCGAGTGTTGGCGGATTCCTTGTCTCGCGTGCGATGGCTCGACGCAAGGGCTCTGATCTTGCCTAAACGTGTTATTGCGGCTCATCCGCAATTATGTCGGCACCGGTCACGTTGTCATAGACTGAGACAATTCGGGCCTGGCCCGTGATCGTATGGCCTCGTGCGGTGGCATCAAGAACGTATGAAACACCCACTTCCACGTCTGTGAAGATGTAATAGCCGAAGGACGACGAAACCACTTGCTTGACGTTGCCTGCCGAGTCCGTCAAGGTGACGGACGCACTTGGGATGCCCTGGCCATTTTGTGTCCGGACACGGCCGGAGATGGAAGCCGATGCTGCGGTCGGTGTCAGTGGAGGTGCCCAAAAACCCGCGGTCATTTCGTAGTTACCCGGGCCGAAGAAGCTATCTGCGGATGATTGGCCGATCGTGCCTCGGATGCGATAACTTCCACCGTCAATATCCCTTCCGCCGCCTGCGATCACGGATCTTCTGATCTCATACGTACCCGACTGGCCAAGGGAAATTTGTGCGACGAACGCCAACAAAATCAGGGCGAGTCCCAAATATCTCATTATCTTTTTCATCTCGATCCTCCGAAATGCGTTAAGGGCAAACTATCGGTGTCAAGACAAGGGTGCCTGCGTTGCTGATCGAGATCAGTCGACAGGTCGTCCCGTCCGGTGACTTGAGAATTAGGCCATTTCCGTTCGATCCGACATAGATGTTACCGCCGCGCACATCTACGGTAGCCTTCGGGGTTGTCGTGCCGATCCCGACCTTGGTGTTCGAGGCTGCACCGTTTTTTCCCGCAATACTCCCCAGCACCAATGAGTTGCTCTGTTCGACGTATGAATTAGCACCGATCGCCGTTGCGTTTGAAAGATCGGTTGCTCCGGTATCCGCGTCGCTGCCGATCAGGGTTGTCCGCATGCCTGTCACGTTCGTGCCGCCTGCGCCCACGCCGACGGCCGTATTCCGCGAACCGCTCGTATTGTTGGCTCCCGCGAGTGTTCCGAAGAACGCGTTTGCGCCGCCATCAACGTTTCCGCCGCCCGCCGACGTTCCAAAGAAGCTGTTTTGAATACCTGTTGTATTGGAGACCCCGGAGGACGCACCAAAAAAGCTGTTGTTGTTCCCGGTCGTGTTTGCCGAACCGGCTGTTGATCCGACGAAGCTGTTTCGAAAACCGCTGGTGTTTCCAGTGCCAGTTCCGTATCCGAAAAAGCTGTTGCTGCTGCCTCCATCACCGCTCAATTCACCGGCAAAGAGATTCTGGGTGCCGGTGCGGCTCAATACCTTAGTGTTGCCAAGTTCGAGATACGAAAGTGCGTTGATCACCGGTGCTCGAAATGAACCGCCCGCGTAACCACTGCCGCTGATATTAAAGTTTGCGACGGCCTGCTGGACGACCGAATTCTGAATGTAGTTTGGGCTTCCGGCCAATGGTGCGCGCTGGTCTGAAAGGCGTGGATCGGTGGTTTGGACATACTGATTCGCAGCGATCCCACCGAGTTGGTCGGCATTCCCGGCAGTGTCGGCAAATGTTGCCGCGTCCGCCGAAAGGCTCTTTACCGCGTATGGCGAGCTTGAAACCATGATCCGTGACGTCATCGTTGTATATCCCGATTCGGCCGGTTTTTTGACCGCGACCTCCAGCCATCTGGGCTCTCCTGTAAAGATGCCGGGGCCGAAATCAAGGACAACTGTAAAGATCCCGTTCGCGACGTGTACCGGTGCAAGGCCGCTCGCTCCGTCGTAGGTGAGCGTTGGCCCGACCTGCGTGCCGTTGACGTCCGATGGGAAGAGGGAAAACTGAAAAAAGTAGCTACCATTGGCGGGGACCCCGCCGTCGCTGAGTTCTCCCTGGTAGGTGATCGAGGTCGATTGGGCCGCGGTTAGTCCCGCTACTGCAAAGATAACGGCCGTGAGGGTCAAAATTCTAAGCATTTGAGTCTCCGAATATTGGTTTCTGAATCATTGGTCAAGCGAGGATAACGAATCCGAAACAAAAAAGTTCTGAGGTTTGCCAAAGCCCTCATTCTTTTATTTCCGGCAACTTTGTGTCATATTCTTCGTAACTATCGACGGAGAATAGGAGATACCAATGAGCATATTCGACAAAGTTAAGGAAGAGGCATTGAACCAGTTCATTGAGGTCATCGAGTGGCTCGATGACACAGGGAACACGCTCGTTTATCGATTTCCGGTCAAAGGCCAGGAGATCAAGAACGGTGCTCAGCTTATTGTTCGCGAATCGCAGGCGGCGGTCTTCGTTCACGAAGGTCAGGTCGCAGACGTTTTTACACCCGGGAAGTACGAGATCGACGGCGGCAACACGCCCATCCTGACAAAGCTCGGTGCCTGGAAATACGGCTTTAACTCACCCTTCAAGTCCGAAGTTTACTTTGTCAATACAAAGCAGTTCTCGGATATGAAATGGGGCACGTCGAACCCGATAATGCTCCGCGATGCGGATTTCGGCATCGTGCGTCTGCGTGCATTCGGCGGATACAGCCTTCGTGTGGCGGATCCTGCGGCGTTTATCCGCGAGATCGCGGGGACGAATGCGCAATTCCAGACCGAAGATATCGAGGGACAGCTCAAACGGTCCGTTGTTACGGAATTTTCGGACGCCTTGGGCGAACTCAAGATCCCGGCGCTCGATCTCGCCTCGCAGTACAAGGAACTCGGCGAGAAGATCCGCGGCGTTATCAACCAGGATTTCTCGTCCTGGGGCCTCGAGGTCGTAAAATTCTACGTCGAGAATATCTCGCTTCCCGAAGAGGTCGAGGCGGCGATGGACAAGCGTGCTTCGATGGGTGCTCTTGGCGACGCTCAAAAATATATGCAGTTCCAGGCCGCGGACGCGTTGCGTGATGCGGCGCAGAACGAAGGCGGCGGTGCTGGGCTCGGCGCCGGCCTTGGAGCGGGCTTTGCGGTCGGCGGCCAGATGGCGAATGCGTTCGGGATGAATCAACCCGGCGGCCAGGCCGCACCGGCAGGCGGTGCGCCGGTCGCGGCGACGGTTGCCTGTCCCGAATGCGGTAAACCGAACGCTGCTGCCGCAAAATTCTGTGCTGAATGCGGCGCGAAGATCGAGGTCGTCAAAGTTCCTTGCATCAAGTGCGGAGCACAGCTTCGCGAAGGCGCAAAATTCTGCTCGGAATGCGGTTCTTCGCAGGAAAAGCAAAAATGTACGGGCTGCCAACAGGAGCTCGCCCCGGGAGCAAAGTTCTGCCCCGAGTGCGGTACGAAGGTCGCCGAAGCCTGATCCGATCCTATACTAAAGTGCGACCGCTCCATATTTGTATGGGGCGGTCTTCTTTGTTTTGATGGAACTATTCCTTTGGCGTTTCTTTTGCTCGGAGGAAATAGACGAATGCGGTCTTTTCGTTCTCCTTCGGCTGCAGAGCAAGGATAATGAGGCCTTCGTGGGTGCCGTTCTCCTCCTTTCGGTAAAGGCACGCGCTGCCCGGAAAGCCTTTGTCCTCGGCGTCAACGCACGGCGTCTTCGCATCCTCGGGCAATGTCCAATTGCCGGCGCTTTTCATCCTGTCGGCGTTGTAGAAGCTCGTCAGGTCGGTCGCCTTCCCGTTGTACTGAAAAAGGATCCAGTCGGAGGTTATGTGCTCCTTTTGATCTTTATCGGAGTTGAGCACAAGATCGACGTATGCGTGCAGAACGAGCTGGACAGCAACCGGCAGGTCCTCGGACGGCGAATCGTCAAGCCCGTCCATCCGGGGGACGTCGCTCCATAAGGAGTCGGCCCGTTTCGAATTCATCGACTTCTCAAGGCCTTTCTTTGCCATTCTTCCTGCAAGGCTGCAAGATAGGACGGCCAAAAGCAGGACGCCGAAACCGGCGGATCGCGTAATAAACTTCATTGTTGCCTCCCGCGTCGGGTCGCCGGGTTTTCGGTGGCCCGCCAAAATAAAATATATGCGCCTACGATAGTATTGCTGTTTGCCCGAAAAGCAAACAAAAATCTTCGCGCGCGACAGGAAAAACTTTCGAGCGCGGGGCACGCGGCAGTTTGCCTTTTTCGGCTTTCCTTTTTACCTTTAATCCATGGCCGTTTCGCCCGAACTCATCGAAATTCTCCGCTGCCCGAAGTGCAAGTCAAAGGTCGAGCTAAAGGGCGACGCCGCTCTCAAATGCGTCAACCCCGAATGTGCGCTCGTCTATCCCGTTCGAGATGACATACCCGTTATGCTCGTCGAAGAAGCAACCACCGAAAAGTGATCTTGCCCGCGATCCGCAGACAAAGTACGCTTTTGAACGTGCCGCAACTCGAAGTGAGAGACGATTGAAACAAGCCTCGAACACAATTCCTTGGCCCGATGTTGAACGGATCCTCGTCATTCGGCTGCGTTCGATCGGCGACACGGTGCTTGCAACGCCCGTGCTATCGACGCTTCGGCGGGAGCTGCCAAAGGCCGAGATCGACATCGCGCTTGAGGATTGGGTAGCGCCGCTTCTCGATGATTTTGAAGGCGTCGGGATCGAGCGCGTCGGTGCGCAGCCCGCAGCACGTTTGAAGGCGGCGGCAAGGCTTAAGAAACGGCGTTACGACGTGGTCATAAACCTGCACGGCGGCTCGACCAGCTCGACGCTCGCTGCTGCGACGCTTGCCGAATATCGCCTCGGTTTTTCGCATTACCGTTTTCCGCGGACATACACGCATCTATACGGTTCGCCCGCCGACCTTTGGGGCACGGACCAGCTCCATTCCGTCGAACAGCAGCTTGCGATCCTCGGGCTTGCGGGGCTTGAGGTCGATCGCAGTGAGCCGACTAGCTTGCCCTATAACGTTGCAGCCGAGGCGGCGATCAGCGAGCGGCTCGGCGACGCAACGCGGCCGATCGCGCTCATACATCCTGCGGCGGCTTACGAGACGAAGCAGTGGCCGGCGGAGAACTTCGCACGCGTGGCCGAAGATCTCGCGTCGCGTGGGTTCAGGGTTGTACTGGTTGCGGCGCCGAACGAGGTAAGTGTCCTCGAAGCCGTGCGACGGGCCGCAAGTTGCGAGGTCGCGGCGTTCAACGACCTCACCTTGGCGGAAGTTACGTCGCTTGCACGCCGCGCAGAGCTTTTCGTCGGGAACGATTCCGGCATCGCACACATCGCGGCCGCCGTCGGCACACGCTCCGTCGTGATATTCGGCTCGTCGAACCGCTTGCACTGGCGTCCGTGGACGACCGCACCGAATGAGATCGTCTTCGAGGAATTCGCCTGCCAGCCCTGCCCCGGCGACCGCTGCCGCGTGTACGGCGAACCACGCTGCATCCTCTCAATCCCCATCTCCAACGTCACCAACGCCATCGACCGAGTGCTCGTCCATCGGAAATGAAAAAAATCCAACCGATGTCGTGAAGACCGATCAAGAAATGGGAATCTGAGCATCGACCTTCGTCACGATATGGTATTTCTGCGACGCACTCAAGCACGCCGTCGCTTTGATTCGACAATCGACTAAAACTTCTATAAATTGTAGCCATATTCTTGGAGGTCTGGCCGTGTCAAAAAAAACCACAGTTGTCGACCTTTTTTCGGGGGTTGGCGGCTTTAGTCTCGGTGCTGCTCGCGCGGGCTTCCATGTCTTGGCTGCCGTCGAGAACGATCCTATCGCGATCACGTCACACACTAAGAATTTCCCAGGGACAATCCACCTTGAAAGGGACATTCGAAAGCTGAGCGGTCCACAGCTATTGAAGGCTATTGATCTAAATGTGGGTGAACTCGGTGGGCTGATTGGTGGACCGCCTTGCCAAGGCTTCAGTAACATTGGTCGCAGGAATGGTAATGACGGTCGAAATCAACTTTTCGGACACTTCTTCCGTCTGGTCGATCAAGTCCGCCCCGCCTTCTTCCTCGCAGAGAATGTTCCTGGAATAATGACCGACAAGTACACGACGATTCGTCGAAACGCTCTTGCAAAAGCTCCCAAATACTACAAGGTTCTCGATCCTTTCACTGTGACGGCCTCGGAATACGGCGTTCCGACGACCCGTAAGCGCGTGTTCTTTTTCGGATACGACCCTTGTAAATTCGACTCGGAGTTCGAAGAATCCGATTTCAATACGACCCCGGATGCGGAAAGAATTACCGTTTCGCTCGCTCTTGAAGGATTGCCTGTTAAGATTTCGGAAAATTGGGAGGACGAAGGTGCTCAGTGGTCAAGGGTAGTTAAGACGAATGGCACATTATACATGGCCAAGGTGACAGGTAGCATCCCCGATACCGTCGGGGACAAAACTGCGTTAAAGGAGTACCTCGAAAAGGGGCTCGTCTCCGGTTGCCAGGGGACAAGGCACGCTCACGATGTTGTTGAACGCTTTCGAGCCTTGAAGGCTGGTGAGGCAGATAAGATTTCGCGTGCCGTACGCCTTGATCCGGGCGGATTTTGCCCGACGCTCCGGGCAGGCACCAATCGCGATAAGGGAAGCTATCAAGCAATTCGTCCAGTCCACCCGACCGAACCCCGCGTGATTACGCCCCGTGAGGCGGCCCGGTTGCAGGGATTCCCCGATTGGTTTGTATTTCATCCGACCAAATGGCATAGTTTCCGACAGATTGGGAATAGCGTCAGTCCAATAATTGCCGAAGTATTACTCAGCCAAATTGCGGCACGGATGTAGATTCCGCCCGTTTGCAAACTCCATTTTATGACTCCTAAAATCAATGCGTCTCCAACAAAGGAATTCTTTATTTCCATATTGGTTCGGGACGTTAAACTCAACGCGGCGATTGCCGACCTTGTAGACAATTGCGTGGATGGAGCGCTACGCGTCCGACCGGATGGGAATTACGAAGGCTTGAAGGTGACGCTTAATTTCAACCCGGAGAGTTTCTCAATCGAGGACAATTGCGGCGGCATACCCGCCGAAACGGCAATAAATTACGCATTCAGATTCGGTAGGCCGTCCGACATGCCGAAGACGCTCGGATCCGTGGGTCAGTTTGGCGTAGGAATGAAGCGATCACTTTTCAAGATTGGTTCTTTCTTTAACATTGTGTCGATTTCAGAGAATTCAGACTTCATCCTAGAGATCGATGTTGATGACTGGAGATCAAAACTCGGACCGGACGGAAAAGAACTCTGGGAGTTCGAATTCACTCAGTTGAATCTTGATACATCACACGACGCGGCAAATTGGGGTACGAGCATTACAGTTACAAAGTTGCACGACGAAATTGCCGTGGAATTTGGTTATGAAAATTTTCGACTCCGGCTCATTGACGATCTGAAAAATAAGCATGAAGAGAGCCTCACTAAGGGGTTAGAGATTGAGGTCAACGGATTCACCCTTGCTCACGATGAAGCTAAGTTGATTTCCGGGTTCTCTATAAAACCGATCAAAATCGTTCGAAACATTGACCTTCCCGGAAAGCCCGTGATCCGTGTCGAGATCTACGCTGGTATCGTGAAAGATTCGGATCCTGAACAGTCGGGATGGTACGTTTCGTGTAATGGGCGACTGATACTCCGAGCGGATAAGACGCGAGTCACAGGGTGGGACGAACAGTATGAGAATGTGAAGATACCTAAGGCTCACGGTCAATTTGCTCGATTTCGTGGATATCTTAGGTTTACTTGCGACGATGCAGATCTTCTTCCCTGGAATACAACCAAGAGTGAGATAAACGAGGAGTCAAACGTTTATCAAGCGATTAAGCCAGAAATGATCTTGGCGATGCGGCAAGTCATCGACTTCCTCAACAAACTTGATTCAGAACTTGACTCAGACGATCGGCTCCTAACGGATGCTGTGAGATCGTCAGCGGAGGTCAAACTTTCCTCTATTTCGGAGCGGGCGAAGTTTGACTTTCCGACCCCTCCGACCACGCCGCCAAAGCCGAAGGTGAGAACTATCTCATACCAGATGCCGTCTGAACGGGTTGAAAGGGCGATGGAACTCTTGAACGCAAGCACCTTAAAGGAGGTAGGGACCGAGACTTTCGACTACTTCATGCGGATGGAGGACGACGAAAGTGCCGAATAGCTACAAGAAGATCGACTATCGATTGAGACCCGCGAAGAGTATCGAACGAAAGATGTTCGCCGATTCATTTCGACGCTTATCCGCCTTCGCTCGGGTTTCATCGTATCGCTATGTTGGATTTGGGTCGGTCTACTTCAGCGACTTTTATTTGTTTCATAAACTCTTAGGTTTTGAAGACATGATCAGTATCGAGAATGCTACCCACCCTATGGTCCAGCAAAGGTTCGAATTCAATCGACCCTATAGTTCGATAAGGATGCTCTTTGGAAAGTCGACTGACGTACTCCCAAAACTCGCATGGGAGCCGCGAACAATATATTGGTTAGACTACGACACCACGCTGAGTAGCGAGATACTTGATGATATCGGAATGATCTCCGCAAAAGCCGCCTCAGGCAGCGTCTTGATTGTCTCCATTTGCATTCCCGGTGTCGGAGCCACGGAAACGGATGAGGAAGAATCCAAAGGACCGCTCGATTCCTTGCGAAGGTCAATTGGCGTGGAACGGGTCCCGTCGGGATTGAAGAACAAGGATTTTGCCGGGTGGGGAACAGCAGAGATTTACAGGCAAGTCGTTAATAACCAGATAGAGGAAAGCCTAAAGAATAGAAACGGGATACTGACGCAGTCAAGCAAAATCGCCTACGAACAAATATACAACTTCCGTTACGCTGACGGGATGCGGATCATGACCTTGGGTGGAGTTCTGTTTGACGCGGGACAAAGCGACGTCTTCGATAAATGCGGATTTTCCACCCTCGATTTTACACGAAGCGGCTCTGATGCATATCTTATTGAAGCTCCTCTATTAACTTTTAGGGAAATCAGAACGCTCGAGCGAGATTTACCAGTTACAACAAATCGACCCAACCTTCCTCTTTCGGCCTCCGACATAGATAAATTCGGAAAAGTCTACAGGTACTTCCCTATGTTTGCTGAGGGAGAGTTTTAGGGCTGTGACAGAAAGCGCAGCAGTCGCGTTTCGAGCTTCGAAACCGTACGCAACTCACATTGCCAGACTACCAACACTGACCAGCCTATTCGCTTGACAGCCCTCTGTATCGCTCGGTCGCGTTCTCGGTTTCGTGCAATCTTCAAGTCCCAAACTTCGATATTCGACTTTGGAAGACGACCTTTAGAACAGTTCTTATGACCGTGCCAAAAGCACCCGTGAACAAAGATCACCTTCTTGCGTCCGGGAAACGCCAAGTCCGGTTTCCCCGGAAGTTTCCGATAATGCAGTCTGAAGCGAAAGCCGAGTCGGTGTACTAGCGATCGAACAATTAATTCTGGTGTCGTATTCTTAGACCCAACGCGGCTCATTAACCAGCTTCGTCTTTCTTTCGACAGTCGATCCACGGCTTTGATTATACTCCGCGTTCGACCATACCGATGTAGGTGCGGTGGAAGTCGGTGAGTTCGGCTAGCTGTTCTTGTGAGAGGTTCTTGCGGTGCCGTAGTTGTCGGATGCGGTCGCCGAAGGCCGTGAGAAGGGCTTTATTAGCCATTGGGATCAAAACTATACGCATTGTATGCAGGGATCAACATACAATGCGTATCGACGGCGGCGAGCGGCGGATGACGCGCCTCGGTTGGCGTTGATGAATGCTTGCGGCGATGGCTTAAAAGCCCGAGCTTGATCAAAAAAGGTGGAAAATGGGTTGGAAATGGCTTATCCTAAGGTTGATGTTGACGAAATACCTTCAAGCGGCCCTTAGGAACGCCAAGTACGAGATCCTTGAGAGTGGGGAGTTCTACGGCGAGATCCCTGGTTTTCAGGGAGTTTGGGCTAATGCAAAAAGCCTTGAGGATTGCAGGGATGAGCTGTCGGAGGTCTTGGAAGAATGGGTCTTGCTGCACTTGGCAGACAATACGCCGCTTCCGAAAGTTAACGGCATCGACCTTAAGTTTAAAAAGGCGTCCCGCCAACCCGCGCTAGCCTAGCCGCTCCCATTCATCCACGGAAATATCGGCCTGACGCAGTATCCGGCTAAGTAGTCCCTTATCAATATCTGTGCTTGGAATTCGAACCTTCAGCGAGCCGCGCTTCATAAACGAGTGATTGCCGCCCGCAAACGGGCCGTCAAAACCCAGCTGACGGAAATATTTAACCAACTGCCTTCGGGTTATCGGTCCTAGCTTCGGCATATTCTCTCTGCCGTCTATTGTAAACTATCCGCGTGCGGGGTTGTTTTTGGATATTTTTCTGCGTACTCAGTTTCCGCGGAGCCGCGGTGCGGCGAGGCCGGAAATTTGACACTTTTCCTTTAAATAATTAGTATTTATAGTTTCGACTCTTGTAGCCGAAGTGTGTCTGTATGTTCGAATCGCTGTCGGATAAGCTGAAGAATACGCTGCGAAATCTGCGTGGAGCGGGCAAATTGACGCCCGAACACGTGGACGCCGCTCTTCGCGAGATCCGCATGGCGCTGCTCGAAGCGGACGTGAATTACAAGGTCGCGAAGGATTTTGTCGAGTCCGTACGCGTAAAGGCCGAGGGCGAAGAGGTCTGGAATGGCCTAAAGCCGCACGAACAGGTCGTAAAGATCGTCTATGACGAACTTTCGGCCCTGATGGGCGGCACGTCGTCACGGCTCGTCTTTACTAAGCAGATACCGAACGTCGTGATGATCGTCGGCCTGCAAGGTTCCGGTAAGACGACCTCGACGGGCAAGATCTCGCGTTGGCTACGCGATAATCAGGAGCGAAAGCCGCTGCTCGTCTCGGTGGACGTTTATCGTCCCGCGGCACGTGCTCAGTTGAAGGTCGTAGGCGATGCCGTCGGCATTCCTGTCTATGAGGCTGCCGACACGCATGAGCCGCTCGAGCTTGTTCGCGGTGCAGTCAAGCACGCGAACGAACTCGGATTCGACACGCTGCTGATCGACACGGCCGGCCGTCTGCACATAGACGACGAGCTGATGACCGAGCTCGAAGCGATCAAGGCCGAGACAAAGCCGATCGAAGTCCTTTTTGTTGCGGATGCGATGACCGGCCAGGACGCTGTGCGTTCCGCCGAAGTGTTCCACGAACGCGTCGGCATCACGGGCGTCGTTCTGACGAAGATGGACGGCGATGCACGCGGCGGTGCGGCACTCTCGATCCGACAGGTGATCGGCCAGCCGGTGAAATTCGTCGGCGTCGGCGAAAAGTACGACGCGATCGAGCCGTTCTATCCCGATCGCATAGCTCAGCGGATCCTCGGCATGGGCGACGTTCTGTCGCTGATCGAGGAAGTACAGGGCAAGATCGACGAGCAGGAAGCTCAGGCGCAGCTTCTGAAAATGACAAAGAACCAGTTCACGCTGGAGGATTTTCAGAAACAGCTTAGCCAGTTCAAGAAGCTCGGTTCGATGTCGAAATTGATGAAGATGCTGCCGGATCAGATGACCGGCGGCCTCGAGATGAGCGACGAGCAATCCGCGATGGTCGATCATCAAATGAAACGCACGGAGGCGATCATCGGTTCGATGACGCGTGCGGAAAAGAACGACCACCGCATCATCGATGCGAGCCGAAAGACGCCTATCGCGGGTGGTTCTGGTTCGTCTATTGCCGAGGTCAACCACCTTTTGCG